>NZ_CAXUPW020000010.1:0-215940 GCF_964252935.1 Rhizobium sp. LjRoot98
GTGCGTTAATGGCCACAAAACACAAGCGGCAATGATAACGCCACAAGCCAAAGCCCGGCAAGCGGCAGCCATGAGACACGCAGATATCAGCAAGGCTGGGTTCAACCTTTCAGGTAACCGATGACGGCATCGGCGATCATCGCCCGGTGACGGTCGATCGTGCCGGGTTCGGAGAGGTCGCGCCGGAAGATCGAGCCGAACGTATAGCGGTTGGAAACGCGGAAAAAGCAGAACGCGCTGATCATCATGTGGATGTCGATCGGATCGGCCTGGCGGGTGAAAACGCGCTGGTTGACGCCGCGCTCCAGAATGCCGGCGATCGTCTCGATGACAGAGACATTCAGGTCGCGGATTGCCTCCGAGCGCCGCATATGGGCGGCGTGGTGGATGTTTTCGATGCTGACCAGCCGGACGAAATCCGGATGCGCTTCATCATGGTCGAAGGTGGTCGAGATCAGCACCCGCAGGGCTTCCTCCGGCTCCAGATTGGAGAGCTGGAGGTCCGCTTCCAGCGTGCGGATCTTGCGGTAGGAACGCTCCAGAACGGCAAGGTAGAGTCCCTCCTTGCTGCCAAAATAATAATAAATCATGCGCTTGGACGTGCGGGTCCGCTCGGCGATGGCGTCGACGCGGCCGCCGGCGAGACCATGTGTGGAAAATTCCTCCGTCGCCACCTCGAGGATATTTTCCTGGGTGCGTTGCGGATCGTTTTTCCTGCCGTTTTCAGCCTTGCTTGCCATGCTTCGCCGCTCCCTCCCGGCGCCTCGTTCGCCCAGTCCGCGTGTCTCCAACACGGGAATCTGCATCCGGCTACCCGGTATGCCCATCAACTCATAGTCAGCTTGCAGGCCGCTTTCAATAGATGCCTATTGACATACGTACCAGTTCGTACATTTTGTAATTACGCCGAATGTCCCTGAGGAGGAGGCACCGGCACGGATATCCCGTTACGATAATGTGCAGCCGTTGCTGATGCAGCGCACGCCAAACATCGCCATCGGCGGAATCCATCTCGGGAGGACAGGCATGACACGCATTATCGAATTCTACTTTTTTGTGCTGAAGGTGATCATCGCCCTTCTGCTCGCCGCCATGGTCATTCTGGTGTTCGGTAATGTCGTGCTGCGCTATGCCTTCAACCAGGGTATCACCTCGTCCGAAGAGCTTTCCCGGGTCTTCTTCATCTGGCTGACATTCCTCGGCGCCGTCGTCGCCATGCGCGAACACGGCCATCTCGGCGTCGATTCGCTGATCAAACGCCTGCCGCTCACCGGCGCAAAGCTGGCCGTTCTGGCAGGGCAAGGGCTGATGCTTTTGGCAACCGCGCTGATGATCAGCGGCAGCTGGACCCAAATGCTGATCAACCTGCCGGCGACGATGCCGGCAACCGGCCTGTCCATGGGGTTTTTTTACGGCGCGGGCCTCGCCTTCGGAATCCCCACCTTCCTGATCATCCTCTGGGACATGTTTTGTGTCGCGACCGGCCGCATCGATGTGACCACCGCCGAACTCGTCCGTGACAGCGAAGAGCAGATGCCTCTTGAGGATCACCCAGCACCACAAGCCGTCACCGGCGCGAAGATCTGAGGAGAGCGCCATGACCCTGACAATTTTCCTCGGCGCTCTTCTCGGCCCCATGGCGCTCGGTGTGCCGATCGCATTCGCCTTGATCATCAGCGGCGTGGCGCTGATGATGTACATGGGCATTTTCGATGCCCAGATCGTCGCGCAGAACGTCATGAATGGTGCAGACAGCTTTCCGTTGATGGCCGTGCCCTTTTTTCTCCTGGCGGGCGAGGTGATGAATACTGGCGGCCTGTCGCGCCGCATCGTCAACCTTGCCATGGCGTTGGTCGGCCATGTGCGCGGCGGGCTGGGTTTCGTGGCAATTTTTGCTGCCTGCATCCTGTCCAGCCTTTCAGGTTCCGCGGTGGCGGATGCTGCAGCCCTCGGCGCACTGCTCTACCCGATGATGTTGAAATCCGGCCATGATCCGGCCCGCACTGGCGGTCTCCTGGCGTCCGCTTCAGTCATCGGTCCGATCATCCCGCCCTCGATCGGTTTCATTCTCTACGGGGTTATCGGCGGCGTATCGATCACCAAGCTCTTCCTGGCCGGGATCGTTCCGGGGTTGCTGATTGCGCTGGCGCTCTGCGTCACCTGGCTGCTGGTGGCGCGCAAGGAGCAGTTCGCGCTGCCGCCCCGGCAGAGTGGCGCAGTCCGCATGAAAGCCTTCGTCGATGCCATCTGGGCGCTGATGCTGCCGGTGATTATCGTCTTCGGCCTGAAATTCGGCGTCTTTACACCGACGGAAGCTGGCGTTGTTGCCGCCGTCTATTCGCTGTTCGTCGCCATGGTCGTCTACCGCGAACTGCCACCGTCGCGTGTGTTTCACGTCTTCGTGGCGGCAGCAAAGATCACCTCCATCGTTATGTTCCTGGTTGCCTGTGCTGCCGTCTCCGCCTGGCTGATCACGGTTGCGGATGTGCCCGGCGATCTGGTCGCGCTGCTGGAGCCGCTGATGGACAACCAGACGCTGCTTCTGATCGCCATCATGGTGCTGATCGTGCTGGTCGGCACTGCCATGGACATGACCCCGACGATCCTAATCATGACGCCCGTGCTGATGCCAGTGATCAAGCAGGCGGGCATCGACCCGGTCTATTTCGGTGTCCTGTTCATCATCAACAATTCCATCGGCTTGATCACGCCGCCTGTCGGCACGGTGCTCAATGTCATCTGCGGCGTGTCCAAGCTGTCGATGGAGGATTTGATGAAGGGTGTCATGCCCTTCCTGATCGCCGAGCTGATCGTACTTTTCCTCCTCGTTCTGTTCCCGCAGCTGGTGACCGCGCCGGTCGCATGGTTCGGGCATTGAGGCGGAGGAGCGCTTTGAAAACCATTCAACCGGCCGGGAACCACCGGCCAAAATCTGGGAGGAAAGCATGTTGAACAAGATGATGAAACTGGCATTGGGGCTCGCTCTGCCCGCCATGCTGCTGGCGGGGACTGCATCGGCTGAAATCCGCGAAACCACGCTGAAATTTGCGAGCGCCAACAACAAAGGCCATCCGCAGGTTACCGGCATGGAAAAATTTGCCGAGATCGTCAAGGAAAAGAGCGGCGGCAAGATCGACGTCAAACTGTTCCCGGGCGGTGTGCTCGGTGGCGACGTGCAGACGGTCTCGTCGCTTCAGGGCGGCGTCGTCGAGATGCTGGTGCTCAACGCCGGTATTCTCGCCAGCAACGTCAAGGCATTTGGCGCTGTCGACCTGCCATTCCTGTTCAACAGCGGCGAAGAGGCCGACAAGATCATGGACGGGCCATTCGGCAAGAGCCTGTCAGACAAGCTGCCCGACACCGGCCTCGTTGGCCTTGCCTATTGGGAATTGGGGTTCCGCAATCTCACCAACAACCGTCATCCGGTCACCAAGCTGGAAGACATCAAGGGCCTGAAGATCCGCACATTGCAATCGCCAATCCCGATCGAGCTGTTCAATGGCCTCGGCGCCAATGCCGTGCCGCTGCCTTACACTGAACTCTACACGGCGCTGGAAACCGGCACTGTGGACGGCCAGGAAAACCCGGCGGCCAACATTCTCAACGCCAAGTTTTTCGAAGTGCAGAAGTACATGACGGTGACGCGTCACCAGTATAATCCGCAGATCGTGCTGATCAGCAAGGTCTTCTGGGACAAGCTGAACGACGAGGAAAAGGCTGTCATCCAGTCGGCGGCGATCGAAGCCCGCGACTATCAGCGCACGGTCTCGCGCGAAGTGGACGCCAAAGCCATGGCCGAAATCAAGGCCACCGGCATGGAAGTTTCCGAACTCAGCCCGGAAGAGACGCAGAAGCTGCGCGATGCCGTCAAGCCGCTGGTTGACAAGTTCAGCGGCGAAATCGGCCCCGACACTGTGTCGCTGCTCTTCAAGGAGCTTGCGGCTGCCCGCGGCCAGTAATGCCTTCGCCGGCCCGCCTTGAGGTGGGCCGGCCCATCTTTTCTGACAATTACGGAACCTGCTGCAATGGTCGAAACACGTCTGAAACCCTTAAAGGCCGGCTTGATCGGTTCGGGCATCCAGGCTTCGCTGACACCGGCGATGCATATGCAGGAAGGCGCGGCGCAGGGGTTTGCCTACGATTACGCACTGATCGATCTCACCCAGCGCGGCCTGACACCGGACAGTCTGCCCGCACTTTTAAGTCAGGCCGAACAGCAAGGTTTGAGCGGTCTCAATATCACCCATCCCTGCAAGCAGCTGGTCATTCCTCATCTCGATGAACTCTCAGACGAAGCACGCGCGTTGGGCGCCGTGAACACCGTCGTCCTGAAGGGAGGCCGGCGATACGGCCACAACACCGACTGGTGGGGTTTCGCCGAAAGTTTTCGGCGCGGCTTGCCCGATGCCGATCTCAAGTCGGCAGTTCAGATCGGAGCAGGCGGCGCTGGCGTTGCCACCGCCTATGCTATTCTGTCGCTAGGCTTGAAGAACCTGACCGTGTTTGATCTGGATCCGGAAAGGGCAACTCATCTGGCGCAGTCCCTGTCGGTGCTGTTTCCCAAAGCTACGATTGAGGCATCCGGTGACCTCGCGGTGGCGATGCAATCGGCATCCGGTCTGATCCATGCGACCCCGACCGGCATGGCGAAATATCCGGGTATGCCGCTTGCGCCGGAATTGCTTTCAGCTCGCCATTGGGTGGCCGAGATCGTCTATTTTCCTTTGGAAACCGAGCTGCTGAAGACGGCAAAGCTTCGGGGATCCCGGGTGCTGAACGGCGGCGGCATGGCCGTCTTCCAGGCCGTCGGCGCGTTCAGCCTCTTCACGGGCCGCGAGCCGGATGCCTACCGGATGATGCGGCATTTCGACAATCTGACATCCGGCAGCCGGCCGAGCAAGGATCTGCAATGAAGACCTCCATCGCGACTGTATCGATCAGCGGCGAGTTGCCGGAGAAGCTGGCTGCGATTGCAAAGGCAGGCTTTGACGGTGTTGAAATCTTCGAGAATGATTTCTTGGCCTTTGATGGCAGCCCGGCGGATGTCGGGCGGATGGTACGTGATCATGGGTTGGAGATCACGCTTTTTCAGCCCTTCCGCGATTTCGAGGGCATGCCGGAACCGCATCGTACGCGCACCTTCGATCGTGCCGAGCGCAAGTTTGATATCATGCAGCAGCTCGGTACCGACCTTGTACTGGTCTGCTCTAACGTGTCGCCGGTGTCGCTCGGCGGCATCGACCGGGCCGCGGCGGACTTTCATGAACTCGGCGAGCGGGCTGCCAAGCGCGGTTTGAAGGTTGGTTACGAAGCACTTGCCTGGGGAAAACATATCTTCGACCATCGGGATGCCTGGGAAATCGTCCGGCGCGCCGACCACCCGAACATCGGCCTGATCCTCGACAGCTTCCATACCTTGTCGCGCAAGATCGATATCAATTCGATCCGCTCCATCCCCAAGGAGAAAATCTTCATCGTCCAGCTGGCAGACGCGCCGCTGATTGACATGGACCTGCTCTACTGGAGCCGCCACTTTCGCAACATGCCGGGCGAAGGCGATCTGGCGGTCACGGCCTTTACCAGCGCGATCGCTGAGACGGGCTATGATGGTTACTTCTCGCTGGAAATCTTCAATGACCAGTTCCGTGGTGGGTCTGCAAAGGCGATTGCGGCCGATGGTTACCGCTCGCTGATTACGCTTGGTGACCGCGTCCGGCGCAATCCAAATGCTTCGGGGCTTACTGTTGCCGACATGCCGGGGCGTGCGCCGGTGAAGGCCATCGGCTTCGTGGAATTCTCTGTCGATGAAACCGCTGCGACGGACCTTATCGCGCTTCTTCGCACGCTTGGCTTCCGCAACACTGCGCGGCACAGGACCAAGCAGGTGACGGTCTATAGCCAGGGCGATATCCGGTTGCTGGTCAATACCGAGTGTGCAGGCTTTGCCAATGCGTCCTATGCGGTACACGGGCCATCGGCCTATGCAGTGGCACTCATTGTGGATGATGCGCAAGAGGCTATGGCCCGGGCGGTGGCGCTTGGGGCTGAATCCTTCAGCCAGCCGGTTGGCGCTGGAGAATTGGAAGTCCCGGCCATTCGTGGGGTCGGCGGCGGGTTGATCTATCTGCTCGATGAAAAGACTGATCTTGGCCGCATTTGGGACATCGATTTCGTAGCTGTCGCGAATGAGGATGACAGCCAGCCGGCGCATCTGCGTGCCATCGATCATATCGCCCAGACTGTCGCCTATGAAGAAATGCTGACCTGGCTGTTGTTCTACACCTCGATTTTCGAGACGCAAAAGACACCGATGGTGGATATCATCGATCCGGCAGGCGTCGTGCGCAGCCAGGTCATCGAGAATGCGGCAGGTAGCTTGCGCATCACGCTCAACGGGGCGGAAAACCGGCGCACGCTTGCCGGCCACTTCATCGCCGAAACGTTCGGTTCGGGCATCCAGCATCTGGCTTTCAACACGGATGATATCTTTGCAACGGCTGCAGCGCTGAAACGGAATGGTTTCCGGCCGCTGCACATTTCGCCCAACTATTACGACGATGTCGAAGCCCGCTTCGGCCTCGAACCCGAGTTGAGCGAGCGGCTAAAGGCGGAAAACATTCTCTACGATCGCGACGAGCACGGCGAGTTCTTCCAGCTCTACAGTGGCACCTACGGCGAGGGCTTTTTCTTCGAGATCGTCGAACGGCGCGGCTATCGCGGCTATGGTGCTGCCAACGCGATCTTCCGCATCGCTGCGCTGAAGAAGCAGATCCGGCCCGATGGCATGCCGGTCATTGCAAGGGAGTGGCAAAAACACTGACCCGGATCAGGAAGCCGTCTAAGGGGCAGGAAGGACGACGTAGCCCGCGGGGTACGAGAGACCGGTCTGAAACTCGATTGAGCCGTCAGGATGTTCGCCCGATGTGGGAAAGGGCTTCGAAAAGAAGAGTGTCCGGCCGAATGCCGCACCGGTTCAAAAACCGGTCGCGGGATACTCTGTGTCAACGGCCTTACTCGGCCGCGGCCAGATACAATTTGTTCTGCGATGACGAGGCCAATGCGTGAACCCTGGCATCGGCCTTGGCGATCAGCTGGTAGAATTCATCCTGTGCTTCCACATCCAGCTGGATTACGGCATTCACCTCATCCGCTGTGTCGCAAACGCAAGCAACCGCTGAAATCGGGCAGACCCCGCCGGGATATCTCTTTCCGTTACCGCTATAGGCGCGGCGCGCCCAGCGCTCGGAATAAACCGTCTCTTCGCGCTCTAGATGCAGGATTGTCCCTTTGCAGGCGGTCACGATAGCGGCCTTGCCGTAGGCGAACCAGTGGTAGTTCAGCCTGCGCAGAATATATTTTCCAGTAATGTCTTCGCCGGAAAGTTCAGCCGGGTCTTGTATCATTCTAATCATGATCGCTTCCTTGACGTGGGAGCAATATCCTTCATGCGCATGCGCGCGGCAAGTCAAAAACAGCTGATTTCGGAAGCACTTAGTCACAAAGTGTTTCCGTTTCTTACATTGGTGCCGGAGTATATTGCTGCTCGCCAAGGCGCAAAAGCGCGCGAAAATCGGTCTTGTCTCAGCTTTTGCCTGATCGGATATGTCCTGTGAGGACGTAGTTGCCATGGACATTCGCAGACGCGAACGGTGAGAAACGCTGGCGCTTACGCTGGTCGTTGCTCACGGGAACATGCGGCCGGTTGGGTTCTTTATGAGGCAGTGAAAACAGCTGAAATCTGATAGTGAAGTGGCCGCGCGCGATGCGTTGCAGATTCGCTCGGATATCGTTCGCCGAAGAGGATCGCGGAAGCACTACTAACCGAGGATAGAAGAGGCTCATGGCCCCGTCTGACAAGAAACTGCATTTTGGCCGTATCATCTCCGAGTTGCCTTCGCTGATAAAGCTGTCTGTCCCGCTGGTCCTCGGACTATCGGCAAGCTCGCTGATTGGCATCACTGACACGATCATGCTGTCGCCGCTTGGAACCGAGGTTCTGGCCATCGTCTCGCTCGTCATGGCGGTTCATATGCTGCTGACGGCGATGCTTTACGGGGTGATTTCGGTTGTCGGCATATCGATGGCCAGCGGCTTTGGGGCGAAAGATGCCCGGATGGTCAGCTCGGCTGTCCGTCATGGCATGATGACGGCGCTGATATGCGGCGCTCTGGCGGCCACGATCATGTTGGCGCTGATGCCGATTGTGCGGGTAATGGGCCTGCCGGAGACGCAGGCGTGGCTTTATTGGGTGCCGATGGCGCTGTTCATGCTGCCCTTTTCGGTCTTTCTGGTGCTGAAGTCCCTGCTTGACGCCACGGACCGGCCTTGGCTGGCGGTCGGGTTTGCATTCTTCGGCGTCGCGATCAATGTGCCGCTGAACTATCTGCTGATTTACGGTCTCGGCCCCATACCGGCTCTTGGCATTCTCGGCTCGGGTATCGCCAGTGTTCTGGCTGAGACGATCGCCCTTGCCGCTGCCTATCTCTATTGGCGCCGGGCATTGGCGATGCGCCGTTTCCGCTTGCGGGCGGTGGTCACGGGCAAAGGTGTCTGGCAGCAATTCTTACAGGGGTTGCCGCTGGGGATCAGTTATCTCGCCGAGGCCGGGGCCGTCGCAATGGCAACCTTCATGCTCGGCTGGTTTGGCGCAGGCGCGCTCGCCGCCAACCAGATCGTCAACTCGATTGGCGCGACCCTTTACATGCTGCCGCTCGGAATGGCGACTGCCGTTGCTATCCGCATCGCACAGGCCGATGGCTCGGGGCAGCCGGAACGGCTCCGGCCTATCGGCATGGCAACCTTTGGCTTTGTGGCGCTGTGGATGCTGGCCACCACGGTTGCGCTGATCTTTGCGGGCCGCTCCATTGCCGAATTGCTGAGCAAGGACCCGCCTGTTGTCGCACTGGCGTCCAGCATGTTTATCGTGGTCGCGCTAATGCAGGTGGTGGATGGATTGCAGTCCACCGGGCTGGGGGCTCTGCGTGGGCTGAACGACACCAAGTGGCCGTCTGCTGTGTCCATCGTTTCCTATTGGCTGCTGGCCCTGCCCCTGGGTTATTTCCTGGCCTTTCACACGTCCGTAGGCCCCCTGGGCGTGTGGATTGGATTTGCCGCTGGTCTTTCCATGAGTGCCATCATTCTGCCAGCACGGTTTTTCCGGCTTGTGCGGATACGAGAAGACAACGCGTAGGCGACAGGCGGCATCCTCACCCATTCAAAGGCTTCCTGCCCGTCGCATCGCCGTGACTTCCAGGCCGGCAAGGCCGATGTTTGAAGGGATGGACGGATCCCATGAAGCGATTGTGCAAGCGGCTCAGTCCCCGGCGCTGACCACTATCTGTAGCTCAATTCGCATTTGCACCTTGAGCGCCGCGACATGTTTGCCGGTACGGCGCTCTGCTCCAGAGAAGAACCACCTTGAAGCCGAGCCGAAGATTCATCCATATTGAATATTCAAGTGACTTGATTGCGATGAAAGGGAAGTGGTATTCGTGAGCTTGGTCACGACGGGCAAGCCGGTAGATGGTTCCCTCGTGAAAATATCCGAGTGTTCCCGCTCCTAGCAATAGAAGACAAAAATCGCATGAAAAAAGGGCTTGATTTGACGGCGGCAAATCACATCGATGACGATGCTCAAACCGCCAATCCAGTCCGTCTGGGCATCCGCCTACGGCTTGCACGGCAAACCAGGGGTATGACGCTGAAGGCACTTTCCGACGCAGCCAATTGCTCGGAAAGCCTGTTGTCAAAGATTGAAAACGGCAAGGCATCGCCGTCTCTGCCGATGCTGCACCGTCTGGTTGGCGCACTGGATACCAATATTGGCTGGATGTTCGAGGAGTCCGATGGAGAGGAAGGAATCATCTTCCGCGCCGGTACGCGGCCGCTGATCGCGCTTGACCCTTTGCGTCGCGGCGAGGGGATTTCGCTGGAGCGGATCATTCCCTATTCGGCCGGGCATCTGCTTCAGTGCAATATCCATCACATCGAGGAGAAGGGTGAAAGCGCCGGTCCCATCCAGCATGCCGGAGAAGAGGTCGGGTATCTGCTTGCCGGTGAAATAGAACTGATTGTCGACGGCAAGAGCTTCATGCTTGCGACCGGCGATGCCTTCGTCTTCAATTCCGAACTGCCGCACCACTATCGCAATACCGGCCGTGAGCGCGCCAGCATCTTCTGGGTCAATACACCAGCCACATTCTGAGTAAGTTCCCCTCGAAAAGTTAAATTCAAGAGACTTGACAAAAATTCAAGTCTCTTGAATTATATCCTGGCGCTCAAGCGCTTGATGAGCCCGGCTACGGGCCTTTCCGAAAACAAGGGGAACCCGAATGCGCCTATCCAAACTTTTGATCCGCAGCACTGCCGCCGTCGTCATGACGTTGGCTGTCGGTGTCGCTTCCGCCAGCGCAGATACATTTGCGCTCGTCACCATCAATCAGCAGGCCCTGTTCTTCAACCAGATCAATGACGGTGCGCAGAAAGCTGCGGATGCTGCCGGTGCCAAGCTGGTGATCTTCAACGCCAACAACGTGCCTGCCGCACAGAACGACGCGATCGAAAACTACATCACCCAGAAGGTCGATGGCATCATTCTCGTCGCCATCGACGTCAATGGCGTGAAACCTGCCATTACAGCGGCCAAGACTGCCAGCATTCCGGTCATCGCCATCGATGCACAAATCCCGGAAGGCGATAACATTTCCTTTATCGGCGTCGACAATGCCAAAGCTGGCGAAGACATTGGCAAGTACTTTTCCGAATACGTAAAGACGGAGATGTCCGGCACGGCCAAGACCGGTATTATCGGTGCGCTCAATTCCTTCATTCAGAACCAGCGGCTTGACGGCTTCAAGAAGGCTGTGACCGATAGCGGTCAGGCTGTTACCTTCCTCGACACCGTTGACGGCCAGAACCAGCAGGACATTGCGCTGGGTGCTGCCGAGAACCTGATGACCGCCAACCCCGACATGACAACGATCTACGCAACCGGCGAGCCGCAGTTGATCGGTGCCGTTTCGGCTGTCGAAAGCCAGGGCCGCCAGAAGGACGTCAAGATCTTCGGCTGGGACCTGACCGCGCAAGCCGTCAAGGGCATCGAAGAAGGCTGGGTTACCGCCGTCGTTCAGCAGGACCCTGCCGGCGAAGGCAAGGCTGCCGTCGAAGCGCTGGTCAAGCTGAAGAAAGGCGAAACCATCGAGCCGATCATCAATGTTCCGGTGACGATCGTGACCAAGGAGAACGTTGCCCAGTTCAAGGACATGTTCAAGTAAGGGTTTTTCCCGCATCATCCCGCATGGCCGGTTTGAGGAAGCTGGCCATGCCCGTTCAGGCAATCGGGAGAACCCATCATGACCGACGGCACACCTTACCGCGTCCGGATGACCGGTATTTCGAAACGTTATAATCCTATTCAGACGCTGGACAATGTCTCGCTGACGCTGAAGCCCGGCGAGGTCCTTGGACTGGTCGGAGACAATGGCGCCGGCAAGTCGACGCTGAGCAAGGTGCTCTCAGGCGCCGTCATTCCAGACAGCGGCACCATCGAGATCGACGGCAAGGCCGTTTCCTTTTCATCGCCAGCCGATGCACGCGCCGCTCATGTCGAGATGGTCTATCAGGACCTGTCTCTCTGCGACACGGTGGATGTGGCCGGCAATCTGTTCCTTGGCCGCGAACCGCGCCGCCGCATTCTCGGCGTACCGTTTCTCGATAACAAGAAGATGCACGGGCTTACCCGCGAGATGCTCGATCGTCTCGGCATCGTCATTGCCGATACCCGGTTGAAGGTCGAAAACCTGTCGGGCGGCCAACGTCAATCAATCGCCATCGGCCGCGCGGCTTCGTTCGAACCCAAGGTTCTCATCATGGACGAGCCGACGGCAGCGCTTGCCGTGGCGGAAGTCGAAGCCGTGCTGGAGTTGATCCGAACGGTTAGCGCCCGCGGTGTCAGCGTCATTCTGATTACCCACCGCCTGCAGGACCTGTTCCTGGTCTGCGATCGCATCCAGGTCATGTACGAAGGCCGCAATGTCGCCGAACGGCTGATCAGTGAGACCAGCATCGAGGAAGTCGTCAACCTGATCGTCGGGCGCAAATTTTCAGCCCGTTCCGCCCGGCACGGCAACGAAACCGGAGTTTCCGCATGAGCATGCCTTCAACCCAAACCGGGCATGCCGGTTCTCACGTCTCACCGTCCCGCCTGCGCAAGGCAACACTTTGGGACAAGCTGCTGGCCAACGGCAGCGTCGTGTCGATCGCCCTGTTCTTTCTCGTCGTCTGCGTTGTCTTTTCGGTCATCAC
The DNA here is from genome assembly GCF_964252935.1 of Rhizobium sp. LjRoot98. Classification (NCBI taxonomy): domain Bacteria; kingdom Pseudomonadati; phylum Pseudomonadota; class Alphaproteobacteria; order Hyphomicrobiales; family Rhizobiaceae; genus Rhizobium; species Rhizobium sp. LjRoot98. Next base: position 12,304 of record NZ_CAXUPW020000010.1, read on the forward strand.
CGATGCCTTCCTGACCGCGCCGAACTTGCTGAACATCATCCGCCAGTCGGCGCCGCTCTTGATCGTCGCTGCCGCCATGACCTTCGTCATCACCACCGGCGGCATCGACTTGTCGGTCGGCTCGGTGCTGGCGCTGGTTGCCACGCTGTCGGCAACGGCATTGCAGGCGGGGCTCGCATGGCCACTGGTCATTCTCCTGATGCTGTTGCTTGGGGTCATCATTGGCGCCATCCACGGCTTCTTCATTGCTTATGAGCGTATTCCGGCCTTCATCGTCACGCTGGCGGGGCTTTCGGTCATCCGTGGTCTGGCGCTGCTGATTACCGGCGGCTATTCTATCCCGGTCGATCCGGCGAGCTTTTTCACCGTCATCGGCAGGTCCTGGTTCCTCGGCGTTCCCGTGCCGGCGCTGATCGCCCTTGTGGTCCTGCTGATCGCCTATATCGTCTTCAACGAAACTCCATTTGGCCGCTATGTCACCGGCATTGGTGCCAATGCCGAAGCGGTGCGCCGTGCAGGCATCGACACACGATTTACCACGATGTTCGTCTATATCCTCTCCAGCACAGCCGCGGCACTGGCCGGGATCATCGTCACCGCCCGCCTCGGTTCGGGATCGTCCAACGCAGGGCAGGGTTTCGAGCTTGAAGTCATCGCGGCCGTGGTGCTTGGCGGCACCAGCCTCTTCGGCGGGCGGGGGACTGTTGTCGGTACGGTTCTTGGCGCTCTGACCGTTGCGGTCATCGCCAATGGTTTGATCCTTGCCCATATGTCGCCGTTCCTGACGCCGATCGTTACGGGCACGATCATCCTGATTGCGGTCTGGCTCAACTTCCGTCTCTTCCGCGGCGCTGTCCGGGGCAAGTAAGATGGATCATCTGTTTGAGACAACGCCCAGAGAGCGGGCGGAGATTGGTGTCAGAACGGGAACGGTGATGACGGTTCTCGGGCCGGTGCCGGTTACCGGGATGGGCATTACCCTGATGCACGAGCACATCCTGCTCGATGGCGCCAAGTCCTGGCGCTGCCCCTGCCATCCGGAGGCTCAAGCCGTCGGCGAGCAGAAGGTTAGCATGGAGATCATCGGCGAATTGCGGATGAACCCCTACATGAACCGAGACAACGTTTCGCTTGATGACAGCGATCTGGCATTGTCGGAGTTGAAGCGGTTTCAGGCATTGGGCGGCCACACGGTCGTCGATACCACCAATATCGGTATTGGCCGCGAGCCTGCCAAGCTTGCCCGCATCGCGAAAATGTCCGGTCTCAAGATCGTCATGGGTACCGGCTTCTACCTCGAATTCAGCCATCCGGACTGGTTCAAAGCCATGGATGTCGACGAGGTCACCGAGTTCATCGTCAATGATGTCGGTGGCGGTGTAAGCCAGCCGGAGGTTATGGCGGGTGTCATCGGCGAAATCGGCGTCAGCAAGGATTTTACCTCCGAAGAGCGCAAATCCTTGCGCGCAGCGGCCCGCGCTTCCAGACTGACCGGCGTGCCGCTCTCCATCCATCTGCCCGGCTGGGAGCGGCTGGCGCATGAGGTTCTTGATATCGTCGAGGAGGAGGGGGCTGACCTGCGCCATACAGTTCTCTGCCACATGAACCCCAGCCATGACGATCTGCCCTATCAGAAGGCGCTGGCCGAGCGCGGGGCCTTTCTGGAATACGATATGATCGGCATGGACTTCTATTATGCCGATCAGGACGCCCAGTCGCCGTCCGACGAGCAGAACGCCCGCGCGATCCGTTCGCTGATCGATATGGGTTACGGCGACCGCGTTCTGCTCTCGCAGGACGTGTTCTTGAAAATCATGCTCACCCGTTACGGCGGCTTCGGCTACGGCTTCATCCTGAAGCATTTCCTGCCGCGCCTGAAGCGTCACGGGGTTGATCAGGCTGCCATCGACCGAATGCTGATCGACAATCCGAAATCCGTTTTCTCCAGTGTTCTCTGAGCGCTGACAATAAAGTCCAAGGAGTTTTCATGTCCAAGTCCAAAGTCCTTCTCGCCGGCGAGTCCTGGGTTTCCACCGCCACCCACATCAAGGGGTTCGACCAGTTCCCGACGGTCACCTATCACACGGGCGCCGACGAGCTGCTCGCCGCGCTGAAGGACAGCCCGTTTGATGTTCAGTTCATGCCCGCCCACGAGGCCCAGCGTGATTTCCCGCAATCGCTGGAAGCGCTGTCCGCCTATGATGCAATCATCCTGTCGGATATCGGGGCCAACACGCTGCTGTTGCATCCCGACACCTGGATCCACTCGAAGACCACACCGAACCGTCTTCGCCTGCTGCGCGAATATGTGCGCAACGGTGGCGCCCTTCTGATGTTCGGCGGCTACTACAGCTTCCAAGGCATCAACGGTGGCGCTCGCTACCACCGGACGCCGGTCGAAGAAGTACTTCCCGTTTCCTGCCTTTCCGTCGATGACCGTATCGAGGTTCCGGAAGGCTTTGCGCCTGTTGTCACCGGCAAGGAAAGCCATCCGATCCTCAAGGGGCTTGGCACGGACTGGCCGGTCCTGCTCGGTTATAATGAAGTGACGGTCAAGGACGGCGCCGAGGTTCTGGCAACAGTCTCGACGGAGTACGGTTCGCAGCCGCTGCTGGTAACCGGCACCTACGGCAAGGGCCGCACCGTGGCCTGGACCTCCGACGTCGGCCCGCATTGGCTGCCGTCGAGCTTCATCGCCTGGCCGGGTTACAAGACGTTGTTCGAACAGATGCTTGCCTGGGCAACGGCGAAAGCCTGAGCCATGCGCGTCCATGTCGTCGGCAATACCTGCATCGACACGACTTTCCGTCTCGACCGCCTTCCGCAAGCGGGCGAGACGTTAAATGCGGTGAGCCATGCCGACGGCCTCGGCGGCAAGGGCGCCAATCAGGCTGTAGCCGCAGCACGCACCGGCGCACCTGTCACGCTCTGGGCCGCAATCGGCACGGATGCCAATGGCGCCTGGATCCGCGAGACGCTGGCAGGCGAGATTGCTATCGCCTGCCTGACGGAATTCGATCTGCCGACCGACCGCTCGACCGTTGCCGTCGATGCTGTCGGTGAAAATATCATCCTGAGCGGTGTCTCCTGTGCTCTGGCATTTGATCCTCTCGCGCAGACCAAACTGCTCGATACGATCGCGCCGGGCGACGTGCTGGTCGTGCAGGGCAATCTTGCGGGTGCAGTGACCGGCGCCTGCCTGCAGGCTGTACGGGCCAAAGGTCTCACGACAATCTTGAATGCCAGCCCGCTGGCGGCGGGTGAGCAGCCCGAGTTCACAAACGTGGATTTCGTCATTGTCAACGAAGGGGAAGCTCAAGCCATCTCCGGCTCTCGCGAACCGGCTCGTGCTGCCGCTAAAATCATCGAATCCGGCGCGCGCCGGGTGATCGTCACCCTGGGCTCCAGAGGCTGCCTTCTTCTGACCGGCATCAACGCGGCTGCGGTCTATATCGAAGCTCCGAAGGTTTCGGCGGTCGATACCAGCGGCGCCGGCGATGTGCTGTGCGGCATCTTTGCAGGATGCTTGGCAAAGGGAATTGATCCACTGCGTGCCATCCGCATCGCAGTTGAATCATCCGCGCTGGCGGTAACACGGGCTGGAACGCTTTCCTCCTGTCCAACGGCCAAAGAACTATCAGCTCTCATCAAAACATTAGAAACGGAACACCCATGACACAGTCCTCAAAGCCAGTCGGTCCTGCCACCGGCAATGCGATTACGTCCCTCTTCGGCCGTAGCAAAGCTGTCATCGGCGTCGTGCACCTCGCACCTCTACCGGGTGCCCCGCGTTACAATGGTGAAGCCATCGAGGACATCTACAGCCAAGGCCTGGAGGATGCCCGCGCCTACCTCGAAGGTGGCTGCGATGGTGTCATCGTCGAAAACCACGGCGACATTCCCTTTTCCAAACCGGATGATATCGGCCCCGAAACCGCCGCCTATATGTCGGTAATATCAGATCGTATCCGCCGCGAACTCGGCCGCCCGATCGGCATCAACGTCCTGGCCAACGCAGCCATTCCGGCGCTTGCCATCGCCGGTGCCAGCGGTGCCGGCTTCGTGCGTGTCAACCAGTGGGCTAATGCCTATGTCGCCAATGAAGGATTTATCGAAGGCGAAGCGGCCCGCGCCATGCGCTACCGTGCAAAGCTTCGCGCCAACGGCATAAGGATCTTTGCCGATGCCCATGTGAAGCATGGAGCACACGCGATCGTCGCCGACCGGCCGGTGGAAGAACAGGTCAAGGATCTCGTATTCTTCGATGCCGATGCGGTGATTGCCACTGGCCAGCGGACCGGCCATGCGGCCGATCTCAATTATATCCGGCTGATCAAGGAAGCGGCTGGCCTGCCGACGCTGGTCGGCAGTGGTGTCACGCCGGACAATGCCCGCGATATCCTCGATATTGTCGATGGCGTGATTGTCGCAAGCTCGCTGAAATATGACGGCGTCTGGTGGAACAAGGTTGAGAAAGCGCGGGTTACTGCCTTCATTGCCGGGCTGAAGAAATGAAACCTTCGGTGGAGATCAACGGTGCGCGTCTGCTGAAGAGGCTTGATGACTTCGCAGCAATCGGCGCCACGCCCGCAGGCGGCGTCAACCGACAGGCGCTTGGTCCGCAAGACCAGGCCGCTCGTGCGCTTTTGGCGGACCTTGCCCTGGCACGGGGGTTTCGTGTCTTTCAGGACCCGTTGGCTAATCTGTTTGTTCGCCGGGCCGGCAAGAATGAGCACCTGCCGCCCTTTCTGATCGGCAGCCATCTTGACAGCCAGCCGACGGGCGGCCGTTATGACGGCGCACTCGGAACGCTTGCTGCCTTTGAAGTTTTGGAGGCGCTGGACGATGCTGGCATAGAAACGCACGTGCCGATTGAAGTCGTTGCTTGGACCAATGAAGAAGGCAGCCGTTTTGCTCCGGGCGCCATGGGCTCGATGGCATTTTCATTGGGCCACATTCCAGGAGATTGGGACGACATCAAGGGGACCGATGGGGTGCTGTGGCGTGACGCACTGGCCGCGACCCTTGTGAACCTGCCTGCAGCGGAAACGCGGCCGCTTGGATTTCCTATTGCCGGCTACCTCGAACTTCACATCGAACAGGGGCCTTCCCTGGAAAAGGAAGATATCCCGATCGGGATTGTCACAGGTGTTCAGGGAACGCGTTGGTTCGAGATTACGATTTCGGGGCAGGCAGCGCACGCTGGCACAACACAATTGTCGTTCCGCCGCGATCCCATGGTGGCCGCCAACGCGGCCCTGCACAGCCTCTATGCGACCATCATGCCCGAGGATGAAAACGCCCGCTTCACTGTGGGCAGGATCGCCGCCTATCCCGGCTCCGTCAATGCCATTGCAGGTTCTGTCAGCCTCAGCGTCGATCTGCGCCATCCTAGTTCCGGTAACCTCGACGCGATCGAGGCGCGCATTGTGAGGGCCTTTCAGGCTTCAGCTTTGGCGAACGGCTGCACGGTCGATATTCGCAAGACATTCGATATGAGCCCAGCTCAGTTCTCCGAGCCTTTGATCAACAGCGTAGAACACGCTGCCCGCCATCTCGGACTAGCGGCCAAGCACATGGTTTCGGGCGCCTTTCATGATGCGCTTTATATCGCGCGCATTGCCCCGGCCACCATGATTTTTGTGCCTTGCAGAGATGGTTTGAGCCACAATGAGGCGGAGTATGTCGAGCCGGAACATTGCATTGCGGGCGCTCAGATGCTGCTTCAATCCACGCTGGAAGTGACAGGTACGGTCGTCATCGATCGATAATGCTGGCTATCTTCCTCGATTTGAAAACAGCGGGCGACCTTGCCTGCGGTTATGTCTCTGCGGTCAGTTCGCAAATGCCTTTTGGACTTTTGGGGTTAAGGAGAAGAGATCGCAGGGACAGGGCAGGGGCGGCGGTAAGGCAAGCTAGGCGGTCGAGCATTCATAACGCACAGCCCCCGTTTGTCCGTCCACGCCCGCAAGGCTGACACCGTAGCCCCACAAATGCCGTACATGCCGAAGCGTGGCGTCGCGGCTGGTTTCTTCCAGCAGGACGCTATTCTTTATCCCGTGCTGCAGCCGCAGCTGGCGGTCGCCGAGCAGGTCGACATCAACCACCTGAATGTCCTGCTGGTTGGCGGCGACGTCGTAGTTGCTGGCCAGTGCTTTGCGGATTTCGGCGTAGCCACGTTCGTTGTGGATGGATGCGACCTCGCAATATTTGTTGTCCGCTTCGTCGGTCAGCTGGAACAGCCTGAATTTGCGGATCAGCGCCGGGCTCAGATATTGCAGGATGAAGGATTCGTCGCGGTGGTTTGCCCAGGCATCAAGCAGGGTCTCCCGCCACTGGCCGCTGCCGGCAATGCTCGGGAACCAGTCACGATCCTCGGATGTCGGCTGATTGCAGATGCGCTCGATGTCCTGCATCATTGCAAATCCAAGTGCATAAGGGTTCATTCCGGAATAGCGCGGATCGTCGAAATGCGGCTGGAAGACCACGCTGGAATGGCTGTGAAGCATTTCCAGCAGCGAGCCTTCGCTGAGCTTGCCCTGGTCGAACAGCCTGTTCATGATGGTGTAATGTACGAAGGTGGCGCATCCCTCATTCATCACCTTGGTCTGGCGCTGCGGATAGAAATACTGGGCGATGACTCGGACGATACGCAGCAATTCCCGTTGCCATGGCTCCAGGATCAGGCTGTTCTTCTCCAGGAAATAGAGAAGATTTTCCTCCGGCAGATTGAGAACCTTCTTCCGCTCAAGAGCGTCGAGTTCGGCTTCTTCCTGATCCGGGCGTTCCGTGGCGCGCGGCAACGTGCGCCACAGATCGCTGTAGGTCTGTTCCTCGTATTCCAGCCGTTCGCGCGCCCGCTCCTGCTCCTTCTTCGAGGATAGGCGCGGTGGGCGGCGATAGCGGAACACGCCTTGATCCATCAGCGCATGGGCGGAATCGAGAATGGCCTCGACGGCGGATGTCCCGTGCCTTTCCTCGCATTTGGCGATGTATTTCTTCGAAAACTCCATATAGCCGAGGATGGCGCCAGCATCGGTCCATTGCTTGAACAGGTAATTGTTCTTGAAAAAGTGATTGTGGCCGAAGGCCGCATGAGCGGTCACCAGGGTCTGCATGGCCATGGTGTTTTCCTCCATCAGATAGGTGATGCAGGGATTGGAATTGATCACCAGTTCGTAGGCAAGGCCGTGGTGCCCCTTGCGATAGCCGTTTTCCTCATAGACGAAGCGCTTGCCGAACGACCAGTGTTGGTACATCAGCGGCATGCCGACGGATGAATAGGCATCAAGCATCTGCTCTGACGAGATGATCTCAAGCTGGTTGGGGTAGACGTCGAGCCCGAGCTCATCGATCGCGATCGTCTCGATCGCGTCATAGGTGCGCGACAACGTCTTGAAATTCCAGTCGGAGCTGTGAAACAGTAGTTTTGCGCCTGCATTCTTTGCCATGCGGGGCTCCGTTCAGCTACGAAATTGCAAGGTTGGCTGCCTGGCGAAAAGTTTTCGGAAGACAGGGTAGATGTCGGACGGCCGGGCGATCCGCGTCATCTGGAAATTCGGCCATTCGCCATCGACGGTGCGATAGGCGCGCCAGAGCGAGGTGCCGTTGTCGGTCGAGCCGAAGATTTCGCTCTCGCGCTCATCGATGATTTCGACATAGGCGTAATATTGGCAAAGCCGCATCAGCTCGGACGTGAGGATCGAGGCGCAACGTTCCGAATCGCGGGAAACATTGTCGCCATCGGATGCCTGGGCGGCATAAATGTTCCATTCCTTTGCCGGATAACGCTGCTGAATGATGTGCTGCATCTCCTCAAGTGCGGTGGAGACCACAGTGCCGCCGCTCTGGGTGCTGTAGAAGAATGTCTCCTCATCGACTTCTCCCGCTTCGTCGGTATGGCGGATGAAGACGATGTCGATCCGGTCATAGCGGCGTTTCAGGAACAGATGCAGGAGCACGAAGAAGCGCTTGGCGAGATCCTTTTCCCGCTCGCCCATCGAACTGGAGACATCCATCAGGCAGAACATCACCGCATTGGCGTTGGGCAGTGGCTGCCGTTCGAACCGGTTGAAACGGATATCGACGGGATCGACATAGGGGATGCGCCGCCGCCGCCGTTCGAGCATGTCGAGCTGCGCCCGCAAGGCGGCCAGATGCTGACGCTGGACGATATCGGGATCCGTTTGCGCCGCGAGCTCTTCGATTTCCAGCGCTAATGCTTCCAGCGTGTTTCGCTTGGGGCGATGCAGGGCGATGCGGCGTCCGTAGCTGTTGCGCATGGTGCGGCTGACATTGATATTGGTCGGCGAGCCGCTTGTCGCAAAGCCCGCGCGGCGGGGTTTGAAGGCGACGGCCTCCTTCAGGCTGAGCTTGACCATGTCGGGAAGTTCAAGGTCCTCGAAAAACAGTTCGAGCACCTCCTCGCGCGACAGCAGGAACTGGAAATCGTCCTCGTCCTGCCCCCTTCCGGCGGCCGAGCCCGAGCCGCCGCCGCCTTGTGGTTTGTCGATACGATCCCCGGGCATGTAATCGCGGTTGCCGGGCAGGACATATTGCCGGTCGCCGCTACCCCGGGCGGGTTGGAAGGTCGGCTCGCTGGCGCCGCGTGCCGGCATGGGGACGGCGTGGCCTGAATCCACGTCGGCGATCCGGTCGGTCTTGACGCGATCCTTGATGAAGCGTTTCAGCTCCTCGCGGGCGCGTTTCAGGAAACGCTGGCGATTCCCGAGGCTCTTGTCCTTCGGGTTGAGACGGCGGTCGATGAAATTCGGCATTGGCTACCCCCAGACATCGGTATGTCTCACCCCGCCTTGTTGACGCGCATGTACCATTCCACCAGCCTGCGCACCTGCCGCTCGGTATATCCGCGCTCGATCATGCGATGGACGAATTCGGCATGCTGCTTTTCGCTGGCGCTGTCCTTCTTGGAGCCGAAGCTGATCACCGGCAGCAAGTCCTCCACCTGACCGAACATCCGCTTTTCGATCACTTCACGCAGCTTTTCGTAGCTCATCCAGGACGGATTGCGGCCATTGTTCTTGGCCCGCGCCCGCAGGGTGAACTTGACAACTTCGTTGCGGAAATCCTTCGGATTGGCGATGCCGGCCGGTTTTTCGATCTGCGACAATTCATTGTCGAGGATTGTCCGGTTGAGAATCTGCCCCGTGTCAGGATCCTTGAAATCCTGATCTTCAAGCCAGGCGTCGGCATAGGCGATATAGCGGTCGAACAGGTTCTGGCCGTATTCGCTGTAGGATTCGAGATATGCCTTCTGGATTTCATGGCCAATGAACTCGGCATAACGCGTGGCGAGTTCCGACTTGATGAAATCGAGATAGGCAGCCTCGGTTTCCTTGGGGAACTGCTCGCGCTTGATCGCCTGTTCGATGACATACATCAGATGCACCGGATCGGCGGCGATCTCCTTGCTGTCGTAGTTGAAAGTCTCCGACAGCACCTTGAAAGCGAAGCGGGTGCTGACGCCGTTCATGCCCTCATCGACACCGGCAGCGTCGCGATACTCCTGAACAGATTTCGCCTTGGGATCGACGTCTTTCAGGTTCTCGCCATCATAGACCCGCATCTTGGTGTAGAGTGGCGAGTTTTCATGCGGGGCGAGCCGCGTCGAAACGGTGAAGCGGCTGAGGCTTTCCAGAACCTCGGGCGCGCAGGGGTTTTTGGCCAGCTCGCTTTCGCGCAGCAGCTTGTCGTAGATTTGCCGCTCTTCGGTAACGCGCAGGCAATAGGGTACCTTGACCACCAAAATGCGGTCGAGGAAGGCTTCGTTGTTGCGGTTGTTTTTGAACTGCAGCCATTCGGACTCGTTCGAATGGGCAACAACGATGCCCTGATAGGGAAAGGCGCCGAAATTCTCGGTGCCGTTATAGTTGCCTTCCTGGGTTGCGGTCAGCAGCGGATGCAGAACCTTGATCGGCGCCTTGAACATTTCCACGAATTCGAGCAGGCCCTGTGTCGTCCGGTTCAGGCCGCCGCTGTAGGAATAGGCGTCGGGATCGGCCTGGCTGAAATTTTCGAGCTGGCGGATATCGACCTTGCCAACCAGCGAGGAAACGTCCTGGTTGTTTTCATCGCCGGGTTCTGTCTTGGCAATGCCGATCTGGCGCAGGCGCGACGGCATCAGCTTGACGACGCTGAATTTCGAAATGTCACCGCCGACTTCGTCAAGGCGCTTGGTGGCCCAAGGCGAGATCATGCCGGTCAGTCGGCGTCTGGCAATGCCGTATTTGTCTTCAAGAAGATCGGCCATTTTTTCGGGATGGAAGAGGCCGAGAGGCGATTCGAATATCGGGCTGATCTGACCGCCGACCATCAATGTGTAGATCGGCCGCATTTCCATCAGTTTCTTCAGGCGTTCAGCCAGCGAGGACTTGCCGCCGCCGACGGGACCGAGCAGATAAAGGATCTGCTTGCGCTCTTCCAGGCCCTGTGCCGCATAGCGGAAATAACCGACGATCCGCTCGATCGTGTCTTCCATTCCGTAGAAATCCGCAAATGCCGGATAGACCTTGATGGTTCGATTGGAGAAAATGCGGCCAAGGCGCTCGTCGGCGCTGGTTTCGACGAAGTTGGGCTCTCCAATAGCGGCGACCATGCGCTCCTGTGCAGTGGCGTACATGCTTTTGTCGTCGCGGCACGCGAACAGATACTCCTGGAGACTGATCTCCTCCTGCGCGGTGCTGGTATAAATCTCCGAAAAGAGATCAAAGACATCGGACTGGGTGTTCTGCATCATGCTCTCCCGCGGCCGGTTCGTTGAGACGGGATCGCTGCCTATCGGCTCGCTCAACGAGATTAACGTTTCCTTGCTTCGATAGTTCCTTCAAATAATTGTTACTGCTGAGAATCTGACAACGAAGATGGCCGCACCCTTTGGGCGGGACCGACGGATCCTGGATCCTTGCCGAAGGGCGCACCGGTGATCACGCACCTCGCTCAGATCCGAATCACCGCCTTTGATGATCGTTCCGAATTCTTCCCGCCCAGCGTAACACAATAGTGCCGACAACCATCATACGTTCCGTGATGTTCACAACTTTCGGGGAAGTAAATTTTGTTTCACACCCTGGTAGGTGTTGCGAAATCCGATCGCGCCCTGCTGGCCACAGGGGTATCTTAGGCGCTCCAGCTTCCCTCGCTCGCTTTCGACAACAACGGTGTTTCGAAAACGCCGGTGGTCTTCTCCGGCCAGCGGCTGTCCAAGGCCGCCAATCGGTCGACCCAGCGGCGTGATTGGAGCATGGCGGCACCGATGGCCACCGGTTCGATGCCGGCAATGGCAAGAAGGGAAAGACCGGCAACGATGGATGTGCCGCTGGAAATGACGTCGTCGATAAGAACAACGCGGCCGTTTTCCAGAAGTGGGAGCATGCGGGGATCGATATAGAGCCGTTTTGTCTGGTCTGGCGTGGTGATCGAAGACATCGGCACCGACAGATCGGCCTGGTACCAGAATTTCGGAGAGGTTCCGAGCGGAACATAGCGGCTGTGGCCCAGCGCCCGCGCGACGGCGCTGGCAAGCGTCAGGCCGAGCGTCGGTAGCCCGGCGATGACGTCAGGCCGGAACGGTTTCAACTTTTCGGCAAGCTGGGCCGCCAGCACATCCTGCACCGGAAAGCTCGCCTGATTGACGATCAGCGACGCCAGGGCATGGGTTCCATCGGACAACGGGCGGATCGGCAGGCGGAGTTGACGCCCATCCATCAGGGTGGCCGGATAAAAATCCCTGTGGGTCTTGTCCGGATCGAACGTGTTTGCGGGATGGATTTCCTGCCAGAAGTCATGCGGCTGCACGGCGTCTTCCTTTGAGCCAAACTGTGAGGGAGGTGTTCGGTTTCTTGTGGTTTTGCTCTATACCGGAAGAACGTCCAGGGGAAGTCTGTGGAGCCCCGGTAAACAACGGACCCTCACGCCTCAAGGAATTGCCTGCCAATGCGCTTGCCCGAAATGCTGACTGCCGACCTGCCTTTTCTCACCGCGCTGCGCCGCGATCTGCATGCGCATCCCGAGCTTGGCTTCGAGGAAGAGCGAACCTGCGCCATCGTTGCGGATCTTCTGGAAAAGGCCGGGATCACCGTGACGCGCGGACTGGGCGGCACCGGCGTGGTTGGAACGCTGCAGATCGGCAATGGCACCCGCAGCATCGGGCTTCGCGCCGACATGGATGCGCTGGCAATGCCGGAAACGGCGGAGCGTCCGTATAAGTCCACGGTCGATGGCAAGATGCACGCCTGCGGCCATGATGGTCACACGGCCTTGCTGCTGGGGGCTGCGCGCTATCTGGCGGAAACCCGCAATTTCTCCGGTACGGTGCATTTCATTTTCCAGCCGGCGGAAGAGGGCCGGGGCGGTGCCCGGCGCATGGTCGAGGATGGTCTTTTCGAGCGATTTCCCTGCGATGCCGTTTACGGCCTGCACAATATGCCGGGCCTCGATACTGATGAAATGGCCGTGGTTGCCGGGCCGCAGCTTGCCTCCTCCGACAGCTGGCGCGTGACATTCCGCGGTACCGGGACGCATGGTGCCAAGCCGCATCTGGGCAAGGACCCGATCACGGCTGCCGCAACCTTTCTTGCCTCTCTGCAGACGATCATCGGCCGGGTTATCGATCCGCTACAGCCGGCGGTGGTCAGCGCCTGCTCGCTGCAGGCGGGCAATCCGCAGGCGCTCAATGTCATTCCCGATATTGTCGCGATCGGCGGGACTGCGCGGGCCTATTCGCCTGAGGTGCGCGATCAGCTGGAAACCGAAATCGGCCGTCTGGCGAGCGGAACCGCAGCGATGTACGGCATTGCCGCTGATTGTGGCTTCGAGCGCCGTATCCCGCCCGTTGTCAACGATGCGGACGCGACAGCGCGTGCCTTAAAGGCGGCCGGCACAGTCTTTGGCGACAAACTCAGAACCGCCTTTCCGCCATCTACGGCGGGTGATGATTTCGCCTATTTCGCCGGCGAAGCTCCGGGCTGTTATGTCTGGCTCGGCAATGGTCCGGCGGTCGATGGCGCCCTGCATCACAACACTGCCTATGATTTCAATGATGAGGCGATCGGACCCGGCGTTGCTTTCTGGGCGACGCTGGTCGAGCAGGAACTGACGCCCGCCTGAGCTTTTGTTTCCGGCTGATCCTTCAGGATCGATAACGCGGCGACGCGCAGTCTTCCGGCGTGAGGCCTGCTGTGTGCCTTCGCCGGCCTGGCCCCGTTCAATCGGGGCATCCAGCTTGCCGGAGGCGAGCGGGCAGTCTCCATCTCTCCTGTAGGGCTGTCGGCGATTTACGATTTCATGGACATTTGCTGGCGTCACTCATGACAGCCGCCTCGCTGTCGCCCGCGCAGCCCTTCGTGCTGGCCATTCTTCCGGCCAGAACCGGGCGCACCAAACGAAAATTTTGATTAATCAACATTCTCGTCATGAATGTAGGGCGATATGTATTTATTGCTCAACACTCTGGACATGATTGTTCACATTCAGTAGCGTCCACCGACGTTTTGGGGGAGGGTATTTTGGAGTGTTGGTTCTTTCCAGCCTGCCGGTGCCGTCATCATGCGCGTTTCACCACGGCAGCCTGCCGCTTCATTCACCCCATGGCGCAAGAGCAGCCGGAGGCCCTGACATGACGATGCCGATGACTGATCGCAAAGTGTTGATTTCGGTCGAAGACCTGACGGTCAATTTTGGCGTGAACCGCGTGGTCGAAAACCTGTCCTTCTCCGTCGCGCCCGGCAAGACCGTGGCCGTCGTCGGTGAATCCGGTTCAGGTAAATCTGTTACGTCGCTGGCAGTCATGCGTCTTGCTGACATGATGGGTGCAACATTCTCGACAGGCCGAATCCTGTTTGGAGAAAAAGATCTGCTTCAAACTTCCCAGAAGGCGATGCGGCGCATTCGCGGCAAGGAGATTGCCATGATCTTCCAGGAGCCGATGACGTCACTGAACCCGGTCTTCACGATCGGCGAGCAGATCTGCGAAGTTCTTCTGCTGCACGAAGCCATGAACAAGCCTACGGCGATGGCCGAGGCAAAGCGGCTTCTCGATATGGTTCGCCTGCCGGATTCCGAGCAGCTTCTGAAGCGCTACCCGCACCAGCTTTCCGGTGGCATGCGCCAGCGCGTGATGATTGCCATGGCGCTGGCCTGCCGGCCGAAGCTGTTGATTGCGGACGAGCCGACAACTGCGCTCGACGTGACGATCCAGGCGCAGATCCTCCATATCATGCGGGACCTGCAGCAAGAACTCGGCATGGGCATGATCTTCATCACGCACGACATGGGTGTCGTCGCCGAGATGGCAGATGATGTCGTCGTCATGTGGAAGGGTCAGAAGGTCGAGGAAGGCCCGGTTCGCGAGATATTCGCCAATCCGCAGCATCCCTATACCCGCACGCTTCTGGCGGCGGTACCGCGCCTTGGCAGCATGGCTGGGGAAGCGTTCCCCAAACGCATGCCGGTGACGGTGCTGCGCGATGGAGCGCCGGTGATTGTCGGTGAGGAGCGCGTGCAGGACACCGCGCGCTATGACGAAAAGCCACTGCTTTCGGTCAGGGACCTGTCTGTCAGCTTCGATATCCGCAAGTCCCTGTTCGGCAAGGTAACCCACCGTCTCAGCGCGGTATCCAAAGTCGGCTTTGATATCTATCCGGGCGAGACGCTGGCGCTTGTGGGCGAATCCGGTTCCGGAAAGTCGACCATTGGCCGGACGATCCAGCAGCTGCAGGCTGCTAAGGCAGGCGATATCGCGTTTAACGGCAAGCCGTTTTCATCGATGTCGCAGGCCGAACGTTTTCGTCTGCGCCAGGATGTCCAGTATATCTTCCAGGACCCCTTTGCCTCGCTCGATCCGCGCAAGACGGTTGGTTTCTCGATCGCCGAGCCGATCAACACACATGGCCTGATCCTGGGTACAAAGGCCGTGCGCCGGCGTGTTGACGAACTGCTTGAGCGCGTCGGCCTGACGTCGGCCCATGCGGATCGTTATCCGCACGAGTTTTCCGGCGGGCAGCGTCAGCGCGTCTGCATCGCGCGTGCGCTCGCCTCCGAGCCCAAGCTGATCATCGCCGACGAGGCGCTGTCGGCGCTCGACGTGTCGATCCAGGCGCAGATCATCAATCTGTTCATGGATCTGCAGGCCGAGCGCGGTCTCGCCTATCTCTTCATCAGTCACGACATGGCGGTGGTCGAGGAAATCAGCCATCGCGTTGCGGTGCTGTATCTCGGCCAGATCATGGAAATGGGCAGCCGCCAGCAAGTATTCGAGACACCGCGGCACGATTATACCCGCCGTCTTCTTTCGGCCGTTCCTGTCGCCGATCCCAACAGGGAGCGCAAAAGCACCCTGATCACCGGCGACATACCCAATCCGGTTCACCGCGTCGGCGATGAGCCAGCTATTCTCGTTCACGAGGAAATCGATCCGGGCCACTTCGTCGCAAAGGTGGCCTGATACCTGCGAAAAAACTGCAAGCAACTGAAGAGGAACAGCGATATGCAAACAATCAAACGGGGACTGACAACGACCTTTATGGCATTGGCCCTGTCGGCTACAGCCATTTATGCCGGCCCGGCTCTGGCTGCCGGTAAGATGACGATTTCGAGCCCGCAGGACCCCGGCAGCTGGGATCCGATCGACACCTTCCTGGTACAGTGGGCTGCCGTCTCGACCAATATCTTCGACGGCCTGACCTATCGTGGTCCCGATCTCAAGCTCGTGCCCGGTCTTGCTGAATCCTGGGAAGAGCTGGACGAAGGCAAGCGCATCCGCTTCAAGCTGCGCCAGAACGTCAAGTTCCATGATGGCGAAGCTTTCAATGCCCAGGCAGTGAAGTTCACCTTCGAACGCCTGCTCGGCGAAGAGGGTGCCAAGGGACCGCAGCGCTCAAACTATACCAGCATCGAAAGCGTTGACGTGATCGATGATTACACCGTCGACATGAAGCTGAAGACGCCCGATCCGGTGCTGCTGACCAAGCTTGCCGGTTATGGTGCGATGATTGTTCCGCCGAAATACATTCAGGAAAAGGGCGAGGACAATTTCAACCTTAATCCTGTCGGCACAGGCGCGTTCAAGTTCGTCTCCTATACACCCAAGGTCGATATCAAGCTTGCAGCCAACCCGGATTACTGGGGTGGCGCGCCGAAGCTTTCCGAACTGGAATACCGCTTCATCACCGAACCCGCGACGGCCGTTGCAGAGCTTCAGGCAGGCCGCGTCGATCTGGTGATCCCGCCGACCATTCCGATCGGCATGATTCCGGTGATCGAAGGCGATGCGAACCTTGCTGTCGTCAGCGTTCCGGGGCCGACGGTCGATGCGCTGCGCTTCAACACGCGCGATGGCATTACCGCCGACCCGAAGGTGCGTAAAGCGATCATCATGGCCATCGACCGCACAACCATCGTCCAGTCCATCCTGGCCGGTCAGGCTTCCGAGATCGTCAGCTTCCAGAGCGCCCTTTCTTTCGGCTACGACGCGGACCTGAAGGCTGTTGCCTATGATCCGGAAGGCGCCAAGGCGCTTCTCGCAGAAGCCGGAGTCAAGCCGGGTGCCGCCCTGC
This sequence comes from Rhizobium sp. LjRoot98, assembly GCF_964252935.1. Taxonomy (NCBI): domain Bacteria; kingdom Pseudomonadati; phylum Pseudomonadota; class Alphaproteobacteria; order Hyphomicrobiales; family Rhizobiaceae; genus Rhizobium; species Rhizobium sp. LjRoot98. The sequence continues at coordinate 28,875 of NZ_CAXUPW020000010.1, forward strand.
AGATCGATATCCGCGGCAATGACTCGACGATGAACGAGGTTGCCCAGGTTATCGCCAGCTATCTGCAGATGGTCGGCATCACCGCGACGATCAAGCCTTACGAAACCAACGTTCTGCTCAACGATATCATTCCGCAGGGCAAGACGGGCGCCATGTTCCAGCAGAAATGGGGCGGCTGGACGTTCGACTACGACAACACCGCCTATGCGATGTATCACTCCGGCGAAAAGTGGAATCCTTACGACAAGGACGAGACGATGGACAAGCTGCTGGAATCGCAGCGTCCGCTGACGGATCGCGCGGAGCGGGAAAAGATCCTCAAGGAAGTTGGCCGCTATGCCGCCGATCGCGCTCTGGAGCTGCCGCTCTATAACAGCAACGCCATCTACGGCATCAGCAAGCGGGTGAAGGGCTTTGTTGCTCCTTCGGACAACCGCTTGAAGCTGACCGACGTCACCGTCGAATAATCTGAAGACCTCTGTGCCGCCCGGTTAGCGGGCGGCACGTTTTCCCCTACCTTCAAGGATCACGAACGTGGCCGGTTTCCTTATCAAACGATTGCTGCAGGCGATCTTCGTCGTCTTCGCCATCACGCTGGTGGTCTCTTTTGCCATCCGCCTGACCGGCGATCCTGCTCTGATGATGTTTCAGGGCGGTGGCAGCATGACGGAAGAGGACCTGATGCGCATCCGTGCGTCGCTGGGCACCGATCAGCCGTTCATCATGCAATATCTGAATTTCCTCAAGGGAATGGTGACGCTCGATTTCGGGCGCAGCTTTACCGGAGGAACCCCTGTCTCGCTCCTGATCGGCAATGCGCTTCCGGCCACGCTGCTGCTTGCGTTCATCTCGATGTTCGTTTCGATCGCGCTGTCCATACCGCTCGGCATCAAGGCTGCGACGGCCAAGGGCAAGGCCGCTGATCAGGCGATCCGCATCCTCTCACTGGTTGGCCTTTCCTTCCCGAACTTCTGGCTTGCCACAATGCTGGTGCTGCTCTTTGCGGTGACACTTGGCTGGTTGCCGGCAAGCGGCATGTCGGGGTGGGCGAGTTACGTCATGCCGGCATTGACCATGGGCATCATCTTGACGGCAACCAATGTCCGGCTGGTGCGCACCTCGATGCTGGAAACCCTAAAATCGCAATATGTCATGGTGGCGCGCGCCAAGGGGCTCAGCGAAACGACGGTGCTCTACAAGCATGCACTGCGCAACTGTGCCATTCCGCTCATCACCTATTTCGGCCTGCAGTTTGGCGGCCTTCTCGGCGGCATCGTCGTCGTTGAGCGTGTCTTCAACTGGCCGGGCATGGGCACGCTTGCCTTCGACGCGGTTTCGGGCCGCGACTATCCTGTCCTGCAGGCCGTCATCACCGTTCTGTCGCTGATGATCGTCGGCGTCAATCTCCTGGTCGACATTGCCTACGGGCTCGTTGATCCGCGCATTCGTACGGAGTAATCGCCGATGGCCACCAAATCCTCCCGCCTGTCGCAGTTCTACAGTCTCGAATTCATCCTCGGTGCGTCGCTGACGCTGATCATCTGCCTCGCGGTGCTGCTATCCGACGTGCTGTTTCCCGGCGGCGCTGAAAAGATCAACCTGATCGCGCGCCTCACCAAGCCCTTCACCACGGCCGCCTATCCGCTGGGCACTGATCCGCTCGGCCGGGATGTGCTGGCGCGCGTGGTCGCTGGCGGCAAGATTTCGTTGCTGGTCGGCTTCACCTCGGTAATCGGCGCGGTGATCTTCGGCGTGCTGATGGGCCTGATTGCCGGCTATTATCGCGGCTTCTGGGATATGCTGGTGATGCGCTTTGCCGACCTGCAGCTCGCCATGCCGTTCATCCTGCTGGCGATCACCTTCATCGCCATCGTTGGCGGCAGCCTGACCAACACGATCATCCTGCTGATCGTTTCGCAATGGGTACAATATGCGCGCGTGGTCCGCGGTTCGGTGCTGACGCTGCGCGAGCGGGAATTTATTCTCTCTGCGCGGGCGATCGGCGTCAAAGACTGGCGCATCATCTTTCAGCACCTGCTGCCGAACCTGATCGGGCCGGTCATCGTGCTCATGACCCTCAACGTCGCCAACAACATTCTTCTGGAAAGCAGCCTGACCTTCCTCGGGCTTGGCGTCGACCCAACCATCCCGAGCTGGGGCGGCATGCTGGCCGATGGCCGCACGTATCTCCAGACCGCCTGGTGGGTCAGCGTCTTCCCGGGCCTTGCGATCCTCCTGACCGTGCTTGGCCTGAACATTCTCGGCGACTGGCTGCGCGACAGCCTTGACCCGACCGGCAGAACTTCGAGGTAATCCGATGACCGTGATCTTGCAGAAATCCTTTGAGCGCACACTCGATCAGTTGGCGGCGCGCGCCGTCCCGGGCGACAGTTTTGAGGCCTGGACCTTCGACGACCGTGAAAGCCGCGCCGCGGCTGAACGCGCGTTATCGGAAAGAGGCATCACGGCCCGCATCCGCAGCGCCTACAAGCCGTTGCTGTCCTTCTTTCTCGAAGAGGTTGATCTCAAAGGCGTCGAGGCCATTGAAATCCGCTATCCGGTCCACCCAGCGGCATCTGACAACCGCTTCCGGCTGGAGACCTATCCGCTGGGCGCGCTGGTCGGCGAGGCAAAGATTGCATTTGTTCCACGCGCAGACGGCGGGTTCTTCTATGAGGTGGTGCTGACGGGTGCCGACATCGAGCAATCCGTTACTGTTCTTGCGCCGAACCGGGTGCATCAGGATCGCACCGGGCAGACCAATCTCTCGCCAACCGGCTGGTTGCGCCGCGCTGGTGAAACGATCGGCGAACGGCTGGAAACGGACTATGAGGTGGTATTCGAAACTGCAATATCCGCGATCGCTGATTATGACTGGGGCCAGGACGAACCCTATTTCGAAGAGCTGAACATCCGCATTGGTCATCCGTCCAGCGACGAGCCGCTGGCGATTGGCGATGAGGTGGTCAGCCTGCGCGAAGCGCTTCATGAGGACCTGTATTTTTCGCTTCTCGAATTTTTCCAGATGAAGTCCGGCCGGCCGTTGGGCGATCGGGGGTTGAGGCCCGGCATGATCGTGCCGGAAGTCGTGCAGGTCGAAGGTGCCATCACGCTCAGCATAACCACCCGCGCCTTGTCGACCGGTTTCCTCGACGGTGCCGCGCAGGCGATCGATACCGCCAGCGAGCCGCTGGCCGCTGGCCAAGTGGCGGTCCAGCTGGAGGCGATCGGCGGGGAGGGGTTTGATGCCCGCACCCGGTCCGGCCGCACGGTTTTCGCGCGCTATGTCGCCGGCAGCGATGCCGCGGTGATGATCAGCGGCGGTCAGCACCCAAATGAGACCACCGGCATCGTCGGCGCTTTGCGTGCCGCGGCCAAGCTTGCAGAGCGCAAGGGCGCGCATTTCACCATTTCGCCACTTGAGAATCCGGATGGTTATGCGGTGCACCAGCGCTTGCGCCGCGACAACCCGCGCCACATGCATCACGCCGCCCGGTACACCGCGCTCGGTGACGACCTCGAGTACCGCACATATGAAAATGCGGCCGGGCATGTGAACGAAAAGGAAATCCGCTTCAAGGCACAGGATTTGAGCGGCGCGCAGTTGCATGTGAATCTGCACGGCTATCCCTCGCATGAGTGGACCCGGCCGCTATCGGGTTATGTGCCGCGTGGTTTTGCCGCCTGGACCCTGCCGAAAGGCTTTTTTCTGATCGTTCGCCATCATCCTGACTGGGAAAGCCAGTCGGAGGCGTTGCTCGACCGGGTGACGCGGCATCTCGGAGAGGTGCCCGGGCTACTGGCGTATAACGACAGGCAGATCGCACTCTATGAGATTCATGCCGGTGAGACGGGCTTCCGGATTATCAACGGTTTCCCCTGCCTCATTTCAGTCGATCATCGCCACACTGTGCCGATGACCCTGATCACCGAATATCCGGACGAGACCATCTACGGCGAAGAGTTCATTGCAGGTCATACGGCTCAGATGGAACTGGTCCTGTCTGCGTATATGGCCTGGCAGGATATCGTCTCGGTCAGCTGATCCCGTCTGACGGCGAAGCATGGTCGGACATGAGGCTGCTCATGCCCGGCCGAAATGCCGCCAAGAGTTGGTGGAAGCGGTCGCGGCGGGCGACTATGCCTTGGTCAGGATCGGGCTTTCCATAAGCATACCGGTTTCGACATCGGCAATGCCCCTGTCTGTCTGGTGCGGTCCGGCATTGCAGGCAAGTGTCGCCCCAAAACAGGCCTTGAAGACGAGATAGGGCGGCTGCCAGTCGACGATATCGTCCATCGCAGCGCGAACATCCGCGAAATCCCGGGCCACATCATTGAGCGGCGCATCCGAGACCAGGCCCGAAAGCGGCAGCGGCAGGATGGCCTTGACCACTCCGCTGGATGCGACGGCCATGCCGCCACCCGCGGCGATCACCGCATTGGCGGCAAGCGCCATGTCGTCCGGATCGCTGCCGAACACGGTGAGGTTGTGGCTGTCATGGGAAACGGTATTGGCAAATGCGCCGCGCCATTCGCCCCAGCCGCGCAGGAAGCCGACGCGCGGCCGGCCGTCGCTGCGGCCGTGGCGATGCGCCACAGCAATCAGGGTCGTGCCCTCAGGCGGTACGACAAAACCATCCCGTACCTCTGCTTCCGCTTCGCCCCAACGGGTAAAGCGCGGTTGGTCGATTGTGGCGATCCGGACTTTGGTCTCGCTGGAAGCAACACGAAAATCATCGGCTGTCAGCGGCGATATCTTCATGGAATGCTCAAGCACCGATGGGTCGGACGCTGCGATATCTGCAAGCATCTCACCATCCCTGGCAACAACAATGCCATTGGCGATGACGATGCGAGCGTTGAAGTCGCTGAGATTGTCGAACACGGCGATATCGGCGCGGCGTCCTGCCGCGATCAGCCCAAGATCGGAACGCCCCAGCCGTTGTGCGGCATTAAGCGTGGCAGCCCGCAGCGCCCATTCCGGTTTCAGGCCGTAGCGAACGAGGCGCCGCACAACGTCGTCAAGGCCTCCGCCGTCTGCCAGGTCGTCGGGAAAGACGTCGTCGGTGCAGAGGGTGAGTGTCTGCGGCAAATGGCCAAGCCGGTTCAGGGCTTCAACGAACTCCGGCAGCAGATGATCGTGGGAACCGCGCAACTCGATCGCCATGCCGGCGCGCAGCTTTTCCATCAGGTCGGCTGAAGATGTCAGCTCGTGGTCCGAGCTGACGCCTGCCGCCATGAAGGCGGCAAGATCACCACCGTTCAGTCCGCGCGCGTGGCCGCAGATCAGTTTTTCCGAGGCAAGGCCTGCCTGGACGATGGCGCTCATCCGCGGATCGCGGTTGATTACGCCGCGCATGTTCATGACCTCGGCGATGCCGCCGATTTCCGGCCAGGACAGCAGATCGGCAATCACGCCGGCATCAAAATCGGCGCCATTCAGCTCCAATCCCGGCGCTGAGGGCACGCAGGAGGGCGCAAGCAGGATCATGCGCAGCGGCGATGCGTTGGCGGCATCGGCGGCGAAACGCACTCCGGCAATGCCGTGGACATTGCCGAACTCGTGCGGATCCCAGACAATCGTTGTCACGCCGTGGGCCAGAACAGCAGCGGCATACGTCGCGGGCGTCACCATCGAGCTTTCGATATGCATATGCGTGTCGATCAGGCCGGGCGAAATAAAACCGCCGGAGATATCGATGATCTCCGCCGCGTCGGTCCTCGCTCCTGTCGGGTGGACACTGGCGATCAGCGGTCCGACGAGGCCGATATTCGCCGCCCGCAACTCGCCGGTCACCATATCGACCAGAGTGCCATTGATGATCAGGGTGTCGAACGGGGCATTGCCGCGCGCAGCTGCGACCGCACGGGCGCGCAGGCCGGCCTCGTTGAGGTCGGCGGGTTGAGGTGCTGCAGGTTTTGTCATTTACCGGCCTCCCAGCGCAGCGCGTCCAGCACGATCGCCTTGATTGCCTCCGCATCGCAATCGACGGCGAATTCGGCATTGAAGACACCATGGCTGGCGCGGGTTTCCACCACGGTGCGGCCGCGGGTGAGTGAGCCGGCAAGCTCCATGTCGATCCGGGCGGATTGAAAGGTCACGAGGTCGGGGCGGACAAAGGCAGCAGCAGCGGAGGGATCGTAGATTGCCATCGCCGGCCGGCCGCGGCTGACGCCGATATCGATGTAACCGGCGAGCATATCGGCCAGCAGCGCGGCGTTGGCGCCGCCCGTCTGCCGTACCGGCTCAATATCGGCGGGTGCGGCCAGAACCTTGCGGCAAAAGTCGAGATCGACCATGCGCAAAGGCAGGCCATGCGACAGCACGATGGCGACGGCTTCCGGGTCGGCCAGCGCGTTGAACTCTGCCGATGCCGTGTGGTTGCCGCGTGAAAGCCCGCCGCCCATCCAGGTGAGTTCATCGATGCGGGTGGCGAGATCGGGCCGTGCCAGGGCAAGGGCGGCGATGTTGGTCAGCGGCCCAAGTGCCAGGATGCGGCGTGGCGAGGGCTTGTTTTCCAGCCAGCGGCAAAGTGCAGAGAAAGCATCGTTGTCCGCTACATCACCGGCATCCGGAAGCGTTCGTCCGGCAGTGGGAATACCAGTTTCGCCGAGAATCGCCTGCGCGGTTTCGAGCACGCCCAGAACGGGCTGGCTGCGTCCGGCATGAATCGGGACCGTCCAGCCGAAAGCCTTGGCAGCACCCGCCGTATTGCGGCGGACTTGATCCATTGGCGTATTGCCGAACACCAGCGATATGCCGTCGATGGCAATGCCCGCACGCATCACCACCAGAATGGCGGCGATGTCGTCAAAGCCCATATCCGTATCGATCCAGACACCCATGATGACTTATCCGAAACGCTTGAGGAGGGCAGCACCTTCAACCGGCAGGTCGAACGCAACGGTGGCGCCAAGCGCATGGGCGGGCAAGGTCGCATCCACTTCCGTCTTGATGATGCCGAGAGGTGTTTCCAGCACATATTCGCGCGTTCCACCGGCGAAGGAAACGCCGCGGACCCTACCTGTCAATGGGCCGGAACCGAGAGAGACTGCGCGTGGCCGCCAGGCGAGACCCGCCACATCCGGCAGTTCCCTGGCGAGGGAGACAGCGCCATTTTCGGTGGTCAGCTTGCCACCTTCGACGGCGAAGATGTTTTCGAAGCCGACGAAATCGGCGACGAAGCTGGAGACCGGGTGATTGTAGATTTCTTCCGGCGTGCCGATCTGTTCGATCGCGCCATTCTTCATCACGACGATCCGGTCGGCGAGCGCCAGGGCCTCGACCTGATCGTGGGTGACGAAGATCATCGTCACGCCGCTTTCCTTCTGGACGCGCTGCAGTTCGGTGCGCATTTCCAGCCGCAGGCGCGCATCAAGATTGGAGAGCGGTTCGTCGAGCAGGAGCACTTTCGGTTCCATGACCATGGAGCGGGCAAGTGCCACGCGCTGTTGCTGGCCACCGGAAAGCTCCGGGGTCTTGCGGCTGGCGAAGGCCGAGAGGCCAACGGATTTGAGGCCGGCTGCCACTTTCGCCTCGAGTTCTTTCCCAGTCATGCCTTTCAGCTTCAAGCCGAACGCGACATTTTCGAACACCGTCAGATGTGGGAACAGCGCATAGGACTGGAACACCAGCCCGACGGCGCGCTTGTTGGCGGCAACCCGGGTGATGTCGGTGCCATCGAGACTGATGCGGCCGCCAACCGGCGTCATCAGGCCGGCAATCGAGCGCATGGTCGTGGTCTTGCCGCAGCCGGATGGGCCGAGCAGCGCCAGCAATTCGCCCTTGCGGATCTCGAGATCGAGATCCTTCACGGCAATCGATTTGCCATAGGCGAGGGAAAGTTTGTCGAGGGTGAGGAAGGATGTGTCAGACATAGCGGGAGAACCCCAGAAAACGTTCGGCGAGGAAGACGATGCCGATGGAGAGGAAAGCGAGCAGCGAAGACAGGGCGGCGATCGATGGATCGAAGACGATCTCCATGTAGCCGAGCATGTCGATCGGCAGGGTGCGTACACCCGGCCCGGACAGGAACAGCGAAACCGGAACCTGATTGAAGCTGGTGACGAAGCCGAGAATGAAGGCCGACAGGATGCCGCCGCGAATGTTCGGCAGTACAACCCGGAAGAAAGCGCCAAGCCGGGACGAACCGAGCAGAACGGCGGCTTCCTCGATATCCGAGCGCAGATTGTTGAGGCTGGCCGAGACGACACGCACTGCATAGGGCAGGATCAGCGCCGTATGGGCAAGGAACAGCGCCAGCGTGATCGATACACCGATGGGTACGACGAAATAGCGCAGGAGCGCCAGGCCGACGATGATGCCCGGCACGATGATCGGTGCCGACACGACGGTGCGCACGGTCTCGGACATCGGCAGCTTGTAGCGCGACATCGCATAGGCGGCGGGAATGCCGAGCAGAAGCGCTGCAAACGTACCGCCGATCGCCAGGAACATCGACATCACGAAGCTGTCGCGAAAACTCTCGACGGTGAAGACCTTGAGGATCCACTTGAACGAGAAACCCTGCGGCGGGAAGGCCAGCGTATCACCGGCCGAGAACGAGGCGGCAACGATGATCAGGAACGGGCCGATCAGGAAGATCAGCACCAGAAGCAGCGTAATCGGGGCAAACAGTCTCGGGGTCATCGCTTGTTCCTCGCCGTTGCGATCCGCTTCAGGAGAATATTGGCGGCAAAACTCATGACAATCAGGATGAAGGCGATAACGCTTGCCGAGACGAAATTGTTGGCAACGGTGACCTGCTGGTAGAGCAGCGTCTCCAGCATCAGCACCTTCGAGCCGCCCAGAATGGCAGGCGTGATATAGGCGGTCATCGAACCGGTGAAGACCAGCGTTCCGCCGACAACCAGGCCTTCGCGGGTCAGCGGCAGGATGACTTTCCAGAACACCTGGAACCAGTTGGCGCCAAGAACGCGGGCGGCGGGCACGACATCTTTCGGCAGGTTTTCCAGTGCGCTGATCAGCGAGATCACCATCAAGGGCAGGAACAGCTGCAACAGGCCGATGAAGACGGCGGTTTCGCTGAAGAGGATACGGATCGGTTCGTCGCTGAGGCCGACAGCCATCAGCGCCTGGTTGACGATGCCGGTGCGGCCAAGGATGACGATCCAGGCATAGGTGCGGGCGACCGGCGAAATCATCAGCGGCAGAACGACAAGCCCGATCATCCGGCCCTTGGCGCCGGGCGGGAGGCTGACGATGGCAAAGGCAGTCGCATAACCGATGACGGCGGCTGCCACGGTGACGAGTGCGCCGAGCTTCAGCGTCCGTAGAAAGACCGTCCGGTTCAACGGCTGCGAGAAGAAATCCGCATAGGCCGACAGGCTCCAGCTATCCGCCGATCGAAAACCTTCCGACAGCAAGAGGATAACCGGCACGAGGAAGACCAGCCCCGCGAAAATCGCGGCCGGCAGGGCGAGCGCCAATGCTTCTGCCCGGTTCTGGAACATGGTTTGTCGTCTCCAGCAAGTTCAAATGGAATCCCCGGTGCGGGTGATTACCAAAAACGCATATTCGGTGGCTGCCCCTCATCCGGCCTGTTGGCCACCTTCTCCCCTTAGAACGGGGAGAAGGACAAGCGGCAAACTCCGTCATACCCTCTCCCCGCAAGCGGGGAGAGGGTTAGGGTGAGGGGCTGTGGCAGCAGCACCCCACCATGGGCAACAAGTTCAGTCGGGACGCAGCCCGCGAACCGGAGTCCGCCCGCTGCGCCCCTTGCCTTGGGAGGCATTCGTGTTGACCGGTTACTGGCCGACCTTGGCGTTCCACTCGGACAGCCACGCATCGCGGTTGTCGAGTGCCACGGCGGACGGGATCAGTTTCAGGCTGTTGGCCGTTTCTTCGCCATAGGTCAGGTTGCCCGCAACTTCGTCGGAAACCTTGGCTTCCTTGTTGGCCGGGCTATCGACCAGCTTTTCGGCAAGCTTCGTCTGGATGTCCGTGGAGAGCCAGAAATCCATGAATTCGAGTGCCAGATCCTGGTTCTTCGAGCCCTTGGTGAGAACCATGACGTTCATGCCGCCGGTCTGGCCTTCCTTCGGGGTCGCCCAGCCGAGTGGCAGGTCGAGCTTGGTGAAGGGAGCCCAGGAGAAGCGGCCGATCGGTGCCGCCCAGATTTCTTCCTGCTGCATCAACTGCACCAGCTGCGAGGATTTGACGTAGAAGGTGACGATATCGTCCTTCTTGGCGCCAACGGCCTCAATTGAACCCTTCAGATCCGGCGTGTCGGTGCCAAGCGCCTTGCCGAGCATGTAGAGGGACGGCGGGCCTTGATTGGTGGTGATGTTCGGGAAGGCGACATGACCGGCATATTCCGGCTTCAAGAGGTCAGCCCAGGACTCGATCTTCATCTTGTCGGTGCGGTAGACGATCGAGGTTGCATAGAACGTATAGCCGACACTCATGCCGTCGCCGTTCGGATCCTTGGCGATGTCGTAGAGCTTGCCGAAATTGCTGAGCTTAGTGTTGTCGATCTTCTCGATCAGGCCGTTGCGATCGGCAGATAGCGCGTCAGCCATGGAAACCACGGCCATGTCGATGACCGGATTGGCCTTGTTGGCTTCGATCTTGGCGAGGCGCTCGACGCTGTTGCCGGTTTCGACCACCAGCTTGCAGCCGCATTTGGCTTCGAAGGGATCGTAGACGATCTCCTTGAACTCGTCCTGCGCGAAGGCATAGACGGAAATTGTCAGGGTCTTTTCCTGGGCATGGGCAGCGCCCATGGTGAGCATCAGCGCGGCGGCTGATGAAAAGAGCATTTTGTTCATCGGCGTTCTCCTTCTGGTGTTTTCTTGGCTCATATTATCTGGGCTTGCGGTGGTACCGGTCATGCACTGTGGATATTCGGCGGTGGCGCCGATGTCTGCCGGACCACCAGCTGCATCGGTACGCTCGCCCGCTCGGCTGCGACCGTGCCCGTCACGGTGCGTGCGATGCCGGAGCCTGATACCGGATCGGCCTCGATGACACGGACGAGTGCTGCAATGGCGATGTCGGCGATCCCGGCCATATCCATACGTACTGTTGTCAGGCCGGGCGTGACCACCGAGGACCAGACGAGATCATCAAACCCGGTAACGCTGACATGTTCGGGCACGCCGATTCCGGCGCGCTGCAATTCCGTCAGGGCCCGGAGCGCCGGCAGATCGGAAACGGCGGCAAAGGCGGTGAAACCTTTCTCCACCTGTTCTGTTAGACCAAGAAGGCTTCCCTTGCCGTGCACCTGCTCGTGTTTTTCGATCCAGAAGACCTCGGCATGAGCGTCTGCAGGAAGGCGGGATTTCATGCCGCCGATACGATCGTTCTGCACATTCGAGGCCGGATTGTTGCCGATCAGCAGAAACTTGCGATGTCCCAGCGAAGCGAGGTGTTCGATGACCGTCTGACCACCCTGCCAGTGATCGGCCGAAACCGTGTTGCCGGGGGTGGAAGGGCTGTCGATGACCGCCACCGGACAGCCGATGTCGGCGATGCGGGTGCCGAGCCGGGGGACGATAACGATGCCGTCGACGTCGCGCTCGATCAGCCGGTTGATGGCGTCGGTCTGCAAGGCGACGTCGCTGCGGGAGTCGGCGATCAAGACGCCGTAGCCAGCCGTGCTTGCCGCATGCTCGATCGCCTGGGCAATCTGCGGAAACAGCGGATTGGCGATATTCGGCAGAACCAGGCCGAGAACGCCGGTGCGGCCGGTGCGCAGCGCCCGGCCGGTCAGGCTCGGGATGTAGCCCAGTTGGGTAGCGGTGGCGCGGATCTTTTCAGCAAGTTCGGCCGAGACACGTCCCTTGCCCGACAGCGCATTCGACACCGTTGCGGCGGACACGCCGAGTGTCGCGGCAATCTGGCTTAGGTTCGATCCTGTGCGCGGGTTGGCCATATGATCCAACGGGTGATTAATCGATTAATCAATTCTGTTACAGCAATGTTCCCGTGTTGTCGATACGGTTTTGTGGCTTGATACAGGCTGAAAAGCATCTCTTACGGGAAACGCGCTAACCAACCGGTTTTGAAGACGGAGGCTTTCGTCTTTCAGTATTTCTTCTTCTGGATGACTTTGTTGCCGCGCGGCCCTGTCTGCACCGGGGTGTTGCTGACATTTTCCTCCAGCAGCTTGCGCCACCGGGCCAGCCGCTCCGCAGGCAGCGTGCCTGCCTTGATCGCTGCCTGGACGGCACAGCCCGGCTCGTGATCATGTGTGCAGTCGCGAAACTTGCAGGATGGGGCAAGGTCGGTGATTTCGGAGAACAGCGTGTCGATACCATCGGACACGTCGCTGAGATGCAGGGTGCGCATTCCGGGCGTGTCGATCACCCAGCCGCCGCCGGCAATGGCGTGCAACGACCGGGCCGTCGTGGTGTGGCGTCCCTTGGCATCGCTTTCGCGGATATCGCCGGTCTCCTGCGCTGCTTCGTGCCTGAGGCCCGCCAAGGTGTTGACCAGGGTCGATTTGCCGACGCCGGACGACCCGACCAGTGCGACAGTCTGACCGGCGCCGCACCACGGAGCGAGCACAGCTGCGGCATCGGCGGAGCGGCCGTTGACAACGATGACGTCCAGATCGCGCTGCAGGCCTCTCGCCTCCTCTTCGAAGGTGCTTGCATCATCGACCGTATCGGCCTTGGTCAGCACGATGACCGGGTTGGTTCCCGCCTGATTGGCCAGAGCCAGATAGCGCTCCAGCCGTGCCGGACTGAAATCGGCATTGCAGGAGGTGACGATGAACAGGGTATCGACATTGGCGGCGCCAAGCTGGTGACCGTGCCTGCCTTCGGTCCGGCGCTGCAGCAATGTCCGGCGTTCCAGCCTGCGGACAAGCAGATGGGTGCGGGGATCAGCCAGTATCCAGTCGCCGACGGCAAAGTCACCGGTATTGGTCTTGTGCGCCAGAGTGAGCCTGACCGGTCCCGCTGCAGACAGCGCGCTCAGTCGGGCACGGTGGACCTCGGCGATGCGCATCGGAATGAGGCTGGCCTCGGACCGTTCGATCTGGGAGGCAAAAAAATCGGACCAGCCATGGGACGCCAGAAAGGCCGCGTCTGTCCGCTCCGTCACGCAGCCGCTCCCGGGCACAGTGTCATGTTCATGGATGACGTCTCTCAAAACAAGTTCAGACGCTGATACCAGAAGCATCCGGATGGTGCCAATCGTTTCGCAGCCGCATTCTTTTCAATTTTGTCTGGGAAATGCCGCAAAGTTCCGCTAGGGACAGCGCATCCGGGCCGGTCTGGCCCTTTATCATTACGCATCGGCGACTATCGCAAGCGGGCGTTCCCATCCAATCCGAGGGCGCATATCGCTGACGTTTCGCCATTTCTACCAAGGACAGAACATGATTTCGCACGAATTGACACCGGTCCAGATCCGGGGGCTGAAACTCGCGAAGGAAGGAAACCTCTTCCCGCAGCCGGCCAAAAAATGGACGCATGAGAACGCAGCGGTCACCTACGCAAAGACCGACCGGTTCAAGGAGCGTCCGCAGAAGATCCGCTTCATGACGACGACGACCCTCAACGAACTCGAGGAACTTGGTTTTCTCGAGCGCAGCCATCTCGACCATGACGTCGCCGTCGATCCGCGCGGCATCACGATGGCCGGCAAGATGTGGCTGATGGCCAACAAGTAAACGTCGCCTGCTCCTGCCGCGACTATTTCAAGCCCCGTTCTGCAAACCTGCAGAATGGGGCTTTTCCGTTTCATGCCCGGCCACGCTCAACAGTTCATTTTGGCGCGCGCAACATCACACTGACGGAGGCAATACGGTTGGGCGGCAGGGACCAGTTCTTGACGAAGCTTAATGCCGTGGCTCTCCGCCGGGCGCATAAGCGGTGGTCTGCTCAAACTTGAATTTGTAGCCGCAGCGGCAGCGGATCATGTGGCGGCGCGGATTGCTCGAGGCAAATTCGGTTTCGAAGCCTACGGGCAGGGCGTCAATTTCAAATCCGCGCGTCCTGCGGTTCGGCATATCGTCTTCCGAAACCTCCGCAAAACCCGCGTTCCCGCATTGGGAACATTCCAATTTCCGTGAGTAGCGATCTCGCGCAGCCATCTTCATTCCTTTGACAAGAGGCGGGTCATACCAAAACAGCGGCCGGATGGAAGCGCTGATTGTGGCCTTCAGACGCAATCAGCTGCGCTCTTCCCAGACCTTTGCAAGCTCGACGATTGTCTTGACCGCCTTTTCCATGTCCTGCCTGCTCACCCATTCGAGCGGAGAATGGAAAGCGTGGCCACCCGCAAAGATGTTGGGGCAGGGCAGGCCCATGAACGACAGGCGCGACCCATCCGTGCCGCCACGGATGCTGCCGCGCACCGGCTGCATGCCCGCCCGCCGGATCGCCTCGACGGCGTTGTCGACGATTTCCGGGTGGCGATCGAGGATCGCCTTCATGTTGCGGTACTGGTGCTTGACCTCGAATGTGTAGGACGAACCGGGATAGTCCGGCATGACATCCTTGACGATCGCCTCGATCATGGCTTCCTTTTCAGCGAGGCCTTCGTCGGTAAAGTCGCGAACGATCAGGCTGATCCTGGCTTTTTCCATCGCACCCGTAACGCTCACGGGATGAACGAAACCATCCCGGCCCTCGGTTGTTTCAGGCGCCAGATGCTTCGGCAGGCGGTCGATGATGGCGCCGGCGATCTTGATGGCATTTTCCATTCTCCCCTTGGCAAAGCCCGGATGAATGGCAACACCCTGGATGGTGATTTCGGCGCCATCGGCGGAGAAGGTTTCATCCTCGATATGGCCAGCCGTTTCGCCGTCCATCGTATAGGCGAATTGTGCGCCAAGCTTCTTCAGGTCGACCTTGTCGACTCCGCGGCCGATTTCCTCGTCTACCGTGAAGAGGATTTTGATGGCGCCGTGCTTGATATCCGGATTATCGACAAGGAACTGCGCCGCCGTCATAATTTCGGCAATGCCGGCCTTGTCGTCGGCGCCAAGCAATGTTGTGCCATCGGTGGTGATGATGTCATTGCCGATCTGGTTGCGCAGGGCCGGATGATCGGCAACGCGGATGATCTGCTGCGGGTCGCCCGGAAGCTGGATATCGCCACCGGCATAGCCGCGGATCAACTGCGGCTTGACATCGGTACCGGTAAAATCCGGGGCAGTATCCATGTGCGAGCAGAAGCAGATGACCGGCACCGGCTTGTCGGTGTTCGATGGGATGGTCGCGTAGATATAGCCGTGCTCGTCGAGATGCGCGTCAGAAATCCCGATCGCGAGCAGTTCCTCGACCAGCAGGCGGCCGAGGTTCTTCTGCTTTTCGGTGGAGGGCTGCGCTGCCGAATTGGCATCCGACTGTGTGTCGATCACGACATAACGAAGGAAACGATCGGTAACGGTGTCGGTCATGGTTCACTCCACTTCATCTGCGTCAGGTGCTCTTCTGTAGCCTTCGCCATTTGCGCCGTGAAGGTATTTCTAGGAAAAACACCATTCAAAAAGCCGTGTTTCAGGGAATGTCGAAAACCTGCGACATTCCCTGAAACACGTGGCATAAGGGCGCCGCAACATTTCTTGGGCACCGCACAAATGATCCGTATCGAAAATATCAGCAAGCAGCTGAGCCACCGCATTCTCTTCATCGAGGCTTCCGCCGCGCTTAACAAGGGCGAGAAGATCGGCCTCGTTGGTCCAAATGGCGCCGGCAAGACGACCGTCTTCCGGATGATCACCGGCGAAGAGCAGCCCGACGAGGGGCAGGTGGCCGTCGAGAAGGGCGTCACCATCGGTTATTTCAACCAGGATGTCGGCGAGATGGAAGGCCGTAGCGCCGTTGCCGAAGTGATGGACGGTGCCGGTCCGGTCAGCATTGTTGCCGCCGAACTGCGCGAGCTCGAAGCTGCGATGGTCGATCCTGACCGGCTTGACGAGATGGACGCGATCATCGAGCGCTACGGCGAGGTGCAGGCGCGCTATGAGGAACTGGACGGCTACGCGCTGGACGGCCGGGCGCGCGAAGTCCTCTCGGGCCTGAGTTTCACGCAGGAAATGATGGATGGTGATGTCGGCAAGCTATCCGGCGGCTGGAAGATGCGCGTGGCGCTTGCCCGCATTTTGCTCATGCGCCCCGATGTCATGCTGCTCGACGAACCGAGCAACCATCTGGATCTGGAAAGCCTGATCTGGCTGGAGGAATTCCTGAAGAATTATGATGGCGCGCTGTTGATGACCTCGCATGACCGGGAGTTCATGAACCGGATCGTCACCAAGCTGATCGAGATCGACGGCGGCGGGTTGACGACCTACTCCGGCGATTACGAATTCTACGAGCAGCAGCGGGCGCTGAATGAAAAACACCAGCTCGCCCAGTTCGAGCGGCAGCAGGCGATGCTTGCCAAGGAAATCAAGTTCATCGAGCGCTTCAAGGCGCGTGCCTCGCATGCGGCCCAGGTGCAGAGCCGGGTGAAGAAGCTCGACAAGATCGAACGGGTGGAGCCGCCGAAGCGCCGCCAGGTTGTCGCCTTCGAATTCCAACCGGCGCCGCGCTCCGGCGAAGATGTCATCAACCTGAAAAACGTCCACAAGAGCTATGGCAGCCGCAGCATTTATGACGGGCTGGACTTCATGGTTCGCCGCAAGGAGCGCTGGTGCATCATGGGCATCAACGGTGCCGGAAAGTCGACACTCCTCAAGCTGGTGACGGGATCGACGGAGCCGGACAAGGGAACTGTGGCGCTGGGTGCCAGCGTCAAGATGGGTTATTTCGCCCAGCATGCCATGGATCTGCTTGATGGCGAACGCACCGTGTTCGAAACACTGGAGCACGAATTTCCGCGCGCCGGGCAAGGCCCGCTCAGGGCGCTGGCTGGCTGTTTCGGGTTTTCCGGCGACGATGTCGAAAAGCGTTGCCGCGTTCTGTCGGGTGGCGAAAAGGCGCGGCTGGTCATGGCGATCATGCTGTTCGACCCGCCCAATCTTCTGGTGCTCGACGAACCGACCAACCATCTGGACCTCGACACCAAGGAAATGCTGATTCAGGCACTGTCCGAATATGAGGGCACCATGCTGTTCGTTTCCCACGACCGGCATTTCCTCGGTGCATTGTCTAACCGGGTTCTGGAACTGACCCCGGACGGCATCCACGAATATGGCGGCGGCTACACGGAATATGTGGCGCGCACCGGCCACGAGGCGCCGGGTCTGCGAGGCTGATCCACGAGACATCCGCTGGCCGGCTTGGGGGCCGCCTCAGCTTCTTTCGAGCAGAAAGAACGTTGTCGGACCTGACGCCGCGTCATTGGAAAGCCGGAATCCGGTCGGGGATACCTCCTGGCCGGCGGCAGTTGAGGCGACGCCGTTCAGCGTGATCGGTGTCAACCGCCATTGCCCCTCGGCCAGCTTGAGCGACAGGTCGACATAACCCCTGCGGATCAGCACGGGAAGGCGGCCGAAATCGGCGATGACTTTTTCCTCGTCGTCGCGGAACTGCATATCCGTATTGTGCGCATCCGTGGCGTAGATGACGAGAAGTTTGCGGCTCTGCGCAATGCTCTCGACATCATCCAGCACCGAGACTGCCAGCAGGCCATCACCGTCTGAAGCCTCGACGCGGACGCTGCCCAGATTGACAGGTTCCCGAAGGGTCGAAAATGCTACCGCTTCGGTTTTTGGTGTCATCACCCGCAATTGGCCCCGCAGGCGATCCAGCAGCAGTTCGCCGGTATCGCTTTCATAGAGGCCGGTCTTCAGGTCGGTCTGGTTGTCCTTGGATAACAGCCCGGCAGTCTTGGCGGCGTCGAGGATCGCTTGTGGATCGACGGTAGATCGTGGCTGGCCGACACCCAAGTTTCCTTTCGCTGCTTTTGCCATGCCGATCGCCCCGACAAGGCCAAGCTCGGTGAGCCGCTCCGGTTCGCGCGCCTGCATATCGTCGGTGAGATCCTCGGTACCGCGCACAAGAAAGGGAAAGGTCAGTTCCGAGGTGGCCACATCTCCGCGCCGGAACAAAAGTGCTGCCAGCGTTTCACCTGCGCGTGCGACCGGGTCAAGCGCGATGGCATAGGGCAGCATCGCCTTCTTATGGGGAAAGGGCTCGTTATATTTCAGGATGATCGGTCCATGCGCATGGCGGCAGAGCACGTCCCAGCCCTGCTGCGAGGCGTAGGCCGGCATGACCAGTCCGGCCTCGTAGCGATACCGGTTCCAGAAGAGATGGTCGTATTCACTGACGACGAACGGTTTGCCGAGCCAGCGGGCGGCGGCGATCAGGCGCATGTAATTGAAACTATCGTCAATCGAGCTTTTCTGCGTCATGGTCGCGCCGGGCGAATAGCTGCCGACCCAATCCTGATAGGTGTTCATCGTGACAACCGGCAGATCCTCTCGGCTCAGCGTCGTCTGGATCGTCGGCCAGTTGTTATAGTTGCTGATCTCGCCCCTGTAGCCAAGCCCACGCAGCGCTTCGCTCATGCGGGCGGTGACAGTCTTTTCGACAGAAACGAAAAAGGCCTGCAGGTCCTTCAGGCGAGGGGAGTCTTCGTAACGCGACCCTGGAAGTTCGATTGAGGCGTCTTCCAGCCGTTCGCCGGACTTTAGGTCGGGCCACGCTTGCGAAAGGGCTTCGGTCGAACCGTAGCGCTGCTTCAGCCAAGCATTGAAGGGCAGCTTCAATCGCTCGTCGTAGTGCGGTTTGCCGTCGCGCTCCCGCACGATGCTGTCGAATTCGATATTGTTCTCGTTGACAAGGATGATCAACGCCAGCGCATTGTCATGGACCGGCGCACTGCCGGTATAGGGGTTGACGGATGTCAGGAAGCGGCGCTGGAATTCCAGCCAGTGGTCAAAGGCTTTGTCATCGAAGTAGAGCGCAAGCTTCAGATCGCTTGACGGATCCCAGCGATCGTCATAGCCGCCATAGGCGCCGCGCCAGGAGGAAAGGCCGTCCATGATCCAGTAGATGCCGTTACGCTTGAGTGCCGCCAGCAGGTAATGGACGCGGTCGAGAGTTTCAGGATCGAAATCGAAATCACGGGTACGGCCGAACATCAGGCTGGCATCGACAAAATGGAGCCTTGCGATG
The DNA here is from genome assembly GCF_964252935.1 of Rhizobium sp. LjRoot98. Lineage (NCBI taxonomy): Bacteria > Pseudomonadati > Pseudomonadota > Alphaproteobacteria > Hyphomicrobiales > Rhizobiaceae > Rhizobium > Rhizobium sp. LjRoot98. The sequence continues at coordinate 47,922 of NZ_CAXUPW020000010.1, forward strand.
TTGTAGCCGTGTTTGGCCAGCTGTGCCGCGTAGAGATCGGCATCGGCGTGGCTTGGAAAGCCGCCGGAAGCCGGGCTCCAGGCCAGCGATGCGCAAAGCAGTCTTACGGGTTTATCCGGCTCGTTGGCGCGGACAAACCGGCCCTGATTTCCTGTCAGAAGCTGGCTGCCCTCTTCGATGGGCGGATTGGACAGGATGGAGGAGAAGTCGAGAGGGCTTTGATTGCTGAGCACCATCGAGGTTTCGCGGACGGGCAGCCATTCATCGGCCGCCATGACCGGCGATGAAACGGCCAGAATTAATGCGGCAACCCAATAGGCCCAAAGCCTCATCGGGCAGCTCCGATTGTCCGGCTTTCGATCCATGATTGTGGCGGCAGGCGGCGCCGGAAGAAGCCGGCCGGTATGGCGGCGGCGTGAAAGCACCAGGCGACGACCGTGTAAAGGCCCATGGCAAAGCCGCCCTTCTTGACGCTGAGCAGGAGAACGATGGCGGCGGCCAGCGCGATCACAATTGCCAGGCCTGATACCAATCCCGGCGCCATGAACAGGATGGCGAGCGATACAGCCCACCAGCAATAAACGGCGGCCCAGAGCTTCAACTCCGGCAATTCAGCGATCAGCCGGCCGAAATAGGGTTTGCCGACCGATGCGCGCAACAGTTCGCCGGTGCCGTAGAGATACTTGCTGTTCCAGCGCCGGACCAGCAGCCGGTAGGAGTTCGATGTGTGTCCGAAATGGCTGACGAAACGCCGGTCAAGACGATGAAGCCGCCAGCCTTGACTGCGCAGCCGGACGCCGAGATCGAACTCTTCATATCCGTGCAGGTTGCGATCGGAAATGTAACCGGCCTTCTCGATGGCGCTGCGCCGGTAAAGCCCGCCGCCATTCATCCTGTCGATATCGCCAACGCGGTTTTCCGGCGCATTGCGCTGTACGCGGCGAGCATATTCGAGGTTGGCCGTTTGCATTTCCTCCACGTGCCCTGTGACGCCGGCGACATCGGGATTATCGGCGAGAAAGCGCAGCGCGTCGGTCAGGAAGTCCGGATCGAGGATCATATCCCCGTCGAGCAGGCAGACGTGGCCGAAGGTCGAATACTGGAAGCCGAGTTGCGGGCCTATTCCGCAGCTGGCTTGCGCTGGCGGCGCGATCTGCACAACGGTGACCGGGTAGCGCGATGCTATTTCAACGGTGCGATCCCTGGATCCGCTGTCTGCAACGATGACTTCGCCGATGCCGCCAGGCAGTCCTGCAAGCGCGCTTTCGATGGTCGCGGCGATGCGTTTTTCTTCATTCAAGGTCTTGATAATGATGGATACACCCAAAATGACCTCCCCGTTTGCATGAAGCACCGCCGGCGCGTTGTTGGACAGGACTGTGACGTCGCTCATAATATTGCCGATGATTTGAAATTTGGTTGATGGCCGGATGGATCGGTCAGGTCAGCGTGGCCGCCTGCGAATGACGGATCGATACACCGCAGCCGTTCGTTCGCTGATCTTCTTCCAGCTGTAATCCGTCTGGATCTGGACAGTCAGCTCATCCGTCCCGTCCTCATCGAATGGGCTGGACAATTTGCGCCCGAGAGCTGCCGCCAAAGCATCGACATCGCCCATCGGAAAGTAATCGGCCGGGGCGAGCTTGAGTTCGCGATTGGCAGGGATATCGCTGGCGAGGACCGGCAGGCCGTAGCTGAGCGCTTCCAGCAAGGCGATCGGCATTCCTTCGTGACTTGACGGCAGCACGAACAAGGCCGCGTTGCTGTAGAGCTCTGCAAGTGCGGCGCCTGTCTGAAATCCCGTCATGACGACTGAAGGCGTCTTTGCAGCCAGGGCCTTCACGTGGGCCGAATACTCGGTTTCATGGTCGGCGCCGCCGACGATCACCAGTTTCTCGGGCCTGTTTGCCTTGGCGAAGGCAAGGATCAGGTCGTGCTGGCGCTTTTCGGGAACCAGGCGGGCCATCATGACGATGTATCGGCGCGGCGTCAGCCCGAAAGTTTTCAGGATTTCGGTGGTGCTGATCTTCGGTTGCACAGAGACGCCGTTCGGGACAAAATCGACGGCAACACCGTATTCTTTCCGCATGGCACGAACGATTTCCTGCGAAATCGCAATGCGCCCGTTAGAGGCATACATTCCGAATGCCTCGCCCGTCTTCAGCATGCGCTTGGCAAACCGACCCCATTTCTGGCGTTCGTAGTCATAGCCATGGTGAGTAATGATGACCTTCAGCCCGAAGAGGCGGGCAAGCGGCGCTACCAGCGCAGGGCCCACAGCATGGATATGCAGGACATCGGGTCTTTGGCGCGCGGCATAGAACACCCCGGCGATGCTATGCCCGATGGCCTCAAGGACCATTCTCTTGGGCGCCCACAGCGGAATGACCCGAATACCCTTCCAGACGCTTTCCGATGGGCTGGCCAGGTATTGCCGCCGACCGATAACGTCAACGTCCCAGCCCATCTGGACAAGCTCGGTACCGATCATCTCGATGTGCTTTTCAACGCCGCCCTGGACATTGGGGATGCCTCGGCTGCCGAGCATCATGACGCGGGGACGCGCCACCGCCTTTCCGAACGTCTCAGCGGGCTCAAAAAGAGAGGTCTCACTCAACGGAGGAACGGGCGCAATCGTGATGCGTTCCGCTGGCGGCGCGCTCGCGGTTTCCGCTGGCATTTCGACCGGTGTATCCGCAGCGGCGTCTTGTACGCCTTCCCTGATCGTGTTCAGGATGCTCCCGATGCCTGACTGTTCAGACTGCCGGTCTGCTGTCCCGAAAACTCGCGGTTCGTTGCTCATAGTCCCACATCCCCGGTTCCTTGGGATATGGTTTAGCTGCGAACGGCTGAAATCACGGAAATATAACCGTTAAAATTGTAGATATCGGCTGAAATTATGAGTTGTATTGCCGAGAAGTGTATCAATTTGATTGCGTGATGTGGCGCGTGGGCACCGGCAGGGATGCGCCAAGGCTATTATAGAGTTCCGTCGTCCGCCTCAGATAGGCGGCCGAGGAGAACTCGACGGCGATCCATTGCCGTGCTTTCCGGCCCATCTCGCGCCGTTCTTCGGGTGAGCGCGAATCCATTGCTGTCAGTGCCGCCGCCAGATCCTGCGCATCTCCAGGCATGGCCATCAAACCGGTTTCGCCTTCCAGGATCATCTCGGGAATACCGCCAATCCTGGCACCGATGACCGGCGTTTCGAGTGCATAGGCTTCGAGCACGCTGATGGGGGCGTTCTCGTACCACTCGGACGGCAGTACCAAAGCCTTGGCTTCGCCGATCAACCGATGCAGCGCGTCTCCGGACAGATAGCCGGCGAATACGACATCAGCCTCGAGCGTCTCGGCCAGCGCTTTCAATGCGGCTTCCTCCGGCCCGGTTCCCGCGATCACCAGCTTCTGCTTCGACAGCGCGGCGGCGCGGATCAGCGTGTCGATCCCTTTTTCCGGTGCGAGGCGCCCGGCGAAGGCGAAATAGTCGCTCTCCACCCATTCCGTTTCGAAGGCATCGACATCGACGAAATTGGGAATGTAGACCATTTTTTCCCGCGGCCAGCCCCACTCGACCAGCTTTTCAATGTAAAACCGGCTGGGGACGACGAGGCGGTCGAGATTACTGCGGTACAGTCCAAGGCTTCGATGCAGCGCGGTCTCGGCCAGCACGACGGTGCTCAGCACCGTCGATCCCTTGATGCAGCGATGCACAAGGACATTATGGATGCGGCCGCCCTTGCAGTCTTCGCAGACCTTGGCATCCCGCAGCATCTTGTAGGAGGGACAGGCGAGCTTGAGGTCGTGAACCGTCATGACCGTCGGGATGCCAGCCGATTTCAATGTCGAGAAGATCGCCGGCGAAAGGTGATGGTAGACGTTGTGCGCGTGGGCGATCGCCGGATTGACCCGCTCGATCAGCCGCTTGACATTGCGCTGCGCCTCGAAGGAATAGATGATATTCGCGACCTGCTTGATCTTGTTCAGCGTGCCGGTTTCATGGCCGTATTCAATCTCTGAAACGAAATAGTCGGACCACGGGCTTGGCGGGTTCAATTCATGTTGCATGGCGAAGGGAATGACGTTCCAGCCGGCCTTTTCAAACATGGCGATATGATCGAGGAACACGGCTTCAGCGCCGCCTCTCCGGTAGAAGTAGTTGTTGATCTTCAGCAATGTCGTCTTGCCGATTGTCTGGTTGACGATAGTCAAGGGTGGGCCTCCTTCCAGCCGAAGCGGCCTAATGCCTCGCAGATGGGGAGAATGTCGCACTGGCGTTCGCGGGCGTGCGAGACCAGCCGCTCCAGCGTTTCCGGCCGGCAGCCATAGGGTGTCGGGGTGGCGGCAATATCGTGGGTAAAAAAGATCAGCCAGCCCGGATTGGCCGCAACATCGTCGATCCACCGTGTCAGGCCCAGAGCGTGGTCCTCCGGCTGGCGGATTTCGACGGCTTTCAGCATGAAAGGATCGACCGCTCCCCGGTTGATCGCCTCGCCTGCTGCCCGGCAGGTGGTGTAGCGTTTTTTCAGAACATGCCGAAGGCGGGGTGACGCCGCATTATAGGGGAAGGCGAAGTTGCTGGGCTTACGGGAGATCCCGGCATCGGTCAGGAAGGCTTCGTTGCGGGTGAGGTCATCCGCAAATGTCCGGCTGGTCAAGGTGCTGACCTTGCGGTGAGAAAACGTGTGGCAGCCGATCTCGTGTCCGCGCGCGAACAGTTCACGGCAGCCGTCAGCCGAAATCAACTGGCGATCCGGCTCGATGCGTCCTTCAAGGCCACCGGCGATATAGAAGGTTCCGCGCGCGCCATATTGTTCCAGAATGGTTGCGCCTCTGCTCAGGGCAGTATCGGGAACGTCGTCGAAAGTGAAGGAAATGATCGGTCGCTTTGTCGCGATCGGCCGCCGTGTCCTGGCAAACTGCCCGATCAGCCGGTTGTTCAGCCGGTCGGCGATATTGGTGATCGTGTTGAAAATGTCAGGCATGGGCCGCCGGCCTTTCCGCGGGAGCGAAGCGTTTCTCGGTCAGCGTCGCGGATGATTGGAAACGCAGTCCGTACAGGCAATAGAGGAAGGTGAACCAGAGCAGATTGCCGCCTTCGAAAAACAGGCTTTCGAGGCCGGCGTTGAAAATGACATAGAGCCAGACCCGGATGAAAAGCCGTGTCAGATCCGAATGTTCGATGGCCGGAGGCAGGCGGGAGATGTCGCGCAGCGGCAGGAAAATGACCCAGAGCAGGGTCAGGAAGAGGCCGGGGATGCCTGTCATCAACGCGATGTCGAGATAGGAATTATGGCCGTTGGCTGCAGCGACCGCCCAGGTTTCGACGGAGCCGCCGCTATAGACCAGTTCCTGCGTCTGCCAGAATGCCTTGATGCCGTAGCCGGTGATCGGGTTTTCGGCCAGCGCCGTGAAGGCGAAGCGCCATATGTCGGCCCGGTTGGTGAAGGTGGCATCGATCCCGAGCGAGGTGACAAACTCGCCAAGTGGACGAAAGACGGCCGATCCAACGGCGAACAGATTGAACAATGCGACGCCGCCGACGGCGATAGGAATGCGCAGAAACCGCAGACGCTCGAATACCCAGGCAAGGATCAGGATGCCGGGCAGCATGGCGCTGGAGGTTTTTCCGCCGGTGTGGACGAGAAAGATGATGGCGAGGGCGACGATGGTTATCCCGGCCAGCCGTGACCAAGCATTCATGACGAAAAGGCCGAAGAAGGCTGCAATCACCATGGCGGCAGCGGCACTGTTCTTGTGCGGGAAATGGCCGCGCCACATACCGGCGTTCATCGGTTCGCGCAGTTCCGAAAGCTGATGGATCGACAGTTCCGGTTTGAAGACGATGCCGTAATAAGCGGTCGCCAGCATGATCAGCGTGCCGATCGCCAGCATCTTGGCGAATTGCTTCTCCGATGACGGCATCAGCAGGTAGATGCTGGCGTTGATGGTCGCCATGACGGTCAGGATGACGGCCTTGATGCCGAGCATGGGATGGTTGGAAATCAGCGAAACGAACAGGAACCAGCCGAACAGTGGCAACAGCAGCGCACGGGGCTGCAGGATTGTCGCGCGCAACGGATGGAGCAGACCGTAGCAAAGCGTACCGGCAAACAGGCTGAGCGAGACGATCTGGTTCAGACGGTTCGAATTGCCTGCGGACGGGTCGAGAATACCTTCGCCGGTAAGATCGACAAACGGTGTCATGGAAATCCAGAAGAACAGGAAGATCGCCATGAAGAGCACTGGACCGGCGCCGATACCACCGGTCCCGATACCGGCAGCATCCGGCAGTGTATGATTGTCCGGCGAAGCGGTCCTCATGTCAGCCCGTGCGTGGTTGATGTTGGCGCAAAGCCCGAAGAATGCCGAACAGCAGTGCAAGTCCGATGCCGATTGCGATACCGGCAAACGCTCCGGCGGCAAGCAGAATCAGAGTTCGCGGCGGCCAGCTGCGCGATTGCGGCGGCATTGCACGGGAAATCACCCGGATATTGGAGGTGTTGATCTGCTGCTGTTCGGTAATCTGCTGGGCACGGGTCAGATGCGTTTCATAAAGGGCTGCCTTGGCGCGCGCGTCGCGCTCCAGATCCCGCAGCTCGACCTGCGAATCATTATCCATGTAGACGGTTGTCTGCTGTTCGTTCGCCTTGCCCTGCAGGGCGGCGAGCGCAGACTTGGCCTGGTTCACGTCTGCAAATGCCGTATCGGCGATCCGCCGGGCTTCGTTGTTAATCGATGCCTTCAAGGTCGACAGGTCGGAATTGGCCGCTGTGATCCGCGGGTGCCGGGTACCGTAGGTCAGTTTCAGCGAGTTGAGCTGCAACAGAGCCTGGTCGTAATCCTGCCGCAGCGACGTCATTGCCGGTGAAGCAAAAACCGATGCGGTGCCGGTCCGGCCCGTGGAAATTGCTTCCTGCATCTGCTTGTATCGGGTTTCCAGCTCGATATAGCGCTGCTGGGCCGTCAGGACCTGCGTGTTCAACTCGGCAACAAGCTGTGTGCTGACCAGCTCGCCGTTGGAGGATTGCAGTCCCTTCTGGCGCTTGAACTCCTCCACCTTTGCTTCCGCATTGGTGACGTTGTGCCGAAGCTCTTCCAGGCGATCGTTAAGCGTCGTTGCGACCCTGCCGGCACTTTGCGCGGCGGATTCGAAGATTTCTTTTTCGAACGCATCGACGATTGCGTCGGACAGCGCCACCGATTTCTCCGCATTGTCGGAATAGACGCCGAGCGAAACAACGAATGAACGCTCTTCGCGCCGAGCTTCGACGCGCTCGGCGAGCGCGCGGGTCGCGCCGAGCATCTTTGCCTGTTGAGTTTCGGCCTTGCTGGTACTGGAAAACAGTTCCTTGATGCCTCCAAGGATACCGGGTTTGACGAATTCCGGGTCCTGCGTCAGGTTCATGCCGTCGATGACGCGGGTGAGCACATTGCGCGATGTGAGAATCCGCAACTTGCTTTCGACCTCAAGCAATTGTGAGTCGCGCAACGGATTGGAGCCGAATACGTCGTCACTGACCACCTGCAGATTGGACGGATCGATGACGAGGTCGGTGTAGACGGTGTAGCGCGGCTGGGCAGCCATCGCATAGACAAAAGCTGCGGCCACGCACAGGACCGTTGCGCCGATGATCCAGAGCAGGCCATCCTTGAGCCAATGGAAAACGTCATCGGGACCGATGGCGCGAAGAGCCGCGACATATCCCATGATCTGCCCTTTGACGGGCGTGGGGCGTGCGTTGATCTGTTCGGCGATGACGGCCTGTTGCCGGTTTGGCGAAAATGTCGCGCGTGCTGTCTCAGCGGCTGCGGAGGCGTGATACGCTGGGCGGAAATCCTCGTCGTCGCCGGAGACCAGGTCAAGCAGGGAGCCGGGACGCGGGCGTGAGCGCGCAACCGTTTCCGGGCGCTTCATCGCTTGCCGCAGATCCGGCTCCTTCGGCGTATACATCCGTTCTGTCTCCGCGGCGTGCTTAAAGCCCGTACAGACTATCGCCGTGCTCTAGGTGAGCATCATGAATAGCCCCTTATGGTAAACCGGACGTTAAAATGCCGGGTGCGAGCACCCGCATACGGAGTGTGCGGACTAGAAATCGTGCAGCAGCCGGCTCCAGCTTTCCGAAGCGAGACCACCGGCATAGAACCCATCGCCGATGGCCGCTTCCTTCAGGTCGGCGTGGCGTGTCACCAGGCAGAAATATCCGGTGTGCTTGTGGACCAGATGGCGTTGCCGCAGCACCGCCTGTGTCAGGAAGGGCTGCGCCATTCCTTGCGCGCTTGCATATCCCAGGTTGTCGAGATCCGCGAAAATTTGAGCGACCACGAGCGCTTCCTGACGCTCGTGGCAAAAGACGTTCATGACCACGGCGTTGCGGCCATCCGCGCCAAAATACAGATAGCAGCCGATGATCTTGCCCTGCGCATCCGTGATGCTGCGGCATTGAAGTTCGCCAAGCGAGGTATTCAGTTTCGCGGCAGCGACCAGCCAATCGAATTCCGGTTTGGAAAAGACCGGATGGACCGAGAAGCGCTCCATCATCACCTGCGCCTGTTCCATGAGCTGCGGCAGCGAAATCGGCGTGCTCGTGACGCCATCCTGGGGTGCCGCCGCGAACGAGGTTCTCGAGCGGCGCACGAAGCGGTCCGCAATTCGGGCAAGCCCCTGGAGGGGCAGCTTGGCGAGCAGTTTCACCCTGCGGCGAGCCATGTCGAGCGCGGCTGCGGCCGGGCGGAATGTGCGGTGCCATTCGAGACTTTGAACAGGCAGGACCAGCCCGCCGCCGGCAACCCAGTGGTCGGCGCTGACGGGTGATGCGTTGTCGGTAAAGCAGAAATCCTGGCGTGCTGCGCGCAGCATGCGGGCAAGACGGGCAGCCCCGGCCGCGCCGGACTTTCCCTCGGCCATGAACGCACAAAGTACTCTGGCGGTTACCGGCCGGCCATGAACGATGAATTCCACCGGCATTGCCAGGATAGCGCTGTCGATCGTCGATGTCTCGTTCAGGTGGACGAGGCTACCCACATCCGGCGTGTAGAGAGGGCTGCTGAAGAAAACCGTTTCGAGATAGCCAGCCAGCTGGCTGTCCGTCGCCTGGTTGTTCTTGCGGAAGGTCCGGGTGAACAGATCGGCGATCGCCGGAAGATCCGAGCGTTCCATTGCGCGAACCGCGCCAGTATTGGGCCTCTGCCGTCCCTCTCCGGAAGGCGCGGCGGAGAGTTCTGTGGGTTGTCTCAAAGCATTTTCCGCAGCGGGTGTCATGTCACACTCTTCATATCCGGCTCTATTACGCCAGTTTATTTACGGGATATCGGTCAATATTCTCTAAGTACCTAAAGCGTATTTATATAAGGGCTGCCCCGGTATTATCTTTTAGCTCATCCTTCTTCGCGTAGCGGAAGAAGACCGTCCAGGCGACGGCTACCATTGAAATCTCGATCACATAGAATGAAACGACAGTTCCCATCGGGGGGGCGTACCAGGTTGCCCAGGCGGCAAGGGCTGCGCCCAGAATGCTGCCAAGACCCATGACACTGGCGCGCGCCGCATGATATCCGGCGGCCCCGAGGGCTTCGACGGCAATCGACCACATGCCGAGCGGTATGACGACCCAGCAGAGATTGCGGACGAAGGACACGAGCGTCAGATATTCGTGGCCGAACAGATATGGCAGCAACGGCGCCAGGAGGAATACGGTTGCCGCCGCTGCCAGGCTGATGCCGGTTGCAGCAAAAAGCACCTTGCGAATGCGATCCATCGCCTTATGAAGACCATTGGCGGCTGCCCGTGCAGAGCCGGGATACATCAACCGGTTCAAGGCCTCGACGGAGAGATAGCTGCTTTCGAGAATCCGGCGGGCGACGCTGTAACTGGCAACGATTTCGGCCGTCGTGACAAGGCTCAGCGTCAAAAGGTCGGCATTCTGGCGGATCGCACGCAAAATGAAGGGAATGCTGAAATACATGCCGAGCGGCAATTCTTCCCGAACGATCTCGTACTTTGGCCGGCCTAGTTTTGCCAGTGCCCGGATACAGAAGGCTGCAACCAGAACGTGGCAGGCAAATTGCCAGACTGCCCATTCGGCGACTGTCGAGACACCAAATGCAAGGCAGGCAAGCGCTGCAGTGATGGTGCGTGCAATTGCAAAGCTGACGACGGTCATGTTGGCTGAGACGAAATTGGAGTGACCGATGAAGATTTGCTCGGTCAGGACAATGATGCGTACGAAAATGATGTTGGTGATCAACATCAGCGTCATGTCGAGGAGGTTGAGCGACGGATCGGGCGAAAGCGCGAAGAAGAACGGCAAGATAGCGACGCCGAGCAGGACGAGTGCTACGCCGCTGATCGCCGTCAGGATGATATTGTGGCCAAGCATGACCGGATACATTGCGGGATCACGCGCGACACGCCGGACCAGGCATTCCATGCCGCCGAGCCCGCAGAGATGGACGGCAATGTTGCAAACCGCGGTAACGGCGACGAAGACACTGAACTCGTTGACGCCGAGTGAGCGAGCGAGAATGGCGAAGGTGAGCAGCTGGGCAGCCGAACTCAAGATGAGGCTGCCGCCGGAGGCCATGTAAGACATGACCATCGACATCAGCATCCGCTGCTTGGGCGCGTGAAAAGCGTCCGCTGTCACCGTTGGTGTTCTCCTCTTGCAGTCAATGAGGTTCCGTTTGGGTGCAGCGGTAACAACCACGGCAAATTGAGCGAAAACGTCAAAGTTGCAGGTGCGTCAGTTTCATTAGATTTCCGGTTGTCCGACAATACGTTCATTCACTGCAAAGGTCGTTAATTTCACCGTGAATTTGCGCCTGAGCCGTCCAAGAATTCATATTGAGGTTAACGCTTGCCATTGCTGAATTGATTTCAGTTTATGTTTACTTCGCTACGGTATTGATTGCAGAAGGTTTTGGGGATTGCAGGTTGGAGTTGCGCTGGTGATGGACAAAGCACGCGTTGAGGACCGGAACGGAGCGCCGCTGCATCGTTTCATGGGAGTTGATCTCGAACTGGCTCCCGGTGTGCTCGTTCCGAGGGAAGAAACGGAGCTTCTGGGACGCACGTCGCTTGGATTGATCGAGGGACGGGCTGAAAGTCCGTTGGTGATCGACATGTGCTGCGGTTCCGGCAACCTCGCCCTGGCAATTGCCACGCACAGCCCTTCAGCCCAGCTCTGGGCATGCGATCTGACCGACGAGACTGTAAGTCTTGCGAAGCGAAATACCGAACGCTGCGGAGTTACCGATCGCCTCAGGGTTGTCCAGGGTGATCTCTTCGGCGGCCTTGCCGGCAAGGACCTCGAAGGCAAGATCGATCTCATCGTCTGCAACCCTCCTTATATCTCTACCCAACGCCTCGAAGGCGATAGCGCGCATCTTCTCAACAACGAGCCGCGCGAGGCCTTCGACGGTGGACCCTATGGTATCTCCATTCATCAGCGTCTTGTCCGTGATGCGCTTGCTTTTCTGAAGCCCGGCGGCTGGCTGGCTTTCGAATTCGGCGAAGGGCAGCACCGGCAGGCGGCCGCATTGCTTGCCCGCGCGCGGGGATATGAACCGGCGGCCTTCGCCGAGGATGCAGGTGGTCTTCCGCGTGTCGCTTTCGTCCAGAAACGGTCCGATGCGTAACGCGTCTGCACCGAGCCTGCCTGCAAAACCTTCTGCCGGAACCCGAAAAGCCGATGAGTGAAATCCGCGCGTTGCAAAGCTCCGATATCCCGGCTCTGGCAGGGATGTTTCAACGTGTCTTCCGCGATCCAAAGGTTCCGCCCGGCAAGGGTCTGGCAGATTATCTCCGGCATTTTTATCTCGATGCGCCAGGCCAGGATATCGGTATCGCCTCACTCGTTCATTTGAGTGACGGCGGCGAGATGACCGGCTTCGTCGGCGCCACGGGTTTGCCGATGACGTTTCAGGGCCGGCAATTGCGGGCGGCGATTTGCGGCTCGCTGATGGTCGAGGGGCGGGACGCCGATCCGCTGGCGGGTGCGCGGCTGCTCAAGGCATTTCTCGCCGGCCCGCAGGACCTGTCGTTCAGCGAAACGGCGAGCGAGGTGTCGGCCGCAATGTGGATGAAGCTGCGTGGGTTGGCCCTGCCGCAATACAGTCTCGACTGGCTGCGCATCATCCGGCCGGCCGGGTTCTTTACGGAGCTTGGCATGAGCCGCATCAGCGCCGCTCGTTTTCTGCGGCCGCTGGCGCGCAAGACTGATGATATTCTGCTCCGGCGCATGCGTTCCGACGATCTGCGGTGGTCCGGGATTCCGGCAACCTGGAACGGGCACGGCAGTTTCAAGACAAGCGATGTGTCTGCTGACGACTTTGCCGAACTGTTTGTCCGCTTGACCGCGCGGTACCTGTTGCGGCCTGATTTTTCCAGCGAGCAACTCGCCTATATTTTGCAGGATACAAAGCACGCGAGAGCCGAAGGTGCGGTCAATTTCTGCAAGGTCGAAGCTCGGACCGGCGCTGTCATCGGAGCTTTCGTCTATCACGGAGATGCAGGGCGCATCGGCAGGGTTCTGCAGATCCTGTCGATCCCCGGTCAGGAGCGCCAGGTTATCGATTGCCTGATTGCACATGCCGCAGGGCGGGGTCTGGTTGCGCTGCGCGGCCGTACCCAGCCGGCGCTTCTTGAAGCCATGCTCGGGCGCCGTATCTCGTTCACCCATATCGCCTCAAGTGTCATCCATGCCAAGGATCCCGAAATCCTTCAGGCCTTCCAGAATGGCGAAGGGTTTTTCAACGGGCTTGCCGGTGAACACTGGAGCCGGCTGGCAGCGGGCGATATCGACTGACACGCTCGCCGCCGCTTATCCTGTCGCGGATTATTTTGGCGCGATTTCGCTCACCGGTTCGACCAGTTGCGGCGCAAGGTGCAGGTAGCGCGTCGCCTTGCGCTTGGCAGTGATATCGGCCCAGACGCGCGACATCTGATCGGCGGTCAGGCCGGCGGCGGCTGCAACGGTTTCTGCTGGCAGATTATTGTTGAGGCCGTAAAGGCAGAGATCCATCCGATCATAGGGCAGGGAGAAGTAGAACTCCTCCTGTGTCTGTTGCAGCGAATAGGTATCTGTCGTCGGCGGACGTCTGCAGATTTCCTCCGGCACACCGAGATAGGCGGCCAGCTGATAGACCTGGGTCTTGTAGAGATGGGCGATCGGCTTGACGTCGGCGGCGCCGTCTCCGTTCTTGACGAAAAAGCCCTGGTCATATTCCAGCCGGTTCGGCGTGCCGATGACGGCATAGTTCAGCCGGTCGGCATGGAAATATTCGAGCTGCTTGCGGGTGCGCTGCTTCATGTTGGTGGCAGCGACGATCCCGAGGTAGACGGATGGCGTCATCCGCAGCTTCGTCTGTTTGCCGTCCGGGTCCTGCACGACGAGGTAGGAAATGTTGTAGCCATCGCCTTCGAGTGCGCTGGAAATGACGATCTTCGAGGCCCAGGCGCTGGTATACTCCGGAACCAGCTCACGGATGAAGGCGTCGCGACGATCGTAGCAGCCCATGGCCTGTAGTGACGGGCCGATATCTTCGACGACACTGTCAATGCCGAAGGTTTCGGCGATCTTCCGGCCGAGGCGCAGGCTATCCGGATCGGAATCGTTTTCCGGCATGAACAGCGCATAGACGTTCTTGGCGCCGACTGCGCGGGCGGCCAGAGCTGCGCAGACGCTGCTGTCGATGCCGCCGGAAAGACCAAGAACGAGGCCACGCTTGCGCAAGGGGCCACGCAATTGCTCACGTAGCGCTGCGACGATCTTGTCGGTTTCCTTGGCCGGGTCGATTGCCAGCGTCGCTGCTGAGAATACGGCGGTGGTTTCGGCGCTATGCATGTTCATTCGGCAGCCTCCAGTGTTTCTGCGGCGAGCCTGCGGCTGACCTTGCCGGTATCTGTTTTAGGGAGTTCGTCGCGAAATTCGATGAGACGCGGAACCATGAAATCTTCCAGATGGGCCGCGCAATGCTTGATGATCTCGCGGTCCGTCAACGCCGGATCGGAGAGAACGACGATGGCTGCGATCGCCTGGCCAAGGACCGGATCAGGCAGACCGATGACGACCGCCTCGGCGATACCCGGATGGGCGTGCAGCACCGTCTCGACTTCCTTCGGCGCAACCTTCTCCCCACGGGTCTTGATGATATCGTCCTTGCGGCCGACGAAATAGAGGAAGCCTTCCTCGTCGGTGCGGAAGAGATCGCCGGTGTAGAGCACCTTTTCCCAAGGGTTGGGTCCGGCGCGCAGCATCTTGCTGGTCGCCTCGTCATTGCGCCAGTAGCCCTGCATCACGTGCGGGCCACGGATCACCAGCTCACCGGGGACGCCAGGCGCCACGCGCTGGCCATTGTCATCGACCACGAAAGCTTCGGTATTGGGGATGGCAATGCCGACCGAGCCGGGGCGGCGATCGAGTTCTGCCGGCGGCAGGTAGGTGCAGCGCTTGCATTCGGTTAGGCCGTACATCGAATAGACCGTTGCGCGCGGAAACAGTTCGCGCAGGCGGGCGATATGGGCCGGAGGCAGCGCGGCTGCGGTATTGGTGATGTAACGCAGGCTCGGCAGGAAATCCGGTTCTAGATCGCGCATCTGCAGGATCATCGCGGCCATGGTCGGCACCAGCGGGAAGCCGGTGACGTTTTCTTCGCGGATACGGTCGAAGATGGCCTGCGGGAAGGCGAACGAGGCCTCGAGCACGATGGTTGCGCCGAGTTTGACGGCCATCAGCAGCTGGTAGAGGCCGTAATCGAAGGCGAGCGGAAGGACATTCAGGATGATGTCGTCGGCCCTATTTTCCAGATAGGTGGTGATCGAGGTTGCCGCTGCTTCGACATTCCGATGCGTCATCATCACGCCCTTCGGGCGTCCGGTCGAACCCGAGGTGTAGATCAAAAGCGCCAGATCGACGTCGATACCGTGATGTTTGACATCGGTTTCAGTGACTGCAAGACAGGCCTCGAAATCAGCAATGCCGTCGCCGGGGCCAGCGCCTCTGAATTTCGTCGATGCGACAAACAGCGGCCGTGGTTCGATCGCCCGCGCTTCAGAGACGATGGGCAGCAGTTTACCTTGGGTCAGAATACCTGCCGCTTCGCAGTTTCCAATCATGTAGGCGAGCTTGTCGGCCTTGGTCGATGGATTGACCGGCACGGCAGTGGCGCCAGCTTTCAGGATGGCAAAAAGCGAGACCGCTGCTTCCCAGCAATTGTTCATGAAGACGAGGATGCGGTCGCCGCGCACGATTCCGTCCGCGGCAAGCGACGAAGCCAGCCGTCCGGCTGCCGCGTCGAATTCCGCATAGGTAAAGCGCTTGTCGCCGGCCACCAACGCTGTCTTCGCGCCGTTCATGCGGGCGCTGTTCTGCAGAAATTCTTCGACGCGCATCGTCTGTCTCCCGTCGCCTGATCGTGTCAGGCCGACATCTTGTTGAGTGCGGGCTGCTGGGCGTGCTTGGCAACAAAGGCTGTGATGCGTGCCACGGAATCGAGATTGGCGGGGACGATATCCGCGTCGGCCATGACGAAACCGAACTGATCCTCGATGAAGGCGACGAGTTCGAGAACACCGGTGGAATCGATGACTTCGTTTTCGATCAACGATGCCTCGTCCTGAAGGTCGTAGGACGCGTCGCCAAACAGGAAGTTCTCGATGATGAAGGCCTTGATGCTGTCCTTGATAGGTTGGGTCATATGTTTTTCCTCAGATAAAGATCAGGCCGCCTTGGTGCTAAGCGCCTTGGTGGCTGAAAATGTGTTTTGCCAGAGTTGGGTTGATAGGATGCCGACGAAGGCGACATTGTCACGATAGCCGGAAGCCGGCTTCTCGCTGCATTTCTCGTAAAGCTTCGAAACGGCCTTCGGGTTGAAAAGGCCGGATGCCGTGATGCTGCGCTCGCTGAAGGCGTCGCGGACATAGTCCCGTTCGTTGCCGCCGACGAAGGACTGGCTGTCCGGTGCCCGATAGGGCTGCTTGGTCCGGCGCCCGATGGTCTCCGGGAGAAGGTCTTTTGTCGCTTCCCGCAGGATGTGTTTTTCGACCAGTCCCTTGAGCTTCATTTCGGGCGGCAGCCGGGTGGCGAATTCGACCAGGCGATGGTCGAGGAACGGGAAACGGCCTTCGATGCCATGCGCCATCGCCATGCGATCACCCTGGCTTGACAGAATATAGCCCGGCAGAAGGAAACGGCTTTCGAGATATTGCGCCTGATGCAATGGGTGCCAGCGGCCAAAGTCTTGCGGCAGCCGCGAAACCATTTCTGCGGCGGCGTCATAGCCGTCAAGCGTCTGGCGTAGATCGCCTGAGAAGAACAGCTTGGCGGCGGCGGTCCCGCGCAAACGCGGCCGGTGCGAAAACAGCGGATCGTCCATACTGTCGGCGCCGGCCCCGAAGAAGGCGGCCAGATATTCGGCCGATTGCTGCTTCAACCCCGGCAGATAGGCGTAGAGCTTGCGGAACAGATGCGGCCTGATCCGCGAACCCGGCTGGCGGGCGCAGAAGCGGCGGACGCGAGCCTCCTTGAAAATATCATAGCCGGCAAATACCTCGTCGGCACCTTCGCCGGTCAGGACGACCTTCAGGCCCTTTTCGCGGACAAGACCGGACAGCTGATAGAGCGGTGCAGGGGCGGTGCGCAGGATCGGGCGCTCGGTAAAGCGGATTACTTCGGGAAACACTCGGGCGATATCGCCTTCGCCGCTGGCAACTGCGTGATGATGCGTGCCAAGAGCCTGCGCCATCTGGTGCTGGAAAGCACTCTCGTCATGTTCGGCACTTCCGAAGGTGACCGAAAACGTCGAGAGTCCGCCTGACGCCATGGGGGCTGCCAGCGCCGAGACGATCGATGAATCAAGGCCGCCGGAGAGGTAAGAGCCGACCGGAACATCAGCCCGCATCCGGATACGTGTCGCATCGGTCAGCAGGTCGCGGAGTTCTTCGGCGGCGGCGCGCTCGTCCGTGTAGGCGGCTGGCTCGCCCATATCCGGATATTGCAGCTGCCAGTAAGGCTTAATCGACATCTCGCCCTTCTCCGCAATCAGCAGATGCGCGGGTTCTAGTTCAAAGATGTCGCGAAAGGCGGTGCGGGGTGCAATCGGCGCCCAGAGCGTGAAGATCTGATCCAGCGCGAAGGGGTCCATCTCAGCGCGAACGCCCGGCACCTGCAGCAGGGCCTTCACTTCCGAGGCGAAATAGAGGTTTTTCCCGACCATTGTATAGAAGAGCGGGCGGACGCCCATGCGGTCGCGGGCAATGATCATGCGTTGTGTGGATGCGTCCCAGATCGCAAAGGCAAAATCGCCGTTGAGCAAGGACATGCAATCCAGCCCCATGCGCTCATAAAGGTGCAGGATGACTTCGGTATCGCTGCCGGTGCGGAACACATGGCCCTGCGCGTTCAGCGTCTCGCGCAGTTCGACATAGTTGAAAATCTCGCCGTTGAATACGATGGTGAAATCGCCGCTGGAATGCGTCATCGGCTGCTGGCCGTCGCCCAGGCCGACAATCGACAGGCGTACATGGCCGAGCCCGACGGAGGGTGCGGTAAAGATGCCCTGCTCATCCGGCCCGCGATGTGCAATCGCGGCAACCATGCGCTGCAGCAACGGCTGCGCATCATGAGGCGCGACGCCATCTCCGAAGTATCCGCCAAATCCGCACATGCAGCAAAATCCCCGACTTGCCCTGGAAGCCGCATATTGCCTGAAAAGCGTCCGTGATGTGTTAATCTGGACCAGAATTCAGAAGCGATTTCCGGTATTTGGTCTCACGGTAAAAATTGATTTAAGAGTAGTTCCGGCTTTTTATTAAAGTTCTAAGCAATGAAAGGTTGGCCCCTGTTGACTTGGGAAATGCAATTTATCACGCGCCGTCGCGTCTTTTCAGGGCGATTTCGACGCTTGATCGGGTCGATTTCTGCTAAGTCTATGCAATCTTGGGTGGATTTTGTGAGCGCCAGAAGATTTTTAACCTGGTGACGTTGTCCGGCACTATGGTCAATTAATCCGCAACGACGGTGGCTGATGCGTCTCTTCTTAATCAGGCGAGCGGTTGGCTGTGCTGTTTTGCCCCGGAATGGCAGGATCGCTAAAGACGAATTTTGGTCTGGAAGTGCCGGCTACGGCCTTGCAGATGAAAAGGACCGTCAGCAAAGGCCAGAAAAAGCAGAGAACCAGGCCCGCTACGCGGTAGATCGACCATTGGCCGCCGGCTCGCTCGCCTTCGATATAAGTTGGCACGAGATAAATAAAGGTGGTCAAGGCGTAAGCCAGCGCCGCAATCTGGAGGGTCGACATGGTGGTGCGCTCCTCTTCTGTTTACGTTCGCACTTTTCTCCGTCCTGCAATTTGCGCGAAAGCTGGAGACAAGTCACTGCTATAAAGGGCGAAATTAACGCTTTCTTAACTTAAGGTAAATTTCCGGCTCGCTCAGCCGGTCTTGGCAAATTTGCGCGATTCATGACAAGGCATGTCTTAGTTCCCCAATCGATCTTGCCAAACCGGTCTGTTGACAGGTCTCGAATTCGCAAACTAGGTTAAGTCCAATAAGTTGACTTAATGATCGGGGAGCGAAACCTGGGAGGGCTCGTCATGCTGTGATCCAGGGAATCGGCGTCCGGGCCTCCATGAGGCGTGGCGTTTTCCCATGGCTGCGAAATCAAAGGGGTGGGCGTCTTGCTTCGCTCCAAATCACGCAGGATATTCTGATGTTCGTAGTCTCAAGCTTGCAAGGTAGGCAGGCGAGAATCCTATCTTTCATATCCCCTTCTATCGCAAACGTCATAGCACAGGGTTCAACACATGGATTATCTGGTCAATCTTTCACTGGTTAAGCCGATTCCGGAACTGAACGCGCGCATGAAAAACGCAGGGGTCACCATCCGGCGTGCGCTTGCCCCGGAATTCGAACTGGCTACCGGCTGGGTGCGGGAGAAGTTCGGCTCCGGTTGGGCGAGCGAGACGGCAGTGGCTTTCGCCCGCCAGCCACCGACCTGTTTCTTGGCGACCCGGGCGCAAAAGCTGATTGGTTTTGCCTGTCATGAATCGATTGCCCGCGGTTTTTTTGGACCGACCGGGGTCGATGAGGCGGCGCGCGGCGAGAGTATCGGCCATGCCCTACTTCTCGCCAGTCTGTTGGATTTGAAAGTCATGGGCTACGGTTACGCCATCATCGGCGATGTCGGGCCATCGGCTTTTTACGAGCGGACGGTGGGTGCTGCGCCGATCCCGAATTCCGCCCCCGGTGTCTATGCCGGGCTGCTCAACAGCGCCGAATGACCGTTTTCTGGAGGATATGATGACGATAGCAAGCAAGACAAAGTACCAGCTGGAGACATTCTGGGTGCCCGCGGGGCAGGATGAAAATCCTGTCTATACGCTGACCTTGACCAACAATACCGACCAGTCGCTTGAAGGTTTCAAGCTTTGTGTTTCAGGTCCGGCCCGCATCGATCCGGAAGCCACCATTGAAGGCGGACGTTTGTTGAAGCGGCTGTCGAACCACTCGGAATTTGCGCCGCTGGATGGCTTTGTGCTCAAGCCCGGAGAGACCTGGACCATCAAGGCGCATGGCATGAGCTATCACCCCAAGCATTGGACCGATGGTGCCAATGCCGGTTATGTTGTGCTTGCTGACAACAATACGGTGCCGGTCAGTGTTGCCCCGACCCGGGCGAAGGGGGACAACGCCGCGCTGACACGTGGTGCCGTGGTCTATCCGGTTCCGAAGGTTGCGCCGGTGACGGTATCCGTTGTGCCCTGGCCGAATGCCGTTTCGGTTTCCGGTAGGCTGGCGCCTCCCACCGGGCTTGCTCTGCAGGCTGAAGGTGGCGAGGCTGGGGCTGCTGCAGAGGCATTCGCGGTGCTTTCGGACGGTCTCTTTCCGGTCGAAGGGATTGTCCGTCCTGCTGCCGAAGGTGGTTTTCCTGTCTCCTTTGCTTCAGCCGACGGCCTTGCGCCGGACGCATATCGCATCACGTTCTCCACATCCGGGGTAACGATATCAGCGCGCGCTCGCGCCGGTTTCCTTTACGGGTTGATCACGCTTGGGCAGATTCTGCGCGGCGCGCGGCTTCATCCCGAGACCTTCCTGTTTCCTGCATCCGGCGAGATCGCCGATGAACCGGCGCTGTCGTGGCGCGGTGTACATCTCGATGTCGCCCGGCAATTTTACAGCACAGCGGAGATCGAGCAGTTCCTGCGCATCATGGCCTGGAACAAGCTGAACCGCTTTCATTGGCATCTGTCCGACGACGAGGCGTGGCGCGTCGAGATCGATGCCTATCCGGCCCTGACGGAGGTCGGCGCATGGCGCGGCCATGGTCTGAAAATTCCGCCGCTGCTCGGCTCCGGTCCGCAGGTGACCGGTGGTTATTACACCAAGGCTGCCATCCGGCAGATCGTCGCCTTGGCGGGTGCGTTGGGCATCGAGGTGATTCCGGAAATCGATGTGCCCGGACATTGCTACGCCATGCAGCAGGCCATCCCGGAACTGCGTGACCCGCAGGAGAAGGGCAGCTACTATTCCGTTCAGGGCTTCCCGGATAATTGTATCAATCCGGCCCGGGAAGAAACCTACCGGGTTCTCGAAACGATCTTTGACGAACTGATCGAGCTGTTTCCGTCCAAGATTATCCATATCGGCGCCGACGAAGTACCGGTCGGTGCGTGGTCGGGGTCGCCTGAAGCGCTCGCCCGTCTGCGTGATGTCAGCGGAGAGGGTATGGCAACGGCGCATGCCGCGCGGCTGAACGTCATTACCAATACACACGGCGCCGACGAGATCGACGGATCAGGCGCCGCTGTGCTGCAGGCGGAGTTCCTTGCACGCGTGCAGGGCTTCCTGGCCTCGCGCGGCTGCATCACCGGGGGCTGGCAGGAGGCAGCGCATGGTAATGTCATCGACAAGGGGCAGTCGCTGCTGTTCGGCTGGCGGACGGTCGAAGCATCTGCTGCCTTGGCGGGGGAAGGCTATGATATGGTCGTCTGCCCCGGCCAGGTCTATTACCTAGACATGGCCAACAGTCAGGCATGGTCGGAACCAGGCGCTAGCTGGGCGGGCTGGTCAGATCCGGAGAAACTCTACACGTTTGATCCGATCGAAGGCTGGAGCGAAGAGCAGAAGAAGCGGCTGTCCGGCGTGCAATGCTGCATCTGGTCGGAGCCGATGACCGATCGTGGCGTATTCGACCGGCTTGTCTTCCCGCGTCTGTCGGCGCTGGCGGAAACTGGCTGGACAGTCCCCGAGCGAAAATCCTTCGCCCGCTTTGAGGCGCTGGTCGGTTTGATGCCGATCCTTTACGGGATTTACGCGGAGCGTTGATCGAGCGGGAGCGCGAGCAGATGCTGCACGCGCTCCCGTCCCGCCGATTGCAAAAAAGTGGACTTGGGTTTAGCCAGATATGATGAGTCACAAAATCAATTAAAGATTGTATTTTCCGGCGATATTGACGCGGCCTTGTGATGTCGCGGAATTAAATACTTGGAACTTTCTCCCATTGCGGGATTGGTTCTGCCAAATTCTGTGAAAATATATATAAAAACAATATTTTGCGTAATTTGAAAAGTGAAGGGCAGCTCTGCATTCGAAGGCAGAGAAGATGTTATATGCTTAGAAATTGCCCGACTTATTAATTCTTATTTTAATAATTATACCAATAGTTGTATCGTGCATTCGAATATTAGAATGTTCGAGCATGACGCTGATGCACAAGCCGGGAAGATCGGCATGTCTTTCACAGAAACCTGACCGGCACGCTGCTGTCTTTCGGACATACGGCGATCACCAGAGTCAGGGTCATACGAGATATCGGATAAACGGACATTCGCGGCGCTGATCAGCCGATGCGTGCCCATTGTTGCGCCCAAATGGCGCATGAAAATTGAGCGGATGCCGAAGGAGGCGTTGAATGGGCAAGCTTTTCCCACGTTTTGGCGGTGATGCCGCGGCTGTTCTAGCCGCGATGCATACGTCGCAGGCGATTATCGAATTCGATCTCAACGGTAATATCCTCAATGCCAATCCGAATTTCTGTTCGGCGTTGGGCTATGAGCTTGGGGAGATCAGAGGCAAGCATCACCGGATTTTTGTCGATCCGGCGGAAGCAAGCAGTGTGGAATACCGCGAATTCTGGGCCCGGCTCGGCCGTGGCGAATTTGACCGGCAGCAGTACAAACGTGTCACCAAGAGCGGCCGCGAGATCTGGATCGAGGCTTCCTATAACCCGGTCTTCCGCGGCAGCAAGCCCTACAAGGTAGTAAAGTTCGCAACCGACATCACCGCCGTCCGCCAGAAAGCGATGGAGGATGCCAGCAAGCTGAATGCCGTTTCCCGCTCGCAGGCGGTGATCGAGTTTACCCCGACCGGCGAAATCATTACCGCCAATGAAAACTTCTGCGGTGCGTTGGGATATCAGTTGCAGGAAATTCAAGGCCGGCATCATCGGATGTTCTGTGATCCCGCCTATGTGCAGACGGAGGAATACCGGCAGTTCTGGGAGGGGCTTGGGCGCGGCGAATTTACTGCCAATGAATTCCGGCGTTTCGGCAAGGGCGGCAAGGAAATCTGGATCCAGGCAGCCTACAACCCGATCGTTGACGGCAAGGGCAAGGTCTATAAGGTCGTGAAGCTTGCGACGGATGTGACCGAGCGCATGGGCGCAGTCGGGATGCTCGCCAAAGCATTGAAAAACCTGGCCGATGGCGACCTGACTCAGAAACTCGACAATCCCTTCGTTCCAACCATGGAAAAGGTGCGCCACGACTTCAACGACGCCGTGGGCAAGTTGCGGTCAGCGATGCATTCCGTTGGTTCCAATGCGCAGGCGATTGCCGCAGGCTCGACGGAAATCCGCTCCGCGGCCGACGATCTGTCGAAACGAACAGAACAGCAGGCCGCCTCTGTCGAGGAGACAGCCGCAGCACTTGAGGAAATCACTACCACCGTCGCGGATTCCAGCCGCAGGGCGGAGGAGGCCGGTCATCTGGTTGCCGCGACACGCGCCAATGCGGAGCGGTCCGGAGCCGTGGTGCGCAATGCCATTACGGCGATGGGGGAAATCGAGACCTCGTCACGGGAAATCTCCAACATTATCGGCGTCATCGATGATATCGCCTTCCAGACCAACCTCTTGGCGCTGAATGCGGGAGTGGAGGCAGCGCGCGCCGGTGATGCCGGCAAGGGCTTTGCTGTCGTTGCCCAGGAAGTGCGCGAACTGGCCCAGCGATCGGCCAAAGCCGCTAAGGAAATCAAGGCATTGATCAACACCTCGGGCGAACAGGTGAAAAGCGGTGTTTCGCTGGTCGGCGAAACCGGCAAGGCTCTTGAGGAAATCGTCAAGCAGGTCCAGGAGATCAACACCAACGTCGTCGCCATTGTCGAAGGCGCGCGGGAGCAGGCGACCGGGTTGAAGGAGATCAACCAGTCCGTGAATGCCATGGACCAGGGCACACAGCAGAATGCGGCGATGGTGGAACAATCGACGGCGGCAAGCCACAGTCTGGCCCGCGAAGCGGAGGCTCTGTTCTCGCTGCTTGGCCAGTTTCGGGTCGGCCAGCAGACGAACGCCCCGCGCGCGGTGGAGGCTGGACATTATTCCCGGCCGGTGGCTTCGCCGGCCCGCAAGATGGCAGGGCAGGTGATGCGCGCTTTTTCCGGGAATGCGGTGCCTACTCAGGAGAACTGGGAAGAGTTTTAACCCGTCTGGCATCGGTTGAAATAGGAACGGCGCCGCTGGTTGCGGCGCCGTTTTTCGTTGAGTTGCTCGACCGTCTATTCGGCGGCTTCAAGTCCGGGCAAGAGCGGCTGGGTATGCAGTTGCGTTACCGAGGCCGTTTCGTGAGGGACGGTTTGTCCGCTCTTCTTCAGCGGCCTGTTTCCGGTCATCGCACGCACTAGCGTGTAAAAGACCGGCGTCAGGAACAGACCGAACAGCGTCACGCCAATCATGCCGGAGAACACAGCGACCCCCATGGCATGGCGCATTTCAGCACCGGCACCAGTCGAGATGACGAGCGGTACGACACCCATGATGAAGGCCATCGAGGTCATCAGGATCGGGCGCAGGCGCAGGCGGCTGGCCTTGATGACGGCGTCGAACGGCGTCGCCCCCTCGAACTCCAGTTCCCGGGCGAACTCGACGATCAGAATGGCATTCTTGGCTGACAACCCGACCAGCACGATCAGACCGATCTGGGTGAAGACGTTGTTGTCGCCTGCCGTCAGCCAGACCCCGCCCAGTGCCGCCAGAAGCGCCATCGGAATGATCATGATGATCGACAACGGCAGCGTCAGGCTTTCGTACTGGGCTGCCAGCACCAGGAAGACCAGCAGGATCGACAGCGGGAAGATCAGGATACCGGTATTGCCGGCAATGATCTCCTGATAGGTCAATTCCGTCCATTCGAAGGTCACGCCTGCAGGCAGTGTTTCTGCCGCAATGCGCTCAACAGCGGCGCGGGCCTGGCCGGATGAATAGCCGGGTGCCGTATTGCCGTTGATGTCGGCCGAGAGGAAGCCATTGTAGCGCATGGCGCGTTCCGGGCCGGCGCTTGAGGTGACGTTCAGGACTGCCGACAGCGGGATCATTTCACCGGAGCTGGAGCGGACTTCCAGCTTGCCGATGTCTTCAGCCTGAGCGCGGTAGTCGGCATCGGCCTGAACACGCACGGAATAGGTTCGTCCGAACTTGTTGAAGTCGTTGACATAGACCGAGCCGAGATAGATCTGCAGCGTGTTGAAGATTTCCGTCAGCGGAACGTTCAGCTGGCGGGCCTTGGCCCGATCGACGTCAGCATAAAGCTGCGGAACATTGACCTGGTAGCTGGAGAACATGCCGACCAGTTCGGGCGTCACGTAAGCCTTGGCCATGAAACCCTTCACGGCAGCATCGAGTGCCTCGTAGCCAAGCCCGGCCTTGTCTTCCAGCTGAAGCTTGAAACCACCGATGGCACCAAGACCCTGGACAGGTGGCGGCGGGAAGATGGCGCTGAAGGATTCCTGGATGACGCTGAGTTCCTGGTTCAGCCGCCCGGCAATCGCGCCGGCCGAGAGGTCAGGCGTGGTGCGTTCCTCGAAAGGCTTCAGCGAGAGGAAGACGATGCCGGCATTGGAGGAGTTGGTGAAGCCGTTGATCGACAGGCCTGGGAAGGCGATGGCGCTTTCGACGCCGGGAACCTTCAAGGAGATGTCGCTGATGCGGCGGATGACCTCTTCCGTGCGGTCGAGTGAAGCACCGTCCGGCAGCTGGGTGAAGCCGACCAGATACTGCTTGTCCTGCGGCGGGACGAAACCGGGAGGCACGGCCTTGAAGAAGAACACGGTGGCGCCGACGAGCAGGAGATAAACGCCCATCATCAGGGTCTTGCGTGAGATCACGCCCCGGACGCCGGAGCTATAGGCCCGCGAGCCGCGCGAAAACACGGCATTGAAGCCCCGGAAGAACCAGCCGAACAGGAAGTCCATTACCCGGGTCAACCGGTCCTTCGGCGCATCATGGCCACGCAGAAGCAGGGCAGCAAGCGCCGGGGACAGCGTCAGCGAGTTGAAGGCCGAGATGACGGTCGAAATGGCGATCGTCAGGGCGAACTGCTTGTAGAACTGGCCGGTCAGGCCGGAGATGAAGGCGAGCGGCACGAAGACGGCGACCAGCACCAGAGCGATCGCGATGATCGGGCCGGAGACTTCGGTCATTGCCTTGTAGGTCGCTTCGCGCGGCGAAAGGCCGTCCTCGATGTTGCGCTCGACGTTCTCGACGACGACGATCGCGTCATCGACGACGATGCCGATGGCCAAAACGAGGCCGAACAGGCTGAGCGCGTTGATCGAGAAGCCGAGCATCTGCATCACGGCGAAGGTGCCGATGATCGAGACGGGAACCGCGATCAGCGGAATGATCGAGGCGCGCCACGTCTGCAGGAAGATGATGACGACGATGACGACCAGCGCAATGGCTTCAAGCAGCGTGTGGATGACGGCCTCGATCGAGGCGCGCACGAACTGCGTCGTGTCATAGACGATCTCGTAATCGACATCCTGCGGCATCGATGCCTTGATTTCCTCCATGGTCGTGCGGACCTGGTCGGCAATCTCGATTGCATTCGAACCAGGTGCCTGGAAGACGGGGATGGCGACTGCCTGCTTGTTGTTCAGCAACGAGCGCAGCGAATACTCGGCTGAGCCCAATTCGATGCGCGAGACATCGCGCAGGCGGGTGATCGCGCCGGTCGGGCTCGTCTTGATGATAATCTCGCCGAACTCTTCTTCGCTCTGCAGGCGTCCCTGTGCATTCACGGACAGTTGCAGATCTACGCCTTGGGAATTTGGCGACGAGCCGATCACGCCGGCTGCGGCCTGGACGTTCTGGGCACGGATTTCATTGACGATATCGGAGGCGGAGAGGCCCAGTTGGGCCATCTTCTGCGGATCCAGCCAGATGCGCATCGAATAGTCACCGGAGCCGAACAGCTGGACCTGGCCGACACCGTCGATACGGGCCAGCCTGTCCTTGACGTTGATCAGCGCATAATTGCGCAGATAGGTCATGTCGTAGCGGCCCTCGGGCGACGTCAGATGCACCACCATCATCAGGTCCGGAGAGCTTTTGATGGTGGTGATGCCAAGACGGCGGACTTCTTCCGGTAGCCGTGGCTCGGCCTGGCCGACGCGGTTCTGGACAAGCTGTTGCGCCTGATCGGGGTCTGTGCCGAGCTTGAAGGTGACAGTCAGTGTCATCAAGCCGTCAGTGGTCGCCTGGCTGCTCATGTAAAGCATGTCCTCGACGCCATTGATCGATTCCTCCAGCGGCGTCGCCACCGTTTCGGCAATGACTTTCGGGTTTGCGCCCGGATAGTTGGCGCGAACGACGATCTGTGGCGGCACGACATCGGGATATTCCGAGATCGGCAGGATCGTCATGGCGATCAGGCCGCCCAGGAAGATGATGAAAGACAGAACGCCCGCGAAAACCGGGCGATCGATAAAGAACCTGGAGATATTCATGGCGTGATCCGCCCTTGTGCTGAAATGCCGGAAAAGGCTTAGTTGGTTATCGAGGCTTGCTGCTGGGGATCGGCAGCCGGTTTCATGGAGACCATTTCAGGCGCGACGAGCGCGCCGGGACGGATGCGTTGCAAGCCGTTGACGACGATGCGCTCGTCAGCCTTCAATCCGGCCGTCACCACCCGCAGGCCATCGGATTTCATGCCGACGGTGATCTCGCGGTATTCCGTGGTGTTGTCCGGTTTGACGACCATGACGTATTTCTTGTTCTGGTCGGTGCCGATGGCGCGTTCATGGATGAGCACGGCGTCTTCGGACTTCGCCTGGCCCATGCTCAACCGTGCGAACTGTCCCGGCATCAGGGCGCCATTGGCATTGTCGAACACGGCGCGAACACGGATCGTGCCGCTCTGGGGATCAACGCTGTTATCGACCAACTGGAGCTTGCCGCTCACGCCCGGCAGGCCGGCGACATCCATGCGGACCGGCACACGGTCGATGAAGTTGCGGGCGTTCACGCCTTCCGGAAGCTCGGCAAGGATGCCTGAGACGATCCGCTCGTCGGCTTCGAAGCTGGCATAGATCGGGCTCAAGGAGACCAGACGGGTGAGGATCGGCGAGGAAGGGCCAGCAGCGATCAGGTTACCGGCGGTGATCTCGATCTTGCCGACGCGGCCGGTGATCGGGGCGCGGATTTCGGTGTAGCTGAGGTTGAGTGCCGCAGATTGCAGCACTGCGCGCGCCGCCTCAAGGTCGGCTTCGGCGCTGGCGAGGCCGTTCTGGCGCTGATCGACCTCGCTTTGCGAGACTGCGTTGGATGCCAGCAGCTGGGTGCCGCGCTTCAGTTCGACGCGGGCCAGCGAAGCGCGTGCTTCGGCTGCCGTCACGCTTGCCTGAGCTCTGGCGACCTCCGCCTGGAAGGGGGCGGGATCGATGGTGACGAGCAGGTCGCCCTTTTCTACGATCGCACCTTCCTGGAAGTGGACAGACTGGATGGCGCCAGCGACGCGGGAGCGCAGCTCGACGTGATCGACGGCTTCGAGGCGGCCTGAGAACTCGCTCCACTGTGTCACCGACTTGGCTTCCACGACCGCGACGGAGACAGGAATGGCGACGGGAGCTGTGGTCGAAGCATCGGCCGCGTTGCCGCTGCCTGCGGTGCTTCCCAGCAGGTCGAAATAGATCGTCGGCGTGATGGTGGCGACTGCAAGCACGAGGCCGGTGGTGAAAAGCTTGGTTCTGAAAGTTCCGAATGACATGGCGGTTATCCTGAATTTCTGCCCCGGGTGGTGGGCGGCCGGTCGTCCTTCGTGGGAGGCGGAGGATTTAGGCTAGGGTTGCATTGACGTTCAATACCGTTCGGTATAGAAATAAGTTCTGAAACCGATCACTGTCAATCGAATTATATACCGATCGGTATAAAAAAATTCGGGAGGGCCCACCCCATGGGACGGCCAAGAGAGTTTGATGTCGATGAAGCCTTGGAAACGGCGATGGAGCTGTTCTGGCGAAAGGGCTACGAAGGCACGTCTCTGACCGACTTGACCGAGGGCATGGGCATTACCAAGCCGAGCCTCTATGGGGTCTTCGGTAATAAGGAAGGCCTCTTCCTCAAGGCCCTGGAGCGTTACGAGCGCACCAAGATGAATTTCTTCCATGAGGCTCTGAGGGAGCCGAAGGCGCGTGTTGTCGCCGAGAAAATCCTGAGAGGCTTTGCCGATTCACAGACCGCGGAAACGGGTCCAAGTGGGTGTCTTGGCATCAATGGTGCGCTTGCCTGCAGTGAGGCGGCTGCCGAAATCCAGAAATGCCTCATCGAAAACCGCCAGCGCGGCGAGCGTGATCTGGGTAGCCGGTTTGAGCGCGCGGCGAAGGAGGGCGACCTGCCTGCCGGGCATGAGCCTTATGATCTTGCTCGCTATATCATGACCATTTCACAGGGGACCGCCATTCAAGCGGCATCCGGTGCGGATCGATCGGCGTTGTACCGCGTCATCGATATGGCGCTTCAGTTCTGGCCCGAAACCGTCGTCGCGCAGGGCTGAATCAATCGACCACCCAAGTTCCCTATACAACATAGGGAGTGTTTCGCGGGTTCAACTACTCGTCGCTCATCTTTCCGTTGCGTGATTCCAAGCGATACCGGTTGCCGGGATAAACCAGCCGCGCAAAGGACACGGCCCGCTTCGATGACCATGTGCGGCGGCGAATGAGCAGGCAGGGTTCGGTGCGCAGGATGACCAGCAGCTTGCATTCCCATGGCTGTGGCATGGCGGCTTCGACAATATGCTCGGACCCGCTCAAGGGGGCTTCTGCTGTCAAATAGGCATTGGGCGTTTGCGCCGTAAAGTCCTGTTCCAGGTAGCCTGGCGCCGCTTCGGGGTTGACGAAACGGTCTTCGATCTGGACCGGAACGCCGTTTTCGCTGTGGACGATCAGTGAATGAAACACCGGTGCGCCGATCGGTAGCCCGAGGGCATCGGCAACATCCGGCGCGGCAGTTTCCTGCGCCAAAACCACCACGGATGCCTGATGCGTATGGCCTCTCTCGTCGATCTCCTCGGCGATATTGCGGACTTCGAACAGTTCGGAGTAACCTTTGCGCTCAGCAACGAAAGAGCCGACCCCCTGGATGCGCACGAGTTCGCCCTCGCTCGCCAGTTCCCTCAAGGCACGGTTGGCCGTCATCTTGCTGACGCCGAGTTCCGCAACCAGTTCGTTCTCCGATGGCACCCGGTGTTTTGGCGGCCATTCGCCGCTCTGGATGCGGTCAAGGATCATCTGCTTGACGCCGGCATAAAGCGGCGAGCCGTCGTTGTCGCTGGCGTCCCATTTTAACGGAGCTTTCGGGGCATTGCTTCGTTTCATATGTTCATTCCCTGGGCGGAATTAATTTTGCATTCAAATGCGGCCGCGTACTTGCATACCATAAAAATTAGCATATGGTACCATATACAACATGGATGTTCAGAGGCATTTTTGCCGCGTTATCCATCAAGATATTTGTGAAGCCGGCGCAGATCGGCGGACGTTGTTGAAGATAAACCTCAGAGGAACGTGAACATGAACCTGTCAAAATTTCTGATGGCTGGTGCCGTCGCTTTTGCAACCCTTTCCGCTCCGTTGGCTCAAGCCAAGGACTGGAAGACTGTTACCATCACGCTTGAAGGCGCCTATGCGCCGTGGAACCTCACCAATCCGGACGGCACGCTCGGCGGCTTTGAACCGGAGCTAGCAAAATATCTGTGCGACCACATGAAGGTCGAGTGCACGCTGGTCGCTTCCGATTGGGACGGCATGATCCCGGCGCTCAATGCCGGTAAGTTCGACGTCATCATGGATGCTCTGTCGATCACCGAAGAGCGCAAGAAGATCATCGACTTCACCATCCCTTACGCCCACACGCACGCTGCTTTTGCGACCCTGAAGGACAGCCCGCTGGCCAATGCTGCCGGTACCGGAACGGTTATCAAGCTCGATCCGGGTGCAACCGGCGTCAAGGAAGTCGAGGCGATGAAGGCGGCGTTTGCCGGCAAGACCATCGGCATCCAGGCCGCGACCGTCTATTCCAAGTTCGTCTATGACAATTTCGGCGATATCGCCACGGTTCGCGAATACAAGACCGGCGCTGAGCGCGACCTCGATCTCGAGAGCGGCCGTATCGATCTGGTGTTCGACGACGCCGTCTATCTGATCTCGGCATTCGAGAAGGCCAATGGTTCGCTCGGCTTCACTGGTCCGGAAATCGGCGGAACGATCTTCGGCAGCGGCGAGGGGCTCGGTATCCGTCAGGCCGATACCGACCTGCGCGACATGTTCAACAAGGCGATCGAGGCGGCACTTGCCGACGGCACGATCAAGACCTTGTCGATGAAGTGGTTCAAGACCGACGTTACGCCCTGATTTCAGGTTTTCCCGCCGCTTGCTATTTTAGCGGCGGCGGGCACACTTGCTGCGGCAGGCCGTTTTCTCGGATGAGGTGCGGCCTTCCACATCCACTTGAAGATCGGGAAGCCGGCCTGGCCGGGAACGACGGGACGCCTGCGGCATGTCTTTACTTCAAATGATCGGATTTGGCCCCACCGGCTGGGGCGGACTGCTGCTTGTGGCAGCCCTGATGACGCTTGCCGTCACCGCCGTCGCGCTGTTGATCGGGGCAGTTTTGGGTACCCTGATTGCCTGGGCAAAACTATCCGGCAGCCGGTTCTTCCGGACCCTTGGCGGTATTTATACCACCGTTTTTCGCGGGGTTCCCGAGCTGTTGATCATCTATCTCGTCTATTTCGGCGGATCGAGCGCGATCACCGCCATCGGCACGGCCATGGGGTATGAGGGCTTTCTGGGGCTGCCATCGTTTGCGGCTGGCGCTCTTGCCGTCGGTATCATTTCCGGGGCCTATCAGGCCGAGGTGTATCGCGGCGCCTATCTGGCTATCCCCAAGGGGGAACTTGAGGCAGCGCAGGCCATCGGGATGAATCGCGGTTTGCGTTTCCGCCGTATCATTGGCCCGCAGGTATTTCGCTTCGCCATTCCGGGCATCGGTAATGTCTGGCAGCTCAGCCTCAAGGATTCCGCATTGGTCTCGGTCACCGGTCTTGCTGATCTGATGCGGACCAGCCAGGTTGCGGCCGGCTCCACCCGCCAGCACTTCCTATTCTTCATCGTCGGTGGCTGCCTCTACCTGATCCTGACGAGCCTCTCCGACCGCCTTTTCACCGGCGCCGAAAAGCGCGCCAGCCGCAGCATGCCCTCTGGCATCGGCCAGGCCTGACCGAGGAGACGCGCGATGGATTTCCCCTTCATGTTCGACACAATGAAAACGTTGCTGGCAGCATTGCCGACAACCTTGGCATTGTTTGCGCTCTCGGTCTTCTTTGGCGGCCTTCTGGCGCTTCTCATCGTCTGGATGCGCGTCAGCGGCAATGCGGTCGCCCGCAATTTCGCCAAGGGCTACATTTTCATCTTTCGCGGCTCGCCGCTGCTGATCCAGATGTTCCTGATCTTCTACGGCCTCGGCCAGTTCGGCTTCATCCGCTACAGTTTTCTGTGGCCGGCTTTGCGTGAACCTTTCGTTTGTGCGGTGCTGTCCCTGGCGCTCTGCACGGCGGGCTACTCGGCGGAAATCTTCCGCTTCGGGCTGCGCGCCATTCCATCCAAGGAGATCGAGGCGGCGCGCTCGATCGGCATGTCCGGCTTTCTTTTGACCCGCCGTATCCTCGCCCCAATCGCTTTCCGCCATGCGCTTCCCGCCTATTCGACGGAAGTGGTGATGATGGTGAAATCAACGGCGCTCGCCAGTCTCGTCACCGTCTGGGAGGTGACCGGCGTTGCACAGCGGCTGATCTCGCAAACCTACCGCACGATGGAAGTCTTCCTTTGTGCCGCCGCCATCTACCTCATTCTCAACTTCATCATCCTGCAGGCGATGGCTTTGCTTGAGTATAAGCTGACGCCGCATCGGCGCGCTGCACCGCTATTTCCGGTGCCGCAACGGTGAGCCCCGAGACCCCCAAACAGACTGGAACGACCATGGCAGGCACGACAAGGCTTTCCGTCCGCGACATCCGCAAGAGCTTCGGTACGCATGAGGTTTTGCGCGGGATTTCGCTCGATGCCCGCGATGGCGATGTCATTTCTCTTCTCGGTGCCAGCGGCTCGGGTAAATCAACCTTCCTGCGCTGCATCAACCTTCTGGAGATCGCCGATCATGGCGAGATTTCGGTCGATGGCGAATTGATCCAGATGGCTCAGCGCGGTGGCAAGAATTACCCTTCCGACCGCCGGCAGGTGGATCGCATCCGCTCCGAACTCGGCATGGTGTTCCAGTCGTTCAATCTCTGGTCCCATATGACCATCCTTGAGAATGTGATCGAAGGGCCGGTTCACGTTCTGAAACGTCCGCGTGCCGAGTGCATCGCCGAGGCCGAGGCCCTCCTGGAGAAAGTGGGGATTGCCGAAAAGCGCCACGCCTATCCGGCGCACCTGTCCGGTGGTCAGCAGCAGCGTGCGGCGATCGCCCGCTCGCTGGCGATGAAGCCGAAAGTCATGCTGTTCGATGAACCGACCTCGGCACTGGATCCGGAACTGGTCGGCGAAGTGCTGCGTGTCATGCGCTCGCTGGCGGAAGAGGGCATGACCATGCTGGTCGTCACCCACGAAATGAGCTTTGCCCGCAACGTTTCCAACCGGGTTATCTTCATGAAATCCGGCGAGATCGACAGCGATGGTGCGCCGGACGAATTGTTCGGTTCGGGTGGTTCGCCAAGCTTCCGCCAGTTCATCGGCAATTTTGGGGGCTGATCGTGCAGGATATCGTGCTTGAGAGCGCGCTCGACTGGCGCGCCGTAGCGGCGGTTGCCAGTGGCGCAACGCTTACTCTTTCCGATGCGGCCAGACAGCGGGTTGAGACGGCAAGCCACATTGTCTCGGCGATCGTTGAAAGCGGCGTACGGGCCTATGGTGTCAATACCGGCGTTGGTGCTCTTGCTGATACGGTCGTTGACCGTCCTTCTCAAAGCCGCTTGTCGCGCAATATTATCCTCAGTCACGCCTGTGGCGTCGGCCCACGACTGGAAGCGCGGGAAGTCCGCGCGATCATCGCAGCCCAGATCGCCAATTTTTCACACGGCCATTCCGGTGTGCGCCCGGCGATCGTTGAACTGCTGCAAACCTTTCTGCGCGAAGACTGCATTCCCGAAGTGCCATCCAAAGGGTCGGCCGGATATCTCAGCCACAATGCGCATATCGCACTGGTGCTGATCGGCGAGGGCAAGGCCCGGTTGAAGGGTAACATGGTGACCGGTGCCGAGGCGTTGAAGACGCTTGGCGTTGCGCCACTTGTTTTGCAGGCGAAGGAAGGCCTGAGCCTCGTCAATGGCACGGCCTGCTCCGTGGGGCTTGGAGCGGTCGCCTTACAGCGGGCGGAGCAGCTGCTGGATTGGGCCGACTCCATTGCCGCACTGACGATCGAAGCGCTTGGCTGCCAGATGGCAGCCTTTGACGCGGATGTGCTCGCGCTTCGCAAGTCTGCGGGGATCGAGAAGGTCGGCAGGACCTTGCGCGAGCGGCTGGCCGGGAGCGGATTGATCGAGGCCGCGCAAGGCGTGCGCACACAGGACGCCCTCAGCCTGCGTTCCGTTCCGCATGCCCATGGTGCCGGGTGGGACGTGTTCGATTTTGCGAGTGCCGTCGTCAATCAGGAACTGGCCTCCGTCACCGACAATCCCGCTGTCTCCGGCACGCCGGAAGCACCGGTGGTCTCCTCCGAGGCCCATGCCGTCGCCCCGGCGCTTGGCCAGGCTCTGGATAGCCTCGCCATCGCTATTGCCCAGATTTCGATGATGAGCGAGCGCCGGATCGACCGTCTCGTCAATCCGCTGGTCAGCGGCCTGCCTGCGTTTCTGGCTGCGGACCCGGGTGCTGGTTCCGGCTTCATGATCGCGCAATATACGGCAGCTGCGCTTGCGGCGGAAAACCGGCGTCTTGGCGCGCCCGCCAGCCTTGATGGCGGCATTACGTCGGCACTGCAGGAGGATTTTCTCGGACATCCGACGGCCGCCGCCAACAAGCTTCTTGCTGTCATCGACAACGCTGAACAGATCTTCGGAATCGAGTTTGCCGCCGCCGCACAGGCGCAGGACTTCAAAACGGGCGTTGCGTCGAGAGCAGCGGGGACCGATCTACTCTATCGCCATATCCGTGCGGATGTGCCAACCTATGCCGACGACCGGCCGCTCGGCTGGGATTTGGAAAAGGCCCGCGATCTCCTGCGCAGACCGCTGCCTCCACACACCTGAAATTCCCGGAAGGATACTGCCATGACCGCCCATTTCGACGTTGCTGTTGTCGGCCTTGGCGCCATGGGGAGTGCCGCCATTGCGCATCTGGCCGCGCGCGGCGTCAAGGCAATCGGCATCGATGCCTACTATCCGGCCCATGCGCTGAGTTCGTCGCATGGCGATAGCCGTTTGATCCGGCTCGGCTATTTCGAGGATCCATCCTATGTGCCATTGCTGCAGCGCGCCTATGCCAATTGGCGGGCTCTGGAAGCACGGTTGCGCGAAGATATCCTGACAATCACCGGCGTGCTGCAGATTGGCAAGCCTGACAGCAAGATCGTCAGCGGCACCAGGAAGAGCTGCGCGCTACACAACCTGCCGCTGGAAACGCTGGATCCAAACGAGATGCGCAGCCGTTTTCCGGTGTTTTCGCTGGATGCTGACGAGATCGCATTGCTCGACCCGCAGGGCGGCTATCTGCGGCCTGAAGCGGCGGTCATGGGTCATCTCAAGCTGGCCGCCGCCGATGGGGCGGCTTTGCATTTCGGCGAGAAGGTGACCGCGATCGAGCCGGGCGAGAGTGGCGTAATCATCGTATCTGAGACCGGACGTTATCATGCCAGCAAGGTGATCATCGCGACCGGCTCGTGGATTGGCGAGCTGGTGCCGGCGTTGCGCGATCATGCGGTGCCGATCAAGCAGGTGGTCTCCTGGTACCAGCCAACGGACGGTTTCGTCACGATGCCGCAGCGCATGCCGGTGTTCATTCGCGACGAGGGAGAGAATGGCTCGTTCTTCGGCTTTCCGGCGATCGGCGTCGACGGTGTCAAAGTGGGCCGTCATGCGCATTTCCGCGAGCCGATCGATCCGAACCAGCCCAATCCGCCCGTCAATGACAGGGATACGGATCTGCTCGACAGCTTTATCAAGCGCCGTCTACCAACTGCGGCCGGCTTGCGCGTGCGCTCCACCACCTGCCGCTATACGATGCTGCCGAGTGAGGATTTCCTGCTCGACCTGATGCCGGGTGACAAACGCATCGTCGTGGCGTCACCCTGCTCCGGGCACGGGTTCAAGTTCACCAGCGTCGTCGGCGAAATCCTGGCTGATCTGGCTCTGGATGGCGGCACCGATCTGCCGATTGGAGCGTTTTCGTTCGCGGCAATGGACCGATTTCTGGCAGCGCGGGCTGCATGAGCATGACCTACACACTTCAGCCGGTACGAGAGACTTTCTTTAATCTGCCAGCCGCGAGCGACGCCCAAGCGGGATCGGTCGCGATTTTTGGTGCTGTTCATGGAACGGCTTATCCCCGCAGTATTCCCGATAAGCCTGGTATATCAGCGCCGGATGCTGTCCGCAGGGCGATCACTGAAGCGTCCGTGCATGTCGATCATTGGGATTTCGATTTCGATGGGCCTTTGCTGAACGATGGCGCGCTGGATGTCGTGGACCTGGGTGATGTCGTTACGCACTATGATGATAATGCGGGTAATCGCGCCGCGATTGAAGCGGCAACCCGGTACATCCGGGCAGCCGGTGCTATTCCGCTTCTCATCGGTGGCGATGATTCCGCCGCCATCCCCTTCATGCGCGGTTTCTCGGATGCCGAAACGCTGCATATCCTGCAGATCGACGCGCATATCGACTGGCGCGACCGGATCGGCGACGAGCCGCTTGGTTATTCCAGCACGATGCGGCGCGCCTCCGAGCTTCCGTTCGTGCGTTCCATGACCCAGGTCGGTCTTCGCGCTGTCGGCAGTGCGCGCCGCGAAGAAGTCGAGACGGCGAAACGCTGGGGTTCGCGGTTGGTTACGGTGCGTCAGGTTCGGGCAAACGGCGTTGTGGAGATCGCCGACGCCATTCCGCGTGATGGTGCATTGCTCATCCATATCGATGTCGATGCGCTGGACCCGTCGATCTGCCCAGGCGTCAACGCAATGTCACCCGGAGGTCTATGGCTTGAGGAAGTTACCGATCTCATCGCCTCGGCAATGACGGGCCGCACACTCGCTGGCTTTTCGATCGTCGAGTTTCAACCGAAGGCCGATGTCAACGGAATGACCGCGACTGTGGTCGGCCGGTTGATTTGCCATGTGCTAGGCAATCTGGCCCGCAAGAATGGCCGTTAAACGGAGCTGATGCGGACCAGATAAGCTTCAACGGGCATATCCGAACTGATGCGGCAAGGGCCTTCGATGATGGCACAGTCGAGCCGGGTCAGTTCCTCGGCGTGCTCACCGCTGTCGATCCGCAGATTGCCAAGCGACAGAAGCATCGTTACGCCGCCTTCGGCATCGAGAGGATGGTCGCCTTCAAACACGCGCCGCTCAACCTGGTGCGCCCAGCGGTCCCGCCGGGTCATCACGTTGAGATCGACGATCGTGCCAGATACCAGCCGTGCCGAGGTTGCTGTATCGGCCGGAAATGCGAGTGGTTCGGACGCTCGGGTCAATACGACTGGCTTTCGACCGGCAATATCCAGTTCCATACCTTCGCCCTCAAGGATCGACAGGGTGCGGTCTATACCGGCAAACACTGAAAACGGGCCATCGCTGGCAACTGTTGCCATGCTGACCCGCCAGCCGAACGCAGACAGATCGGCTCCCAGCGGGAAAATAGCGATCTCGACGGTCTCACCGCCACCGTTTTTCCACGGCATGCGGCGATGATTGGTGGCCTTCAGCACGTGAAGTTGGCTGGGAAAGGATGTCTGTTCGTCGCGCATTGTAAACCCCTACGGCGTGAACTAAGTTTAGTGGACTAAGTCCGAAGGAAGGCGATGATGGAAACGGTCAATATTCACGAGGCAAAGACGCATTTGTCACGCTTGATGGAGAAAGTGTCGAAGGGCGAGTCCTTCATCATTGCCAAGGCCGGCAAGCCGATTGGAAAGCTCGTGCCACTGGATGAAACCGAAATGCCGAAAAAACGCCGGATCGGTTTCATGAAGGGTGAAATCATCGTGCCTGATAATTTCGATAGGATGATGGCCGATGAAATCGAAGAGATGTTTTACGGCAATCCCGACAAGTTCAAAGATCGATGAGATTTCTCCTCGATACACATATCCTGATCTGGGCGGCGGGCGATATCGATCTGCTGCCAACTGACGTCAGGCTACTCATCGAAGATACGAGCAATGAGCTTCTGTTCAGCCCGGCCAGCATCTGGGAAACAGCGATCAAGCACGGCCTGGCACGTGATGACTTCCGCACCGATCCTTTCGTTCTGCGTTATCGTCTTCTCGAAAATGGATACATCGAATTGCCGATCAACAGCGAACACGCAATCGCAATTGCCGGGTTGCCGTTGCTTCACAAGGACCCCTTCGATCGCATCCTGATTGCTCAGGCGATTATCGAAGGGGTTCCTCTCATATCGGTTGACGATATGGTCCTGCGCTATCCCGGGCTTCCGAAATATCAGCTGACCTAAAACCTCAGTTGCCGAGAATACCCGGCAGTCGCAGGCCCTTTTCCTTGGCGCAGTCGATGGCGATGTCGTAGCCCGCGTCGGCGTGGCGCATGACGCCGGTTGCCGGGTCGTTCCAGAGTACGCGCTCGAGGCGGCGGGCGGCGTCGTCAGAGCCGTCGGCGCAGATGACCACGCCCGAGTGCTGCGAAAAGCCCATGCCGACGCCGCCGCCATGATG
Organism: Rhizobium sp. LjRoot98; assembly: GCF_964252935.1. Lineage (NCBI taxonomy): Bacteria > Pseudomonadati > Pseudomonadota > Alphaproteobacteria > Hyphomicrobiales > Rhizobiaceae > Rhizobium > Rhizobium sp. LjRoot98. The sequence continues at coordinate 86,352 of NZ_CAXUPW020000010.1, forward strand.
CAGCGACACCCAGGTGGCGCCGGATGCGGTGTTGAGCAGCGCGTTCAGGAGCGGCCAGTCGGAAACGGCGTCCGAACCGTCCTTCATCGCTTCCGTTTCGCGGTTCGGCGAGGCAACGGAGCCTGAATCGAGATGGTCGCGGCCGATTACGACCGGAGCCGAAAGCTCGCCATTCTTGACCATTTCATTGAACGCGAGGCCGAGGCGGTGGCGGTCACCGAGGCCGACCCAGCAAATGCGCGCCGGCAGGCCCTGGAAAGCGATGCGCTCGGCGGCCATGTCGAGCCAGTTGTGCAGGTGCTTGTTGCCCGGCGTCAGTTCCTTCACCTTGGCATCGGTCTTGCGGATATCCTCCGGATCACCCGACAGGGCTGCCCAGCGGAACGGGCCGATGCCGCGGCAAAACAGCGGACGGATATAGGCCGGCACAAAACCCGGGAAGGCGAAGGCGTTTTCCAGACCCTCGTCCTTGGCGACCTGGCGGATATTGTTGCCATAGTCGAAGGTCGGGATACCCATGTCCTGGAAGGCGATCATTGCTTCGACATGTTCGCGCATCGAGGCGCGGGCAGCCTTTTCGACGGCCTTCGGATCGCTTTCGCGCTTTTCCTTCCACTCTCCCATCGTCCAGCCCTTTGGCAGATAGCCGTTGACCGGATCGTGAGCCGAGGTCTGGTCGGTGACCATGTCGGGACGGATGCCGCGGCGGACCATTTCCGGTAGGATTTCGGCGGTGTTGCCAAGCAAGCCGACGGACTTCACTTCGCCGTTCTTGGTCCAGCGATTGATCATCTCCATCGCTTCATCGAGCGTTTCGGCTTTTTCGTCGACATAGCGGGTGCGCAGGCGGAAATCGATCGAATCCGGGTTGCATTCGATAGCAAGGCAGCAGGCACCAGCCATGACGGCGGCGAGCGGCTGGGCGCCACCCATGCCGCCGAGACCACCCGTCAGCACCCATTTTCCCTTGAGATTGTCGCCGTAATGCTGGCGGCCGGCCTCGACGAAGGTTTCGTAGGTACCCTGAACGATGCCCTGCGTGCCGATATAGATCCACGAGCCGGCTGTCATCTGGCCGTACATGGCGAGACCCTTCTTATCCAGCTCGTTGAAGTGATCCCAGGTTGCCCAATGCGGCACCAGGTTGGAGTTGGCGATCAGGACGCGCGGCGCATCCTTGTGGGTACGGAACACGCCGACCGGCTTGCCCGATTGTACCATCAGGGTTTCGTCTTCGTTGAGATCGCTCAGCGTTTCGACGATCTTGTCGAAATCCGCCCAGGTGCGTGCGGCGCGGCCGATGCCGCCATAGACAACCAGTTCATGCGGGTTCTCGGCGACTTCCGGGTCGAGATTGTTCATCAGCATGCGAAGCGGTGCTTCGGTCATCCAGGATTTTGCCGTCAGTTCGGTGCCACGGGCGGCGCGGACGTCGCGGATATTGTGACGAGGATTGGTCATTTTGTTCCCCTTTTGGTGTGTGCCAATGTCAGCGCCGTTGTTTCGATGCGCGTGAGAATCTCTTTGAGGTGAATGCGAAGCTTGGCTGCCTTGGTCTTGTCATAGGCAAAGGGCGGGGCTTCGGTGCTCAGATGCGTCGACTGTGCCAACTCCATCTGGATCGTGTGAACGCCGTTTTCCTGATCACTATAATGACGGGTCGTCCATCCGCCCTTGAAGCGGCCGTTGAGGATGCTGGTATAGCCGTCGGCGTTCAGAACGACATCGACAGTAGCATCCTGAATGGCCGGATCGCAGGTCTTGCTCATATCGGTGCCGACGTTGAAATCGGGCAATGTGCCTTCAAACAGGAACGGGATATCCGACCGGATCGAATGGCAGTCATAGAGCACGGCGATGCCGTGGATCGCCTTCACCCGCTCGATCTCGGCCAAGAGTGCCGCATGATAGGGCGCGTGGAAATCGGTGAGGCGGGCGGCGATATCGGCTTCGGCCGGCTCTTCGCCGTCCTTCCAAATCGGAACGCCATCGAAATCCGTTTCGGGAACGAGACCGGTGGTGTTCTGGCCGGGATAGAGGCTGACGCCTTCCGGATCGCGATTGGCGTCAATAACGTAGCGATGAAAGGTGGCCCGCACCGTCGTCACATCCGGCAGCAGACCATCATAGAGATGGTGAATATGCCAATCGGTATCGGTCAGCAACCTTCCGGTATCGTTCAGCCGCTCCCAGATGGCCGGCGGAACATCAGTGCCGGTGTGAGGGAAACCGAGAATGATCGGTGATGTGCCCTGTTTGACTTCGAAGACGCTCACGTCAGGCCCCCAGAACCGGAAGAATGCCGGTAGATACCGCGGCGTTCAGTGCGCCCGTGGCAATGAGGTCGCTGGCTGCCTTGAGGTCGGTTGCCATGTAGCGATCGACGTCCAGCGTCGGGACAACCTTGCGGATTGCCCCGATGGCGTCGGTCAGTTCCGGGCTGGTGACGAGGGGGGCACGGAAGTCGATGCCCTGTGCGGCGGTCAGTGCCTCGATGCCGATGATGGCGAAAAGGTTGTCGGTCATTTGTAGCAGGCGGCGGGCACCGTGGCAGGCCATGGAGACATGGTCTTCCTGGTTGGCCGAGGTCGGCGTCGAATCGACCGAGGCCGGATGCGACATCTGCTTGTTTTCAGACATCAGGGCTGCCGAGGTGACTTCGGCAATCATCAGGCCGGAATTGAGGCCTGGCTTCTTGGCGAGGAACGCCGGCAGGCCGTAGGAGAGGGCGGGATCGACCAGAAGGGCGATGCGGCGCTGCGAAATGGCGCCGATTTCGCAGATGGCAAGGGCGATCTGGTCGGCGGCGAAGGCGACCGGCTCGGCATGGAAGTTGCCGCCGGAAACGACGGAATTGTCCGAGAGTACCAGCGGATTGTCGGTGACGGCGTTGGCTTCGATTTCGAGCGTGCGGGCAACCGAGCGCAGGAGATCAAGGCAAGCGCCGTCGACCTGCGGCTGGCAGCGGATGCAATAGGGATCCTGTACGCGCTCATCGCCTTCGATATGGCTTTCGCGGATGACCGAGCCCTTGAGCAGGCCGCGCAGGGCCGCAGCGGCGTCGATCTGGCCTTTGTGGCCGCGCAGCGTATGGATATCCGGATGGAACGGTGCCGACGAGCCCATGGCGGCGTCGGTGGAAAGTGCACCGGTGATCAAAGCGGACTGGGCGGCGCGATGGGCGCGGAACAGGCCGGCGAGCGCCAGTGCTGTCGACGTCTGGGTGCCGTTGATCAGCGCCAGACCTTCCTTGGCGGCAAGGACGACCGGCGTCAGGCCGGCACGCTCAAGCGCGGTGCGGCCGTCCAGTTGTTCGCCGTTGAAGAAGGCTTCGCCTTCGCCCATCATCACCGCTGCCATATGGGCGAGTGGCGCCAGATCGCCGGAAGCGCCGACGGAGCCCTTTTCCGGGATGACCGGGATGACGCCCTTTTCGAGCATGCCTTCGATCAGCCGGACGAGTTCGAGCCGGACGCCAGACGCGCCGCGGCCGAGCGAAACGAGCTTCAGCGCCATAATCAGGCGGACGACGTTTTCAGCCAGCGGCTGACCGACACCGCAGCAATGCGACAGGATCAGATTGCGCTGCAGGGTGGCGACATCGGCGGCATCGATCTTGATCGATGCGAGTTTACCGAAGCCGGTATTGATACCGTAGACCGGCGCGTTGCCAGCGGCGATCTCGGCGATGCGGGCGGCGGCCTTCTCGATGCCCTTGTCGAAGGATGGATCGAGACGGGCGGGTTCGCCGGTCCAGTAGATGGTTTCGAGGGTCGAAAGCGGGACGGAGCCCGGTTGCAGAATAAGGGTCATGTGCAGTCCTCACCAATGCACGGGTCTCCCAACCGCGTGCTTTAAAATCAATGTCCGTTGCGGACGCGCGCATGCAGCGGGTTGAAGCCCATGCGATAGACGAGTTCGGCCGGTCGCTCGATATTCCAGATGGCAAAATCGGCCCATTTTCCGGGTTCCAGCGTCCCCACTTCGTCGACGAGGCCGAGCGCTCTTGCTGCTTCGCGGGTCACGCCGGCGATGCACTCGGTGACTGTCATGCCAAACAATGTTGCCGCCATGTTCATCGTCAAAAGCAGCGAGGTCAGCGGCGAGGTGCCGGGATTGTTATCGGTGGCGATTGCCATGGCGACGCCCGCTTTGCGGAAAAGATCAATTGGCGGCTTCTTGGTTTCGCGGATAAAGTAGTACGCGCCGGGCAGAATGACAGCGACGGTGCCGCTTTTTGCCATCGCCTCTGCGCCAGCTTCATCGGTGTATTCAAGATGATCGGCCGACAGCGCACCATACTCGGCCGCAAGTGCTGCGCCATGCAGGTTGGAGAGCTGATCGGCGTGCAGCTTGACCGGCAGGCCGTGGGCCTTGGCTGCATCGAAGACCAGCCGCATCTCATCGGTCGAGAAGGCGATGCCTTCGCAGAAGCCATCGACCGCATCGGCCAGACCCTCGGCTGCAATGGCCGGCAGCATTTCGCCAACGACCTTGGCCACGTAACCGGCCTTGTCGCCCTTGAATTCCGGCGGCAACGCATGTGCACCAAGAAAGGTGGTGCGAACAGCCACGTCGCGTTCTTCACCAAGACGGCGCGCGGCGCGTAGCGCCTTGGCTTCGTTTTCGAGATCGAGACCGTAGCCGGATTTGATTTCGACGGTGGTCACACCTTCAGCCATCAAGGCGTCGAGACGGGGAAGCGACTGGGCGACAAGCTCATCTTCGCTCGCTTTACGTAGCGACCGGACCGAGGACACGATGCCGCCACCGGCACGGGCGACTTCTTCATAGGTTGCGCCTGCAAGCCGCATCTCGAATTCGTTGGCGCGGTCACCGGCGTGAACCAGATGTGTGTGGCAGTCGATCAGGCCCGGTGTAATCCAGCGGCCGCCACAATCGATGATCTCGGCGGCGTTTTCGATCGGGAAAGGCAGTTCTGCCGCGTTGCCGGCAAAAAGGATGCGGCCGTCCTGAACCGCAATGACGCCGTCTTCGACAAGGCCAAGGCCCGGCAAGGAAGGGTTGAGCGTCGCAAGCCGTGCGTTTCGCCAGAGGCGATCACAGGTGGTTGGCCGGGGGCTGTCTGGCGGCGATTTTATGGAAGACATCGTTTTCTAGCCTTTCCTTTTCGTGTCATTATGTATAGACATAAAGAAAATGAGCGCAAGTGGTTTTTTTTGAACAACGCAGTCAGGAAGGGATGAGGCCTTGGCCAGCATTCATGCGAAATCGGCTTTGACGCCGTCGGGATGGCAGAAGGATGTACGGCTGACGATCGAGGGCGGCCAGATTGCTACGATCGAGGCGGACACCGCGGTGCGAACGGGTGATGAGCGGCACGATATCCTGGTACCCGGCATGCCGAACCTGCACAGCCACGCTTTCCAGCGCGGCATGGCGGGCCTCGCTGAAACTCGTGGCCCCGGCGCCGACAGCTTCTGGAGCTGGCGCAATGTCATGTACCGGTTTGCGCTGACGATGACGCCGGATCATGCTGAAGCGGTTGCCAGTCAGCTCTATATGGAAATGCTGGAAGCGGGCTTCTCGCGCGTCGGCGAGTTCCATTATCTGCATCATGATATCGATGGGCATGCCTATGCCGACATTTCCGAAATGGCGCAACGGATCGCTGCGGCGGCCTCATGGACAGGAATTGGCCTCACGCTGCTTCCGGTTTTCTATGCCCATTCGACCTTTGGCGGCGCAGCACCGAATGAAGGTCAGCGCCGGTTCATCAATACGGTCGAGAGCTTCGAGCGGTTGCTCGATGGCTGCCGTTCCGCCGTCAAGGGATTGCCGGATGGCCGGGTCGGTGTCGCGCCGCATTCGCTGCGGGCCGTGACGCCAGATGAGCTTTCGGCCGTTGTGGCGATGGCGAAAGATGGTCCGATCCATATTCACGTGGCTGAACAGGTCAAGGAAGTCGAGGACTGCATCGCATGGTCCGGTGCGCGGCCGGTCGAATGGTTGCTCGACAATGCCGGGCTCGATGGCCGCTGGTGCCTGATCCATGCCACTCACATGACCGACGACGAGACCCGCCGGATGGCTAAGAGCAAGGCGATTGCCGGCCTTTGCCCGATCACGGAGGCCAATCTCGGCGACGGCACCTTCAATGCGGTCGTGTTCGGTGAGGCGGGCGGCAAATTCGGCATCGGTTCGGATTCAAACGTGCTGATCGGCCTGCCGGACGAACTGCGCCAGCTGGAATATTCGCAGCGTCTGGCGCATCGCTCCCGCAATGTTCTGGCGGCCCCCGGCCAGTCGACCGGCCGTGCCTTGTTTGATGGTGGTGTCGACGGTGGTGGGATTGCGCTGGCCGGGAAGGCCGGGATCGCTACCGGCAATGCCGCGGATTTCGTCAGCCTGCGGGCGCCGGATGGCGATCTCACGGAGGATGCGGCTCTGGATTCCTGGCTGTTTGCCAACGGCACGAAACCTGAAACTGTCTGGGTGGCAGGCCGGAAGCAGGTCGAAGGCGGGCGTCACCACAAGCGGGATGAAATATCGGCGAAATTCCGTGCCGCCATGCGTGAACTGTTGGCCTGAGCGGCGGGGTTCGCTACCACGTCTTTCCAGGCAAGCGGCGATACACAGTTTCTGCTAGTACCGAACCGGATGTGCGGAAGGTGAGACCTTGGTGAAATTGCAGGATATCGATCAGGCTGTTGATGGGCCGCTTGCCGAAAGTGCAGGCGACCTGTCTCTGCATCAGCGTATCCTCGGCGATATCGAGGATCGCATTCTCTCGGGTGAATGGCAGCCGGGCTTCCGCATTCCGTTCGAAGTGGATCTGGCCGAGCAATACAAATGTTCGCGGATGACCGTGAACAAGGCGCTGACGCAGCTGGCAAAGACCGGCTTGATCGAGCGGCGGCGTAAGTCGGGGAGTTATGTCACCCAGCCACGGGCGCAATCGGCCGTATTGGAAATTCGCGACATCAAGCTGGAGGTCCAGTCGCTTGGGCTAGCCTATGACTACCGGTTGCTGAGCAAGACCCGGCGCCGCAGCACGGCTGACGATAAAAACAGGCTCGACCTCGATGCCACGGCTTCGATTCTGGAGATAAACTGTACGCATTTCGGAGGCGCGAGGCCATTTTGCTTCGAGCAGCGCCTGATCAATCTGACGGCGGTACCGGATGCGGCGGCGGAGAGCTTTGAGGTTGAAGCTCCGGGGCCGTGGCTCCTGAACCGTGTCCCCTGGAGTGCGGCCGAACATACGATCCGGGCCATCGCGGCCGATGAGACGATTGCGGCGGCCTTGGCAATCCCCAGTGGAACACCGTGTTTGACGGTCGAGCGGCGGACATGGAGCAACGGCTCCTATGTCACCCACGTACGCCTCATCTATCCGGGCGAACGCCACGCGCTGATTGCCAACTTTACGCCATCGCAGCCGAAATAGAAAAGGGCGGCGCCAGATCGCCAGCGCCGCCCTTATCAATCATCCTTACTTCTTCGGCTTTGCGCCAGAGAGCTTGGGTACTTCCTTGGATGTCGTTGCGGCGAAAGGGGTGGCTGCCTTGGCTGCAACCTTGTCCTTCTTCGGCTTCCTGACTTCCTTGTTGCTTTTTACTTGTCCTTTGGCCATGGCGCTATCCTCCTGCAAAAATCAAAATCCGCGAATGGAATGCACGGCAGGCCGCCTGCGTCTCACTTCACGAACACGACAAGCATGGACGATGCTTTGCGCTGAGACAATCGGAAAATTGGACGGAAAGTGCTGCTTTACGAGACAGTTGCTCTAACGTGCCGTTTTTGCATCCACGCCGAATTCAAGGCCCATCTCGATGAGTTCATCCCAGAGGCTTTCGGCGAAGCCGCGCAGCACAAGAAGCTCGAAGCTTTCCGGTCCCGTCCGGGAAATGAGTGCCGAAATATGACCGATCAGGGTCATTGCCGAATGGCCAACCGGGAAATTCGACACGGCGAGATCGACCGCTGTTCCCTTGGCAAGCACCGCCTCCACCGGCGTGCCACTGATGCCGATCCGGACGCGACCGTGGCCTTGATCGGAAATGGACGCCTTGCCATCCAGGACCGGTGTCTTGCCGAAAATCTCCGCCGCCGAAAGAGGCGCGTCACCGATGACGAACCATTGTCCAGGACCATACGGGCGCACGGCATACGTGCTGCCGTCGCCAATCCGGGGAATGAGCCCTGTCAGATCACCGCTGCCGCGCGTGGCCAGAACATGCAGAACATGTCCTTCCGGCAAGGCTGTCATCGTAATCCGCCCGTTGGAGGATGGTGCGCCAAACGAGCCGGACTTGGCGTTGGCGAGGGCAGGGCGATGGAGGAGCGCAAAATCAGCCATGGAGCTTTCCGTTTTCCGGATCAAAGAAAACCGGGCTGCACAGCACGGCCTTGGTGTATTCGTTTTTGAGGTCGTTCCAGACGGTGACATGTTCGCCGTGACGCGTGGGGCCATGTTTGACCAGAGCCAGGCCGATGGTCGAGCCAAGATTCGGCGAGTAGCAGCTGGAGGAAACATAACCCTGATCGTTGTCGAGCGACGGAACGGCGCCGTCCGACAGGATATGGGAGCCCGTCTTGAAGGTTGTCGCCGGATCGAGCGGCTTGACGCCGACGAGCGAGAGCCGGTCATCCGCGGTCATGCCTTCGCGTGACAGCATCGCCTTGCCGATGAAGTCCGGCTTGGTTGTGGAGACCATCTTGGCAAAGCCGAGATCGGAGGGAATGACGGTGCCGTTGATTTCGGAATGGGTGACATGGCCCTTCTCTATGCGCATGACGCCGAGTGCCTCGACCCCATAGGGGCAGATGCCGTGCGGCGCGCCTGCTTCCATGATGGCATCGGCGACCGCTTCGCCATAGCCGGCAGGAACCGCCAGTTCGTAGGCCAGTTCGCCGGAGAAGGAAATGCGGAACAGGCGGCCGGTCAGCTTGCCGCCGCAGAGTGACACCTCCTTGGCGCCTAGGAATGGGAAGGCTGCATCGGAAATATCCTCATCCACCAGTGTCTGCAGGATCAGGCGAGACTTTGGCCCGGCAACGGCAATCTGCGCCCATTGATCGGTCGAAGACGAGAACTGGACGTCGAGATCGGGCCATAGCGCCTGGGCGCAGAATTCCAGATGGTTCATGACTCCGGCCGCATAGGCCGTGGTCGTCGTCATGAAGAAATGGGTTTCGCTCAGCCGGCTGGTCGTGCCGTCGTCGTAGATCATGCCATCCTCGCGCAACATCAGGCCGTAACGCGCCTTGCTGACCGGCAGCTTAAGGAAAGCGTTGCAATAGACCCGATTGAGGAATTCTGCTGCGTCCTTGCCGAAGATTTCGATTTTGCCGAGGGTCGAGACATCGCAGATGCCCGCATTCTTACGAACATTCAGCACTTCGCGATCGACGCTCTCGCGCCAAGTCGTTTCGCCTGATTTCGGGAACCAGGAGGAGCGATACCAGAGGCCGGTTTCGACGAAGACCGCGCCGTTCTTTTTGGCCCAATCGTGCAGTGGCGATTTGCGCACCGGCTGGAAGTGCTTGCCCTTGGAAGCGCCGGTCAGCGCACCGAAGGAGAGCGGCGTATAGAAAGGGCGGAAGGTCGTCGTGCCGACATCGGCGGGCGATACCTTGCGCGCTTCGGCGAGAATGCCGATGGCGTTGATGTTCGACAGCTTGCCCTGATCGGTCGCCATGCCGTTGGTGGTGTAGCGCTTGGCAAGCTCGACATGGCCATAGCCTTCGTTGACGGCCAGGCCGAGATCCTTGAGGTGGACGTCGTTCTGGTAATCGACGAATGCCTTGCCCTTCGATCCGTGGATGCGCCAGAGCGGTTTCGAAATGGTTGCCGTGTCGGCTGCCGCGGCGAAAGCGGCCGTTGCATTCGAGAAGCCGAGTGTCTGCAGGACAGACACCGCTTTACCGGCGCCGTCTGCAAGGCAGGCTTCGACACTGCCGATGCCTGCGGCGGCCCCGGCGATGGTCAGGCCCTCCTGCTTCTCCGGTGCAAGAAATGCGGCTTTGGCATCCGACCAGACCGGCTTTGCACCGCGATGGCAGGCAAGATGGATGATGGGGCTCCAGCCGCCGGACATGCCGAGCGCGTCTGCCTCGATGGTTTCGGTCCGGCCGTTGTTGAGGACGGTCACGTCCTTGAGGTTCTTGCCGCCATTGGCATCGACCACAGTGCCTGCGAGAATACGTGCCTTGCCGGACCAGGTGCGTGCCGCATCCGGGCGGCTATCGACAATGGCCGCGACATCGAGGCCGGCCGCTTCCAGATCGGCAGCGGTCGCGTAACCGGAGGCATCGTTGGTAAAGAGGACCGTGCTTTTTCCGGGTGCGATGGCTTGGCGATTGAGATAGGAGCGCATAGCGCCCGCCATCATGACGCCGGGAATATCGTTGCCGCCGAATACTAGCGGCCGTTCTTCAGCGCCGGAGGCGAGGATTGCCTCTCTGGCGGCGATACGCCAGATGCGCTCGACTGGCCGGTTCGGGTCCACCGTGGCCGTGTTTTTCTGCACGCTTTCGACGGCGCCGAAGACATTGCCATCGTACCAGCCAAACACGGTCGTGCGGGAGAAAATACGGACATTGGGCAGGTCCGCCAGTTCGGCAAGCGTCTTTGTCAGCAGATCGGTCGCAGATTTTCCGCCGACCGGCGCCGTTTCGGAAAGCAGCGAACCGCCCGGCTCAAAACCTTCGTCGGCAAGGATGACGCGGGCACCGGCGCGGCCAGCCGTCAGCGCAGCGGCCAACCCCGCAGGGCCGGCGCCAATGACCAGCAGGTCGCAATGCGCCCAGCATTTTTCGTAGGTGTCGGGATCGGGCTGATAGGTGGCGCGGCCAAGGCCCGCGGCCTTGCGGATGATCGGCTCATAGACCTTTTCCCAGAACGCTGCCGGCCACATGAAGGTCTTGTAATAGAACCCGGCACCGAGGAAGGGCGAGAGCAGGCTGTTGACGGCGCCAAGATCGAAATCGACCGAAGGCCAGCGGTTCTGGCTTTTCGCCGTCAGGCCGCGATAGAGCTCGACGAGCGTGGCGCGGGTATTGGCTTCGGTGCGTCCGCCTTCGCCGATCGTCACCAGGGCATTCGGCTCGGCGGCACCCGCGGTCAGGATACCGCGTGGACGGTGATACTTGAAGCTGCGGCCAACGAGCTGGCGGCCATTGGCCAGCAACGCCGAGGCCAGCGTGTCACCAGCAAAACCCTGCATCGGTTTGCCGTCGAAGGTGAAATCGAGTGGCTTGGCGCGGTCGATGCGGCCGCCTTTGGGGAGACGATAGGAACTCATGCGGTCTCTCCCGGAGCACTGGCATCGGTAATGGCATAGACAATGTGGGTCATCGTATCGCGCTCGACCACAAGCCAGCGGCGGCAGCCGGAGGTGTGATGCCAATATTCCTTGTGACGGCCGCGCGGATTGTCGCGCAGGTAGACATAGGCATACCAGGCATCCTCGCCGGCATCGGGTGCCGGGCGGACGATTGCGGCGTCACCCTTGACGGTGAATTCTTCCTTGGGGCGCGGCCCGCAATGGGGGCAGGCGATCAGGCTGGCCATGTGAAGTCCTCAATGCAGATTGGGTTGCGAGCCGACGCCCTTTTCATCGATCATCCGGCCGCGTGCGAACCGGTCGAGCCGGAAGGCGCGTCCTGTTTCATGCGGCTCGTTCCTGGCGATCAGATGGGCGTAGCAGAAGCCGGAGGCGGGCGTGGCCTTAAAGCCGCCGTAACACCAGCCGGCGTTCAGATAGAGATTGTCGATATGCGTGCGGTCGATGATCGGCGAGCCGTCCATGCTCATGTCCATCACGCCACCCCAGGAGCGCAGAACCCGGACACGCGACAGGGCCGGGATCATCGCAACACCGGCTTCGGCGACATGTTCCACTGTCGCGAGATTGCCGCGCTGGGCATAGGAATTGTAGCCATCGATATCGCCACCGAAGACCAGGCCGCCTTTGTCAGACTGGGAGACGTAGAAATGCCCCGCACCGAAGGTGACGACATTGTCGATAAAGGGCTTCAGCCCTTCCGAGACGAAGGCCTGCAGCACGTGGCTTTCGATCGGTAGCTTCATGTCGACCATATCAGCGACGGTGGTGGAGTTGCCGGCGGCAGCCAACGCCAGCTTGCCGCAACCGATAAAGCCCTGACTGGTCTCGACGCCCACGACGCGGCCGTTTTCGCGGCGGATGCCGGTGACTTCGCAATTCTGGATAATATCGACGCCGCGCATATCAGCGCCACGGGCATAGCCCCAGGCAACGGCGTCATGGCGCACGGTGCCGCCGCGCTTCTGCATCAAGGCACCCTGGATCGGGAAGCGGGCATTGTCGAAATCGAGGAAGGGCAGCATCTGGCGCACGGCGTTTCGATCGAGCAGGTCGGCATCGACGCCGTGCAGCCGCATCGCATTACCGCGCCGCGTATAGGCATCGCGCTGGGCGTCGGAATGATAAAGGTTCAGCACGCCGCGCTGCGAGACCATGGCGTTGAAATTGAAATCCTGCTCCAGCCCCTCCCAGAGCTTCATCGACAGTTCGTAAAACGGGTTGTTGCCCTGCAGCAGATAGTTGGAGCGGATGATCGTGGTGTTGCGGCCGACATTGCCGGAGCCGATATAGCCTTTTTCCAGCACGGCCACATTGGTGACGCCGAACTCCTTGGCGAGGTAATAGGCCGTCGCAAGGCCATGTCCGCCACCGCCGATGATAACAACGTCATAATGGTTCTTCGGAACCGGACTGCGCCATGCTGGCCTCCAGCCTTTGTTGCCGCGCAGGGCATTCAGAAAAACGGAAAAGGCAGAGTAGCGCATGGCAAATGAATCCCGGTGAACCGCGCCGATCATGACAGGATTGCATTTGGGTACTTGCAGTAAAGAGACGTTTTCAGTCATAATTCGGACATGGCACCAGATGACCTGAAAAACGTTCAAAAGGTCGGCTTTATCCTCGTTCCGGGATTTGCCCTGATGTCCTATGCCTCGGCGGTCGAGCCGCTGCGTGCCGCAAACCTTTTGGCCGGCCGGGATATTTATGCGCTTTCGGCGCATGTTGCTGAAGGCAGCGCCGGCATGACCTCATCGGGCATTCCGGTTCCTGCAACGCTCCTGCCGTCACGGGGTTCGGGTTTCCATACTGTCTTTGTCTGCGCGGGCGGTACACCGGTTGACTGGGATGTGCCACCGGTGCTGGCCTGCCTGCGCCAGCTTGCCCGCGACGGCGTGCGCATCGGCGGGATTTCCGGCGGTCCATACCTGATGGCAGAAGCCGGCTTGCTGGAGGATCGGGATTTTACGATCCACTGGGAGCATGCCCCCGCATTGATGGAGGCCTTTCCGGCGCTTGCGCCACGTCAGGCGCGGTATGTGCTTGACGGCAACCGTATCACCTGCGGCGGCGGCGTAGCGCCGCTCGACATGATGCATGCACTCATCGCGGAGCGCATGGGATCGGATTTCGCCCGCCGGGTCAGCGACTGGTATCTGCACACCCACGTGGAAAGCTCCGGCGCGCCGCAGCGGGCATCGCTGGCAGAGCGCTACCGTGTCAATCACCCGGGTTTGCTCGCAGTGCTTGAAAAGATGGAAGCGACAATCGAGGCCCCGCTCGATCGCCAGACCATGGCGGCTTTGGCGGGCCTGTCGCCGCGTCATCTTGACCGGTTGTTCTCGAGCCAGATGGGATCGTCCTTTCTTCTGGAATACCGCAAGCTACGGCTCGATCATGCCCGCCGCCTGCTGCAACAGAGCCCGCTTTCGATCTCGGAAATCGCTTTTGCGACCGGATTTTCCAGCGCCGGTCATTTTTCCCGCAGCTACCGCGCCGCGTTCGGCGAGCCACCGCGATCCCAGAGGCAAATTAGTGGTACCGCAGTCCGTTGAGCGATATTCTTCCGGGTTGAGAAAATTTCACTCTCAGGATAGATTGATTGACTTGCAAGCAGGGGGCGAAACCGCATGGCGAAAAAGCAGCCAGTCACCGATATTGGCCGGATCACAGACGACGAGCATCCGGCTCTGAAGGCTGCTTTTCTGCAGGATCCGCACGCGCTGCGTGAGCCGAAGGAAAACAACCTCGAAATCGCGATCGGCCACGAGGTTCGCGCTTTCCGCAAGAAACTCGGCATCACCGTGACCGACCTTGCGACCGCCACCGGCATTTCGCTTGGCATGCTGTCGAAGATCGAGAATGGCAATATCTCGCCGTCGCTGACTACGCTGCAATCTCTTTCGCGGGCGCTTGGCGTCCCGGTCACCGCTTTCTTCCGCCGTTATGAGGAACCGCGCAACGCGGTGTTCGTCAAGGCCGGCGAAGGTGTCGAACTGGAGCGCCGGGGTACGCGGGCGGGGCATCAGTACAATCTGCTCGGTCATATCGACAACAACACAGCCGGCGTAGTGGTCGAGCCCTATCTGATCACGCTGACGGCAGATTCCGATACGTTCCCGGCTTTCCAGCATGAAGGCATGGAGTTTCTCTACATGCTGGTCGGTGAAGTGGTCTATCGCCATGGCGACCGGCTTTTTACCATGCAGCCCGGCGATAGCTTGTTTTTCGACGCCGACGCCCGCCACGGGCCGGAGGAGCTGGTGAAGTTGCCGATCCGCTATCTGTCGATCATTTCCTATCCGCAGACGCGCAGCAATATCTAAGCCTTTCATACTCAAAAATATTGCCTGATAAGAAAATAACTTTCTTCTCAGTTGAAATTTAAAACGGCAGCTGATATCCATCTTTTCATCAACGAAACGAAGGATTGTCCCCATGTGCGGAATTGTCGGATTGTTTTTGAAGGACAAGAGTCTGGAGCCGCAATTGGGTGCCATGCTGTCCGATATGCTGGTCACCATGACCGACCGCGGACCGGATAGCGCGGGCATCGCCATTTACGGATCGCCCTCCAAGGGCCGGGCCAAAATCACTGTTCAATCATCGGACCCGAAGCAGGATTTCGCCGGTCTCGAGGCGCTGCTGAAGCCTGTCGATTCAAGTGTATCGGTAGAGCTGAAAAGCACCCATGCGGTCATCGAAACCGACGCAGACAAGGCTTCGGCCGTGCGCGATCTGCTTTCCCAGGAACGGACCGGTATCCGTGTCATGGGCTCGGGCGACAGCGTCGAGATCTACAAGGAAGTTGGCCTGCCGAAGGACGTCGTTTCCCGCTTCGGCATTCGCCAGATGGGCGGCACGCACGGGATCGGCCACACCCGCATGGCAACGGAATCGGCTGTGACCACGCTCGGCGCGCATCCGTTTTCGACCGGCGCCGATCAGTGCCTGGTGCATAACGGTTCGCTTTCCAATCACAACAACCTGCGCCGCGAGCTGGTGCGCGAAGGCATGACCTTCGAGACCCAGAACGACACGGAAGTCGCTGCGGCCTACCTGACGGCGGAAATGGCCAAGGGCAAGGATCTGGGGCAGGCGCTGACCAGTGCGCTTGATGACCTCGACGGGTTCTTCACCTTCGTTGTCGGCACCAAGTCCGGCTTCGGCGTGGTGCGCGACCCGATCGCCTGCAAACCGGCCGTGATGGCGGAAACCGACCAGTACATTGCTTTCGGTTCCGAATATCGGGCGCTCGTCAACCTGCCGGGTATTGAAGACGCCCGTGTCTGGGAGCCGGAACCCGCCACCGTTTACTTCTGGGATCATGAGAAGGCGGCGTAAACATGGACCTCAGCGTTAAACGAGAAAGTCTGGAAACGATGCGCGTATTCGACCTTGCCAAAATGCCGTTGCGCGACCTGAACAGCGCCCTGCATGCGATTGCCCCCGGCACTAATGATACGAACTTCGAAGTCGTCAACCCGCGCGGCAGCCATGCCGTCGCAGTCGGCATCGATCAGCCGGTGACGGTCGAGGTTCGAGGTAGCGTTGGTTACTATTGTGCCGGCATGAACGACGGCGGTTCTGTCACTGTTCACGGTTCAGCAGGCCCGGGTGTTGCTGAGAACATGATGTCGGGCACGGTTGTCATCGAAGGCGATGCCAGCCAGTATGCCGGGGCGACAGGCCGCGGCGGTCTGCTGGTCATCAAGGGCAATGCAGCATCGCGCTGCGGTATCTCGATGAAGGGCATCGATATCGTCGTCCAGGGCAATATCGGCCATATGTCGGCGTTCATGGGCCAGTCCGGTCATCTGGTGGTGCTCGGCAATGCGGGTGATGCGCTGGGAGATTCGCTCTATGAGGCCAAGCTGTTCGTGCGCGGTGAGGTCAAGAGCCTTGGCGCCGACTGCATTCAGAAGGAGCTGCGCCCCGAGCATATCGAGAAGCTTGCTGAGCTGCTGGACAAGGCAGGCATTACCGACGTCAAGCCGCAGGAGTTCAAGCGCTATGGCTCCGCCCGTACGCTCTACAATTTCAACATCGATAACGCTGACGCGTACTAAGGCAGGGAACCCTACATGAGCTATCACAACCCCTATACCCCGCCGCGCAAGTCAGCGACTTTCGACGATTACACACTCGCGGAAATCCGCCGCGCGGCAGCCACGGGCATTTATGATATTCGTGGCGCCGGGACCAAGCGCAAGGTTCCGCATTTCGACGACCTCCTGTTCCTTGGTGCTTCGATCTCTCGCTATCCGCTCGAAGGTTACCGCGAGAAATGCGACACGTCCGTCGTGCTCGGTGCGCGTCATGCCAAGAAGCCGATCGTCCTGAAAACCCCGATCACCATTGCCGGCATGAGCTTCGGGGCGCTTTCGGGCAATGCCAAGGAAGCGCTTGGCCGTGGGGCGACGATCGCCGGAACATCGACGACCACTGGTGACGGTGGCATGACCGACGAGGAGCGTGGCCATTCACAGACGCTGGTCTACCAGTATCTGCCATCGCGCTATGGTATGAACCCGAAGGACCTGCGCCGTGCCGATGCGATCGAGATCGTTGTCGGCCAGGGCGCCAAGCCCGGCGGTGGCGGCATGCTGCTCGGCCAGAAGATTTCCGATCGTGTCGCCAATATGCGCAACCTGCCCAAGGGCATTGACCAGCGTTCGGCCTGCCGTCATCCGGACTGGACCGGCCCGGACGATCTCGAAATCAAGATCATGGAACTGCGCGAAATCACCGATTGGGAAAAGCCGATCTATGTGAAGGTCGGTGGTGCGCGTCCTTATTACGATACTGCTCTTGCGGTGAAGGCCGGTGCCGACGTCGTCGTGCTCGATGGCATGCAGGGCGGCACGGCGGCTACGCAGGACGTGTTCATCGAGAATGTCGGCATGCCAATCCTTGCCTGCATCCGCCCGGCCGTTCAGGCGCTTCAGGATCTCGGCATGCACCGCAAGGTTCAACTGATCGTCTCGGGCGGTATCCGTTCCGGCGCAGACGTCGCCAAAGCCCTGGCGCTCGGCGCTGACGCGGTCGCGATCGGTACGGCTGCACTCGTTGCCATCGGCGATAATGATCCACACTGGGAAGCGGAATATCAGAAGCTCGGAACGACGGCCGGTGCCTATGACGACTGGCACGAAGGCAAGGATCCCGCCGGCATCACGACGCAGGACCCGGAGCTTTCCAAGCGCCTCGATCCGGTCGCGGCCGGGCGCCGTCTCGCCAATTACCTCAAGGTGATGACGCTGGAGGCCCAGACGATCGCGCGGGCCTGCGGCAAGAACCATCTGCACAATCTGGAGCCGGAGGATCTTGTCGCACTGACGCTCGAGGCATCGGCCATGGCGCAGGTGCCGTTGGCCGGTACCAGCTGGATCCCAGGCAAGGGAGGCTTCTGACCCAAACATACCTTCGGCCGTTGCCCGATCTTAAAAGTCAGGCAGCGGCCTTTTTACGAAAAAGTGTCTGAATAATCCAAAGGGGAACGCAGTGACACTCGATCTTGCCAGCTTTGCCAAAGACCGTGGCATCAAATATTTCATGATCAGTTATACCGACCTGTTCGGTGGCCAGCGGGCGAAGCTCGTCCCGGCCGAGGCGATTGCCGACATGCAGAAGAATGGTGCGGGTTTTGCCGGGTTTGCCACCTGGCTCGACCTTACGCCCGCCCACCCAGACCTGTTTGCGCTTCCCGATCCGTCCTCGGTCATCCAGCTCCCCTGGAAGAAGGATGTGGCCTGGGTCGCCGCCGATTGCGTCATGGAAGACCAGCCGGTGGACCAGGCACCGCGCGTCATGCTGAAACGCCTGATCGCTGAAGCGGCCAAGGAGGGCCTTCGCGTCAAGACCGGCGTCGAGCCGGAATTCTTCCTGATCTCACCGGATGGCGACAAGATTTCCGACGAGTTCGATAATGCCGAAAAGCCCTGCTACGACCAGCAGGCTATCATGCGCCGCTATGACGTGATCGCCGAAATCTGCGACTACATGCTCGAACTTGGCTGGAAGCCCTACCAGAACGACCATGAGGATGCGAACGGCCAGTTTGAAATGAACTGGGAATATGACGATGCTCTGCAGACTGCCGACAAGCATTCGTTCTTCAAGTTCATGGTCAAGACGATCGCCGAAAAACACGGCCTTCGCGCCACCTTCATGCCAAAGCCCTTCAAGGGGCTGACCGGCAACGGCTGCCACGCCCATATCTCCGTCTGGGATCTGGACGGCAAGACCAATGCCTTTGCCGACAAGGAAATGCCGTTCGGTCTGTCCGCCCAGGGAAGGACTTTCCTCGGTGGTATCATGAAGCACGCGTCGGCACTTGCTGCAGTGACCAATCCGACCGTCAACTCCTACAAGCGTATCAACGCGCCGCGCACGATTTCCGGTGCCACCTGGGCGCCGAATACGGTGACATGGACCGGCAACAACCGCACGCACATGGTCCGCGTTCCCGGTCCCGGCCGGTTCGAATTGCGTCTGCCGGATGGCGCGGTCAACCCGTATCTTCTGCAGGCGATCATCATCGCAGCGGGCTTGAACGGTATCCGGAAGAATGCCGATCCGGGCCGTCATTGGGACATCGACATGTACAAGGAAGGCCACACCGTTACCGGCGCACCGCTCCTGCCACTGAACCTGCTCGATGCACTCAGGGAATACGACAAGGACGAGGAGCTGAAGGCGGCGCTTGGCAAGAGTTTCTCCAGCGCCTACCTGAAGCTCAAGCATCAGGAGTGGAATGCCTACGCCTCGCATTTCACCGATTGGGAGCGGCAGACGACGCTCGATATCTGAGCCTCAGGCCAAGTTCCAAGATCAGAAGAGACGGCATGGCCTGTTCCTGCTATCCGATGTCGCGAAACGGATGGACGGGCAGGCCAGCGCCGCGCTAGCTTCCGTTCCACGATGCTGGGCCGGGAGGGCCAGCCAAGACCCAAACCGAGAGACTGAGACCGATGAAGAGCTACGTTCTGACCGTATCGTGCAAATCCACCCGTGGCATTGTCGCGGCGATTACCGGCTATCTGGCCGACGAAGGCTGTTACATCACCGACAGTTCGCAGTTCGACGACATGGAAACCGGCCTGTTCTTCATGCGGCTGACTTTCATCAGCCAGGAAGGTGCTGCACTTGAGAAGCTGAAGGCCGGGTTCGAGGCGGTGAAGACCCGGTTTGGCATGGACGCCGATATCCGTGATTCCGAGCACCGGATGAAGGTGCTTTTGATGGTGTCGCGTTTCGGCCATTGCCTCAACGATCTGCTCTACCGCTGGAAGATCGGCGCTTTGCCGATCGACATCGTCGGTGTGGTCTCCAACCATTTCGATTACCAGAAGGTAGTCGTCAATCACGACATCCCGTTCCATCATATCCCGGTGACCAAGGCCAACAAGGCGCAGGCGGAAGCCCGGATGATGGACGTGGTCGAGCAGACCGGCACCGAGTTGATCGTGCTTGCCCGCTACATGCAGATCCTGTCGGATGCCATCTGCCAGAAGATGTCGGGGCAGATCATCAACATCCACCATTCGTTCCTGCCGTCCTTCAAGGGCGCCAACCCCTACAAGCAAGCCTATGAGCGCGGCGTGAAGCTGATTGGTGCGACGGCGCATTACGTCACCGCCGATCTCGACGAAGGCCCGATCATCGAGCAGGACATCGCCCGCATCACCCATGCGCAGTCGGCCGAGGACTATGTCTCGATCGGCCGCGATGTCGAGAGCCAGGTTCTGGCGCGCGCCGTGCACGCCCATATCCACCACCGTACCTTCATCAACGGCAACCGCACTGTCGTCTTCCCGGCAAGCCCGGGATCCTATGCCTCCGAGCGCATGGGGTGATCTTAGCCAGCTTGCCGTCGTTCTTCGCATCCCCGGACGCCCTATGCGTCCGGGGATGTTTCACATCTGGGGATGTGCCGTGCAACTCAAACGGGCGGCGCAATCTCAAGCGGGGAGCCATCTGAAAAGCGGCTGAATCGGAACGGCGCGGGATCAACGATCGGCGTGGTGCCCATGACGAGGTCGGCGGAGAGATGGCCGGCGCCTGGGCCGATGCCGAAGCCGTGGCCTGAAAATCCTGTCGCGATTGTCAGTCCCGGGATGGCTTCCAATGTCGAGATGATCGGCACGGCGTCCGGCGTCACATCGATCAGGCCAGCCCAGATCTGCTCCACCCTCGCATCGCGCAGCACCGGCAGCGCTTCCGTGGCGGCTTGCAGCGCGCGCAAGGCGGCCTTGCCATCCGGTTTCGGATCGAGAATCCGGTGATGTTCGAATGCGCCGGGCCGGTCGAGCGGGACGGCGGAAATTTCGAACAGTTCATTCCAGCTCTGTGCGCTCAGGCCGAGTTGTACTGCGTCCCCTTCGGCTTTTCTGGCAGGCTGGAAATCCCGGAATAAGGCAAAACTGTCCGGCACCAGCGCATGCATGTTGATACCGCCGTTGGCGATGGTGTAGCCACCGTCGAGGCGTTTGCGATAGGCATACGACGCGGTTGCGCCCGCGCCGTCCGGTCCACGGTTGACTGCGCTGGTGCGCAATACCGAGTTGCGCACTTTCAGTTGCGGCAGCCGGATGCCAAGTCCCTTGCAGAACAGCCGTGACCATGCACCGCCGGCAAGCACGGCGGCGGAGGTTTCGATGCGGCCCTTCTCTGTGATGACGGCGCTGATGCGGCCAGCACTTTTCTCGATGCCGCGCACGGCGCAGCTGGTCAGGATACGGGCACCGGCCCGGCGCGCGCCCGCCGCAATCGCAGGTACCGCCTTTTGCGGTTCGGCGCGGCCATCGCTTGGCGTGTAGAGCGCGCCTTTGTACCGTTGCCCGGCGCCCAGCATCACGGCAGCCGTTTCGTCGGGGCCGATCTGGCGCGTGTCGAGGCCGTGCGCTTGCGCCAGTTTCAACCAGGCGTCGCGATTGGCGACATCCGTCTCGGTCTCGGAGATATAGACAATCCCCGAACGGTGAAATCCGGTGTTGCCGCCAACGCGCGCATCCAGCCCATCCCAGATTTTCAGGGCCTCAATCGCCAGCGGAATTTCACGCCGGTCGCGGCCCATGACACGGACCCAGCCCCAGTTGCGGCTCGACTGTTCGCCCCCGAGTACGCCCTTTTCGCACAGCACGACATCGACGCCGCGTTCGGCCAGGAATAGCGCCGTGCTGACCCCGATAATGCCGCCGCCGATGATGATGACGTCTGCTTTCTTTGGCAGGGCGTGGTCGGTTTCACTGCGATCGAGAATGGGGCCGGGCATGGGCGAAGGTTCCGTGCGTCGAAGGAAGTTATCTCCGATGTGCACGGTATCTTGCCGTTGTTCAAGTCGCAAAGACTGGCCGCTTGCCGGTCCTGCGACGTGGCCTCAGGCGGGCAGTGAAAAAGCGTCGCTCTCACCCTCGACCAGGTCTTCCGGCCAGACCTTCCTGAGTTCCGCATCCGGATAGAAATGGCTAAAGGCCGGCATGGTCGCAAGGAGCGCTTCCGCCAGTGCGATCCCGAGATCGCGGCGCGATAGCGTGAAGCCGGTCAGGCTTGGCGAGAGGAAATGCGATTGCGGGCTCTGGCGGCCGATGATTGCGATATCGCGTCCAGGCTTGAGGCCGGCTTCGCTCATGCCACGATAGAAGCCTATGGCGATGGTTTCATTGACCAAAAGGATTGCGGTCGGCCGGTCCTTCATGGCCAGCAATTGCTGGGCGACATGATAGCCACCTGCCTCGTTCGGCTTCGAGTTGAAGACGAGATCAGGATCGAGCGTCAGTCCGTGTGCAGCAAGTGCCCGGGCGCTCTGATCGACGAAGAGATGACCGAGGTTGATATCATCATGCGGCCTTGTCACGGCGATCCGGCGATGACCCTTGGCCACCAGGCGGTCGATCGAGGTTTGCGCCATGCCTTCGAAATCGAGATCGAGCCAGGGCTGGCCGACATCCGTCAGGCTGCGTCCGAGCGTAACGAACGGAATCTTGCGTTTGGCGAGAAATTCGAAGCGTGGATCGTGCCGCTGCGTCGCCGACAGGATGAGGCCATCGGCAAAACCACGCGCGACGACGCGGCGGAGATAGTCGTCGGGGTCTTCTTCCGATGAGCAGAGCAGGGCAACCAGATCGAGATGGTGGCGGGCAAACACCGTTTGCACGCCGTCGAATACACTCATGAAGAACGTATCACCCTGGCCGGTGATCTCCGTGCCGGTCTGCATCATGAAGCCGATGATGTTGGTGGTGCCCTGGCGCAGGCTGCGGCCGGATTGATTGGGCACATAGCCGAGTTCTGCCGCTGCTTCGAGAACCTTGCGGCGTGTTTCCTCGTTGACGTCAGGGCGCCCGTTCAGCGCCCGCGAGACGGTGCCGATAGAAATATCCAGATGCTGTGCAAGCCTGCGTATGCCCGTCATTTCAGCTGCTTTCAACGCGTGATTTCGGTTGCCCAATGCTTCTCTATTGACACGTTTCAAAAATCGTTCATAGTTCCGTAAACGTTTACGGTGGCCGAAAAGGAGCGAAAACCGTAGACTTTAAGGAGGAGAAACCCATTTTGCGTGCAGTTCTGTGCGGGTGCGGAGCTATGGCCAAAGGCTGGCTCAAGGCGATCGCTGAAACCCCTGAAATTCGCTCGGCGGTTGAAGTCGTCGGGCTGGTCGACGTCAATCCGGTGGCAGCGAAAGCCCTGGCCGCCGAATTCGGATTGGCGGATGCGGTTATCGGTTCTGATCTCGGCGATGTCTTGCAAAAGACCTCCGCCGAAATCGTCTTCGATGTCGTCATTCCATCCGCCCGCCACGATGTGGTGGGAACGGCGCTCGCCCATGGCTGTCACGTGCTCAGCGAAAAGCCGATGGCAGCGTCGATTGAAGCGGGCCGTTCGTTGATTGCGCAAGCCGAGGCCGCAGGAAAGATTCACGCCATTGTCCAGAACCGCCGGTTCATCTCTGGTATTCGCCGCATCCGCCGTCTGGTGGAAAGCGGTGCGCTTGGCGAACTAACGGCGATCCATTGCGACTTCTTCATCGGCGCGCATTTCGGCGGGTTCCGCGAAGAGATGGACAATGTGCTGCTTCTCGACATGGCGATCCACACATTCGACGCCGCCCGTTTCGTGGCGGACAAGGTGCCGGTGGCGGTCTATTGCCATGAAAGCAATCCGCGCGGTTCCTGGTATGCGCATGGCGCGGCGGCCAACGCGATCTTCGAATTTTCCGATGACGTGACGTTTACCTATCGCGGCTCCTGGTGTGCGGAAGGGGCCAATACCAGCTGGGAAAGCCAGTGGCGGATTATTGGCACCAAGGGCACGCTGCTCTGGGATGGTGCGGACGAATTCAAGGCGGGCGTGATCGCGGGTTCGGAAGGTTTCTTCCGTCCAATCGAGGCTATCGACGTGCCGCAACCGGCAAACGAGGCGCAGACCCATGGCCATGCCAGCGTGATCGCCGACTTCCTCACCGCCATCCGAACCGGCGCCAAGCCGGAGACCGTCAGCAGCGACAATATCAACAGCCTTGCCATGGTGTTTGCGGCGATCGAGAGCGCCCGCACCCGGCAGCGCGTGACCCTATGAAGAACAGGACAGTTTGATGAGCAATCCGGCAAAATCCATCCGTATCGGCACCATGATCAGCGCATCCGCAGGCAAGGCGGCGGAGCGCATCGGCAAGGTGGCAGACTTGGGCTTCGAAAGCTTCGAGCCGTTCTTTTGGCAGACGACCAATGGCCAGAACCTCGCCGAACTTGGCAAGCGCTGCGTCGAGGCGATCGGCGATCGCGATATCACCATTTCGACACTCGGCATGTTCGGCAATCCGCTGGAAACCACCGACATCGACCGCGATACGCTGCAGGGCTGGAAGGACTGCATCGACAACGCCCACCATTTCGGCGCCACTTGCGTGGCGGGTTTCACCGGCCGTATCCGCAACAAACCGCTGACCGACAGCCTGCCGCGCTACAAGGAAGTCTGGAGCGAGCTTGCCAAGCGTGCCGCCGACAAGGGCGTCAAGATCGCGTTTGAGAATTGCGCCATGGATGGCAATTGGGCGACCGGCGACTGGAATATCGCCCACAATCCGGATGCCTGGGAACTGATGTTCAACGAGACACCGGATGATAATATCGGGCTCGAATGGGAGCCTTGCCACCAGATGGTCTATCTCATTGATCCGCTGCCGCAGATCCGCAAATGGGCGAAAAAGATCTTCCACGTGCATGGCAAGGACGCGACGATCCGCTGGGATGTCATTCGCGAGCACGGCATTTTCGGCAAGGAAAAATTCGTCTTCATGCGCACGCCGGGCTTTGGCGACACCAACTGGACGGATGTGATCTCGGAACTACGCCTTGCCGGCTGGTCGGGCTCGATCGACATCGAAGGCTGGCACGATCCGGTTTATCGCGATGCGCTGGAAATGACCGGCCAGGTGCACGGCCTCAATTATCTGAAGACATGCCGGGGCGGTGATTTCGTCACCGATCCCGCCTGATTGATCAGGCAGGCTTGAGAGAACTGACATGGACTGAAGAAGGCCGGCATGGAGGATGTCGGCCGACAGGATAACCACAAGGAGGAAATCATGGGTATCCGCAAATATGCAGTCATTGGTGCAATGGCGCTGGCAGGCGTCTCTATGTTCGGCCTTTCCGCCAAGGCGGAAGATGTGAAGCTCACCGTCTGGTCGCTTGACCGGGACATCCAACCGGCACCGCATCTGGTGGCCGATTTCAACAAGCTCAACAACGGTATCCAGATCGAATACCGCCAGATCCAGTTCGATGATGTGGTGAGCGAGGCGATGCGCGCCTATTCGACCGGCCAGGCGCCGGATATTATCGCCATCGACAATCCCGAGCATGCGCTGTTTTCGTCGCGCGGCGCCTTCCTTGATCTCACCGACATGATCTCGAAATCGACAGTGATCAAGCCGGAGAACTATTTCCCCGGCCCGCTGAAATCGGTTGAATGGGACGGCAAGTATTACGGCGTGCCGAAAGCGACGAACACGATCGCGCTCTACTACAACAAGGACATGTTCAAGGCGAAAGGGCTTGATCCGAACAAGCCGCCGCAGACCTGGGACGAGCTTGTCGAGGACGCACGCAAGCTGACCGACCCGGCGGCCAATGTTTATGGTCTGGCCTTCTCGGCTAAGGCCAACGAAGAAGGCACGTTCCAGTTCCTGCCCTGGGCGCAGATGGGCGGCGGTAGTTATGAAAACATCAATTCCGAAGGTGCCGTAAAGGCATTGACCGTCTGGAAGACGATCATGGACGAGAAGCTGGCTTCCCCGGATACGCTGACCCGCGGCCAGTGGGATTCGACCGGCACGTTCAACTCGGGCAATGCCGCCATGGCGATCTCCGGTCCGTGGGAACTCGACCGCATGTCGCAGGAAGCGAAATTCGACTGGGGCGTGACGCTGCTGCCGGTTCCGCAGGAAGGTGCAGAACGTTCGTCTGCCATGGGCGATTTCAACTGGGCGATCTTCGCCTCGACCAAGCATCCGGAGGAAGCCTTCAAGGCGCTCGAGTTTTTCGCCTCGCAGGATGACAAGATGTTCAAGAATTACGGCCAGCTTCCGGCCCGCTCCGATATCGCGATCCCGGCAACCGGCCAGGCGCTGAAGGATGCTGGACTGCAAGTGTTCCTCGAACAGCTGAAATACGCCAAGCCGCGCGGCCCGCATCCGGAATGGCCGAAGATCTCCAAGGCGATCCAGGATGCCATTCAGGCAGCGCTCACCGGCCAGTCGAGCCCGAAGGACGCGCTTGATCAGGCGGCCGATAAGATCAAGGCTGTGCTGGGCTGATTTGCTCCTCTTCTCCCCAGCGGGGAGAAGATGCCCAACGGGCAGATGAGGGGGATGAGGAGCGGCAGCGACGAATGCTTTCACGAAAGCCATAACCGAACGGCAGTGTGTGCCGCCCGCTCATCCGGCCCTTCGGGCCACCTTCTCCCCGTTGGGGAGAAGGTAAAAACGCCGATGGTTCGTACCATCATCATTTCCTCCCGGAAGGGGTTGTCTTTCGCGCCAATGCGCCAGACAGCCCCGTTCGGAGCATCGGAGGCCCCATGAAGAGGCTGCTTTCCAGCATCCGGGATGGCAACGGTTTCGATATCGTGCTCGTCGCCTTTCCGCTCGGTTTTCTGTTCCTGATGGCGGGTCTGCCGCTGCTCTACAATATCCTGATGAGCTTTCAGGAAGTCGATATGTTCAGCCTCGGCACGTTCCTGCGCCCCTTCGTCGGCTTCAAGAACTATCAGGATCTGTTTTCTCAACCGGAGACATGGCCGATCCTTGGCAATACCGCGATCTTCGTCACCGGTTCGATTGCCGGGCAATTCCTGATCGGCTTTGGGCTGGCGCTGTTCTTCTGGGTCAATTTCCCCGGGGCTTCCTGGCTGCGCGGCTTGTTTCTCGTGTCCTGGGTCATGCCGGGCCTCGTCGTCGGCGCCATCTGGAACTGGATCCTGTCGGGAGATTTCGGCGTGTTGAATTTCATGCTGCGGGAAACCGGCATCATCTCGGGCAACATTTTCTGGCGCTCCGATCCGAACTATTCGCTCTATGCGGTCATCATCGCCAATATCTGGCTGGGCACTGCCTTCAACATGATCCTATTATCCGTCGGGCTGGCCAGCATTCCCGGCGATCTCTATGAGGCTGCCGAACTCGACGGCGCCAATGCCTGGCAACGCTTCTGGACGATCACCCTGCCGATGATGCGCTCGACCATCGGCGCCATCGTTTCGCTTGGCCTGATCTTCACGCTGCAGCAATTCGACCTTTTTGCCGCCATCACCTCCGGCGGGCCGAACAATTCGTCCAACGTCACGCAATACTGGGCGTGGGACCTGTCCTTCCGGCAATATGACTTCGCCAAAGGAGCGACGATCTCCGTCATCATGATCGTCTTCGTGATGTTCGCCTCGGTCGTCTATGTCCGCTCCACACGTCATGAGGTGCGCGGATGAGTGATACCAATCGCAACCGCCTGATGCTGGTGATCGCCATCGTCATGGCAGCAATCTATCTGTTCCCGCTTTACTGGATGTTCATCACCGCTTTGAAAAGCGGTTCGGAGATGTTTGCGACGCCGCCGAGCTTTTGGCTGTCAGAGCCGCAATGGGCCACCTACGCCTTCGTCTGGGAAAGCCGGGGCATGGGACGCTATCTGTGGAACTCGCTGGTCATCGCCTTCGGCTCGGTCACCCTGATCACCGTGCTCGGTGTCGGCTGTGCCTATGTGCTGGCGCGGTACAGGAATGTCTGGGTCGATATCGGCCTGTTCCTGATCCTGATGCTGCAGGTGCTACCGGCGTCGCTGATGATCACGCCGATCTTCGTCGGTTTCTCGCAGCTGGGAATGCTGAATTATCCGCGCCTGGCGGTGATCATCGCCATTGCTGCCAAAAGCATGCCATTCTTTGTCGTACTGGTGCGCGCCACCTTCATGGCGGTGCCACAGGAGCTGGAAGAAGCAGCCCTTGTTGACGGCAATTCGCGGGTCGGCGCTTTCTTCAACATCGTTCTGCCGCTTGCACGCAACGGTATCCTTGTCAGCGCCATTTTGATCTTCATGCAGGCCTTCGGCGAGTTCGTCTATTCGAAATCGATCATCCAGGCGGTGGAACTGCAGCCCGCCAGCGTTGGCCTCAACTCGTTCATGGGACCGAACACCAATGAATGGAACAACATCATGGCCTATGCCACGATCTATGTGACCCCCATCCTCGCCATCTTCGTGCTGCTGCAGCGGCGCATCGTCTCCGGCCTTACTTCGGGAGCCATCAAATGACCAAGCAGATCGAGCTCTCGGGCGTCAATAAATATTACGGTGCCTTCCATGCACTAAAGAACATCGAACTCAGCATCGAGAAGGGCAGCTTCGTCGCGCTTGTCGGTCCGTCCGGCTGTGGCAAGTCCACGCTGTTGCGGTCGCTCGCCGGACTGGAAAGCATCTCGACGGGCGATCTGAAAATTGCCGGTGAGCTGATGAACAACGTGCCGCCGCGCAAGCGGGATATCGCCATGGTGTTCCAGTCCTATGCGCTTTATCCGCATATGACGGTGGAGCAGAACCTGACCTACAGTTTGCGCATTCGCGGTGTCCCCAAAGCGGAGGCCAAAAAGGCGGCGGAAGAAGTTGCGGCAACGACCGGGCTCTCCCAGCTTCTCGGCCGTTATCCGCGCGAGCTTTCCGGCGGCCAGCGCCAGCGTGTCGCCATGAGCCGGGCGATCATCCGCCACCCCAAGGCGTTTCTCTTCGACGAGCCGCTGTCCAACCTCGACGCCGCGCTGCGTGTCCACATGCGCAAGGAAATCCGCACCCTGCATGACCGGCTGGGCGCAACCTCCGTTTATGTGACGCATGACCAGATCGAAGCCATGACCATGGCCGATCATGTCGTGGTGATGAAGGATGGCGTCATCGAGCAGCAGGGCGCACCGCTCGAACTTTACGACCGGCCGGCCAACAAGTTTGTTGCCGGCTTCATCGGTTCGCCGGCGATGAATTTCGTGCCTGCTGTTGTCGGCGAGGATGGCCGTTCGCTGGCGGTCGATGTCGGCGAGAGGCAGACCATCACGCTCGACCGGCAGCTACAGCCGGGCCGCAGGGTGACGGCGGGATTGAGGCCTGAACATCTGCATTTCGTCGAGCCGGGGCAGGGTGTTTTCCGCCTGCCGGTCGGCATTGTCGAAAGCACCGGCTCGGCGACTTACATCACGACAGCCACTGCGACGGAGGTGACGATTGTTGAAACGGCGCGCAGACCGGTGAAAACCGGCGATATCATCGATGTGTCGATCCGTCCCGCCGATGTCCATGTGTTCGATGGCGAGACCGGATTGCGGGTATGAGGCAAGCCATTCCAGCGTGATGGCGGCGCTATACATCGGCAGGCCGGCGCGATAATCTCTCGCCGAGCAGCCAAGGTATGCAGAACCGCATGACACAGACAAAATCCAGCAGTCTCCACCCTGTTTTGCGGGTCGATTTTCCACATTCCGAACGGCTGGGGCGGGGCAAGATCGAACTGCTCGAGCATATCCGCGAGACCGGATCGATCTCCGCTGCGGGCCGGGCCATGGATATGTCCTACCGGCGGGCCTGGCTTTTGGTGAGCGCGCTCAACAGCATGTTCAGGCAAGAGGCGGTGGAATCGCAGCGTGGCGGAAAACAGGGCGGCGGTGCGGTTTTGACGCCTTTCGGTGACGAGCTGATCCGTCAGTTTCGAGCGATGGAGGAGAAGGCACAGGCGGCACTGGCATCGGAGCTGGCCTGGCTGCAGGACAATCTCAGCGCCAGCGCGCCGGCGATCAGAGATCCAGAGCCACGCTCTTGATGATCGCGTAAACCGGCTTGCCGGGATTGAGCCCGAGCATGTCGCGGGACAGCACCGTCACCGCCGAGATGATCGTCACACCATCGCAATCCAGCCGTACATCGACCATGCCCTGCGCCGGTTCGCCGATCTCGATGATCATGGCCTGCAGAATGTTGAGCGCACTCAGACCTTCTGGCCGGCTGGTTGCCAGCATGACGTCGCGGGCGGCAATCTGCAGCCGGACGTGTTTGCCAATGGGGGCATTCAGCTGCGGCACGCGGATTTCGACATTTCCGGACCTGATGACCGTGATCTGGTGTTCCATGTCCGTCGTCTCGACAGTGCCGTCGATGACAGCACGGGCCTCGCGGCGGTCGATGGTCGAGGAGGGCTGGCTGAGAATGGTTGCCGCATCGCCAGATGCGCTGATGCGGCCATTTTCCAGGATGATGACCTTTGTCGCCAGCCGGGCGACTTCTGCCACCGAGTGGCTGACATAGATGATCGGAATATCCGCTTCGTCGCGCAGCCGCTCCAGATAGGGTAAAATTTCCGCCTTGCGCTCCTCGTCGAGCGCAGCCATGGGCTCGTCCATCAGCAACAGGCGCGGGTTGGATAACAGCGCCCGGCCGATGGCGATGCGCTGTTTTTCGCCGCCGGAGAGATTGGCCGGCGCGCGGTCCAGCAGTGCGCCGACACCGAGCAGATCGACGATCCGGTTGAAATCCGCACCAACATGGCTGCGGCGGGCAAACCACCGGCCGTAGCCGAGATTGCGTCGCACGCTCAGGTGCGGAAACAGCCGTGCCTCCTGAAAGACGTAACCGAAGCGGCGCCTATGCGCGGGCACGAAAATCTGGTTGTCACCGTCGAAAAGAACGTCTCCATTGAAGGAAAGATGCCCGCCGCCCGGCCGTATAAGACCAGAAATGATATTGATCAGCGATGTTTTGCCGGAGCCCGAGCGGCCGAAGAGGGCGGTCACGCCCTTGTCCGCGGTGAAGGCAGCTTCCACGGAAAATGCGCCGAGCCGATGACGGATATCGACCTTGAGGCTCATGCGGCATCCATTTTCTTTGCGGCAAGATTTGCCAGGATTTCGGACACGATCAGCGCGGCCATCGAAATGACGATGGAAATGAGGGTCAGGCGAAACGCGCCGGCATCGCCACCGGGAACCTGGGTGAAAGTGTAGATCGCTGCCGACAGGGTCTGGGTTTCACCCGGAATATTGGAGACGAACGTAATCGTCGCGCCGAATTCGCCCATCGCCTTGGCAAAGGCGAGCACCATACCGGCGATGATGCCGGGCAGCACCAGCGGCAGGGTGACGGTCAGGAATACCCAGAAGGGTCCGGCACCCAGTGTTGATGCAGCCTGTTCCAACCGTCGATCGACGGCCTCGATCGAGAGGCGAATGCTGCGCACCATCAGCGGGAAGGCCATCACGCCGCAGGCAAGGGCAGCGCCGGTCCAGCGGAAGGAAAAGACGATACCGGTATATTCGGCGAGAAATGCGCCGATCGGGCCGCGTTTGCCGAACAGAACGAGAAGGAGAAAGCCGGTCACGACCGGCGGCAGGATCAGCGGAAGGTGAACCAAGCCGTTGAGGATGGATTTGCCCCAGAAGCGCCCGCGCGCCAGAAGCATGGCGATAGCAATGGCGAAGGGCAGGCTGACGATCATCGCGACGAGCGAGACGCGCAGGCTGAGACGGATTGCCGTCCATTCCGCGTCACTTAAAGTCAACCAGTCCAAATGTGCGTGCTCCGTCCCTGACGGTCAGACGATATGCGCTCCATCCATTCGCGGATAGAGCGCATTGAAGTCTTATTTCCGGCCTGTCTTACTTCAGAACCGTAAAGCCCTGGGCCTCGAACAGTGCGGCGGCCTTGGCAGACT
The DNA here is from genome assembly GCF_964252935.1 of Rhizobium sp. LjRoot98. Lineage (NCBI taxonomy): Bacteria > Pseudomonadati > Pseudomonadota > Alphaproteobacteria > Hyphomicrobiales > Rhizobiaceae > Rhizobium > Rhizobium sp. LjRoot98. The sequence goes on from NZ_CAXUPW020000010.1 coordinate 117,908, forward strand.
TGACGAAGTCGACATAGGCGGCGGCGTCCGGGTTCTTGCTGTCGGTGGTGATCGCGATCGGATAAACGATCGGCGGATGGCTGTCTTCCGGGAAAGTACCGGCGATCGTCACGTCTTTGTCGGCGGCGGCATCCGTCTGGTAGACGATGCCGTAGGGTGCTTCGCCCTTGGAGACGAGCAGAAGCGCTGCGCGGACGTTTTCAGCACCCGCAACGTTCTTCTCGACCGAAGACCAGATGCCGAGCTTTTCAAGTGCTGCCTTGCCGTATTTGCCGGCCGGCACAGAATTGACGGCGCCCATGGCGAGCTTTTCGTCGCCGAGAAGAGCCTTCAAATCCAGTCCCTGCTTGATATCCACCGGAGCGGCGTCTTTCTTGCCGGTCACCAGAACGATACGGTTGCCGAGCAGGTTGGCGCGGGTTTCGTCCTTGATCAGCTTCTTTTCAGCGACGTAATCCATCCAGGCAAGGTCGGCGGAGATGAAGACGTCGGCCGGTGCGCCGGATTCGATCTGCTTGGCGAGCGCCGAGCTTGCCGCATAGGAAACGGTGGTTTCCTTGCCTGATTCCTTCTTCCATTCGGCATCGATGGCATCGAGCGCGTTCTTGAGGCTTGCTGCGGCAAAGACGGTGACCTTTTCGGCTGCAAGTGCAGGCTGGGCAAGCGCCGCGGCGCCAATCCAGAGTGCAACGGCGGCAGTTCCGAAAAATTTCAGCAAGGTTCGACGTTCAGAGCGCATGCGGTCCCCCATTGGTTTCGAGATATCTCTTTAGATATAACGGTATAATCCGATTGGCCAGCGTTATGTTTGTCAAAATATATTGAAAGTCATTTGCACCGGCCTGCAGCTCGCGGCTTGCTATCGATGCGGCGGAAGTTACATTCGGCGGCACAAGATTGACCGGAATGAACAGGGCAGGGACGCGATGGAATCGAGTGTGAAGATCGAGGAAAGCTGGAAGGCAGCTCTGAGCGCGGAATTCTCCAGCCCTTATATGGCCAGCCTGAAGACGTTCCTGCTGGAGGAGAAAAACAGCGGCAAGCAGATCTTTCCGAAGGGGCCGGAGTATTTTCGCGCGCTGGATCTGACGCCGCTCGACCAGGTGCGCGTCGTCATTCTCGGGCAGGACCCCTATCATGGCGAGGGGCAGGCGCATGGGCTGTCATTCAGCGTCAAGCCGGGCGTGCGCTCCCCGCCGTCACTGGTGAACATCTACAAGGAACTGCAAAGCGATCTCGGCATTGCGCCTGCCCGTCACGGCTTTCTGGAAAGCTGGGCGCGGCAGGGTGTATTGCTGCTCAACAGCGTGCTGACGGTCGAGCGGGCGATGGCGGCATCGCATCAGGGCAAAGGCTGGGAGACGTTCACTGATGCAATCATCCGCGCGGTCAACGATCAGGAACATCCCGTCGTCTTCATCCTCTGGGGATCCTATGCGCAGAAGAAGGCGGCCTTCGTCGACCAGTCGCGCCATCTGGTGCTCCGCTCGCCGCATCCGTCGCCGCTTTCGGCGCATAACGGTTTTTTTGGCACCAAGCCTTTTTCCAGGGCCAATGATTTTCTGGTCTCGAAGGGCCGCCAGCCGATCGAGTGGGCTCTGCCCGCCAACCCGGAAACGCCAGCTTAGGTCAATGTCTGGGAGGAGGGCGGTTCAGGGTTCTTGGCATTGCGGCGGGCAACGATGCTTTCACGCCACACGGTAAAAATGCCGGCGCAAACGACGATCACCGATCCGAGGATCATGTTGAGGTTCAGCGTCTCGCCGAAGACGGAGACGCCGATGATCGAGGCAAAGACCAGCTGAAGATAGGTCAGGGGTTGGACCTCCGCCGCGTCGAGCAGTTCATAGGCCTTGATCAGAAAGAAGTGGCTGGTCGTTCCGGTAATGCACAAGAGCAGCATCCAGGCCCAGTCCTGCGGCGCCAATGTCGTCCAATACAATGGTCCGATCAGCGTGATCGCAACGGCACCGGCGATGCCGGTATAGAAAAAGCTGGTGATCGAGCTATCGTCGCGGCTGACCAGCCTGGTCGAAATCACATAGATCGCAAAGATCAGCGCCGATGAGATCGGGATCAGGAAGTTGATATCGAAGCTGCTGTCGTCCGGTTTCAGGATCAGCAGAACGCCCAGCAACCCGACGATGATTGCCGTCCAGCGCCGCCAACCGACGCGCTCGCCCAGGAGCGGCATGGAAAGCAGCGCCACGAAAAGCGGCCCGGACGAAAAGATTGCCTGCGAATGGGCAAGGCCCACTCGCGAGAACGAGATGATGACGATGACGATCTGTCCAACCAGCAGGATGCCGCGCAGGATCTGCAGTCCCGGGCGTTTTGTCCTTGCGGTGACTACAAGGCCGCCACGCGAACGCGCCGCCAGCGCGATGGCGAAGGCGGCAAAGGCCCAATAGCGGATCATGGTAATGAAGACGGGAGGATAAAGGCTGCCCAGATGCTTGGAAATCGCGTCCTGTATCGAGAAGATTACAAGGGCAGCCAAGACGAAGATATAGCCGGTTTGCTTCGAGGTCATGACCATGGTCATACACCGGTGGTGCCGCAAGCAGCCACGGCATTTTTGCGTTGCAGCACTGTTTGTTTCAAACCGGCGTTTTCCGGCAACACGACGATGATCACCACCGCCGTGTTGCCGGTGTTTGCCTGGCTCAATCCTCGCGGAACGTATGCTGGATCTGTTCGGTCAGCGGTTTCGCGAGATAGGAGATCACCGTGCGATCGGCGATCTTGATGAAGACCTCGGCCGGCATGCCGGGATAAAGGGTCAGCCCCTTCAGGCCCTTCAGGCTCTCCGGCTTCGGTTTGATGCGCAACGGATAGTAGGTCATGCCGGTGCGCTGGTCGGTCACGAGGTCGGGTGCAACGGTGACAACCTCTGCCTCGACGATCGGTGTGGTACGCTGATTGAAGGCGCTGAACCGGACTTCAACCGGCTGGCCGACGCGTATCTGGTCGATGTCATGCGTGGCAATCTTGGCCTCGACCGTCAGGCCGTCAGCGCCGGGGACGACAAGCATCAGAACTTCGCCGGGGTTGATGACGCCGTTCACGCTATGAACGGCCAGCTGATAGATCCGGCCGTCAAGCGGCGCACGAATGTCGATGCGCTTCAGCTGGTCCATGGCGGCGACGCGGCGATCTTCGTATTCGGCGATCTTGCCTTCGACATCCGTCAGCTCCTTGGCATTCTCGGTGCGGCGGTCTTCATCCAGCTGCAGGATTTGCAGGTCGATCTCGCTGGATTTGCCGGCCGCCTGAGCGCGGGCCGCGATACGCGCGCCGCGGTCTCCCTCGAGCTGGGCGCGGTCACGCTTCAGTTCAGTCAGCCGCTGCATGGAAACAAGGCCCTTGCCGTAGAGCTTATCGAGACCCGTCAGTTCTTCGCTGATCAGCTTCAGCGCATCTTCGATCGCTGTGAGCTGAACGCTCAGGCCCTTGGTTTCATCGGCCAGCTGGTCCTTGCGCGATGCGAGCTGGCTTTTCATGCCGACGAGCGCGTTCTTGCGGCTGATGAACAGTTTGCGTTCACTCTGCTCCAGAACTTCACCGGGCGTACTGGTGCCGGATATCAGCTGGCTGAGGTCTTCGGGGATGGTGAAATCGTCTGAGCCGAGCTGTTCTGCGAGAAGCCTGGCCCGGCGCGCATAAAGCTGCGCCAGGGTATTTTGAACGATGGAGAGGTTGGCGCGCACGGTCGTCCCGTCGAGCTTGATCAGGATCTGGCCAGCCTTGACGGTATCGCCTTCCTTAACCAGCACTTCTTCGACGATGCCGCCGGTCAGGTGCTGGATCTTCTTGACATTGTTCTCGACCACGACGGTGCCACTGGCGACGATCGCGCTCGACAGTTCGGTGGTCATTGCCCAGCCGCCGACGCCAACGACGAGGGCGAGGCCGAGGACGGTCACCGCGGTGATATGCCGGCGCAGCGAGCGGTGCGCGCTTATGGGCTTTGCTGTATCGGTCACGATGCGGACTCCTGTCCTTCACCCACGACTTTCAACGATGCGTGGCTTGCAACTTGCTGCTGGCGGTTCTCCTTGCGCAGAATCTGCGCAAGCACTTCGTCCTTTGGCCCAAAGGCCTGCATCCGCCCCTCGTTCATCATCAGCACCATATCGGCGGCGGCGAGCGCACTTGGCCTGTGGGCAATGACAATGACAATACCGCCGCGTGCGCGCACGCTCATGATCGCTTCGCTGAGCGCCTGCTCGCCCTCGGCATCCAGATTGGAGTTGGGTTCGTCGAGGACGATGAGGAAAGGATCTCCGTACAGGGCGCGGGCAAGAGCGACCCGCTGGCGCTGGCCGGCGGAAAGTGCTGCACCGCCTTCGCCAATCTCCGTCTCGTAACCATTGGGCAGTTTGAGAATGAGATCGTGGACACGGGCGGCCTTGGCGGCGGAAACGATCGCGTCCGGTGACGGATTTTCGCTCAGGCGGGCAATGTTCTGCGCCACGGTGCCGGCGAAAAGCTCGACATCCTGGGGCAGATAACCGATGAACCGGCCAAGCCTGTCGGTGTCCCACTGATCAAGTGCTGCACCGTCGAGGCGCACGGAGCCGCGAAAAGCGGGCCAGATGCCGATGAGGGCACGCGCAAGCGAGGACTTGCCGGAGGCGCTGGGGCCGATCACGCCAAGCGCACTGCCGGCTCTCACAGTGAAGTTCACGTCTGCAAAGGTCAGGCGCTGCGCACCGGGAGGGCCACCTGCAAGGCTTTCAGCGCTCAGTTGCCCCTTCGGCACGGGGAGCTCCAACGGTGCCTCCCGTTCCGGCAGGGCCTTGAGCAGTTCCTTCAGGCGAGCCCAGCTCTGGCGGCAGGAAACATAGCCGCGCCAGTTGCCGATCGCGAGTTCTACTGGCGCCAGCGCCCGTGCCGTCAGGATCGAACCGGCGATGATGATGCCGGGCGACGCCAATCCTTCAATGACCAGAACCGCCCCGGTTGCGAGAACCGCGGATTGCAGCGCCATGCGGAACACCTTGGACAAAGCGCCATAGCCGTTGCCGACGTCCGATGTTTCGCGATTCTGCTCCCGGTAGGTATTGTTGCTTTGCTCCCAGAGCTGCGACATCCGCCCCATCATGCCCATGGCCTGCATGACTTCGGCATTGCGCTGCGAAGCCTGGGCGAAGGCGTTGCGATGGTTGCCCGCTTCCGACGCCCTTTTCGATGGGCCTTGCGTGCCGCGGTTCGTCAGGAACGTCAGGGCAATGAGGATGATCGAACCGACGATCGCGACGACGCCGATCAGTGGATGGAAGAGAAAGCAGATGCCGATGTAGAACGGCAGCCAGGGCAGGTCGAAGAAAGCCGCGGGGCCGGTGCCGGACAGGAAGGAACGCACCTGATCGAAATCGCGAAGAGCCTGCAGGCCATCGCCCTGGGTGCGCAGTTTCAAAGGGGCCTGAACCACGGCACGATAGATCCGCGCGCTCATGGCTTCATCCAAGGCCCCTGCGACGCGTACGAGCATGCGGCTGCGCACCATCTCAAAGGCGCCCTGGAACGCATAGAGCAGCAGCGCAAGCAGGCAGAGCGCGATCAATGTCGGGATGCTTCGGCTCGGCAGGACCCGGTCATAGACTTCCAGCATGAAGAAGGAGCCAGTCAGGTAGAGAATGTTGACAAGCGCACTGGCGATAAAGATGCCGATGAACGCCGCCTTGCAGTTCCACAAAGCTTCGGCAGGATCGGATGCGCTGACTTTGTTCTTCGATGAATTCGTCACTGTGGAGGTCCTCGCGAGACGTTCGCCGTCTCAAATGGTGTGCACAATGTGCCACAATTTCTCTAAGGCCGCATTACCTGGGATTCTGTCTCCTGGGGGATCTGCGAACTGCAACGGCATATCGCATCGCCGGTTGCCGGATTTGCGCGCCTATGTAAATTATTCCTCGCTAATGTAAACGGTTTTGTCGATTTTATAGTGGAAATATCGGAATATTGCCACGCGGTTGTAATGTTCAGGTAAAGTATTTTACTGCTTTACCAGATGCTTAGACTTGATGATAGGTGCCTCTGCCTTGCACTCCTTCAATCAATCAGCCAAACACTCCGATATGTTGGAAAAGGGTGCGAAATGAGAAACATTCTGGTCGTGGGGATCGGCGCCGGAAACCCTGAACACATGACGGTACAGGCGATCAATGCGCTCAATAAGGCCAGTGTTCTGTTTATCCCCACCAAGGGTGATGCCAAGGCGCAGCTTGCCGATATCCGCCGCGATATCGTGTCGCGCTATGTTACCAATCCGCGCAGCCGGGTGGTGGAATTCGAAATACCGGTACGCCAGGTGGCGGATCGATCCTATCATCGCAGCGTCGATGAATGGCATGCCGCAATCTCCAGTGCTTACGAGCGGCTTCTGACCGAGGAACTCGATGAAGGCCAGACCGGTGCCTTTCTCGTCTGGGGCGATCCGATGCTCTATGACAGCACGATCCGGATTATCGAACGGGTCCGTGCCTTGAAGACGATCGTGTTCGATTATGCGGTCATCCCTGGCATTACCAGCATTCAGGCGCTTGCGGCCAGCCACAGGATCCCGCTCAATCTCGTCGGCAAACCGGTCGAGATCACCACCGGCCGCCGTTTGACCGATAGTTTTCCGCAGAAAAGCGAAACGGCCGTCGTCATGCTTGATGGCGAGCAGGCGTTCATGAAGATCGACGACCCGGGTGCGCGGATTTATTGGGGTGCCTATCTCGGCACCGAGCAGGAGATCATTATCTCCGGCAGGCTAGCCGATGTGAGGGACGATATCCTCAAAGCCCGGGCGTCGGCGCGGGCGCTGCATGGCTGGATCATGGATATTTATCTTTTGCAGAAGGGTGCGGATTTTGAAGAGTAGTGGTCAAAGCGGTGCTTCGTTTCGACATGCTGCATGCGATGGCGGCCTGGTGTCCTGTGTTGTAGACTACAGCGGCGGGCGAGCGATGGCCCGGCGCCTTGGATTGTCCTTTTTTTGAAAACTGGAAATGGCCAGCTGCCTGTCATGACGTTTTGTGCCGCCCCCTCCAACGGACCGATGGAAGCCACGCAGGGATTGGCGATGCGCCGCGGCGCCTGTCCGTCACTGTCAACGCCGATGATGACGGGCGATGGCCTTCTGGCACGGCTGCGGCCTGAAAAGCCGGAATTTGCGCTTCGCGACCTGATGGCAATAGCGGATGCGGCTGCGTCGTGTGGAAACGGCATCCTGGAAATCACCGCCCGCGGAAATCTGCAGATCCGAGGGTTGACCACGCGCACAGTCCCGCTCCTTTCTGAAAAAATTGCCGAAGCCGGGATAGCGATTGCGCAGGGTCTGGCCATCGAAACGCCCCCGCTCTCCGGGCTGGACCAGACCGAAGTTGCCGATGCCGTTTCCGTCGCTGAACGGTTGCGCGTGGCGGTAGCCGCACATCAGCCGCCATTGGTTCTAGCGCCCAAGCTGTCGGTCATCATCGATGGTGGTGGCCAATTGAACCTGGGCGCGGTCACGGCGGATATCAGGCTGAGAGCGATGCGGACCAATGGGCAGGTCTTCTGGCTGCTGGCCCTTGCCGGTACGGAAACGACGGCAACGCGGATTGCGGCACTGGAGGAAGCGGCCGTCGTCCCGGCCGTGATGGATATTCTCAAAAACCTTGCTGCGATCGGCCGGGATGCCCGAGCCCGCGATATTGTTGGTGCTGTTTCGACACGCTGGGCGGCGATGACCGATCTTGATCTGATCGCGCCGCTGGTTGCGGCACCGAACGCTGCTGGCATACATGATCTCGGCGGGCAGAGACCGGTTCTGGGCATCGGCCTGCCTTTCGGACAAATCGACGTACAGCGTCTTGTCGCATTGCTTGAAGCGCTGGAAATTCTGGGGGCTACAGAAATCCGGCTGGCGCCTGGCCAAGCGCTGATGGTGCTGGGCATCGCACCCGACCGGATAGGCGCAGCGCAAGCTCTGGCCCTCGGCCATGGATTGCGGGCCTTTCCGCGCGATCCCCGCAACCATATTGCCGCCTGCGCCGGTGCCGGTGCTTGTGGCTCGGCGCGGATCGATACGCGGTCCGTGGCACAACTGGTTGCAGACACGGCACCGGCGCTGCTCGACGGGTCGCTGACGGTGCATGTCTCCGGTTGCGCCAAGGGGTGCGCCAAGCCATCCGCCTCGGCGCTGACGATTACCGCTGCGCCAACAGGCTACGGCCTTGTCGTAAATGGCCCAGCATCGGCGGCGCCAACCGCCTATATCGAAGAAAACAACATGAGAACGGCACTTGAACACCTCGACAAGCTCGTGTCTGAGCGGAAACAGGGTGGCGAATCGGCCCGGTCCTGCCTTACACGGCTCGGAGCGGACGGGATCAGAGCCGCGGTTCAACAGGGATAGAGATGCCTGAATACGATTATATCCGGGATGGCGATGCCATCTACGAGCGTTCGTTTGCCATCATTCGCAACGAAACCGATCTGTCCCGCTTTTCCGAGGAAGAGGCCGATCTGGCTGTTCGCATGGTGCATGCTTGCGGATTGGTGGAGGCTGCGCAATATTTCGAGTTTTCTCCGGGCTTTGTTCCAGCAGCGCGTCAGGCGCTGAAGAACGGCGTGCCGATCTTCTGTGATGCGTTCATGGTGTCTCATGGCATTACCCGCGCACGCCTTCCCGCCGAGAATGACGTGATCTGCACCTTGCGCGAACCGCAGACGGCCGATATCGCCCGTGAGATCGGCAACACCCGGTCTGCCGCCGCTCTGAAGCTGTGGGTCGAGCGCCTGGCCGGTTCCGTGGTTGCCATCGGCAATGCGCCGACAGCGCTTTTCTTCCTGTTGGAACTGCTGCGCGACGGGGCGCCAAAACCAGCGGCGATCATCGGCATGCCGGTCGGCTTCGTCGGTGCAGCGGAATCGAAGGATGCGCTGGCGGAAAATTCCTATGGTGTACCCTATGCCATCGTGCGCGGCCGTCTCGGTGGTAGTGCCATGACGGCGGCGGCCGTCAATTCGCTGGCGAGGCCGGGTCTTTGAGCGGCGCTTCGATCGGCAGGCTGATTGGTGTCGGAACTGGCCCGGGCGATCCGGAGCTTCTGACCCTCAAGGCCGTCAAGGCGCTGGCGGCAGCCGACGTGCTTGCCTATTTCGCCAAGGAAGGCCGGCGCGGCAATGGACGCGCGGTTGTCGACGGGCTGTTGAAGCCCGGTCTTATCGAATTGCCACTCTACTATCCGGTGACCGTCGAGATCGATAAGGATCACGACGACTACAAGAGCCAGATTACCGGTTTCTACGATGCCTCGGCAGCCGCTGTTGCCGAACATTTGAACGCGGGCAAGACCGTCGCGATCCTCAGCGAAGGCGACCCGATGTTTTATGGCTCCTACATGCATCTGCATGTGCGGCTGGCCGGGCGTTTTCCGGTCGAGGTCATCCCCGGGATTACGGCCATGTCCGGCTGCTGGTCGCTGGCGGGATTGCCGATTGTACAGGGCGACGACGTGCTCTCCGTGCTTCCGGGCACGATGGGTGAGGATCAACTGAAGCGCCGTCTTGGCGACACGGAAGCCGCCGTGATCATGAAGGTTGGCCGCAACCTGCCGAAAATCCGGCGGGCGTTGGTCGCTGCGGGCAAGATCAACCAGGCCGTTTACGTCGAGCGCGGCACGATGGCGAATTCCGCCATGATCCCGCTGGCTGAAAAAGCCGATGATATCGCGCCATATTTTTCGCTGGTGCTGGTGCCCGGCTGGAGTGGCAGGCCATGAGCGGTACGCTTTATGTGATCGGCACAGGTCCCGGGGGTCCGCAGCAGATGACGCCAGAGGCGCTTGATGCGGTCTCGAACTCCACCGATTTCCTCGGTTACGGCCCCTATCTCGACCGGTTGTCGCTGCGCCCCGACCAGAACCGGATCGCTTCGGACAACCGCGAAGAACTCGACCGGGCGCATGCCGCGATCCTTCGCGTTATTTCCGGCATGAATGTCTGCGTCGTCTCCGGCGGTGACCCGGGCGTCTTCGCCATGGCTGCTGCCGTCTGCGAGGCGATCGACAACGGGCCAGACGAATGGCGCACGATCGATCTCGTCATCGTTCCCGGCGTCACCGCCATGCTTGCGGTTGCCGCCCGCATCGGCGCTCCGCTCGGACACGATTTCTGCGCGATCTCGCTGTCGGACAATCTGAAGCCCTGGGATGTGATCACCCGCCGCTTGAAGCTGGTGGCCGAAGCAGGCCTGGTGATCGCACTCTACAATCCGATCAGCAAGGCGCGGCCCTGGCAGCTCGGCGAAGCATTCGAAATCCTGCGCACCGTGCTGCCTGCGGAAACGCCGGTTATCTTCGGCCGTGCGGCTGGCCGTCTGGACGAGCGGATGCTGGTCATGCCGCTTGGGCAGGCGGATGCGCAGAAGGCTGATATGGCGACCTGTGTGGTCATCGGCTCGCCGGAAACGCGGATCATTCAGCGTCCGGGTAAACCCGATCTCGTTTACACGCCGCGTTTCATCTCCGGGGAGAAAAGGTGATCGACAAGGCCGAGCGCGTCTTTGACAGTTTCGACCGTGCGGACATCGTCCGGTTGCTGGCGCTCGACCATGATCACCGCGATATCGAGCGCGCGGGCGGCCGCGATTTTGCCATAGGTGGCGGTGCCGCCGCTGTTCTTGGCGACGATGACGTCGATCCGGTTCTCGATCAGCAATTGACGTTCGGCGGCCTCCTCGAAGGGGCCGGTCGCGAGAATGTAATCCGCTTGGGGAATGTCGAGCCGCGGTGTAACGGGATCGACGCTGCGGATCAGATAGCGGTGCTGCGGTGCGCTTTCGAAGTGGAAAGCCTCCTGTCTGCCGATCGCGAGGAAGACACGTTTCGGCACGGTGCCAAGAGCGCCGACCGCGTCCGCGATGGAGCGAACACTCTTCCAGCGATCGCCCGGTTCCTGCTTCCATTTGGCGCGGCGCAAAGCAAAAAACAGAATACCGGTACTGCCTGCGGCGATGGCGGCGTTGTTGGAGATGCGAGCGGCAAAGGGATGGGTGGCATCGATCAAAAGATCGAAATTTCCAGCCTTCAAAAACTCGGCAAGTCCGTCGCTGCCACCGAAGCCGCCGCTGCGGGTCGCAACGGGCTGCACCATCGGCTCGGCCGTGCGCCCGGCCAGCGAAAGCAGGCTGTCGCAATCGGCGCGCTGCGCGAGCGCGGTTGCCAGTTGCCGCGCTTCGGTCGTGCCGCCAAGGATCAGGATGCGGTGTTTGCCCATGGGTGACAATCAGGCCTTTTCTCGTGGTGACACAACGCCGTGGCTGACGATTGTTGGCCTTGGCGAAGACGGTTTAGCCGGTCTCGGAGACGAGGCCAAGCGCTGTATCGCCAGTGCCTCGGTGGTTTTCGGCGGCGTTCGCCATCTGGAGCTTGCCGCTCCGCTGATCGCCGGTGAGCAACAGAGTTGGCTCAGCCCCTTCGAGCGCTCCGTCGAAGCTGTACTTGCGCGGCGCGGAACACCCGTTGTGGTTCTTGCGTCCGGCGACCCATTCTTCTTCGGCGTCGGCGTGACCTTGTCGCGGCAGATCGACCGTTCGGAAATGCGCGTTCTTCCTGCTCCGTCATCCTTCAGTCTGGCCGCCTCCCGTCTTGGTTGGGCGCTGCAGGATTCGGTGATCGTTTCCCTGCATGGGCGTCCGCTCGATCTGATCCGGCCGCATCTGCAGCCAGGCTCGCGCATTCTGGTGCTGACATCGGATGAGCGCGGTCCTGGTGAACTGGCCCGGTTGCTTGCGGCAAGCGGATTCGGGCCGTCGCGACTGACGGTACTCGAGGCGTTGGGTGGATCTGGGGAGCGTGAAACATCGCATGTCGCAGCGGAATTTTCGCTGACGGATATCAATCCGCTCAACATCTGCGCCGTCGATGTCGTGGCTGAGGCAGGCGCCCGAATCCTGCCGCTGGCGCCCGGCCTCGATGACGGGCTGTATGAGCATGACGGCCAGATCACCAAACGGGAGGTCCGCGCACTGACGCTGTCGGCGCTGGCCCCGCGGCGCGGTGAACTGCTCTGGGATATCGGTGGCGGATCCGGTTCGATCGGCATCGAGTGGATGTTGTGCGCCCCGGCCATGCGCGCAATTGCCATCGAAGGCTCTGCCGAGCGGGCAGAGCGTATCAAGCGGAACGCGGCCAATTTCGGCGTGCCGGGTTTAACCGTCGTGCATGGTACCGCACCGGGCGCCCTTGCCGGGCTGCCATCTCCGGATGCGATCTTCGTTGGTGGTGGCGGCAGTGAAGAGGGCGTGATGGCAGCGGCCATCGCTGCCTTGAAGACCGGTGGCCGGCTGGTTGCCAATGCGGTCACGACACAGATGGAAGCGGTTCTTCTCGATCATCACGCGCGGCTCGGCGGTTCGTTGATCCGTATCGATATTGCCCGCGTCGCTCCCGTTGGCGCCATGACCGGCTGGCGGCCTGCGATGCCGGTGACGCAATGGTCATGGGTAAAGCCGTGATCTTGGAATTTCAAAAGGACAAAGCATGACCGTTCATTTCATCGGAGCAGGCCCGGGCGCTGCAGACCTGATCACCGTGCGCGGCCGCGATCTCATCGCCCGCTGCCCGGTCTGCCTCTATGCCGGCTCGATTGTTTCGCCGGAATTACTACAATATTGCCCGGAAGGCGCCCGGATCGTCGATACGGCGCCGATGTCGCTGGATGAGATCGAGGCGGAATATGTGAAGGCTGCCGCCGCTGGTCATGATGTGGCGCGGCTGCATTCCGGCGATCTGTCGGTGTGGAGCGCTGTTGCCGAGCAGATCCGTCGGCTGGAGAAGCATGGGCTGGACTATACGATGACGCCCGGCGTACCTGCATTTGCGGCCGCTGCTGCGACGCTTGGCCGGGAGCTGACCATTCCGGCGGTTGCCCAGAGCCTTGTGCTGACGCGCGTGTCCGGCCGTGCATCGCCGATGCCGAATGCGGAAACGTTGGCCGGTTTTGGTGCCACCGGTGCGACGCTGGCCATTCATCTGGCGATCCATGCGCTTGGACAGGTGGTTGAGGAACTGACACCGCTTTATGGCGCCGATTGCCCAGTGGCCATCGTCGTCAAGGCTTCCTGGCCAGATGAGCGAGTTATCCGGGCTACGCTCGCCGATATCGAGGCAAAGGTGGCGGCCGATCCGATCGAGCGGACGGCACTGATCTTTGTCGGCCGCACGCTGGGAGCCACTGACTTCCGCGAGAGTTCGCTCTATGACGCGGCCTATCAGCGGCGGTTTCGCGGTCGCGACGGGTTGTAAAAGGCCTCAGATATCCATGCCCGTGGTGTCCGGCTGCTCGCCGGCTGCCTTGCGCGGCACGTCGTTTTTGCCTTCGATCCGGTCGCGGTAAAGCGCGGATTGGCCAAGCAACATCAAGGTCACCGGCGTTGTCAGGATGACGAAGACGATGATCAGGACCTCATGAAGAATCCAGCGGTTCTGAAGCACGGCGAAGGTTATCATCGAGGCGGTGCAGATCAGGACCGTGCCGGCGCTGGCACCGAGTGTCGGCGCGTGCAGGCGGCCATAGAAGGTTTTCAGCCGGATCAGCCCTATCGAACCGATAAGGGTGATGGTTGACCCGAGGAGAAGCAAGATGCAAACCGGGATTGCTACCCAGGTTGGAAGGTCGGTCAGATGGCTCATTCGATCACCTCGCCACGCATCAAGAATTTGGCAAAAGCGATCGAGGAAACGAAGCCGAGTATGGCGATGATCAGCGCCGCTTCGAAGTAGATCGAATTGGCCGTGCGGATGCCGAATGTCAGCAGCAGTAGCATGGCGATGATATAAAGCGCGTCGAGGCCGAGGATACGGTCCTGCGCCCGTGGCCCACGGACCATCCGGAACAGCGCACATCCCATGGCCAGTCCAAGCAGGATCTGGGATGCCAGAATCGACCAGATGATGAAGAGCTCGTTCATTCGAATATCTCCTTCAGCGGGGCCTCATAGCGATTTCTGACCAGTTCGGACCATGCCGCGCCGTTCTCAAGATCCAGGACATGGATCATGAGAACACCGGTTTGGCGGTCGAATTCGAGCCAGGCGGTGCCTGGTGTCGCGGTCAGGATACAGGCAAGCACTGCCAGCGCATTCTCGTCGCGCAGGCTGATGTCGATGGTGACGAAACCGGAATTGATCGGACGCTTTCCGGCGCGCAGGATCGCACTCATGACAGCGATGTTGGAGCGGACAATGTCGGCAGCCACGTGTCCGGCAAGAACGGCAATCACGCCATAATTCTTCAGGCGCGTCTTGTCGGGCTGGAGATTGACCATGATCCAGGCAAGGACGACCCCAAGTACGCTGCCGAGCACGACCTGGCCTGGCGACAGCGACTGGTTGATCAGCAGCCACAACATCAAAAGGGCTAGCGACAGTAGCGGATAGGGGAACCAGTAGCGCATGCTCTATTCCCCTGCCACAGGACCGGCGCGCGGCGCCGACATCACGCGTCCGATGTAGTTTTGTGGCTCACTCAGCGATTTTGCCGTCGCGTCCATGTAGCGCATGACGGGACCTGCCTGGAAGCTCAGGAAAACGCAGGCCGTCAGTAGCAGCAGAACGGGTGTGATCTCGATCAGGAAGACGCGTGGGATAGTGCCTTCGATCGATGTCCAGAACGTGCGGATACCGACGCGGTTCATGGCGATCATGGCGGCAAGGCCAGACAGGATAAGCAGGGCCGTGTAGCTCCATTCAACACCGGATACCGGCACATCGTCGCCAAAGCTGCTGGGATTGAACACCCCATGAAGCATGGCGAATTTGGCAAGGAACCCGGACAGTGGCGGCAGGCCTGACAGAAGGATGGCGCAGATGCAGAAACACAGGCCAAGTACGGCCATGGTACCAGGCACGGCAACGCCCCCCTCTTTCTCTTCCTCGTTCTCATCGACGTCGCCATAGGCCTCCATCGTCACGGCCAGAACGTCGGCACCGGCATCGCGGGCGCGCTCCACCAGTTCGATCAGCAGGAAGAAGGCGCATATCGTCAGTGTCGAGCTGACAAGATAAAACAGCGCGCCACCGATGACGGCACCATTGCCCAGGCCGATCGCCGCCATCAGCGTGCCGGAGGAGACCAGCACGCAATAGCCGGCAAGCCTGCCCATCGCCTGCGAGGCCAGTACGCCGATTGCACCGAAACCGATCGTCAGCAGGCCGCCATAAAGAAGTACCGACTGCCCGAAGCCGAGGGAGGCGCCGGCATCGCTGCCGAACAGCAGCATGGAGAGCCGCAGAAGAATATAGACGCCAACCTTGGTGAGGATGGCGAAGATTGCGGCAACCGGCGGGGTTGCCGCCGCGTAGGTGGCAGGAAGCCAGAAGCCGAGTGGCCACATGCCGGCCTTGACGAGGAAGGCTATGCCGAGAAGGGCAGCACCAGCTTCCATCAGCATCCGGTTTTCCGGGCCGATCGTGGTGATCCGCATGGCAAGATCGGCCATGTTGAGGGTACCGGTCGCGCCGTAGATCAGGCTGACGCCGATCAGGAACAGCGAGGACGCCGCGAGGTTGACGGCGATGTAGTGTAGACCCGCCTTGACCCGCATCGGGCCTGAGCCATGCAGCAGCAATCCATAGGACGCTGCCAACATCATTTCGAAGAAGACGAACAGGTTGAAAAGGTCGCCGGTCAGGAAGGCGCCGTTGAGACCAGCGAGCATCAAAAGGAACAGCGAATGGAAGTGATGGCCGGCCCGATGCCACTTCGCCATCGAGAACACTTGCGTTGCCATCGCTAGCAGTCCCGTCAGGACCAGCATCAGGGCGGACAGCCGGTCAAGCACCAGAACGATGCCGAACGGTGCCGGCCAGTTTCCAAGCAGGTAGACGCTGGCACCCGCTTCGCCGTCTCCCGAGGAGGACGCCATCTGCATCAGCAGAATGCTGATGATGAAAACCACGACGGTCGAGGTGAACGCGATCACGCCCTTTAGCGTCCGGTTCCGTTCGTCGATGGGAATGAGAGCCGCTGCCGTGACGATCGGCAGCAGGATCGGTAGGATGATCAGGTGATGAAGCCAGCTCATTCCGCGCTACTCCCTGCCATCGACATGGTCGGTGCCGGTAAAGCCGCGAGAGGCGAGAAGAACGACGAGAAAAAGCGCCGTCATAGCAAAGCCGATGACGATAGCTGTCAATACCAGTGCCTGGGGGATGGGATCGGTGTGGGTCAAAAGTCCACCGACACCACCCGGTTCCAGCACCGGCGGCGCATTGACCCTCAGCCGCCCCATGCCGAAGATGAAAAGATTGACGGCATAGGAGAGCAGCGACAGGCCGATGATGACCTGATAGGTGCGCGGCCGGAACAGAAGCCAGACGCCGGAGGCTGTCAGAACGCCGATACCGGCAGAGAGAACCAGTTCCATTATGTGTTCTCCTTCGCAGCCAGTCTCGCGGCCCTGATCTGGGCGCGGGGAGCACGCACCGACTGGTGGGCAAGCGCAATCAGGATCAGCACGGTGGCGCCGAGCACCAGTGAGAACACGCCAAGATCAAACAGGATCGCGCTCGCCAGCGGGATTTTGCCAAGGATCGGCAGCGATGCGTATTGGGCGTGCGAGGTCAGGAACGGATAGCCGAAGACCCAGGACCCAAGACCGGTCGCGGTGGCGACGATGAGGCCGATGGCCATCCAGCGCAGTGGATGGATTCGCAGCCGTTCTTCCACCCAGCGCGTGCCGCCCGCCATATATTGCAGGATGAAGCCGATCGACATGGCGATCCCCGCTGCAAAGCCGCCGCCCGGCAGGTCATGGCCGCGGAAGAACAGGAAGGCAGCCAGCATACCGATGACGGGGAACATCCAGCGCATGATGACCGAGGGGACCAGCAGGTATTCTGTGACGCTGTCGCCCTTCTTGCGGTCCGGGTGATCGTCGTCGAAGGCGTTCTGGACGCGTTGCTGCTCCGGCGCCTCGAGGCTTTCGGTGGCGGGGCGGAAACGCAACAACAGCGCAAATACTGTCAAAGCAACGATGCAGAGAACGGCGATTTCGCCCAGCGTGTCGAAACCGCGGAAATCGACGAGGATGACGTTGACGACATTGGTGCCGCCGCCTTCGCTATAGGCGCGTTCGAGGAAATAGCTGGAGATGGTCTCCGGCATCTCCCGGGTCATCACCGTGTAGGAGATGAGCATCATGCCAAGTCCGGCAAACACGGCAAAGGCCAGATCGCGCAGGCGCCGAAGGCGCGTGGAGATGGTCATCAACTGGTCGTCCGGATCCTCGATCCGCTTGGGCAGCCAGCGCAGGCCAAGCAGGATGAGAACTGTCGTGACGATCTCGACGAGCAATTGCGTCGCGGCAAGATCGGGTGCCGAGAGCCAGACAAAGGTGACGCAGGTGACAAGACCGGCACCGCCGAGCAATACGAGCGCTGCGAGCCTGTGGAATTTCGCCTGATAGGCGGCGCCGACGGCACAGACCATGCCAACCAGCCAGAGCAGCGCAAAGGCTGGATCGATATTCCGCAGAACGATATTCGCCGGTTTGAAACCCTGTGAAAGAAGCGTCACGGCTCCCGCAAGCAGCGCTACTGCGACGAGGACCCGCATCTGGGGCTGCAGACGCCGGGTGCCGGCGCGCATTTCGATGGAGCGTGCCCATTTCCACGACAGGGTCACGAGTACGCGCTCGAAGATGCGTTGGCCCTCCAGGCGGCGGAAGAAGGGCGGCCCCTCGATGCTGGTGGCGAGATAGGGCCGCATGATGAAAAACAGTCCGATGCCGCCGACCAGCGCGATTAGGCTCATGAACAATGGCAGGTTCCAACCGTGCCAGACTGCAAGGCTATAGACGGGGGTTGCATCGCCGAGCACCGATTGGACGGCGGTGTGGAGGAACGGGCCGATGGTCAGGGCCGGGATGACGCCGACGACGAGGCAGGAAAACACCAGGAAATAGATCGGCGCCAGCATCCAGTGCGGCGGCTCGTGGGCCGTCTTAGGCAGGTCCTGCGGTGGTGGGCCGAAGAAAACGCTGTAAATGAAACGCAGCGAATAGGTGACAGCGAACATGCTGGCGAGCGTTGCGATATAGGGTGTGAGCGTGTCGAGCGCGTTGTATTTGTGGGTTTCAATCGCCTCGGCGAAGAACATTTCCTTCGACAGGAAGCCGTTCAGCAGTGGCACGCCCGCCATCGAGGCGCTGGCGACCATCGCGAGCGTCGCGGTGATCGGCATGTACTTGAACAGTCCGCTCAGCTTGCGCATGTCGCGCGTGCCGGTTTCATGGTCGATGATCCCGGCCGCCATGAACAGCGAGGCCTTGAAGGTGGCGTGGTTCATGGTGTGGAAGATCGCGGCGACTGCTGCCAGCGGGCTTCCGAGGCTGAGCAGGACGGTGATTAGGCCGAGATGACTGATCGTCGAATAGGCGAGCAGCCCTTTCAGATCCTGCTGGAAGATGGCGAAATAGGCGCCGAGCAAGAGCGTGCTAAGCCCGGCCAGGCCGACGAGCCAGAACCACTGGTCAGTGCCTGCCATGACAGGCCAGAGCCGGATCAACAGGAACACGCCGGCTTTGACGAGCGTGGCCGAGTGCAGGTAGGCCGACACTGGCGTTGGCGCCGCCATGGCATGGGGTAGCCAGAAATGGAAGGGAAACTGCGCGCTCTTGGTGAGAACTCCCAGCAAGATAAGGATTAGCACGGGGGTATAGAGCGGGTCGTTGCGGATCAAATTGCCCGACGAGAGCACGACATCGAGATCGTAGCTGCCGACAATATGGCCGATCAGCATCAGCCCGACGAACATGCACAAGCCGCCGGTGCCCGTGACCGTCAGTGCCATGCGGGCTCCGTCACGGGCATTGGCATTGTGGTGCCAGTAACCGATCAGAAGGAAGGAGATGATGCTGGTCAGCTCCCAGAAGATCGCCAGAAGAATGAGATTGCCTGATAGAACCATGCCGAGCATGGCACCCATGAAGGCGAGAAAAAGTGCGAAGAAGCGCGGCACGGGGTCATTGGCCGACATATAGTAGCGCGCATAGATGACGACGAGCAGGCCGATCGCGGTGACCAGGCTTGCAAACATCCAGGCGAAGCCGTCCATGCGCAACGAGAAGTTCAGGCCCAGCTCCGGAAGCCAGTTGATATCGTAGCGAAGCACCTTGTTCGCGGCGACGATCGGGTAGAGGCCGGCCGATATGGCGAGGCAAAACAGGGCGATCGAACCTGAAAGCCAGGCACTGGCCGTACCTTTGTGTGCGGGAATGCAGATTGCAGCAAGGCTTCCTGCAAAAGGCGCAAGAACCAGAATCAAAAGCAATGTCGCCGCGGTCTCTATGTGCCCGTTTCCCTAAATCTTTCCGAAATGACAGGACCGCGAGGGGTCCGTGAATGCTGCAGCATTGTGCGCCACGGCGGTGCCCGAAGCGCACCGCGAAACGGTGCAAGAGCACATTGTTTTTATGGCTGCTTTCGACCGCCATGCCAACCCGCAACCGTGATAAAATCGACTGGCTGCGGCAATTCGTTGCCGGGTGTGCCGTGAAATCACAGTGCAGCGTCCGGTCGTCACGTGCCCGGTCAATTTGTGTTTGGAAACATCAGGCCGTGATTTTTGTAACGAAATGTAGGATCGATGTGGCGGGAAATATTTCGACACTGAAAACGGCCCGGGGCAGCGGCCGTGGTACGTGCGTTTTTCCTTGCTGCTGATATAAACACGGCATGGATACAATACCGCACATTCTTGTCGTCGATGATGATCCGGAGATTCGTCGGCTGCTTGGGAAATACCTCGACGGCCAGGGCTTTCGCATCAGCCTGGCCGGCAGCAAGGGCGAATGCGAGGCCAAGCTGGCTGAGCTGAAGATCGATCTTCTGGTCCTCGATGTCATGTTGCCGGATGGTTCCGGGCTTGATCTTTGCCGTTCATTGCGGGGAAGGATGCCGCAATTGTCGATCATCCTTTTGACGGCGCTAAAGGAAGATGTCGACCGAATCATCGGGCTTGAATTCGGTGCCGACGATTATCTCGGAAAGCCGTTCAATCCGCGCGAACTCTCTGCCCGTATCCGCGCCGTGCTTCGCCGTGGCCGCGCCGAGCCGACACCCACGGGCAGCCGGCAATATGTGTTTGCCAACTACATCGCCGATATCGAAAGCCGCACCTTGCACGCGCCTGACGGTAGTGCCGTCGACCTGACGGGCGGCGAGTTCGAGTTGCTGGTGGTGTTTCTCCAGCGTCCGGGCCGTGTTCTGTCACGCGATTCGCTGCTTGACCTGACGCAGGGCCGGACGGCCGATCCTTTCGACCGGTCGATTGATATCCTGGTCAGCCGTCTGCGCCGCAAGCTGGGCGATGCCAGCGTGTTCGCCATGCTGAAGACGGTGCGCAACAAGGGTTATCAACTCGCAGTTCCCGTTGAGCGGAGCAACTAGATGCTGTCGCTCCGCACGCGGTTGACGGCGCTGCTGATCATCTCGGTTGTTCTGGTACTGGTGATTGCTGCCGTCATCACGGCGTGGCTGCTGCGGAAACCACCGGAGGTCATGTACGACCGCGTTCTTGCCGAAAAGGCCGAGTTCGCACTTCTTCTGCTTCGTGCCGACCCGTTGGCAGCGCAGACGCTGCATATTGCAATTCAAGAAAAACCGGCGAAAGACCGCATCGATCAGGAGCGCACGGAGAATATCCTCGCAGAGGGCCGCCGGCAGGGTTACACCGCCGATGTCGTCGTGTTGAAGAGCTTCAATCCGCATCGCTGGGATATCGCCATCCGGCTGGATGATGGCCGATGGGCTTATCTGGACTTCCCCGACCCCGCTCCTTTTCCCTATCTGCCACTGGCGGCCTACCTGGCGTTGGTCGCGATCGGCATGACCGGCATTTCGGCCTATGTCAGCAATGTGATGATGAGGCCCCTGCGCATTCTGGATGAAACGATTGCCAAGATCCGCCCTGATGGCATTATTCCGGAGCTGCCGGAGACCGGGCCGATGGAGGTTCGCACCACTGCCAAGACCATCAACCGGTTGGCAACACGTCTCAATGCGGCAGTTTCCAGCCGTATGCGCATGATTGCCGCCGCAGGCCACGACATGCGCACGCCCATGACGCGTATGCGCCTTCGCGCCGAATTCGTCGGCGATGGCGATGATAGACAGTCCTGGCTGAAGGATCTCGACGAACTGGATCACATCGCCGACAGTGCTATCCGGCTGGTGCGCGAGGAAATCAGTCCGGCCGCGCAGGAGCAGGTATCGCTGGATGCAGTCCTTCGCTCCGTCGCCGAGGAGGTTCGCGAGACGGATCTACTCGTAGAGCAGGGAGCGATCGTACCGGTCCTGGTCAAGGGCGCGCCGTTTGCCCTGAAACGCGCGCTGCGTAACCTAGTGGTAAATGCTGCCACGCATGGTCTTGGTGCCCGCGTTTCGCTGGCCAACTATGGCGAAGAGGCGGTCTTGACGGTTATGGACCGCGGCCCCGGTATTCCGCAAAATCTGCTTGATCGTGTCTTCGAGCCGTTCTTTCGCGTTGACCAGGCCAGACGGCAGATCGTGCCGGGCGCCGGTCTCGGCCTCGCCATTTCGCAGGAAATCATTGAAAATCATGGTGGCACCATCACCATCGTCAACCGCCGGGAGGGTGGCCTGCTGCAGACCGTACGCCTGCCGCTGTGCAAGCCACATCAGGACTAATCGAACCACCTGCGCTCCGGGATGATGCGTCCAGCCAATCGCGGTCAGGGATCGGCTGTCGCATCGGGCTTGGCAGCCAGCGACGGAGCGAATACCGTTTCTGACCGGTAGGCGCGGGCATCAGCATTGCCTTTGTGATGCTGCCCAGCGTGCAAGATATGAGGCCAGCGCCAAGCCGCACTTTCATTCCCTCACAGCACACCGATGAACTCCTCACAAGCCACTGATGAGCATAAAAAAGCGCGACCGATTGAAATGGCCGCGCTTGATTGGTCTGGCTATTCGGACCTGCCGGTATCGGCAGGCTTCCGGCTTACTGTCCGATGGCCTGGATACCCGCGCCACCACCGATGGCAATATTGAGAGCAACGTAATTGTTGGACAGGTTGCGGATGCTGGCTGCAAGCGCGATGCGGGAGTTCGCAAGGTTGCGTTCCGCGTCGAGAACGTCGAGCAGCGATGTTGCGCCGCCCTTGTAGCTTTCGCGGGCCAGACCCAGGGCTTCCTCGTAGGAATCCACGACCTTACGCAGGGCTACTACCGTCTGATAGTTGTTTCGGAGGCCGACGAGCGCGTTTTCGACTTCCTCGATCGCGTTCAGAACAGTCTGCTTCCATGCAAGGTACTGCTGTTGTGCGCCGGACTTGGCGATATCGACATTGGCCTTCAAACGGCCGCCATTAAAGATCGGAATGTTCAGGCTTGGGCCAAAGGACCAAGTGCTAAGGCCCCCTGCGACCGTCGAGACGATCCGCGCGCCATCGATCGAACCGCTCAGGCTGAGGCTTGGGTAAAGCTGAGCCTCAGCAACGCCGATCTGGGCAGTCGCCGCAGCCAGCAGGCGTTCGGCTTTGCGGATGTCGGGGCGGTTGCGCACGAGATCAGCCGGAATGCCGATCTTGGTGTTATAGCGCGGCGAAGGCTGCGATGCGCCGTTGCGCAGGCTTGCCGTGACGGTTGTCGCGGGCAGTCCGAGCAGCGTGGCGATGTGGTTTGCCGCCTGGTTGAAGCCGGTCTGGTAACCCGGCAATTCCGCGAGGGTGGTGTTCACGAGGCCTTCGGCCTGAACGACGTCGAGGCTGGACGCTGCGCCCGCTGCCTTGATGTCATTCGTCAGCTTCAGTGTTTCGCGCCGCGATGCCAGACTCTTCTGCTGCAGCGCATAAGCTTCCTGGTTGTAACGCGCCTCGATGTAAGACGTGGTCAGATCGGACAGATAGGCCAGGCGGGCAACGTTGACGTCGGCATAGGCGGCATCAAGCGAAGCATTGGCCGATTCCTTGGCGCGTGCATACTGGCCAAACAGATCGATCAGCCAGGAAGCATCGCCGCCGCCGCCGATCGTCTTTGTTTCGCTATGGTCGCCCTGGCCGCTCTTGCGCCGGGTAGAGCCATCCTGGCCCGCAACCGTTGCAGAACCATTCGCATTGATCTGCGGCAGGCCGCCGGATGCTGCGACGATGACATTGGCGCGGGCTTCAACGATGCGCTCGATCGACTGCTGGACGTCAAGGTTCTCGCCCAGGCCCTGTGCGACGAGGCCGTTCAATTTCTTGTCGCGGAAGGCTTCCCACCATGGCTTCAGCGTCACGTCCTCTGCTTCCGCCTTGCCTCCCTCCGAGAATTTCGCCGGCACCGCGGCATTCGGAGATTGATAGTTAGGACCGACAACGCAGCCCGAAAGAAGAACGAGGCTCAAGGGAAAGAGCACTTTAGCAATTTTCATCTGGGTCCCCATCCGGCCCGAGCGGGTCGGTAATAAACGATTCATACTTTTCGTCTTTAACATTTTCCGCGCCGCATGCGAGGGAACAATTGCAAAGATGGCCCTGAAATGGACTTTCCCCAGCTTTGGTGTTTCCTAAGTGCCACGGCTTGGACGTTGTAGCTGTGATTTCAAGGGCGCCTGACAAAAAATTGCCCGTGCGAATCACGCTGATTCCAGCAGTGTGCCTGCGTGAATGTTAACAATTTGCTGACCCTTAAAGGGTGTGCATGTCTGACGTTTGTCGGTGGCGTGTCGAATTGTTTCCAGCGTGCGTGGCCCACGGGCCAATGCGGGCGGACATGAGAAATCCGGTGATGAACCGGCGAACCAAGCGTGTCTCACGAGAAGGCAGGTGTCATGCGCATGATGCGGCACGGTGCTTTCCTGAGTTAAGCCGCCAGCCATCGGCGCTCGCGGGCAAAGTTTGCGAGGTCTGTCGCGCTCATCGGTCTGGCGAAGGCATAGCCTTGCAGCCCGTGACACCCCAGATCCTTCAGAATTCGGGCATGCTCCATGGTTTCGACGCCCTCGGCGATGACGTCGATACCGAGCGATATGCCGATGTCGATGATTGAGGCCACCAGCTGGCGCTGTGTGGTCGAGGTCAGGATCGGGATCACCAGCTGCCTGTCGATCTTGAGGCGGCGCGGGGTGAGCTTCAAAAGGCTGACAATGGAGGCATATCCGGTGCCGAAGTCGTCTATTTCGATATCGATGCCGAGATTTTTGATCTGCTCGATATTGGAAAGCACGGTCATGTCGCTTTCGTCGAACGAGATGGACTCCAGCAGTTCGAACGAGATCTTACCGTGCGGAATAGCCATCTGATTGAGGCGATCGATCAGCTTTTCATCATGCAGGCGATGATAGGAAAGATTGACGGACACTTTCGGGATATGGATGCCGCTGGCTTCCCACCGCATCGACTGGAACAGCGCCTGCTCAAGGATACGCTGGTCGATCTCCGAAAGCACATTGATGTCTTCGGCCGTCTTCAGAAAGGCGTATGGCGCCAGCAGTCCCTTGGTAGGGTGGTCCCAGCGGGCCAGCGCTTCGACCCCGATGATATCCAGAGTGTTCGGACAGAACTGCGGCTGGAAATGCGCGATGAACTCATTCTGCTCGAGACCGCGCAGGATTTCATCTGCCGTCTGTTTCGTCTTGAAAACAGCCGTCTTCAGGGAATGCGTGAAGAACTCATAGCGGTTGCGGCCGCGGCGCTTTGCTTCGTAAAGCGCGATATCGGCGTTGACCAGAACCTGGCTCAGTTCCTCCTCTTGCCTTGCCTGATGGGCAATGCCGATGCTGACGCCTATACGGCATTCCTGTTCCTTGTATCGGACCGGTATGCTCATCGCATCGATGATCCGTTGGGCGAGCTCAGCTTCATGAGCCTCTATCCCGGTCTGGCGTGAAATGATGACGAACTCGTCTCCACCGATGCGGCCAACGAAATCGTCGCCGCTGGTGTTGGCGCGAAGGATCTGGGCTGCATGCTTGAGGATTTCGTCGCCAGCCGCATGGCCGAGCGTGTCGTTGATTTCCTTGAACCGATCGAGATCGATATGGAAGATGCTGGCGAGACCCGGTCTCGTCTCGTCGGCGTGTTTTTTTGCCAGAATTTCGTCAAGGTATCGGCGGTTCGGCAGCGCTGTCAGTGGATCGTGCAGAGCATTGAATTCCATCCGGTGCCGGGCTGCTTCCAGTTCGGCACTGTGGGCTTCGGCTTGTCCTTTGGCGGCTTCAAGCCGCTCGGTCTTTTCGACGTCGGTGGTTACATCCCAGTTGACGCCGACGATCTTCTCATTGCCGCCAGCGCCAATATAGGTGGAGCCGACCGTCCGGATATGCCTGACGCGGCTGCCCGGAAGGCGGATGCGAAATTGCGAAACGTAGCTCGCACCGTGGTGCAGGGCATTGCTGAATTCCTGTTCGGCGCGCTGCAGATCATCCGGATGCAGGGCGTCCCGCCAATCCTCGTAGACTTCACTGGCGTTCTGCCGCAGACCGTACAATTCCTTCATGCGGTCGTCCCAGAGAAGTTTACCGGAGGCGATGTCGAGCTCCCAGATGCCGATCTGTGAGGCATCGAGCGCAATCTTCAACCGGTGGGACAGTTCCTGGAGCTGATCCTTGTTGTTTTGAAGGACCTGGATATTACGTTTGCGTTCCTCGATCAGCCGCCCGCTGATGAACATCGGCACGAGGATGAAGAGGCCGCCGATAAGGATGAGGGTGCGGATGAACCAGGCGTTCGGAGGGGTATCGACCCACCCCCCTTTTGGCACTGCACTGATCATCCAGGATCCACCCGGCAGAAACAGGCTTACTTCGACAGGGTCGGCTGCCTTGACCGCGCTATTGCCGAAAAACAAGGCGCCATCTTCACCCAAGCCGTCGCGGCCGGAAATCGCCACGTCTATATCAAGTGCGGCTGAAAGAAGCCCGCTGTCCTGATAGAGCCGCTCCACGTCGATGACTGCGGAGACGACACCCCAGTAGCGGTTCGAGGCGCCGCCATATGAGATGGCCACAGGAAAGCGGCCGATCAGGCCTTGACCGCCCTGCACAAGATCCAGGGGGCCAGCAAGAACCATCTTGCCCAGCTCACGAACCTTGAGCGCTGCGGCGCGCTGATTGCTGTTCTTGCGGTAGTCGAGGCCGAGGGCCTTCTCGTTGCCTTCGAGTGGGTAAACGAGGGAGACGATCAGGTTGGGGGCGGCCGCGATGTTGCGCAAGCGCGAACGCTCATTGAAGATGTTGCGCGCCAGTTCGGAGAACCGTTTCTGGTTCATGCCCGGTTCCGTGGAGATCGCAGCGATCAATCCACGCACGAGTTGAATGTCGCCATTGATGTTGGCTTCGAGCTTCGAGCGGATCGGGTTGAGCTCCGCAATAACCGCCTCCCGCATCTTTGCCGCATGAACTGCGCGGTTCTGCTGTTCAGCAAACAGGCCGGTTGCGATCACCACCATCAACGCGACGTAGGTCGGCATGTAGTTCGGTTTGAGAAACCGAACTATTGTTGACTTTCTGAGCGCATTCGACAGTCCCGAAAACACGTGATCTCCAATGCTGTTCACTATTCGACAGCAATTGGACCGGATTGTCGCAAAGGCGTCTTAACAAGATGTGCTTCGAGGCCCCGTCAATTCTAGCGTTCTATTCGGATTTTTTCCTTTTTGGCAGGTTCTTGCGGTCGGTTTCCGCAAGCTCTTTCAGCTCTTTTTCCGACATGGATTTTTCCATGCTCTTGGAAGCGCCCTGGAGTTCGGATTTTTTCATGTCGCCGCGCTTGGCGGACAATGCGACACCGGCGGCTTTTTGCTGGGCTTGGGATTTTGCGGGCATCGACTTACTCCTTCGGTCGGATGCCTGTTTAACAACCGTCTTCTAGATTGGTTCCGCAGGGCTTGCCACATTGATTTCAGGAGTGCCAATCATTGCCAGCAATGTCTCCAACCGGTCAGCATCGCGCGGCAGTTTGTCGGTTCGCAGCCGCGAGATGCGCGGGAAGCGCATGGCAACACCGGACTTGTGCCTGCTGGAGAAATTGATACCCTCAAATGCGACCTCGACAACGAAGCCGTGATCTGGCTCCGCCCGGATCGACCGCACCGGGCCGAAGCGCTCGATAGTGTTATTGCGCACGTAGCGGTCCAGCACCTCAAGCTCTGCATCGGTGAAACCGAAATAGGCCTTGCCGACGGGCACCAGAACATCCTTGCCTTCACTCTCCGTCCAGACTCCGAAGGTGAAGTCGGAATAGTAGCTGGACCGTTTGCCGTGGCCGCGCTGGGCATACATCAGCACCGCGTCGATATTATAGGGCTCGCGTTTCCACTTGAACCAAGGCCCCTTCGAGCGTCCAGACGTATAGGACGAATCCAGGCGTTTCAGCATGATGCCCTCGATCACCGGATCCGGCGGCTCCTTGCGTAGGCGATCGAGTTCCTCCCAGCTCGAAAACGGGACGAGCGGCGAGAGATCGAAATGCGAGGGGGCGGCCTTTTCGATCAGGGCCGAAAGTGCTGCGCGCCGGGTCAAAAAGCTTTCCGGACGCATATCGCGCGACCCGGAAAACAACAGGTCGTAACCGCGAATGAAGGCCGGATAGTCTTCCAGCATTTTTCGTGTCACGGTCTTGCGGTTCAATCGTTGCTGCAGATCGGAGAATGTCCGCGTTGCGCGGTTGGTGCGCATGGTGCCGCCGACAAGAAGCTCGCCATCGATGATACCCTCGAAATCCGCAGCCTCAAGAATATCCGGAAAGGCACTGGAAATGTCGTCGCCGCTGCGTGAATAGAGCCGCCGCGTCCCGGCCAGATTGGCAAGCTGGACGCGGATGCCGTCCCATTTCCATTCGGCGGCAAAATCCTTCGGGTCGAGTGAAGCCAGATCATTGTCTCCAACCGGTGTTGCGAGCATCACGGCATGGAAAACCGCGGGCATATCCAGTTTGGGCTTGTCGGTCTTTCCGTCGAGCCATTGGAACAGCGACACATAGGGCGGGGACAGGCCATGCCAGAGCGTTTCGATCTCGGTGATATCGACATTGCCCATGTCGGCGAGGGCCTGCTTCACCAGCCGTGCCGAGACGCCGATGCGCAGGCCGCCGGTGATGAGCTTGAGGAAGGCAAACCGGCTTGACCCTTCGAGTTGATCAAGCAGATCGCGCACGAGGCCATGCACATTGGCTCGGCCGGCCGTTTCCAGCTGATGCATGACTGTGCCAAGCGATAGGTCGCTGGATGCTGGCTTTCCTGTGGCTGGCGGTTCCCAGACGAGCGAGATCGTTTCGGCGAGGTCGCCGACATAATCATAGGAATAGCGGAACAGCACCTCGTCCATGCGCTCCAGTACCAGTTGCCGCAGCACGTTCGGTTTCACGGCCTTCAAGGTCAGCGTGCCGGCGATGACGGCGAGCGCATAGCCGCGGTCGGGATCCGGTGCGTCGCGGAAATAATCCGCCATCAGCTTGATCTTGGCGTTGCGTTGTGGCGTGAGAACCAGGCGGTCGAGCAGTTCTGCGAAGGGACGCACCGGCTATTCTCCTTCGTCGTCGTAGCCGACCAGATGCAGCGGCCGGGCGGCGATACCCTGCAACTCGCACCAACGGACAAGGGCCTCTTCGCGGCCGTGCGTCACCCAGACCTCGGCTGGCTTGATCTCGTTGATTGTCGCGGTCAGTTCCGGCCAATCGCAGTGATCCGACATGATCATCGGCAGTTCGACGCCGCGCTGCTTGGCGCGTTGCCGCACCAGCATCCAGCCGGACGCGAAGATGGGCATGGGATCGGGAAAGCGCCTGGCCCATTTGTCGGCAAAGGCTGAGGGCGGGCCGACGACAACGGCACCGGCGAAGGACTGTTTGTCTTTCGCATCGATCGTGGCCGGCCGGAGATCCCCCAGTTGGATACCTTCGCTTTCATAATAATCGCAGAGCCTTGCTAAGGCGCCGTGAATGAAGATCGGTGCGTCGTAACCCGCTTCGCGCAGAAGCATGATGATCCGCTGCGCCTTGCCGAGAGCATAGGCGCCGACCAGATGGGCACGCTCGGGAAATTGTTTGAGCGAGGTCAACAGCTTGGCAATCTCGCCACGGTCATCCGGGTGGTGAAACACCGGCAGGCCGAAAGTTGCTTCGGTGATGAAGACATCGCATGGGACCGGCTCGAAGGAGAGGCAGGTCGGGTCGCGGCGGCGCTTGTAGTCGCCTGAGACGACGATGCGCATGCCACCTGCTTCAACGGCGATCTGTGCCGACCCGAGCACGTGACCGGCCGGATGAAAGCTGACGGTGACATCGCCGATCGTCGTGCGGGTACCGAGGACGGCTTCCTGCGTACTGACGCAGAATGTGTCGCCATAGCGGATACGCATGATCTCCAGCGTCTCGCGCGTCGCCATCACATGTGTGTGGCCGGCGCGCGCATGATCGGCGTGACCGTGGGTGATCAACGCCCGTTCGACAGGCTGGACGGGATCGATATAGAAGCCGCCCTTCTCGCAAAAGAGACCCTTGGGCGTCGGATAGAGCAGCGTTTCCGGTTTCATGCAGACGAAGATAGCTGGCAATTGCACGACTGCCAGCTATCGCAGCGAATTTTTCGAAATCAGGCTACCGGGTTGTGGCCGAGTGTCTTGGAAATCAGATCAAGCACGCCCTCGGCATCGACGCCGATGCAGATGTTCTGGCTTGGCAGGTTGTCCCAGTCGCTTGGCGGGAAAATATGATCGTCGGCCTTCTGGATGGTCTGGCCATCGGCAATGCCGCCGCAAACGACGCGGATCGCACCGCTGCGCAGGGTGAAGAGTTCCGGCGCCACGACATAGACACAGGCGCAGCTGTCATGCACGACCATACCGTCATCGACATGCTGTTCGTAGAAATCGATATAGAACTGCGAAATGTCCGACAGGAGCTTGGCGCGCTTGCCGCCGGTCGCAGCAATAGCTTCCAACCGCCCACGAGTCATGACGGTCTTCTCGGTTACATCAAGCCCGACGACGACCACCGGCCATGGGGCTGTCATCACCACGTCGGCGGCTTCCGGATCGCCATGGATATTGGCTTCGGCAGCCGGTGTGATGTTGCCGCGCATGTCGAAGGCACCACCCATGATGACGACTTCCTTGACCAGAACGGCGATATCTGGATCGTCGCGCAAGGCGAGCGCCAGATTGGTCATTCGGCCGACGGCAACAAGCGTTACCTCGCCGGGATTGGCGCGTACCATGTCGATGATGAAGCGATGGGCCGGACGCGGATCGCAGGCCAGATCGACCGTTTCTGGAACCCCGATATTGCCGAGACCATCATCGCCGTGGATGAAGGTTGGCCAGCCAACATGGGGCCGGGACGGGTCGAGCGTTTCGCCAAGCCCTTTGGCAACAGGCGCTGCAATATCCCATTGCTGCTTCAGATAGAGCGCGTTGCGAGTCGTCGTTTCGATCGAGGCATTACCGAAAACGGAGGTGATGCCGATCAGGTCGATATCCGGGTGATTATGCAGGAACAACAGGGCCATCGCATCGTCGACGCCGGGATCCGTATCAAAAATTACCTTATGCATGATGTGTTCTTTTCTTTGTTTTGAAAGCCGGCCGCAGCTTGCTGAAAGGGGTGACGTCCAGCGTTGTGTCACTTTTAGCGGTGCGGCGGCCAAGAGCAACCCATTTTCCGGGCCATGGGAGGTGGAGTGCCAAAACAAGGCAAATCCGTATCCTGCCGCGAAATAGGGCCAGCAGGCTTAAACTTTCCGAAACGTCGCCGCGATAGGATGGGGGCTCAATCAATAGGTGGGGCCGTTCCTGCATCCGCGCAGACGCGCGGTGGCAGGCAAGGGAGTTTCAAGCTGATGACGGAACAGCGTACGTGAAGTCGGTCTTTAAAAAGATACGTCTCCCCCGCAAGGTGATGTTCCTCATTACCGGCATTCTCGTGCTGTCGGGTGCGTCCGGCGCCTATGCCGTCTATTCCGGCAAGGAAACCTTTCTCGGCATGGCCGGACCGCAAAAGCCCTCAACTTCGGGCCTGGCCTGCACCACGATCGAAACCCTGAAGATGCGCCGCAATGGCCAACGTTGGATTCGCAAATATGTGAGCACGGAATCTGCAGGCG
Organism: Rhizobium sp. LjRoot98; assembly: GCF_964252935.1. Lineage (NCBI taxonomy): Bacteria > Pseudomonadati > Pseudomonadota > Alphaproteobacteria > Hyphomicrobiales > Rhizobiaceae > Rhizobium > Rhizobium sp. LjRoot98. The sequence continues at coordinate 148,992 of NZ_CAXUPW020000010.1, forward strand.
GTGTCGATCGTGTCCGCACTGCATTGCGCATTACCGGCCTGTTGGCCAAGGAAGAGCAGGCCGATCTCTATCAGGTAGTTGTGCTTGATTCCGCCGGACCGTCAGATCGTGCCGATCGGCGCGGCGCGGCCATCGGCGCCCAGGTCCTTTTCGCGCCTGATCCATCCAAGCTGCCGGGAATGAGCACGCCATTTACGGCCCGTTATACGGAGGCGAAGGCAAACACCGTCGGTCTGTTCTATGGTGCCGAAGTGGCTCTCTCGACCGACGACATCAAGACCACGTTGACGGCAATGGACGACAAGTCGGATTGTTTCGATCCGGTCGCGGCCGCTGCTGCGGCAGTGCCTGGGGCTGCCGGATCAAAGAGCGGCGACCACGGTGAAGCGCCGGCTGCTGCGCACGGAGAGGAAGCAGAGAGTGGCGAGGCGCCTGCTACGCATGCCGAGGAAGGAGCCGCGCCGGAACATGACGCCGAGGCTACGGCGGAGCAGGGCGCGGTAAAGCCTGAGGAAAAAGGTTTCTTCGGCTCCATGCTGGCCATGGTGCTCGGCGGAGATGGCGAAAAGCCATTGGAATCCGCGATGGAAAAACCCGCCGAACGCCCAGCAGAAGAACCTGCAGGGCACTGACGGGCTTTCAAACAGCGCGCTGCCGGCCATCCGGATCAGACGATGGCGTTGCCGGCAATGACGGCGAGAACCACGAAAATCAGGAAGATGATCACGGCGATGGCGAACAGCACGCGCGCGATCGTCGCGGTTGCGGCCGAAACGCCTGAAAAACCGAGAAAACCGGTAATCAGCGAGATGACCAGGAAGATGAGCGCCCATTTCAGCATGGAGGGGGTCCTTTTCAGATTCTGCGGACATAGACGCGCAGGAGCCTGAAAAGTTCCGTCGGCTGACAAGAACGCGCCATCCGGTTTAGCGAATGGCGCGTCCCTAGCGTTGTCTCAGTCCGCCTTGTTGCGGCGGGCCGGGAAGAGGATGATGTCGCGGATCGACGGCGCGTTGGTGAGCAGCATGATCAGGCGATCGACACCGATGCCGAGACCGCCTGCGGGCGGCATGCCCTGGTCGATCGCATCGAGGAATTCGTCGTCCAGCTGCTTGTCCTTCTCACCGCGGGCATGCGCCTGCTCGAGCTGCTCGACCATACGCCTGCGCTGCTCTTCCGGATCGTTGAGTTCCGAAAACGCATTGCCCAGCTCCCAGGCGTTGCAATAGGTCTCGAACCGTTCGACTAGGCGTGGTTCGCCCGGCACTTCCTTGGCGAAGGGCGAGATATCCTTCGGGAAATGCGTCACGTGTGACGGCTGGATCAGCGTGCCTTCGACCTTTTCTTCGAAAATGAAGGCCAGGCATTCGCCCCAGGTCGCGTCCTTCTCGACTTCAAAACCGGCAGCCTCGGCGGCAGCGCGGGCTTCCTCGTCGGTTTTCATCGCCAGGAAGTCGATACCGGTCGCTTCCTTGACGGCATCCGGCATAGGCACGCGCTTGAACGGCCCCTTGAAGGAGATTTCCTTGTCGCCGAACATGAATTCGGTCGTGCCATGGATCGACATCGCGAGCTTGGAGAACAGCCGCTCGACGAGGTCCATGACGTCCTCGTAGTCGGCATAGGCCCAGTAGCATTCCATCATGGTGAATTCAGGATTGTGCCTTGTGGAAACGCCTTCGTTGCGGAAGTTGCGGTTGATTTCGAACACCTTGTCGGTCAGGCCCGACACCAGCGTGCGCTTCAAATACAGTTCCGGCGCGATGCGCAGATACATGTCGAGCTTCAGCGTATTGTGGTGCGTCTTGAAAGGTTCGGCCGTTGCGCCGCCGTAGACCGAATGCAACATCGGCGTTTCGACTTCCATGAAACCGTCGTCTTCCATGAAGCGGCGAATACCGGAAACGATCTTCGAACGCTGCTGGAAGCGGAGCTTGGACTCCTCGTTGGTCATGATGTCGAGGTGACGCTTGCGATAGCGCTGCTCGATGTCGGACAGGCCATGCCACTTCTCCGGCATCGGCAGCAGCGACTTGGTCAGCATGGTGATTTCTTGCGCGTTGATCGAGAGTTCGCCGCGCTTGGTGCGGCGCACCACGCCGGTGACGCCGATGATGTCGCCGAGATCGATCATCGGCAGCATCGCCCGGGCTTCTTCCGGCGTCGTGTCCTTGTGGGAGAAAATCTGGATCTTGCCGCCGGCATCATGGATATCCATGAACATGCCAGAATTGCGCGAGGAATAGACGCGCCCGGCAACCGTGACGACATCTTCGGTCACCACGTCTGCTTCCAGGTTCTCGTATTTCGCCGCAAGCTCAGCATTGGTGATCGTGCGGTGGAAATGCGCCGGATAGACGTCGCCGATCTTTTCGCGCAGCATTTTCAGCTTCTGGGCGCGCACTTCGGTGACATCGGAGGAGAGGGCGGTTTCGGTCTTTTCGGTCATGGGGCTCGCCTTCTATGGGGCTTTTGTTCTCAAGGGTACTAGGGTCGAGGCCATTTCCTCTTCTCCCCACCGGGGAGAAGGTGGCCCGAAGGGCCGGATGAGGGGGGAGCCACAGACTTTTCAGCCTGCCGCACCACCCCCTCATCGCCTCGCATTCGCTCGGCACTTCTCCCCGCTGGGGAGAAGAAAGAGCCAGTCTTTATTTGCCGCTGCCTGCCATCGAGGCGGCAACCTGGCCTGCAACCTTCAAACGCTGGCGCACGACCGAGCGGCCGAGGATAGCCATTGAATCGAACAGCGGCAGCGAGCGGCTGGAGCCCGAGACCGCCACGAACAGCGGCGCCACTATGACCTTCAGCTTCTTGCCCATGCGCTCGGAAATCGCACGGAGTTCGGCTTCGATCGACTCGACGTTCCATTCGAGGATCTTTTCCAGATCCGGCTGGACCGTGTTGAAGATCTCGACCAGTTCTTCCGGGCTCGATTTGACCTTGGCAAAGGAGGCGGCGTCAAGCGACAGATCAGACTTGAACAGGAAGCCTGCCAGATCCGGCAGTTCGCCCAGCTTGGAAATGCGCGACTGCGAGAGCTTGAGGCCCTGCTTGATGCGGTCGTTTTCCATCGCCCAGGAAAGCACGCGGGCGGCGAACTCGTCTTCTGTCAAACCTTCGCGCAGCCAGCGGCCGTTCAGCCAATCCAGTTTCTGTACGTCGAAAATCGCGCCAGCCTTGGAGAGGTTGGCCGGATCGAATTTCTCCGCCAGCTGTTCCATGGTCAGCATTTCCTCGCCTTCGGCAATCTGCACGAAGAACAGGCCGAGGAAGTTCATCAGCGCTTCCGGCAGATAGCCGAGTGCTGTGTAATAGGAGATCGAGGTCGGGTTCTTGCGCTTCGACAGCTTCGACTTGTCATGATTGCGCATCAGCGACAGGTGCATGAAAACCGGCGGCTCGAGACCGAGATATTGATAGATCAGGATGTGCTTCGGTACCGAGGACAGCCATTCCTCGCCGCGTGCCACATGGGTGATCTTCATCAGATGGTCGTCGACGACATTGGCCATATGATAGGTCGGCATGCCGTCGGCTTTCAGCAGGACCTGCATATCGACTGCATCCCACGGAATATCGACTTCGCCATAGACGCCGTCGACGAACTTGCAGGAGCCTTCCGCCGGGATCTTCATGCGCACGACGGTCGGTTCGCCGGCAGCCATGCGTGTCGTCACTTCCTCTGCCGAAAGTGTCAGGCAGCGGCCGTCATACTTTGGCGGCTTGCCGGCGGCGCGCTGCGCCTCGCGCATTTCCGCCAGACGTTCGGGCGTGCAGAAACAGCGGAAACCGTGGCCGTTGGCAACGATCTTCTCGACGAAGGGCAGGTAGGTGTCCTTGCGGTCGCTCTGGCGGTAGGGGCCATAGGGGCCGCCGATATCCGGGCCTTCCGACCATTTCAGGCCGCACCATTTCAGGGCGTCCAGCACCTTGGTTTCGAATTCTGGGGTCGAGCGGGTCGCGTCGGTGTCCTCGATACGCAGGATGAACTCGCCACCCATCTTCTGTGCGAAAAGGTAGTTGAACAACGCGATATAGGCGGTGCCGACATGGGGTTCGCCGGTGGGGGAAGGTGCAATGCGCACCCGGACTGGTCTGTCTGTCATGATCCTGGCCCGTGCTTTACGTGCTTTCGGCCTTCCTGCCGGAAAGGAGACGTCCGGATGTGAAGGCGCATGCTTTTAAGGGAAGGAAATGCCCGATCGATGCCTGAAACGGCGGAAAATACCGGAAATTCCATATGGCTGGCGTGAGACCATATTCAAAAGGGCGCGTCAAGGAAAACTGCGTTTCCAGCCGTGGCCGGGAACTTTTCAAATGGCCGTTGACATCCGCGTGAAATCGATTTATTTAACCTTCAAGTTAATTAACTTGTTGGCTAAATAAAATGACCCAGGACCAACTGAGCACAACTCTTTCGGCGCTCGCCGATCCGACGCGCCGGGCAATTCTGGCGCGGCTGGCTTTGGGGGAGGCGTCCGTCAATGAATTGGCCGAACCGTTCGCGATGAGCCTGCCTGCCGTTTCCAAGCATCTGAAGGTGCTGGAGAAGGCGGGGCTGATCAGCCGGGGTCGCGAGGCGCAGTGGCGGCCCTGCAAACTGGAGGCGGGGCCGCTGAAAGACCTGAACGCCTGGCTCGATAACTACCGGCAATTTTGGGAGGAGAGTTTCGACAAGCTCGACCTCTATCTGCAAAAACTTCAAAAGGGAGATGGAAATGAACGCAAGAGCTGACGTGGTCCCGGCCGACAAAGCCAATCTTGTCCTTGCCCGGACATTCAATGCCCCTGCGGCGCTGGTCTACAAGGTCTGGACCGATCCGTATCATCTGGCACAATGGTGGGGGCCGCACCACTTTACCAATCCGGTCTGCGAGGTCGATCTGCGGCCTGGCGGCGTCATCCGCATCCACATGAAGGGGCCGGACGGTCAGATGTATCCGTCCAACGGCGTCTTCAAGGAAATCGTCGAGAACCAGCGCCTGGTCTTTACCAGCACCTATGACAGCGAAGACGGCATCACCATGCTCGAAGCGCTCAATACGGTGACGTTTACGGAGAAAGACGGCAAAACCGAGATGACCCTGCATGCGCAGGTGCTGAGGGCAACCGAAGCTGTTCTGCCCGCGCTCGACGGCATGGAAGAAGGCTGGAGCCAGAGCCTCGAAAAGCTCGCAGCCGTCATCGCCACCGTCACGGCTGCCTGAAATCCTTACTGCCCAACATGCCCCTGAAGCCCGCAACGGGCGCTTCAGGGGCGCTTATTCCCTTACACAACAGGACCCTGAATATGTTGAAAATTCTACTGATTGTTCTTGCCGTCATCGTCGTGCTTCTGCTCGCCGTGGTCGTCTTCGCATCCACCAAGCCAGACACATTCCATGTCGAGCGCAGTGTCACCATCAATGCCCCGCCCGAAAAGATTTTCCCGCTGATCAATGACTTCAAGCAATGGCAGGCCTGGTCACCCTATGAAATGAAGGACCCGGCCATGAAGCGCACCTATGATGGCGCGACAGGCGGTCAGGGCGCGGTTTACAGCTGGGATGGCAACAAGAATGTCGGCGCTGGCCGGATGGAAATCACTGAAGCGACACCATCCACCAAGGTACAGATCAAGCTCGACTTCATCCGTCCCTTCGAAGGCCATAACGTTGCTACCTTCGCGCTTTCACCCGCCACGCAAGGCACGACTGTGACCTGGGCGATGGATGGACCGAGCCCGCTGATCGCCAAAGTGATGGGTCTGTTCTTCAATATGGACACGATGATCGGTGGCGATTTTGCGCAAGGGTTGCAAAACCTCAAGGTGATTGCGGAAAAGTAACCGGCAAAAAGGGAACCATTGTTGGCGTGACCCGTTTCCTTGATGAGGAGTGCGGGCCGTGCCAACCGGACCCGAGGGAGATGGAGAACGCGGAGATTTTTCCGGTTTCTCTTCGCGGCCAACGAAATGGCAGGCGAGCTTCTTACCCCTTCGGCCTCGTTCCTCGAATGCCCATATGGAATTGCCCCGGGACAACAGTCCCGGGGCTTTTTTGATGGGCGCCTTCCAGCCGCAAACAAAAAAGGGAGCGCAGCCGGATGGTGCGCTCCCTGTTCAGTCGTCAATCAGGCGAATACCCGGTCAGTGTTTTGCGGCCTTGCCCTTCTGCCGCTTGTTGCGCGACAGCATGTTGAGCACCTCGACGAGCGCCGAGAAGGCCATGGCGGCGTAGACGTAACCCTTCGGCACATGCAGGCCCATGCCTTCGGCGATCAGCGTCGTGCCGATCATCAGAAGGAACGCGAGCGCCAGCATGACGATGGTCGGGTTCTTCTCGATGAAGCGGGCAAGCGGACCGGAAGCGACCAGCATGACGGTAACGGCAAAAACGACGGCGATAACCATGATCGGCAGATGCGGCGTCATGCCGACGGCAGTGATGATGCTGTCGACCGAGAAAACCAGATCGAGCAGCAGGATCTGGCCGATGGCGGCGCCAAAGCCGGTTGTCACCGAGCTGGCGATGAAATCTTGCTCATGATCGGCTGGATCCACATTGTGGTGGATTTCCTTGGTGGCCTTCCAGACGAGGAACAGGCCGCCGGCAATCAGGATCATGTCCTTCCACGAGAATGGATGGTCGAACACGGTAAAGACCGGGGTCGTCAGCTGGACGATCCATGCGATTGTGCCAAGCAGGCCCAGTCGCATCAGCAGGGCAAGGCCGATGCCGATCTTGCGTGCCTTTTCCCGATGTTCGGGCGGCAATTTGTTGGTCAGGATCGAGATGAAGATCAGGTTGTCGATGCCAAGCACGACTTCCATGACGATCAGAGTAATCAGGGCAATCCAGGCAGTCGGATCTTGCATCAGGAGCAAAATATCCTGCATCGGGGGCGGTTCCTTCCTCGGCAATCAGCGTGCATATGCGGGAACCCGCGCCGCCGGATGGCAACGCGGGTGTAATTGATGTTTCTTATGTATGCGGAAACGGCGGCAAGGCAAGCGCCGAGGGGTGTTCAATCGACCTGTGATACCGTTAACTCGCCACCGGAAGCCAGATTTCGGTGAGCCCCATACCCGTTCTCGGGTCAAACCGCTCGTCATAGCGTTCCATCAGATCGGGAAGTCCGGCATGCTTATAGCCGGATGTGGGCAGCCATTCGGTAAAGATCGCGTTGCAGGTTGCCTGGATGCCGGAAATATGGCCGCGATGGGCGAAGATTGCATAGGTCTGGGCGGGAAGTTTCAGAGTTTCAAAGCCTTCGGGCAGGTCGTCGGTGTCTCGAACCTCGACGGCGGTCATGTACTGAAAGCTGCTATCCTGTCCGTCTTCCTGCGTGCAGATGCCATAGGCGGCATGTCCGATCTGGCCGGTTATGCTGCCATCATGGGCGTTGAACCGCTGCCACTGCGAGGGGATGCCGGCATTGCCGCCGTAATTGTAGGTCTGCTGCAGGCCTGCCATCATCATGGTTGGCGTGGTTTCAAATCGCGGCTCGTCCAGTCTTGGAAGGGGTGCAGTGTTCATGCGAAGGGGCTCCATAAGATCGAGATCGCCAATATACCCTCTGTTGCGAACCTCTTCCGGTGTCGCGCCGAAATGCTCGCGAAAGGCACGGGTGAAGGCTTCATGCGAGCTGTAGCCCGCATCAAGGGCGACTGCGAGAATGCTGGAGGCGCCTTCGGCAAGGGAGAGAGCCGCGGTGCTCAAGCGCCGCGCCCGGATATAACCACTGATCGAAAATCCTGTCGTCAGGCCAAAGACACGCGACAGGTGATAGCGGGAAAGCCCCGCCGTCTCCGCGATATCTTCCAGTGAAATATCCCCGGCGTAATGGCTTTCGATAAACCACAGCGCCTTGCCAATCGCATTCATCCAACCTCCAACAGCAAGCCGGGTATGATCTTAACCGCGATCACGCATCTTCACTTGATCGCGTTTGCGCGATTGGTGCCGCAAATGCCCTTCAATCTTTTTCAGTATGCCGTGCTCCGTAAGCGGCCATGAAGACCCGGACGGCACCGCTGATAACCCGATCGATTTCCTCCGGCGGTGGTGCGGCCTCCATGGTTCCGAACAGACGGAACTTGAAGAAGCCGCCACTGGCGAGATCCAGAAACTGGCCTGCCGCCAGATCGAGGTCATCGATCTTGACGCTGCCGATATCGACCTGATGTGCGAGGAATTCCTGGAGGACCGTTCGCAGGTTTTCCGGCCCCTTGAAGAACCGCTGGCACAGAACCGGCATCCGATCGCGGACGCCAAGAACGGTGCGCATCGCGCTGATCACCTTTTCATCGGTCACGTGGGTTACGAAGGAGACGCCAAATTTATAAAGCCCGGCTTCGACATCCTCGTGAGCGGCCAGAACCGTGCGAACCGCTGCCAGAAAAAGTGCGCGCTCGTTTTCGATGATCGCCGAAAACAGGTCTTCCTTGTTCTGGAAGTAGACGTAGATCGTGCCTTTGGAAACGCCGGCTTCCCGCGTTATATCGTTCATGCTGGCGGAGGCGAAGCCGACGCTCATGAAAACGCGCTTTGCGCCTTCGATGATCTGTTCACGCTTTGCTGGGTCTTCGCCGGCGGCGCGGCGGCCGGAAAGGGCCTCACCCGGACAGTCTGCGGTAGCCGTTGTTTCTGCCAATTTGTCGTTACCTTCGGACATTTTTGTCTCATTGTTAACTTTTCGAACCGGTTGGTTCGATTTGACTTGATATGTGAGTAGTTTCGCATTAAGTCAAATCGAACTGAACGGTTCGGTTCGAATTTCTCATATCATGGCTGGTAGTGCAATATGTCAGTTTCAAGCAAGTCCGGTGCTGCCCATGTCCGCCCCGTCGGCGATGATTTCAAGGTGCCCGGCGAACAGATCGAAGCTCCTGAAGCCAAGAACGTGACGGAGCCCGCTGCCGAGCAGCAGGCGGCTCCTCAGGTTGCGGCTGTTGCTGAGCAGCCCGCGCCGAAGCGCCGCAAGCTGGTGTTTCCGGTCATCGTGATCGCTGCTTTGGCAGCCGGCGGCTGGTATGGCTACGACTGGTGGACCAACGGCCGCTTCATGATCTCGACCGACGACGCCTATATTGAGGGCGATATCGCGTCGATTTCGCCGAAGGTGTCCGGCTATATCGAAAAGGTCAATGTCATCGCCAACCAGCACGTCAAGGCTGGCGATCCGTTGATCACGCTCGACAAGGAAGATTACCGCATTGCCGCCGATCAGGCGCAGGCGCAGATCGATACGGAAAAACTGTCGCTGCAACGCTTCGACGCTCAGATCGCTGGTGCAAAGGCCAGCCTGCAGCAGGCAGAAGCGCAGAAAACCGCCCTTGAGGCGACCGTCCGTGGTGCCCAGATCACGCTCGCGCGTGCCAGTGACCTCCAGTCAAAGGCAGTCGGTACGGTCGCCTCCCTCGATGATGCCACGGTGGCACTCGATCAGGCCAAGGCCAATCTCATTGGTGGCGATGCGCAGATCGCTACGGCGAACGCCAACATCGCCGTTTTGGTTGCTCAGCGCGCCGAGGCCGAAAGCACCATCCGGACGCTCGAACTGGCCCGCGACAAGGCTCAGCGCGATCTCGGCTTCACGGTGCTGAAGGCGCCTTATGACGGTGTCATCGGCAATCTGTCCGTTCAGGATGGCGACCTCGTTTCCGCGGGTCAGCGTCTGGCGGCCCTGGTGCCGACCGAGCAGCTCTATATCGATGCGAACTTCAAGGAAACGCAGATCGCTCACATGGTGCCAGGCTCGAAGGTCAACATCCATGTGGATGCCTTCGACGAAGCGCCGATCGTCGGCACCGTGCAGTCGATCTCGCCGGCTTCCGGCTCGGTGTTCTCGTTGCTTCCGGCTGAAAATGCCACGGGCAATTTCACCAAGGTGATCCAGCGCGTTCCGGTTCGCATTGTCTTCCCGAAAGAGGTGCTGGACAGCGGCCGCCTTCGCGCCGGCTTGAGCGTCGTGGTCGATGTCGATACCCGCACCGCACCGAAGCAGGAAACCGCTGCGGCCAAGTGATCCGTATGCCGCGCCGTCAAGGCGCGGCTTCAGCGGTTTAGACAAAAACGTCCCGGGCCGATGTGCCGGGACCCTGTGATGCACCAGTTTTCATGATCATGATGGCTCCCACGTTCGTTTGAACGCGGTCACGCCAGGAGCAAAGCCGATGGCTGCCACTGCAACAGCGGGTACAATGCCGCTTCCTGCCGCCAAAGCGGAAGAGAAGATGGACCCGAAACGGCTGATCGCCTTTTTCGCGATGGTCTTCGGCATGTTCATGTCGATCCTCGACATTCAGATCGTCTCGGCCTCGCTGGCCGAAATCCAGGCCGGACTGTCGGCCGGCTCCGATGAAGTCGCCTGGGTGCAGACGGCCTATCTGATCGCCGAGGTCATCATGATCCCGCTGTCCGGCACCTTGGCCCGGATCGTTTCGACGCGTGTGCTGTTCTCGGTGTCGGCTGCAGGCTTTACGATCGCCAGCGCCCTCGCGGCGACGGCCACCAATATCGACCAGATGATCGTCTACCGGGTGCTGCAGGGCTTTATCGGCGGTGGCATGATCCCGTCGGTGTTCGCAGCTGCCTTCACGATCTTCCCGCCGTCAAAGCGCAGCATCGTCTCGCCGATCATCGGCCTTGTCGCGACGCTGGCGCCAACCATTGGACCGACCGTCGGCGGCTATCTCAGCCATGCCTTTTCCTGGCACTGGCTGTTCCTCGTCAATATTATCCCGGGCATCATCGTTACCATCGTAACCTGGAATTTCATCGATTTCGACAAGCCTGAGTGGGGCCTTTTCAAGAAGTTCGACTGGTGGGGCCTCTTGTCGATGGCGGTCTTCCTCGGCGCGCTGGAATATGTGCTGGAGGAAGGCAACAAGAACGACTGGTTCAGCGACGAATATATTCTCATCGGCGCGGTTGCATCGGCGATCGGTGCTGTGGTGTTCTTCTATCGGGCCTTCAAAGTCGAGTTTCCGGTGGTCGATTTAAGGGCTTTCTCCAATCGAAACTTCGCCTTTGGGTCGCTGTTCTCCTTCGTCATGGGGATAGGCCTCTACGGCCTCACCTATATCTATCCGCTCTATCTCGGCCGGATCCGCGGCTACGATTCGCTGATGATCGGCGAGACGATGTTCGTGTCAGGCCTGGCGATGTTCTGCACCGCGCCGATTGCGGGCAGGCTCTCCACCAAGGTCGATCCACGCGTCATGATGGCGATCGGTTTTGCCAGCTTTGCGTCCGGTACCTGGCTGATGAGCTCGATGACGGCGGACTGGGATTTCTATGAGCTTCTGCTGCCGCAGATCCTGCGTGGTTTCGGTCTGATGATGTGCATGGTGCCGATCAACAACGTTGCGCTCGGTACATTGTCGCCAGCCCGTATTCGCGGCGCGTCCGGCCTGTTCAACCTGACGCGTAATCTTGGCGGCGCCGTTGGTCTGGCTGCGATCAACACCATTCTCACGCAGCGCCAGGAAGAGCATTACGCCCGCCTGCAGGAACATGTGCAATGGGGCAACCCGGAAGCCATGGACCAGCTGAACAACATGATCGCCAAGTACAATTCGCATGGCCTCGACGGCGCGACCATTGCCATTCAGAAGCTGTCCGGGATGGTGACGCAGCAGGCGATGGTCATGTCATTCATCGATGTGTTCCTGATCCTCACCGCCCTGTTCGGTGCTTTGGTTTTCTGCGCCTTCCTGATCCAGAAGCCAGCGCCTGTGCCAACCGGAGCCGGTGGTGGCGGACACTAGCCGTTAAGGCCACTGCACATCCGATCTGTACGGCGCGGCTTTCATCCGCCAGAATGCCCTGAAGGCAAACTTCAGGGCATTCTGCATGACTGGTCATCCGTTTCCTGCGCTCCCCAGACGTTCGTTTCTCGCCAATCTCTTTGGTCTCGGGGTTGTGTCGTCGGTTGGTCCGGCCTTTGCGGCGGCGGGAAAACCAGCCTGGCCTCCCATCGATGCGACATTCCTGTTCACGGCCGACGTTCATACCTGCCTCATCTCTGGCGGTACGCTCAGCCCGAACTGCGCGGCGGAAGGCAAGACCGACGCCAATCTTTTACGGCATGTGGCGGCGCTGAATCGCATCACGGAGTTTAGCTGGCCAACGGAGATTGGCGGCGTCGCGACCGGGCTTGCCGGGGCAGGCAAGAAAATCGCCAAGCCGCTCGGCCTGGTGATCGGCGGCGACATGACGGATGATGGCGGGGGGCAAGTCAAGGTTCCTGGCGAAGGCCACCAACTGCTGCAATTTTCAAGCCGCTATCAGGAAGGCACCGGGCCGGACCGGGTGCATTTCCCCGTTTATAACGGCCTTGGCAATCATGATCTCGACCAGGATGGAGCGCCGCCGCATATCGACTGGTATCGCCGTGAACTGCGCGACTATGTCGAGCTTAATCATCGCCCGACGGTGTTCTACAAGCCACCGGTGGCCGTCGCCAATTACGACATCGATTCCGACAATTACTCCTGGGACTGGGGCGGCCTGCATCTGGTGCAGCTGCAGCGTTTCGGTGGCGATACCAGCAAAGGAGCAATCAGCGGGCTGGACTGGCTGAAACAGGACCTCGCCAATGCGGCTGCTGATGGCCGGCCGGTCGTCGTGTTTCAACATTACGGCTGGGATACTTTCTCGCTGGAGAAATGGGACCCTGCAAAGATGACCTTCGATGATGAAGGCTCCGGTCACGCGCACTGGTGGGATGACGATGATCGCGCCGCACTGCTTTCGGTCTTGAAAGGCTATAATGTCGTTGGCCTGTTTCATGGCCACGAACACGATACGCCGATGATCTATAAAGAGGGCAGTCTTGATCTGTTCAAGCCAATTGCCACCTTCAAGGGTGGCTTTGCTGTGGTGCATATCACCAATCAATACATGGACGTAGCCCTCGCGCAGGCTGACGGCACGGATGGCGGCGTGACGTTTCAGAAGGCTTTCAGCAAGCGTTTCGGGTGATCTGCGATTGATGGCGATTGCCCGGAAATGGCTCGGCCGCCATTTTCTGATTTACGTACATCAAATTTTCCTCTAAGGCTCGTTGCCGGAGGAAACATGCGCCCGACAGTTCACGATATTGCCGCTGCGGCAGGGGTCAGCCTTGCGACCGTCGACCGCGTTTTGAACCAGCGCGCCGGTGTCCGCGCCGTCACGCGCGAAAAGGTTGAACAGGCGATCGAGCGCATCGGCTATGTCCGCGACGTTGCCGCCGCCAACCTTGCCAAGAGCCGCGTCTATCCTCTCGTCTTCATTCTACCGTCCGGGGACAATTCGTTCATGCGCGGCCTTGAGGCGCAGGTGCAAGCCGCGATCGGCCGTTCGGCTGTTGAGCGCACAGGCATTTCCATCGTCACTGTCCCCGCGTTTAATGCCGAGGCTTTGGTGGCAGCGCTGGATGAGGCGCGGGCGGGATCTCCCGCGGGCGTCGCGGTTGTGGCGATCGATTCTCCCGATGTCATCGCTGCCGTCGACCGCCTGCGGGCTGATCACATCCCCGTCGTGACGCTTGTTTCCGATCTGGCCGGTTCGAAGCGCGATCATTTCGCTGGCGTCGATAATATCGCCGCAGGGCGCACGGCGGCCAGCCTGATGGGGCGATTTCTCGGCGGCCGCTCCGGACCGGTGGCGGTGCTGGCCGGTTCGATGCTGGTGCGCGACCATCGCGAACGGCTTGACGGCTTTCGCGCCGTGATGACGGAGAATTTTCCCGGGCATGTCTTGCTGCCTGTCATCGAAGGACAGGACGATCCCGCCTTTGTCGAGAAGCTTGTCGGCGAAGCCCTTGCCGCATCGCCGGGAATTACCGGTATCTACAGCCTCGGCGCCGGTAATCGCGGCCTGATCGCCGCCTTGAAGCGTCGGGTGAACGCCGCCCCGGTCTGTGTGATCGCCCATGAACTGACACAGCACACGCGGGCAGCGTTGAACGACGGATTGATCGATGTGGTCCTCAATCAGGACGCGGGGCACGAGGTACGCAGCGCCATTCGCGTATTGAAAGCCAAGGCCGATGGCGTCGCCGTTATCGGTGCGCAGGAGCGCATCCGTCTCGACATTTTCCTCAAGGATAACCTGCCGTTTGAGCAGGACAGCAACCAGGCGCCCGCTGAGGGCAGGCAAGATTAGGGAGATCATCATGTATCTTGGCATCGACCTCGGTACGTCCGGGGTGAAGGCATTGCTGATCGACGGCGGCCAGCGGATCATCGGTTCCGCATCGGGAGCAATGGACGTATCGCGGCCGCATCCAGGCTGGTCGGAACAGGACCCTGCCGATTGGATCCGCGCCACGGAAGAGGCGATCGCCGGGTTGAAAGCCGCTCATCCCAAGGAATTGGCCGCCGTCAAGGGGATCGGGCTCTCCGGTCACATGCACGGCGCGACGCTTTTGGATGACAACGACAAGGTGCTGCGCCCCTGCATTCTCTGGAACGATACGCGCAGCCACAAGCAGGCCTTGGCGCTGGACGCCGATCCGCAGTTCCGGGCGTTGACCGGCAATATTGTCTTTCCAGGTTTTACAGCCCCGAAACTCGCCTGGGTGGCTGAAAACGAACCCGATATTTTCGAGAAGGTCGATTGGGTCCTGCTGCCCAAGGATTATCTTCGCCTGTGGCTGACCGGTGAGCATATTTCCGAAATGTCAGATTCGGCCGGGACCTCCTGGCTCGACACCGGCAAACGTGCATGGTCGGAAAGCCTGCTCGATGCGACGGGGCTCACCGAAAGCCATATGCCGTCCTTGATCGAAGGCACGGAACAGGGCGGGACGCTCAAGGCTGATCTTGCTGCCAAATGGGGCATGGGCGCCGGCGTTATCGTTGCCGGCGGGGCAGGCGATAATGCCGCCTCCGCCTGTGGCATGGGCACCGTTGGTGAAGGCCATGCCTTCGTCTCGCTCGGCACCTCCGGCGTGCTGTTTGCTGCCAATGCCAGCTATCTGCCCAATCCGGCCAGCGCGGTTCACGCATTCTGCCATGCACTACCCAACACCTGGCATCAGATGGGCGTCATCCTTTCGGCGACCGATGCGCTCAACTGGCATTCTGAGATCACCGGCAAGAGCGCCGCCGACCTGACGGCTGAGCTGGGCGACAGCCTCAACGCGCCGTCCGGGGTGACTTTCCTGCCTTATCTCTCCGGTGAACGCACACCGTACAATGACGCTTCTATCCGTGGTGTCTTCGCTGGACTTGGCCATAAAAGCAGCCGGGTGGCGCTGACGCAGGCCGTTCTCGAAGGCGTGTCCTTCGCGCTCCGTGATAGCCTCGAGGCATTGCGGGTTGCAGGCACGACACTCTCCCGCGTCACGGCCATCGGTGGCGGTTCGCGCTCGCGCTACTGGCTGAAATCGATTGCGACGGCTCTCAACCTGCCGGTCGATGTGCCTGCCGACGGCGATTTCGGGGCTGCATTCGGCGCCGCCCGTCTGGGCCTCGTTGCCGCGACAAAGGCTGATCCGCTGTCGGTCTTCACCGCCCCGGCAACCGCCGAAACCATTCAGCCCGACGCGGCGCTGCACGGCGCCTATGCGGAAGCCTATCAGCGCTATCGCCGCCTCTATCCTGCGATCCGCTCCGCCTACTGATTCCAACCAGCATTTCGAACACCAAGAGGAAACACCCATGAGTACAGGTTTTTTCGGCGACATCGCCAAGATCAAATATGAAGGCCCCGACAGCACCAATCCGCTGGCCTTCCGCCATTACAATCCGGACGAAATCGTTCTGGGCAAGCGCATGGAAGACCATCTGCGCTTTGCCGTTGCCTATTGGCACACCTTCGTCTGGCCGGGCGGTGACCCCTTTGGTGGCCAGACATTCGAGCGCCCCTGGTTCGAAGACAGCATGAAGGCAGCCAAGCTGAAGGCCGATGTTGCTTTCGAATTCTTCTCGCTGCTCGGGACACCCTTCTATTGCTTCCATGACGCCGACGTGCGCCCGGAAGGCAAGAATTTTGCCGAGAATACCAAGAACCTCAACGAAATCGTCGATTATTTCGCCAGGAAGCAGTCCGACACCGGCGTCAAGCTGCTCTGGGGCACGGCAAACCTGTTTTCCAACCGCCGTTACATGTCGGGCGCTGCCACCAACCCGGATCCGGATGTCTTTGCCTTTGCCGCGGCGACCGTAAAGACCTGCATGGACGCAACGCTGAAGCTCGGCGGCGACAACTATGTCCTGTGGGGCGGTCGCGAAGGCTACGAGACCCTGCTCAACACCAACCTGAAGCAGGAACTCGACCAGCTTGGCCGCTTCGTCAACATGGTTGTCGAGTACAAGCACAAGATCGGCTTCAAGGGCGCCATCCTGATCGAGCCGAAGCCGCAGGAGCCAACCAAGCACCAGTACGATTACGACGTCGCCACAGTCTACGGCTTCCTCAAGTCCTACGGTCTTGAAAACGAGGTCAAGGTCAATATCGAGCAGGGCCACGCGATCCTCGCCGGCCATTCGTTCGAGCATGAACTGGCGCTTGCCAACGCCTATGGTATTTTCGGTTCGATCGACATGAATCGCAACGATTACCAGTCCGGCTGGGATACCGACCAGTTCCCCAACAACGTTCCGGAAATGGCGCTGGCCTATTATCAGGTCCTGTCCGGCGGCGGCTTCAAGACCGGTGGTACCAACTTCGATTCGAAGCTGCGCCGCCAGTCGATCGATCCGGAAGACCTGCTGATCGGCCACATCGGCGGTATGGATTGCTGCGCCCGGGGCCTGCGCGCTGCCGCCAAGATGGTCGAGGACAAGGCACTCTCCGGTCCGCTCGACGCTCGCTATGCCGGCTGGAAATCGGCCGAAGGCCAGAAGCGCCTGACCAGCATGTCGCTGGAAGAGATTACGGCCTATGTCGAAAAGACAGATCTCAATCCGCAGCCGAAGTCCGGCAAGCAGGAACTGCTCGAAAACGTCGTCAACCGTTACGTCTGATCGTCTTTCCAAGTTAAATTCATGATCAGTCAAAGGGGCGCCACCGGCGCCCCTTTTTGCATGAAATGCTGTTTTGGTTGTTTGAAACAACCCCGGTCACTTTGTCGCATTTTTGAGAAAATATGGGCGAAGACAGGGTCTTAGGGCGGTTTGGCATCAACAGTAACCAGCGCTCTTAAAGGCATTCTTAACTATGCCGGCCTAGTTCTGTCTTCACGCTTTGGACCACCCTGCCGGCATGACGCCGATTGCGCAGCGCGCATGCCTTTCCCCGTTTTGATTTTAGGATGCTCCATTATGTCTGCGCCCGTTTCCGCGACCAAACACCTGAATGAACGTCTCGATTTTGTCGGGCTCGTTGGCGAAGAACGCGCTGCCCTGGTCCGGGCAAGGCCGGCCATTTCGGCCTCCCTGGATGCTGCGCTTGACAAATTCTATGCCAAGGCGACGGCGGTGCCGGAAACAGCGAAATTCTTCGCCAGCGAAGCGCATGTCAAAAGCGCCAAGTCGCGGCAGGTTCGCCACTGGGATCAGATCGCCTCCGGTGAGTTCGATGATAAATATGTCGAGGCTGTCACCGCGATTGGCAAGACCCATGCCCGCCTCGGCCTGGAGCCGCGCTGGTACATCGGCGGCTATGCGCTGATCATGGAATCGATCATCAAGGCGGTTGTTGAAAAGCACCTTGAAGGCTTTCTCTACAAGAAGAAGGCCAAGGATATCAGCATCGAAGTGACGGCGATCATGAAAGCCGCCTTTGTCGATATGGACTATGCCATCTCGGTCTATCTCGATGCCCTGCAGGAGCAGCGGGCAATCGGGGATGCCGAGCGGAAAACACACTCGGTACAGCAGGACGAGGCTCTTTCGGCGCTCGACCGCTCGCTGACAGGACTTGCCAATGGCGACCTGACCGCCAAGCTCAGCGCGGCGCTTGCGCCGCAGTTCGACGGTTTAAAAACCAATTTCAACTCTGCGCTTGGAACGCTCGACAAGGCGCTCGGCTCTATCGTTTTGGCCGCCGACGAAACCTCCGGCAATGCGGGCGAACTGGTGACCGCCGTCGATGATATGGCCCGCCGCACCGAACAGCAGGCGGCCTCGCTGGAACAGACTGCTGCAGCGCTGGAAGAGATCACCACGATCTCCAAGGAAGCGGCGATCCGCACCGAAGAGGCCCGCCGTGTCGTCGGTAACGCCACCGAAGAGGCGCGCAAATCGGGGCAAGTCGTCCAGCAGGCCGTATCGGCGATGAGCGCGATCGAGGAATCGTCCCAGAAGATCACCCAGATCATCGGCGTCATCGACCAGATCTCGTTCCAGACCAATCTGCTTGCATTGAACGCCGGCGTTGAAGCGGCCCGCGCCGGGGATGCGGGCAAGGGGTTTGCTGTCGTGGCGCAGGAAGTGCGTGAACTCGCACAAAAGTCCACCGATGCGGCAAAGCAGATCAAGGGCCTGATCGACAAGTCGTTCGAGGACGTGCTGACCGGCGTTTCCCTCGTCAACCAGACTGGCGAGGCTCTGCGGACGATTGGCGAACAGGTCATGCATATCAACGGTCATATCGATGCCATCGCCGGTTCAGCGCGGGAGCAGGCGATCGGCATTACCGAAATCAACACGGCGGTGACGGGCATGGACCAAATGACCCAGCAAAATGCCGCCATGGTCGAGCAGACCAATGCGGCAACCCATAATCTGATGCGCGTCAGCACGACGCTGAAGGACCTGGCCAACCAGTTCACGGTGTCAAACCGGCGGCATATTGAAGTCGTGTCGCGCCGCGCGCCTGAGAAGCGTTACGCCTGATCACCGAACATCTGTTTGATGAATGGAGCGCTGGCCGGAAGGCTCAGCGCTTCGCCCATTTGAGCGACGGGGCGGCAACCGAGTTGCGGACCACCAGATCGGGACGGAGCAGGATTTCCGTTTCCGGCGGCTTTCCGTCGGACAAAAGATCCAGCAATAGCGCCATCGCATGTTTGCCGATTGCGGTTCGCGGCTGGCGGATGGTCGTCAGTGCCGGTGACATGAAGCTTGCCTGTGGCACGTCGTCAAAACCGGTCACGGAAAAATCGCGCGGAATATCGTAACCGCGGGCGCCAAGGCCAATCATCACGCCGATTGCCGTCTGGTCGTTAACGCACATGAAGGCTGTTGGCAGCGTGTCGCGCATGAACAATTGTTCGACGGCAAGCCGCCCGCTTTCGATCGTGCCGTCGCCTTCAAAAACGATACGCTGATCGGCGCTGACATTGGCGGCATCCAGCCCGGCCTCATATCCGCTGCGCCGCCGGCTATAGGCCAGCCGGGTGCGGGAATCACCGATAAAGGCCACCTTGCGATGACCTTCGGCGATCAGCAGGTCGATTACCTTGCGGGCGCCCTCGGTATCATCGACGCCGACATAAGGAATGCCGCCATTGAAAACCGGTTCGAAAACACCGACGCTGGGCGGCAGCCGTGCAGTCATCGACTGATGGCCAAAAGGCAGGATGCCGGTAAACAGGATCAATCCGGCGGCTTGGTTGGAATTCAGGAACTTCAGATATTCCAGCCCGCGCTGGGCGTCGTTCTGCGTATGGCCGATCAGCACGCCGTAACCATGCGAGCGCGCTTCGTTTTCCAGGCCGACGAGAATGTTGGAAAAATTCGGGTCGCCGATATCGGGCGCCACCACCAGAATCATATTGGAACGGCCAAGCCGCAGGCTGCGGGCCATGGCGTTGGTCGTGTAGCCGGTGATGGCGATTGCCTGGCTGACCTTGAGCCGCGTCGAATTGGCGACTTTCTCTGGCATATGGATGGCGCGCGACACGGTCGCAATCGACACTTCCGCGATCCGGGCGACGTCTTCGATGGTTGCCGGCGTGGAATTCGACACTGCGCTCTGCCTTGGTTTTAGTCTCGGCGGGACACTACACAGACTTGCCCGGAGGTCAAAGCCTGCACGAAGAATTTCTCGGTTATGCCCTGATGTAAACCTTTACATGATCTATGTAAAGGTTTACATCATGCTCAAGCGGATGGGAGCCGCAGGGAGGATTTCATGAGTTCGCAGACCAGCGGCGCCGGTGATGGCGCGATCGTGTTGTCCGCACGGCGCATCAGCAAGTCGTTTAACGGCGTGCAGGTCCTGTTCGGTGTCGACTTCGATCTGCGTGCTGGCGAAATCCATGCCTTGATGGGGGAAAACGGTGCTGGAAAATCCACGCTCGTCAAGATTCTTTCCGGTTTCGAGCAGCCCACCTCCGGCGACATCATCCTCGATGGACATTCCGTCAAGCTGCCGCCGAACGGTGCCGCCGAAGCGCTCGGCATTGTCATCATTCACCAGGAATTCAATCTCGCCGAACATCTGACCGTCACTGAGAGCCTGTTTCTCGGCCGCGAAGTCACGCGTTTCGGCGTGCTCGATCGCAAGTTCATGCGGTCCGAAACGCGCCGCGTGCTTGATCTGCTCGGATCGCATGTCGATGAGAATGCGATGATCAGTTCGCTGTCGATTGCCGACAAACAGATGGTCGAGATCGCCAAGGCGATCAGCCGCGATGCCCGCGTCGTCTTCATGGATGAGCCGACCGCCGTGCTTTCCCGCGAGGAAACCAATTTCCTGTTCAAGCAGGTGCGCAAGCTGCGCGATCAGGGGACGAGTTTCGTCTTCGTCTCGCACAAGCTGGACGAGGTCATGGAGCTGACCGACCGGGTCACCGTGCTGCGTGACGGCCAGTGGATCAAGACGTCGCCGACATCCATTCTTGATGGGGAATCGATCGCGCAGCTGATGGTGGGGCGCGAGTTGTCGAAACTCTATCCGGCCAAGCGCGAGCCGAATGTTGACGAAGAGATCGTGTTGAGCGTCGACGCGGTGTCGACCGGCTACGTCAAAGATGTGAGTTTCGAGGTTCGCAAGGGCGAGATCCTCGGGTTTTCCGGCATGATCGGTTCCGGTCGCACGGAATTGATGGAGGCGATTGCGGGCTTGAGGTCGCGCGCCTCGGGTGAAGTGGTTATCCACGGCGAAGCGGTTCCATCAGGCGATGTGCATGCCGCCAACCGGCGCGGCCTTGCCTACATGACCAAGGATCGCAAGTCGAAGGGCTTGCTGCTCAATTCGCGGATGACCGCCAACCTGACGCTGCAGTCGCTCGAAAATCACGGCAAGCTCGGTTATCTCAGCCCCGCCAGCGAGGCGCAGGCGCTGGAGCGCGCGCGCCGCCGCTTCGATATCCGGGTACGCGATGGCAATGTGGTGGCTGGCCGCATGTCGGGCGGCAACCAGCAAAAGCTGCTGCTTGCCAAGGTCATGGAAACCGAGCCCGAGATCATCATCATCGACGAACCCACCCGCGGCATCGATGTCGGCACCAAGCAGCAGATCTATCACTTCATCTCGGCACTGGCGCGAGATGGCCGCTCGATCATCGTCGTCTCCTCGGAAATGCCGGAGGTGATCGGCCTTTGCACACGCGTCGCTGTCATGCGGGAAGGGCGGATCGTCGGCATGCTGGAAGGCGATGAAATCTCCGAGCAGGAGATCATGCGCTACGCGGCTGGACTGAAGAAAAAGGCCGCGGCCTGAACTGTTGTGGCGAAAGCGGCGCACTGAAAAACAAACCCCAGGGATAATGGGACGGGAGGTTGGAGTGGATACAAGCGTGAATGAGGAAACCCGGGACGTGCGGCGCCGGAGCTGGCGGGATATCGACCTTCGGGCGGTCGCGCCATTTGCGGCTTTGATACTGCTTCTCATCCTCGGGGCACTCGTCAATCCAAACTTCATCGGCTTGAACAATCTCGCCAATGTCGCCACCCGCAGTGCCTTCATCGCCATCATCGCGATTGGCGCAACGTTCGTTATTTCCTCCGGCGATCTCGATTTGTCCGTCGGCGCGATGGTGGCCTTCGTCGCGAGTCTGATGATCCTGTTCATGAACTCCGGCGTCATCGCCGACCCGGCCCTGATGCTGACGGCGGCAGTGCTGTTCGCGGTTGTCGCAGGGTCCCTGTGTGGCTTGGCAAACGGCCTGATCACCACGGTCGGCCGGATCGAGCCATTCATCGCAACGCTTGGCACCATGGGCATCTACCGCGGACTGACGACGTGGCTGTCGCAGGGCGGTGCGATCACGCTCAAGGATCCGGCCCTCCAGGAAATATACCGCCCCGCCTATTTCGGCTCGATCCTCGGTGTCCCGGTGCCGATTGTGGTAATTCTGGCGGTGACCTGCATTGCGGCTTTCATTCTCTATCGCACCCGTTATGGCCGCCATGTCGTTGCCGTTGGCTCGAACGCCGATGTTGCCCGCTATTCCGGCATTCCGGTCAACCGGGTTCGCACCATCGCCTTCGTCATCCAGGGGCTTTGCGTGGCGATTGCGGTTCTTCTTTATGTGCCGCGCCTCGGCTCCACGTCGGCGACGACCGGCATCCTGTGGGAACTCCAGGCGATCACCGCTGTCGTCGTCGGCGGAACGGCGCTGAAGGGTGGCGCGGGCCGGGTCTGGGGGACGATCTGTGGTGCCTTCATTCTGGAACTCGTTGGCAACATCATGCTGCTTTCCAATTTCATCAGCGAATATCTGATCGGGGCCATCCAGGGCACGATCATCATCGTTGCGATGCTCGTCCAGCGTTCGCTGGTTCGGAAATCGTGAAGGACCGGGTTCAGGGGGTCGCCCGGTCAGGACTGTCAGACCCGCATTCACTAGGGAGAGAGAAACATGCGTAAAGGACTATTGGGCGCAGCAGCCGTCGCCGTCATGGCGCTGACCAGCGTTGCCCACGCGCAAGAGGAAAAGAAGGTCACGATCGGCGTTTCGATCCCGGCCGCCGACCATGGCTGGACTTCGGGTGTCGTGTTCCACGCCGAACGTGTCGCCAAGCTCTTGATGTCACAGCATCCGGGCCTCAACGTCATCGTCAAGACGTCGCCGGATCCGGCAAGCCAGGCCAATGCCGTGCAGGACCTTGAAACTCAGGGCATCGACGCACTGGTCATCCTGCCGTCCGATCCGGATCCGCTGGTCAACGCCATCAAGGAAGTCAAGGGCAAGGGCACGTTCGTCGCCATCGTCGACCGTGCACCGTCCGTCAACGACAACTCGGTCCGCGACCTCTATGTCGCCGGTAACAACCCGGCGCTCGGCCAGACGGCCGGCGAATATATCAAGGCAACCACGCCGGACGCTGAAGTCGTCATCATCCGCGGCCTGCCGATCCCGATCGACCAGCAGCGTCAGGATGGCTTCGACAAGGGTATCGAAGGCTCCAACGTCAAGGTTCTCGACCGCCAGTTCGGCAACTGGAACCGCGACGACGCCTTCAAGGTCATGCAGGACTATCTGACCAAGTACCCGAAGATCGACGTGGTCTGGTGCCAGGACGACGATATGGCTGTCGGCGTGCTGCAGGCCATCGAGCAAGCCAAGCGCACCGACATCCAGTATGTCGTGGCCGGTGCCGGTTCGAAGGACATGATCAAGAAGGTCATGGACGGCGACAAGATGATCCCGGTCGACGTGCTTTATCCGCCGGCAATGGTTGGTACCGCGCTCGAAATGACCGTTGCCAATTTCTATGGCCAGGTTCCGGTTCGCGGCGTCTACACCATCGACGCAACGCTCGTGACCAAGGACAATGCCAAGGACTTCTATTTCCCCGATTCACCGTTCTGATCGGTTAAGCCAACGACCGGGCGCCCGCGAAAACGGGCGCCTATTTTTATGATGGGACATTGTTCGGACTGTCTCACCGGATTTTTGCGGCACGTACCTCTTGCCGCCACGCAAAGTCCGTGATTAGGTTCCGGCGCACTGGAATTCTCGCCATCGCCGCCAACTGGCTTTATCGGAAAGAGGCGCCTTGCCCTCTATAAATGGCGTGTTAAACACTACGGAAACGTTTACGGTCGATAATCAGGGAGGAATCTGACATGAAGACCATCAAAGGCCCCGCGCTTTTCCTTGGCCAATTTGCGGGTGATGCCGCTCCCTTTAATTCATGGGATTCGATCACCAAATGGGCGGCCGATTGCGGCTATATCGGCGTTCAGGTTCCAACCTGGGCCAGCCAGTTGATCGACCTGAAAAAGGCAGCATCATCGAAGGATTATTGTGACGAGTTTGCCGGCAAAGCGCGCGAGAACGGCGTCGAGGTGACCGAGCTTTCAACCCACCTTCAAGGTCAGCTGGTCGCGGTCAATCCGGTCTATGACGAAGCCTTCGACGGTTTTGCTGTGCCTGAAGTGCGCGGAAATCCGAAGGCCCGTCAGGCATGGGCTGTCGAACAGGTCAAGATGGCGCTGACGGCGTCGAAGCATCTCGGCATCAAGGCACATGCGACTTTTTCCGGCGCGCTCGCGTGGCCGTTCATGTATCCGTGGCCGCAGCGTCCGGCCGGTCTGGTGGAAACCGCTTTCGATGAGCTGGCCCGCCGCTGGAAGCCGATCCTTGACCACGCCGACGAGTGTGGCGTCGATATCGCCTATGAGATCCATCCCGGCGAAGATCTGCATGACGGCATCACCTTCGAGATGTTCCTCGAGCGCGTCGGCAACCATCCGCGCGCCAACATGCTCTATGATCCCTCGCACTACATTCTTCAGTGCCTGGATTATCTCGACAACATCGATATCTATCACGAGCGCATCAAGATGTTTCACGTCAAGGATGCCGAGTTCAATCCAACCGGACGCCAGGGCGTCTATGGTGGCTATCAGGGCTGGGTCAACCGGGCGGGACGGTTCCGCTCGCCGGGTGACGGTCAGGTCGATTTCGGTGCGGTGTTCTCCAAGCTCACGGCCAATGATTTCGACGGCTGGGCAGTCGTCGAATGGGAGTGCGCGCTGAAGCATCCTGAAGACGGTGCCCGCGAAGGCGCGGAATTCGTCAAACACCACATCATCCGCGTCACCGAAAAAGCCTTCGATGATTTTGCCGACAGTGGGGCAGACGACGCGGCCAACCGGCGTATGCTGGGGCTTTAAAGCCTCTTCTCCCCCTCGGGGAGAAGGTGGCCCGAAGGGCCGGATGAGGGGGCGGCTGGCTCGATACGTGACGCGTGCCCCCCTCATCGCCTCGCATGCGCTCGGCACTTCTCCCCGTGGGGGAGAAGAGGTCGCCACCCTCGGTGGGGGAGAAAAATTCTCCACCAACATAAAACACAATTGAGGAGACACTCTATGGCAATCGAAGGAACCACTGAGGTTCGCGAAAAACGCATCCGTCTCGGCATGGTCGGCGGCGGGTCTGGTGCGTTTATTGGCGCCGTCCACCGCATGGCTGCGCGGCTTGACGATCAATTCGAGCTGGTCGCCGGCGCGCTGTCGTCGACACCGGAAAAGGCGAAGAATTCGGGTGCCGAACTCGGTCTTGACCCGGCACGCAGCTATTCCGATTTCAAGGAAATGGCGATCCGCGAAGCCAAGCTGAAGAACGGTATCGAGGCCGTCGCTATTGTTACGCCGAACCACGTGCATTACGAGGCCGCCCGCGAATTCCTCAAGCGCGGTATTCATGTGATCTGCGACAAGCCGCTGACCTCGACGCTGGCAGACGCCAGGAAGCTGAAGAAGCTGGCGGATGAGAGCGACGCGCTGTTCGTCCTCACCCACAATTACACCGGTTATCCGATGGTCCGCCAGGCTCGCGAGATGATCGAGAATGGCGATATCGGTGCCGTCCGGCTGGTGCAGATGGAGTATCCGCAGGATTGGCTGACGGAGAATATCGAACAGTCCGGCCAGAAGCAGGCCGCATGGCGCACCGATCCGTCAAAGTCGGGCGCGGGTGGTTCCACCGGCGATATCGGCACCCATGCTTATAATCTCGGCGCTTTCGTTTCGGGTCTTGAGCTGGAAGAGCTGGCCGCCGATCTCGACAGCTTCGTCGAGGGCCGGGCGCTGGATGACAATGCCCATGTGATGATGCGTTTCAAGGCAAAGAACGGCCAGCGCGCCAAGGGCATGCTGTGGTGCAGCCAGGTTGCCCCCGGCCACGAGAACGGCCTGATGGTCCGTGTTTATGGCACCAAGGGTGGTCTGGAATGGACGCAGAAGGACCCGAACTATCTCTGGTACACGCCGTTCGGTGAACCCAAGCGCCTGATCACCCGCGCCGGTGCGGGCTCAGGCCCGGCCGCGGCCCGTGTCTCCCGCATTCCGTCCGGCCATCCGGAAGGCTATCTCGAAGGCTTCGCCAATATCTACACCGAAGCCGCCCGCGCCATCTTTGCCAAGCGCAAGGGTGTGGCGGTCGATCCGGCCGTTGTCTATCCGACGATCGATGATGGCATGAAGGGCATGGTGTTTGTCGATGCCTGCGTGCAATCGTCGAAGCGCAACGGCGCCTGGATCAAGGTCTGATCGATCCCAGATACGTGCTCTCATTCACTCCGCTCCGAAAGGGCGGGGTGATATCGTCCCTAGGCGATTCTGTGGTTGACTTTTGGTCATTCCGAGTTACTGCAACGTTTCAGATTTCCTGATGGGCGTGGAGCGAATTTGATCGTTTGCCGCGCAATCCGATGAGGGCGATGATGATCGAAGCAAAGAAACTGGCCGAACGCTTCCCCGGCGATTTCATTTTTGGTGTGGCGACCGCCTCGTTCCAGATCGAAGGGGCAACCAAGACCGATGGGCGCAAGCCGTCGATCTGGGATGCGTTTTCCAACATGCCGGGCCGGGTCTATCAGGGGCACAACGGCGATGTCGCTTGTGATCATTACAACCGGCTGGATGAGGACCTTGACCTGATCCAGAGCCTTGGTGTCGAAGCCTATCGCTTCTCGATTGCCTGGCCGCGGATCATTCCGGAGGGCACCGGGCCGGTCAATGAAAAGGGGCTGGATTTCTACGATCGCCTTGTCGATGGCCTGAAGCAGCGCAACATCAAGGCCTTTGCGACGCTGTATCATTGGGACCTGCCGCTGGCGCTGATGGGCGACGGCGGCTGGACGGCGCGCACGACCGCATATGCCTACCAGCGCTACGCCAAAACCGTCATCGCCCGCCTCGGTGATCGTCTCGATGCTGTTGCGACGTTCAACGAGCCTTGGTGCTCCGTCTGGCTCAGCCATCTCTACGGCATTCACGCCCCGGGTGAGCGCAATATGGATGCGGCCCTGCATGCGCTGCATTTCACCAACCTCGCCCATGGTCTTGGCGTTGTCACCGTTCGCGAACTTCAGCCGAACCTGCCGGTCGGCATCGTCATCAACCCGATGCATGTCTATCCCGGTAGCGACAGCGCCGAGGACAAGGCGGCGGCTGAGCGGGCCTTTGATTTCCACAACGGTGTCTTCTTCGGCCCGATCTTCAAGGGTGAATATCCTCAAAGCTTCCTGTCGGCGCTTGGCCATCGCATGCCCGCCATCGAGGATGGCGATATGGCGACGATCAGCCAGAAAACCGACTGGTGGGGCGTCAACTACTACACGCCGATGCGCGTTTCGCATGATCCGGCCGAAGGCTCCGAATTCCCGGCGACGGTGAACGCCAAGCCGGTCAACGACGTGAAGACCGATATCGGCTGGGAGATCTTTCCGCAGGCGCTGGGTGATCTCATCCGCGCGGTCAATGACCGCTACGCGCTGCCGGATTGTTATATCACCGAGAACGGGGCGGCCTACAATATGGGCGTCGAAAACGGCGTGGTCGATGATCAGCCGCGGCTCGATTACATCGCCGAGCATCTTGCCGTCACGGCAGATTTGATCCGGGAAGGTTATCCGATGAAAGGCTATTTTGCCTGGAGCCTGATGGATAATTTCGAGTGGGCGGAAGGCTACAAGATGCGCTTCGGCATCGTTCATGTCGATTACGACACCCAGGTCCGCACCATCAAGAAAAGCGGTCATTGGTACAAGGAACTGGCCGAACAGTTTCCGAAGGGCAATCACAAGCCCGGTTGAGGCGAAACAGCTGCATCACTGTAAAAGCGGCGATGCAGCAAAGGGCCGTCAGCTTCCGAGGTGCCGCTCGCCGCGTTTCTTTGCCAGCTCCATCTGCCGCTGCCGCTGGCGGTAACGCTGGCGGTCTTCCTCGCTGCGGGTATCATGACAGTGGACGCAGGTGACGCCATGCTCGTGATGGGGTGACAGAAGGTCCTGCGGGGTCAGCGGCTGGCGGCAGGCGTGGCAGAGCGTGTGCTCGCCTTCCTTCAGGCCATGCGTCACCGAGACGCGGTCGTCAAAGACGAAGCAGGCGCCATCCCAGAGGCTTTCCTCTTCCGGCATGTCTTCCAGATATTTCAGGATGCCGCCCTTGAGGTGGTAGACCTCGTCAAAGCCCTGTTCCTTCATGAAGGCTGTCGCCTTCTCGCAGCGGATGCCGCCGGTGCAGTACATGGCGATCTTCGGCTTTGCGGCGAGATCGGCATTGTTCTTCACCCAGTCAGGGAACTCACGGAAGCTTTTGGTGTTGGGATCAACCGCGCCACGGAACATGCCGATGGCCGTCTCGTAGTCGTTGCGGGTATCGATCACGATCGTATCGGGATCGGAAATCAGTGCGTTCCAGTCCTTCGGTGCCACATAGGTGCCGACGATCTTGTTGGGGTCGATATCCTCGACGCCCATGGTGACGATTTCTTTTTTCAGCCGCGCCTTCATCCGCAGGAACGGCATGGACGACGCCCAGCTTTCCTTATGCTCGAGACTGACGAATTCCGGCTGGGCGCGCAGGAAGGCAAGCACAGTCCGGATCCCGTCTGCCGGCCCGGCAATCGTGCCGTTAATGCCCTCATGTGCGAGCAGCAGCGTGCCCTTGACACCATGGGCGTCGCAGATCGCCTGCAGCGGTTCGCGAAAGTCGGCGAAGCGTTCGAATGCGGCGAAATGATAAAGCGCTGCCACCAGAAACTGGCCATTGGCTTCCGGGCGAGGGGTGTGGATCGTGTCTGTCATGCGGCGTGAAATACAGCTTTCCGGCCGCGCGCGCAATCGGGTGCGCGGCCGGCATGGAGATGGTCATGCGGCCTGCGGCGTAAAGACACGCAGGCGATGGCCGTCCGGGTCGGTGCAGATAAACGTATAGTCACTGTCCGACGAGACCGGTTCCTGCAGGATCGTCACGCCTTTCCGGCGCCATTCGTCGTGAAGCGCATCGACGCCTTCGCGGCCAGCGACGAAGATTGGAAGCTCCGCGTCGTTGGTATTCACGGCGGCTGGCAGCCTCTTTCTCTTTGCCAGGCCAAGCTTCAACGCATCGTTCATCAGGACGACCGCATAGGTCGGCGACAGCTCCAGCGGCAGCGCACCGAACATCGCCATGTAGAAAACGGCGCTTTCGGCCGGGCTGTCGACGGGCAGAACAAAGTCGGTTTTCATGGCAGTCTCCTCTCGGTGGGTCCGGAGACGTTTCTATTCCGTTCTGCTGTCAATTTATGGCAGTAGGCTCACATGTCCTGAGGGACCTTGTGGGTGTTTCGCCATTCGGCCAGCAACCGGTCGCGCCGGCGTGGAATGCGGATGCCGGTCACGGTCATGGTGGTAAAACGGTCGGTGCGGAAATGACGGAAGTCGCTGCGCAGCTCGCACCAGGCCGCCAGCACGCGGGTTTCCTCGAAATAAGCCAGCGCAAAAGGCCAGATGCGCCGCGTTGTCGGCTGTCCATTGACGTCGGCATAGTCGATGTCGATCTTCATACCCAGCCGGATAGCCTCGCGAATGGCCGGAAAATCGATGGTTCCCAGCCGAAGGTCGCGGGTGTTGTAGACGAGCAGTGAATTCGTTTCCAGCTCATGGCGCAGATCGGCGGGCAGTACGGCGGCGATCTTTGTCAGGGCGTTGCGGGCGGCATCCTTCAATTCGTCGTCGGTCCGCGCCGCGACCCAGCGTGCGCCGAGCACCAGTGCCTCGATTTCCTCTTCGCTCAACATCATCGGCGGCATCAGGAAACCGGGTTTGAGCACGTAGCCGAAGCCGGGCGCGCCCTGGATGTCGGCACCTTGCGCCTGCAGTGTGGCGATGTCGCGGTAGAGCGTGCGGATGCTGATGCCCATGCGCTGGGCAAGCGCGTTGCCGCTCACCGGCCGCCGGTAGGTTCGCAGAAGCTGGATAAGATCGAGAAGACGGGTGGAGCGGGACATGGCCGCGATCATACTGACAGGGATTGGCAGTATCAATGCCGCGAGTGCCGCGTCAGACTGCGTCCTGCCACAGGAGCATGATCTTGCGGCTTTCGTCCTTCGGGTCATCGCGAAAAACCGAAGCAGCAACTGTCAGGGCCTGTTCCCGCAGGGCTTTCTGCCGCGTGATGACGGCCGAGAGGAGATAGGCGACGTCCTCGCTCTTGCCCAATAGATGCGGGTGTTCATCGACCAGGGAGGCAAGGAGCGCCAGATCGTTGTGATGGCCAAGCAGATCGACCACCTTCGTGACCTCGACCCGCTTTGCGTGCATCGCCGAGGGCCACAGACGTTGCAAAAGATCCAGATAGAAACGGTAGTCCTGACTGCGTTTGCGCAATTCATGAAACAGATGTGCATCGGTGGTGTCCGTACAGGCTTCCAGCGCGGTGGAAGCTCTCTCCAATGCCTTGCGCCAGCACTTGGCGATGCGTTTGGCACCCTTTTTGCCACCGTCCCGAAAAGTGATGCAGGCGAGTGAATCCAGTGCCCTGCCGCAGGTTGAGAGCGCTAAAGCGACGCTTTCTTCCTGTTGATCTCCCTCCGCGGCCCGCTCATCGCGCCGGGTGATCAGCACTTTGCCGATCCGTTTCAGGGCGGCGCGTTCGTCGTTGGTTTCGGCATGCTCCAGCAGATACCGGTTGACTTCGACAAGGGCAGTCGCGTCGCGGGAAATCGAGAGCATTTGGGACATCTTGCGGATGCGTGCATTCTCCGAGCGCTGGAATGCGGGAATGTCTGCCGCGGCGAGGCGATAGAGAGAACGCAGTCTTTTGAAATTCTTGCGGGCATCGTGAATGGCCTCCGGCAGCCCCTGCGGACGGTCGGTCAATACTGCAATGGCAAGTGTCAGTTGCTCGCTACCAACCGCTTTGAATTCATCCGTGAAGTGTTCAGAAGGGCGAATATGATAGCTCATGATCTGCCTTGGATACCAACGGATTGGTCGAGAGATACTGGTTGGAGTACTGCGGGTCTCCGGTCACCTCGTTACCCAGCCAGGAGGGCAGGTCCGGTGTGTCATCTTCGGCCTCAAGTTCGACTTCGGCGACAATCAGCCCTTCATGCGCGCCGCCATAGACATCGACCTCCCAGACGAAGCCGTGGTGGCTAACCTCATAACGGGTCTTCTCGATGACAAGGCCGACGGCCAAAGACATCATATCCTTGGCGTCTTCCACGGGAATCTCATACTCGAACTCATCGCGGGTCATCGAGCCAGTGCCGATCTTGATCGTCAGTTTCGCGCGCCTGTCATCGATCAGCCGCACACGTGCGGAACGGTCGTCCATGGTGACGATATAGGCCTGCAGAAAACGCGTACCGCCGTCTGCGGCCTCGCGCCAGCCATCGGAAGCCACCAGAAACTTGCGTTCAATTTCCTTGGCCATTGATAACGCCTGCCGTTTGAATGCCCACGCCAAGCACACTACAGGATTGTCACATTCGAACAAGCAAGCACTTTGACCTGCCGGCGGCTTTGAAGCACGTTCGGGCCTGTCTATTGTCAAGCATGCGTCACCATGTCCGAATAGGCTTGGCTGTCCCGTTTGGTATCGACAAAAGCGGATGGGAAGAGTATTCGAGCCTCACTTCAATCGTTTTAAAAAAGGCTGTCCGGCATGAGCGAGAAAACCGAGAGACTTCTTTCTGTCCTGAAATTGCAGCCGGTCGTTCCGGTGCTGGTCATTGATGACCTCGCGACCGCCGTGCCTTTGGCGCGTGCCCTTGTCGCCGGTGGTTTGAAAGCGATCGAAATTACGCTGCGCACGACTGCTGCGCTCGAAGCGATCCGGGCTGTGGCCAACGAGGTGGAAGGTGCCGTTGCCGGTGCCGGAACCATCCTCAATGCGGCCCAATACGAAGCGGCTGTCGAGGCGGGCTCGCAGTTCATCGTCAGCCCCGGCACGACGCAGGAGCTGATCGACGTTGCCAATGATTCCGATATCCCGCTTCTGCCGGGTGCTGCCACGGCAAGCGAGGTCATGGGCCTGCGCGAAGAAGGCTACAAGGTGATGAAGTTCTTCCCAGCCGAACAGGCTGGCGGCGCTGCCTACCTGAAGTCGCTGTCCTCGCCGCTGGCCGGCACGCTGTTCTGCCCGACCGGCGGCATTTCGCTGTCGAATGCCCGGGATTACCTGTCGCTGCCCAACGTCGTCTGCGTTGGCGGCTCCTGGGTGGCGCCGAAGGAACTGGTTGCCAAGGGCGACTGGGCCGGCATCACCAAGCTGGCTGCCGAGGCTTTCGCGTTGCGCGGCTGATCGATCGTTTCGTTATGACTGTTCAAAAGGCCGGGCGCGTGCGCCCGGCCTTTTTCATGGCAGGCGTCTTTCATTTGTATTTCTGTCGTTGCATTCCTATGTTTCTTTCCGACCGAAACCGGCCTCAAGGGAGTGGACCGAATGTTTGATGCGAAGAAATTGCTGGATCAGTTTTTGGGTTCGCAAATCCCCGGTGCTGGCGGATCGGTGCGGGAGCGGGCCGGTCAGGCGACGCAGCTGGCCAAGGACAATCCGCTGGCCGCCGGCGCCATCGCTGCCGTTCTGCTCGGCACCGGTACTGGCCGCCAGGTGGCTGGCTCGGCCCTGAAACTTGGTGGTCTCGCTGCCATCGCCGGTCTTGGCTACCAAGCCTACAAGAATTATCAGGCCGGCAAGGAACCTATCGCGCAGCCGGAAGCGCAGGCGCAGCCAGAACTGCTGCCGCCACCGGCCGATTCCGGCTTCAGCACCGAACCCGCTGTCATTCGCAATGATTTTGTGCTCGTTCTGGTCCGCGCCATGATTGCCGCCGCCCGCGCCGATGGTCACATCGACGATGTCGAGCGCGCCCGCATCATGGACAAGGTGAAAGTCTCCGGCCTCGATTCGGAAGCTGAGCAGTTCCTGCATGAGGAGCTAAGCCAGCCGGTCGACCTCGATGCCATCGTCGCGGCGGCTGTGACCGAAGAGGAGCGTGTCGAGCTTTATACCGCGTCGCGTCTTGCCATCGATGCCGACAGCCGCGCCGAGCGCGGATATCTCGATCAACTGGCCGGACGCCTTGGCCTTGCCGATGCTCTGATCGACCATATCGAGGCGACGGTCTCGTCGGCCAAGACACCGGTTATCGAAGCACAGGCCAATCCGCAGCAGACCTCGGTGCCGCAGACCGGTCAGCCCCCAATCAAGTCGCCGTGGTGATCAATCCATCATCACTTTGCATTTGTGCCGATGCCTGAGCTGTCCTATGCCAGCGTCAAAGCCTTTGTTATGACCGGTGCGGTTTCTGCGCCGGTTTCAAGGTTGCTGGTGTCGTCTCTTCCGGAGTTTGCAGATGCGTGATTTGACCAATTGGACAGCCCGCCCGGCCCCGAAACCGGTGACTCTGGAAGGCCGTTATGTGCGGATCGTGCCTTATGATCGGGTGAGCCACCTGGAAGCGCTATGGCGAGCCTTTGGTGGTCTGGAGATCAATGTGCGCCTTCAGTATTTCTCGCAGGATGATTTTCGCGGCATCGAGGATTTCGATGCCTGGCTCACGGCGGTGCAGAAGGGCGGCTGGGTTACGGAAGTCTTCTGTGACAAGGCCAGCGGCGATGTCGTCGGCATGGCCAACTACATGCGGCCCGATCCCGCCAATGGTGTGGTCGAGGTCGGTGGTGTAGCGCATTCTTTTTCGATGGCCAGGTCGCCCTTGTCCACCGAAGTTCATTACCTGATGGCCAGGCACGCCTTCGAGGACCTGGGATACCGGCGATACGAGTGGAAATGCGACAACCGTAATGAAGCCAGCAAGAAAACGGCGAGCCGGCTTGGCTTCAGCTTTGAAGGGGTCTTCCGCCAGCACATGTTGTCGAAGCGCGCCAATCGCGATACGGCATGGTTCTCGATCATCGATGGCGAATGGCCGTTGCTCAACGCTGCTTTCGAAGCTTGGCTGTCGCCTGAGAATTTTGCCGGTGATGGCACGCAGAAGCGAAAGCTTGAAGATATTCGCGCCGGACTGGCGCAAAAGGAGACCGCATGAATACCCCGGAAAAGAAGGAACACTCGCCAGCGATCGCCGCGGCCGTTATCCTGGTCATCGTCGGGGCCGGCTTCTTTATCCTGCCGAAAATCATGCTCTGGCTTGGCACGTTTTCGCCCTGGCTGGCCGCGGCCTTCGGTGCGGTTTTCGTGCTCGGCTTCTTCCTGATCTTCTGGCTGCGCGCCCGATACCAGCGCGGGCGTGGACTTTGAAGGTTTAGCCCTGCAGCGACGCCCCAAGCAGAACAATGCCCAGTACCAGCACCAGCAAGGCGCCGGAGATTTCGATGCCGTTGCTGATGCGCATGGCCGATGATCCGTTAGACGCGTAGCGCACAGCCAGGTCCTTGGCGGTGACGGCGAGCGTCGCCAGCACGGAGACGGTGATGGCCGTGCCGATCGACATGGCAAAGACCGATAGAACGCCGCCGAGATAAAGCCCGTTTAACAGCGCGAAGCTCAGCACGATCAGCGCGCCGGAGCAGGGGCGCAAGCCCACGGCAACAATCGCCGACCAGGCCTCGCGGAGCGCGAAGCGATCACCCTTGAGCATTGAAGGATCGGGTGCATGTGCGTGGCCGCAGGTGTCGCAGACTTCGCCCGGCCCATGGCTATGGCCATGATCATGGGAGTGAGGACTGTGGCCGTGTCCGTGGTCATACGAAACCACTGGGGCCAGCCGCCGCGTCCGTATAGCCTTCAGCTTGCGAAACAGCAGCCAGCCGCCAAAGGCAGCGATCAGGGCGTAGCTGACCACTTCGAGGAAATGCGTGGCCTGCGTCATCGAGATTGATGATCCCCGCAGCACCAGATAGGCGGCGCCGACGAGCAGGATGGCGACGCCTCCCTGCATCATCGACGACAGGAAGGACAGGAGCACGCCGCGCTTCAGTTCGGTCTCGTTGGCGATCATGTAAGAGGAAATGACCGCCTTGCCGTGACCGGGGCCGGCAGCGTGGAACACACCATAGGCAAAGGA
The DNA here is from genome assembly GCF_964252935.1 of Rhizobium sp. LjRoot98. NCBI lineage: Bacteria > Pseudomonadati > Pseudomonadota > Alphaproteobacteria > Hyphomicrobiales > Rhizobiaceae > Rhizobium > Rhizobium sp. LjRoot98. The sequence continues at coordinate 184,050 of NZ_CAXUPW020000010.1, forward strand.
CAGGCCGATCAGCGACCAGAGGTGCCACGGGTCGTCCCGCATGGCTTTGATCGCCTCTGTCAGCGTGTGGTAGAAACGCTGCTGCTCCATGTTGATCCAGGCGAAGAAGCCGCCGAAAATGCCGCTGGTATTGAAGGCCGGCTCAGCGGTGCCGATACCGAGCGGCGACTGTGCGTGGGCGATGCTGATGCCGGCGGCGGCCAGAGCCAGCGCCAAACCCAGCAGGCGCGCGGGATGCCGCAGCATCAGCATTTGAACTCGATTCGTGTGGCAAACATCTTCGACATGTCGGTTCCTGTCGGATCGTTGAAGAAGGCGTCGGTGAGGCTTGCCTGATTCTGGGCAAGCACTTCATCCGGGTCGGGACGGACCACCTTGTGCTCGCAGGCGTTCAACTGGTCGCCAACCGCAACGAGATCGCCGTCGGTCGGGAAATCCATCGCCGTGTACATGGTGGGATCATAGACGCCGAATGACATATTGCCCTTAAGCAGCATCGGCTCGGCAGGCTTGACGGCGAACATTAAGAGCAACTGGCCGTCCTTGTAATCAGCCGTGATTTCGTCCGGCTTGCTGACCTTGATGGTTTTGCCGTTGTCGGTGATCGTCGTGTAGTAATTGTATTCCTGCAGGGAATCGAGAACCGTCTGGCCGACCTCCTGCAGTTCATCGGGATCGAGTTGCGCATTGGAGTTCTTGTCGAAATCCATCACCACGCTGGCGGAAAACAACTCGTCAAAACGCCAGACATTGCGCAGTTCGGTGATCTGGTTGGTCGCATCCGCAACGATTTCCAGCCGCGCCTCGGCGAAAATATGCGGATGAGCGAGTGCTGCGCCGGGCGCAAGCACAGCCGCTACCGTCAGGATCAGGGACGATCGTTTCATTCTGTCGTGATTCCTCTGGCTGTTTTGGCGCAACGCAGCATTCATGCAATGTGGGGTAAATGGGACGGAATTGGGACTTCTGCCCATCGTGGCCCGGTCAATTTTCCGCGTTCTTGCGAAACCACTGATGCAGGAAGTCGACGAATGTGCGCACTTTGGTCGGCAGATAACGCCGATGCGGATAGATCGCGTAGATGCCGCGATCCTTTGGTATGTAGTCTTCGAAAATGGAAACCAGCGTACCGGCGGCCACTTTCGGCCGGGCGATGAAATCGGGAATGCTGGCGACGCCCATGCCGGATTCCGCCGCGCGCACGGCGGCCAGCGGACTGTTGACTTCGATCGGGCCGCCCACGGGAACACTGAACCCTGTGCCATCCGGCTCGGTGAAGCGCCAATTGCTGTAGGAACGGCCGTTGGTATCGATGATGCAGGCGTGCCGCGACAGCTCGGATGGGTGGTTAATCGGTCCGAATTCTTCGAGGAATGCCGGTGTCGCGCAGTACAGAACCTGGAAATCGTCAAGCTTGCGGGCGATCAGTGTCGAATCCTCCAGCTTGGTGATGCGGATAGCCACGTCAAAACCTTCCTCGACCAGATCGACAAAACGGTCGTCGGAGATGATTTCCAATGACAGTTCCGGATGCGCCTTACCGAAATCGATCAAGGACTGGCCGATCTCCGCGTCGACGAATGTGCGCGGCGCGGAAATGCGCAACCGGCCTTTCAGGTCGGAATTGCTGGCACGGACGAGATCGGCGAGATTGTCGATCTCCTTGAGGATCTCCGATGCCGTCCGGTAATAGGTATGGCCGGCTTCAGTCAGAGAAAACTGCCGGGTCGTGCGGTTGAGCAGAAGGGCGCCCAGTTCGTCTTCCAGTTCCCGCACATATTTGGACAAGAGCGCCTTTGAGCGCCCGACACGCCGGGCGGCTGCGGAAAATCCCTCGGCATCGACGACATCGATGAAGGCGCGGATGCGTGTCAGTGTATCCATCGGGCTGCTTTATCCTGCCTGCTCGGGCTGCTGCCCTGTTTCTGATTCGCGGTTTGGGGCCGTTGCAACGATAGACCGGCGTTGCGTAAAGACGAAGAACTGTTACGGCGTTAACGTTTGTCACCTCCGCCGGCCGCTGCCGCACCGCTCCAAAAACGATCTTAAAACAAGACGTTGGTTTCTGCGACGGGTTGGCGGAGATTGTTCAGGAAATCTGAACATCTTAACGGGTTTTGGCGCGCATAAAAAATCAGCAGCCAATGTGAAAAAAGTCTTGATTACGACAAGGTTTTTTCTTATCTCCGCTTCAGCCCAAAGTCGCACGTGCCCATGGCTGTCCGCCGACCCTCGAATTGGTGAGGAAATCGGTAAGGTACCTGGAATTAACCCCTCCAGTCGCTATTCCGGCCAACCGGAAAATGCGAGGACATCCGAAGCAACGACGGTGCGGGCCTTTTTGTTCTCTCCCTGCTTTCCATCAGCGGGGGTTACTGAAGAGGCACACCTTCATTGCCGGAAGTGCGGTAGGTCATCCTTCCAATCAATGGCAGACAAAGCGGATCAAAGCTCTTGGCGGAGCGTTGTTCCATCATTCGCGCATCGTGCGCATGTCTGGATCCGGGGTCTCCACCGGCTGGTTCCGGGGCATGTTCGCGTATGTCCTTTGTCCTCCACGTTTTCGTGGAGCGTACCTGATTGGGGATAGAACCATGACGACTGCACGTATCATCGACTTCCTGAACACCCGACGTCCCGAAGGTCCTTGCCTCGTGGTTGACCTCGATGTCGTGCGCGACAATTTCAAGGCTTTCCGTCACGCTCTGCCGGATAGCTCGATCTACTATGCCGTCAAGGCAAATCCGTCGCCGGAAATACTGCGCCTGCTCGCATCCATGGGCTCCAACTTCGATTGCGCGTCCGTCGCTGAAATCGAAATGGCGCTCGATGCCGGTGCGACTGCGTCGCGTGTTTCCTTCGGCAACACCATCAAGAAAGAACGCGATGTCGCCAAGGCGCATGCGCTCGGCGTTTCGCTGTTTGCTGTCGATAGCCACGAGGAAGTCGAAAAGATTTCCCGTGCCGCTCCCGGTGCCCGCGTGTTCTGCCGTGTCCTGACGGATGGCGAAGGCGCCGAATGGCCGCTGTCGCGCAAGTTCGGCTGCGTTCCGCAGATGGCCGTCGACGTTCTCGTCTACGCGCATCAGCTGGGCCTGGTTTCGTACGGCGTTTCGTTCCATGTCGGCTCGCAGATGACCAAGGTCGACGCCTGGGATTCGGCCCTTGCCGATGCCAAGCGCGTCTTCGTTCAGCTGGCCAAGCAGGGCATCGAGCTGAAGATGGTCAACATGGGCGGCGGTTTCCCGACCAAGTACTTGCGCGACGTGCCGTCGGCTGAAGCCTATGGCAAGGCGATCTTCGGTTCGCTGCGCAAGCACTTCGGCAACAACCTGCCGGAAACGATCATCGAGCCGGGCCGCGGCATGGTTGGCAATGCCGGTGTGATCAAGGCGGAGGTCGTCCTGATCTCGAAGAAGTCGGACAATGACAATCACCGCTGGGTGTTCCTCGACATCGGCAAGTTCGGCGGTCTCGCCGAAACCATGGACGAAGCGATCCGTTACCCGATCCGCACGATCCATGATGCCGACGAAATGGAGCCTTGCGTTCTGGCCGGCCCGACCTGCGATTCGGCCGACGTGCTGTACGAGAAGAACATGTACCCGCTGCCGATCACGCTCTCGATCGGTGACGAAGTCCTGATCGAAGGCACCGGCGCCTACACGACGACCTACTCGGCTGTTGCCTTCAATGGCTTCGATCCGCTGAAGGCTTACGTGATCTAAAAAGCCTGCTCCGGTTCACGCCGGAGCAGCACCCTCACAATTTGTTTTCGATACCGTTTGAATCGGTTTTGAGTGCGGGAGGCCCCGATGGCCGCTGTTCTTGATTCTGTCCGCGCATTCTTTGCGCAGAATTCCTTTACCATCGACGCGGAAAACCCGGGCGACGTTGTCGCGCGCGAAAACCTGCTTGACCTCACCATGGGTCCAAACCGCCGCCGCAAGTCGTCCGAGGCGCTGCGCCGTGGCCGTGTACCGGCCGAAGGCCTGGCGTTGGTTGCCCGCGATCCGGATGGTCACGTCATCGGCACCGTGCGCCTGTGGAATGTCGAGGCTGGCGTGAGCCGCGAAGGCGTTCCGGTTGATGCCTTGATGCTTGGCCCGCTGGCTGTCGATTGCGCCCATGAGGGCAAGGGCATAGGCGGCGCGCTGATGCGCGCAGCCATCGGTGAGGCGAAGTCCCGCGGCCACGGTGCCATTCTGCTCGTTGGTGATGCGCCTTACTATGAGCGCTTCGGCTTTTTCGCTGAAAAGGCCCGCCATCTCGTCATGCCCGGTCCGTTCGAGCGCCACCGTTTTCTGGCGCTGGAGCTCAAGGACGGCTGGCTGGAGGGGGCTGCCGGCATCATGGTGGCGAGCGGCTGCACCTTTGCCAGGGCGGCACGGTAATCCGCCAATGTTGCAAAAGCCCCGCCTGCCTCCAGGGGGCGGGGCTTCTCCTGTGACAGGGATGCAACGGTCTTGGCCGGTTGTTTCCCGTTTGGGAAATTGGATCGCCGCTTCTCTCATAAATTGATTTGAATCAAAGCATTGCTGCCGCGTCGGCGTAGCCCTCCCTTGCCAAGGTCATTCGACATTTCAAGGAGAGGCAATATGGGATACGGGCGTGAAGTCATCGCTGCGCTGGTGGCGGGATGTGCATTGTTTGTGACGGGGCAAGCCGCAGCGGCGGATTTGGCGCAGGCTCCGCTGGAGCCGGTCTCCATCGAGACCCTGACGGCGCGCAATCCCTGGCAGATACGTGTGCGTGCGCTTGGCGTCATCACGCGCGACACTGGCTCCATCGACGGCGTGCCCGGCTCCGATCTCAGTTATTCGGATACGCTGATCCCGGAGCTCGATATCAGCTATTTTTTCACCGACAATATCGCGGCCGAACTGATCCTCGGCACCACTTATGCCAATATCCATGAGGATGGCGCGGTGGGTGTGCCGGTTGGCAAGGCCTGGCTGCTGCCGCCCACTCTGACGCTGCAATACCACTTCACCGATTTCGGCGCGTTCAAGCCCTATGTCGGGGCGGGCGTCAACTATTCGCTGTTCTACAATCAGTCTGAGAAGCCCGGTTTCAGCAATCTCGACGTCAAGAGCCATTTGGGCGCAGCGCTTCAGGTCGGTTTCGACTACATGCTGGACGACAATTGGGGCGTCAACTTCGACGTGAAGAAGATTTTCCTCAAAACCGAATGGTCGGCTGATCATGATACGCTTGGTCCTTTGAGCGGCAAGGCCAAGATCGATCCCTGGCTGATCGGTACGGGTATTACCTATCGTTTCTAGCCGCTGACATTTGAGACGCAGGGCGAGGGGCAGGACCTGCTTTCCCTGTGGCCGAGCGGTTCTGCATCATAACGGTGGGCGATACCGGAAGGTAACGCCCACCGTTTCTCGTTGGGCCGGATGTTTGACAGTATCTGCGCAATGGATTAGATGTCCGCCAACGGGTGAGAGCCCCGGCCGTCCGCAAGCTCCAAGCTTTTGGTGAAGTCTCTCGTTCCTTTTCGGTCGTCCATGATTGTGGCGTGCGAACGGTGGCAAGGCGGACCCCCTCCGGATGATTGCACGCTCCATGTTGGAGACTGAACGATGCGTGGATCGATCCCGCTTCCCTCACTCGATGCCCTGAAAGATCAGGCAAAGCGGCTGCGTGCCGGTCTTGGTGCCGATGGTCAGGACATCACCCATTCGAAATCGCTGGAACTTCTGGCCGCGCAATACGGATTTCGCGACTGGAACACGCTGCATGCCGTGGTGGGCAACCGGCCGCCGCTCAATCCGTGGATGCTCGGCTCGCGAGTCAAGGGTCACTATCTCGGCCAGCCGTTTGAAGCGACCATTCTCGGGGTGCAGGCCGTGACTGCGCAGCCGGGCCGTTACCGGCTAACGCTGGATTTCGATGAGCCCGTGGATGTCGTCACCTTTGATAGTTTCTCCGCCTTCCGCAAGCGCGTCCACTGCACGATCGACGAGACAGGACGAACGGTTGAGAAAACGTCGAATGGCCGGCCGCAGGTGGAGTTGGCGTGGTGAAAACGGATACTCAGATTTCCGCGAGGAATGTGCGTCCTCGCGGCGAGATGCGATAGCCGCTCTGCAGACTTTCCGTCAGGCCGAGTTCCTTCAGCTTGCGGATTTTCTGCTTGAGGGCGGCCTTTTCAAAGCCGATGCTCGTGGCAAGCTCTCCGGCCGTGATGCCTTCGCGCGCCGCGATCAGCCGCAGCGTTTGCAATGTCCAGGGAGTGTCAGCATCAAAGGCTGTCAGGCGGCGCCGCAGTTCGTCCCGTTCGCCAAGGCCAAAACTGCAGATGTCACGCAACTTAACTCTCGGGTCGGCGCTTGCAACATGGAAGGCGATGCGATAGAGGGTACCTGCACGTTGTCCCGCGATATCGGCAAGCAACGCGTCCAACGACGAATGGCCTGAACGGGAAGCATCCTCATCGGTGAGGCTGCCAGCGTCCGTCATATCGATCGCATTGATGGCCAGCACGCCGGCAGCGGTGCGTAGCGTCCCGCCGGCCCGCACGGTCGGCTTCTGCCAGCGCCGGAATGCCAGAGTCACGGCGCCTTTCGCGATCTCCTCGAGCACGTCCTTTTTGAACAGCATTCAAAGGTTTTCGCGCGGCAGACCTTTATCGTCAAGCCTGCCGCCGATGCTGAGGGCGCAAGGTCAGCCGGCGATATCGACCACGCCGCAATCGCCCGCCTCTGAGCCGAAGGCAAGCTGCCGACCGTTCTTGTTCCAGGCCATGGCTGATATCGCGCCCTTGCCGGGACGGCGCAGCAACACTTCCTTGCTGTCGGCGAAGCGCACCACCATGATCATGCCATCGGCATAACCGATGGCCGCAATCTCTTCGACGGGATGGCAGCAGACCTGGGTGACCATGATATTGGCACGGGTGCCGAGTTCCAGCGGCGCCTTGCCCATCGGGCCGTCCTTGGCCTGGAAGGGCCAGACGATGGCGGCCGGTGCCCCGGAAGAGGCAAGCCACTTGCCCTTGGCGGACCATGAAACTGATTTGATCTTGGCCGGGTAGCCGGTCATCCGCATATGCCGGGTCTCGGCGCCGGGCTTGGTATCGAGCTTCCAGCCGTGCAGCGCATTTTCCTGCATGGAGGTGACGACGAAACGGCCGTCGGGCGAGAAGGTAACGCCGGTATGAGCGCCCTTCCATTCAAGATCGACCGGTTGGCTCGCCATCGCCACCCAATGCAGGGAGACGCCGTTGTAGCGCGCAACCGCTATGCGCAGGCCCTTCGGTGCAAAGGCGATGCCCTCGACCGTGCGTTCCTCGGCGAAATCCTTGATTGTTCCATCGGCCAGCCGCACATGCGCTGTCTTGCCATAGGCATACGCAATGGCGCCTTGTGGTCCGGCAGCGACCTGCGAAATCCATTTGCGCGGAACATTGGCAAGCTCGCTCACCGTGCCGTCCGCCTTGATCCGCAGCACCTTGCCATCCTCACCGCCGGTCAGCAGCGTGTCGCTCGCTTCGTCGCGGATGGAGGAAAGCAGGCCTTCGTGCGCCTCGACGGTTTTATGGCCGTGATCGAGGCGATGGACGAGGCCGGAGGATTCGGCAAAGAACGGTATGTCGCCGAGAAAGGCCACGCCGGCGACGTGACCCTGGAGATCGAGAGGAGCAACTGTCGGCATCAGTAAGCTGCGGCTCCGGCGGGAGCGGCTTCACACGCCTTGAACGTGCGTTCGAGTTTTTCGCGGTCGAGTTCGCGGCCGATGAAGACGAGGCGGCTTTCGTGTTTCTCGCCGTCCTTCCAGGCGCGCTGGTGGTCGCCTTCGATGATCATGTGCACGCCCTGCACAACATAGCGTTCGGGATCGTCCTTGAAGGCGATGATGCCCTTGAGGCGCAGGATATTGGGACCTTCCGTCTGGGTGATCTTCTGGATCCACGGGAAGAAGCGCTCGGCGTTCATTTCACCACCGCGCAGCGAAACCGACTGCACCGTAACGTCATGGATCGGCGAGGGGGCATGGTCGTGATGATGGTGTTCGTGGCCGTGATGATCATGATCGTGGTGATGATGGTCGTGATCATGGTGATGATGATCGTGGCCGCAATCCGGACCGCAGGTATGATCGTGGTCGTGATGATCCTGCTCAAGGAAATGCGGCTCGTTTTCCAGTGCCCGTTCCAGGCTGAAAGCGCCCTGGTCGAGCACTTTCGTCAGGTCGATATTCGAGCGTTCGGTACGATGGATGCGCGCCGACGGATTGATCGCCCGCACCGTCGCTTCGATCTTGGCCAGTTCTTCCGGCGTGACGAGATCGGTCTTGTTGAGCAGCACGACGTCGGCAAAGGCGATCTGGTCTTCGGCTTCGCGCGAATCCTTCAGACGCAGCGGCAGATGCTTGGCATCGACCAGCGCGACAACAGCGTCGAGTTCGGTCTTGGCGCGCACATCATCATCCATGAAGAAGGTCTGGGCAACCGGTACCGGATCGGCAAGGCCTGTGGTTTCGACGATGATCGCATCGAAGCGGCCCGGGCGGCGCATCAGGCCTTCGACGACGCGGATCAGGTCGCCGCGCACCGTGCAGCAGACACAGCCATTGTTCATTTCATAGATTTCTTCGTCGGATTCGACGATCAGGTCGTTGTCGATGCCGATCTCGCCGAATTCGTTGACGATAACAGCGTATTTCTTGCCGTGGTTTTCAGACAGGATGCGGTTCAGGAGCGTCGTTTTGCCGGCGCCGAGATAACCGGTGAGCACGGTGACGGGAATGGGCTTGGCGGCAGCTGTGGTTGCTTCGGTCATGGGAACCTCGGAAAATTCGGGATGCCTACGGGCATGGGGGTGATGCTGATATAGGAGATGGTGAGCCCCAGCGCAAATGGGGGCGTGAACTTCACGCCGTTTTTCTGCGCACCATGCGGGTCAGTGCAGGTTCGAAAGATCGAAGGCGGCAACATCCTCCAGCAACTGGATAATGCCGGAGGCCGCATGGGCAATCAGTTGCTCGCCGCGCTCTGCAGTGGCCGCTGAGGCATCGCCGGCGACACCCTGTTCGTTCAAGTCCGTCATCTTCCAGCCGAAAGCGTGCGGCCCATAGGCGCGCAGATGTTTGAAACGATCGGCGAAATCGGACTGGTGTGACGTGAAGCTCTGCGCTTTCGACATATCTACCCGGTCTGGATACATCGCCAGCATCACCGAGGTTTCGATATCGCCACCATGAATGTCGATGGCTTTGTCCTGCGGCCTCATCCACCCATCTGGTTGCCCGAACCGCGTCCAGCTCGTCGTCACCGCCAGCATGCCGAACCGCACCCGCGCTTCCGTCGCAACAATGGTCATCAGTGGCGAGTTGCCGCCATGCGCGTTCAGCATGACGAATTTGCGGATGCCTTTGTCGTTCAGATTCTGCGCGATGCCCAGCCAGCGCTGCACCGCCTCATCGTATCCCAGTGAACGGGTGCCTTCGACATCCAGATGCTCGATCGAATAGCCAACGGGTTCCACCGGTAGGAACGTGACGGGCAGGGCCGGTGGCAGGCGGGCGATGATCCGTTCAGCGAAACCTTCGGCAATCAGCGTATCCGTCTCGAACGGCAGGTGTGGTCCGTGCTGTTCATGGGCACCGAGCGGCAGCACGGCGATCCAGTCCGCTCTTGCTGCGGCCGGCAGATCGGAATCATTGTCTTTCCAACGCGGTGCGGGGACTGTCATGCTCCTGAGAGCCTTTCGGTTGTACTTGCGGTATGAAGGTCATTCGAGTCATACAGGTGACGGATGGCCGTGCAAGAAATTTGGTGGAGGACCGATGGGAAAGAAGAGCAAGGCCGAAAAGAAAGCCAAGGGCGGCAAGAAAAAACATCATGACATCGAAGTCCACGCACAGGACCTTGCATCGGTGCTGGTGCAGGCGGCGCGCTCGATGCGCACGGTGTTGTCGCGCAATCTCCTCGATAGTGGTCTCTATGCCGGTCAGGACGGCGTCATGCTGGCGCTGGCCGAGACCGATGGTCTGACCGCCGGTGTCCTGGCGATGAAGCTCGGCGTCAAGGCACCGACGATGACCCGCACTGTCGGCCGGATGGAAGCGCAAGGGTTTCTGGAGCGCCGCGCCGATGACGAGGACGCACGGCTGACCAAGGTCTATCTGACCACCACCGGCCGCGACCGCCTCCAGACCATTGCTGAAGCGGGCAAGACCTCTGAAGACATGGCGACGAAGGGCTTGAGCGAAAAGCAGATCAAGACCCTAATGAAGCTTCTGCGCACGGTCGATGGCAACCTTCAGGGCACGGCCGCCGCCGAATAATCCCTTCTCCGATCGTGCCTTAATTGGAGATTGCGGTTGCAATTTAAACAGTTTAAAGAGGATTTAAAAATAGCGGTATTTAGCCGGGATATCTGAGGGGGAAACGTGGCGCAGAAGATCAAGCTCTCCACCATTGCGGAAACGCTTGGTGTGTCCACGGCGACCGTTTCCCTGGCTTTGCGCGATAGTCCGCTTGTTGCGGCCATGACCCGCGACAAGATCAAGGATCAGGCGCGCGCACTCGGTTATATCTACAATCGCCGCGCAGCCAGCCTTCGGACGTCCCGTTCCGGCATTATCGGTGTTGTCGTGCACGACATCATGAACCCGTTCTACGGCGAAATCCTGAAAGCCATCGAGGCTGAGCTCGATCGCGACCGGCAAACCTTCATTCTGTCCAACCATTACGATTCCGTCGAAAAACAGCGCGCCTTCATCGAAACCCTGCTACAGCTGGGCGGCGACGGCGTCATCATGTCGCCTGCCATCGGCACGCCGCCGGAGGACATCCAGCTCGCCGAAGACAATGGCATGCCGGCAATCCTGATTGCCCGTTCGATCGAAGGCCTCGATGTGCCGATCTTCCGGGGTGATGATGCCTACGGCATTTCTCTCGCGACCAACCATCTGATCAGCCTTGGTCATCGTGTCATCGCCATGGTCGGTGGCACGGACCAGACCTCGACAGGACGTGATCGCTATCAGGGCTACGTCAACGCGCTGCGCAAGGCCAATATCGATGTCGATCCGGACCTGCGCATTCCCGGCCCCCGGTCGATGCAGGGCGGTTTCGAGGCTGCCGTTCATCTGTTGTCGCTGCCGCAAAAGCCGACGGCCGTCGTCTGCTGGAATGATCTTGTCGCCATCGGCATGATGAATGGCATTGCCCGCGCCGGTCTTGTGCCCGGCCGCGATGTGTCGGTCACCGGTTACGACGATCTCGAGGAAGCCTCGATCTCCACGCCGGCGCTGACCACCGTTTGGAACGGACAGTCTGATGTCGGCCGCAGTGCCGCCCGTGCGCTGCTTGATAAGCTGAACGGCAGCCATGAGCCGGATGGTATCCACCTGATCAAGCCGGAAATGCGGATACGCCAGTCGACCGGCCCGTTTCGGCCCAATCCCTCCGAATAATTCGATCCAATTCCGCAAGGAGCAAACCATGCCCAACGGTCGCCCGCGTATTCTCGTACCCGGAAAAATGAGCCAGCGTGTGCTCGACCGTTTGCCGGCTCATTTTGAGCCTGTTTTCATCGTAGCCGCTGATCCCGGCCTGGTGACGGCTGACCTTGCATCCAGTGTTTCCGGTATCGCCGTTCAGGGCAAAATCGCGGCTGAATTCATCGATGCGTTTCCCAATCTCGAGATCATCGCCAGCTTTGGTGTCGGATATGATGGTGTCGATGCCGGGCATGCGGCCAAGCGTGGCGTTGCCGTCACCAATACGCCGGATGTGCTCACGGATGAGGTGGCCGATACCGCGATTGGCCTGCTCCTCAACACCCTGCGCCGTTTTCCCGTCGCCGAACAATGGCTGCGCCAGGGCCGCTGGGTCAAAGACGGAGCCTTTGGCCTTTCGCCCTTGACCCTGCGCGGCCGGACGGTCGGCCTTTATGGTCTCGGCCGTATCGGGCTGGCGATTGCCAAGAGACTGGAAGCGTTCGGCGTTTCCATCGCCTATCATACCCGCACGCCGCGTGAGGGGCTGGCCTACACCCATTATCCAACGCTCAAGGGAATGGCAGAGGCGGTCGATACGATCATCGTGATCGTGCCAGGCACCGAAAGCACCCGCAAAACCATCAACGCCAGCGTCCTGGAGGCCTTGGGGCCACAGGGTGTATTGATCAACGTCGGCCGCGGCACCACCGTGGATGAGGCTGCCCTTGCCGATGCCTTGCAGCGCGGCGTCATCGCGGCAGCCGGCCTCGATGTCTTCGAGAACGAGCCGCATGTGCCCGAGGCGCTGCTTTCCCTGCCGAACCTCTCGCTGCTGCCGCATGTCGGCTCAGCCTCGCAAGCGACGCGCAATGCGATGGCCGATCTGGTCGTGGATAATCTCGTTGCGTGGTTCGATACCGGTGCCGCATTGACGCCAGTGCCGGAAACGCCGTTCAAGCGGAAGACGGCTTAAACAGCCGTCAACGCCTTCTTCTTTGTTTCGGCATAGGCGCGAACCGCATCGCCAAAGGCCTGAAACAGGGTCGAGGACGGAGCGTCCTTGCCGACCCAGTATTCCGGGTGCCATTGCACGCCGACGGCAAAGGCCTTGGCGTCGATGACCGATACCGCCTCGATCGTGCCGTCTTCGGCGATGGCCTCGACAGCGAGACGCGGGGCGGCCTTCGAGATCGCCTGCCGGTGCAGCGAATTCACCTGTACTTCGCCAGCGCCGAGCACCGAAGCGAGGCAGCTGCCTTCCTTGATGATGACGTTCTGGCGGATGCCGTAGGCGATATCGAGTTCCGGCACATCCGGCTTGCGGTGATCCGAGATGCCGGGCAGGTCCTGGATTTCGTTTGCCAGCGTGCCGCCCAGGACAACGTTCAATTCCTGGATGCCGCGGCAAATGGCAAGCAAAGGCACGCCCCGTTCCAACGCGCGGCGGATCAGCGGCAGACTTGTCGCGTCGCGGCCGGGATCGAAGGGACCATAGGCCTCCGACGGTTCCTGTCCATAGAGGGAGGGATGCACATTGGTGCGCGATCCGCTGACGAGAACGCCGTCCACCCGGTCGAGGATTTCATCGGCATCGTTGCCACTCTCAAGGGCTGGCACCAGGAATGTCATAACGCCGGAGCCTTCGACAGCAGCGCGAACATATTGATGCGGCGTGGCATGCCAAACATTGCCGTCGAAGGACCTGAAATCAGCGGGTATGGCAACAACGGGTTTGGGCACTGCTGGATCTCCACCTACGGCTGGTCACCTCGCTCGAAGCCCAGCCTCATATCACGGTATAAAGCCATTGCGCTCAGGGAGGGGAGAAGTCAATTCCGATGCTGGCTGCAGCGTGCCTAAACCGGTTGCAAGCGACTGGCAAGATCTGGCTTTTTGCCTTAGAACTGCAGTAACCATTGCGACAGATAAATCCTTGGGAACAGTTTTGAAGAAGGCTTCGCTTTGGCGTGCGCGAATAACCGGCTCGCAGCCGAAACCATGCAAGGTTGTATAAAAGCATTACTCCGCGGAGCCTGCTGCAATACTGGGTTGAATATCTGCAATGCCGGCGTGTTTGAGCCAATTTGCCTAATATATGGGAAGATTTTTTCCGGTAAGCGCGCGAAATCTTTCGTTAAACCCTCGGGAATAACACTTCGCCAAACCGGAGCAGGGGGTTCATGAAGTCAAATGAACAGAGCGCTCTTCCGACCGATGTGTATCTTTCGTTCGTAAGCTCGCTCTACGATTACCGCCAGACATTGTTGATCGGCATGCTGTCGCATGTCGTGACATTCCTGCTCGTCTTTGCAAAAACCAGTGACCCCTTCTTCATCGGCTGCACGATCGCGATTGTGCTGATCTGGTTCGTGCGTGGCATCGATATGCGGCGGTTTGATCGCGAGAACCTGGCCTCTCTGGATTTTGAAGGCATCCGCCGCTGGGAAAATCGCTATAATGCCGGAGGTGTCTGCGCCACCATGACGCTCGGCATAGCCTGTGGTTACGCAATTCTCGTCAGCCGCGATCCCTTTGCCGAACTCGCCTGCATTTCCGTGACGCTTGCCACCATGGTGTCGCTCGTCGGCCGCAATTATGGTTCGGCGCGTGCCGTCGTCGTCATGTCCCTGTCGGCTTGCGGCCCGATCATCCTCGGCCTGCTGGGCCTGATGGACTGGTTCATGGCATTGCTGGCCGTCTTGATCGTGCCGTTTGTTCTGACGACCTGGGCGATGGCCCGGGGTGTGCGCGAAACCTTGCACAAGAACGTTTTGGCCGCGCGGGAGATTTCAACCATCGCCGGCCGTTTCGACCTTGCGCTCAACAATATGCCGCATGGCCTGTTCATGCTCGATGCCGACAACCGTATTCTGGTCGCCAACCGACGGGCCTGCGAACTGCTCAATCTCGGCGATCGCGATCGCCTGAAGGATTGCCATCTCGATGCCGTTCTGCGCTATGGTGTCCGTCACACGTTTCTGGAACAGGATCAGGCAAAACAGGTGCTGAAGCAGCTGGGCCAGTTGATGCAGGGCATTCAGTCGCGTGCGCTCATTCCGTTCTCCGACGATCTGTTTCTCGAGTTTTCAGCAAGCCGCCGTGCCAATGGCGGCATTGTGTTGATCTTTGAAGACGTCACGGCGCGTGTGCGGGCGGAAAAGAAAATCCTGCAGATGGTGCGGTTCGATACGCTGACCGGTCTGCCAAATCGTGATTATTTCGGCGAACTGGTGAGCAATGCGCTTGCCGATCAGAACCGCACCGGCGTGACCGGCTTCATGGTTCTGGATGTCGCCGAATTCAAGCATGTCAACGATACGCGCGGCCACGTCGTTGGCGACAGGTTGCTGTGTGCGATTTCCGAACGATTGAAGAAGGTGACGGGAGACAAGGCGATTGCTGCACGCCTGATGGGCGACGAATTCGTTCTGTTCTTTGCGGGCGAAAGCAACCGCCGTCTTCTCGAAGAGCGGATACGGGCGGTGCATGCGCAAATGCGCGGCGCTTATCTTGCCAGCGGCTTTACCTTCAATATCGCGATGAGCGCCGGCTATGTGATTGCCGATAGCTCAGATTTCCGTCTTGAAGACATGCAGATCAAGGCCGACCTGGCGCTGTTTGAAAGCAAGAGCCGTGAAAAGGGAAGCTGCACCGCGTTCGAAGCGGAAATGGACGCGAACTATCTCGACCGGCAGAAAATGAAGACCGATCTGCGAGATGCGATTGAAACGGGTGGGCTGTCGATTGCCTATCAGCCGATGTTCCTCGCCGATGGCTCGCGCGTCGAATGCTGCGAGGCGCTCGCGCGCTGGATCCACCCCGAGCGCGGCCCGGTCGCGCCGGATGTGTTCATTCAATTGGCCGAGGAAATCGGTGTTGTTTCCAACATCACCAAATTCATGCTGCGCCAAGCCTGCCTTGATTGCCTGAAATGGCCCAGTCACATCGCCGTTTCCGTCAATCTGTCAGTCCTTGATCTGCGCAATGGCGAAATCATTCCGATCGTCGCGGATATTCTGTCTGAAACCGGCCTGGATCCATCGCGGCTTCACCTTGAGGTGACCGAAAGCTGCCTGATGGAAGAAGCGGCCAAGGTGCAGACGATCCTCCAGGAATTGCGCGCCCGCGGTATTACCATCGCCATCGATGATTTCGGAACAGGGTATTCGAGCCTCAGTTATCTCGATGCACTGCCGCTCGATATCATCAAGATCGACCGCTCCTTCGTGCGCAACATCCGCGAGGATGCGCGACGCTTCAAGCTTCTGCGCGGCATGGTCAACCTGTCGCGCGAGCTCGGGTTGAAAATCGTCATCGAAGGGGTCGAGACCAACGATCAGCTGGCGCTGATCAATCAGTACAAATGTGCCGACCTGATCCAGGGATATGTCTTCGCAGCCCCCATGCCTTCGCTGGCGATCGAAAGCCTGTCGGATACCTTGTTGAAGAAGCTTTCCGTGCCAAAACGGCGCAATCGGCGCACGGCTTAGATATCCAACCTCTTTCTGCAGCTTTTTTTGATCCAGCCAGGTGATCATTCCGAGATGCCGGAATGCGACCTGTTTCAAGCTGTTACGCTGCCAAAATACACAATGATAATTTAGCATTAACTACCTGTTAACCTTAACAAATGGTTTATGCTTAATAATCTATTAAAACATTGTGAGGTGCCTCCGTTTGGAAGATGAATGCCCCCTTCAACGGGGGCGTTTGATGAAATGAAAGTGGAGCAGCAGAACAGGTTTTCAGAGCGACTGCTGGAACTGTTGGATCATGTTGAATATCGAAGGGTCGAAACAGGGGAGGACATGGAAGATGTCGCCCGTATCCGTTTCAAGGCCTATAAGATGGCCGATATATTGCCCTTGTCCGGCACGATGCTCATTGATGACATTGATTTCGACAGTCACGCCTATGTTTTCGGAATCTATTTCGAAGAGCGCTTGATCAGCACCGTGCGGGTGCACCATGTGACGCCGGAGCATCGGATCAGTTCGTCCGGGTCCGTCTTTGGGGCGGAGATCGACAGCTTTCTCGATGCGGGTCTGTCGTTGATCGATCCGGTCCGGCTTGCCGCCGATCCGGAAATCCTGAAGGAAATGCCAGCCATCCCGTATCTCACTCTGCGCGTTGCCACCATGGCGTCCGAGCATTTCGACGTCGATCGCTGCCTGTCGCTGGTAAAGCCGCAGCACGCAGCCTTCTACAAGCGGGTTTTCGATGCCGATACGATTGTCTCCCCGCAAAAGAACTGCGGCGACTACAAGATCGACCTGACGCTGCTCGCTGCCCGCGTCCGCGAGATCCGTCCCTGGCTCTATACCCGGTTTCCGTTCTTCGATTCGGAACCGTTCGAGCGGCGCATGATGTTCGGCGATGACCGGGAGGCGCAGTATGCGCCACTGACGGTGCTGCCAACCGCGCGTCTGGCGTTGACGATGCAGAGCCGCGCGCGCAGCCAGTCCTGATCGGGCTTTGGCGTAGCGGAGGTGGCTATCTTATCAACCGTTATGCCGCATGTTGCGCCTGCAGTTTTCGTTGCGTTTGACTGTGGCTTTGTGTAAGGCCACCTATGCGCGATCGATGCTTTCGGGCACGTCGGATGCGCATAGAATGGAATAGAGACGGGATGCTGCGCTCGCCACCAGGGGCAGAGTAGGGTGTGGCTGAATTTCAGGGAGATATGGACGATGGCTGAACATCATTCCGGACCGGCCGAATTGGGCGCACCGATGGATTATGCCGAACACGAGAAGACCTACAACTTCTTCCTCGAAGGCACTAAGATTGTCACGATCTTCTGCGTCGCGTTGCTGATCGCCATGGCTGCCGGTTTCTTCACCAGCGCCGGCTTCTTCACCGCCTTCGTTCTCTTCATTCTCCTCAATATCGCCGGTTTCGTTCTTCTGCGCTGACCGGTTTTCCAAAGTTTTGATGAAAGCGGCACTTGGGAGTGAGGTGCCGGCTTTTCCATGGCCCGGCGGTTTCCAGGCCATGGTAGACATGCGCGCGGGCTGCCGGAGGGTGGTTCAAAGCGTGATTTAAGAGTGTGCGGGAGAGTGGAAATCGCGGTCCGCCGTGTTCCCGCCCGTGTCAGGGAGGAACCTGTGGCAGAAACCGTATTCATACCGTTGGAAACATTTCCGGGCGAGGGCCGTATTGCGGCATCACCCGAGAGTGTGAAGAAGCTCAAGACCCTCGGCTTCGAGGTTGTCGTGCAGGCCGGTGCCGGCACGTTATCACGTATTCCTGATAGCGAGTTCGAGAAGGCCGGCGCTGTAATCGGTTCTGCTGCCGATGCTGCAAGTGCCGATGTGGTGCTGAAGGTGCGCCGTCCGTCCTCTGCCGAAGTTGCCGGCTACAAGTCCGGCGCCATCGTGCTGGCGATCATGGATCCCTATGGGAATGATCAGGCGCTGGCAGATATGGCCAAGGCCGGTGTATCTGCCTTTGCGATGGAATTGATGCCGCGCATCACCCGTGCCCAGTCGATGGACGTGCTGTCGTCACAGGCCAACCTTGCCGGCTATCAGGCGGTGATCGAAGCTGCATCCGAATATGACCGGGCCATGCCGATGATGATGACGGCGGCGGGCACTGTTCCTGCTGCGAAAGTCTTCGTCATGGGGGCGGGCGTTGCCGGTCTGCAGGCGATTGCCACGGCACGGCGTCTCGGCGCGGTCGTCTCCGCCACCGACGTTCGCCCGGCCTCCAAGGAACAGGTCGCTTCGCTCGGCGCCAAGTTCATTGCGGTCGAGGACGAGGAATTCAAGGCGGCCGAAACTGCAGGCGGTTACGCCAAGGAGATGTCGGCGGAATATAAGGCCAAGCAGGCGGTGCTGACCGCCGAGCACCTCGCCAAGCAGGACATCGTCATTACCACGGCTTTGATCCCGGGCCGTCCGGCACCACGGCTGATTACCCGCGAGATGCTGAAAGCCATGAAACCCGGCTCGATCGCCGTTGATCTCGCTGTCGAGCGTGGCGGCAATGTCGAAGGTGCGGTTGCCGATCAAGTGGTCGAGGTCGAGGGCGTCAAGGTCGTCGGCTATACGAATATGCCGGGCCGTATCGCCGCTTCCGCCTCGGTCCTCTATGCCAAGAACCTCGTGACCTTCCTTGAAACCATGGTTTCCAAGGAGACCAAGGCGCTTGCGCTCAATGCCGAGGACGAACTCGTCAAGGCGACGATGCTGACGCATGGCGGTGCCGTGGTGCATCCAAACTTTGCATCGCCGGCCGTGGCCACAGCAACAGCTTGAAAATTGGAGAGGGCAGCGCGCGTGCTTCGGGGAGAAGTGCGGCTGCCTAAGGGAGAAATATGATGGCCAATGAGATGCTCGACAAGGCGATCGGCGACCTCGACCGGGCGGTCGAAGCGGTGCGCACTGCCGCCGAATATGTGCCGGATGCCGCCGGTAATGTTGTTCACGGATTGAGTGGTGGCGCGATCGACCCGTTCGTGTTTCAGCTGGCAATCTTCGTTCTGTCGATCTTCGTCGGCTATTACGTGGTTTGGTCGGTAACGCCGGCGCTGCATACGCCGCTGATGGCGGTCACCAACGCGATTTCCTCGGTTATTGTCGTCGGCGCGCTGCTTGCGGTCGGCATCTCGGCGTCCGGCCTCGCCACAGGCTTCGGCTTCGTGGCGCTGATCCTTGCCTCGGTCAACATCTTCGGCGGCTTCCTGGTGACCCAGCGCATGCTCGCTATGTACAAGAAAAAAGAGAAGTGAGGCTGCCGTCATGAGTGCCAATATCGCAGCCTTCCTCTATCTGGTTTCCGGTGTCCTGTTCATCATGGCGCTGCGCGGCCTATCGCATCCGACCACCTCGCGCCGCGGCAATATCCTCGGCATGGTGGGCATGGGCATCGCCATCGTCACGACGCTGCTCCTTGCCACCCCGTCGTTTGGCGGCCTGGTGCTGATCGTGCTCGGTCTTGCCATTGGCGGTGGTGCAGGTGCCTACATCGCCCGTTCCATCCCGATGACCTCGATGCCGCAGCTGGTGGCCGGCTTCCATTCGCTGGTCGGCCTTGCCGCCGTCTTGGTCGCAGCCTCCGCACTCTATACGCCGTCGTCCTTCGGTATCGGCGAGATTGGTTCGATCCACGCGCAGGCGCTGGTCGAAATGGCGCTCGGCGTTGCCATCGGTGCGATCACCTTTACCGGCTCGATCGTCGCCTTCCTGAAGCTTGACGGGCGCATGTCGGGCAAGCCGATCATGCTGCCGTTCCGCCATGTCATCAACGCGGCGCTTCTGCTGCTGATCATCTTCTTCATCGTCGGTCTTGCGGCGTCGGAAAGTCATTTCGATTTCTGGGCGATTGTCGTTCTGTCGCTGGCGCTCGGCGTTCTGCTGATCGTGCCGATCGGTGGCGCCGACATGCCGGTCGTCGTCTCGATGCTGAATTCCTACTCCGGCTGGGCCGCCGCCGGTATCGGCTTCACGCTTGGCAATCTGGCGCTGATCATCACCGGTGCGCTGGTCGGCTCGTCCGGCGCGATCCTGTCCTACATCATGTGCAAGGGCATGAACCGCTCCTTCATCTCGGTCATCCTAGGCGGCTTTGGCGGCGATGCCGCAGCCGCAACCAGCGACGATGGCGTGCAGCGTACGGTCAAGCAGGGCTCGGCCGACGATGCCGCCTTCCTGATGGCCAATGCGTCGAAAGTGATCATCGTGCCGGGCTACGGCATGGCTGTTGCGCAGGCGCAGCACGCCGTGCGCGAGCTTGCCGATGCGCTGAAGGCCAACGGTGTCGAAGTGAAATATGCCATTCATCCGGTTGCCGGCCGTATGCCGGGCCATATGAACGTGCTGCTCGCCGAAGCCAACGTGCCGTATGATGAGGTGTTCGAACTTGAGGATATCAATTCCGAGTTTGCGCAGGCCGATGTCGCCTATGTCATCGGCGCCAACGACGTCACCAATCCGGCGGCGCGCGACGACAAGACGTCGCCGATCTACGGCATGCCGATCCTCGATGTCGATAAGGCCAAGACCTGCCTGTTCGTCAAGCGCTCTCTCGGCTCCGGTTATGCTGGCATCGACAATACGCTGTTCTACAAGGACGGCACCATGATGCTGCTCGGCGACGCCAAGAAGATGACCGATGATATCGTCAAGGCCATGAACCACTAAGCGATGAACCGCTGAACCTGGAGTGCCGTCCGTTAAGGCGGCACTCCATCGTGTATCAATCCGGACGTCCTTCCCGCCCGGCATTTTAATCGAAATTCAATTGTCCTCGCCTATCGTCGGGTGCCAGCTGCAATGCGTGGCGCCGGTACGAAAGAGGATCATGAGTTCATCTTCGCAATTCGGTCATGCCCGGATCGGGCGCTACGCCCGGCAGCTTGATGCGGGCATCGGGTGGTTGCGCTTCCCGGACGAGATGGAGCGCGAATATGCGCTTCAGATCGACAAGGACGAGCGCCGGCCCGCGATGGTCAGTGCGGTTTTCTCCCTGGCATTCATCATTCTCTTCGGAGTTTCCGATTTTGTCCGGCTCCCTTTGATGGGGCAGTTTCCAGATCTCACCGCCGATATGTGGGGCATTCTGGCAAGCCGGGTGGTGGCGGTCCTGTTCCTGCTTGTCTGCCTGTATCTTTGCCATCGCCAGGGTGGGGCGTCGCGGGCAGCACCTTTGTCGATCGCTACCGTGCTGGCGCTTGCGGTGTGTGGGGCGGTGTCGGTCTGCCTCTACAAGCGCAACGGTCTGGGGCACGCCGAATTCGCCCAGCTTCTATTCGTCATGGGAGCGTTCTCGCCGCTGGGGCTCCGTTTCCGTCACAGCTTCGAACTGGCCTTAGGGGTTGTCGTCCTGACCTTCGCGTTGCGATACTGGCTGCTACCACTGGAACTGCAAGGGCTGCAATTCAACGCCATGCTGCTTCTGACGCTGGTCTTCTCGGCAGTCGGCGGTTATCTGCGGGAGCGTGCGCATCGGGAGCAATTCCTTCTGCGCGGCATTCTCAAGGAGCAGGCGTCACACGATCCGCTGACCGGGCTTGCCAACCGGCGTGGTCTTGATGAGCAGCTTGAGACGGTCCGCCAGCAGGCCCGGCGCGAAAACGTACCCGTCGGCTTGCTGTTGCTCGATGTCGACTTTTTCAAGCGTTACAATGATCGCTACGGGCATCAGGCCGGTGATCTGGCCTTGCAACGCGTGGCGGCGTGCCTGGACGCCTTTGCGCACCGTCCGCTCGACCTGGCCTGCCGGATGGGCGGAGAGGAGTTCGCGCTTGTTCTCTACGATTGCGGGGAAGCGTCGCTGAAGGGCCGCATGGATGAGCTTTGCGCCGCGGTGCGAGGGCTTCGCATCGATCACGCCACTTCGGATATCTGCGCTTTCGTGACGGCCAGTATCGGAGGTGTGCTGCTGCAACCGCAGGAAACGGCCTGGGCGGCTCTCGATCGTGCAGATCAGCTGCTTTACGAGGCCAAACGGGAGGGGCGCAATCGTACGATTGTTGAGCGCCCAATCCCTGTAGCTGCGGTCGCGTGACCGGCGCGCGGCGTGACGCCGCGCCTTGTCTCGTCAGCCGGCAGCCTTGACGCGGGCAAGACCGGCGCGAGCCGGTTCGTATTTCGGATCCAGCGACAGTGCGTGACCGTAGGACTTCGCTGCCTTCGCCTTGTCGCCGCGCCGCTCATAGACCAGCGCCTGGTTGGCCCAGGATTCGGCGATCTTGCCGTTCAGGTTGATCGCGGTGTTGAAATCTGCGAACGCATTGTCGTCGTCATTGGTGGCAACATAGGAAATGCCACGGCCGTTATAGGGCTCCGGCGCGCTTGGTGACAGCGAGATCGCCGTCGAAAAATCTTCGATCGCCTGGGCATGCTGCTTGCGGGCCTGATAGATCAAGCCACGGTTGTGATAGGCGCGCGGGTCTGTCGTGTCGAGTTCGATGGCCTTGTTGAAATCGGCAAACGCCTGATCCAGCTGTCCGGCCTGACGGTAAAGATTGCCGCGGCCGATGAAGGCGACGTCATAACGCGGGTTGAGCTGCAAGGCCTTGTTGTAATCGGACTGCGCTGCCGACTGGTCGCCCATGTTGCGCTGGACAAGCGCGCGGTTGGCATAGGCCTGATAGAATTGCGGATTGAGCTCGATCGCCTTGTTGAAATCGGCGAGTGCCCGGCGGAATTCACCCGCGCGGCCGTAGGCGGAACCACGGACATTGTAGCCTTCCGGGTCGCTCGGATTGGCGGCGATCACGGCAGACAGAGACGCAATGTTCTCGTTGCTTCCCTGTGCCCGCTCGACCCGCATCATGTTGCTTGGCGTATCTGCGGTCGAGCAGCCGGAAAGGACAAGTGCGCCCGTCACAGCCAGCATGGAGGCGAGGGCAAAACCGCGCCGATTGGAGCGCCCGGCAAGGCCGGTATGGTCGGAAAAATCCGCAGTCCTGGCAGTCGATGTCAAGATTGATTCCCTCGTTAAGCGAAGCGTCTCGGCATGTCCCGGGCCTGAAGCGGCAGACCGGGCCAGCATGCACAGTTTCAATGTTCTGGAGCGTCAGATGCATCGTCATCGATGCGCTCCGTGTCCGAAGACAGTGTAGCACGCTCTGCGCGCCCGTCGCCTGTGTCAGGAATTATATCCGGCAACATGCGATTGAAACAGAAAGAGCGGTGGCGATCATGTCGCCCCCGCCCAATTTACGCGTCAAATACGCCGTAAACGCTGATCAGCGCGCTGCCGCCGAAGGGCGGGGGGTAACGATACCCATTTCGCGCTGCAGGCGCTTGCGGGCCAGCTTGCGAATGCGGCGAACGCCTTCAGCCTTTTCGCGGGCGCGCTTCTGGGATGGCTTTTCGTAGGCCTCACGCATCTTCATTTCGCGGAAAACGCCTTCGCGCTGCAGCTTCTTCTTGAGTGCGCGAAGCGCTTGATCGACATTGTTGTCGCGGACTAGTACCTGCACGAGAATCCCGTTCCTTCAGTTTGGAGTGATCGCCTCATGAAATCAGGTCAACGAGGCAAAAAAATATAGTTCGCGGAGCCCGGAAGCTTTACGATTGAGAGAGCGGATACCAGATCGGTTGCTCAAAGTCCAGCTTCCAGTTGCTTTTGGCGGCCGAAAGCGCCGGAAAACCATGGCTTCGCGGCTCCGGCAACGGTAACCGCACTGAAGCAGGCCCGGTGTGCTGCAGCTTCCAATATGGGCGCTGCCTTATATTGTGCCCGGAAAGCGGCATGTCGCAACTCGTGCGACAAGCGCCGTCTCGCGTCGCAAAAGAAACGTTGCGGAAGTTCGGGATTTGCGATTTCTAGGATCGACCACAAGAAATTCACCGGCCTTCTGGCAGGACTACGGAGTGTGAAAGCGGATGCGCAAATATTCGGTTTTTGCTGTCGCTCGCGAAGCGATGCGCGGCCACAGGGGATGGGAGGCTCAGTGGACCTCGCCCGAGCCGCGCAAGGAATATGATGTCATCATCATCGGCGCCGGCGGCCATGGCCTGGGCACCGCCTATTACCTCGCCAAGGAACACGGCATCACCAATATCGCCGTGCTCGAAAAGGGCTGGCTCGGTGGCGGCAATACCGGCCGCAACACCACCATCATCCGCTCCAATTATCTCTATGACGAAAGTGCGGGGATCTACGATCACGCCTTGAAGCTCTGGGACGGGCTCAGCCAGGATCTCAACTACAACGTGATGTACTCGGCCCGCGGCGTGATGATGCTGTCGCACAACATCCATGACCAGCAGGTGTTCAAACGCCATATCCATGCCAACCGCCTGAACGGCATCGACAATGAATGGCTGACGCCGGAACAGGCGAAAGAATTCTGCCCGCCGCTCGATATTTCCCGCACCGCCCGCTACCCGATCAACGGTGCCGCCCTGCAGCGGCGCGGCGGTACTGCGCGTCACGACGCCGTCGCCTGGGGTTACGCCCGTGCGGCTGCCGATCGCGGCGTTCATATCATCCAGAATTGTGAAGTCACCGGCATCCGCCGCAATCCGGATGGTTCCGTCGCTGGTGTCGATACCAATCGCGGCCAGATCAATGCCAAGAAGGTCGGCGTCGTGGCTGCCGGTCATACCTCGGTGCTGATGGAGATGGCCGGCGTGCGCATGCCGCTGGTCAGCTATCCGCTGCAGGCGCTGGTGTCGGAGCCGATCAAGCCGATCTTTCCTTGCGTGGTCATGTCCAACACCGTACACGCCTACATCTCGCAGTCCGACAAGGGCGAGCTCGTCATCGGCGCCGGGACTGACCAGTATTCGTCCTATTCCCAGACTGGCGGTCTGCAGATCATCACCCACACGCTGGATGCCATCTGCGAACTCTTCCCGATCTTCCGGCGCATGAAGATGATGCGTTCCTGGGGCGGTATTGTCGACGTGACGCCGGATCGCTCGCCGATCCTCGCCAAGACTCCGGTTTCCGGCCTTTACGTCAACTGTGGCTGGGGCACCGGCGGCTTCAAGGCAACGCCGGGTTCGGCCAATGTCTTTGCCCATACCATCGCCAACGACGCGCCGCACAAGATCAATGCGCCGTTCACGCTGGAACGTTTCCGTTCGGGCCGCCTGATCGACGAAGCGGCCGCCGCCGCCGTTGCGCACTAAGGGGAAACACCATGCTTTTGATCTACTGCCCCTATTGCGAGGAAGAGCGTTCAGAGCTCGAATTCCGCCAGGCCGGTGACGCGCATATCGCCCGTCCCACCAACATGACCGAGATGACCGATGAGGAATTCGAGGCCTTCTTCTTCCTGCGCGACAACGTCAAGGGGCTGACCTTCGAGCGCTGGCGGCATCTGAACGGTTGTGGCCGCTTCTTCAATGCTGCCCGCGATACCGTCAGCGACAAATTCCTGACCACTTACAAGGCCGGCTTGCCGCGCCCGGATCTCAGCACGCTGCGTCCGGCAACGGAAGCGACAGTCGAAACCTATGAAGCCACGGAGTCGAATGCTAAATGAGCGGCGCCAATCGTATCCCCGGTGCAGGCCGTCTCACCCCTGCAAAAACCGCCCGAATCTTCTTCGACGGCAAGAGCTATGCCGCCCTTGAAGGCGATACCGTCGCCTCGGCGCTGCTGGCCAACGGCGTTCATCTGGTCGGCCGCTCGTTCAAGTATCACCGTCCACGCGGCATCGTGTCGGCTGGTGCGGAAGAGCCGAATGCGTTGATCGGCGTTGAGCGCGATGCTGCCCGCAAGCAGCCGAACGTGCGGGCCACCGTGCAGGACGTCTTTGACGGCATGAAGGTCATCTCGCAGAACCGCTGGCCGTCGCTCGCCTTCGACGTTGGCGCGGTCAACAACCTGCTGGCACCGTTCTTTGCCGCCGGTTTCTACTACAAGACCTTCATGTGGCCGAAGCAGGCCTGGAAACACGTCTACGAGCCGCAAATCCGTGCGGCGGCGGGTCTCGGCGTGTCGCCGACCGAAGACGACACCGATCATTATTCCAGCCGCTACGCCCATTGCGATGTTCTGGTGATTGGCGCCGGGGTGGCTGGCCTTTCGGCAGCGCTTGCCGCCGCCAAGACTGGCGCGCGGGTCATCATCTGTGACGAGCAGCCGGAAGTTGGCGGTGCACTGCATTACGACAAGAGCGTCACGATCGATGGACAGGACGGTTATTCCTGGGCTCAGGCCACCGCCGCCAATCTGGCGAAGATGGACAACGTCACCGTCCTGCCGCGCACGACGGCGTTCGGCTATTACGCCCAGAATTTCGTCGGCCTGAACGAGCGGGTGACGGAGCATCTGGCCAAGCCGGATAAAAAACTGCCGCGCGAGCGCCTCTGGCAGGTCCGCGCCAAGCGCGTCATCATCGCCACCGGCGCCATCGAGCGGCATATGGTGTTTGCCAACAATGACCGTCCGGGCATCATGCTGGCATCCGCCGCCCGCACGTTCCTCAACCATTTCGGCGTCGCCGTCGGCAAGAAGGTTGGCGTCTACACGGCCAACGATTCCGCCTATGAGGCTGCCTTCGATCTGAAGCGCGCCGGTATTACCGTTGCTGCTATCGTTGATACCAGGGAGCAGCCGGGCGAAGCGGTGCTGGCCGAAGCGCGTTCCCTTGGCATCGAAGTGCTGGCTGGTCACGCTGTTGTCGATACCGGCGGCAAGCTTCGGGTTTCCTCCATGTCGGTTGCCCGCAATGGCGGCGGCGGTGCGCGCAAGATCGCCATCGATGCGCTGTTGATGTCGGCGGGCTGGACGCCTTCGGTGCACATGTTCTCGCAGTCGCGCGGTAAGGTCGCCTATGACGCCGAGACGCAGCGCTTCCTGCCTGGCACCTATGCGCAGGACTGCCTGTCGGTCGGTGCCTGCAATGGCACCAACGATTTGCAGGCGACCATCGAGGAATCGCTAGCGGCCGGCGAACTGATGTCGAATGCCTCGGGCTTTACCGCCTCGCAAAAGCTGGCGCTTCAGGGCGCGAATGCCTTTGCCTGGACCGGCGGCATGGCCGGCGCTGCGGAGGGCGCTGGACCGGACACGACCGTCAAGGCGTTCATCGATTTCCAGAACGACGTCTGCGCCAAGGACATTCGCCTTGCGGTGCGCGAGGGCATGCACTCGATCGAGCATATCAAGCGCTTCACCACCAATGGCATGGCGACCGATCAGGGCAAGCTGTCCAACATCCATGGTCTGGCGATCGCGGCTGAAACGCTCGGCCGCGAAATCCCCAAGGTTGGCCTCACCACGTTCCGTGCGCCCTATACCCCGGTGACTTTCGGGACGCTGATCAACCATTCGCGTGGCGAATTGTTTGACCCGACCCGCAAGACGCCGATGCATGCGCTGGAAGAAGCTCAAGGCGCAGTGTTCGAGGATGTCGGCCAGTGGAAGCGTGCCTGGTATTATCCGCGGGCTGGTGAGGACATGCATCAGGCCGTCAACCGCGAGTGCAAGACGGTGCGCGACGTCGCCGGTATCTTCGATGCCTCGACGCTCGGCAAGATCGAGGTTGTCGGCCCGGATGCAGCGCAGTTCCTCAACCTGATCTACACCAATAGCTGGGATACGCTGAAGCCCGGCCGCTGCCGCTATGGCATCATGCTTCGCGAAGACGGCTTCGTCTATGACGACGGTGTCGTCGGCCGCATGGCGGAAGACCGCTTCCATGTCACCACGACGACGGGCGGCGCTGCCCGCGTCATGAACCATATGGAAGACTATCTTCAGACCGAGTTTCCGCATCTGAACGTCTGGCTGACCTCCGCTACCGAGCAGTGGGCTGTCATCGCCGTGCAGGGGCCGAAGGCGCGCGAGATCATCGGACCGCTGGTGGAAGGTATCGATCTGTCGAACGACGCCTTCCCGCATATGAGCGTTCGCGAAGGCAAGATCTGCGGCGTGCCGACCCGGCTGTTCCGCATGTCGTTTACCGGCGAAACCGGCTTCGAAGTCAACGTTCCCGCCGATTTCGGCCCGGCCGTCTGGGCGGCGATTTCCGAGCGGACCGAAGCGCTCGGCGGTTGCGCCTATGGCACCGAGGCGATGCATATCCTGCGCGCCGAGAAGGGCTACATCATCGTCGGTCAGGATACCGACGGGACAGTGACCCCCGACGATGCCTCGCTTGGCTGGGCGGTCGGCAAGAGGAAGGCTGATTTCGTCGGCATTCGCGGCCTGCGCCGTCCCGATCTGGTCGCCGATGGCCGCAAGCAGCTTGTCGGGCTTTTGACCAAGGACCCGGCGGTGGTGCTGGAAGAGGGGGCGCAGATCGTTGCCAATCCGAACCAGCCGCTGCCGATGACGATGATCGGTCATGTGACCTCGGCCTACTGGTCGGAAAACTGCGGCCGCTCGATCGCTCTGGCGCTGGTTGCTGGCGGCAAGGCGAAGATTGGCCAGACGCTGTATGTGCCGATGCCCGACAAGACGATCGCCGTCGAGGTGAGCGACATGGTGTTCTTTGACAAGGAAGGAGGCCGCATCAATGGCTGATCTCGCAACCCGTACCCTGCCGCTTTCCGGCTTTCACGGCGGCTCCGGTGCTGCCGCGCTTTCCGTCGCTTCTCCCGCAACCCGGATATCGCTCAGGGCCAAGCCAGATGCTGTTGCAGCTCTCTCGGGAGTGCTCGGCCTGTTGCTGCCCACCAAAGCCAAGACGTCTGCATCTTCGAATGGCCGCCACGCGCTCTGGCTCGGGCCGGATGAATGGCTCATCATCGACGAGAACGGGGCCGACCTGATGGCAGCGGTGGCGTCCAGCAACGTGCTGCATTCGGCGACCGATGTTTCCCATCGCAACACGGCCATTATCGTCAAGGGCCGGGGTGCCGCTGTGGCGATCAACGGCGGCTGCCCGCAGGACCTGTCGCTGGCGGCCTTCCCGGTTGGCGCCTGCTCGCGCACGGTTCTGGCCAAGGCCGAGATCGTGCTTTTGCGTACTGCCGAAGATACGTTCCGGGTCGAGTGCTGGCGGTCGTTTTCGCCGTATGTCTCGACGCTTCTCGCCGAAGCTGCCGAGGACGCGGGGAACTGATGGTGTAGCCCGGTCTCGATGGCATCCGGGCTCACTCGAGCGATCCGACCCCACGGTCATGAAATCGGCGGTCAGTTCCGAGGGTCTCCTATCGCCTCTGGATCACGCATCCTCCGGCCGATCCTTCGGGTCGAACTGGATGATGGTGAGCCACGTTGCCGTCAGCGCCGGCTTGCGTTCGCCTTCGATATCGACGGTAACCTCATAGGTGACCATCAGCATGCCGGCGCCGCGGAAGCGGGCTTCGGCCATGGTGAAGCGGCCGCGCACCTTGGCGCCGCTTTTCACCGGCGTCATGAAGCGCACCTTGTCGAAGCCGTAGTTGATACCCATCGTCTGTTCGCGCACACGCGGCAGGCAGTTGTAGTTCATCGCCGAGAGCAGCGAGAGTGACAGGAAGCCGTGGGCAATGGTGCCGCCGAACGGAGTTTCTGCGGCGGCGCGTATCGGGTCCGTATGGATGAACTGATGGTCGTCGGTGGCACCGGCAAAGCTGTCGATGGTGTCTTGCGTCACTGTGATCCAGTCGGAAATACCGACTTCGGTGCCCACCAGGTTCTTGACGTCAGATAGCGAAATTTCCTGCGGCATTCTCTTTTCCGATCAAAAACATCCCCCCGTTTCTCTATATGCCGCTCTTTCGAAAAACGGCAATCGGGGAAGCAGTATAGGGTTACAAAATTTCGACGTGGAAACTGACACTTCGTGCCGCCGTCATGCCGATACCGGCGTTGGCTGACGGTAGCAGGCTTTGCCAGCCCGAGCCCGGCCGGACCGGCAGATGAACCGCATGCGGCGCGTGGCTGCGGTTGATGGCGATGGCAAGCCGGGTGCGTCTGCTTTGGTCCCTGTCGCCGGTGGACAGCAGCATGACCAGATGGTCGGTAGTTGCGCTTTCCCAGTCGCCCGTCGTCATCGGTTGGCCGTCGAAACGCAGCCACTCGACATCACCGTTGCCGGTAAAGAACGTGGTATCGCTGAAGACATCGAAGCGGGCGCGGATGTGCGACAGAGCGGCGGTGTGGGCGATAAGCGTGTCGTCCAGTTGGCTCCAATCGACCCAGGTGATGGCGTTGTCCTGGCAATAGGCGTTGTTGTTGCCGTGCTGACTGCGGCCGCCTTCATCACCCGCTGTCAGCATGATGGCGCCGCGGCTGGCAAACAGGGTGGAGAGCAGGCCCATGACATCGCGGCGGCGGAAGCCCAGAACTTCGGGATCGGCTGTTGCGCCTTCGACGCCATTGTTCCAGGAGTGATTTTCGTTGTGGCCGTCGCGATTGTGCTCGCCATTCGCCTCGTTGTGTTTGCCGGCATAGGAGACGAGATCCATCAGCGTGAAGCCATCATGGGCGGCGATGAAATTGACGCTACGGGTCTTTTCACCGCCATTGCGGGAGAAGATATTGGATGAGCCGGCGAGCGCCGTCGCCAGATCGCCGATCGTGTGGCTATCACCGCGCCAGACGCGGCGCAGGTCATCGCGCGCCCGGTCGTTCCATTCGAGGAAGGAGGCCGGGAAATTGCCGAGCTGGTAGCCGCCGGGACCGATATCCCAGGGTTCGGCGATCAGGATGCGGTCTTTCAGGACTGGGTCGGTGCGCATTTCGGTAAGCAGGGCGGCATCGCTGCGGAAACCATTGGCATCTCGGCCGAGGATCGAGCCGAGATCGAACCGGAAGCCGTCTATGCCTGCCGACAGAACGAAATGGCGCAGGCTGTCGAGGATCAACTGGCGCACCACCGGGTGATCGCAGGCGATGGTGTTGCCCGTACCTGTGTCGTTGATCAGTTCGCCGGGCCGGTCCTCGGCGTGGCGGTAATAGGCATGGTTGTCGAGGCCGCGCATCGAGAGCGTCGCGCCGAAGCGGTCACTTTCGCCGGAATGGTTGAAGACCAGATCGAGAAGAACGCCAATGCCCGCGGCATGCAGGGTCGCAACCGTTTCGCGCAGTTCCGTCATGCCGCCAGGCACAAGGCGCGGGTCGAGCGCCATGAAGGCGACGGGATTGTAGCCCCAGCC
Organism: Rhizobium sp. LjRoot98; assembly: GCF_964252935.1. Classification (NCBI taxonomy): domain Bacteria; kingdom Pseudomonadati; phylum Pseudomonadota; class Alphaproteobacteria; order Hyphomicrobiales; family Rhizobiaceae; genus Rhizobium; species Rhizobium sp. LjRoot98. The sequence goes on from NZ_CAXUPW020000010.1 coordinate 215,012, forward strand.
GTTGGTAAGGCCGAGCGGGGGCAGATGGCGCTCGTCGATCCAGGCGGTGATCGGCATCAGCTCGATGGCGGAAACGCCGATGCGCTTCAGGTGGGCGATGACGGCGGGATGGGCAAGGGCCGCAACGGTGCCGCGTTGCTGTTCCGGCACATCGGGATGCAGCATGGTGAAGGGGCGGACGGCAACTTCGTAAATCAGGCCGCCGGTCTGGAAGACCGGGGGCTGGCGTTGTGCGCTCTGCGGCGCGGTCACGATCGCCTTTGGCACCAGATCGGCGGTGTCGTCCCCGAAAGCCGACAGGCGGGGATCGTAATGGAACGGCCGGTCGAGTTCACGGGCATAGGGGTCGACCAGCAGCTTGGCGGGGTCGAACCAGAGGCCGTTGTCCGGATCGTAATCTCCTGAAGCCCGAAAACCGTACCGCGTGCCCGACGGGGCGTCCGGGATTGTCAGGCTGCAAACATCGTCTTCGCCGCGTTGCATCGGCAGACGGCGCAATTCGTTGTTGCCGCTCGCGTCGTAGAGGCAGAGCTCGATGCCCGAGGCCGAGGAAGAATGGACCGCGAAGGTCGTGCCGCTGCCGGTGAGCGTGGCGCCGAGGGAAGAAGCGGGCAGGTTCGGCATCGGGGTACCTCGGGATGATGCGGGGACTTCGGACGTTTCGTATCAGATTGGTTTGACAGTGATTTTTTCCGGCTTTCGGCTTTGTTGCAAGCGGTATGTTTACCTCCTTTCGAGGGGGAGGTGGACTCCGCCTTCTCCCCGGCGGGGAGAGCGACTGTCTTGTTAGTCAAGCGTTTTGCCATGGCTTTCAATCCCAGTGTGCCCGGTTTCGTCAGGTAAAGGTGGCTTCGCCCCCCTCATCCGGCCCTGCGGGCCACCTTCTCCCCGATGGGGAGAAGAGGGAGATCGTCGCCTTCCTCAACGGT
>NZ_CAXUPW020000011.1:0-152124 GCF_964252935.1 Rhizobium sp. LjRoot98
TCAGATCCGGGCGGGAACATATCATTTACCGAGGCGCCGATCTTGGTCGCGCCGGGGCTCAATCATGCTGAGCGGTTTTGCGCATCACATAGACGCGGCCGTCGGCCTCGGTAGCGATGTTGACGAGTGAAAGATGTTGCTTCAGCTCCGCCTCGGTGACGGCATAGAAGCGCCAGTCGATGCGGTCGAGGTAGGCAACGTAGGAGTTTTCCTGTGCCAGCTTCGTCCGCAACGTCTCCAGTTGCGCCTCGAAGGGATTGGCCGGATCGTCGAGGCCGGTTCGCAATTTCACGCGATCCGGAACGAAATGGGCGTCCCGCCTCAGCAAATATGCGATGACATCGCCGCCGTTGCTGTAGATTTCCGCATCCGCCGGCAGGCCACGGAGTACTTTTATAGTCGGCGAATTCACCCATTCACGGCTGGCGTAGCCGACCCCAGAACGAAAGGCCTCAGTGGATCGTACGGCGGTACGGATTACATGGCTGCTGATGACAAGAACGGCGAGGCACACAAGCCCGCGATGCAGGAGTTTTATTCTCGTATTTTCTTCATCCCTGAGATGAGCGAGGATGATCGTCGTCATCAGGACCGTGGTCACGTAGACCGGAAAGGCGTACCGGCCATTCAAAGCCAGATTGGCCTCAGCCGATGTCGAAAGAACGATGAAGCCCATGTAGAAGATGAAAAACAGCCCAAAGAGGGTGGGAAGCATATCGTCAACCACTTTTGCCTTCTGCGCCTGTTGCAGTGTTCTGCGGGCATGAAGAAAAGTCAGGCTGGCCACCGCCACGACAAATGTACCGAACAGGGCGATACGCACCGCAACGGGTACCTGGTCAGGCAGAAGCCAGGCCGTCAGCGCGGTCAGGCTCGTCATCCACTCCTTGGATCCCATGTTGCCATAGAACCACAGCGCGCGACCGACCGAGCGGCCGCTGATGATATGGCTCATGACAGCCCAGCATAAGAAGATCGACGCGCTCACGACCGCGAACAGCACAACGTCGCCGAAGCGGCGCGCCGGTGCGTGCCGGGGATTGAGAAGAAGGCATGCCGCAATCGCCGCACCAAGCGGCGGCGCGGTGAAGCGGGCAAGCGTCGCAACACCGAGCACAACTGCGCTTACCTTCAACCAAGTCCTGTCCTCGGTTTCGAGATACAAAAGAAAGACAAGCACGGTCGCCAGAAGAAAAAACAGGAACGGGGGCTCCGACATTGCCAGAGAATGCAGCGTCACGAACTGAGGCGAAAGCGTCACGAGCGCGGTACCGGCAGCGGCATATACAAATTGACCGGTGGCTCGCATCAGCAAATGCCAAATCAATGCCGTATTCGCACACACGAAAAACAACCCGATTGCCTTTGCGCCGGCAGTGATATCAATCCCGTTCAATGAAGCGAGCATCAACATCCACGGATAGAGCGGCGCATCATAGGGGCGCTCGCTGATTCGCATGTACCGTAAGCTGTCCGGATATATTCCGATGCCGTGGCGGGTGTTGATCAGGAACAAAAGCATGGACAACAGCACAAAGATTGTGCCGCCAATCCAATAGAGCCGGCTGCTCGGATCAATGACTGATGGCCGGGCGTTGTCTGTCGAATCGAGGATAGGAAACTGCATTGCCAGGCCCTTATCTCAGACTGTACCGACGCATTTCAGATGATGCCGCGAAAGACCCGCGTGATGTTTTTCGCGATGAAACGAACAGTTGCCTCGCCCAGACCGCGCGAAAGTATCTCATCCAGTGCTGCGATAAGCCTGTCGATCTGTTCTTTCTTCACGATGAAGGGCGGCATGAAGTGCAGGATGTCCCGTGCACCCGGCTGGAAGTGCACCAGTATATCGTGACCGTCATACAATTCGCGCACGAGCGCGCCGATCAGCACGGTCTGATAGGTCTGAAATAGCGGGTTCTTGCTGATATCCACCAACTTTTCGGCAAAATCCTGCCGGAAATTCAAGCGGATTGCTTGAAACATGCCGCGTCCGCGCACGTCGAGGATCTGTTTCGGATGCTTCGCCTTCAGTCCGTGAAGCTCTTTGGACAGATAGCCGCCCATGCTTTCGGCTTTTTCGATCAGCCGTTCATCCTGCAGGATATTCAAGGTCTCGATTGCGACCGCGCAGCTCTCGCCAAGTCCGCTGAAGCTCGAGCTGTGTAGATTGCAGTCCTTCTTGTTTCCGTAGGCGCGATCAAATAAGTCCTGTGAAGTCACCATCGCCGCGACCTCGCGCTTGCCGCCGCCCAACGTCTTTGCAAGGGTCACGATGTCGGGAACGACATTCTCATGCTGAAAGGCGCAGAACTTGCCGCTGCGCCCCATGCCAACTTTGACTTCGTCGAAGATCGAAAGAATATCGTTGGCCCGGCACAGTTGCGCGAATTCCGTCAAGTAACCAGCGGGAGGGATTTCGCAAGACGTGCCCCGGATCGTCTCGACGATTGCGGCAATGATGGGATTGTTGCCGCGCTCGTCAGTCTCTGCCTTGATCGCGTCTCGCAGTGCTTCGATGTTTCCGTAGGTCACGTAAACGACGTTTTCCTTGGGCACACCAAGAAGGAAACCTGATTGTACGTCCGTTGCCGTGGTGAGAGACAGGGCTCCATGCGTCTTGCCGTGAAATGCGCCCTGCATACAAAGGAATTTGTTCTTTCCTTTGGGCGTCTGCACACGCTCGCTGAGTTTCATCGCAGCTTCGTTGGCTTCGGCGCCTGACACGGCAAGGAAGGAAACCTTCAGAGGCTCGGGCAGGAACAGTGAGAGATTGTAAGCAAGTGCGCCCTGCAATTTATGGGGCGCTACCTTGATGCAGTCGATTATCTTGCGCTCGTGGCATTTCTGCTCCGCCTCGATGATGCGCGGATGATTGTGGCCAAGCCCCAGCACGCCAAGGCCTGCTGAAAAATCAAGCAGCGTGCGGCCATCGTTCAGCCAGATTTCAACACCCTGTGCACCTTTGATATCCATATCCTTCAAGCCGAGGATATCGAACAACTGCAGCATGTACTTGTTCAAATGCTGCGAATAAAGCCTGTTTGCCGCAGCATTGTCGAGGTCAAGGCATTGATCGAGCGAAAGCAGCGATCGATCGTAACTTCTTATGTTTTCTGATGGGGCTGTTATTGGTATTACAGTCACCTGTTATACTCCCAACCGATCACTGGGTTGAAGTATTTTCTAACATGAGCAGCAGTGCCGCGCTATCTAACGAACTATATAGACGCAATGGTCTTTATCGCTGAACCGCCGCCGGAAACTGGGAAGGGGGAGGGCGATGGTAGCCTCGCCAAGCCTTAGCTGAGCCGAGTGCCGTTCCTCTCAACGATCTCAAAACGCCAGCCGTCGAATTCAAAGGCTTTAGCCATGCCTGCTCTATTTTGGGTTTGGCGGATTGAGGCGAGACCTTCGGCGAGAGGCTACGATGTGAGTTCGTCGGTTACCGTCGCAGGGCCTGCAGCAGCCGCGGGCACCAAAACGATGGACATCTTTGGTCTTCGGCAGAACTCTCGGCACTGTTGTAACTTTGATCTCAAGCATGGGAAATGAAAGCCGGACCCCGAAGACCGGTGTCAGCGGGGCCGTCAATCTTGAGCGGCAGACCCGTTTTGCTGGTTCTTGAACACAAGCGCCTTGCTCATGCTGAAGTTGAACAGGAAAACGAGTAGAAGTGACGCGCATTGTGCAGCGACGTAGTGCATCATTCCGAGCAGGACGCTGAAAGCCAGGATGTTGATTAACGCCCCGAGGGTGGACACACCCACGAATTTTGGCATCGCGATCCAATGCGGATCCGCAGAGCGAAAAGTGAAGTGCCGCTGAAGGAAATAGTTGACGATGACGGCGCCATAGAAAGCCACTGTCGATCCCAGCGTCTTGTTCAGGCCTGCAATCTCCACGAGTGCAATCAACATTGCAACTTGCAAGCTCGCTGCGATCGAACCGAAGAGGAAATAGCGCACAAATCTCGACTGCAAAACATGGTTCATGTGAACTCGCAGATCAGGCCAGGAATACAGTGCGCCCAGCGTTGCGCTAATCTTTCAGTAGCTTTTTCTAATAATTATGGCTAGAAGTTATTTATTGTTTCCATCGTCACTCAATGTAACGAGAGGGTGGGCGTCAAAGGTCATGTTGCGTCATTTTGAACGTGCTATTTTGGCGCTGGCGGAGACTGTGGTGGCGGAAAGGCAGCCGGGGGGAGACATCTCCGGTGTGCTGGGAAAAAGTGTGGCGCAGTTTCTAATGTCCGTACACGCTCGGATGCCTGACTATCTTAGTCCGTTGTTTTACGTCCTTGTTCTCATTTTTAATGCTTCACCCCTTCTGCGGAAGGGAAAGTTCTTTCACCAATTGTCGCTTGGCGACCGCTTGAGCGAACTCGACACGTGGCGTCGGTCCCGGATTGAGGTCCGGCGCCGCTTCGTGGAATTCTATGGTTCACTCGGTGTCTTTGGCCTGTATTCAGATCTTTACGGGACGGACTATAAACATGATCAGCTTCCCACGGGGAAACGGGCTCAGTCTCGATAAAATCGTCGCGGACGTCATAGTGATCGGGTCGGGCCCCGGTGGAGCTGTGACAGCATCCATATGCGCTGAGGCAGGCAAATTCGTTGTCATGCTGGAAGAGGGGGAGCATCTTCCATTAGAATCCGCGCCACATTTTTCGCGTGAAGAAATATTGCAGAAGTACCGGAATGCCGGCGTCAACATAGGGTTCGGCTCAACGAAACTTGCCTATGTTGAAGGATGCTGCGTCGGGGGCGGGAGCGAGATCAATCGGGGCCTTTACCACCGCATTTCCGCGGAGGTTCTGGAGAATTGGCGGCGTGACTACCGGGTCGAAGCGCTGACGGCATCCGACCTCGAACCGCATTTTGCGGCGTGCGAAGAGGTTGCCAAGGTACAGTACCTACCTGGCCCAGCGCCGCAGTTGTCGGCAAAGCTCGCGTCCGGTGCCAGCAACCTCGGTTGGGCATGTCTTGAGGTCCCCCGCCTGTACGCATACGCCACCGATCTCGTGACGGGTTCTCCTGGCCGAAAACAATCCATGTCGGAAACGTTTGTGCCTCGTTTCATGAAGGCCGGGGGTACCCTCATGGCGGGTACCCGCGCAACACGGATCTCGCGGGGCTCCGGAAGCTGGATTGTCACCGCGCTTTCAAAGGACGGCAAGAACTGGCGGCAACTTGAACTTAGCGCGAAGACCTTGTTCGTCGCCGCAGGCGCGGTACAGACGCCGTGGCTGCTGCGCCGCTCCGGAATAAAAACGAATGTCGGCAATAGCCTGAGATTTCATCCTATGCTCAAGGCGGTCGCGATGTTTCGGGACGAAATAAACACACCCGGAGAACTTGAGCCCGTTCACCAGATCAAGGAGTTCGATCCACGTTTCAGCATGGGCTGCTCGATGAGCAAGCGCCCCGCACTCGCACTGGCCATGGCAGTTCATCCGGAAATGACCGAGGCGGTCGACCGTGACTGGCGTCGCATGGCAATATACTACGTGCAGAGTACTGGAGGGACCGGGCTGGTCAGGAGCCTGCCCGGCTTCCGCGATCCGCTTGTGCGTGTCAGTCTTCACCCGCCAGATCTGAAGGAATTGGCCGACGGACTTGCCCGATTGGCCGAGGTTCTCTTTGCCGCCGGCGCGGAGGCGGTCTACCCGAGCATTCCCGGCTACCCCGCGCTCCTTTCGCCAGCCGACATCGCCAAGCTGCCGGAGACGATTTCGCCAAAGCAGGCGAACGCGACGGCATTGCACCTGTTCTCATCCTGCCCGATGGGTGAAGACGAACAGAAGTGTGCAGCGGATTCATTCGGCCGCGTGCATGGACTGGATGGGCTTTATATCGCCGATGCGTCGCTGCTTTGCGGCCCGACTGTCGTTAATCCGCAGGGCACCGTTATGGCCGTCGCGCGCCGGAACGTGATGCATGCCATCAGTGCCGGCGCGATCTGAGCGCGCAATTCACAGTGGGTCGGAGGGTAGATATGCGACACCTTATTACTGGGGGATCAGGCTTTATCGGCAACCTGGCTGCGCGGCGGCTGCGCGACCGGGGTGATGACGTTCGCGTGCTCGATATATGGGAGGACGAGTCCCGGCCAAGGGACATCGAATTCGTCAAGTGCTCCGTACTTGACCGCGACGGTGTGCGCGCCGCTATGCGGGACGTCGATGTCGTGCACCACAATGCCGCGCTGGTGGCGCAGACCGATGCCGGACGTGATTACTGGCAAGTCAATGTCGAAGGAACACGCATTGTCACCGAGGAAGCCGCGAAGGCGGGCGTGAAATCGTTGATCCATGTCAGCTCGACCGCCGCCTACGGTATTCCGCCATCCGGGCCGATCACAGCACAAACGCCACTTAACCCCGTCGAACCCTATGGTAAGTCGAAGCGTGCCGGCGAACTGTTGGCGGAGGATATCTGCAAGGCGAATGGCATCACTCTGATCACAATCCGTCCCCGAGCCACCCTCGGCGGCGGGCGGCTCGGTATCTTCCAGATCCTGTTTGAATGGATCCGGGAGAGCCGCTCCGTCTATGTGATCGGAAGCGGCAATATCAAATTCCAGTTCATCCACGCGCACGATCTCATGGACTTTTACATGCTTGCGTTGAATGTCGGCAAAAGTGCGACCTATAATGTCGGGACAGATCGTTTCGGCACTTTGCGAGGCGATCTGGAAGCGCTCATTTCCTATGCGGGCAGCCGCTCAAAAGTAAAGAGTCTGCCAACTGGCCTGACCATAAACACGTTGCGGGCATTGCACTGGATGAGGGTTTCGCCGCTGGTGCCATGGCACTATCTGACCTATCACAAGGAATGCTATTTTGACGTCGAGCCGCTACTGCAATTGGGTTGGCGTCCAACATATTCCAACCAGGATATGCTCAGAGAAAGCTATGATTGGTATTGCGAAAGCCTAAGATCCACGAAGCTTAGCGCAGGTGGAAGCCCGCATCGGTCTCCGATACGGCAAGGGGCTTTATGGCTGTTGAAAGTTGTGTCCTGATCAGGATTGCTTTGCTCCTGCCACGACTGGGCTGAAGACCGCGTCGTCAAAGTTGCGGAACGTGTCAATGTTAACAAGAGGCTTGCGGCTCTTGATCAGCGCCCGCATGCCGTTCCGCCGCGCGACTTCCCAGTCACGATCAACCCTGTCTCCGATCATGATTGCGGCTTGTGCCGGAACATTAGCTTTGTTCAGGACATTCTGTAGGCCCGCTGGATGGGGCTTTAAGAAACCGACATCGGGGTCGCCAGCATACACGACGAAGTCAGCGTTCAGACCGAGAACACGTAGCTTTTCGCGGGCCGGATAATCGGAAAGAACAGCAATTGTTTTGCCTTTGGCACTCAGACCGTCGAACAGTTGCGCGATTCCGGGGTAGCGGCAGTTTCGCAGGGCGTTGAGCGGCCGTCGTTCCATCCACTCTTCAACAATCGACCGCACGTATTCCGGCGTGTGTCCCGTACGCGACGCGACAGACTGGTACTGGAGAACCGCAAAATCGGTTGCCTGAGTTTCACCGAGTTCTTCGCGGTAACGGCGAAACTCACGTAAAATCCGAACTGTTTCGAAGCTCAGGGAGGATATGGCGTTGCCTGCGAGGCGAAAAAGCACCTGCAGACGAAGGCGTCTTTGGTCGTAGAGCGTCCCGTCCAGGTCAAAGACCACCATGCGGATAGTATCCCAATTCACAGGCCCGTGCGGGAGGTCAGGCACGGTCATTGCAGCACGGGGATCGATATGAAGGACGGGGTCGCCACGAAATGAAGGAAGGGCATGTCGACGAAGGTCGCAAGTACGAAGACCGCAATACACGCCACCAACATCACGTCGAGCCGGCGGGAGTAAAAGAGCCTTTCCGGGCGCTGGACAACGGAGCCGGGACGGGCGGCCAGCCAGATATAGGCTGCGAATAAGCCGCTTATGAATGGAAAGACAAGAATGTATTCCACCCGGTATTTGACCAGGAATATCCCGCTCAGAAAAGCAGTCATCATTGCATACACGAAGCAGGAAACCAGCAGGCTCTCTTCGGAGTAGTAATGGAAGGAGCGCCGGTATTTGCTGAGCACCGCCACGCCGGCTGTGGCGGAAATGTCCCGATATTCACCGAGCCGCTTTGCGGCCATGAGGAATGCTCCCGCCATCCAGTATGCGGCAAGCACGCTGACAGGCGGCAGTGTCAGGCCATCGACGATCGCCCATCCCAACAGGAACCGGATAGGATTGTTCAGGCACTCCATCAGTACGTCGAGGTAAGGTTTGTCCTTCACGCGCATCGGACGAACGTTGTAGAGAACCCCGGAAGCCAGAAATGCTATCGACGTGAGAAAGAAAAGCGTTCCGATAAGATAACCGAGTAAAAGTCCGGTGATCGCGAAAAGGAAGTACTCAGCGTAGACAATACTTGGCCGCAACGCCACGACCACGGCGCGGCGCAGAGATTTGGTCGGATGGGCGGCGTCGTGTTCGCGGTCAAGCCATTCGTTGATGACGTAGTTCGCCGACGCGATGCAGATCGCGCTCAGGAGGCCGACCGGCACATTGAAGTACAGCGACGATAGAGCCGGCGACTGCAATGCGTAGGCCAGAATGAGACCAGGCAGAACAAAGACATGTTTTGTCACGTGATCGAATCTGGCGAGGGAAAGATAGTCGGTTAATCGCCCCTGTGGAGCGGCTTCTAAGTTGCCAACGACTGGAATGCTCTGCTGGTTCGTAGGCATGGACCGCCCCCTTCGTCTGGAACCACACGTTCAGTTTGAAGACTGCAATTTTCCGTCGGGTGTCACGTCAGCTTGATAGATGCGGCCGTCCGCGTCGGACTGTACCAGCTTGAGATCCGCCCGCTTCACAAGCTCGTCCTCGCTCGGGAAATAAAAGCGCCAGTCAATCGCATCGAGGATCACCACATACGCTTTCTGTTCCACCAAAGCTTGCCTAAGCCGTTGGACTTGCTCCTCAAACGGATTTTCTTCGTTTTCCAGTCCGGTGCGCCTCTGGCTGTGAGCCGGAATCCAATTTGTCCTGCGCCCCGTCAGGAAATTCAACGCATCGGAGCCATTGGTAAAGACGATTGCGTCTTCGGGTAGAGCGCGAACCGCCGCCACCGTCGGTGACGTCCTCCAGGTGAGACTTTGAAAGCCAATGCCTTGGTCGTAGGCCTCTGCGGTTTGCACAGCGCTGCGAAGAGCGTTGATGGCCAGCAACATAGCCAAGCCCGTGATCACGACGCTGCGACGGACCGGAGCGCGGTTCAAGCGGCCACTGAAGTTCGCCGCAGCGATGACCAACACGAACACGAGGCCAACGTAAAATGGCATGGAGTAGCGATTGTTAAGCTGTAAATTTGCTTCGATGAGGACAGAAAGAATTATGAAGATGAGGTAGAAAAAATTGAAGAAACCAAAGACGAGAATTAGAACGTCCTGCCGAAATGGTCGCTCCAGACCCCAATTGCGCCATGCTGCGCTTATCACGACGAAGACTGCGATACTCACCACCAGCGCAAGCAATGCGAGGCGAACCAACTGCGGAACCTGGGATGGAAGCAGAAAGCTTGCGAGCGCGGACAACCCGCTAAGCCAGCGATCGCTGTCCGCATTGCCATAGAACGTTAGTTGGCGCCCCACCGCGCGGCCGACGAGCAGTTTGCTACCCACTGCCCAGGTTATAAAGATCCCCGCACTGAGAAGAAACAGCATGGCGGTGTCGTAGACGCGCTCCGCCATTGTCCGCTGGCGATTGTAGAAAAGGATGACGGTAGCAAATGAAGCGCCTATTGCTGGCGCCACGAAACGGGCGAGCATGGCCATACCAACCGACAAGGAGGATGCCGCCAAGACCCGGCGATCCTGCTTTTCCAGGTAGGATAGAAAGAAGGCTACCGAAAGCAGCATGAGTGCCATGAAGAGCGACTCTGACATCGCTATGGTGTTTGCCCAGAGGTAGGTCGGGCTAATGATGACCAGGAGTGTTCCTATTGCCACAAATAGCGGCTGGTCAGGCAGGGCATACCTGAACAGGTGAAGAATGAGCAGCGCATTCGCAATGTATAGGACAAACCCCGCGAATAAGGCGACATGCTCCAGATCAAGACCAGCCAGATGTCCTGCGCTCAATATCCAGGGATAGAGAGGCGCATCATAAGGGGTGCTGACAATCTGCATGTAGCGAGTCGTGTCCGGCAGCACTCCAATGCCGTGTTGCGTATTGGCGACGAAAAGAGTTGCAACAAGAATAACGAAGCCCCATGCCATGGCATCGGTAGCCAAAAGCCCTAACGGGTTGCCGCTTTTTGCACTGCGCGGATTGGCCATGTAAGCCCCTATGCGTGCTTGCTTGGTATCGGACGCTCAACTTTTAATTTAGATTAGTCTAAATAAAATGAAGTGAATATACAAGCGCTGTCCTGCATGCGCAGCGGCGCGGGTTGAGGCGTTTCCTGTGCCGCCGCTACCAGCGAAAAGAATGTAGTTTCAGCGAATTCGCGTTGCTTTTCCCAGAACACCAAACGTTCTAGCGGAGATGCCGGCGGCCCTGTGCGTCCACGATGATGCCATCCCCCACGTCGGCACTGATATGCGCGCCATTGTGGATCAGGCAGTCGGCGCCGATCCGGATACCCAGCAGCACCGTTGTTCCCATTCCCACGACCGTCATAGGTCCGATGCTCACCCCACCAGCGAGGATGGCGCCCGGTGTCAGGTGTGCATGATCCTGCACCCCGCTGTCATGGCAGACGATGCTTCCCTGGTTGACGATGACGTTGTTCCCGATCGTGCAACGCGGTCCGATGCTGGCGCCAGCGAGAACGTGACAGCCATGCCCTATCGTTACGGCCTTTGAAACGATCGCCGATGGGTGGATCACCGGTGGCAGAATAAAGCCCATGGCTAAAGCCCGTTCAAACATCGTCCGCCGCAGGTCGTTTGATTGGGCGCCGCCGATGCCGATAAAGGCGTAAAGCGTTCCTTCATCAAGCAAACGCTGCAAGTGTTGTTCCGTGCCGATGACCGAGATGCCGCCGCAGACGTGATGGCCGACTGGAAGCGCCTGATCGGTACAGCCAAGAATTTCATATCCCGACCCATCGAGGGCGTCGATCAGACATGCGGCATGGCCGCCGCCGCCAATGATGACCGCCCGTCGCGCCGCCCCGGCTGATACGGCAGACGGCAACGTGCCCGGTTCGGCGCCTGTGCTGTTCGGCCGGCGGCTGGCTGCAGCGCGCACTTCAGCTTCGCCGATGCGGCCATCGAGGGGACTGACATCCGCAAGATCGATTCCGAGTTCGGAAGCGATCTTGCGGGCTTTGGCCGTTATCGCGACCTCCTTGACCGCGCCATCATCCGCGCCAGGTTTTCCGGATGTGGCGTCCGCATGTTCACTGAGGAGTTCGCACAGTATGGCCCCGACGGGGATAAAGTCGCCAACCTTGACGTCGAGCCGGCCGATAACCCCGGCCTCCGGCGCATAAATTTCGACGGCAGCCTTGGTGGTCTCCAGGACAAAAAGAATAATCCCTTGTTCTACCCTTTGGCCTTGCACAGCCCGAATGTCGATAATTTGAAGGTGGTCCTCGTTGGCGTTAACCCGTGGGGCTTCGACAAGCACGCTCATGAACACCTAGCCCTTCTTGTAAAGATCGATACATGCCGCCTGGATGGCGCTCACGCCCGGTAGCACATCATCCTCCCATTCCCGGCTCGATGGAATGGGGTGGTCAGGACCGGTCAATCCGCTGAAGTGCTTGACCCGGCCAATCAGTGCACGCGCGCACTCCGACCCAAAACCCCAGCCGGGAGAGCCTTCCTCTACGCTCAGCACGCGGGTGCAATTTCCGACCTGGTCGCGGACATCCTCGTAAGGAAAGGGGGATAGCTGTTCGACAGCCACAACACGGGTCGCGATCTCCTCCTCCGTGGCGAGTTTGCTTGCAGCGGCGACCGCGTGCTCGACGCAGCCTCCGTAGGTCAGGATCACGATGTCCGCATCCGGCGGCCGAGGAAGTGCTGGTGTGCCCAAGACGGGCCTGGCATACATGACCTTGTTCTCGATGATCAGGTGAGGGGATCGGGCAGCAAAAGCCCGGTGCAGCAGCGCACCCGGATCCGCATATTCATGCGTGGCAAGCACGGTAAGACCAGGCACGCCGCAAAAGTGCTTTTCCAGGCTTTGCGAGTGTGTCGGCCCGTAGCCACGACGCCCGCCCATGGGAGCGCGGATAATGATCGGGACCTCAACCTGATCGTTGTACATCCAGCGGAACTTTGCCGCATGGTTGATGATCTGGTCGGCAGCCAGGGCAATGAAGTCTCCGAACATCAGCTCGACAATTACGGGGCTGCCCTTGAGGGCGAGGCCCGTGGCCATGCCGACGATGCCCCCCTCGCTAATCGGCGTTGTCCAGACGCGATCCGGATGGGCTGAGGAAAGACCCTTGGTGACCTTGAAGGCGCCGCCATACGGATCGAGAATGTCCTCCCCCAGGATCATGAGGCGGGGATTGGCTTCCATGAGGTCGTGAAGTGCGCGATTGATGGATTCGACGACGCGCATGGGTCAGCCTCGCGCCAGAAGAGCGGAACTCGCAGATTCCACGGCGCGGTCCACTACCGATCGGCAAAAGGCGTCAATTTCCTCAAAATTCGCAACACGCCGCTGCATTGGGGGAATAGGATCCCGCGCTCGCGCCTGTTCAAGGCGCACAGCCGGCCGCGTGTCGTCTCCCTTGCTGTGAGGGCCTATTCGCTCGGTTCGCAAATAGAGCCAGCAGGGGCGGGATTCAGCGCGGGCATAGCTCACGGCTTCCCGGGTAAGTTCAAATATCTCAACTGGATCGTTACCATCGTAGGCAAACGTGCGGATGCCGAACGGTTCGGCCCTGGCAACGATCGAACCCGAGACAGTCATGGCTTTGGGAGTCGTTTGGGCGATTTCGTTGTCCTCGATCACAAAGATAACGGGAGCGCGGAAAACGGACGCGAGGTTCAGGCTCTCGTAGACGGCGCCTTCACCCATCGTACCGTCGCCGAGGAAAGCGACGGCAACGGCGCCCTCGTGCTTACGCGCCAAAGCGGCGCCGACTGCCACGGGGGTTAAGCCGCCCTGGATGCCATTTGAATGGAAGTTGCGGAAGCACAGGTGCTGGCTGCCGCCGCGTCCTCCGCAGACGCCGGTTACACGCCCCATGATTTCGGCTATCAAGCCTTCGACTTCACCCGAATACGCAATGAAATGCCCATGGCAGCGGTGGTTGCTCCACACGATGTCCCGTTCCCGGTCGAGCGCGTTGACCACGCCCACAGCATTTGCCTCCTGGCCGAGTGAGGTGTGTGTCGTGCCAAACAGAAGACCCTGGGAAAAAAGATCAAGCAAACGCTCTTCCACGAGGCGGATCAGCATCATTTGCTGATAAAACCGGACAGCAATCGGTAGCTCGAGCCCGAGAGACGAAGTTCCCTTATGAACTTCCAGTTGCGAAAAAGCAAAATCCGGTGCTGTTGACGACGCCACTACTTCAGCTCCCCAAAGAAGATTAGAACGTCTGGTGGATATCAAGCTACACCCTCTTATCTCGAGCGGCAATAGACTTCGAAAGGGGGAAGGAAACTGCGATACTAGCGGCTGTTAGTACTCCTTTTGACAGCTTTGACCCCGGGGTGTTGGAGCTGACTTTGACAGTGAAGACACCATTTTGGGGAGGGCGACATTGCCTGAGTGAGGGCAAAGGATGTTAGGCTTGGCAGTCCGAGCGACATCGTCAATTCAGTTGCCGGATGCAGCAGTCTTGAAAAACGATCTCTGCTGACTGCTTGGATTGCAACTCTATTGCTGGCGATCTTAAGCCTTGTGGAAGCGCAACTTTACCGTTGAATTGCGCGTGTGATAGACTATCGTCCGCGAGAATACCGACGACGTCCCAGTCAAGCCACATCCGGCGCAGCGAACTTGAAATGATTTTGCTGGAAATAGAATAAGTTTCATATGTTTCCCGGATTGTAACCTTCACTGTTGCGATGTGTTTTTTGTGGGAAAATTTGTTTTGGTTTGTTCTTGTGTTTTCCAAAATTGTTCATCGCGGGATGGGCGTAGAGCGTCAGTAGAGGTGGATATTGAAGACGATATTCTACGTAATCACGGCGTTGAACCGCGGCGGTGCTGAGATTGGTCTGAAAAAGCTAATCGAAAGCGGATTTTATGATGGCTGCGTTCTGTATGTAGTTTCCCTTGTTGCGGGAAGCGGTGAGCTTCTGGAAGAACTCAAGCTGTTGAACATTCGGACGACCGTGCTGGTCCCGAGACGAAAGCCGTCAATGTTCAGTATGGCTGTAGCAAGCGTCCGGCTGCTCCGGCTGGTCAGGCTCAAAGCGCCGGATATTTTGATCCTCTCGCTACCTCAAGCCAACATTATTGGAAGGATCGTTGGGTCGCTGTGTGGCGTTCGCACGATTATATCTTTCGAGCACAACACCAAGCTCGCGAAGCTGGCATATAAGTACCTGTTTTTGGCGACATCGCCGCTCGTCGATGTGGCGTTCTTCGATTGTATCGAGACGGGCCGCTCTTCATTGGAAAATTACTATTTAAAGAAGCCAGCTCGGCACTATGTCGTGCCGCTCATTTCTTTCGAAGCATCCCCTGAACTTGAAATGGTTTCGGACTATTCGAAGCTCAGGATCGTGATGGCCGGGCGGTTTACGCACGTTAAAAACCATGTAGTCGCAATCGAAGCGATCTCGGCATTAAAGCAACGGGAAATTTATGTCGAACTTCACATCTACGGGGAGGGGCAGTTACAAGCCTCGCTGATGGAGCGTTGTAAAAATCTGGGCGTGGCCGATCGGGTGTTCTTTCCCGGTTTCATAGAGAATTGGTATGACCAGCCGGATTTTAACTGTTTCCTCCTGACAAGTAAGCATGAGGGGCTTTGCTTTGTTGCGCTGGAGGCGCTGTGGAAGGGGATTCCGGCAATATTGGCACCTGTCGGCGGAATACCGGGCTACGCAAATGACAGCAATGCGATCGTTTTGATGGACACGACACCCCGTTCGGTTGCGCAAGCCATTGTGGAGCTCATCCACACGCAGCCGGATATAATCTACGCTCGCAGGAAAGCCGGTCAGGCGATTGTCCAGCAAAAAGCTGGAACTTCCGCGGTGCAGCTGGAACATGACAGGATTCGCAAGGAAGTTCTTTTGTAGGCGCACTTTCCATTTTGAGAGTGCGCGTTGCGCGCGCCTGCTTTTAGATGCTCATCTCAGAAAATCCTGAGTATCGGCGATTTGGCGTTCTCCCTTGCAGAAGGGCCTTCCACGAGAACTGAATGGTGGGCTTGGAGTTCGGAAGCAACGCGAAATTGACCTGTGGCGAAGCAACTGCAGGCGTCGGATTGCCTTCCGCTCAATGCCTGAGTGTGGTTTCATTTGGGGGTCAGGCTAGCGCCAGCGAGAAGCGAAATTATCACTTGTGGGCACTTTGTACATTTAGTAATATATAAAATACAGGGAGTGCAGCATCGATGCGATGCATTTCAAGACGTTATGAATTATAACATCTATTATATTGGAAATGTCGGCGTAATTGTATGTAAATACTTCTGTTATAGTTGTTAATTTTTAAACTCTGTAGAATTTCGGTGTAAAAGTATCAGTTGCGGATATGGCTTTGCCAATCAACAAGGGTTCCATCCATGATGCCCGTTTCATATGAATCCAACGGAAAGAAACCACATGGGATTTGGAGAGGGTTGACGGAACCGTACGAAACATTGCGATATTTCTGGAAATTTCTACGCAAGCGGCGCAAGGGGGCCGCTCTCGCGCGGCATGCGGAAAAAACCGACGCTTGTCTGGTTTCTTTTCCGAAATCTGGCCGAACTTGGCTGCGTTATATACTGTCGTTTTATTTCGCGGCGGCCTTTGGCGACAACGCCAAAACGAACTTGCATAATATGTTTGCGCTTGTTCCGAATTTTGACCTGGACCCGATACGCGGGATTCCTGCCTTTATATCCCAAGGTGTACATGGCAAGATGCCAATGGTGGTTGTCAGCCACGAAGCCAGATCACAGGTCCCGCCCAAGCTGCCGATTATCATCATGGTTCGCGATCCGAGGGATGTTCTCGTATCAGGATTTTTCCATGCCACTCGACACAAGGGGCGTTTTTCCGGTTCGTTGTCGGACTTCATCGACGATGCCGACTACGGAATGCCCAAGATGATCTCCTATCTTAACGGATGGGCCAGCGGTCTCTCCGGCAGACGTCACCACATTGTGAGCTACGAAAACCTTTCGGCCGTCCCGCTGAAGGAGATCGAAGGGATACTCAATTTCCTGGGATGCGAGGTCAAGCCTGCCGTTCTTAAAGCTGCCATAGATGCGGGCCAGTTCGAAAAGATGCAGGAAATGGAAGTCGCCGAAGGCATCCCAGCACACGAATACGATCGTACTGACCTGCAGAGCATGCGCATGCGCAAAGGCCTTGTGGGCGGATTTAACGATTATCTGAGCGATGACGAGATAGCGCGCATTGAAGAATACTGCCACCGCGATCTGACACCTGATGCCAAGAAACTCTTGGCTGCGACCAGCGCAGATTTCAATACGCCAAATTTCCGGCTGCCTGCTTGATTGGCGCTCCGATTTTTGGTTGGCGCGAACTAGAATTTCCCGGAGTTCTGTCGACCGCTTGCACTTGGCATGCGATGTTCATTTTACGATCGGCCATTTACAGTTCGTGGCGGCGATGCTGGATCGCCAACTCAAGCACCCGCTTCAAGCGGTCAATATCTGGCGATGTCCGCCTACCGCTACTTTGGGCTACCTGAAGGTTCCGGTCGATATATTCAATCGCTATCGCGAGTTCGAAATCAGCAATCCCTCTATCGTCTGCGAGTGATTGCGCGACGGTCCAAAGGTCGCATGACATCATGCCCTCCCACGCCTAATTGATCTCGGCGGTGCCTAGCCTAATGGCCGGATATTAACAAATATCTAATATAGCAATTACTACTATATATGCAGTGATGCTCATGAGCGCTGACGCACCCATCTGTATCCTGCTCGCCTGTAAAACTGATCGGCCACTTGTTGGAGGCCCAATTCGGCAGGTCGCGTCTTATCTCATGTTCTCTTCAACATCCAGGTAGGCTGCGGATGGTGAGAACCCAGTTCCACGTTGTAAAACCAGGCCCACAGTGTTATTTTAGGCTCCTCTCATATTTATTCGAATTCAGCACTCAGCGCCGTGATTTCTCGAAGCACTTTTTCGCCGATTGAAAGCCTAGACGGGGCTTGAACCGCCATCGTGGCGCCTTCCGTCCTAAAATCTCAGGGGGATGAAACAATGATTCTCAAGGGAACTCTGCTGGCAGACGTGTTGTTCGGCGCCAATGACGCAGATACGATTTATGGCTACGCTGGCGACGACGTGTTGTGGGGATATGACGGCAATGACTACCTCGATGGCGGCGATGGCAACGACAGGCTTTACGGAGGCCTCGGAGACGATTTCTTCAAGGCTGGCCCCGGAAACGACTACGCCGAAGGTGGTGACGGGAAAGATAGTTTCGATGGCGGCACAGGCGACGACCATTTTATCGGTGGCCTGGGTAACGACATTTTCGAGGGCGGTCAGGGCGACGACTTCATCGATGGAGGCGATGGCCATGACCATATTCTCGGTGGGGCCGGTAACGACACGATTTATGGTGGAGCCGGTGAGGAATATATCGACGCGGCCGATGGCGACGATGTGATCTATGCGGGTTCAGGGAATGATGGATTTGGCGAGCGTATCGACCCAGCCACCGGCCTGATGACACAGCAAGCAGTGAGCGGTGGAGCTGGTAACGATCTGATCTACGGCGAAGGCGGAAAGGATCTCTTGAAAGGGCAAGCCGGTAACGACCGGATGTTCGGCGGTGACGGCGACGACAAGGTTGATGGTGGAGATGGTGACAACTTTCTCTCCGGTGGTGATGGAAACGATATCATCGATTCCGAAGGCGGCATCGACGAGGCGCGCGGCGGCGATGGCAACGACAGGATCGAACTGGGCGGCGGGGCCGACATTGCATTCGGGGATGCCGGCGCGGATAGTTTAAGCGGTGAGGGCGGCAATGATGTCCTGAATGGCGGCGCCGGCAATGACCTGTTCTACGGCGGTGACGGAGATGACGTTCTAAACGGCGACGCGGGCCAGGATACCCTTATCGGCGATTCAGGGGTGGATGTGCTGTGGGGCGGTGCAGATGCCGACAGGTTTGTATTCAAGGGCGCCGGCGCTTTTCTCGGGCAGGACACCATTATGGATTTCCAAGATGGCGTCGATATTCTCATTCTGGAAAAAATTGGTATCCGGCAATATTCAAGCACGGGTGCGGCCGGTACCGTTTATGCCTACGACGATCCAACCGGAGGTGTTCTGATTAAAGGCTACGATGCCGCTGGGAAAATGTTCTCGGTGCTTGTCGATGATCCAGGCAATAGTTTGACCGCATCCAATTTCAGCAGTGCTGATTTCTTGTTCGCTTAGCCGCAGCGCCGCGAGGAGACTGTATGAATACTTTCACACGCGTCACATGCTGTCGCTGATTGCCATTCCTAATTAATAGGATAGGCTTGGCAGAGATTTGAACTTCATCGAATTTTCCGTTCGCGCCATGTCGATACGCATGGCAGACGATTGATCGGAGATGTGGTTGGTTTACGATATCGTTGTTGTTGGCTCCGGTTTCTCGGCGATAGCCGTGACAATCAATCTACTACAACTGCTTCCCGCATCGAGTTCGATCGCAATCATTGGCGACAACCGGGGATTTGGCCGTGGTACGGCCTATCGCACTGAATTCCATCTTCATCGCTTGAACGTGCCCGCTGGTCGCATGAGTGTCTTTCCAGATAAGCCAGACGATTTCCTGATGTGGCTGGAAGCAAAGGGCAAGGGGAAATCTGGCGACGATTTTGCCTCCCGCGGCGATTACGGGCTGTATTTGCGAGACACGCTGGCGTCCCTGCTGCGCGGTCACGACAGAGCGAAAGTCAGCTTCATCAAGGCCAAGGCAACAGGCTGCGTTGAGCAGTACCGGGTCGGCACGGTCTTTCAACTGGACAATGCTGCGGAACTGATTGCACAGACGGTCGTGTTCTGTCTCGGTGTCGGTAGCGCGCAACTGCCGGTTTCGCCTGAGGGGTTAGCGGCCGGCGCCAAACGCCACATCATCAAGAATCCCTGGCGCTTGAACTGGTTGCTGAGGGTAGGGGAGAGGGACCGGGTTTGCGTTCTGGGCTCAGGTTTGACGATGATCGATCAAGTCCTGGCATTGCGCGCTCGCGGCCATCGAGGTGAGATTCGCGTGTTGTCGCGAAGGGGCCTAGTGCCGCATCCCCATCACTCGCACCGGGTGTCTGCCATCAAGCCTGCATTGCCGGCTGGCCAACGGCAGATCAGTGCAATTCTCGGTGCCCTGCGCCGGCAGATTAGGGAGGGTGCGGACTGGCGTGCTGTGATGGACGGCCTGAGGCCGGACACTCAGGCATTATGGCAGGAGTTGTCTCGCGAGCAGCGTGCACGTTTTCTCCGGCATGCTCTACCCTGGTGGAACATCCACCGTCATCGCATTTCACCGGCGGTGTTCGGAGGGTTCGATTCCTTGATCAAAAATGGCACTGTCCAGCTGCATGCCGGATTTGTGAAATCCATCTTGGAGAGCCAAAACGGTGTCGCACTCACCTATCGCCCGCGCTTATGTGATCGATCGGCGTCGTTCGAGACGGACTGGATCGTGAACTGTACGGGGATGGAGCGGGCTGGCGTCAACCACTCCCCGCTCCTGAAGGAAATGCTGAAGACAGGTATGATCAGCGCCGACGCGCTTGGTCTCGGCATTGCGATCGACACGGAATCCCGTGTGCTTGATTCAAACGGCCAGGCCCAGTCACGCATGTTTGCCGTTGGCGCTCTGACGGCCGGACAATTCTGGGAAATCACGGCGGTTCCCGATATCCGGGTCCAGGCGAAGCTGGTTGCAGCAGCCATCGCGTCCTGCCCTACGCTTGCAGTGTAGCGGCGGATTTTATCGGCAGTCCCGGGCTAAATTCCGTCAGGCGAGCGCCGTTGGCTCTTGGTTGCGGGTTTCCACGGTGCGGGAAAGGCGCGGAACGTCAAGTGCAAGTGACGGCGCTTGCGTGTTGGGCTTCAGCCCTGCAGCTTGCTGTGCACAGGGGGTGGCTTGCCACTCGATGAGCGCCAGTTATGGGCTTCAATGCAAAGGCCATCACCGCACATGACGACAAAGCCGCGTGGAGTGTGTGCCTGAACCTGACCGGTAATGCCAATATAACGGGGTATGGGGGAAGCTGGCGCAGCAGTGTCAATATGAAGTTTGAGCCCGTTGCAGCTTGTGTAAGCGCCAGGATACGGATCGCCCACGGCTCGAATGAGGGTCAGTATCTGCGCAGCCGGCATGCGCCAATCGATCAAGCCATCTTCAGGCGTACGTTTCGCACAATAGGATGCCTGGCGGTCATCCTGCTCTATTCTCGGGGCGTCGCCCATCTCAAGCCGGTGCACGGCTTCCGGGATCATTTCTTCGATATTGCGCATATGTTTGAGATAGAGGCTGCGCGCTGTCTCCTCTTCTCCGACGTGAAAGATCTTCTGCAGTAGGACAGGGCCGGAATCCGTGCCTTCGTCGAGCCAGAACAACGTAGATCCCGCCGTCTTTTCGCCAAGCAGGATTGTCC
The DNA here is from genome assembly GCF_964252935.1 of Rhizobium sp. LjRoot98. Classification (NCBI taxonomy): domain Bacteria; kingdom Pseudomonadati; phylum Pseudomonadota; class Alphaproteobacteria; order Hyphomicrobiales; family Rhizobiaceae; genus Rhizobium; species Rhizobium sp. LjRoot98. Next base: position 20,783 of record NZ_CAXUPW020000011.1, read on the forward strand.
AGGGAATGACGCCTCGCCCCCGCAATCGAGGCAAGGCGGCTGGGTGAAAACCGATGCTCCCGATACGAGCAATGGCGCGAAAAGGCGCTTTGCAGATTTGGGACCAGCCAATGACGAAAGTGACATCCGGTTCCGCATTTTCTATCGCCATTATCGTTTCAGGCGCGTTTGTATTTGTCGTGCGGAACACTGCGCTTCCGATCGCGGCGGCCGGTGAACCGATGTCGGTGAAATCCGAATGCCGATCAGCGGCGTCTTGCGGGAGGGTCACCACGAGAACTGGAGGTTTTCCGGCTTTCACGAGCGCATCAAATGCGACGTTCGAACTTTCCACGGCGCCAACAAGAACAATACGCATCATTTCTCATCCCGAAAAGTTCCCAGGCGCTTCAATCCGTCCACCAATCAGCAGAATAAATTCGTCTTCTGAGCGCATCGGCGCGAAAGCTTCGGTGGGGCAGACTTGACAACGATACAAAAGGTTCCAGATTTAAAATATCTGTAATTTAGAGATATAGAACACCACGTGCGGGATACTGTCCAGCAGTTAACAATGCCGGGCCGCCAACGAATATTTCATTATGCTCCGATATCATCTCCAGCTTGAACCGAATGCCATTCGCATACCTACCTGTGTGAGAAAGAACCGGTTGTGCGATCGAGTAGACCGGTGGCTTTGTTTGGATGACAATGGCTTTCGCCGCCGGTATCTGGCTGGCTTCCATTGAAGCAAAGCTAACGGTTCTGGCAATTGCAAATCGGGGTTATCGCAAACAAACGACGCGCTTGAGTATTAAACGGACCGCCATGATGATCATGCATGTCATTACCAATTTCACTGCCAGCGCCGGTGCCGAGACTATGCTCACTCGGTTGTTGCGGATTTCAGGCAGCCAACGGATCGTTGTTGTATCTCTAATGGGGATATCGGGGCGCAATCGAGCCCTCGCTAATAATCCCCGAGTTACCTATGTCGCGCTGGAAGCCGGAGTGCCGACTGCGCTGGTCGGGGCGATCTTCACATTGACCAAGTTGATCCGCCAGGAGCGGCCCACGGTCGTGTTGTGCTGGATGTATCATGCAATGATTGCCGGCACGATCGCTGCGGGCCTTTCGCGCCAACATACGCGCGTGTTCTGGAATGTCCGTCAGTCGCTGGACGATCCATCGTCATTGTCGCGCAGTTCACGTATCGCCATTGCTGTCTCCAAATTGCTGTCGCGCCGTGCTGCCGGCTTTATCTATAATTCCTCACGCGCTCTCGAAATGCACGGTGCCTATGGCTACAGCAATCATAATGCCATTGTCATTCCGAATGGTTTTGATCTTCCGCCTCTTTCCGCGCCGGTGTCCCGCATCGCGAAACGGATCGGCATAGCGGCCCGCTTTCATCCTCAAAAAGATCACGCCACGTTCTTCCATGCAGCCACGCTGGTTTCTCAAACACATCCGGATGTGACGTTTACGGCCGCCGGGCATGGACTGTCCTGGGACAATCCCGCCGTCGTGCGGTTGATTGCCGACGCCGCGCTGCCGCCGGGTCGGATCGAGTTGCAGGGGGAAGTCGCAGACATGGCCGGATTCTATCAAGGCATCGATATCTTGGCGCTGTCTTCGCGGACGGAGGGGTTTCCCAATGTCATCGCCGAGGCGATGAGCTTTGCCAAGCCGGTGGTCACGACCAATGTCGGCGACGCCGCCATCGTTGTCGGCAATGGCGGTATCGCTGTGCCAGCGAGAGATCCGCAGGCACTTGCGGGGGCTATGCGCACACTGCTCGATGCAGGCCCAGGCGGTTATGCGCGATATGCCCGCAACGCCAGAGAGCGAATCGAGAGTGAATATACGCTGGCTGCAGTAGAAGCCAAGTATATGGATTTTTTGAATAAAATATGAGGATATCTCGTTGACTAATCAAATTATTTCGCATGATGGCGAGATTGATAAAGTATGTCGTAAGGTTAAACGCGATCATGGCCGGGTTATGGGCGAGGTTTGAATTAAATCACTGAAATTTAATAATTTTGTATTATTACAATTGGCGTATTTTCAGTCTTTATCCACAGATAGACATGGATGGAGTGCGGTTTTATTTCCTCTTATGGTTGTGAAATCGCTGCAAGCCTCCTTTGCGCCTCATTCCGTTCCTACCAGCGCCTCTCCTACCAACCGAAGAGGTAATCATGATTCTCAAAGGAACCACCCTGGCAAATAAGCTGACGGGAACGAGCGCTGCAGACAAAATCTACGGCTATGATGGCGATGACATCCTGTACGGCAACGCAGGCGATGACTTTCTCGATGGCGGAGTTGGCAACGACAAGCTCTACGGCGGGACCGGGAACGACTTTTTCAAGGCAGGGGCCGGCAACGATTATGCCGAAGGCGGCGACGGTAACGATACTTTCGACGGCGGCGCGGGAAATGACAGGTTTCTTGGAGGCCTTGGAAACGACATTTTCGATGCCGGCCTCGGGGACGACATTCTGGAGGGCGGCGATGGTCACGATCACTTTTTAGGCGGCGCTGGAAACGATACGATTTATGGTGGCGCCGGCGAGGAATATATCGATGGCGGTGACGGAGACGATATCATCTATGCAGGTAGCGGGAATGACGGTTTCACCAACCGCATTGATCCCGCGACGGGGAAATTGACACAGCAGGCCGTGAGTGGAGCTGCTGGCAATGATACCATCTATGGCGAGGATGGTAACGACGCGCTCAAGGGGCAGTCGGGCGACGATAAAGTGTTCGGCGGAAACGGCGATGATCGGGTCGATGGCGGAGACGGCAACAACTACCTCAGCGGTGGCGATGGTAACGACATGATCGATTCCGAGGGGGGCAAGGATGAAGCGCATGGCGGCAATGGCAATGATAGTATCGAACTTGGCGGCGGAGACGACGTGGCGTTTGGAGATGCCGGTGCCGATACCATTAGCGGTGAAGCCGGAGCGGACACCTTGAGAGGTGGCGACGGAAACGACCGTTTCTATGGTGGCGATGGAAATGACACGATCTACGGCGACGCTGGAAATGACGTTCTGATCGGTGATTCCGGTGCTGACACGCTTTGGGGTGGCGCAGGCGCGGACCAGTTCTCTTTCAAGGGTGCCAGTGTCCTGACCGGTCGTGATACCGTCAAGGATTTCCAGGACGGTATCGATACGTTGAGCTTCGAAAGGCTCGGACTGACCAAATATTCGAGTTCGGGAACCAACGGAACGGTTTATGCCTACGACGATGTCAGTGGCGATGTCATCATCAAGGGGCATGACTCTTCGGGCAATGCATTCTCCGTTCTCATCGATGACCCGTTGGGCAATCTTACGGCAGCGAATTTCAGTCAGTCGGACTTTATGCTGTCATAAGCACGGCCCACCTGGCGCCGTGTCGCAGGCTTGGAAAATCAATACTGATGCCCCGCGAATAAATCATCTGCGCCCAATCATCCGATCTGGCTCTCGTCTCGCAAGTTGCGGGAAGGAGGCCAGGCCGGCTTCAGCATTGAGGGCCAGTGAGGCATGCGGCCTTACCGGCGCAGTTAATGCTCCTGGCTGGCCCAGCAGTCCAGCCAGGAATTGAACATCAGGATCGTCCAAAGGTGCGCGCCCCAGTCTCGCTTGCCTGAAAGATGTTCCTTCCAACGCGCTTCAATGGGTTCCACCCGGAAAATCCCGTCTCGACGCAAGCGGGACGGAGATAGCAAGTCGCTTGCCCAGGCACGTAAGGGGCCGCGAAGCCAGGCGTTAAGCGGGATGCCGAAGCCTCGCTTTGATTGCGTCAGGAGAGTTTCGGGCAACCGGCGGGCCAGCAGTTTGCGCAGGGCGCGCTTGCCTTGGCCTTCGGAAAAACATAAGGCGCGCGGCGAACGCCAGGCCAGTTCGACGAAGCGATAATCGAGGAGGGGCGCGCGCATTTCAAGACCGACAGCCATTGAGGCCCGATCCAGTTTGACTAGAATATCGTCGGGGAGATAGGCAACCATATCCCTGTACATCATCCTGTCGACCGGCTCGAGAACAGCTGGAATTCGCTTCGATGACATTGCAGACGGCGGCTCACGTCCGCCGATGACGATGTCGGCCGCATCCGGCCATTGAGAGACAAAATTCAGATACCGGTCGTCTCTGTTGCGAATCTGAAGCAGTTCGGCAAGCCGCTTCACACGGCTGCCGGTGGCCTCGTCGCGCAAAGCCGAGGGGAGAGCGTGACGGCCAAGCGGTGCTGCGGCGTCTAGCAGCCATTCGGGTGCGAACTTCGCTGCCTTCAGCGCGAACGTGGGGGTCATTTTTTCCAGGCGGTCAAAGGTCACCATTCGTTGATAGCGCTTGTAGCCGCCGAAAAATTCGTCGCCGCCGTCGCCGGATAAAGCGACGGTTACGGTTCTTCGTGCGAGTTTTGAAACGAGCAACGTCGGGATTTGTGATGGATCGGCAAAAGGTTCGTCATAGACATCAGGCAGATCGGGGATAAGCCGAAGAGCGATTTCAGGTTCCGCCGTGATTTCGGTGTGATCCGTTTTCAGATGAAGGGCAACGGCCGCGGCGGCATCCGCTTCGTTGTACTGTTCCTCCATGAAGCGGACAGTGTAGGTTTTGACGGGCGTTGCCGAGACTTCCTGCATCACGGCGGAAACCAGAGAAGAATCAATGCCGCTGGAAAGAAGCGCACCGACAGGCACATCCGACACCAGGCGCTCGCTGACCGCTGTTTTCAGCGCGTTGTCGAGAAGATCCAAAGCCTCCTCTTCGGATCCGATACGGTGCGCATATCCGTGCTCGGCAACTTCGAATGCGTCCCAGTAGGATCTTGCAGAGGCCAGAACTGCCGCAAGAGAGGCGGGAGGCTGATCGACCGAGATGCTGACCCACGAACCGTGCGGCAATTTGAAAACATTACGATAAATCGAATAGGGAGTGGGGATGTAGTTGTATCTCAGGTACAGCGTAACTGCGTCGCGATCTATCTCGGGAGAGTGAAAAGACGGGTGTTTTCTGATGCTCTTCAGTTCGGAACCAAAAGCAATCGCATCACGGGACACTCCGATATAAAGAGGCTTTTTACCAAGTCGATCCCGGGCGAATATGATTTTGCGTTCTACACTGTCATAAAGGGCGAAGGCGAACATGCCGTTGCAGCGCGCCAATGCTTTTTCCAGCCCATATGCTTCGATGGCTTCCAGAAGCACTTCTGTATCGGAGTGGCCGCGAAATTGTAGCCCGAGCGCATCCAGTTCGGCGCGCAATCCCAGGAACCCATAAATCTCCCCATTGTACGCAATCGAGTAGCGGCCGCTGGCGGAGTGCATCGGTTGCGCACCTCCCGGAGACAGGTCAATGATCGAGAGTCTGCGATGGCAAAGGCCGACATGGCCATCTTCGGCAAGCCATATTCCATCGGCGTCCGGGCCGCGATGCGCAAGAGCGCTGGCCATCATTTTCAGGGTGGCGGTCGATGCTTCACGTTGGCGTCCCGTATAATTTACGAGCCCGGCAATTCCACACATCATTGTTCCCTTCGGTCGAATGTTATAGTCTGATGGCGGTCGAAATACCCTTTGCTGACGTATCGGGAGCAGGTGCTCGTCGTCCGCTACCTTGCTCGCGGGTCCAGCCGGTCCTCAAATATATCACTTTAAAAACCTGGCTTTCCCGGATGCCACCCCTCGGCTGGTGACCAGGAAAAACATCGTTCAACCGGCTGTCATCAATTGCGATCGAGGCCTATGGATGAGGGAGTGCTGGCCACGTGGTCTTCCCGATATGCAATATGGCAGTTTCCTTACAGCATATACTCTTCCGTCTTTGATGATGGAACGAACAGCCCGTTGCCGTCAATGCGTAGTTATCGAAAATAGGAAGATGAAATTTCTTGCCGGATCTCTTCCGGGTGGATAAAAATAAGAGGTCGAATGTTTGCTGGGGCAAATATTATGAACCGTATTCTTGACATCATATTCGTACTTTCCGCCGGGCTGTTAATGTTGCCTGTCATGATACTGGTTGCAATTGCCGTCATCGTTCTACTCGGCCGCCCGGCAATTTTCGTTCAATCTAGGGCAGGCAAGGACCAGCGCCCGTTCAGAATGATCAAGTTCCGGTCCATGTCGGATGCGCGGGACAGCAAGGGCAAGCTCCTCAGCGACGAGAAACGTACAACCACATTTGGCCGGATTCTGCGCCGATCCCGCTTGGACGAACTTCCTGAATTCTGGAACATCCTTGTCGGCGATATGAGCTTGATTGGTCCCCGTCCCATTCTTCCAGAAACGATACGCAGCCTTGGCGAGCGTGGGGTTCTGCGCTGCTCTGTAAAGCCGGGGTTGACGGGGTGGGCGCAGATCAGCGGCAATGCCATCCTTACGGATGATGACAAGATAGACCTCGACTTATGGTATATCCGAAACAGATCCTTCTGGATTGACCTTCAAATTCTGATTATGACGGCTTCAGTGATGATTTTTGGAGAAAGGTTAAGTGAAAGCCGGCTGGCCGCAGCGAAGCGGAAAGACGTAGGGTAAGGGTTTCAAGCTATGGGCGTATGCACCGGCGCTATACACTCATTCTGGTGTTCGACCGGAAAATATACTTTTGCAGACGAGAGCAGATCGAACTTGCTATCTGATTATTTCGAGCAGCGTTCCGTTGCGAGTGACATTTGATTTTGTTTATCTCGATTTTAGGATCATTGCCGTGTATCGTGAGCATTCGCCAGATAGCCGAGGCATCGGGCATTGGCTACGCCCGGCGCGGTTGACGGCCGCAGGCCTTAGGACGGCATCACGCAGGATGTCACGTCTGGGTCTGGATGAGAATGTGTTTGCGTAAAAACCCGGACGAATGATCTGCCATCAGAATAGTTTGCCAGGAAATATTATTTAGTGCGGAGGTTCGCACCCTACCCAAAAAATCTCAACACAGCTGTATAGACGCAGCGAGATCGCAATATGACAGATATTCCGAACGATCTTGATCAGGAATGGCGAGAGAAAACCTACTCCGCCGAAATGAGACGATCAAAGATCATCATGTTCTTTGATTATCCGCTCGTCGTCGGCGGTGTTTTCCTTTGCTCTATGGTTTATATACGTCCCACAGCAGGAAACATTACATTTTCTGATATTATGTTCGCGGCCGCCCTGGTTGTACTTTTATTGAGTGGGCGGATTTCATTTTATCCCTTCGGAAGAATGAGTGCGGCGGTCTGGTTGGTGGGGCTCTCCACATTACTCGCGGGCCTGACGATAAGCAGCATGAAATCTCCCGATCCAATGCGCGCGATGGCTGTCGTTGCGCAATATGCCTATGCATACTTGGCAATAATGTTGATTTTCAGCAGTCAATCCGCAAAAAACATCGTGACCTTTGCCAAAGTTTATATCCTGTCAATTTCGGTGATCTGCCTCCATGGAGTGTATCTCATTCATTATGACGGGCAGAGGGATACGGTGTTCGTAACCGGCAGCGGACGCCTCACCGGTCTAATGGAGCGCACAAATGAATGCGCGACCGTCATAGCGCTGTGTGTACCAATTGTCCTCGTCCTCTGCACGACAGGTCACATGAGAAAGACAACCGGATTTCTGGCGGTAGCAATCATGACCTATGGTATTTTGCTGACAGGCTCCAATTCCGGCCTTATGTCGCTTGTGTGTGGAGTGGGAATTTTTGCCCTTCTCGGGTTGAGCTGGAAGCGTATGCTGCTGCCGTTAGCCATCGGCGTGACGATCTTGGCTCTCAGTGGCGGTCTTGTGACCGAATATCTTCCTGCCACCTTCCAGAAAAGAGTTCTTGGGGCGCTGGAAACCGGTGACCTCGGGAAAGCCGGTAGTTTCGATGGGCGGGTCGAGCTGATAAACGAAGCCCTGGAGATGACGTCGGACACAATCTTTATCGGCGTCGGAGCGGATCAGTATCGCGTGGGCAGCCAATACCATGCACCTGTTCACAACGTCTATCTGCTCTTATGGATAGAAGGCGGGCTGATAAGCGCGATCGGGTTCCTTGTGATGGTGTTGGGCGGGCTGGGTCCGGCTATTTCGGTTTTAAAAGTGCCGGGCGGGCGCCCGTTTGCTGCGGCAATCCTTGCAAATGTCACGGTGTTCTTACTGGCAGCTAATGCTCTTCCGCACATTTATAGCCGGTTCTGGGTTTTGCCGGTTCTTCTCCCGATATTCCTTGCCTCGACTTTTGCAGATAAGGAGCGTGGCTTGCTGCGAGGGAGGGCCGATACTGATCGAGCGCCCGGCCCGCTCGGGGCGCTGGGCTAAGCCACGCTACTATTTAGATGTCTTTTGACCGACGGCAGACGGCTTCTGCCCTTGAGCAACTTGGCGGGGCCTCTAATGGTTGATGAAATACTAGCGCGACCGTCGGCAAGCGAGCCTGTCAGGCGTGTTGCCTTAAACTCGGTTGAAAAGGCAGGCGAATTCAACGTTGCTGCGCATGGCTTGCGTGGTTTGGCCTCAATCATGGTGCTTGGGGCGCATATTCTCGGCGGGACAGCTCGCCATATCTACCCGGCCAACGAGAGCTACGTGCATGCCATAGAGGCGCCATGGTTTCTGGGTGTCTTTGGCGTTAAATTGTTTTTTGTGATCAGCGGCTATGTGATCCTTCCAAGCGCCCTGAGATACTCCATTCAGGAGTTCGCGCAGCGTCGGTTTCTGCGTATCTATCCGTTATTCTTTGTAGCTTCCGTAGTATTTATAACATTGAACTACTTAACCAACGAATATCCAAAAACGAATAATATAGAGAGCATCGTTTCCGGACTCCTGTTCATAAATCTCTTCACTGGAACTGAACAGCTCACCCCCAATGCATGGAGCCTGAGCTACGAGGTCATGTTCTATGCGCTTACATGCTGGGTCGTCTACACGTCGGTTAAACGACCAAACACGGTAGCGGCTGCGTTGGCGTGGGCGGTATCGCTGGTTTTTCTCGCCGTTTTTCCCATATCGATCTTCTTCCTGGCAGGCGCCTTGATCCGCCTCTTTGGCTCACGGATAACGATGGGGACAGCCGTGTTGCGGACGTTCGAGGCAACTCTGTTTTTTGCCACCGCCTATTCAGCAAGCCGGGGAGTGTTTGACTATACACTCTCCGATTTCTCGAATCCGGCCGCTCTGGGAGCTTTGATTTTTACCGTGTCCTACTTTTGGCTTGCGGTAGATCCGCGCAGCCTAACCAGTATTATATTTAATAATAAATTTTCAAAATACATAGGCGCCATAAGCTATAGCTTGTATCTCGTGCATCCTTACGCCTATTACTTTGTAAGGCGAGTTTTCATTCAGCTGCAGCTTTTCACCAGTGATGTTTGGCTTTCGATCGCAATCTTTGGATTGGCGGTTTTCGTTGCGTCTGTCGGCCTCAGTCACGTTGCGCATATCTTGCTTGAGCGATGGCCCTACAACTGGTATTTCCATCAACGAGTTTATCGGACCAATTCCGTTGAATAGCACCTATTCAGCAGAGCCTTAAACGGTACTCTTTGGCGGGGCATCTGGAGGCCGATGTGCTGAGCCTACTGCGCAACCGCGTTGCTTGTTTGATCGATATGGGGTGAGCACTTTCAATCTTTGAAGCCTGCGGTTTTCGTCGACGCTGGTCGAATGTTGGCGCGCCCAGCAAAATCGCCGCTTCGGCCAGGTGGAATTGTTCTGCTGAACCAGCGTTGCAACAGTATGAACTGTTGCTGGAAAGTGTGGCCTCTTTTTTCAGATCGTTGATGTTTTTCGTTTTGAGAATGGAAATTTCAAACGATTTAGCACTGGGATTTATGGCATTAAGTATATGTTTTCGATGGATGCAATGAAGAAGGTATAGATTACCATTTTCCTGCGTTAGAATAGCTGAGGCTAAAATAAGCTTTACAGATTATTCATTTTATGCAAACCTTCTAACGAAAGAAAGCTCTTACATATCGGGGATTTCTTCGACGTAGCTTTGTGCTGCGGCGATGCGGAGGTATTTCGCTCATGCGATGCCTCTGGGAGAATAGTATATATTTCTTATAGATTAATTTGAGCGTTCGAACCGCTAGGGTTCGACGATATGATTCCGTGCGAGTAGTTGGCGGGGGCTATAATGGATCGCGGTGATGTCGTTTTAAACACCAACAATTCTTCGGCCAAGAAGCGGCTATCCGGCATAACGCTCGCTACCGCCGTCACGGCTGTGCTTTCTGCCGCCAATTGGATGTTGGGCCTTGCGAAAAGGATAGTATATTCGCAGGTGCGAAAAGTCCGGCAGTCGCTCGGGCTTTTTTTGGCGGATATGCTCTCTGCAGGTTCAGCTCTGGGTATTGCTTACGTGACCCGTTACGGGTTCGACACGGTGCAAGCACGGCCCGAGTTGCTAAGGGCATTGTTGATCGCTGGTCCCCAATATCTGCTCGTCTGCGCTGTCGTGTTCCCACTCGCCGGATTGTATAGCCGAAACTGGCGGTATGGATCCGTGTCTGATTTGTGGACGATCATCCGTGCGGTTTTCATAACCACACTGATGCTTGTCTGCGTTTTATTCTTCGCAACCAGGCTTACAGATATGCCGCGCAGCACGTTGTTGCTGGAGGCTCTTCTGCTCCTGGCTTTTCTGTCTGCTTCCAGGCTGAGTTTCCGGTTGGACGAGTTCCCTTTGACACGCCGCGGGATGGGGCTCAAAGGCCCCCGAAATACCGAGAAGCAAATTCCCACGCTCCTCGTTGGTGCCGGGGATGCTGCCGACCTTTACCTGCGCGCACTGAGCCGCGATCGCAACTGCACGCATTGGCCCGTCGGATGCCTGGAAAAAACAAATGAGCATCAAAACATGGTGCTTCGGAACGTCCCTATCCTTGGGGCTGTGGAAGATTTCCGGGATATTGTTGCGCAGCTCAAAGGCGAAAGGATTTCTCCGCGCCACCTCATATTTACGGAAGCGCCATCCGTATTCGGGGAGGATGCGTCGGAGCGGTTGATCGCGGCGGCTGAGGCGCTTGGCATGACCGTTTCCCGCCTGTCTCAGATGACGGAGCTTAAAAATACCAAGCGGGAAAACCGCTTCGAACTCAAGTCTATCGAACTGACCGATCTGCTCGAAAGACCGCAGGCCTCGTTGGACCGGGAAGCGATCTCGCGCCTGGTCAAGGGCCGGCGGGTGCTCATCACCGGTGCTGGAGGCTCGATCGGTAGTGAATTAGCGTTGCAAATCGCAGCGTGCGAGCCCGCGGAACTCGTGCTCCTGGAGAACTGCGAATATAATCTCTATGCGATCGATATGGAGTTGAACGAGCGTTTCCAGAGCGTTCCGCGTTCCGCACATTTGTGCAATGTGCGGCGGGCAAACCGGGTCAACGATATATTTTCACTGCATCGGCCCGAGCTGGTTTTTCACGCAGCGGCGCTTAAGCATGTGCCGATGGTGGAGCTCAACCCTTGTGAAGGAGCGCTTACCAACGTTATCGGCACGATGAACGTCGCCAACGCGGCGCGGCAGTGCGGCGCATTGGCGATGGTTCAAATTTCAACGGACAAGGCTGTCAACCCAACCAGTGTCATGGGAGGCACCAAACGCCTTGCCGAGCTTTACTGCCAGGCTCTTGACCTGAACAGGTTCAAGACGGGGTCAGGGCCCCGCTTCATGACGGTTCGGTTCGGCAATGTCCTTGGTTCGAGCGGATCACTTATCCCGCTCTTCAAGAAGCAAATTGCCTGTGGCGGCCCGCTGACCGTAACGGATCTCGAGATGACGCGGTTCTTCATGACCATTCGCGAAGCCGTCGAACTGACGTTGCAGGCATCCGCCTATGGCTTGGAGGGCGATATCGGCAAAGGCGAAATATTCGTGCTGGATATGGGCGAGCCCATAAAAATCATCGAGATAGCCCGCAGGATGATCCGTCTGGCCGGATTTACGCCTGAAAAAGATATTGCAATCAAGATCATCGGCCTACGCCCCGGCGAAAAGCGATTTGAGGAACTCTTCGACAGCAAGGAAATGCGGGTAGCGTCGCCGGTGCCTGGGGTTCTTGGCGCTATCCCTCATCCGGTGGACCTCTCCAAGCTCATGGTGACGTTTGCACGACTGGAGCGCTTCGCCGAACTGGGAGACGAAGCCATGGTCCTTGCATTAATGAGCAGCCTCATTCCCGGCTATGTGAAGCAGCAATGTGCGGCCACACATTTGAAGGATGTACATCCCCAAAGTGCCGACACAGACGAGGATGGTGCGCGGGATCAGCTTTCGGAGCTTCCTGAAGCGCTGTTCAACGCGCTCGTCAGCGATATCGGCCGGAACCCTGCAGCGGGATCGCAGATCAACTAGCGCGCCTGCATTGCCGGTTCGTTTCCTTGGGAGTTATTATGGCGGTCTTTAGCGAGTATTTAGCGACACATGCTGTTTATGAGGACGCTATCCGTCCGCTGCCGCAGACGATGCCGGCGCATCGCAGACAACGCATTGTCGTTCTGTCCAGCTATAGCCAGTCATTGACCAATTTTCGGCTGGAACTGCTTAAGCGGATGGTGGATGCCGGGCACATTGTCACAGCCGTTGGTCCAGAAGATGACGCAAGAACCAGGAGTGCGTTGTCACGAATAGGCGTCGATTTTGCACAGATACCAATGGCGCGCGTAGGGCTCAACCCAGTTGCCGATCTCGCCACCATATGGTCGCTCTGGCGCCTGCTGCGAAAGTTGAAGCCGAACCTGGTCGTTCCTTACACGATGAAACCGATAATCTACGGTGGGATTGCCGCGCGGTTTGCTGGAGTGCGTTCCCGTTGCTTCTTGGTAACAGGGCTTGGCCACGTCTTTTCACAAAACGGGTCGGCAACTTTTAAAGGCCGGGTGGTCAAGCAGATCAGCGTTTGGCTTTACCGTCGCGCCTTTGCCGGCGCGAACGTTGTCTTCGCCTACAACGAGGCTGATGCCGCGGACATTCGCGAGCATCGTATGGTCAGGGACGAATCCTTGATCAGGATTGTGCCCGGGTCGGGTGTGGATCTTGATCATTATGCCTTTGCTCCGCCCCCTTCCGATCGACCGGTTTTCCTGTTGATCGCGCGCTTGCTCAAGGACAAGGGTATCCTTGAATATATTGAGGCGGCGCGGAGGGTGCGGCATCTCTACCCGAATGCGGAATTTCAAATTTTGGGACATTTTGATCCCAATCCCGTCACTGGGGTGTCCCGTGACGATATCCAGAAATGGGTTGATGAGGGGCTTCTGAACTTTCTCGGCGACACATTGGACGTCCGGCCTTACCTCGCAGGATGCAATGTTTTCGTACTGCCGAGCTACTATCGGGAGGGTATTCCGCGCAGCATCCTTGAGGCTATGTCCGTCGGGCGCGCTATTATTACAACCAGCCTTGCCGGGTGCAGCGATACGGTCCAGCCTGGCATTAACGGTTATCTGGTAGAGCCCAGGAATGTTGATGACCTGGCGCGTGCCATGGTGACGCTTGCGGGCAATCTTCCTCTCGCTGCCGATATGGGGATGAAGTCGCGAGAGTTGGCGCAAGCAAAATTCGACGTTCACGTGGTCAATGACATTCTCATCGAGCGGATGGCATTGGCAAGCCCATAGGTGATGGATTTTATCTGATGGTTGGCAAGCTATGGCCACACATCGGATGGTGGAAATTAGTGTATAATTTTGACGCAATATGCTATTTCCGGGCAAATGCGAATGTATTGTTGCGACCAATAACATTTTGTAGGTCGCAATATTCGATTTGTATTTTCATATAAGCGACATCATTAATATTAAATGATAATTTAGTTGTTTAATATTTTCGTGATTTCAATTATTGTTCCCATTCCAATTGGGTTGCTAAATTTGGCGTATATTGTGCGCTGCGGCAAGGAAGTCTTGGGGAAGTTGTCTGGAGGTTAAATGCTGACCACCGATCGCGCAGTTGACCATTCTACAAATAAAATTCAAAGCACGACGATATATCAGATGCCTCCGCGCCGGCCGTACACCTACGGCCTGCAGGACATCGCTGAATTGCTACGCAGGTACATTGTCTTCTTTGGCATTTTTATATTGACGGGCCTGGCGCTGACGATTCTGGCATCGCTTCTCTATACAAAAATCTACACCGCTACCTCCGCGATTGTGTTCGATCGCAATGACGCCCGCCCCTATGAAGCGGTGGTCGAACTGCGCAAGCAGGAGCGCGATAAATCGGTAATGGAAACAGAACTCGATGTCATTCAGTCTCGTGTGTTTGCCGGGACCGTTATTGATGCGCTCAATCTTGTCGAGGACCCCGACTACAATACCTACCTGCACCCGATACGGACGGAGGGGAACGGCCTTATCGGATCATTGTTCGCGCCCATCGTCGGCGTATTGTTTTCCAACGAAGGAAACGGGCCGGAAATGGTTCGCCGCCGTCTTATTTCAGAAAGCGTGCAGCGCAACCGCGCGATTTCCACCCTCCTGAGTTCGTATATTGTCGATCGCCGCGGCGACAGCCTTGCGATGACCATTCGCGTGAGGCAGCCCAACCCATTGAAGGCAGCCACGATCGCTGATGCCATTGCGGAGCGCTATGTCGAATGGACTGCCAAACTTACTGACGAGGCCACCAAGAACACCATCGCATATTTGCGCAGCCAGCAAGCGGAGCTTGCTGGCCGGATTGCGAATATGGAGCGGGAGATCGCCAACTTCGCCACGAACAGTGATCTCACTTTTGATCCACAGGACGACCTCTTGCGGGCGCGCATGGAACAGTTAAATGAACAGTTGACTATTGCGCGTGTTGATGAGGCTGGGGCGGTCGCGCGATATAATGAGGCAAAAGGGCTTCTTGCGTCGACGGACGAGCAAGCACTGGGCCGTGTTCTGACGTCAGATCAGCTTGACCGCCTGAGGACCGAGCAATCGCGTCTTGAAAGGGTCCGCGCGCAGCTCAGTTCAAAGTTTGGTAAAAATCATCCGCTTGTCATCGATGCAGATGCGGAGCTTCAAGCCACCCGCGCTATGATAGGTGATGAAGCCCAGAGAATTGTGCAGGAATTGGCAAACAATTCCAAGGTTGCTTCAATCCGGACCGAGAAATTCAGCACTGAAGTGGCTCTTCTGCAAAAGAGGATGGAAGGCCGCAATTTGGCTGAAATCCGCAGGCGGGAGCTTGAGCGGGATTTGCTGGCTGAACAAAAGCGTTACGATCAGATCGTATTGCGATTGGGGGACCTAGATCCTGAGCGCGGCGAACGCAAGGCGTCGGCGACTGTCGCCTCCTACGCAGAAGTTCCAACCAGCCCCTCTTTTCCAACCCCGAGCTTTGTCATCGCAACCGGTTCTTTCGGTGTCTTTGTTCTGGCTATCATCGGTCTGATGGTTGCTGAGGCTCTTGATAACAGGCTCCATGGGCCGCGTGATGTCGAAGAGGTGCTCAACCGGCCAAACCTCGTCACCATCCCAAATTTGAAGGCACCGTTACATTCGTTGCAGATGCCGCATCAGCTTGTAGTGAGCAGTCCCGGCTCGATGTTTTCCAAGGCGATGCGAAACTTGTGCATGGCCTGGGAGGCGATAGACCGTTCGGCAGGAGGCAAGATCGTCATGATCTGCTCGCCATCAAATGGCGACGGAAAGACGACCATAGCGCTTGGTCTGGCCGCGGCTGCGAGAGCGCAGGGATTGCGTGCACTTATTCTGGACTTCGACCCGAACTCGAAGGGGGCCGGCTTCCTTTTGGGTGCGCCACAAGCAGACACGGCACTTTCCAACTTCCTTGAGAACAAGGGGGATCTGAAGAGCGTTATCTTTGCCTCCCCCTCGTACCCGTTCCTGGAGGTCATCTCCTCCAGGCCGAATTTGTACGGCGTTGAAGTTCTCTACACGGAATTGCGGGGACTATACGACCTGATCATCATCGATTCACCTGCGCTGCAGCACGAGGAGGATTCTGTCTGGCTGGCATCCCGGGTCGATTCCATCATCATGGTTGTTGCAGCCGTGCGCACCAAGGAACGAAACCTCGTTGACGCGCTGAACAGGCTATCGGTCAATCATCCTGTCATTTTGGGCAGCGTAGTAAATTTCTTCGGGAAACCCGAAAATCAAGATCGCCCCTCATGGTTCTCGTGGTTTTCGAGGCGGCGTTACAAGGCGTCCGGATCTCCGATTGGCATTTGAATTAATCGGAGGCGGATCGTGATGAGTGCGTTCCAATGTGCATTGGAGGTTAATATTACTGTTGGTTTTGGATTTTATTGAAAAATAAATGAATGGCGGAATTTTTTACATGAATAGGCGAGGGGGCCTGCGAAAATGACGCTGACGTATCTGGAAAAATTGGAAGCAGAATCCATCCATGTCATGCGTGAGGTTGCCGCAACATTCTCACGGCCGGTCATGCTTTATTCGATCGGAAAAGATTCTTCCGTCATGCTGCACCTGGCTCTCAAGGCGTTCTACCCGGCAAAGCCTCCATTTCCATTGCTTCACATTGATACGACCTGGAAGTTTCGCGAAATGATCGCCTTTCGGGACAAGACTGCGGCTGAACTTGGCCTCAATCTGCTCGTGCACACCAATCAGGACGGTGTCGCCCAGAATGTGAATCCCTTCGATTTCGGCGCAACCGCGTACACGCATATGATGAAGACGCTGGCTCTGCGGCAGGCGCTGGATCACTACGGCTTCGATGCGGCGTTCGGCGGCGGTAGGCGCGACGAGGAAAAATCGCGAGCAAAAGAGAGAATATTCTCCTTCCGCGACAGCAAGCACACATGGGACCCGAAAAACCAGCGGCCGGAAATGTGGAGGACCTACAACACGCGGGTGAACCGCAATGAATCGATCCGGGTTTTCCCGCTGTCAAATTGGACGGAACTCGATGTCTGGCAATACATAAATCAGGAAAATATCCCCGTGGTTCCGTTGTATCTGGCACAACGCCGACCGGTTATTCGCCGTGATGGAATGCTTCTTATGGTTGACGACGACCGGCTCCGGGTTACGCAGGACGAGAAGGTCGAGGAGTTGCAAGTCCGGTTTCGTACGCTTGGCTGTTACCCACTGACAGGAGCGATTGAATCGACCGCGCGCACCATCCCAGAAATCATTCAGGAAATGCTGACTGTCCGAACGTCCGAACGTCAAGGACGAGCGATTGATTCCGATGAAGAAGCTTCGATGGAAAAGAAAAAACGCGAAGGATATTTCTGATGAGGATGGTTCTTGATGACGACATGTTGATCGAGCAGGACGCGCACGTCACCAATACCTTCCTGCGCGTTTTGACCTGCGGCTCGGTGGACGACGGGAAATCCACGCTGATCGGCCGATTGCTCTACGATACGCAGCTTATCCTTGACGACCAGTTTTCCGCGCTTAAGCGGGATACCAAAAAGCACGGCACGACGAAAGGTGATGACCATCTGGATTTCGCGCTTCTGGTGGACGGCCTGGAGGCTGAGCGGGAACAGGGCATCACGATCGATGTAGCCTACCGCTTCTTTGTGACGCCGAAGCGAAAATTCGTTATCGCGGATACGCCCGGACACGAGGAATATACCCGTAACATGGCGACCGGTGCGTCCAATGCCGACGTGGCAATCGTGCTGATAGATGCGAGGAAGGGCGTTCTGCGCCAGACGCGCCGCCACACATTTATCGCTTCCCTTCTTGGCATCCGGCATATCATCGTCGCCGTCAACAAGATGGATCTTATCCAATATGATCAGGAAAGGTTCGAAGCCATTTGCGGCGCCTTTCAAGCGTTTTCAGAAACGCTGGGCTTCCGCTCAGTCGGCTTTGTACCGATGTCGGCGCGATTTGGAGACAACGTCATCACGGCTTCCCCAAACATGTCTTGGTATAGGGGGAAGAGCCTGCTTTCGCATCTGGAATCCATCGATGCCGACGAAGATCGCGTCGATCAACCGTTTCGGTTGCCAATCCAACTGGTCAATCGCCCGAACCTGGATTTCCGCGGCTTCTCCGGTCAAATTGCAGCGGGCCGGGTTTCCGTTGGTGACAGCGTCGTTGTTGCGAAGTCCGGCCAAACGTCCCGCGTCAAGTCCATCCTCTGCGGCCGCGACAACGTCGAGACGGCTGTCGATGGGCAAGCCGTAACCGTCGTTCTCGAAGACGATCTCGAGCTATCGCGCGGCAACATGCTTGTCGCGCCGCAAAACCGGCCCCATCTGGCTGATCAATTCATGGCACATGTAATCTGGTTTCACAAAGAGCCCATGATACCTGGGCGGAGCTATATCTGCCGCACAGAGGTCGATAGCATCGGCGCAACCGTTACAACGTTGAAATATACCATCGATATCAATAGTTTCGCGCAGAAGGCGGCAACTGCGCTGCAGATGAACGAGGTCGGCGTCTGCAATGTTTCGACCCAGGCGCCGATCGTGTTCGACAGTTACCGCGATAACCGGAACACGGGCAACTTTGTCCTGATCGATCGTTTCACCAATGCCACTGTTGGCGCAGGGATGATCGATCATCCCCTGCGCCGCGCACATAATATTCACTGGCATGCGGTCGATATCAACAAGCACGCGCGGGCAGCCCTCAAGCTGCAAACGCCCAGGGTCTTGTGGTTCACCGGGCTTTCCGGCTCCGGAAAATCCACGATTGCCAATATGGTGGAGAAATTGCTGCATGCCCGCGGCAAGCACACGTACATGCTCGACGGCGACAACATCCGGCATGGGCTGAACCGCGATCTCGGGTTTACGCAGGAAGCGCGTGTCGAGAACATTCGTCGCGCTGCGGAAGTGGCAAAACTGATGGCTGATGCCGGATTGATCGTCCTCGTATCCTTCATATCACCTTACCGTTCCGAGCGGAGGATGGCGCGCGAGCTCTTCGAAAAAGGAGAATTCGTCGAGGTTTTCGTCGATACACCGATCGAAGAATGCGCCCGCCGTGATCCGAAGGGACTGTATCAAAAGGCCATGGCTGGCGAGATCAAGAATTTTACAGGCATCAGCTCACCCTATGAGGAGCCGTCAGCACCCGAAATCCACCTTCGAACTGTTGGGCACGAACCGCTCGATCTCGCGATGCAAATCGAGAAATTTCTCGATGAAACATGACGGCTATTGCTGAGTGTTGACTACAGGCGGCAATGCCAAAGCGAGTGACAATCAAACGAAGCTGCACAGGGGGTGTGATGTTGGATGTGCTGGAGCGTGCTGCGGTGGAGGCGGGAAGAGCGATACTGAGTGTCAGGCCGTCATGTGCCGGCACAACGATCAAGAGCGACCAATCCCCTGTGACGATTGCCGATCAGATGGCCGAAGCGGTTATTCTCAACGCCTTGTTGCGCGCATTTCCGGGTGTGCCTGTGGTCGCGGAAGAAGCCATGGCGCAGGGACATATCCCCCAGTTCGATGCGCCTGCTTTCTTCCTTGTCGATCCCCTGGATGGAACCAAGGAATATATCAACCAAAGCGCTGACTACACGGTGAACATCGCACTGATCGAGAACGGCGTACCCGTCGTCGGTGTCGTCTACGCTCCGGCAAGACATACCGGCTACGCTGCTTACAAAGGCCGTGCCTCAAAATTTATGGTCGCGGCAGGCGGCGACGTTTGCGATCGCGGCGATATCCGCTGCCGCGCGAAGGGTGTGAGTTTGACTGCCGTCGCAAGCCGGTCCCACAGTAATGCGCAGACTGAGGAGTTTCTGCGCTTGAACAGCATCAAATCCTGCCTCTCTGTTGGATCGTCTTTGAAGTTTTGCCTGCTCGCCGAGGGAGGTGCGGACGTCTACCCTCGATATGGCCGGACGATGGAATGGGATACGGCCGCCGGCGACGCCGTTTTGCGTGCTGCCGGCGGGCGCACATCTTTGCTGGACGGTGCGCCGCTCACTTATGGAAAGAGACGGCAGGCGTCGGACTGCGATTTCGCCAATCCTCATTTCATCGCATGGGGAGCAGACGGATAGGTGGAAGCGTGCGGCACCCGGTGAAGATCCCTGCAGCATTAAGATGCTGGACGCAGATGTGCCTTCATCGCCGAAACGCGCGACAGCCACTCGGAGAGATCCTTGTTGATCAGCTTGCCGAGCCTTTCTGCTTCCGGGGCATAAAATTCAACCATGCGGGCGCAGAGATCGGGCTCCAGCGGACTGTATTTAGTCTCCTGCGCGATCATTGATCTCACCCCCTGTACAACGAAATTGTTGCGGAATGGGGCGAGAACGGGTTTCAGCGGTTTGAGGATTTGGCGAAGGCCAGGAGAGACGATTGGATCGGTCTTATCCTTGACCTTCTTTGTTACCGGCGGCATGCGCAACTCCGACTCCAGCCTCAGGAAACTTCGCACGGTATCAAGCTGTCTTTGAGGATCGGTGCGGATATTTTCATATAACAATACCTGCAACTGCTGGGTTGGAAACAGGTCGATATAAGGCTGCAATTGCTGGTGATAGAGACCTCCGTTGAGGAACCGGCCACCAGTCGCACGGCGCGGGTCAAGATACTGCGCCACGTCCCGCCCGACTTCACCGCGGCGATATAACATGCAGTAGTCGGAATATGCGCGGTCAACAGGATTGCGAAGCTGAGCGATCAGCAGAACATTCGGTATGGCTTGCTTTATCCGTGCTGCAACGCCGGGAGTGTCCATATAGGAATTTGACTTCTCTCCGACAAAGCGACGATCTCCAGCGCTGCCGAACTGCGAAAGATACCATTCGTCTCCCTTATCGTAGTTCCTGCTGAAATAATGGAGTTCGGGATCCGGCATGCAGACGGCTGTATCCTGTTGAAGGGATTGTTGGAGCCACGTCGTCGCGCTTTTAGTTGCGCCAATGATCAGAAAATGAATGTCTTCAATCCGCATAGCAACTCCTTCCACGCATTGGAAAAATAAGCTCCGTTCTGCTCCGCCTGCCACTCGAATGAACTAGATCGATGCGTTTTTACCGGTAAGCCTCTCATAGATTTCCATGACCGATTCAACGTGGCGGCCGACACTGTAACCCGCGAGGGCCGAGCTTCGGGCAGTCTCGCTTATCCGTCGCCATTCCGCCGGGTTTTTGAGGAGGATATTCATCGGCTCGACAAAAGCGGGCGGATTTTCGGGCGCAACCAGAAAGCCCGTCCGGCCGTGATCGATCGCTTCCGGATTGCCTCCGTGGTCGGTCGCTATCACCGGAGTTCCAAGCAGCATCGCCTCGATCAACGTTCTGCCGAATGGTTCATTCACAGCCGGGACAAGCAGGATATCGACAGAGCACATGTAGGGGGCGACTGGCAGGCGAAAGCCCATCAGATGGATACGGTCGGCAATGCCCAGTTTTTGAGCCGCCGCCATCACCTCACCGTCCAAGCGAATGCCATATTGCTCGGGCGGACCGAAAAGCAAGCCGGCGATTGGAAAGTCCGGATTTTGCATGTGAAAGGCATGAACGGCCTCCACGAACCGAACCGGCCTTTTCCTGTCTATCAGAGCACCGAAATATCCGACAAACCGCGTGTCTTCACGTAGCCCCAGTTCGCGCGCGACTGCAAGGCGGCACTCTTCGCGATCGGGAAGGGCAGTTGGGTGGTCAAAAGGACTGTGGATCACAGACATGCGGTTTTTTAGGGAAATTAGAGGCGCGGACGGCTGTGCGAATTTTGAAACAGTTACAACATGGCTTGCCACCAGGGGCGCGAGCATGTTGACGCCCTTGGCCGTCGGATCACCCCGGTGGTGCCAAAGAAGCTTTGCTCCAGACAGAACCGTGGGAAGCGCCCAGGTTGTGTGAACCAAACCGTTGTTGGTGTGGACGATGTCAATTTTATGCTGACGCAGAAAGCGCAGAAGCTTCAGCATGGTCCATGGGTATTTTGCAGCCGCTGCCGCCATCCGCTGAACACTGTTTCCGTGGCGCGGCCTCAAAACATCAGCATCATCAATGCGGACATAGCTGACGTTTTTCCCGTCCAGGTACTTTGAAAAGTCCCCTTTGTCGCTATGGAGCATAATAATCGGTTGTACTTTGGTTCTGTCGAGGGCCAAAATAAGGTGTACAGCGGAAATGTCGCTCCCACCGAAATCGCCGCCCGCAAATGGAAATGCAACGACTATTGGTTTTGTTTCCACGCAGTCTAATCTCCACCACGTATCATGCAATGCACAAGATCATAGTATTTAAAGACATTGCCAGTCGAGAGAATAATGTCATCTCTTTGGATGATGCCGCCCTGCGCAGATCAGATTGATTCTGATGAAAAAAGAGAGCACTTTGTTGCGCAAGCGATAGGATTTTTAGGTCGCTTCAGAAGCGGCGGCCGCTACGTGAAACTTCTATATTGGGAAAAATAGTAGAGCGGCGGAGGGCTGTGGAGGATGAGGCGGATTGGTTCGCGGATCGTTGCGGTGCGGCCATGCAGAGCGCAATTTCGGAAGTCTTCATCATCCGGTGCGACAGTTCCACGAATACTTGCTGGCCTGCTGATGTTTTTGGCTTTCCAGCTATGGTTGGCATCCGGCGTTGAAGCCAAGAACCAAGAACTTCAATACGCATTTCCAGGCGCAGAAGGATATGGACGGACAGCGCAGGGCGGACGAGGTGGAGCCATCCTCGAGGTTACAAACCTCGAGGATGCTGGACCGGGCAGTTTGCGCGCATGTGTCGATGCCAAAGGCCCGCGCAATTGTATTTTCCGCGTTTCCGGTGTCATCCACCTGAAGTCCACGCTACTCGTGCGCGAGGAAGGCTCCTTTCTTTCCATTCTCGGTCAAACGGCGCCTGGCGGCGGCATTGTGCTGACGATCGAGGAACCAAATGCCAAGAAATGGAACACTCCGCTTATCGTGAAAAACGCGCATGATGTCGTCATCAGGCATCTGAAAATACGCCCCCAGCTGCCAAACTCTGTCAAGAATGTCGATGCGTTGACTGTCGAGAACAGCGCCCGGGTCTATGTCGATCACGTGTCGGGGGCATGGGCCACGGACGAAAACATCAACGCGCATTCTGACACCACCGATCTGACGATCGCGAATTCGATTTTTGCAGAGGGGTTGAACAAGCACAGCAAATGCACATTGCTGGGCTCCGACCCGCATATGCCGCAAAACATAACATTCTTGAAGAACCTGTGCCTATCCAACCGTGATCGGAACCCGGACAACAACCATTACGGCAAGTCCTGCATCGAAATTATAAACAACGTCTTTTTCAACGCAAAATCAGAATGGGGAGAGGTGTTTTCGCAGTTTCCGGGCGGCACCCCGATTTCCTATGTGGGGAACTATTTCAAAGCAGGCCCAAGTACAGAGGATACGACCTACGCCATTCATTCAAAGGAGACAGACAAGGCGGAGAACCCGCAGATTTATCAGGCGGGCAACGTGTCCTGGGCTCCGAAGTCCAAATCTATCGTCATGATCGCACCGGAAACCGAACCCTACATCGTGTCAACGCCGCCATGCCCGTTGTCCGTGGACAAAATTCTTTCGGCGCCAGCCGCCTATGAAGAAATCCGCACTCACGCCGGCGCTTTCCCGCGCGACAGGCTCGATAGTGACTGGATTACCGATATGGGGCCTGAGGGTCAGGGTGGCCGGGGCCGGATGGTCAATAAATCCGGGGGGCTGCCTCCGGTGGAGCAAGGGACTGCCTATGTGGATGACGACCATGACGGGATCGCAGACTCCATAGAAGCGGAATTGGGTGCAAAGGTCGGGATCAATGACGCATGGTCGATGAAAGAAGAGGGTGAATGGTCCCATTTCGACGAATTCATGCAATGGCTTTCGGAGGAGCGCATCGTCGGCCGGTATCCTCAATGAACGCATCCAGGCCGCAGAGCGAGTTGCCGTCATGAACGAACGCCAAAATGTCTTGCGGTTTGAAAAGGTTAGTCCAGGGGGATTACGAGTAACGATTGTTGTGCCTGGATTGTCGGCGGGAGGCACGGAACATGTGGTCAACCTGGTTGCCAATCACTGGAAGGCCTTGGGACACACGGTAACGATCATTACTTTCGAGGTGCCGGATGCTATCTCCTATTATCCGCTTCACCCCGCTATATCGATTGTGAGGCTCGGAGTTCCTCCCGGCAGGATGTCGAAACTGGGATCGGCTGCCGCCGTCGGTCTTCGCATTTTGCGCCTGCGTTCAGCGCTCCGGCGCTCCCGGCCGGATTTTGTCCTGAGTTTTCTCACGCGAACAAATGTCATGACACTGCTTGCTTCCCTGGGCATGCCGGCTCCGATCGTCGTATCGGAACGCAACAACCCGGCAGTCCAACCCTTTGGCAAGATCTGGAAATGGCTTCAATCGCGTTTGTATCCGCGCGCTTTCGGCCTCGTGACCATGACCCAAGGTGCTCTCGATTATTTTCCACCAGCGATGCGCCGCAGAGGTTGGGTAATCGCAAATGCAGTTGACTTGCCGCCAGATTGGGTCAACAGGCGCAAAAACAATACCCTGACCGCAGTCGGCCGCCTGACGCATCAAAAGGGATTCGATCTCCTCCTAAACGCGTTTGCGTTGGTTGCGCCAAAACACCCCGATTGGAAGCTTGTCATTTGGGGCGAGGGAGATGACCGCAAATCGCTTGAAGCCCAACGCGATGCGCTTGGGCTGCAAGCGCGCGTCGAAATGCCGGGGGTGACAGCGCGGCCGGGTCTGTGGGTTGAGACGGCTGATGTCTTCGTCCTGTCGTCCCGGTATGAAGGTTGGGGCATCGTGCTACTTGAGGCAATGGCAGTCGAACTCCCCGTCGTGTCATTTGAATGCGAATGGGGGCCAGGTACGATGATAACCAATGGAGACGATGGAATTCTTGTGCCTTGCGAAAATGTCGATGCTCTCGCGCTGGCCCTTGATGCGATGCTTGGAGATCAAACGCAGCGCGAAACCATGGGCGCCAAGGCTGCGCTGAGTGCCAGAAAATATTTGCCGGAGCGCATTCTCGCTGAGTGGGATGGCGTTCTGTTGTCAGCCGTCGATCGGCAAGGACAAAAAGTGTAACATTCTGTCCGCATTATTCCTCAAGCCGCCACGGGCGAACTTACAAAGAAAACAATTGGGACCGCGCTAATGGTCTTGGGCGATGCAGCTTGTCAGGATACGTAGCGGTCACCCTGAGGGGCGCTTGCTGTATCCATCTCCCTGGCGGAGGAGCGGCTGGCAGAGAGGATAATCCGGCGCAAGACGCGGGCGGTCTCGATCATTGTCTGTTCATCAATGGCAGGGTCCACCAGCAATGCTACGCTCGTGTCACCCAGTTCCTGAGCGACCGGTAACCGCCGGCTGGGGCCATGCTTCATGTCCGTGAACGCCTTTTCCAGATATATCTCTGAACAGCTTCCTGAAAAACACGGCACGCCCGCAGCGTTCACCTCCGCAACAATCCTGTCCCGATCGTAGCCGGGTTTCAGCCCGTCCCTTCGAACAAATGTGTAGAACCGATAATAGGCATGTCGAAACCTGCTCGGTGGCTGCGGTGTCCGCAGGGCTTCGAGATCGGCGGTTGCCGCCTGCAGTATCGCTGCGTTACGTGCCCTTTTCGCCTGCCACTCCGTCAGCCGTTTGAGTTGGGTTAGTCCAAGAACGGCTTGGATGGATGTCATGCGCCAATTCGTTCCAATGGATTCGTGCAACCAGCGAAAGCCGGGCGGATGGGCTTTGTGAAAAACGGTGTCGTAGGATTTTCCGTGATCCTTTCGGCTCCATGCTTTCTGCCAAAGCGTGTCGTCGTTCATGGCGATCAGTCCACCTTCGCCACCGGTCGTGATAATCTTGTCCTGGCAGAACGAAAAGGCCGCTATATCGCCAAAGCTCCCGACCGGTTGGCCGTGGATTTCGGCACCATGGGCCTGGGCGCAATCCTCAATCACCCAAAGTCCATTTTCGCGGGCGAGAGCCATGATGCCCTGCATATCACAGGGCCAGCCGGCGAGATGAACCACGATGATTCCGCGCGTCCGGGGAGTTATCTGAGCGGCGATCGTCCCAGCCGTCAGATTTTGGCTGTCGGGATCGATGTCGGCAAAAATCGGTACACCTCCGCAAAAAGGAACGCAGGCGGCGGATGCCATAAAGCTTCGGGGTGTGACGATGACCTCGTCTCCGTGGCGAAGCCCCAGCGCAAACAATGCAAGTTCCAGGGCAACGGTTCCGTTGGCGAGCGCAATGGCGTGCCGCAGACCGAGAAAGTCGGCATAGGCCTCCTCGAATTGCCGGACATATGGCCCGGTCCAGGCGTTGACCTCGCCGGATTTCAACACAGAGACCACGTTCTCAATTTGCTCTTGGTCGTAGACCGGCCAACGTGCCATCGCTCTCTTC
This sequence comes from Rhizobium sp. LjRoot98, assembly GCF_964252935.1. NCBI lineage: Bacteria > Pseudomonadati > Pseudomonadota > Alphaproteobacteria > Hyphomicrobiales > Rhizobiaceae > Rhizobium > Rhizobium sp. LjRoot98. The sequence goes on from NZ_CAXUPW020000011.1 coordinate 47,056, forward strand.
CTTTGCGTTGCAGATATGAGCAATATGGGCTGGCCAGTTCCAGCCTACGGTAAAGTATCTGGATCAGATCACATGGCGTACCAAAACGAAGGCTTCTGCGGCTGTTGTCATGACTGTCGCCCCCCGCAATGTTGCGAGCGCGCGCAGCGTTTCTATTGACCGCTCATGTGGAGGAGGGCGCAGCTGCGACTTGAATGCCTGCATCGCCTCCATCTTCACGTCGAGGTGGTCAGCGATGTCGATAAAGACATTCGGAACGAAACTGGGCGTTAGATAGGGTGCATTCCAGTTGGTTTCGGATAGCGTTTCGTAGGCTAGCAACAACCTTGGAAAATTCTGCTGGTGTGGGCGGGCCGAAACCAGAGACGAGGTGAAGGTTAACTGGTGATCGAGATGCATGTCGCCAATGAATGGCAATAATAGGGTCTGTGGCGAAAGCGATTGGACCAGTTGGAACAAGCTTGCGTTCAACGCCGAATGGGCAGTTTCAGAAAGGGCGGCGGCGGGAAAACCAAGCCAGAACGTTTCCTTGACCCCAAGAATACGATGAGCTTTCTCAGCTTCCGCCTTCACTTTCGACATCGTTTCGGCGGAGAAGGCCGGTGGGCTTCCCCAGGTCACAACAGCCACATACACATCATTCCCCTGGGCTGCCAGGCGAGCAATTGTACCGCCGGCCCCCAGAACCTCGTCATCCGGATGAGGGGCGATGACGAGCGTTTTCCCCATGGTTGTCGTGAGGTTCATCAGGCAACCCCCATCCGAACCGTCACGCGCCAAACGCTAGACGCTGGCCGGTGCGGGGGGCGAAGCGGAGGAAAACATGCGGGCTGCGATGAGCGGCAATGCAAAGAGTATCCGCGCAACGGAAATGACAGGATGAATCCACGAATTGCGAAACGGGAGACGGCTATACGACTGGATGGCAAACTACACTCCACAATCAAACCGGAAATTGAAGACTTAAAGAAAATGCGTGTAGAAAATTGACGGATTTACATGCCGGCAATAGACACTGCCAGAACATCTCCGGGTAAAAGCTCAGTTGATATCGAGGCTTCGATGGTTTCGTGCCCTTTATCCTCAACCCGGCGGATCTCGTAGGTAAATGAAATTTGATTGCGCTTTTTCTCGTCCGTGGCGATGGAAGCGATCAGAAAAAACTGTTCCTGGGCGGTTTGGCGTGCCGCTTCCAGTTTCTTGATGGCAACTTCCCTTTCCTGCAGTTTCACGAGAATATCCGTCTCGCGGTCAGCTTTTAGCTTGGCAAGGTCGAGCTTGAGTTTACCCAGCTCACGTCTCGAATTGGACATCCCGGCGTAGACTTCCAGCAAACGGGACTTTTCATTGGATGTTGTTGTCTTTGTTCTCGATAAATCCGCTTCCGTATTGAGCTCCCGCTTTCGCAGGGCGGTAACGCGATCGAGATCCTTTTCGTTCATCGCCACCACTTCTTTCTGCTGCTCTTCCAATTGCGCCAATATCTTGAGCTCTTCCTCGGTTTCCGTAATCCCTTGCGTCAAAATCTGGACTTGAGAGTCCGTGGTAATGAGGTCCGTTTTCAGAATTCGTTCCTCGATTTCAATGGCACCCTTCAACGACGCGTGCTCAAGATAGGGACGTGCGATTTCCGGTGCGTCCTTCAGGTCGATTTTGTCGGACCCCTTCAGTTGAGCGACAAGCCGTGCGGCGTAAAGCGCTTCGCTGACGATCTCGACCTCGGCGCCATCCATCTCTCCGCGCAGGCGGGCGCGTAACAGGATTCTGTCTGAAGGATTTGATGTCAGGGTTTGCGGTCCTCCAGCCAGGCCAATTGCTTGCTCAACCGTCAGGCCGGGATAAAAAGGAAAAGAGCCGGGCGTTTTGACCTCGCCCAATACGAAGACCGGCCGGAAAGCCGACACATGGAGGGCGAGTTTCGGATCAGTCAGCATCTGGCGCTGGCGATATTCGTTTCGAAGTTTTTGCAGAGCCTCGTTTACGGTCAGCCCCAAAATATTCACGGACCCGATAAGCGGGAATTGCGTGTCTCCGTCTGATGCGATCGTCAGCGTCACCGGGAGCTCGGCGTCGTCCAGGAAATCGAAAGAGACAGTATCGCCACCTGCCAGCCGGTAAGATTCAGCGTCCGCCTTCGCCGCGAAGGGGAAAGCTAGGCATGTCGCGATAACGAGGGAAACAAAAAGAATGAAGGGAATATGGCTGCTTATTCTAGTCTTTATGGTGCCCGGAAACGTCATTTTGCCCCCGCCAAAAAATAAACAAATACCTATGGGTGGACTTTACCACATTCTAATACAAAGATGTCGAATTATTTTCGGTCCAATCGCTTGGAAGAACGAGTTTGGCCGCTACCGGCGCAGGGGCGCTCGATATGAATATTTTCACCGACTGATTTTTTGAGAAAGTACAACCTGCTGCTTCTGCTTACGATTGAATTTATGCATGCGATTCATGGCTTTGCATACTTAAAACTGCATGGGCAAATCCGATATTCGTGGAGCAACGGCTGTCCATATCTAAAATCCGTCGCTCTTCAGGAGGAGATATTTCTGTGAGTATGCCGGGGAGCATTTTGACTAAGCTTGGAAAGGTCAGATCGACCGTGGAAAAAGAAGCACATTTCCTGGTCCGATTGAAGAATATAGCCCACCTGCTGACAGGGAATTTCGCAAGCTCGTTCATCGGCCTTGCAGGCTTTGCGCTTACTGCACGTGCGCTCGGCCCGACAGATTATGGGGTGCTTGCCATCTGCTTTGCCTATACGCGGGGCGTCGAGAGGCTTGTCAGTTTCCGATCGTGGCAACCATTGGTCAAGTATGGCGCGGAGGCGTTGCAGGCCGAAGATCTGTCGAATCTCAAAACGCTGTTCAAATTCGGGCTTCTTCTAGATGTCCTGGCAGCCTGCATTGCGTGGACAGTCGCCGTGCTGGTGATTTTGCTTGCCGGTCCCCTCGTAGGGGTTTCTGCGGAAATGAGCCGCATCGTCCTTATCTACTGTTCTGTCCTGCTATTCCAGCTTTCGGGAATGTCGACAGCAGTGCTACGCCTCTTTGGGCGCTACAATATACTTGCGTATGGACAAGTTCTCGCAAGCATGGTGCGCGTTGCCTTCTGCCTCTTCGGCGTTTGGGTCGGGTGGGGATTCTTTGAATTTCTCCTGCTATGGATGGGAGCTCAGATTCTTGGTGCTGTGAACATAAATGTCCTTGCCTTCATCGAACTCAGAAGGCGGGGGTTGGGCGGGGTTCTCTTCGCGCCTGTCCGGGGTGTCGCAAAGAAGTTTCCGGGCCTCTACTCTTTTTCGTTTTCGTCCAACCTTTCGTCGGCCATTCGTTCCAGTGCAAGCGAGCTTGACACGTTGATCGTCGGCTATCTCACCGATCCCGCTTCCGCCGGCCTGTATCACATCGCCAAGCGTATTGGCCGCATCGCCCAGCAGGCCGGCGTGCAGGTCCAGGCCGTTCTGTTTCCCGATTTGGCCCGGGCGTGGAGTGCAAATCAATTCAAGGATTTCCGAAAAATCGTCTTTCAGACGCAGATGCTTTTGCTCGTCTTCGGCATTGGCGCGCTGTTGTTTTTCTATCTGACAATCGATCGCGTTTTGCTTTGGACCGCTGGCCCGGAATTCCTTGGAGCTGGACCTCTCGTCATCGTTCAGACCGTTGCGGTGATGATGATCCTGTGCGGCACGGTGCTTTATTCCGCCTTGCTGTCCATGGGGAAGGAAGCCTTGGTGTTGCGCATCGTATTCGCCGCCACCATCGTATTTCATGTCACCGCGTTCACTCTCGTTCCAAAGATAGGTCCGATGGGGGCAAATATCGCTCACATCAGCATGTCATTTGTTCTTTTGTCTGGCATGACCTATATCTATAGGAAGGGTCTCTCGAAAATATAATCGGAGTTTCTTGTAGGCGTTATTAGAAATTATGAATTATTATTATCTAATAATGCTGATTTCCGGCTTTTCTGCACGTTTTCTTGATCTGTTGGCCGCCTGCGATGCCAGCTTGCGCCGCCGTTTTTCGTTTCTCCCTGTGTTCCAGGCGGATGGAGGTACCGAAATGGCATTTCCCGGCTTTACCGTGCGAGCCGGAGGCCGCAGGTCCGAATGCTTGCAAGATTAACCCGCTCAACATGAAGAACTGCTGGTCGGGCGGCTCCCGAAATCTCGGTGGACCATGACGCAGGGTACGCGCCGGACGATGAACTCCAGCATCCCCGAAGCGAAATCCCCCGGCATACGGATGTGCCCAAAGCCCGGCGGTAATCGACCATATCGGCACCAAAATGGGCAGGTGAGCGGCGAGCACTGCATCTGGTGCATAGGTGCTCCGACGCATTGTCGATATTCTGATTGGCCTGAAGCGCCTATATTTCCCTCATCAAACGATGCCGGAGCCAATAGCGGCTGCTGACGTCAAAAGAACCTCACGAAAGCGGATCATCATGAACGTAGCACGCTCCTTGAACAATTGGCGCAAGTATCGTCAGACGGTGTCCGAACTGGGCCGGATGACCAATCGTGAGCTGAACGACCTCGGCATTGCCCGCGGTGACATCCACAGCGTAGCCCGCGCCGCTGTCGCTCGCTGATAGAGCTGCTTAATTTTGACGAAGCGCCCGCCTTGTGCGGGCGTTTCGCGTTTCAGTCGGTGGACGTTGCCAGTTGCGTCCTTTTCAGCTTCGCGTTTCTTGCATAGCTGCACTGCAACATAAACTCTTTGAAATGACGAATATCCGGGTATGATGGTTGTCATCGAAGCAATGCACCTCCTCCCGCAGAGCTTCGAGTTTCAGATGGCCCGCTCCTCCTCCCAAGGGCGTCTGAAGGAACAGCGGCACTCCTCCTCCCAGTCGCTGTTCGGTTCTTTTCGAAAAGCCTGCCGCACCTCCTCCCGCGGCAGGCTTTTTCGTTTTGGAGGATTTTTACGACAGCACGTTGAGATCGAATTACGGCCGTTTCGGTGCATCGCCACTGTGATGCACCGCTCTGCGGTCACAGTGTCGCGCCGCGTAGCCGGATAAGACACTGCATGGCAATATTGGCGGCGCTCGGGAAGAAACCGTGTTGCGTATTATCGCGTTGCGCTGGGTAGGTTGCCGAAGGCTGAACGGCTGATTCCACCGCTTCACAAGGCCGCCAGACCTACTCGCAAAATGGCTGATGCTCCGGGCGCTTTTACGCCGGGAAGTCGGGAGACATCTCTCCCAAAACGCAGTTGACCAGGCGCTCCACGTGGATTGGTCGAACCTAAACGGCAATCAAAGAGCGAGTCTCAGCAAAACCCGTTCAGCTTCAGGATCTTATGAGCTTCGATCGAGGCGCGAAGCTCGTCTTCGGAGGTGCGGTTACCCTGGTTGGCGTCAGGATGGTGCATCTTGAGCCTCTCCTTGTAGCGGCTCCTGATTTCCTCCGGTGTCGCCTCCGGCGAAAGGCCAAGTGTTTCGAAAGCCTTGGCTTCGAGAACCTTGAGTCTCCGTTTCTGGAGATCAGCCTTTTGCGCCTGGCGCTGTGCGGCGGTTTTTCGGGCATTCAATGCCTTCGCAGACCCGGAGCGGATAGTGGAAGGGATCGGAATTTCGGTCGCCTCGTTGATCCTGGTTCCGAAGGTCGCACGGCTGCCGATCGTCGCTTCCTTCTGGTAGCGAGCGACGTCCGCGTTCGATGGAGCCGTCGTAAAGCTGTATCCCTTGTTGTATTCTTTCACGTGTTCAAGACAGAACAACAGATACAAGCCTTCCGCACCCGGCCCAACGGGCGCCCGATGCGTGCCAGCCTTTTCGCAGCCGTCCCATTGGCATCTCGGGCCTGTGGGCTCACTGGTAGGAGCCGACTTTTTGCGGGAGGATTTGAGTCCAACGAATATTTTCGAATCAAGCGTCATTACGCCTATATGGACTCCGCGTGCCCTCACGGCAAGATTTTGCGGGCGAGTCAACGACGGTTTTCCCTACGAAACTGGGCTTCTTCAGGGTTTCATTGGTCCCCGGTATTCTCTTGTGCAGGCGCAGGAGACGCTTGGCCTGATGCCGCCTTTTTAAAACGCGGAGCGATGCCAATATAGTTGGGTTTCAAAGTCAGGGACGTTGAGATAGCACAGCGCTTCAGACTTTAGACGCGGCGGACGTACCCGAACAGCCCGTTTTGACATTATTCTCAACCGGCAAGTCTTTGGTTATGTCTGCTTTTTGTGACGAGAAGACGTATTCCCTTGCACGATAGCGCGACAGATATTTTCGCGCGGTGAGGCGCTGCCCGGCCGTCAAACACCACGACTGGTGATCCCTCGTTAACCTTCTGTTAACCATTGCCTCGCTACACCGTATCAACAGAAAATTTACCAAGTTGAATGATGTGTTAACAGAACCCCGACCGATCCGTCTCAAGGGACGATCTTTCCTTGCGCTCGCGCTGACACCCGAACTGCCGCTCGATGACTGGCTTGTCCAGCTCGACCATCTGGCTTCCCGTTCCGCCGGCTTCTTCCTGCGGCGGCCGATTGTGCTCGACGTTCAGGGGCTCGATATCGAACGCGCAGAACTGCGCGATCTTGTCAGTCAGCTGAGCAAGCGCAATGTCCGGATCATGGGGATCGAGGGAGCTCGCTCCTCCTTGCTCGGCCCGGACCTGCCGCCCGCTATGACGGACGGACGTGCGGCTTCCGACGTCGAGATACCGGTGGGCGAAGAGACGGAAAAAGCAGCGCCTGTCGAGAGCGTTGTTGCTTCTGTCCCAACTTCGGCAAAAGCAGCGCCGTCGATTGTTGTCAGTCAGCCGGTGCGTTCTGGGCAATCGCTCCACTATACTGAGGGAGATGTAACAATTGTCGGCTCCGTGGCGTCGGGTGCAGAAGTGGTCTCCGGCGGATCGATCCATGTTTACGGTGCGCTACGAGGGCGCGCCATGGCAGGCACGATGGGCAATGCCTCTGCGCGCATCTTTTGCCGCAAGCTTGAGGCGGAATTGATCGCGATCGATGGTTTTTATCTGACCGCCGAGGATATGGAGCCAGGTCTCCGGGGGAAAGCCGTCCAGATATGGCTCGAAGGCGAAACGATCAGAGCGGAAGCGCTCAGCTAATAGAAGACGTATTTACGGAATTGGAGAGGTACATGGGCAAAGTAATCGTCGTTACGTCCGGCAAGGGTGGCGTCGGCAAGACAACATCGACAGCCGCGTTGGGCGCCGCTCTCGCGCAGAATGGCGAGAAAGTCGTGGTCGTGGACTTTGACGTCGGCCTGCGCAATCTCGACCTTGTCATGGGTGCGGAAAGACGCGTCGTTTATGATCTGGTCAACGTCATCCAAGGTGAAGCCAAGCTGACGCAAGCGCTGATCCGTGACAAGCGGGTGGAAACGCTTTACCTGCTCCCGGCTTCGCAGACCCGTGACAAGGAGAACCTCACTCCGGAAGGCGTCGAACAGGTTATTGCCTCGCTCAGGAGCGCTTTTGACTGGGTTATTTGTGATAGTCCGGCCGGCATCGAGCGCGGAGCGACGCTTGCCATGCGCCACGCGGACGTCGCTATCGTCGTGACCAATCCTGAAGTTTCCTCGGTCCGCGATTCCGACCGCATTATCGGCTTGCTTGATTCCAAGACGCTGAAAGCCGAAAACGGCGAAGCGATGGAGAAGCACCTCCTTCTGACGCGTTACGACGCCTCTCGCGCCGAGCGCGGCGACATGCTCAAGGTCGATGACGTTCTGGAGATTCTGTCTATCCCTCTTCTCGGCATCATTCCGGAAAGCACGGATGTCCTGCGTGCCTCCAACGTGGGCGCCCCCGTCACCCTGGCGGATGGTCGCAGCGCCCCTGCGATGGCCTATTTCGAAGCGGCCCGGCGTCTCAAGGGCGAAGTCCTGCCCGTCACCATTCCGGGTGAAAAGCGCGGTTTCTTCAGCAAGGTGTTTGGAAGGAAAGCGGCATGAATCTTTTCCGTTTGTTTTCCCGGCCGCAGTCAGCACCGGCCGCACGGGAGCGGCTTCAAGTTCTGTTGGCCCATGACCGTGCATCAACCGGCGATTCAGACCTTGTGACCAAATTGCGCGACGAGATTCTTCGCGCCATTTCCAAGCATATGCAGGTTGATAGCGAAAAGGTCAGTGTAAAATTGGAGCGCGGCGTGCAGGTCTCGACACTTGTCGTCGACGTTGAAATTCCCTTCGATGCAACGAGGAAGGCGGCCTAAAGGCCGCCGCCAGACTGCTGACTAGCCCGTGGATTTTTCGGCGGGCTCCAGGATGGGATATGCGCTAATACAATGGCTGGCTTTGCCGCCGAAAGAATGGAAGACTGCTGGCGATTTGCAGCCTGCGGCTCTCCGTTCATTTCGGTGAGTGCCCCGACACCTCGGCACCGGCGTTATGCTGGAGGCTGAAAAATCTGAGCGACGCAATCAGTCCTATCGCCCCAATCGCGACGAACGACCATCGGAAATCTGCAAGCGCCAGAACCACGTCCCCGCGCAGATGTTGCGACATGCTGAGAACCGCAGCGGCAACGGCAACGCCGAGAACCATGGCAAACTGCTGCAGCATGCTCGACAGCGTCGATGCCGAGCTGCGTTGTGCCGGCGTAATGTCGGCAAAGCCCAGCGTGTTCAATGCGGTGAACTGCATGGATCGGGATAGACCTGCGATAAACAGGAGTGCGTAGATTGCCAAGTTGGGTGTCGCGGGCGACAGGATGGCGCAGGCGGCGATGGAGGCCGAGGCAATTGCGCCATTGAAGACAAGGATCGTTCGAAAACCGAAGCGTCGTAGAAGCGGCGTCGTGACCGATTTCATCGCCAGGTTTCCGGCGAAATAGACCAGGATATATGTCCCGGTCGCAATCGCATCGAGGCTGAAACCAACCTGGAAAAGCAAAGGAATCAGGAACGGCATGGCGTTGATCGCAAGCCGCGACGCGGTTCCGGCCGACAGGGTCGAAAACGCGAAGGTCGGGATAGCGAAGGGAGAAAGGTCGAGCAGCGGATTGTTGGTCCTGCGAAAATGACGGATGGCCCATGCCGAAAAGGCGAGGCCTGCGGCCAGCAAGGCAGCGACCTGAGTGGCCCGCATTGCCCCGTGAACGAAACTCTCCAATCCTGCGAGCAAGAGCGTGAGACCGAGCGCCGATAGCACGAAACCGGCGATATCAAGCCTGGCTGTATCCTCTTCCTTCTGCTGCGGCACGAAATACCAGACAAGCGCAAGGCCGATCATCCCGATCGGGATATTGATGAAAAAGTTCCAATGCCAACTTGCATAAGTGGTGATGACGCTACCAAGCACTGGCCCGATGACAGGAGCAATCAGGGCGGGCCAGGTGATCAATGCGACGACATTGACGAGGTCACGTTTCGGCGCGTTCCGCAGCACGATCATACGCCCGATCGGGTTCATCAGCGCGCTGCCAAACCCCTGGACCGCGCGGGCGGCAATGAACTCTGCAAGTGTGTCCGACAATCCGCAGAACAGGGATGCGACCGCGAAGATCGCAATCGCCGCCATAAAGACATTACGGGCGCCATACCGGCTTCCCAGCCAGCCGGAGAGCGGAATGAAGGCCGCCATCGTCAGCATGTAGACCGTCAAGCCGATGCTCATGGCCACCGGTTGCACGCCGAAGGACTGCGCCATCTGCGGCAGCGAGGTGACGACGATCGTTGCATCCAGCATCTGCATGAAGAAAGAGACAGCGACCACAAAGACCACAAGCCTTGATTGGCTTGACGAATGCTGTATCTCGACGCTTTCAGCTGCATTGACCATTGTCATTGGTTAGCCTCGTGCGCGGCGGCGGGCAAGCGTTCGGGCAAGTAAAGATGCCGAACCGCGGGGAGTGTACCGGAGACGCCAAACAGGAACGTGCCGGCGGCAAGGACCTCGGCCATCCAGTCCCCCGAAAAACTGACGCATTGGGCAATGGGAAAAACAATGAAGTTGCGGCTCGCGGGCGCTGGCATCAGCCGCTGGTCGAAAGGAATTACTGTCATTTCAGTCTTGAAGCATTGAGGGTCATCAAACGACCGCCGGGCAGCGGGATAACGCTAGCCCGGCGGTCTTAAAGCATAGACGGATTACTGGTTGGAATCGACTTCCTTATAGGCTGCGTCGAGATAGCTGGTGTCAATCCAGGTGTCGTAGTCTACCGAGCCTTTGAGCAGCTTCGCTTCCGCCATGAAAGCCTCTTCATCCTGTAATGCCTTGATGGCTTCCGGGGTGATGCGGGGATCCTGATAGAATTTTCCATCGGCATAGGTGTTGCGGACCGACTTTTCCGATGTCTTGGTTTCATCGACGAAAATTTTAATTGTATCTTCGGGATGGGCATCAGCCCAACGCGCCAGCTGGATATCAACCTTCAAAAGGCGCTTAACGAGATCTGGATACTTCTTGGCAAATTCGCCGTTCACCGAAATGATAAAGGGCGCAGACCATTCCGGATATTTGTTGCTGTCGAGGATGACACGGGCTTCGCCCTTTTCGACCAGCTTCGACGTCGAATTGTCGGATTCGACGACAGCATCGACATCGCCCCGGATCAGTGAAGGCCCGGATGCGGCAAAGTCGAGGTTGAGCGGTTCAACATCATCCGTGGTCAGTCCTACGGTCTTCAGCGCTTTCGAGAATACCGAATGACGAACCGTGCCGGCCAGAAAGGCGACCTTCTTGCCTTTCAGATCTGCAACCGTCTTGATCGGCGAATCCGGTTTGACGATGATCGTGGTCGACGAATTCTTGGTGAAGCTTGACAGGCCGATCGCCTTGACATCGGCACCAAGGGCTGCGGCACGCAGGGCCGGGTTGTTGCCGGTGTAGGTTACTTCGATTGCCCCGGTCGCGAGCGCGGTCAAGGCCTCGGAGCCACCATTCGTGAAGGCTACCAGCTCGACCTTGATGCCATCCTTGGCAAATTCCTTTTCAAATGCGCCGTCATGGCGGCCCAGAATGAACTTCAGATGGCCCGGTGCGGTGGTGCCGATCCGGATCACGTCCGGCTTGTCTTCGGCAAACGCTGCGCCTGAGAGCAGGGAAGCGCCGAGAAAGGTGAGGGCGATGCCCTTTAAAAGGTCCCGGCGCAGGCGGGTGAATGTGTCGGTCATGGTCGTCCTTTGGCGGTTGTGTGTCGAACAGGGGATTAGTGGGGGGAGGATTCCGATGGGCTCTTCCAGCCGGTCGCCCAGCGCTCGAACCACACCAGCATGTAGTTCACGATCAGGCCAATGAAGGTCATCGTCAGGATGCCGGCATACATATCGGCCGTTTCCATCATCAACTGCGAGTTCTGAATGAGGTAGCCAAGTCCGGATTTGGCCGCGAGCATCTCGGCGCCGATCACCGCGAAGATGGAAGATTTCACGGCAAGCCGGGCGCCTGCGACGATGTGCGGAATACTGGCCGGCAGGATGACCTTGCGGAAAAGGTCCAGATCGGAGGTGCCCATCGACCGGGCGGCCTTCAACAGAAGTGGATCAACCGACTTCACGCCGGCGATGGTGTTGATCAAAAGGAAGAAGATCGATGAGTAGAAGGTGATGGCGATCTTGGAAGCCTCGCCGATGCCGAGCAGGAGGATGAAGACCGGCAGCAACGCGAACTGCGACGTGTTGCGCAGGGTCTGCACGAGAAGGTCAGAAACCTTCTCGAACGTCGAATATCGCCCCATCAGAAACCCAAGCGGGATCGCCACCACAAGGGCGAGTGCAAAGCCAATGAAGGCGCGTTGCAGGCTGATGCCGATATTGGCCGACAGCGTGCCATCCAGCAGCATGGCGTACCAGGCGGTCAGCACTTCGCTGAGCGGTGGAAAGAAGAGCGGGCTCAGCCAGCCAAGGCGCGGGGCGATTTCCCAAAATACGAAGAATATGATCAGCAATGGGAGTCCGTAGCCGAACGTGCCCAGATGAAGCCCGCGGCTCTTTCGGCGTGCCGGCGCTGACTTGTCGCGGGACCGTGGTGTCACTGCAGGCACGAAGCCGGATTTATCGGTTACAAAAGCCATCTTGGCCTCCCATTGTCTTTATGCGGCGTACAGCCTTCAGGCAGCATAGGCGGGCGAAAGCGCCCAATCTTTCTGCGCCTTGTTCACTTCGTCCCGCAGCGCTTCCCAGACGCGGCCGCGATGGCCGTTGAACTCGGTGCTGGAGCGGATATCGCCGTCGCGCGGACGTGGCAGATCGATATCGATGATCTCCTTCACGCGACCCGGGCGCGCCGTCATCACAACAATCCGGTCGGCGAGATAGATCGCCTCGTCGATGGAGTGGGTGACGAACACCACCGTCGTGTTGATCTTTTCCCAGATGCGCAGCAGTTCACTCTGGAGGATCTCACGGGTCTGGGCATCGAGAGCCGCAAACGGCTCGTCCATCAGCAAAACTTCCGGATCGGCCGCCAGCGCCCGGGCAATGGCGACACGCTGCTGCATGCCGCCGGACAGCTGGTTGGGGAACCGGTCCTCGAAGCCCGAAAGGCCGAAAAGCGACAGGAAATAACGCGCTTTGTCGGTGCGCTCGCGCTTGGTGACACCGCGCACTTCCAGCGCATACTCGATGTTGGCGAGCGCTGTGCGCCAGGGAAATAGCGCATATTGTTGGAAGACGTAGCCGGTCTTCGGATCGGGCTTGGTAATGACCTTGCCGTCGATCTCGACCGCACCGCGGGTTGCTTGTGTGAGCCCGCCGATGATGTCCAGCAGGACGGACTTGCCGCTGCCACTCGGGCCGACAAGTGTGATGAACTCACCCTTGCGGATTGTCAGATCGACCCCGTCGAGAACCGTAACGCTATCGGAGGGCTGGCCGTCGATGGTGACAAACTGACCAGGCTTCAGCTGGAACGTCTTGTGGACATCGGTAACGGTGATACGGTCCATATTTATGGTCTCCTTCGGTCTCAGACTTGAGCGACGCGAATGCGGTGTGTCGGATCGAATTGCGTGCCGCCGGGTTTGCCACGCTTCCAGCCGAGCGCACGGGAATAGCTGCCAAACAGGTCGCGCTGCTCGATCTCCGCCTCGGTGATGGCGATTGGTCCATCGGCATGCTCGGCCACATAGAGCGCATCTGTCGGGCAATAGATTTCGCACAGGAAGCATGTCTGGCAGTCATCCTGCCGGGCGATCACTGGCACGCCGCCGGTCTTGTCGAAGACATTGGCCGGGCAGACCTTGACGCAGATGTCACATTCGATGCAGCGGTTCCCGGAAATCACCTCGATCATCACGCAAGCTCCTTGCCGTGCTGTAGGGGAGGGGAGCCTTCAACGCGGATATCATCGACGCCGCTGACAAGAATGGGACGCGTGAAAGCGGGATCGCTTGTTTTGAAGTCAGCGCGCCGATGCATGCCACGGCTTTCCTGACGGGCAAGAGCGGCGTTCAGCGACCAGCGGCCGGTTGCGGCAATTGCTGCGGCTTCGCGGGTCCGGTAACGATCGACGCCGGCACCGGCCAGATGATGGCGGACGTCATGCCAAAGCGTGTCGAGTGTCAGGCGGCTTGTCTCCAGGCGATTACCATCGCGGAAATAGTTCTTTTCGAGCGGCAGGACTTCCGCCTGCACGGCAGCAACGACATCTCTTGCCGTGATACCGGGTTTTGGCGTGCCAGCCGGCCGTAGGCCGGCTTCGCCGAGGGGGTTGGAGGTCGAGCGAAAAGCCGACCGTTGTTCATGCCGCCTGGCAAATTGCGACGCGCCCTGACCAGACCACCAGCCGCTGGCAATAGCCCAAGAGGAATTGACCGCCCCGCCGCCCGACACGGCGCCGGTCATGTTCTCGCGGCTTGCAGCATCACCGGCCACATAGAGACCGGGTACATCCGTGCCGCAGTCGGCGGTGGCAACGCGAATTCCGCCGGTACCGCGAACCGTGCCCTCCGCCTTGAAGGTGACGCGGAACAAATCCTTGAACGGATCGATCCCCATACGGGAATACGGCACGAAACAGTTGGGCTGCCCTTGGCGCAGCCAGTCCTGCAATGCGGGTTCCGCCTGATCGAGGCGTGCATAGACCGGTGCCTCGATCATCGCCCGGGCGATTTCCTTTTCGCGTTCGCCGATACCGTTGCGCAGGGGTTCGCCGTCGCTGTTGATGAGCTCTGTGCCACCCTCGCGATAGAAGGTCGCCCAGCGGAACGGCAATCCCTTGTTGAGCGAGGAGCCATGCGGCGCCAGCGTATATTTGCCGGTGAATTCCATGCCGGAGAGCGTCGCCCCCGCCTCCGCGGCCATGAGATAGCCGTCTCCGGTCAGGCCCGTGGCACCGAGAATTCGCTCGTGAAAGGCGCAGCCGCCAGTCGCGAGCACCACAGCTTTCGCATCGACGCGCCAGTCACGATGTCGCTGGCGATCCACACCGGCCGCCCCGGTCACGGTTTCGCCGTTGGACAGAAGTTCAAGAGCCGGATGCTGATCGAGAACGGTGACGCCCGCAAGAAGTACACGGCGGCGCATGAAAGCCATGTAGTCCGGCCCGCGCAGATTGGCGATGTAGAGTTTGCCATCGTCCTCGCTCGGAAACGGGTAACCCCATTCGACGAGCTTCAGGAGATTTTCATAGGCCCGATCGACACAGCGCAGCATCCAACGTGGGTCAGCCAATCCGGCGGTGCGCTGCCATCGCCGTTCAACGATCTGGGCGCGGTCCTCGCCTGGGGCAACGCACCAAGTTCCGGTATTGGACGGCGCCGTGGCTCCGCTGGTGCCAAGATATCCTTTGTCGGCCAGCACGACCTTGGCGCCATTCTCCGCTGCAGCGAGCGCTGCCCACGCTCCCGAAGGGCCACCCCCGATCACGAGAACGTCGGCTTCCAGTTGAAGGCGGTCGGATCCGCTCGGATCTGTTTGTTTTGACGACATTCCGTCTCTCGTACACACTTTGGGAAGGCGGAGGCGGACCATGCCGCCGCTTGCGGAAAACGGATGCCTTAGGCAGCCGATGACCAGGACGGTTCGTTGCCCGGTTCCCATTTGATGTTGCAACCGATCGAAGGAATTTGGTTGGCTGCCGGGCGGGCGCCGGAGATGACTGCATCCACTGCCGCGCGCAGATCAGCGCCGGTTACATCCTTGCCGTTGCCCGGCCGCGCGTCGTCGAACTGACCGTGATAGGCGAGCTTGCGGTCGGCATCGAACAGGAAAAAATCAGGTGTGCATGCGGCGCCATATGCCTTGGCGACATCCTGCGAAGCGTCCTTCAGGTAGGGGAAGGTATAGCCATGGTTCTCAACTTCTTCACCGAGGCGCGACAGGCTTTCTTCCGGATGTGCGGCGGCATCATTGCTGTTGATTGCAATGATCTGCAGCCCTTTGCTTTCGTATTCCCGTCCAAATTTTGCGAATTCCTCACGCAGCAGGACCACAAACGGACAGCGATTGGAAATAAAAGCAACGAGCAGCGCCGGCTTGCCGGCAAAATCGGCCAACTGATGGATGCGGCCATGGGCGTCCGGCAGTGCGAAGCCTGCAGCATCGACGCCGATCTCGATGGGGTTGGATTGAGTTTTTGGCATGGATTCCCTCAAGGCTGAGTTTGATATTATGCTTGCTTTTAGTCTATAGATTTTATGTTCTTTGTATCGGGCGATTTTCCTTTCTGACGGGCTGATAGCGAACGATTTTTCTGCAGATAACGCATCCGGCGTCCGCATAGTGCCAATCAACGGCAAAACAGGATCCTGATTCCCGGTCTAGCGTGATCTTCGTACTTTCAAAAATTGAGGTGCCAGCCGAGGCGCCGTATGTGCCGGATTATAGTGTGTTTCCGGTATCACCGCTTCCTCAGCCTTGCGGGATGCCACCAGCGTTCCCACCTAAAAGGGAGCTACGATGCACTTCTGCCGAGATCGAAAATGGACATAAACTCAGTCACGCGTTCAATGGTTGGCATTCGCACTTCCATTCCTGATGATGCTTTCACGGCCGGGTCGCTCGGCACGGTTCGCGAAGGCAGTGGCGTAATTATTCGCGAAGACGGGCTGGTTCTCACAATTGGCTACTTGATCACCGAGGCAGAAGAAGTCTGGCTTACAACCGCGGACGGAACAGTCGTACCAGGTCATGCGCTCGCCTATGATCAGGAGACAGGTCTCGGTCTGGTTCAACCGCTCGGCGCGCTGGGTGGCCCGGCCATCACGCTCGGCGACGCTTCAAAAACACGTGTCGGCGACCCTGTTGTCTTTGTAGACGGGTTTGGGCGGTCGTTGCCGACCAAGATTGTCGCAAAGCGGGAGTTTGCCGGATATTGGGAATATCTGCTGGACGAGGCAATCTTTGTCTCACCCGCCCATCCGTCATGGGGAGGTGCCGCAGTCATTGATGAAGATGGCAGGCTGCTGGGCATCGGTTCGCTGAAGCTGGTGATGAGCCGGAACGGGACCACGTCCGACATTAACATGGTTGTGCCGGTCAACCTGCTTCCGCCCATTCTCGACGATTTGCTGACTTTGGGACGAGTGAACAAGCCGGCACGCCCCTGGCTTGGTGCTTTCACCGCGGAAAGCAACGGGGATGTGGTTGTCATGAGTGTTGCTGCTGGTGGACCTGCTGCGCAGGCCGGACTGCAGGGGGGCGATATTATTGCGGAAGTACGCGATGGAGAGATTACCGGCCTTGCGGATTTCTACCGTCAAGTCTGGAAGAGCGGCCAGGCAGGATCGGAAATTCCCGTCAGGATACTGCGCGACGGCCGCGAGGCTTGGCTGCGCGTCAAATCTGCTGATCGCGACAGTTTCTTGAAGAAGCCGCAGTTGCAGTAGGTTTGGTGTCGGCCAGAGAGCACATGAATGTCGATATAATAGAGTGAAATCAGATGTTTGTACGATTGAGGCCAGGCGTCGTGCTTGATGATCACCACCAATATTACGGCTGCCCGCAGTCCTCAACTCGGAAGAACCACCGGACGCAGAACGATACTGCCACTGAGGCTTCGACCCTGTTCCAGCGTTACCAACCCTGAGCCTGCTGGCATATTGTGGGCATTGGGCAGATGCGTCATGGGCTCAAAGCAGAAAAAATCCGCGTCGGCATCCGGCGAATAGATCATGAAGCAGTCGAATGGGCCGTCGGTTGTGACGGTGAGGTCAAGACCGTGCTCGGGCCAGTCTATCAGTGCTTCTCCACACCAGCCGTCATACGCATTGTTCAGCCAATGCGGGGGAAGGGTTCTCGCATCCGCGAAGTCCAGGTGGTTGGGGATCGAGGTGGGAGCGTCAGGCAAGTGTCCGCTACGCTCGGTCCAAAATCTCCTTGCCTTGGCCATCAACCGGGTCTGCGGCGTGCGCGGAAAGAAGGGGTGGAACCCCAATCCGAACGGCAGTGGATCATGGGACGTGTTGGTGACCGTCAGTCCCAATGTCAATGCATCCCCCTCGAGCAGGATCGTCTGTACGGCGTTATAGGCGTAGGGACCTGACGGGTTTTGATGGTGGACATAGCCCAGTACCACGTTGCAGCAGGATTGCGACAGGACTTCCCACTCGGCGAGCCAGCCGTCTCCGTGCAGGCAACAGGGGTCGGCGGTATTGGGTTGCATCGAAAACCGCTTGCTGCCGAAATCGAAGACGTTCGCCTCGATCCGGTTGCCGTAGGGCACAAGCGGGAAGCTGGCCTCCGCGCCGAACCGGCGTGACGCAAGCCCCGCCGTCGGCGTTGGTTTCAGGAAGGGTGTTCCGCGATACATTCCAGACAGAAGCGAGCCGCCGAAGCGGCTCACGTCTACCGAGAGATCACCATTCCGCAGATGCAGAACGTCCTCGCCCATCCGCGCTTCAGCCGCGCCGGCCGACGGCCACGGAGCGCAGGTTATCGAGGAGAACCGCGAGCAGCAGGATCAGTCCGCGCACCACATATTGGTAGAAGGCCTGAATATTCAGAAGGTTCATGACGTTTTCGGCAATGCCCATGATCAGCACGCCGACAATGACGCCAGCCATCGCGGCGCGGCCGCCTGCAAGCGAAACACCGCCGAGAACGCAGGCCGAAATCACCGAGAGTTCAAGGCCAGTCGCAGCATTCGGCTGGCCCGAAGTGATCCGGGACGCAAGCAGCACACCGGCGATGCCGCACACCAACCCCTGCAGCATGAAGATCCAGATGCGCATGCGGACGACATTGACACCGGCCAGCCGCGACGCTTCTGGGTTGCCGCCGATTGCCAGCGTATTTTTACCGAAGACGGTCCGGTTCAGCAGAAAGCCGAAGGCTACAAAGAGCACGCCCATGACCCAGATCGGTGTCGGCACGCCGAGGAATTTTGAAAGCGCCAGCTGGTAGAAGCCGGGATCATTGATGCCGACGGCCCGGCCGTCGGACGAGATCAATGCCAGGCCGCGAACGATCTGCATGGTTGCCAATGTGGTGATCAGCGCGTTGATACGGAAACGGGCAATCACCACACCATTGACCAGGCCGACGAAGCTGCCGCAAACCAGTGCTGCGAGCAGACCGAGAACGATTGATCCGGTGGCATTCGAAGCCATGACCGCGACCATGCCGGAAAACGCCACGGTCGAGCCGACCGAAAGATCGAAGTCGCGGGAAGCGAGGCAGAACATCATGGTGCAGGCAACGATGCCGATGGTGACGACCGACTGCAGCAAGCCAAGCATGTTGCGCTCGGTCAGAAAGTTGGGAACCGTCAGCGAAACGATCGCGAAGGCGAGGGCGAAGATGACGACCAGTCCCTGTTCGCCGAGAAGGAGTTTTTTCAAGGATGTCATCGGCTCTGTACCTGTTGAAGAGGAAGTTCGGCGGCGTTCGAAACGTCCGGCAGCGCGGCGGCGAGTATCCGCCGTTCATCGAAATCCGGGCGTTCGATCTCTGCGGCCATGCGGCCTTCGCACATGACGATGATCCGGTCGGTTATGCCCATGATCTCCGGCAACTCGCTGGATATGACGATGATCGCCATGCCCTGTGCAGCAAGGTCATAGAGGATTTCGTAGATTTCCGACTTGGCGCCAACGTCGATACCGCGCGTCGGTTCGTCGATCAGCAAAACCTTGACGCCCTGCTCGGAAAGCCAGCGGCCGAGGATGACCTTCTGCTGGTTACCGCCGGACAGGTTGATGATGTCCTGTTTGCGGGACGGCGTGCGCACGCGCAGCTTGGCGATGAAGGTTTCGGCCAGCTCGCGTTCCTTCTTCGGGTTGAGGATGCCGAAGGGGGAAAAATGACGGCGCGAGGAAATCGCCATGTTTTCCTCGATGGACCGGCCCTGAATGATGCCGTCCAGCTTGCGATCCTCCGGACACAAAACGACGCCGGCGCGGATGGAGTGCGCGGGACTGTCGGCTGTGACAGTTTCTCCGTCCACCGCGACCGTGCCTTGTGCCCTTGAGTCCGCGCCATAAAGGAGCCGGGCCATTTCGCTGCGACCAGCACCGATGAGGCCAAAAAATCCGAGGATTTCACCTTTCCGGACGCTGAAATTAATCGGCTGGGGCAGTTTGGGACCGGCAAGATTGTCGACCTGCAGCCGCGTGGCCCCTAGAGGCCGGGACCGCCATCCCCAGATATTGGCAATCTCGCGCCCGACCATCTCGGCGATGATCTGATCGCGCGTTACCTCAGAAATATCCGGATGGTGGGCGGCGAGTTTGCCATCGCGCAGCACCGACAAGCTATCGCAGAGGCGAAAGATTTCATCGAGACGGTGCGAGACATAGAGAATGACCGTGCCGTTTGCCCGCAGCCGGTCGATCAGCGAAAAGAGAATTTCGCTTTCCCGGGAAGACAGGGATGAGGTTGGTTCGTCGAGCGCGATGACACGCGCATCAACCATGACAGCCTTGGCAATCTCGACCATCTGGCGTTCGCCGATGGACAGTGACGCGACCTTGGCAGCCGGATCGACGTCGATGCCCATTTCGGTGAGCTTTTCAGCCACGACACCGATCAGCTTGCGCCGGTCGAGCACGCCGGCCCGGGCAGGGAAACGGCCGAGCCAGAGGTTCTCGGCAACGGTCAGTTCGGCGACCAGCTGCAGTTCCTGATGGATGACGATCACACCGGCCTGAAAGGCATCGCGAACCGACTTGTAGACCTGCTGTTCGCCGGCGATGCGGATTTCGCCGGTATCCGCAGCCTGATCGCCGGACAGGATGCGGATCAGGGTGGATTTTCCGGCGCCGTTTTCACCCATCAGGCCATGCACGGTCCCTTTCCGGACGGAAAAAGAGACATCGGACAGAGCCTGAACACCTGGATAGCCCTTTGATATGGCTTTGAATTCGAGAAAGTCTTGCATGAGCGGCGCTCCGAATAGGGGCGCCCGGCGGCTGAAGGCCGCCGGGCGTTTTTCGTTGATGCGACGATTACTCGATACCAAGTTCCTTGCGGACCGCTTCATAATTGTCGCGCAGTGCCACCTGGCCGGCCGTCAAGATCAGCTTTTCCGGCTCCTTGCCGTTGGCAACCCAGTCGTACATGTTGAGCGCAGTCTCATAGCCGTGACGCTTCGGCGAGATGATGATCGTGCCGAAAAAGCCGGTGGCCGTTGGCTTCTTGAACTCGTTGATGGCTGAATCCGCACCGCCGATGCCGACGCCGATCATGCTGTCAGCCGTAATGCCGACAGTTTCAGTGGCGCGCACGGCGCCGAGAACGGCTTCGTCATTGAGGCCAACCGCGACCCATTTCTTGATATTGGCATTCTTATTGAGAACGACGGTCGATGCGTTGAGTGCCGCTTCCGTATCTGTCTTTGCCTGGGGTGCATCAAAGATGTTGGCTTCCGGGAAGCCATTGGCCTTCAACACCGAAAGAGCACCTTCGATACGATCGACGGCCGTCGGAAGCTGATCGTAGGAAACGCGGATCGCGCCGACTTCGCTCATGTTCCAGCCGCGCTTCTTGATCTCGTCAACGATCGACTGACCGACCGCTTCGCCGATTTTTGTGGCAGAAATGCCCATGTGCGGCACGTCTTCGATCGGGCTGCCATCGGCGTTGACCAGGCGATCGTCAACCGTCATCAGCTTGAGATCGTTGGCCGCAGCCTTGGCAATGATGCCGGGGCCGAGCTTGACATCAGGCGTGCAGATGATGAAGCCCTGCGCACCCTGTGCGCCAAGGTTGTCGATTGCCGATTGAACCTTCTCGCCGTCTTCCGCGCCGATCTTGACGAGCGTGAAGCCCTTCTCCTTGGCAGCGACTTCCGCGAATTTCCATTCATCCTGGAACCAGGGCTCTTCAGGCTGCTTGACGATGAAGCCGATTTTCACATCGGCAGCAAAGGCCGACGTGGCAGCGAAAACGGCGACAGTGCCAGCCAGGATGGCTGCTTTTATAAAGCGCATGGTCTCTCTCCCTAAATCAAACTGCTCCCTGCAGTGATCATTTGTGTATGATGAAACATCATACTGGTCAATTGCGTTTGTATGATGATTAAAATATCTATGTATGATATTGTGAATGAGCGTGGCGGACCGTTCGCAGCGGTCGCCATGCAATTCAAACTGCGATATGCATCGCCAAAGGCGCGTTGAGCGTGCTGCGGCGGGGATGGAGATGCCGGTGGAAGGACAACAGGATCGATCAGTGGACGAGGGCGGCAACACGGTTGTCCGGCGGCCGCGCGTCCAGAAGAATGTGACGAGGGCTATCGCCGACGATATCTGCGCCGATATTTTTTCGGCTGGCGATTTCCTTCCAACAGAGAACGACCTGTGCGACCGTTACGGCGTCAGCCGCACGGTCATCCGCGAGTCGCTGAAGATTCTCGAATCGAAAGGACTGGTGCGCGGGCGTTCCCGTGTCGGTACCGTCGTCTGCCGTAAGGACGAGTGGAATATCCTCGACCAGCAGGTGCTGGAATGGATCGGTCCCCGGATCTTTGCATTCGATCTCTTGAACTGCATCCTTGAAGCGCGTCGCGCGATCGAGCCGGCTGCGGCGGAACTGGCTGCCGAACGGGCGACGGTCCAGGAGATTGCCGATGTCGAACGCGCCTGGCTTGAGATGCGCGACGCGGAAGGCGATATCGAGCGTTTTACCAAGGCGGACGTTGCGTTCCACACAAGCCTTCTGAAGGCCAGCCACAATCAGGTATTCCTGCAATTGTCGAGCATCATTCAGGTCGCATTGGAATTCTCGCTGCATGCTTCCAACGAGGTGGTGGATAGGCGCGACGAAGCTGTCGACATACACCGGCAGCTGGTCGAGGCACTGCGCATGCGTGACACGGCGGCCGCCCGCAACTGCTCTCTCCAGTTGCTGTCTCTTGCCGCGCGCGACCTTGCCGTCGCCGTAAAGAAGCACCAGCCGCAAGCCTCTTCATAACTGTCCGTTGCATCGGCGCCATGGCCGCTTCGATCCTGACGGACCAACACTTCTCTTCGACACAGGACCTTCGCTGATGAAGATCACCAAACTGACCACTTATATCGTTCCGCCGCGCTGGCTGTTTCTCAAAGTCGAAACAGATGAGGGCATCGTCGGATGGGGCGAGCCGGTGGTCGAGGGACGGGCGCTGACGGTACAGGCTGCGGTTCACGAGCTGGAGGACTACCTGATTGGCAAGGATCCGTTCCTGATCGAAGATCACTGGAACGTCCTGTATCGGGGTGGCTTCTATCGCGGCGGCGCCGTGCATATGAGCGCCATTTCCGGCATCGACCAAGCGCTCTGGGATATCAAGGGCAAGGCGCTCGGCCAATCCATCCATTCGCTGCTCGGCGGCCAGGTTCGTGACAAGATCAAGGTCTATTCCTGGATCGGTGGCGATCGCCCGGCTGACGTTGCCAACAATGCTAGGGACGTGGTTGCCCGCGGTTTCAAGGCGATCAAGCTGAACGGCTGCGAGGAAATGCAGATCGTCGATAGCTACGACAAGGTTGAAAAAGCCGTTCAGACAATCGCCACCATCCGCGAGGCGGTCGGCCCCTATATTGGCATCGGCGTCGATTTCCACGGCCGGGTTCACAAGCCGATGGCTAAGGTGCTGGCAAAGGAACTCGATCCTTACAAGCTGATGTTCATCGAGGAGCCGGTTCTGTCAGAGAATAAGGAGGCCCTGCGCGATATCGTCAATCATACCTCGACGCCGATAGCGCTTGGGGAGCGGCTGTATTCGCGCTGGGATTTCAAGCAGGTTCTGTCGGATGGCTTCGTCGATATCATCCAGCCAGACCTCTCCCATGCCGGTGGCATCACAGAATGCCGCAAGATCGCGGCGATGGCGGAGGCCTATGATGTGGCGCTGGCGCCGCATTGCCCGCTTGGGCCGATCGCGCTTGCCGCCTGTCTGCAGATTGATGCCGTCAGCTACAATGCCTTCATCCAGGAGCAGAGCCTCGGTATCCACTACAATAAGAGCAATGACATCCTCGATTACATCTCCAACAAGGAGGTCTTCCAGTATGCCGACGGTTTCGTCTCGATCCCGCAGGGGCCGGGTCTCGGTATCGAGGTTGATGAGGCCTATGTGATCGAACGGGCCAAGGAAGGTCATCGCTGGCGCAACCCGATCTGGCGCCATGAAGATGGCAGCTTTGCCGAGTGGTAATGGGGGAGTAGTGCGATGACGGACCGGCTCAAGGGCAAACGGATCATGATCACGGGAGCGGCGCAAGGCATTGGCCTTGCGATCGCCCGCGCCTGCGTCAAGGAAGGCGCAAGCCTGTTTCTCGTCGACCTCGATGCCGGCTTGCTGGAGACGGAAGCAAAGGCATTGCAGACCGGTGGCGCCGCCATCGGCTACGCCGTCGCGAGCATCGCGGATACAGTCGCAATTTCTGCAGCCATCGACCGTGCAGGAACCGAGATCGGCCCGATCAACGCGTTGATCAACAATGCCGGCGTCAATGTTTTTCATGAGCCGTTGGAGACCAGCGACGCGGAATGGCAGCGCTGCTTTGATATCAATCTGAAGGGCGCCTGGAATTGTTCGAAGGCCGCGCTTCCGGGGATGATCGGACAGGGCGGTGGCGTGATCCTCAACATCGCCTCGACCCATGCCTTCACGATCATCCCCCACACATTCCCCTATCCCGTGGCGAAGCATGCGCTCCTGGGCATGACCAAGTCGCTTGGCATCGAATACGCGCCCAAGGGCGTGCGCGTAAATGCTCTGGCACCGGGTTATGTGTTGACCCAGAAAGCCACCGAATACTGGAACAGCTTTCCCGACCCCGTGGCTGCCGAAGCAGCTACAATGAAGCTGCATCCCGGCGGCCGTATCGCCACGGCCGATGAGATCGCGCTCGCGGCTCTCTTCATGATCTCCGACGAGTGCCCGTTCATGAACGCCACCTGCCTGACGATCGATGGTGGCCTGAGCGTCCTGCACCACCCCGTCTGAACCGGCACGCTGTATCACCATCTCTGCTGAATTGACCATACATCAAAAGCTAGAAAATGTTGTAAAAGCATTAATCGGGAGCCATACTCGAAATGTACTCACAGTAAAATCGATCTCTTCGAGCAAAGCCGCCAAACTACGGGATGGTGGCGGACTATACCTTATGTCTAAGGGAAATGGCCGTTATTGGATACTCAATTATACATTTGGCGGCAAGCGCAGGGAGATGGGTTTCGGACCATTACACACTCTCGGGTTGGCGGACGCCCCTACAAAGCTAAAGATGCGCGCAAACTGATCCGACAAGGCGTTGACCCAGTCGCAGCGCGCAAAGAAGGCTGCAAAAGCAGGCAGGTGGCGCGGCGCAAATACCGAAGCGCGGTGGCGCAATCTGCTCGAAAACCATGCGAGGCCCATCAGGTCGAAAGCGTTGCAGGATATCACGACGACCGATGTCGTCGCATTGCTGAAGCCGCTTTGGGGCGAGCGGCAGGAAAGTGCCGAAAAGCTTAGGGAGGCCATCGAGCGCGTCCTGGATGCCGCGAAGGCAGAGGGCCATCGGCGAGGTGAAAACCCTGCTCGGCGGAAGGGCCACCTTGCCCTGTTGATGCACAAGCCCAACACCCTGACCACCGGAAGCCACCATGCCGCCATGCCGTATGGTGAAGTGCCGGCACTGATGTCGCGGCTTCAAAAAGAGAAGGGCGTCAATTTTCGCGCGCTGGAGCTCACAATACTCACGGCGGTTCGCAGTGGCGAGGCCAACTAGCATGTCGAGAACGATGGTCACTCGCTACCTCGCAGAAGGGCGGTTTCCGGTCGTCGAAATGGGTGATCGACGGATCGCCTTTGTCCGCAGCGAGGTGACGGAAAGGGTTAGGGCGAAAATTGCATTAAGGGCTGTAGCGTGAAATAAGGCGATTTGTTGTCTCGCCCCTTGATGGAGCCGGACCCAATATCGTTAATATCTACAGCGGGCCTAAATTGGAGCCCGTTACTTTTTACTATCCGCAGCCAACATCAGCCCAGCATAAATCTGAAGGCAATCACCGGAACCGCGGAGGCCGTGGCGGTTCATTGTTTTTCACCTCGTGCTGCGGCGCGTGTTTGCCGAGCAGTCTAAGCAATTTGCGCTCCTCAGCGGGGCCGATACCGAATTTACGACATTGCTGCACGACGCATCGGTCGTTGGGTCCGGGGGTGCGAATCTGACGATTATCGGATGAATGAGACATGACGTTTTCCTCCATAAGGAGGAGAACCAATCGCCGGAAGAGTTGTTCCGGCTCGCGGCATAAAACCAAGCAGTAGCAAAAAAACAACCGGCATTTTTTCTCGCCGTTTCACTACTTACAGTAACCATCAACCCCACCAACACGATCATGAACCGGCCGCTGCGCCGGGAGCAGGATCTATGCCCATTATTGCCACCAAAGAAGGTATCAACGTGAACCCGGCCCATGTTGTGCAGTACGAAAAGCTCCGCAACGGCTAAGTCCAAGGCTGTGGCGAATCAGAAGGCCGCTGATGCTGCTGCAGAAGCCGCAACGGTGCGCACCGATCTTGCAGCTCACCATCTGCACGGTGCGGAAAACTACATCGCCAAGGCAGGTATGCGCGAATCCACCAAGTTGATCATGGAGGCGCTACAAGGCGTCAAGCAAGCCGTCGATCATGTGGCGCTGCGCGTTGACCGAGTGGTCGAGAACCAGATTGGCAAGCCGCGCCCGCGCTCAGTTTAGCGAATCATGATATCCTGCCAGTGGTGGCGGACTGAACAGCCCCTTGCCTTAATTGGCGAGGGTTTTTTTTGCTTTTTACCTCTCGGCACGGTATTTGCGTAGAGGCTAATATAAATATTGCAAATTGAGGATGTGTCATGGGTTCGGACATATCGTGCCAATTTCCGACGGTTTGGCTGCTTACTGATGTCGGAGAACAATACAAACCAGTGAATACTGTCCTTGGAGCTGCTGATATCCTGCTTCATGAATGGCCACTGACTGTAGGAAAAGCTTACTTGGGGGCACTCGAGACCTGCCTTAGCGCGCTGAAGGAAAATGAACCGGCAACGGTTGTCCCCGAAGCACTAATGCGAGCCGCAGATGAAGCTTTCATTTGTTACATTCACGTTATTGGCGGTGGAATGCGACCTCACTGACAGCAAAGAGCGGTGTCCCGGTCACAACACTTCTAAACTCGCCGGACTCCGGCCTGCAATGCTGGACGTTGCCTCACTCGGGGGCTGCACCCCTGGGAAATCAGTCCTATGAGGAAAATGCAACTTAGCGAAACCCTAATGGCAAATTCCGATCTGCCAAAAATACGGTTCGATGTGAGCTTTGTTCGGGGCTTGTGGGTAGCGACGGTCTACAACGGTGACAATACCGAAAATCGGTCGTTCCGTAATGAGGACGATGACTTTGACCACGCTGAGGCCCGAATTGACCAGATCCGTTCGGGCCATCAAGAAATCCGCATATCCTAAATCCATTAACTGCTAATATGAGAAGAAAACCCTCCCGCGTTTCCGCAGGAGGGTCTGGGGGCATATGCTTCAAGCCGCTTGGAGTGGCCGTCCAAGCTCATGCTAATATTCCCACCGCGAGGTTAACGAAACGTTAACGTAGTCAGTCGGCAACCTCGGTCTCGCCATCCACCTTTGCCCACGTCAGTGACCATTCGTCCATGCTACCGGCGGCATGGGTGTAGGTGCCGTGGTCGGAAATCTCTGGGTCCATCATGTCCCAATCCAGCGGCGCCCCGCCGGGAAGGTCCATGACGCGCAGGTATTCATGCAACTCGGCCAAATCGGTGACGCGCTTGATATCTTGCCGGCCAGGTTTTGCGATGGTCCATACATAGATCGTCATGATTTTTCCTCGCCACCGCGGCCGTGGATGAGGGCGCGACCTTCATTGCTCTCTTCCTGAGCGGCGTTAGGATGGGGATGATCAGCGTACATAATGCGAAGGTTTTTCAGAACTTCTTCCATAGCGCTGATAGTCTCGAACGTGCCCCAGCCGTGAGACGTTGCTCGATCAAGGATGTCTTGCAGCGATCCGTCAACTTCCTCCTGACAGAGAAGATGACGATCGTCGTGAGAGACGGGAACTTTCGGCGTGTCAATCATCTTTGTACCTCCTATCGCGAGGAACCTGACTGCTACCGAATTGTTCCCCCCGAGAGGAGGGATCAGTCAACCTCGAAAAAATTGGCTTCTTCGGCGTCATCGCGAAGCCCTTTGAAAGAGGCATGCCTTAGTTTTCCGTCACCCGTCCAAGCGCGAAACTCGACTTCAGCGACCAGTTTCGGGTGGGCATAGACGAGGTTCTTCCCTTTGATGGAAACGGGCGGCCGCTCGATCGGCATCTGGTCTAGCTGCTGTTTCAGCTTGCGGGCCTCGCTGTGTTTGAAGCCAGTTCCTACAGAACCGACGTAGACCAGCCTGCAACCTTTGCGGGCGGCCAATAGCAGGCTGGCAATGGCGCCGGGCATCGTGGTCGATGGCTCGTAACCCACTACAGCAAAACTCTCGCTCTGAACGCACTTTATTTTTAGCCAGTCACCGAGCCTGCCAGACCGATACGGGCGACGGCGATGCTTCGCAATGATGCCTTCGAGGCCATACTCGCACGCGGTCGCCAGAAGCATATCGCCATCGGCTCCGATCTCTTCCGAGAGCCGGATTGGTCCCTCCATCTCGGTTATGATGCTCTCAAGGATTGCCCGACGTTCTCCTTGTTCCATCCGGGTGAGATCATGGCCATCATAATAGAGAAGATCGAACGCATAGAAGATCGCCGCCCCGGCATTTCTCTTCCCACCCCGGCCGCCCAGCGCAGTCTGCAGCGCTCCGAAATCTGACCGGCCCTGGTCGTCAAGAACGACCGCTTCCCCATCCAAGATCATAGTGGCGCCGAGGTCTCTGGCGGCTTTCTCTAAGCCCGAGAAGCGCGTCGTCCAGTCGTGGCCGCCTCGGGTCAGTATCCTGACCTTTGTCGGCTCGACGTCGATTGCCAGCCGGTATCCATCCCATTCGATTTCGAATGCCCAGTCGTCGCCCTTTGGCGGTTTGCCAGCCAGTAACGCCAGAGAGGGCTCTATTCGATCTGGCATGGGGTCGAAGGGAAGGCGGGGCTGGTTGGCGTCTCGGGTTTTGCGCGCCCGACTCTTCAGCGGCAGATCGGGTTCGGTGCGAAGGTCTATGGATTTGGGAGGTCGCTTTGCCATCCCGATATTGCGCCACAATCAGATTAACGAGTACTTGTGGCGCTTTATTTCGCGTCAGTTGGAGACGGTGGCGGGGTGGAGGCCTCGTCCCCTGCGTTTCTGGCTAGGCGCATCTCCCTGAGACGCTGTGTTTTCCGGGCCTCCGCTTCGCGATGTTCCCGGATCGTGTCCTCAGCTATAGCCTTGGACTGGTCGAAATTTCCGTATGGAGAAGGGCCGCGCTTGCGTTTCGGTTTCAGCACTTCCATTTCATGCCTCCTACAAGTAGCCGGCCACCTTTTCTTTGGCCCGAGTGAGAGCAGTGATTAAATCTTCTGGCAGACAGGGCTTTGAAACCCAAACGGCTTCCGTAAAAACCGGATCCGCGTCCTCCTGACTTGAGCCAGAACAAACGACAAATGGAACGCCCTTGTTCCTCAAGATTGTCGCAACGTCGGAACACGGGCCATCTCGGAGACGGACATCCAGTAGGGCGATTGTAGGGGAATTAGACTTGAGCCATTCGAGCGCTGCGGAACACGAGGAAAACATCGTGATCTGCGTAAAACCAGCTTGCCTCACATGGAGGTCATGATCCAAAGCGATGAGAGGCTCATCTTCAAGAATAAGAATTGATCTGGTTGTTCTGGCGTCCATTAAGGTCTCCTTCCATGACCCTAGGCGTTTCAACAACCTTGAATTAAAAATCTGATCTCGTCCGGAAGCAATAAAGAATTTAATACGCCTCGATATTTTTGGGGGTGGGAGACGTCCGTGTTTTCGGGTCAGTTTAATTGCGCCCTGGCGTCGCTGCTGCCCAATAGTCGGCCGCCACGTGCTCGCTGCACCGCCACTCAATAACGCCGCGGCGATCCTTCCCGAACGATCCCCAGCGCTTGCAGCCCACGTGCCCGCACCAGTGTTCGAAATGCACCGGCGAGTTCGGGTAAATCAATCTCTCGTCGCTCATGATCCCCTGCCTTGCGGGTCACGCGGCGCCATCACCCGCAGACACAGATCCCATCGTTCCTCAACCTTCTGCGTGGCAAGTCGGGCTGTGGGAGCGCAGCCAGCGTTCGGCATCGGCAGGGTTCCGATATGGGTTTTCGGGAACCAAGCAGCCCAGTGCCATTTCCCCTTGGTCGGTCCGTGCATCTCTTTTCGGATACGGCCGATCATTAATTCACCGTCGATGCCGATCCAGTCGGTATCCCTTGGCGGGTCGTTCTCGTCTAGCTCGGTGCGGTGCCATTGGTATTTGGGCTGGTAGTCGGTCATTGTTTCTTGCGCATATCCTGTGGATAGGCGGTGCATAACTCGGTAATGTTTTCCTTATTGTTCTGCTTATGTTCCAGAGGTGGCCGGAGTCAAGAAGGCAAGCCGAGCATTCTTAAAAACGGACCAATGAACGCCGTCAGTGCGATGCCGACAGCGAGGAAAATCAGCGCAAGAAGAATGAACTCTGGGAAGCGCTTGGGCATCAAGCCAGAATAGAGCGACAATCCAGTTTGGCAACCAGATGGAAGCCAGCCGCAGCGCATAGCGAGCAGCCAGCTTCCATGTCGCATCCGCCTTTGCGACGGGAATAAATAGCATTTTCTGTCGATCTGATCAACTTTGAGGGGAACATTTGAGCCTGGATTTGATGGGCAACTTCCAACGCTAAGCGGGACGAGTGGCGTAGGTTTGTGTCGCCTGTCGAGCCGGCAAGAAAAAACCCCGCCGGGAAGGGCGGGGCAAAACTGCTTCTGGGATTGGCTCACAGCAGATGCAGGGAAGTGGCAGCCCAGAGAGTGGGAGGGCCGCCCGCCGCAACAATAAGTGAGTTCATCCAATAGGGAAGGCCGGATTCCGCGATTCCGGTACGGTTGCTACAATAAAACGCCATTCAAGGCGGGCTTTCGGTTATCACTCGCCCCTCAAAACCTCATCTTTGGCATCCAGCACCATCTTCAGCGTCTGTATAGTTTCGGCCGCATCGAGCAGTGCATCGCGGGCCTGGTCTTCCGGCAAACCCTTTGCCCTCGCAGATGACGTTTGCAAGTAGATCACCACGTCACGGCCGAGAGCGGATTGCTCCACCCCAGTCTGCTCGCGCATGTCACGGATTGTATCCACCGATCGATCGAGCAGGCAACTGACCTCGAAGGTCGGCAAGCGATCGAGTTCGTTGGCAGCTTTGATCAGTTCGGCGATGAAATCGGTGGTGTTGGACATGTGCGGATGATTTTCTTGCGGGGCTGGGTGAGGCAATTGCAAAGAAAAAGGCCGGGCGAGATTCGCACCGACCTTCCATCATCGCCACACAGCAAGTGCCAGTACATCCGTGGTCTAATGCCGCGGGCGAGTTCTGCAATGGGATATGGGGCGTCCGGCGGCGGTTTCAAGGCCGTGTGAGGGAGGCGCCGCCCAGTTGGAAACCAGCCGCACAAGTAGCGCGACCAAACGCCGTGCCGCTTTCAGGTGATAGAATATTCATCCGGTTTTTATTGGAAAGTGCAAACGATCGCGCGCAACGGAATCTAACATTTCAGACGATCATCCGCAAATAACGATATCTCACAAATGACTTCGACGCTCTCACCGCAGACGTGGTAGGGCGTCCGCTGAATTTGAGCACCAAAGCATTTGGCAGCGGGGGGCTGTGTTGCGTTGGTTGCGGCTATCATAAACCTGCATCAAAGTTCAGTGAAAATTGCCCCGTGGGTCATCGCGATCGGCCCCGTTGCCAATTGTTGCTCGTCTTTCCAGCCGAGATGGAAGAGCTCCAATTAATTTCGACCGAAATGATCCGTTTTGCAGCCAGAAAGGCCAGAAACGCGGGTTTATGACGGATGTGGAGTCCCTTGAGTCGGCAGTTTCGTATCTCCGCCGGTAGCCCGCGCCCTCGACGCTGCCAACTCCCAACACCTCGTCGAATATCGGGTGGCTGCAGAGTGATGGCTAGCTCAGATCGGTCAAAACGTCACGGATGCTCGGCTCGTCCGGCTCCGGCCCTGGCTTGTCGTCGGGAACACGATCCGGATTGGTATCGCCCGGCGCAGGATCCGGAACATCGATTGGCGGAACGGGCGGGGTCGGGCCGGGCAGGTCTGGGCCGGGATTTACCGGAAGGGTCATGGTCAATTCTCCTTGG
This sequence comes from Rhizobium sp. LjRoot98, assembly GCF_964252935.1. Taxonomy (NCBI): domain Bacteria; kingdom Pseudomonadati; phylum Pseudomonadota; class Alphaproteobacteria; order Hyphomicrobiales; family Rhizobiaceae; genus Rhizobium; species Rhizobium sp. LjRoot98. The sequence goes on from NZ_CAXUPW020000011.1 coordinate 78,698, forward strand.
TTGATGTTGTTTAACCTGTGTCCGGCCAATAGGTTCCTACGGAGAGGGCAGCAATGTCGAACCTACGGAGATGATCGGCTGACTCGACCGCCGTATCGCCAGCGCAAGCCTATGGCTTGAGGATCATGGCAGGGAGCAAAGAGGCCTCGTCCTGAAAACGAGATTGCCACGAAGGAATACGACATCGCTCGGCTCGAGGAAATCCGTGCGGCATATGTGAAAGCGCTCGAACGCAGATCGGCGGCGGCATGAAGCGGGGATCTGGTCGTAGTTTCAAAGGAATGCTGGGAGCCGTTGCCCGGCAATCACGATCCGACTTGAATGTTCAGCCCGGCCTCGTGGGCGGCGGCGATAAAAGCTGCACGCGCGTAATCAGGGGGCTGTTTTCTCAACATCACGTCACGACAGGCTTCCTTAGCAGCAAAAAGGGCTTGGCCCCCACTTACTGGCCACTGGAAAAGAAGAATTTCGGTGGCTTTTCTGGTGTCGCTAACAAAGCGCTGCGGGCCTCGAAAGCTGAGTTGGATCACAACACCGTCGCTCCACTTGAATTCTTCCATTTCCGAAGACCTTTCGCCCCGAAAGCGCTGAGGCAAGAACGCTACAAACGAAACGCTAAGAAAGAATTTGGAGCAGCGACATGAGGCTCTTCCAAGATACATGGCCGTTCAGTGACCTAGAGCCCCACAGCTTCGACTTCATCATGGCGGATTTGAGAGGAAGTCTGCTCAAGCGCATTACAAGACCATGCCGAACGACGAGATCAATGCGATGCCGATCCTTGACCTCGCTGCGCCAGATACGTTGCTCTGACTGTGGGCAGTCAACCTTATCCTGCCGCAAGCGATCGAGACAATGACCTCGTAGGGGTTCGCCTTCAAGACCGCCGGCCATGGCTGAAGACGACCAAGCACGGAAAGGTCTAATTTTGGCACCGGTTACATCTTGCGCGTTCCGACGAGCCTTTCCTCATTGGAACGCGCGGTAGTCCTCGCACGGCCCAAAACGCCCGTTCCGGCTTCACCGGCCTGATCCGATCGCACTCCGAGAAGCCTGAAGGAGCCTACAGCGTCGCTGAGAAGCTCATGCCCAACGCGACGAGGCTGGAACTCTTCAGCCGGACGAACCGCTCAACGTGGGGCGATGAAGCAGGCAAGTTTGGAGAGGCAGTATGAGCCTAGTTCGCTCTCAACTCTTGATCCATCGTCGCGGCGATGAAGGCTTGTCTCGCCTGTTCCGGCGGTATCTTCCGCTCCAATGCCAGACGACAGCACCGGGCGGCATTCGCGCAGATGTTGCTATTCGGGCTGACCATGTGCAGGCTCAAGATTTCGAAACCCTGGAGGGGGCCGCATATCGTCCTCTCACCGCCACCGCGCAGTTTCACGATCACGGGTTGCCATTGGATCTCGGTTGGATTGCAGATTTCGTTCGGGTGCATCTTACTTCTCCCAGAATCTCTCCGCGCGAGAAACCGGCATCAGAACCTTTTGTTCCGGGGAGTGAAGTGAGCCACGAAATGGTGGTCCGATGAGTGGCGTCGTCTGGTCAAAATTCTTCTGGCAGGATTGGGAAATCGCCCTTGCCGTACGCCTCTGCTCCCTTTCGGCACAGGGGCTTTGGATGCGGATGCTCTGCATCGCGTCAGCGCACGACCCGATCGGCTACGTCGCGGTAGCAGGCAAGGGCCTTGATGAAACCTCACTCGCTCGACTGACCGGGCGCCAGGAATCCGAGATCGCTTTCCTTCTCACTAGCCTCGCACTCGAACAGAGGCGCGGAAGGATCAATTATCTTTAGCCCCCACAAGGGCTTTCAGCGAATGGTTTGCCGTTTATGACGCCGTAGCAGGCCTCGACACCATCCACGTCCATTATTTCCATCCAGTCGCCACTTCGGTTGCTGGCCTTCTTGTTCTTCACTCCTTTGGGAGTGAAGCCGCGGATGGTTCCCTTTTCGACATTAGGATCTCCAGTCGCTCTGGACAAAATCATCGAAATTTCGGCCAGACGCCCCCGGACTTCCTCCGATAGCCTGGCAAGTCTTTGAACGTCATCGATGCTTATCTCTGCCATGTTGTCACTCCGGGCTGGTGGGGTATACATCCCATAGTTTTGGTTAGGCAGCATTAGTCTATTCGAATGTACGAATGTCGGCTAGGGCTTTTGCCGGCAATAAAAGCACGACAATCAGTCGGGGTAGAGCTTCCGGTAGGCAACCGTTTGGGAAACTGATGTAAAGCGAAGCCGATGAAATCGGGGCAGGCTAGTACCCGGAACGACCGCCACCGCTGTTGCCGCCGCCATGCTCGTTGCCACTGTAGGAAGGGCGATTATCGTAGTTTGGCCCAGTCTGACACGCCGAAATCGTCAAAGTCGCAAGCGCAATAGCGATCGCTGTCACCGTATATTTGAGCTTCATGATTTTCTCCTTTAATGGAGCGCAGGGCCAGCCAGTCCGGCGTGGACGCCAGTGATTGTCTTCCTGATGTCAATCAAAGGCAAGCAACGAGGGCGACAGACAGTCGATCGCACTCACTGAAATCTGGCGCCGCGCCTCTGGCAACTTTAATTGATCATTTACCTTTCGACGCCGTCTTCTGAAACTATCGAGAGCCTCTACCGTTTCCCCTCTTCACATTTGGGGGACGCATGGAAATCGATCGAATTGAATGGCTCCGGGAAGCTCGTCAGCCACATAGTTACCGGCGCATGTACGGTCTCGTCATGATGATACTCGCTAACTCATCCGTTACCGCCGCAGAAAAGCGGATGGCCCAGTACATAAGCCGATTGCTCAATGTAATGGAGTTGGCGGTTGCCAGTGCGCCGGCCCTATTTAGGGCTCGAATCGGTTTTGCGCATTTAACGGAAATGGTCGTGGAAGCCGCGTGCAGTAACGCTTCCGGTGAGAGGGCGGTCAGCCCACGGTGAAGGCCGTCTTGCGATGATGGGCTGCTGACTGCCAGTCCTGGTGGTAACACTACGAGTGGTCATATGACGAAGCATCGAATTGAGGTGATCACGTCGGTTCAGCGCCGCCGCCGCTGGTCACACGAGGATAAGGGCGGTTTGTCGCGGCCTGCTTTGAGTCGCATGCGGTTATCTCGGAGGTTGCCCGCGCTGCTGGAATCCATGTCAGCCAACTCTTTCGCTGGCACAAGGAGCTTTGCCAGACCGAGGAGCCTGCGAAACACGCGACTTGATGGCACTGGAAGTTGGCGCTGCAACTGGTGCAGGCTATGGCGAAAAGAGCGCGCTTCGTGTGGCCCAAGCTTCTCGGCGGCAAAGCCAATCATATCGCGCAGCAAATCTGCATCTGCGCTCTTCTCAACAAACGAACGCAGGTTCATCATATCGTCGGTCATCGGTGGTGTCCTTCAGGTTGGTTCTAAGCAACCCGACCCCTACCGGAAATCACCGATGGCTATGAAATCCAGCTACACCACTCGCTGGGACACGATCACTCCATCGACTGCCCGCTTCGTAGGTTCTGCTGCGAAAGTTCATGCCAGTTTGCCGCACTCCGATTTCGCATGTCGTCGAGTACGGCCTTTTCCACCGGCGCTTGCGCCATGGCTCGACGCGTGTCGTTCACCGTCGGGCCATCTCTTTACCAGAGGCCAGCGCCGATCACCCCGTCCCGACACGCACGGCGCGCTGGCCGTTCCATAAGCAACCAATCACGCGATATTATACAGATGCACAACAACACCGAAAATGGACTTTGCAAAACCCCTAACATTGCAGTGTAGTCTGTGCACTCTTGGGAGAGAGTGCGCGCATATTTCTAATTCATAATGCGAGCCATTTTAGCGCCGCCATCTGGAAACGGATGGCGGTTTTTTATTGGTCGGCACCAACTACAATCCACGTAAAAAACCCCACCGCAGTTTTTGGCCGCGGTAGGGCGAGGCGGAATCATATCACCCGTTACAGAGGCCTAGTTGTTCGATGGGCCGCTTTTTCGCTTAGGTGTTGCAGCGGTGGTGGACCCGGATTGGTCGGGCAGGGGTATCGGTTCCAGATCCAGTTCGGGAGGCCGCGTAGTGTCTGTTGCAAGTGATCCAGTGCTCTCGCCGTCAATCTCCCGTTCCGCCTGAATCCAATGGTCCTCATGGCGGCCGTCAGGATTTCCTTCGGTCTCCCAAAGCGAATAGGCTCGCTCTTTCACTAGGTGCTCTCTGTCTATCATTACTTCCTCCATTTACTGCTGATCAAGACGGCCCCCACCTCCGAGTATTAACTACGGAAGCGAGGCCCTCTCAAAGCACCTCGCTTCCGTGCCGGCGGCCCTAATGAGGCTGATGCCGGGAGGACGCGTGGGAGGGCGCGCCACCATCGAACCACGGGAGGTCCGACGGGGCCCAACTGGTCGAGGCGTGGTTAGTTCCACCACTTGTGAGGAATTATTTTTTGAACGCCGGGCGCAGCCACTGGCTCGCTTTATTAGCGGGCCCTACGATGTCTTGAAACGGCCGCTGATTGAGATTGTTCCGCGTCGAGGCTCTGCTACGATCGCCCCATGTCTCCGGAGTGGCCCATGTTCATACTTCAGTGCCTAGTGGTCGTCGGACTCGCGGGCGTACTATTCATTCGCGGTCCGGGTGACTAGGCGGGGGAGCATGTGAGCACAGCCAGCGGCAGTATTGATTGGTCTGCGCGCTTCAGGGTGAAGTTTGGGGAGCCGCCTGGATTGGATTAGCTTGGAAATACGAATATGCTGATTCAACCCACTGCGCCCCGGGAACCCCACCTACAACTTGAATTAAGCCGGCGGTGGTTGCCACCACCATCGCCGCTAGATGCTTGTCGATGCAATTGCCAACACTCCTGAGATGCCGGCGGTAAAACGCTACAAGGATGGTTTCGCCGCTGGTCCTAGGGCTTTGCGACAACTTTTCATGGGCATGCAGAAAGGCAAGAAGGGCGAAACCGGAGAATTGCAATGGCAGGACATTCACTCTGCCACGTAAGACCGGACGAAATGGAACGCAGCGGTCGCTGCAATGACAGAGGACCATTTCCGGACATTGACTGAAACAGTGTCAGCCAAGAGCCTGCGCGAAATTGGTGAGGCACGAGGTTACAAGGGGCAGTACGCGATCGAGGCAGGACGCAGGCTCTTGGTGGCTGCAAATGATAATCTGATGGACGCGCTGAAACTGGCAGAAGAAGGAAAAGCCGAGGCGGCCTGACTTTCTGACAGTTCATCTCCCTATATAGATGAAGGGATGAATTCCCAACGGCCGCCTCTGTGCGGCCGTTTCTGTTCGGCGTTGCCGACCCTGCGCGAGTGATTAGCGCGGGGTAACTATTGACATCAACTAAGATGCTTTCCTTCGAATATCAATTGAAACGCCGTCGTTTGGGATGCGAGCGATTTTCATGACTGGTTTTCCTGGAATTTTAGAAATAACGACAGTGCTGATCAACTTGGGAAAGGGCACCTTTAACAGCTCTTTGTGTTCTGCCTCTAAAACCGAGACCCTCGAACTCAAGTCGGAGTGTCGCGCATGGTCGGACCATGTAGACCGCAAAAGTGCCAGGATGGTAAACACTGCACCAAGTAGAGCAGTCGCTCCGGATGCAAGTGGCAAAAAGGCCGACCAAGGCACGCTCGCCGGAATAGCCAAGACCATAATGGCTGTAGCGGCCGACGCTGTTGGGCAACTCACTGCTAGTGCGCCCAACGCAAAACCCGCGTTCCCAAACATCGGTGATTTTTCAGGCCTGTCGAGATAACTCATTCAATCCGCTCCGGTTGGAGCGATCGACTATCTCTTTAGATTCAAACAACCTCACAATGAGAAACGTCAAATTCTAATCACGCAGCGCGCCTCCTCCGCGACGGGCGATCGTGCGGCCGCTCCTTCCCTGAGAAGTCGAGCGGCCGCTTTAGTTATGCGGCGATCCGGCGCGCTGCCTTGGAGGCGTTTTTGATGTCATCGCCATATTGATCGAGAATCTTTTGGGCGTCTTCGACCGCGATGCGATGTTTTTTCGCGAATACGATAACGTCTTTCAGCGGCGTTACCGCCTGGTCATGCTCGGGCATTGTCATTCTCCTGAGAATAAATCGGCGCGCACAAAGGCCAATCGGCCGCGCAGCCGTCTACCGTTTATATGGATAGGGAACGCCGAGTTTTCTAGTGGCTAATGTTTGAACCGGTTTGCCGCCTTGTCGGCGGCATCTCGGTCAGGCCCATGTGCCTCGATGATGCGCTTAGCATCCTTGAGTTCCAAGCCATGCTTCTTCGCGAAGTAGGCGACTTCATATTTCTCGCCGCCTGCCACCAGTTTGCGGTCCTGACCTTGCTTTTGCTTGTTATCCGACATTTTCGTCTCCATCGGTTGTCACCGATGGTCAACGATTGACGGAATCGTAAGTTCCACCCCATCCCCATGCGCGCCGCCTCTCGCTGCGCGGTGATCGCGCGCCAGGTTGAGGTCCGGAAGATAAACCGGTCGCCTCCCCGGCGCTTTTGTTTTCTGCGTGGTTGGTGGTTGGCGCCGGCTGCCCAGGTTATGACGCTGGGGTTAGAAGTCGAATGATAGTTGTCGAGGCCACGACCTCATATGCGCACAGACGTGTTCCAGACGACCGAACCGCATACGAACATAAGCTCGAACACTCACTAACTTTGACGCGAACGCTTTCATGTTTGCTTTCTCCTATCTTGGGTGGACGGATTTCCACCTCTCTAGGGCATGTGCCCTTTCCGCATACGAGTTCAGATAGGTCCTGCCAGCGCCAACCGCTGGTAGAATAGATTACTATCGCCGACGGTTGCAAGGGGTTTACTATGTGGGGAATTGCTTTCAGCATCTGGCCTTCAGAGTGGCGGTTAGGCGCTTGCGATGCCGTAGAGGACAATGGCCGTGTCGTCGGCCGCTGGTACTGTTTTCGGCCCGATTGCCGTCACCTACGATCACGAATAATGCGGTTAAGAGCGCCGGTGCGCTCATCGGTCTCATAAGCCGAACTAGGCGGTTCAACTCCGCGGCCGCAACTAGTCATGGAATGTAGCTCAGTTGGTAGAGCAGGCGACTGTTAATCGCCTTGTCGTTGGTTCGAGCCCAACCTTTCCAGCCACTTAGACCGATCCACCCACCACCAAGGAGACACCCATGAAGACGTTCTGGAAAGCAGTCATCTGCACAGCCAATGCAATGCTCAAGGCTGCCAACGCTCGGTAGTGCCGATCCGACCACCCCGCTTCACTCCCGCCACACAACGCACCAAAGCAGAGCGCAAGCGCGATGCAGCGAAGAACAGGGTACAGGTGCCATGGTATGGCACCGCTCGGTGGCGACAGATACGCGAGGCTCAGTTATCGGCCTACCCACTATGTGTCATGTGCCTGGACGACGATGAAACGATCACGGCTGCAGAAGTCTTTGACCATGTGGTTCCCCATCGCGGGGACGAAGCGCTGTTCTGGTGCGGCCCGTTTCAATCTCTTTGCCATCGCCACCACAATGGCGCCAAGCAACGAGATGAGCGCGCGAAAGAGCGCCGAATAAACATAAATGATATCAATGCTTTGCTTGACTAACGGGGAGGGGCGGGTCGGATCTCTTCCTGTGCCGGCCCACTTATCGGCGACCTAAGCAATTTTTCTCATCCGCAAAATTTGAAATTTGGAGATTGGTGCCATGGCAAGGCCAAGGAAGCCGACGGCTGCCCTGGAATTGAAGGGCGCCTACAAGAAAGACCCGCAACGCAAGGCAGAGCACAAAGCCGAGCCGAAGCCATCCGGCGAGGTCGGTCCTGCGCCGAAATTCTTCGATGCCGATGAAAAGATGATTTGGGAAGACCTCGCCGGATTCGGTTTCTGGCTGACGGACGCCGATAGGCTGATACTCGAAATTGCGGTGAAGCTCATGTCGATGTTCCGCAATAACACGCTCGACGGCGGCGGCATCTCAAAACTCATCACGGCTCTGTCGAAGTTGGGTTTTAGTCCTGCTGATAGAAGCAAAGACCAGGCGCCAGGCGCCAAGGAGCCAGACGCGGACCCTTACGCAGACTTTAAGTGAGATCATGGAAATCGATGTCGAGAAGTATCCGCACGTAGCGGCAGGCTAACGCAGTACGCGATATCGGCGCAGCGGGATCCGCCATTACGGCGCGACAGCCCCTCTATTACGACACATCCACCGCCAAGTGGAATCCGGCCGACAGCACTGCGCCAACGGCCGCAGCGCGTGTCGCCACGGCAATCGCGCTGAACTCTGCCTCGTTGAATCAGCGGGTCTCGCTGCACAAGTCTGGCGACCTGGCCGTCGGGTCCGATTTGACGACCGGCGTTAGTTATTACCTTGTCGGGGCTGCTGCTGGAACGATTGTTCCGGTTGCCGACCTGACCACGGGTGATTACCCGCAGCTCATCGGCATTGCCAAGTCGACCAGCGTTCTCGCCGTTTCGTTTGTCTCGGCCGGCGTGGCTCTGTAATGTGGGTCCGCTTTACCGCGGACTTCGCCTGGCGTCAGCCGGCTTTCAGCATCGATTACAAGGCTGGTGGCGAACATAACGTCACCCGCGGCTGCGCTGACGAAGCGTTGACCAAGGGCGTTGCGGTTCGATCGCCAGGTAAGAAGCGGGACGAGAAGCGGGAAGTGAGGGCGGATGGCAAAGGCACCTAGTGCAGGCGCGGCCCGCCAGAAGGTCCATTTCCAGCAGCGAGTCACCCTCGACGACGGGATGGGCAACGAAACTTCGGACCAAACCATCTTCACAGACGCCGCCGAGTTCATCCCCTTGAGGGGCGGAGAGGGCGTGCAGGCGGCCCGCCTGACGGGCATTCAGCCTTATGTGTGCGCAGTTCCAATGCCTCGCGCGCTGTGGCGGCTGATTGGCAGAGTGGATGCTCGCTCCGGCGTCGTCTGCGCGATCACCGCGCCGCCCGTGAACACCGACCAGAAGAATGCCTGGCTGGATATCATGGTGACGCAGGGGCGGGCTTCGTAGGAGGACGGCATGGCGCTGAAGGCTAAAGTCCAAGGTCGGGCGGCTGTTACGCGAAACCTCAATGCGTTCGTTCCGAATGCGCTGAAATATGCGGCCGAGGCCAACCTGAAGGATGTTCAAGAGGTGGCTGAGAAGATTAGCGCCGTTGCGCCGACGGGCGCAACACTGGAATACATGGAAGGCTTCAGCGGGGATTTCCTCAAGAATCACCCGGACGCTACCAATTTCAGCAAGAACCCCACCAAGGACAAGGACGCCGCCGGCCTCTCTGCTCCTTGGACCCGGCGATTTCTGGAGTGGTGCACTGCGCCGCATAGCACTGCGCCAGGCGGCGGAACAGTGGCGGGCAGGGCGACAGCATCCGCCAATCCGGCTGGTATGCACCCCGGCACGGCGGCGCAACCACATATTTGGCCGACGTGGAATGCCTTTCGGGCGACAGCCATCAAAATCAAGAAGGCTGCCATTGCAAAGGCCTTCCGAGAATTTAACCGGAAGTAAGCGCTATGGCGAGTCCAGAACTAGAGCTTCAGGCGGCCATCTTGCCACTTTTGAAAGCAGACGCGACTCTGACGCCGCTTGTAAATGGCGTTTATGACCAACCGCCGGCTACATGCTGGGTCACCCCGAAAGAAGGGTTCGTCACGATCGGCGAGGCGCAAACGCTTCGCGACGATGCAACCTGCCTTGAGGGCGGCAGGGTATTCCTGACGCTCCACGGTTGGTCTCGCAAGGTTGGTTATCCGGCCGTTCGCGCGATTGCCGATGCCGTGGTCGAAGCGTTGCATTTGGCACCACTGACCCTACCGACGCACAGGCTGGTTTCAATCATGCAGACAGACGCGGACGTTTCGCGATCCGGACGGCCTTACCAGACATGCGGTCATCGACTTCATCGCGAGTTACGACCGGGCAGCTTGACTGTCCGCTGTCCTAGGACGGCCCCACACCACCAAAAACCACCACGACCGGCCATGTGCCGGTTTCTTCACATGAAGGAACCATCACATGCCACAGCAATTGGGCCGTGAACTTTACATCCAGATCTCGGACATGGCTTCGCCCGGTCCCGCCGTCTTCAATAACCTTTGCGGTCTGAAGACGCGCAGCTTCAATCTGTCTGCCAATGAGGTCGACCATTCCATCGTGCACGAAGAAAACTTCCCGCCCAGGCATCGTTAACCGCGCCTTCACCGGCTCTGGTGCGTGCGTTTCTTTGGCGTCGACGTCGGCGTTCATGGTTCATGTCATCGAGGCGACTGTTTTTGACGCTAAGGTCATTGTTCCCGGCCTCGGCGTATTTACCGGCCCGTTCTTCGTCACCGATTTCACGGCCGACGGCGACATGGAAAACAACATGGAATTCAGCGCGACATTCACGCCGTCTGACGTCCTGGCCTTCGTGGCGGAATAACCTGCGGTCCAGAGGAGAATAGCCGCGCTCCGATCCGCATGTCGTCGAGCCGGCCTTTTTTCTACCGGCGCCAGCGCCGGGGCTCGACGGGTGCCGTTCACCGTCGGGCCATCTTTTGCCAGAGGTCCCCATGCACCACCCGCACCCACAATAGCGGATGGGATGGCCAGTTAAAGCCGTCGCCTTACGGGGTGGCGGCTTTTTTAACTCAGCGAATTAGCATGACTGAAAAATGTCGAAGCCCAACGCCAGAATTTCGCGTTCACTATTGCACGAAACCTACCTCATTTGGGGGATGCGGTCGCCTTGTGATTGCAAGACGTTTTCCATGGGCAATTTTGATGCAAGGAAATGCGATGCACGACAAGCTTGAATGGCTGATTATGCAGTGCCGCCACTTAAACTACACTTCGTTCACTGCCTGCTTTGAAGAACATCGCGATGCATGGGATGCGGGCGAGAGATTGCCTTATCTCGCTGGCGGCCTTGCAGCCCTAATTGCTTTTCTTGTCGGTGCATATGCGATTTATCGACATCACACTGCCATAATGGGTGCTGTGCATACGTATTTCCACATGGCTGAACCAATCGCCACAGAAGCCGCCGCAGTGCCAGCAGAGACGGAAATTCAAGCCAGCGTCGAAGTGTCATCGCCTTCGATGCGAAAGACCGGCTGACCGCACATATGCCGCACGGCGTCCTGGCCGTTCCATGAGCAACCAAACACGCAATATTATCCAGATGCACAACAACACCAAAAATGGACTTTGCAAAACCCCTAAAATTGCAGTGTAGTCTGTGCACTCTTGGGAGGGAGCGTACTGCATCAACTATATTGCGGATATGTAATGCGAGCCATTTTAGCGCCGCCATCTGGAACGGATGGCGGTTTTTTATTGTCATGTACGATGGCCGCTCGTGCATCCTTTTGCCTCCGTCCGCGTTGTTTGACCACGATCAGATGAGGACAGTGCCATCATGCGCGTCAGGAAATCACGCAAACGCTCCCTTTCGGGAAATGACAATGAGCTTGGCGAATATTTCGCGGCGTTAGAGGACGAGGAGTTTGATAGCGATGCGCGCTCAAACCCTTCAAGCCAAGGCACACCAGGTCTGTCATCTGCTGAAGAAGTTCGCCGGCTCACGGCATATGTCGCTTATCTACGAGAAAATGTTTCAGCTCTCGAACGTCCCCACAGCTCGCCACCCCAGTCGCACTCCGTAGGCGCGATTGCTAGCTTCGCAGCCATGGTGGGAGTGGCCGCTGTTTTTGGCATTCTCGCGCACCGTGTGTCGCGATTTTAGCTTGGCGTGCTAGTCCGGCGCGATAACACTTTCTTTTGGGTCTATTGAACCATCGTTCTCCGTCACTGGTAGGCTCGCAATATAGACGAGGACCACCGCCAGTGCTGAACAGACAAGCACCGCGAAAACTGCTTGGTTGCCATTACGGATCATGGCCGGCTCCTTGAACTGACTAAGACAAGAGTTTTCCAGCCGCTCTAAAGCCAGTGGCCGGGGGCAGCCACTGGCTCGCTTCAATTGCCGGATCGGGGCGCAGGAAGCTGCCGACGTTGTAGGGACCGTCGACATGCAAAAACTGCGCAGTCAGCGAATAGTTCCACTGTGGAGTCATCGGTTCGGTTTTTGTTTTTCGCCAGCGCTCTTGCCGTCAGAACTCCTTGAGCGCTCTTCAACGCGATCAGCACCCTTGTCCAAATCTGAGCCCTTTCGAGCTTCTATTTTTTTCTCTTCCGCAGCGGTACTTCTGCGCAGGCCTTTTGCAGATTCTTTGCCTTGCTTAGTCGGAGCTTGTTCGACACCCAACGGTACATCCTCCAGTAACATTACGATCCTCTAAAACGGCGGATGATTGAGATTGTTCCGCGTCGAGGCTCTGCTACGATCGCCCCATGTCTCCGGAGTGGCCCATGTTCATACTTCAGTGCTTAGTGGTCGTCGGACTCGCGGGCGTACTATTCATTCGCGGTCCGGGTGATTAGGCGCGAGGATGCACGACAAGGACCAACTCCGCGACAGCAACCATTCGGCGCTTCGCACGTTCCCCCACGGAGACTACTTTGCAGATAGCAGGGCAGGGCCGTTACCTTCAGCCATACGAAGCCATAGAGCACGATCCACGGGTTGCAGGAGGCAGATCACCCAAACAGCAATATCGCCCTGTGCGGCCAACCTTGTGCCCGCAGGGCGACTTGAAAGCAGCTTCCGACTGGAGGCAATCGACTCCGCATGATTGAAAGCAGAACGATATCAACTTTGAAAAGTGGGTGGGAAGTGGGGAGGGAAGTGGGGAAGTGGGGAAGAAACTGCCTGCTATCGGAGTATATGACAATAACAGGCACTTGATTCTAAAATTGGCTCCCCGGGCCGACCTATAATCGGCATCTGCAATACCTTTTCCGAGTTGACGCCGTGCAACGCCCATTTCCGTGGGCTGATCGAACAGAATAAGGGGTACTGGAAGCGGGCGGTCTACCCGTCGTGTTTCCAGTGTTCTCCTGCGGTGAATCCAATCTTCGCCCAACGGCCATGCCGTTTCGCTACCTGGCGTCGATGGATGTTGAGGAGGCTATTCGTGGCAATTCGATGGATGGCGTCGTGCTGATGGCGGGTTGCGACAAGACCACGCCGTCGCTGGTCATAGGGGCGGCGTCCTGCGATCTGCCCGCCATCGTCATCTCCGGTGGACTGATGCTGAATGGCCGATTGAAGGGCCGCACCATTGGTTCGCGCACCGACGTAATTCTCCGAGGATGTGCGCGCCGGCATCATGTCGCCAGCCGATTTCATGGCTGCAGAAAGCGCCATGTCACGCTCCCCTGGTCATTGCATGACGATGGACACCGCCTCCACCATGGCGTCAATGGCTGAGGCCCTCGGGTTGGCGCTCCCCGAAACGCTGCTTACCCGGCTGTTGATGCGCACCGCGCCCGGCTGGCGCGGCTGACCGGCCGCCGGATCGTCGAGATGGTGGCCGAGGACCTGCGCCCGTCGCAAATCCTGACCCGGCAAGCCTTTGCCAATGCCATCCGCATCAATGGGGCGATCGGCGGTTCGACAAATGCCGTCGTCCATCTCCTTCCGATTGCCGGCCGCATCGGCACGGAACTGACGCTTGACGATTGGGACCGTTTTGGCCGCGACGTGCCGACCATCCTCAACCTGATGCCCTCCGGCGCGCATCTGATGGAGGATTTCTGTTACGCCGGTGGGCTGCCCGTGGTGATGAAGCAGATCGCCGACCTACTTGATCTGACCTGTATGACGGTGACTGGAAAAGGCGTCGGCGCCAATATCGAGACGGCAGAAAACTACAATCCGGATGTCATCCTGCCACGTGGAAAGGCTTTGACCCAGCAAGGCGGTATCGCCGTGTTGCGAGGCAATCGTGCGCCGCAGGGTGCTATTCTGAAGCCTTCCGCCGCAACCGCCAACCTGATGCAGCATCGTGGCCGGGCCGTCGTCTTCGAAACGATAGATCACGACAAGAGCCTTGTTGACGACCCTGAACTCGATATCGATGAAACCTGCATTAGGGCGATAACCAATTTCACGCCACTCACGCTGATCCCGGGCAATCCGCGTTGCGAGGAAACAATGGAAACGTCTCGGTTCGAGTTTTCATCCGTCAGGTTAGTACCCCGGCAATCACAGGGACGCGCGCCTATTCGCGTCGGCGCCGCGCAAGGTGCTGTTTGTTCAACGCATTCAGCCAGCTCCTTTCAGCCGCAGTCCTGCTGCGTCGAAGAAGCGGAGATCATCTGCCAGCCAGCGAAAGTGGAGAATATCGCCTGCCTCAACCGGCACGGAGGACCGGTACTCAGCCGTCACGGCCTGTCCGTCCTCAAGCTGACAATAGAGAAACTGCGTGCCTCCCAGATATTCGTAGAAATCCACCTTGGCGCGCAGTGTCCCTTCAGTGTCCGCAACAACATTCATATGCTCAGGGCGCACGCCGAGCGTCAGTTTATCGCCCGGCGCCATCCGGCTGTCGTCAATCTGCACCGCGATCCTGCTATTGCCTATGCGGATTGATCCATCGCCGGCCGATTCCGCATTCAGCAGGTTCATCCGCGGCGAGCCGATGAACCCGGCGACGAATGTGTTAGCTGGATTTTCGTAGATTTCGCGCGGACTGCCGGTCTGCTCAACCAGGCCGTCACGAAGGACGACGATCATGTCCGCCAGCGTCATCGCCTCCGTCTGGTCATGGGTCACGTAGATCATCGTATTGCCGAGCTCGCGATGAAGCCGCGCGATCTCGATGCGCATGGAGACACGCAATTCGGCGTCCAGATTGGACAGTGGCTCATCGAACAGGAACACGTCCGGCTTGCGCACGATCGCCCGGCCAATCGCCACGCGTTGGCGTTGGCCGCCGGAAAGCTGTCCCGGCCTCCGATCGAGCAGCGGATCGATCTTCAGGATGGCCGAGGCAGCCTTGACGCGGCTGTCGATTTCCGGCTCCGGCAGCCTCGCCATCTTCAGGCCGAATGCCATGTTTTCGCGGACGCTCATATGCGGGTAAAGCGCATAGGACTGGAAAACCATGGCGATGCCCCGATCGGATGGATCGAGATCCGTGACATTGCGCCCCTTGATCTCGATTTCACCATCAGTCACTTCCTCCAGCCCGGCGATCATCCGCAGGAGCGTCGATTTTCCGCAGCCGGACGGACCGACGAAGACCACGAAGGAACCCTCTGTGATCGTCAGGTCGATGCCGTGGATCACTTCGAGATTGCCGAAGCTTTTGCGAATGTCGGTCAGCACCACGCCGGTATCAGACATTTTATTCACCGTTCAATTCACCCGCTCTGACCCAGACAAGCATCTCACCCGGTGTCCGGTTGTCCCAGAAGGGATAGGGCACGAAACGCGCCGTCGCCTTTTTGGTTGTTGGCGGTGACGTCCGGTAAAGAGCACTGCCCCAGTCAGCCCGATCCCGTGTGACTGGCATATCGAGCGCGACGGCGCCCCGCAGGTCCGCAAGTTCGGCCGTCGTCCCATTGGAAAGGTCACCCGCCAGCCGTATGCCATTCAGGCCCTCACCGTTGTCCGTCGCCTCGACGCAATAAACCATCGGCCCGCGCATCAGCGCGACGCGCCCGGCATCCTGCCGCACCAGCGGATTGGCAAACAACGCACGCGGCGCCAGCGGGATATCGAGATCGATATGATCGCCTGTCCTCCAGTCCCGCTCGATACGGACATAACCATCGACTAGCGTCGCGGTCAGATCGAGTGCTTCGCCATTGACCTTCAACGTCGAGCCATCGGCCCATTCCGGGATACGCAGCGAGATCGCAAATCGCGCCGCCTTGTCCGCTGTCAGATCGAAGCGGATCGCGCCATCCCAAGGGTAGCGGGTCTTCTGGGCCAGTTCGAACTTGGCCCCGCCGATGTCGAACCGTGCGGTGCTTTCACCATAAAGATGCACCGCGATTTCGTCGTCCGATACGGCATACATGTAGGAGCCGATAGACGCGAGAAGGCGGGCGATGTTGGGCGGGCAGCAGGGGCAATGGTGCCAGACCCAGCGGTGATGCTTGCCACCGCTCTCGAGCGGGTTTTCATAGAAGAACGTCTTGCCGTCGAGTGACAGGCCAGACATGGCGCCATTGTACAGCGCCTGCTCCATGATATCGGCATAGCGCCGGTTGGGACCGCGCCCAAGCATGCGGTTGGCCCAGAACACCAGGCCAACGGACGCGCAGGTCTCGGCGTAGGCGCTTTCGTTGGGCAAGTCATAGTAATCGGTAAAGCCTTCGTTGGCCGCAGCCGGACCGATACCCCCGGTCACGTACATCTGCTTGGTCGTCAGGTCATCCCAGAGCGTTTCCAGCGCTGCAGTCAGGCTGTCATCGCTGTATTCGGTGGCAATATCGGCCATGCCGGAGTAAAGGTACATGGCACGCACGGCATGTCCGACGACCTTTTTCTGGTCGCGCACCGGCTGGTGCGCCTGACCGTACTCATAGGTCTTCTGATGGAAATCGGCGGCCGAGCGACCGTCCCGGATTGCTTCCTCGGTGAAGAAATGCGGTTCAGTGCCACGCTCGTCGATGAAGAACTTGCAGAGGTCGAGGTATTTTTTCTGGCCTGTCACGCGGGCCAGCTTCACCAGTGCCAGTTCGATTTCTTCGTGCCCGCAATAACCGCGCAACTGGCCCTCGCCACGGCCGAAGGTCTTGATCAGATAGTCGCAATAGCGGCACATGATATCGAGCAGCTTGCGTTTGCCTGTCGCCTGGAAATAAGCGACCGCCCCCTCGATCAGGTGCCCCGCGCAATAGAGTTCGTGATGGTCGCGCAGGTTTGTCCAGCGGCGCTCGGGCTGAACGCGCTGGAACCAGGCGTTCAGGTAGCCGTCTTCGTCCTGCATTTTTTCATACATGTCGATGATCTCGTCGACACGGGCTTCGAGCTTCGGATTCTTCCGGCGATAGAGCGAGTAGGCAACGGTTTCGATGGATTTGCCGAGATCGCTATCCCAGAACATTTGTGTTGTGCCGCCCCAGGCCTGGATCGGAATGACGATGCCGGGGCTGGGTTTGCTGGTGTCGATGGCGGTGATCATGCCGGCCTCCACGCAGCGGTCGAGCAGTGTTTCGGCAGTGGTATCGCAGATTGCGTCCTGGCGGTCGCCGAACAGGCCGTGGATATCGACGCTGGGTACGGGCAGGGGACGGAACTGGCGGTCTCTTTTCATCGTGTTCATGGTTTCATCCGTTTCTTGAGATCATTTCACCGCGCCGGCCATCAGCCCGCGCATGTAGTAGCGTTGCAACAGTAGGAAGACGATCAGGCAGGGGATCGTCATGACGGCGACGCCGGCTTGCACCGCGCCCCAGTTCACTGCACCGAGCCGCCCGGCGCGCACTGCCATCATCAGGACGGGCAGCGTGTATTTGTCGTTGCTCGACAACAGGATCAGCGCTGCGAGGAACTCGTTCCAGGCGTTGAGGAAGGCAAAGATGGCGACGGTGGCAACGCCCGGCAGGACCAAGGGCAGAAGCACCCGCACGAGCAGCCGCAAATCCCGCGCGCCGTCGATGCGCGCAGCTTCTTCGATTTCCTTTGGGACGGCATCGAAGGCGTTGCGCATCATGAACACCGAGAACGGCAACTGCAGTGTCACGTAGACCAGTGTTAGGCCAAGCAGCGAATTGTTCAGCCCGAGCTTGGCAAGGATGATGAACAGCGGCGTCAGGATCGACTGGAACGGGATCATCAGGGTTGCGATGATCAAAACGAACAGAACGTTCTTCAGTGGAAAGCGGTAGCGTGAGAAGCCGTAGCCGGCGAGCAGGCTGACGGCGACGGTCAGCACGACGGTTGCGATCGAGACCAGCAAGGAGTTGATCGCGTGCTGCCAGATCCCGGCGCCGAACGTGTCGAGCGACTGGTAGGAATCAAGGCTGATCCCGTTCGCCGGCCAAGGCGGCAGTGGCGGCAGGCGCGCTTCCGTTCCGTGGCGGAATGAGGCCAGGAAAGTGATGACGAAAGGCGCCAGGAAGAACAGGCAGATGGCGATGCCGGCCGCATGATAGGCGCTGTTTGCCCTGAAGGTTTTTCTGGCGCGGCGCTGCTTAGAATCGTGGGTTTTTGAAGCATTCATGGCCGTTCCTCACCGACTCGCAGCAGCCAGAGCTGCACGATGCTGATCGCGACCAGGATTGCCAGAAGCGCGATGGAAAGTGCTGCGCCATAGCCCAGATTGAACGACACGAAAGACTGGTTGAAGATGTAGTAGACCACCGAAATCATCCGGTTCTGTGGCCCGCCCGATGTCATGATGTAGAACTGGTCGAAGGCGAGGATCGAACCGGTGACGGAAATGATCAGCGCCAGCGCGATGGTTTTACGCATCAGGGGAAGCGTCACGTGCCGGAAACGCTGCCAGCGTCCGGCGCCGTCGATACGGGCAGCCTCTGTCAGGTCCGCGGGTATGGCCTGCAGGCCGGTCAGGAGAATGATCATGGTGAAACCGGCAATCTTCCAGACGACCATGATGACGATGGTAAGAAAAGCGCTGTCGAAAGTCGCAAGCAGATTGGGGCTTTTGTCCACCCACCCAAGCGCCTTCAGCGCTGGACCGATAAAGCCACTGTCGACATTGGCCAGCCATACCCAAAGCAGCGAGGCGGTGGCCAGCCCGATGACGACCGGCAGGAAGATGATGGTGCGGTAAGCGCTTACAAATCGCCGCTGTTTTTCGACGAAGATCGCCAGCGGAAAGGCGACGGCGAAGATCGCGATGGTGACGATGACCGTATAATAGGCAGTGAACCGCAGTGCCGACATGAAGCGGGCGTCGTGGAACATGCGGACGTAGTTATTGAAGCCGATCCAGCGTGTTCCGCCCATCAGCGGCCAGTTGTGCAGACTCATCCATCCGGTGAAGATCACTGGCATCACGAAAAAAAGGATGACGAGGGCCATCGCCGGCGCGATATAGACGAGGCCGCGCCAACCCGATCTGCGCCGTCTCTTGCGTTGAGGCGACAAGGTCTTCGAACCGGAACCGGTCATCGAAAAAGCTCCGCTTGGATTTAGGGAAATTGGCCGGGAGGCGGCTTTTCCTCCCGGCCACAGCAGCCGGGGAGATTACTGGCCGCTGTCGATGATCGATTGCATTTCGCTTTGGGCATTCGAAAAGGCGCCATCGACGTCTTCTCCGAAAATGGCGGCGTTGGTGAAGGTCGCCCATGGGCCATTGGCGCTGTTGATCAGGTCGTTGAACTGCAGCGTGTAGGGTGTCTTGGCGACGGAAATGGCCTGGATGCCCACCTGCAGCCGGGGATCGAGGCCCGCCAAAACTTTGTCGGCGATATCACCGCGTGTCGGCAGGCTGCCGTACTTCGCCATGATCTTCTGGCCGTCCTCGGAATAAATATATTCGAGGAATTCCTTCACGGCAGCGATCTTCGGCGTGCCTTTAGTAATGACGAAGTTGTCGCCACCGGCAAAGGAGGACGTTCCACCCGTTGCGCCGGGAATGAGCGTCACGCCGAAGTTGATATCCGGATGCTCCGTCACCAGCGATCCGATGGCAAAAGCCCCAAGGCTCTGCTGGCCGATCTTACCGTTGGTGAAGGAGAGAAAATTTGTGCCGTTGTCGCTGGCGGCACCCGCTGGCACAAGATCCTTCTTGACCATGTTGCGATAGATATCGACGGCCTTGCGCATTTCCGGCGTGTCGAGCGTTGCGGTTTTGCTGTCGGCAGACAGGATATCGGTGCCAGCCCCCCAGACCAGCGGCGTAAAGGTGAAGATCATGCAGCCACCACAGCCGCCGCCGGAGAAGTAAAAGCCGTAGGTATCGTCGCCCAGTGCCCGGATCTTCTCGGCATTGGCGGTGATTTCATCCCAGCTTGCAGGCGCCTTTTCTGGATCCAGGCCAGCCTTTTTGTAGAGATCCTTGTTCCAGGCGAAGACAGATGTCTCGACGGACAGCGGTAGACCGTAAATGCGGTCCTGATAGGTGCCAAGCTTTACGTGGGACGGTGATAGGGAATTGAAATAAGGCAGGGACTTTGCCCAGTCCGTGAGGTCTTCCAGTTGACCTGCGGCCGCAAAGGCGGGGTTGTAGATCAGATCCATGGACAGCGCGTCCGGCGCCTGTCCTCCGGCGATTGCAGTCGCGTATTTCTGAACCAGTTCCGAGAACGGCACCTCGGTCATCGCGACCTGGTTTTCGTGATTGGAATTATATGCTTCCACGGTTTTCTTGAAGGCGTCGCCGACGCCGGTGCGAACCCACATCTCGATCTTTTCGGCGGCCGATGCGCCGGACACCAGGCACAATGTAGCGATGCTGGTCGCTGCCAATAAACGTTTGATCATGACACTCCTCCCAATATGGCGCTATCTCCTCTGGCGCCTTGTTCATTCCCTCGGGTTGTTACTCCCGCACGATTGCCGGACGACCAGCCGGCATGGCAATTTCCTCACTCCCGGCTCGACAGGCCGTCCCTCTGCAAGCGCCAGGACGGTCAGTCCCGCCTGGCGCCCGAGTTCCTTCAATTCCATGTCCACGGTCGTCAGGGGTGGCCGCGTCTGGGCTGCGACAATCTCCCAATTGTCGAAACCGATGACGGACACATCTTCCGGCACCCTGATCCCCCGCTCGCGCAGCGCGTCGACAGCGCCGCGGGCAATCTGGTCGTTGCCACAGAACAGCGCGTCGGGTTTCTCCCCCATTCTCGTCCAGATTTCCGCGACGGCCTCATGGCCCCAGCTTTCCGACCAGACGCCGTACATCACCGGCTCGCCGCCACCTGCCGCCTTGCTGTACGCACCGGCCCGTTCGTGCACTGAAAAGAAATCCTTTGGACCGGTGATATGGGCAATGCGCCGACGCCCAGTCTGCAAAAGCCATTCCACCGCAAGCGTTGCTCCGTGCGCATCATCAGACCGGAAGGTGACGCTGTTCGGCGTACCTTCGGTAAAGGCGTAGACGACCGGAACAGGCAGGTTGGAAAGGTCAACCGGCAGCCGCCTGTCGAGGCGCTTACCGGTGGCGATGATGCCATCGACCTGCTTGTCGAGCATGGCTTCGACATGGATCTGTCCCAACGCCGGATCATCCTCGATCGCGCAGAGGAAGACGGATACGCCGTGATCGACCAGCGCCTCCGAAACGCCCGCCATGACAGGCAGTGAGAATCGCCCGTAAGTATCATTGGTGAGCAGCCCGACAGTGAAGCTGCGCTTGCTGAGCAGGCCACGGGCGAGGGCATTCGGACGGAAACCGATTTCGCTTGCCACCCGTTTGACCCGTTCCCGCGTCTCGTCTCCCATGCGCCCGTTATTGTTCAGCGCTTTCGACGCGGTCGAAATGCTGACACCCGCCGCAGCGGCAACGTCATGGATCGTGATCCGCCTTTTTGCTTCCCCAGTCTCCAGATTATCCTCCCTCAGTTGTGTTGAGAAAACCTTTTACCAATCTGACTGTCAAGTGAGAAAAGGTTTTCTCACGCTTCTTTATGCTATTGATACAGCAGTGCGCTCGTAACCTTTGCTTCGAGGCTGAAAGCGCTAGGCGGGTGTCGCCGGGTTTCTGTTCAAAAAAGGGAGGCTGGACGCCGTACGACTCTTCTGGCTGCACGGCAGAGGCGTGTTGTCGCGGATTGATCATATCTATTTTTCTGATACACATCAATTCTGCATTCGAGAGGGATATATGAGCACGCGATTTCTGATGATTGGCCCGGAGGACGGAAAAGAAGTGCTGAAATGCCTGTCGGCACCGGCGCGGCTTTCCATGCTGGAACTGCTGCATGTCCGCGGCCCGCTCAACGTCAATGACATTGCCGAAGCGCTCGATTTGCCTCAATCGACCACATCGACCCACCTCAATCTGCTGGAGGAGGCGGGTCTCATCCGCACCGAGGTCTCCAAGGCGCGCAAGGGCAGCCAGAAAGTCTGTCATGCCGTGCATGAGGAAATCGTCCTGTCCTTCGCAAGTCCGGCCAAGACCGGTCAAGAGGTGATCGAGGTCGCCATGCCTGTCGGCCTCTATAGCGGCTATGAGGTTGCGGCCCCCTGCGGCATGTGTTCCCGCGACGGCATCATCGGCTATCTCGACAGTCCCGACACCTTCCTCACGCCCGACCGCATGAAGGCAGGTTTGCTTTGGTTTACAATGGGATATGTCGAGTATCAGTTCCCTAACAACGCCCGGATCAAGGGTGCAGAAGTCAAGGAGCTGGAGGTTGCGCTGGAGCTCTCTTCCGAGGTTCCAGGCACCTCCGACAACTGGCCATCCGACATCACGCTCTCCATCAACGGCAAGGGCATCGGCGCCTGGACCTCGCCGGGTGACTTCGGTGATCGCCGCGGCAAATACACGCCCGACTGGTGGAAGCTGCGGGGCAGCCAATATGGCGTTCTCAAATATTTCCGCGTGACGGAAGAGGGCACGTTTATCGACGGGATCAGGATTTCCGATACGACTCTCACCGATCTCGACCTGCTTGAACACCGTTCGATCCGGCTTCGGATCGAGGTGCCGGAAACGGCGAAGAATCCGGGTGGAATCAATATCTTCGGGCGAGGCTTTGGTAATTATGATCAAGATATCGTGCTGCGGCTGAAGACCTGATTTTCCACTGATTGCATGTTTGCCACTCCAAGGCGGGTTGACGCCCGCAACTTCCTATGCGAATTATCATACTAATGGATATATATCTGATTTTCAGATATGCAGGGAGGTAAGCATGCGCGCAGTCGGCACCGCACACAGCGGTTACGTCATCGGTACTATCGATCCACGTCTCTACGGCTCTTTCGTCGAGCATCTCGGCCGGGCCGTCTATTCGGGCATCTACGAGCCGGATCATCCGACCGCCGACAAGAACGGCATGCGTCAGGACGTCATTGACCTCGTGCGGGAAGCCAACGTCCCGATCGTGCGATATCCCGGCGGCAACTTTGTCTCTGCTTACGATTGGGAAGACGGCATCGGCCCACGCGAAGAGCGCCCCGTGCGCCTCGATCTTGCCTGGCACAGCTCCGAAAGCAATCATGTCGGCATCCACGAATTTGCCGACTGGGCGGAGGCTGCCAATACCGACATGATGCTGGCCGTCAATCTCGGTTCGCGTGGCTTGGACTCAGCCCGCGCCTTCCTCGAATATGTCAATCATCCGGGCGGCAGCCAGTGGTCGGACCTTCGCCGCAAGAACGGCCGCGAAGAGCCCTGGAACGTCAAGATGTGGTGCCTGGGCAACGAGATGGACGGTCCCTGGCAGATCGGCCAGAAGACGGCGGAAGAGTATGGCCGCATCGCGTTCGAGACCGCCAAGGCCATGCGCGCCTTCGACAAGTCGATCGAACTCGTGGTTTGCGGCTCCTCGTCACCGAAGATGCCGACCTATCCGGCCTGGGAAGCCACCGTTCTCGACTACACCTACGACTCCATCGATTACATCAGCCTGCACATGTATTTCGACAATCATGCGGGCAATACGGCGGACTATCTGGCCCAGAATGCCCGCCTTGACGACTACATCGCCACCATTGCCGGCGTTATCACCTACACCAAGGCGAAGAAGCGCTCGAAGAAGGATGTCTATATCTCCTTCGACGAGTGGAACGTCTGGTACCACTCCCGCGAAGCCGACCGGAAGGTTCTGGAAGGCAATGACGGCTGGCCGCATGCACCGGCGCTGCTGGAAGACATCTACAATTTCGAGGACGTGCTGCAGGTCGGTTGCATTCTCAACACCTTCATCCGCCGTTCGGATGTGGTGAAGGTCGGCTGCCTGGCGCAGCTCGTCAACGTTATTGCTCCGATCATGACCGTTCCGGGCGGCCCTGCCTGGCGTCAGACGACGTTCTTCCCCTATGCCTATGCGTCAAAGTACGGCCGCGGCAAGGCGCTGAACCTGTCGCTTGATTGCCCAAGCTACTCGACCGATTTCGCCAAGGACGTAGCCTATCTGGACGTTTCCGCCGTCGAAACGGAGGACGATGGCGCGCTGACCTTCTTCATCGTCAACCGTCACCAGACGGAAGTGATCGAACTCGATCTCTCTCTCGAAGGTTTCGGCAGCCGCAAGGTGATCCTCGACAAGGTCATGGAAGGCCACGACCTCCGCGCCGTCAATGGTCCAGGAGCCGAGACGATCGAGCCACGGGATGGCTCGGGCGCATCGGTTACCCAAGGCCGTCTCGTCGCCGCCATCGCGCCGCTGAGCTACCGGATGATCCGGCTCGGGGCGTAAGGCAGACAACGACGGGGAGGAGAAACCATGTCGGCATCGATCGAAATTACCAACGTTACCAAACGTTACGGCGCGCTCGCCGTGCTGGACGACATTTCGTTGTCCATCAAGGCAGGCGAGTTCGTCGTCTTCCTTGGGCCTTCAGGCTGCGGGAAGTCCACGCTTCTGCGCATGATCGCAGGCCTTGAGGACGTGACCGCTGGTACGATCTCTGTCGCTGAACAGCGTGTCGATACACTGCCGCCCGGCAAGCGCGGCGTCGCCATGGTTTTCCAGTCCTATGCGCTTTATCCGCATATGACGGTTGCCCAGAACATGTCCTTCGGCCTGGAAAACATCGGCCTGCCGAAGGACGAAATCGAGCGCCGTGTCCAGCAGGCGGCGGCGACACTCGAAATCGCCCATCTTCTCGATCGTAAACCGCAGAAGTTGTCGGGTGGGCAGCGCCAGCGCGTGGCTATCGGCAGAGCTATCGTCAAGGAACCGAAAGCCTTTCTGTTCGACGAGCCATTGTCGAATCTCGACGCCGCCCTTCGCGGCCGCACGCGGCTTGAGCTTGCCCAGTTGCATGCCCGTCTCGGCAGCACGATGATCTTCGTGACGCATGATCAGGTGGAAGCGATGACGCTCGCCGACCGCATCGTCATCATGCATAACCGCAAGATCGAGCAGATCGGTACGCCGATGGAAATCTACCGGCGTCCCGCAAGCCGGTTCGTCGCGGGTTTCGTCGGCTCCCCGGCCATGAATTTCGTGCCGCTCCGAAGCGTAGCTGCCAATGGTCGCACCGTTACAATCGGCGCAAGCGGCCTTGGTGAGATCCATGCCGCGTTTCGTCTGCCGGCAAGCTTTTCGCCTGAGGGGGCAAATCTCGGCATCCGGGCCGAGGATATAACCGTTCTGCCAGCCGGACAGGCGGGCATTGCGCTCAAGGCCGAAGTCGTCGAGCGGCTTGGTGATCGCACGCTGATCTATGGCCAGCTGGCGGATGGAACGAAGCTGACGGCCGAAACGGACGGACGCAGCGAAGCGCGCGGCGGGGACACGCTGCAGATTGCGCTTGATACCACCGCCATCCACCTGTTCGACGCCGCCGGTACCGCTCACCATTCGGAGGGCGACTGACATGGCCGAGAGCTATCGCCGCAGCCAATGGAGCAACGGCCTCTTCATCCTTCCCTATTTGTCCGTCTTTGCGGTGCTGCTCGTTTTCCCGCTCTTTTGGGGCGCGTGGCTGAGTCTGCATAAGGTCGATCTTTTCGGTCCGGGCCGCTTTGTCGGCCTGGGAAACTATACCCGGGTGCTTGCCGACCCGGTTTTCCTGCAGGCGCTGCGTAACTCAATTATCTTCGTGCTCGTCAGCGTTCCGGCGCTTGTAATACTCGGGCTCTTCCTCGCACTGGCACTCAACAAAACGACGCGAACGACCTCGTTCCTACGTGGTCTGTTCTTCTCGTCCTCCGTGCTTTCGGTCACAATCGTGACGCTGATCTGGCGTTTCGTCTTTATCCCTGGCGACGGGCTCTTGGCCGTCATTTCCGAACAGTTCGGCATTCAGCCGGTCAATTTCTTGTCGACCAGCGGCTGGTCGCTGTTCTCCGTTGGCGTCGCCACAGTCTGGTGGTGTCTCGGCCTGCCAATGATGCTGTTCCTCGCCGCTCTGCAGCAGATTCCGAATGATCTCTATGAGGCGGCAGCGCTCGACAATGCCAGCCCCTGGCGTGTGCTGACACGTGTGACGCTGCCCTCGATCGCCCGCACCATCATGCTGGTGACGATCATCCAGATCGTCATGCAGTTCCAACTGTTCGGCCAGGCGCAGATCATGACCAATGGCGGCCCGAACGGCACATCCCGTCCGCTCGTCATGTACATCTATGAGGTTGGCTTCGTGCGCTGGGACGTCGGCAAGGCCGCTGCAGCATCCGAGTTCCTGTTCCTGATCATTCTCGTCGCGGCGATGGCGCAGTATGTCATCTCAAGCCGCAAGTCGGAGGTTTCCGAATGACGGACCAAACGACCTACCGTCCCGAAGCGCTGACCGGCAATCGCACGCTGCTTGTGATAGCCATTATCCTCTCCGTCGTCATGATGGCGCCGGTTGCCTGGCTCGTCGGCCTGTCGATCAAGGACAACAAGGAGCTGATGCTCGGAACGGAATCCGTCTTCGAGCTGCCCTATACGCTCGTCAATTATGTCAACATCATCTACTCGTCGCAGGCCTTTGGCTGGTTCTTCAACAGCCTTGTGGTGGCGATTGGACAGACGGCCGGCGTGCTCGTCCTCGCGTCTCTTGCGGGTTATGCCTTCGCCCGCCTCGAGTTTCCGTTCCGGCGCACAATCTTCGTCATCGTGCTGTTCGGTCTGGCCGTGCCGGAACAGGCGGTCATCATTGCTCGCCACCAGATGTTCAACTGGTTCGGCCTGCACAATTCCTATATCGGGCTGATGCTGCCCGGCATGTCGTCCGCCTTCGGCGTCTTCCTGATGACCCAGTTCTTCAAGGCGATCCCTAAGGAGATCGACGAGGCAGCCCTTCTCGACAATGCCTCGCCGCTGCGGATCTTCTGGAAGGTGCTGCTGCCTTTGACGCTGCCAGCCCAGGCGACCCTCGGCATCTTCACCTTCCTGCATGCCTGGAACGACTACTGGTGGCCGCTGATCTCCGCGACGAAGAAGGAGATGTTTACGCTCACCATCGGCATCGCCTCGTCGCAGACCAATTTTGCCCAGAGCGAAGGGCTCGGTTTCCTCAGTGCCCAGGCGGTCTTTGCCAGCCTGCCGGTGTTGATCGTCTACGTGATTTTCCAGCGCCATATCGTGACCGCGGTTTCGGGCGGCGCCGTGAAATGACTATTGCTGCGGCCAGGAGGAATGGCCGCAGTGGGTTTCAACGGGGCGGGGAGCCCCTTTCAAAGGGAGAGACAGACCATGAGACGTTTTCTACTCAGCACGGCAGCGTTGATTGCGCTGACCTGCGCCACGTCGGCCCAGGCGCAGACCAAGATCGAACTGCAGCGCTTCTTCGGCGCCTGCGATGCGGACTACGGCAAGGTGACAGACGTCTCCAAGGCTGTCGGCGAATGCGGCATTATCACTTCCTTGATCAACAAGTTCGAAGCCGACAATCCGGATATTGACGTCAATGTGACCACCGTTGAGTGGCCGGGCTACGACCAGCTCAATGCCCAGCTCGCATCGGGTGCAGCACCCGACGTCGTGTCGATGCACTATTCGGCGATCTCCGACTATCAGTCGCGCGGCCTGATCGACCCGATTGACGACGTCCTATCCGCCCAGGGCATCTCGCCCGATAGCTTCACCGATGCGGCCCGGGGCGGCGTTACCAAGGAAGGCCACCTGTTCGGCCTGCCGTTCGACAACTGGACCATGCTCTTCCACGTCAACCTTAACCTGATGAAACAGGCCGGCCTTGTTAACGCCGATGGAACGCCAATTCTGCCAACGTCCGCCGAAGAGTTGATCGCCCAAGGCAAGCAGTTCAAGGAAAAGACCGGCAAGCCGTACCTCGTGCAAATTCTTGCCAATGAAACGGCAGCCTATGCCCGCGTTCTCTATACGCTGCTGCAACAGCAGAATGCCGACTTCTTTGCTGATCCAACGAAGATCACGCTGAACACGCCGGAAGCCAAGAACGTCGTCGAGCTGATGAAAAAGATCAAGGACGAAGGTCTAACGACCACCGGCCTCGACTATGCGGCCTCCGTCACTTCGTTCACCAATGGCGACGGCGGCATCGCGGTCAACGGCACCTGGCTGATCGGTGATTTCGTTGCCCAGTCGGAAAAGGAAGGTACGGCGCTTGCGGGCGGCTACACCGTTTACCCGGTCCCGCAGCTCTATCCTGGCCGCGACAGCACCTATGCCGACGGCCATAGCTGGGTCATGCCGCACAAGGACCGTACGCCGGAACAGACCGAAGCAATCGGCAAGCTCTTCAAGTTCCTCGCCGAAAACGACTTCCAGTGGGCCCGCACCGGTCACCTTCCGGCCGTCAAGGCCGTCTTCGCAATGCCGGAATTCAAGGCACTGCCGCATCGTGAAAACATTGCGGAGATCGCCGAGACTGGCCGTTCTCTGCCGGGCGCCGTCCAGCGCCAGTTTGCCATCCAGGACATCATCGGCGAAGAAGTCGGTGCAGCTGTGAACGGCGACAAGAGCATCGACGAAGCCCTTGGCAGCGCTGAAAGCCGCATCAACGACCTGCTTGCCAATATCTGATTGTTGCAATCCGGATGCTCTCAAGGACGCAGGAACCCCGTTCCTGCGTCCCGACATTTTTTGCCGGCCGCGATGTGCCGGCGTTCGCCATACGGCCATGGAACGATGGCCAGACCCGGTCATCCCTAAGTTCGCAACGGCAAGGCCGATTTTTCATCTGAGTAAATACCGCAAATCCTCGCATCGGGATGTGACGAGCCGGCAAGCTTGGCCGGGACATTTCCAAAATATCAGGCGTTCGATCTGCTGGGGAAAGTTGCCGGCAGAGGTGCCGCAGTGCTTCTTGTCAGCCATGATCGTCGGGTTCTTGCGGAACGGGTGCCGGTCTATTCCTAAATTCCTTCATCGGCGGGCTGTAAATCGGGTCGGATGAGGGCGGCTTGCTTGAGGCGGCGCCGTTCGCAGAGAACACGGACGGCCACCTCGAATCTTTTAATATGACTACTTTACTCCACTATTGTCAGCCGATCTTCAAACCGGTATTGCGTCGAAAACAATTGCGGCAGACGGCAGGAGCGAAGGGATGGCAAGTTACGACGACGAGCTCGTGGCCGCTTTCGCGCGCAATGAACGCCGGATCAAGCGGTACCTGATCAGCAGAACCCGCTCGCACGCCGATGCAGACGACTTGGCGCAGGAAGCCTGGATCAAGCTCGCCCGCAACGGCGCTGCGGCCTTGACCGCGCCCGTCCCCTACCTGATGCGGATCGCGCGAACCCTCGCGGTCGATCACGACCGGGGACAAAAGCGCAAGCTAACCTCCGGCGACATCGATATCCTGCTGTCTGTTCCCGACGAACAGCCGGGACCGGAGAAGCAGATCGAAGACCGCGATCAGATCCGTTGCCTGATGCAAATCATGGACGAACTCCCCGAACGCCAGCGCAAAATGCTGGTAGCATGCCGGCTTGAGCAGCGCCGCCATGCCGATATCGCTGCGGAATTTGGCGTGTCCGTCCGCACTGTCGAACTGGAAATCCGCAAAGCGGTCGACTATTGCAGCGAGCGGCTTGAAACAATAAACCGGGCCTGACATTTCGGCTTTTCGTTTTTCAATCGTTGATAGTTTTAGAAGCAGGTATACGCATCCTGTCACGAACGCGCATAGGGAAGGGAGCGGAAGTTGGACGATAATTTCGAAGCTCTCAAGCGCGAAGCGACAGCCTGGATCGTCCGCCTTACATCAGGTACGGCAACGACGGAGGATGCAGAGGCGCTGTTGCGCTGGCGCTCCCGCAGCACCGCGCATGAGCAGGCCTTCCAGCAATCAGCTCGGCTGTGGAAGAATCTCGGTCCAGCGCTTGCCAAGGTCACGAAGCCACCTGCGGCAACCTTGACGAGACGCTCTTTTCTCGCGGCCGGAAGCCTTGCGGCCAGTGCGGCCGGTGCTGGTATAGTCCTGTCGGAACTCGGATTTCTGCCGCCGGTTGACGCCATGATGGCGGATTACGCCACCGGGATAGGGGAGCAGCGGACGGTTGAATTGCCCGATGGTTCGATGACGACGCTTGACGGTGGCACGACCCTTTCCCTCGATTATTCTCCATCGGCTCGGCACCTTGTGCTGACGTCAGGCGCGGCCGTCTTCGATGTCGTTCCTGACGCTGCCCGGCCCTTTGTGGTGAGCGCCGCTAACGGCAACACGACGGCAACCGGTACGTCCTTTTCGGTGAAGCATGGCGAGGATGATGTTTCGGTCGAATGTCTTCAGGGACATATCAACGTGCAATGTCTGGCCAACAGCGATCTCATCGGCGGCGAGGGCATCAGCTATTCGCAGGCCGGGCTTGGCGAGAAAGTGGCAGCCGATGCCGAAACGGCCGCAGCGTGGCGGCGAGGACTGTTGATCTTCAAGGACCGGTCGCTGGCCGACGTGGTGTCGGACCTCAACCGCCACCGCCGTGGCAAGGTGATGATTGCCAGCAGTACTCTGCGCTTGCGCCGGATGTCCGGTGTGTTTCATCTCGATCGTCCCGATGAAATCCTGGCGCATCTGGAAGAGACACTACAGGTTCGCCCCGTCAGCCTGATCGGCGGCATTGTGTTGCTCAGATAGCCAACACGCTTTTCTGCGAAAAAACTTGAGAAAAAATTTCGGGTTTGTGGATCCGGATCGTTTTCCCCAATAGAGGCCGCGTCAATGGACGGCGCAGCGACGATCGCATTGGGGACATTCGCATGGGGCAGTTCACCGCCGGAAGGCACGACCATCACGGCAAGATGGCATACAAATGGCGGATTGCACGTCTGTCGGCCTCCATCGCATTTGCGGCTCTTGTCATTGCCCCCTCGATAGCCTTCGCGCAGGAAAGCGTCAGCTATTCTATTCCCGCCGGCTCGCTTGATCGTGGTCTGACACGCTTCGGCGCCGCAAGTGGCATTCAGGTTCTCTACAGCAGTTCAGTCGCAAACGGGCTGAACACTGCGGGCATCAGCGGCCAGCTTTCGCCTGAAGCGGCATTGAACAGGCTTCTTGCCAATACCGGATTGACCTATCGCTTTACCGGACCAAAGAGCGTGACGATCAGCAATCCAGCGCAGACATCGGAGGCGGTAACGGTTGAAGGCGCAACGCCGCTTCAGACAATCACGGCGCAGGGCGGCGAAAATGCCTGGGGCCATGTCGATGGCATCGTTGCCAGCCGATCGGCAACGGGTACGAAAACCGACACGCCATTGATCGAGGTGCCACAATCGATTTCCGTGATCACCTCCGATGAGGTTAAGGCACGGGGCGCTGAAACGATCAAGGAAGCGGTGAACTATACGGCCGGCGTGCATGTCGGCGGCAGCAGCGCCTCGACACGTAACTTCGACAACATTGAAATTCGCGGCTTTGCACCCACGCCTCTTTATCTCGACGGCACTTATCTGCCCTATATCGGCGATCTTGGCGGTTCGCCGCAGATCGATCCCTATATGCTCGAGCGGATCGAAGTGCTGAAGGGGCCATCCTCTGTCCTCTACGGTCAGAATTATCCGGGCGGCATGATCAACATGGTCAGCAAGCGGCCGACGGACAAGCCATTCAACGAGGTGGTCGTGGGAACCGGCACGGACGGCCGCGCCTATGGCGCCTACGATTTTTCCGGGCCGGTGGCCAATAATGATGCCTTTCTCTATCGCTTGACGGGGGTGGCGACACGCACGGAAACGAATATCGACTATACCAAGGACGAGCGATTCATGATCGCGCCGTCCTTTACCTTGAAGCCGGATGAGGACACGACATTCACGTTCCTGTCCCACTACCAGAAGGACAATGGCGTCCCGGACTACCAGCCGCTTCCTTATATCGGAACGGTTGAGGCCGGACCTTATGGGAGGATCGATCGGGATCTTTTCACCGGCGAGCCGGCCTATAACAGCTATGACAGGGAACAGGCGATTCTTGGCTACGAGTTCAAGCACCAGTTCAACGATGTCTGGTCGATCCGTCACAATGCGAAATACATCTCCGTCGACGATTCCTACCGGACATTTTTCAGCGGCGGTTATGTCGAGACAGGCGGCGTGGTCGACTACACGAAGATGAGACGAAACGCGATCGACTATTCGTCGGACAATCAGGTCTTTGCCACCGATACCAATCTGCAGGCCGAGTTCTCGACCGGCGAAATTGCACACACCGCCATCGTCGGAACCGACTACAAGTGGTTCCGCAACGACTATACCGGCCGTTATGGCTTCGGCAACACGCCGTTGGACGTCTTCAATCCCGACTACGGATCGTACAAGGAACCGACGGTCGGCGCGCGTTGGGACAACAAGATCAGCCAGCTGGGCTTCTACGCTCAGGACCAGATCAAATGGGACAACTGGATCCTGACGCTCGGCGGACGTTATGACTGGGCATGGCAAACCGACAACGATATGCTCACATCGACTGTGGGGAGGAAAACCGACACCGCATTTACCGGCCGCGCCGGGCTCATTTATCTCTTCGATAATGGCTTTGCGCCCTACGCCAGCTATTCTACCTCCTTCATGCCCTATTCCGGCTTTGATGGGCAGAACAATCCGTTCAAGCCGACGACTGGCGAGCAGTGGGAAGTCGGCGTCAAGTATGAGCCGGTCGGCTACGATGCGCTGATCACGGTTTCCGCCTTCGATCTGAAACAGCAGAACGTGCCGACCTATGACAGCCTTACCTTCGTGCCGTCGCAAAGGGGTGAAATCCACGTCCAGGGTGTCGAGATCGAAGGCAAGGCGACCGTATTCGATAGCCTCGATCTGATCGCGGCGGCCTCCTATACCGATTCGGTCTATTCCAAATCGGATGACGGCACACAGGGAAACAAGGTGCGCTTCATGCCACCGGTCAACGTATCGCTTTGGGCAAAATACCGGCTGGAGGAT
The DNA here is from genome assembly GCF_964252935.1 of Rhizobium sp. LjRoot98. Lineage (NCBI taxonomy): Bacteria > Pseudomonadati > Pseudomonadota > Alphaproteobacteria > Hyphomicrobiales > Rhizobiaceae > Rhizobium > Rhizobium sp. LjRoot98. Next base: position 111,441 of record NZ_CAXUPW020000011.1, read on the forward strand.
GGCCCGCTTGACGGCCTTGGGTTTGGCGCCGGTGTGCGTCATTCCAGCAGCGGGTATGGCAATGACGCCAATTCCTTCAAGTATCCTGCCTACACCGTCGTGGATGCAGCGGTTTCCTATGATTTTGGAAAGCGCAACCCCAATCTGGAAGGCCTGGAGCTGAACGTGACGGCACAAAACCTGTTCGACAAAACCTATGTGAACGGGTGCAGCAACATCAATTCCTGCTTCTATGGAAAACCGAGGTCGGTTTACGCCAATCTGAGTTTCCAGTGGTAAGCGAGCCTGCTGTTGCCCTTTTTCTCGCTTCATAAAACGGCGTTCCTGCTGCTGGCTCTGCTGTTGTCCGTCGGCGGGCCAGCCCGATCCGAGGATGGGTTTCCACGGGTCGTTCAGCATGCCCTGGGGACAACGACCATTACGGCCGCACCGGAGCGGATCGTCGCGCTGGGCTGGAGCAGTGAGGATGCCGTGCTGGCGCTCGGCAAGGCACCAGTCGGAATGCCGCGTTATCGCTTTTTCGATAGCGGCATTTTCCCTTGGAACGAGGAGCGGTTGGGTACTACCCGGCCGTACCTCTTTGAAGGCGGCATCGATTACGAGGCGATAGCGGCGCTGCGGCCAGACCTGATCCTCGGCATCTATTCGGGTATCGATGATCTCGCCTACAAGCGGCTTTCTGCGATTGCTCCGACAGTCACCTATCGTTCCGCCCCCTGGTCGGCCGGCTGGAAGGAACAGATGGAACTGGCCGGACAGGCTTTAGGCAGAAGCGAAGAGGCCAAGGCGCTCATCGAGAAGACAGCATACTCTCTCAAAGCGATGGGCGACAGCTGGCCGGCTCTGCGTGGCAAGACATTCACTTTTGGAACCTATTTCGCCGGAGGGTCCGGCATCGTCGTCTATCTGCCGGATGACCCGCGCGTGGCCGCCCTACTGGAGCTGGGGCTCAAACCATCTGCCGGCATCGCGGCGCTTGCAGCAGGCAACCCCGGCCAAGGCTCCGTCACGGTCGGCATGGAACAGGTCGACAGTCTGGACGCCGATATCCTGATCATGTGGTACGGCGAGGTCGCTCGCACGGCGGCAGAGACGCAGCCGCTGTTCATGCGGCTTCCTGCTGTTATGCGCGGTAGCTACGTGGCCTTGGAAGATCCTGTTTCCGTGTGGTCGACATCAGCCTTGAGCGTGTTGTCCATTCCCTATGGTTTCCCGAGGTTTTTGCCCCGCCTTGCCGAAGCGGCAGAGCGGGCGGGCAAGGAGCACTGATGTCTCACGATCATGATCACGAACCCTATGTGGAAGATTATTTCTTTTGCGAGGTGACTGCAGTCACACGTCTGACGCCGTCGATGATCCGGGTCACCCTGCAGGTCGAGGGCGGCGAGCGCTTGATTGCGACCGGTCATCCCGACGAATGGGTGCGGCTTGCCTTCCGGCCGGATGCGGACACGCCGGTGACGCTGCCGGTGCTGATGGAGAACGGCAAATGGGGACGGCCGGATGGGTCGCAGCATTGCCCGAACCGGCCCTATACGGTGCGCAGCTGGGATGCGGATCGCTGCGAGATGCTGATCGATCTTGTCGCTCACGAGGGCGGCGTTGCTGCCAGTTGGGCGATGGACGCGAAGGTGGGCGATGTCGTCGGCATCTGCAATCCGGAAGGCCGTTTCGAGCCGCCGCAGGATGCGGCCTGGATGCTGCTCGTCACCGACATCACCGGGCTTCCGGCCGTCGGCCGGGTTCTGGAAGAACTAGGGCAGGGTCAGCGCGCCATCGTGCATGTCGAGATACCGTCCGTGACCGACCGTCAGCAGATCGACAGCGCCGGCGACATCTCGATCACCTGGTATGAGACCCACGGCCGATGCGAGGGCCGCGATGGGTATACCCAGTTGCCGCAGATCGCCAGGAGCATCGAGACACTGCCAGACGGGCCGGGCTATATCTACATTGCCGGCGAGGCGCGGGCAGCCTCGGCATGCCGCAAGCATTTTCGCGATCGCCTCGGCTTCGACAAAACAAGGATCGATGCGATTGGTTACTGGATCGAGGGGCAGGCGCGCGTATGAGAGCTGGCACCCTTGGCCAGATACCGGCCGATTCGGCGGGCAGCCCGGCCTCCACCTTGCCGGTGGCCAAGCGGACTGGTGGCGGCAGGTCTTCAGGATTTCGGTTCGGGCGGCTGGCACTGCTTATTCTGTGCGCCGCAGTTCTGATCGTCCTGTGCATTGCCAGCCTGCTGACCGGCGCGCGCGCCGTTGGGCTCTCGACCGCCTTGGATGCACTATTGGCCTATGACCCGGCATCTGCCGAACACATTATCATCCGCGATTACCGTCTGCCGCGGACATTGCTCGGCCTCTTGTGTGGCGCAGCATTCGGCGTCTCCGGCGCGCTGATTCAGGCGATCACCCGCAATCCGCTCGCCGATCCCGGCATCCTCGGCGTCAATGCGGGCGCTGCCTTCTTCGTGACATTGGCCGTCGGCTTGCTCGGCCTCCATGCGATCTACAGCTATCTCTGGTTCGCATTTCTGGGCGCCATCGTGGTAACGCTTCTGGTTTATGCGGTTGGATCGCGCGGTCGCGACGGGGCGACGCCGGTGCGGCTGGTTCTGTCCGGCGTGGCACTCTCCGCCGTGCTTGGCGGCATCGGTTCGTCGATCACGCTGCTTGATCCGCTCGCCTTTGACAGTCTGCGGGTCTGGGCGGTCGGTTCGCTTGCCGGGCGCAATATGGAGGTGGCGTCCACCGTGGCGCCGTTCATCGTCTGCGGGCTGGTCCTCTCGCTCTGTGTCACGCCTTCGCTCAACGCCATCGCGCTGGGTGACGACCCTTCGCGTGCGCTCGGGGTCAATCTCGTGCAAATCCGCATCCTCGTGGTCATCGCCGTCACCTTGCTTGCCGGTGGGGCAACCGCGGCGGCAGGTCCTATCGGCTTTGTCGGGCTGATGGTGCCGCATGTGGTTCGATGGTTCACCGGGCCTGACCAGCGCTGGATCATCCTCTTCACCATCCTGTGCTCGCCTATTCTGCTGCTGGCGGCCGATATCGCCGGCCGGCTGGTGCTGTTTCCGGGCGAGCTGGAAGCCGGTATCGTCACCGCCTTGATCGGCGCGCCGGTATTGATCGCGCTTGCCCGGCGCACGCGGGCCGGCGGCCTATGACCGAACCCAACCACAATCCATCCCCAGTTCTTCGCAATCGTGTCATTGTGCCGGTAGCCTATTCCGGCCCAATCGATTTCGGCCGCAGGGCTGCCGTGATCCGGCTGTTTGGCGGGCGGCTGTCGATGCGGGTTGACTTGCTCAGCCTTGGTGCCGGTTTCATCCTGCTGCTGCTTGCGGGGGTGATTGGCACTGTGTCGCTTGCGAGCGGAAAGTTCCCGATCCCGCTTGCTGATGTGCTCGGCGCTTTGCTGGGCAACTCTGACGACGATATCCGCATGGTCGTGGTGGAATGGCGGCTGCCGCGGCTGTTGCTTGCCTTTCTGCTGGGGACTGCTCTTGGCCTGAGCGGTGCGATCTTCCAGTCGCTGACCCGCAATCCGCTGGGATCGCCGGACATTATCGGGTTTTCCACGGGCTCCTATACCGGCGCGCTTGTCGTCATCCTGCTGTTTTCCGGCGGTTACTACGCGACAGCCGCGGGGGCCTTGGCCGGCGGTATCGTCACGGCCGCCGCCGTCTATCTGCTAGCCTATCGCAATGGTGCGCAAGGCTTCCGGCTGATCGTCGTCGGCATCGGTATTTCGGCGGTGCTTGGCGCGCTGAACGCCTGGATGATCCGCCAGGCCGACCTTCAGATTGCGATGTCAGCGGCCATCTGGGGAGCAGGCTCCCTCAATGGTTTGGGCTTTGAGCAATTCTGGCCGGTTTTGCTGATGCTCATACTGATCGTCCCTTTTGTTCTGGTGCTGGCGCGGCCGATGCGGCAGCTGGAACTTGCCGACGATGCGGCCATGGCGTCCGGCCTCAATGCAAACCGTCTGCGCTTGATGCTGATGATCGGCGGCGTCGCGCTGACAGCGATCGTTACTGCGGCGGCTGGCCCGATCGCATTCGTCTCCCTGGCTGCCCCGCAGATCGCCAGGCGTCTTGTCCGTGCAGCCGGCGTCGCATTGGTCCCGGCAGCGCTGACCGGTGGGTTGCTGCTCACCGCCGCCGACTGGGGTGCCCAGCATGGGTTCGGCGTTCAATTGCCCGTCGGCGTCATGACGGTCAGTATCGGCGGGCTCTATTTTTTGTGGCTGCTGCTGCGTGAGGCAAGGCAATGACCGACGGTTCCAACAGCAGAAGCACAAGGCTCCAGGCTCAAAACGTTACGCTGCGCTATAATCAACGCATCATCGCCCAAGACTTGTCTGTAGCCATTCCCAACGGCTCCTTCACCGTCATCGTCGGCCCCAATGCCTGCGGCAAATCCACCTTGCTGCGCGCCCTCTCACGGTTGCTTATCCCCTCGGCCGGCACGGTTATTCTGGATGGCAAGACCATTGCCGGCTACCCCGCCAAGCAGGTGGCGCGCACGGTCGGCCTGTTGCCGCAGACCTCGGCCGCCCCTGAGGGCATCCGCGTCGCCGATCTCATCGCCCGCGGCCGCTATCCGCATCAATCCTTCTTCCGGCAATGGTCACACGAAGACGAGGCGGCCGTCGCCGCGGCAATGGCGGCGACGCAGACGACGGAGCTTTCCGGCCGTCTCGTTGACGAACTTTCCGGTGGCCAGCGTCAAAGGGTCTGGGTGGCGATGGTCCTCGCCCAGCAGACGCCGCTGCTTCTCCTTGATGAGCCCACCACATTCCTCGATATCGCCCATCAGATCGAGCTGCTCGATCTCTGCCAGGACCTGAATGCTGAGGGCCGCACCATCGTCGCCGTGTTGCACGATCTCAACCATGCGTGCCGCTATGCCACCAACATCATCGCCATGAAGGGCGGCGCTATCGCTGCACACGGTCCGCCAGCAGCCATCATGACTGAACAACTGGTCGAGGACGTTTTCGGCCTCCCGTGCATGATCATCGCCGATCCGGTCGCAAAAACGCCGCTCATCATCCCGAAGCGCAGGGGGTAAAGCTCCGGCACGGGTAAAGCGGCACGCTACCGCAAATTTTGCCGCGCGGTCTTGTCAAGCGGGTTCATCATTCTGGTCTGCTTTCGTATGGCTCCTCAAGGTGTATCGACTATCCGCCGGCTTGTGCGCCAGTAGGATGCCGGCTCCGACCAGAGTTGCGTCATGCCCACGCGCTCGAAAGCCAATGCCTGCTCGTGCGCGGCCTCATCGAGGATCTGCGTGATGTCGAGATGCGGAATCTGGCGGCCGCGCATCAGTACCTTGCCGTTGACGATGACGGTGTCGACATCGGCAGCATTGGCGAAATGGGCAATCCGGGTAACCGGCATTCCAGGCGGATACATGTGTGCCTTTCGTGCATCCACCAGCACGATATCTGCCTTCTTGCCTGTCTCCAGCGAACCGAGATCCTTATCCAGGCCGAGCGCGCGCGCTGCATCGATCGTCGCCATCTCGAGGGTTTTGCCGGGCGGCATATAGTCAGGATCGCGGAAGTGACGGCGGTGATAGTGCATGCATTGCGCCATGTGGCGGAACATGTCGTAGCCGCGATCCGGCGCGGCGGCGTCCGAGCCGAGGCAGACCGTAATGCCGGCGTCGATCAGTTCGGGAACGGGGCAGCGGCCATAGATGGACATGATGGCGCTGGGGTTATGGATGATCGATGCGCCCGTTTCTTTCAGTGCCTCGAAATCTTCGGGCGTCAGATCGACACTGTGGCCCAAAAGCGCGAACCGGTTGAGCACGCCAAGGTCGCGTGCAAGTGCGATCGAACCGTCACGATGTCCGTCCTGGGTGAAGAGGACGTTCTTGCGCTGCCGCAAGGCCATGACGGCGTCGCCCATCTCCCGGACCTGACGCAGGCTTTCCACGTCGGTAACATCCTTGGCGTAATAGACCGGCATTGTCAGCGACACACCGGTCCGCCGTTCGAGTACATCGTCCCAGCGATCGATAAGGGTCTCGCAAACCTCCAACTGACGTTCGAAGGAAACCGGCGCGTCATGGCTTTGGCCATCGTCACCGAAACGACGGTATGTGCGCGGACAGGGAGGACGGCCGGGGCCGACTGCGAGGATCGTGCGCAGGCCGGACTCGACCGTTGCGTTGCAATGGGCATCGCCGAAGGCAGGGTCGTCGGTGCGCATGATGTCGGCGCCGCCGCCAAGCAAGGTCATCGCCGTGGTGACGCCGCCCTGCAGCCGCTCCAGCAACGTCAGGCGTGCTTCGGCGCGCCAGAACGCGGTAGTCGAGCCACGTGCATAAATTTCCTCGCAGACCTCGAACCATCGGTCGACATCACCCGAACCCGCTGACCGGACCAGGCCGTGCCCGGCGTGGGAGTGACTGTCGATCAGGCCGGGCATGGCGATCATGCCCGAGCCATCGATCACCTGTCCTGCGCCTTCCGGTGGCGCTCCGCCGGCCTCGCTTCCCAATCCGGAAATACGATCGCCTTTGACTGCGATCCAGGCGCGGTCGATGACGCGTCGATCCTCATCGACAGTCACGGCGGTTACGTTTCGCAGCAGGATGTCCGGCTGTTCCATGGTCTTGCCTTTCAGATGATGGTACGGGCGCGGATCAAAAACCGAGAATGTCTTCCAGATCCCGGGTGACGACGCGGTCGGTTTCCAGATCGAGCTGGTTTTCGATATGAGCGAGATGGTGATGCATGACGGCAAGCGCCTGCCTGGCGTCGCGGGCGACGATGCAATCAACGATCGCATTGTGCTCGTCGGGGCCGCAATTGTGGACGTCTTTCTGCTGGTACATCGCCATAATCAGCGACGTCCGGGAGATGAGGTCGCGCAAAAGGTCTGTCAGGATTTGTGACTGGGCGAGTTCCGCAATCATCAGGTGAAACGCCCCGGAGAGGCGGATCGCAGAGGCAACATCGGCATTCGCATGCGCCTTGCGTTCTTCCTCGACATGATCGCGAAGCTTGTTGATCCCCGCAGCGTCGATGGTGACGCATAGTCTTTCGACCAGCCGTTCTTCGATGGTGCGGCGGGCGAAGAAGACGTCGCGCGCCTCTTCGATGGAAGGTTTGGACACAAAGGCTCCCCGGTTGGGAACGAGCGTAATCAGTCCGTCGCGGGCAAGGTTCTGCAGCACCTGGCGAATGCGCGCCCGGCTTGCGGAGAAGATTTCCGAAAGCTGCTCCTCTTTCAGCCGCGTACCGGGACTGATCTGCCGCTCGGCTATGGCGTTCCACAGCCTCTGGTAAATCTCCTGATCCGTCGCGGGCCGTTTCCCGGCTTCCATATCCATCCAGCATCCCTCCCAAGCTGCTACTGAAAATTGTGTCTGTAAGTCATCGACGGAAACACGAACCGTGTCAACATTTTTGTCAACAAACATTGTTGACAATTTTCTTATCGAATGTCAGCAATAAAGACAGGAGCGATATCCACCGCCGGAGGAACAGGCGTGACGAGATGACCACGCTCCGACATTGGGAGGAATTTTACATGAGGAAGTTGCTGCTCGCCGCATCCACGGCGTTCCTAGTTCAGCTCAGCGCCCCGGCGTTTGCTGCCGAGCATACGCTCCGCTATGCCTCGGCTGGCGACATCTACGGGCTTGATCCGCAATCCACCACGGACAGCTTTTCGATCAATTTCCTGATGCACATCTACGAACCGCTGGTGCGTTACAACAAGGAACTGAAGATCGAGCCGGCTCTGGCTACATCCTGGGAAATCGTCAAGCCGGACGTGATCCGCTACAAGCTTCGCCAAGGCGTCAAATTCCACGACGGCTCGGAATTCACGGCTGACGATGTCGTCATGTCGCTGATGCGCGCCACCGACGACAAGTCGCCGATCAAGGGCAACCTGCCGGCACTCAAGTCCGTCGAAAAGATCGATGACTACACTGTCGAGTTGCATCTCAGCGGCCCGACGCCACTGCTTAACAACTACCTGACCAACATCGCGATCTTTGATGCGCAGTGGCTGGAGAAGAACAACGGCGTCAAGCCGGTCAATGCCGAAGTCGGTGAGGAAGGCTATACGACCACCCATGCCAACGGCACTGGTCCCTTCAAGCTCGAGAGCCGCCGCCCGGATGCGCAGACCGTGCTGACTGCCAATGAAGGCTGGTGGGACAAGCCGGAACACAATCTGACGAAGATCGTCCATACGCCGATCAGTTCGGATGCAACCCGTGTCGCGGCATTGCTCTCCGGTGAGGTCGATGTCATCAGCCCGTCGCCACTGCAGGATGCCAAGCGTATCGCCGGTTCGCCGGGCACCAAGGTGCTGGAATCGCCCGGCCTGCGGACGATCATGATGAATTTCAACATGCGCGACAAGCTGGCTGACGGCAATGTCGAGGGCAATCCGTTCAAGGATGCTCGCGTTCGCAAGGCCGTCTATCTGGCTATCAACATGGATCTGGTGCGCGACAAGATCATGCGCGGCAAATCCCGCAACGCCGGCATGCTGATTGCTCCGGAAGTGCCGGGCTTTGACGAGAAGCTCAACCAGCGTTTCCCCTATGACACGGCTGCCGCCAAGGCGTTGCTGGCAGAGGCAGGTTATCCGGATGGCTTCCAGTTCAACATGAACTGCCCCAACGATGCCTATGTCAACGACGAGGAAGTCTGCCAGGCAATGACGGCGATGCTGGCTCAGGTCGGCCTTAATGCCAAGCTGGTGACAGAAGGCCGCACGCTGCACTTCAAGAAGGCGCAGGAAGGACAGGCCGACATGTTCATGCTCGGCTGGGCGACGTTGCCGATGCTCGACGGCTTCAGCGTGCTTTCCGCCATGTTGCATTCGCCTGAAGGCAAGCTCGGCACCTGGAACCCGGGCGGCTACAAGAATGCCAAGGTCGATGAACTCACGAAGAAGATCGATGTTGAACTCGACGAGGCCAAGCGCCGCCAGATGATGGCGGAAGCCTTCGCTATCTCCGAAGAGGAAGTGGCGTGGCTGCCATTGCACCAGCAGCCGCTGTCCTGGGCCGTGCGTGACAATGTCGAGGTGGTTCAGACCCCCGACGATCTGCTGCGCCTCTGGTACGCCCGTATCAAGTAGTCGAACGGGTCTCCGCTTGTAACTCAGGCGGGGACCCGTCCACGACTGGCCGGGCCGCGCAGATGCGGCGCCGAGTGATCCCAAGGGAGTTGGGTCGATGTTTGTATTCCTCGTTCGCCGTCTTTTTCAGGCCGTGATGGTCATGCTCGCCGTGGCGTTCATTGCCTTCCTGATGTTTCGCTACCTGGGCGATCCCGTCAACAATATCGTGTCGCAGGATGCCACCCAGGAACAGCGCGAAGAAGTGCGCCAGCGGCTGCATCTGGATGATCCGATGATCATGCAGTACGGACGGTTCGTCGCCAATGCAGCCCAGGGCGACTTCGGCATGTCCTACCGCAACAGCCGTCCCGTGAGCGCCTTGCTTGCCGAACGCCTGCCGGCAACGGCCGAACTGGTGCTGGTGGCAGCGCTCCTGTCCTTGGTTCTTGGTATTCCGCTTGGTATCTACACCGCGCTGAAGCCGCGCGGGATCCTCAGTCAAGGGCTGCAGATCCTGTCCCTGATCGGGATCTCGCTACCGACATTCGTCACCGGTATTCTGTTGATCCTGATCTTTTCCGTTTGGCTCGGCTGGCTGCCATCGTTCGGCCGCGGTGAGGTCATCGACATCGGCTGGTGGTCGACCGGCTTCCTGACACTCAGCGGTATCAAGGCGCTGATCCTGCCGTCCTTTATGCTCTGTCTGTTTCAGCTGACGCTGATCATGCGGCTGGTGCGGGCCGAGATGATGGAAGTGCTGCGCGCCGACTATATCAAGTTTGCCAAGGCGCGCGGACTGCGCAACAAGACGATCCATTTCCGCCATGCGCTGAAGAACACCCTCATCCCGGTGGTCACCATCTTCGGCCTCCAGCTCGGCGGCCTCATTGCCTTTGCTATCATCACCGAAACGGTCTTCCAGTGGCCGGGCATGGGCGCGCTGTTCATCCAGGCAGTCAACTTTACCGACGTGCCGGTGATGGCGGCATATCTCGTCATGGTCTCCCTGATCTTCGTCATCATCAATACCAGCGTCGATCTTCTCTACAACGTCATTGACCCACGCCTCCGCGCCGACCCGACCAGGGCGAGCGGACGTGGCGCCTGAAGGAGACATGGCCATGAGTGACACATCCTTCACCGGGCGGCTGCGCAGCTTTGCCGACAGCGACCTGTTCTATAGTTTCCGCCGCTCCAAGACGACGGTAATCGCCTCGATCGCGCTGGCATTGCTGGTTTTCTTGGCCGTCTTTGCGCCTGTGATTTCGCCCCATAATCCCTTCGATATCGCCGGATTGAATCTGCTCGACAGCGAACTCCCACCATCCTGGCAGGAAGGCGGCAATCCCGCCTACCTGCTTGGGACGGATACGCAGGCACGCGATGTCTTGTCTTCTCTGCTTTACGGCTTGCGTATCTCACTGCTGGTCGGTTTCGCCAGCGTGATCCTGGCGGCCGTCCTCGGCGTGTTCCTCGGCCTTGTCGGCGGTTTCGTCGGCGGCATTGCCGATGCGATCATCATGCGCATCGCCGATGTGCTGTTGAGCTTCCCGGCGATCCTCGTCGCTCTCCTCATCAACGGTGTCATGCGTGGCATCCTCCCGGCCAACCAGCAGGATAGCGCGGCAATTGTCGTTCTCGTTCTGTCGATCGGATTGACGAACTGGGTGCAGTACGCGCGCACGGTGCGCGGTTCGACACTCGTCGAGCGCCAGCGGGAATATGTTCAGGCGGCTCGTACCATCGGTGTCGGCCCGCTGCGGATCATGCTCACCCATATCATGCCGAATGTGCTTGGCCCGGTTCTGGTGCTGGCCACCATCAACCTCGGCATGGCGGTGCTCACGGAGGCGACGCTGTCGTTCCTCGGCGTCGGAATGCCAGCGACACAGCCGTCACTCGGCACCCTGATCCGGGTCGGTAACGAATATCTGTTCTCCGGCATCTGGTGGGTGGTGATCTTTCCGTCGGCGACGCTCGCCGTACTCGTGCTTGCGGTCAACCTGATCGGTGACTGGCTGCGCGATGCGCTCAATCCGAAACTGAGGTGATCCCATGGCTCTGCTTGAAGTCGAAAATCTCAAGGTCGAATTCCCCACGCGCAAGGGTGTCCTGACCGCCGTCGACAGCGTCTCCTTCTCTGTCGAACAGGGAGAAATCCTCGGTGTGGTCGGCGAGTCGGGCGCTGGAAAGTCGATGACCGGCGCTGCTGTCATTGGCCTGCTCGAGCCACCCGGCCGGATCGGCGGCGGCCAGATCCGCCTCGACGGCAAACGCATCGACAATCTGCCGCCAAGCGAGATGCGCAAGGTTCGCGGGCGCCATATCGGTGCGATCTTTCAGGATCCGCTGACCAGCCTCAACCCGCTGTTTACGGTTGGCGAGCAGCTGGTCGAAACCATCCGGACGCACCTGCCGATGTCTGCGGCCGATGCGCGCAAACGTGCCATCGAGTGGTTGGCGGAAGTGGGGATCCCAGCTCCCGACAAGCGTTTCGACCAGTATCCGCATCAGTTCTCCGGCGGCATGCGCCAGCGCGTCGTCATTGCGCTTGCGCTTTGTGCCGAGCCGCGTCTGATCATCGCCGATGAGCCGACGACCGCGCTTGACGTTTCGGTTCAGGCGCAGATCATTGCGCTGTTGAAACGCGTCTGCCGCGAGCGCAATGCGGCGGTGATCCTGGTGACCCACGACATGGGCGTGATTGCCGAAACGGCGGATCGCGTTGCCGTGATGTATGCCGGGCGCCTGGCCGAAATCGGGCCGGTTGCGCAGGTGCTGCAAAAGCCGAGCCATCCGTATACAGCGGGTTTGATGGGCTCGATCCCGCGTATCGGGCCACGGCCGGACCGGCTGATCCAGATCGAAGGGTCGATGCCGCGCCTGACCGATATTCCGAAAGGCTGCGCCTTCAATCCGCGCTGTCCCAAGGTTTTCGCCAATTGTCATCATATCCGGCCCGAACTGCGGCAGATCGCCGAGGGTGCGGCCGCCTGTCTGCTCTACGAAGGGGTGACGCAATGAACGCCATGCCGGCAAGTTTGAAAACCGCAGACAATCGCACTCTTTTGTCCGTGAAGGGGCTGAAGAAGCATTTCGAGATGACAAAGCCCTTTCTCAACCGGCTCATCGAGAAGGAGGAGCCGCAGTCGGTAAAAGCCGTAGACGGCCTTGATCTCGACATTCCCCGCGGCCAAACGCTGAGCCTTGTCGGCGAATCCGGCTGCGGCAAGTCGACGGTGGCGCGGTTGATCATGGGGCTCTCCACGCCCTCTGGCGGAAACATCACGTTCGATGGCATCGATATTTCCCGCGCGCCTGCCGGGAGCCCTGCTGCCGTTCGCCAGCGCATGCAGATGATCTTTCAGGATCCCTATGCCAGCCTCAACCCGCGCTGGCGGGTTCGCGACATCATTGCCGAGCCGCTACGCACCTATGGTCTGAGTAGCTCCCGCGAGGAGGAACGTCGCGAAGTTGATCGCCTGCTTGAATTCGTCGGCCTGAATGCCAAGGATGGCGACAAGTTCCCGCACGAATTCTCCGGCGGCCAGCGCCAGCGTATTTCAATCGCCCGCGCCATCTCGACCAAGCCGGAGTTCCTGGTCTGCGACGAGCCGACATCAGCGCTCGACGTTTCGGTCCAGGCGCAGATCCTCAATCTGATGCGCGAGATGCAGCGCGAACTGGGGCTTACCTATCTGTTCATCAGTCACGATCTGGCTGTCGTCAACTTCATGTCGGACTGGATCGGCGTCATGTATCTTGGCCGTCTGGTCGAGGTTGCACCCGCAGCGGAACTCTTCAATAATCCGCAGCATCCGTATACGCGGCTGCTGCTCGACACGATCCCTGATCTTGGCATGTCAAAACGTGACCGGACCCCGGCTGCCGGCGAGGTGCCCAATCCGATCAGTCCGCCGCCGGGTTGCCATTTCAACCCGCGCTGCGCGCTTGCCAACGACCGTTGCCGCAGCGAAGCTCCGGTGCTTCGGGCCTATGCAAACGGTGGGCGTGTCTCCTGTCATGCGGCCGAAGAGGGACGCGGACCTGCCGTCGTTCCGGCAGGCATGGAGCACTCCATGCAGACAGCACCTTGAGAGGGTATAATGGATTTCGATTTTACCGAATTGCCTGAGAAGGATCGCTACCGGCTGCTATGCAGCTTTGTCGGCCCGCGTCCCATCGCGCTGGTGACCACTATCGATGAACATGGGTGCAACAATGCCGCGCCTATGAGCTTCTTCAACGTCTTCTCGCACGAACCGCCCTTGCTGATCCTCGGTATGCAGACCCGCCCCGATGGAACGGCCAAGGATACGGTCGCCAACATCCGGCGCTCGGGCGAGTTCGTCGTCCACATGGTCGATATGTCGATTGCCGAGGAAATGATCGTGACCGGCATTAATTTTCCGAGCGACGTCGATGAGATCGAGTTTGCCGGACTGACCAGCGTGCCGTCTGTCAAACTGGCGGCTCCCCGTATCGAGGAAGCCCCTTGCGCGATGGAGTGCCGGGTGTCGCAAATCCTCGATTATGGACGCCGAACCATCGTCATCGGCGAAGTCGTGCAGATGTATGTGCGCGACGAATGCCTCGATGAACGCGGCCACTATGTCCGCCCGGAGGTCTATCAGCCGATCGCCCGTCTGCATGCCGACAACTATATCGTTGCCGACAATCAGTTCGTGCTCAAACGCCCGGCCGAGCTCTTACATCACGAGGAAGCTGCCGGTTACGGCGAGCCAAAGCCGGAAAAGGCAACCGCCTGAAAAATCGCGCCGGACGCCCGGCTCCGGCATGACGTAAGTAAAACAGACGAGCGGTGCAGACATGACAGAACTTCTTCTCAAGAACGTCAGGCCCTTCGGCGGCGGCGTGACCGACATCCTCATCCGGGATGGCCGCATTGCCCGGATCGGCCTTGGCGACGCTGGTACGGTCGCAATCGAGGATGGCGGCGGAGCGATCGCCATTCCCGGCCTGATCGAGGCACACGCGCATCTCGACAAGTCGTTGTGGGGCATGGGTTGGCAAGTGCACCAGGCCGGGCCTACGCTGGAAGACAAGATTTCCACCGAGCGCCGCCTGCGCCGCGAATGGAACATCGACCCAGCCCGCCAGTCGGCGCGGCAGGTGGCGCTCGCTGCCTCCCACGGCACGACAGCCATCCGCAGCCATGTCGATATCGATACCGACCAGAAGCTCTGGTGCTTCGAAGGTGTTTCGGCAACGCGACAGCGTTTCCGTGATGTGATGGACATCGAGATCGTTGCCTTCCCGCAATCGGGCCTGATGATCCGGCCCGGCACGCTGGAGCTGATGGACGAGGCGCTTGCCAATGGCGCGGACGTCGTTGGAGGCCTTGATCCATGCGGCATTGACCGCGATCCGAAAGGCCAGCTCGATGCGATCTTCGGCCTTGCCCAGAAGCATGGCAAACCGATCGACATCCATCTGCATGAAGCGGACGATCTCGGTGCTTTTTCGATGGAGATGATCATCGAACGGACCCGCGCGCTCGGCATGCGTGGTAAGGTCACGATAAGCCATGCGTTCTGCCTCGGCATGGCAGATCGGGCTCGGGCAGCCTCCCTTACCGAACAGTTGGCGCGTCAAGACATTGCCATTGCCACCACAGCCCCAGCGTCACGCGCCGTGCCCGCGGCCGCCGAAATGCGCGCCGCCGGTGTCCGCCTCTGCGCCGGCTCAGACGGCATCCGGGATACCTGGGGTCCTTACGGCAATCTCGACATGCTGGAGCGTGCGCTGTTCATCGGCCTGCGCAACAATTTCCGCCACGATGCCGACGTCGGATATGCGCTTCAAATCTGCACTCAGGGCGGCGCCGATGTGATGGAGCTTGAAAGCTACGGCCTGCACGAAGGTGCCTTTGCCGACATCGTGCTGATCGATGCCGAAACCGTGGCCGAGGCGGTCGCCGCCCGTCCGAAACGCAAACTTGTGCTCAAGCGCGGCAAGCCGATCGCCCGTGATGGCCAGGCCCTTTTTTCTGTCGAATGAGAATTTGAATGACCGAAACGCTGCTTCTCACCGCCCGCTGGGTCGTTGGCCACGCCGATGGCCGTCACTGCCTTTACCCAAATGGCGAGGTTGTTGTTTCCGGCGACCGCGTAGTGTTCGTCGGCCATGGCTATGAAGGTCCGGTTGCCCGCCGCATCGATTATGGCAATGCGCTGATCGGCCCAGGCTTCGTTGATCTCGATGCCCTCTCGGACCTCGATACGACGGTACTCGGGTTCGATAATCAGCCGGCGGTGAAGAAGGGCCGCATCTGGCCGGAAACTTACATGGAAAGCGGCCCCTTCGAGATGTATTCCGAAGAGCAGCTGGCATTCCAGAAGCGCTATGCCTTCTCGCGCCTGATCCGCTCAGGCATCACCACGGCACTGCCCATCGCCTCCTTGTTCTACCGCCAATGGGGCGAGACGGTTGGTGAGTTTACCGCAGCGGCACAGGCCTCTCGCGATCTCGGTCTGCGTGTCTATCTTGGGCCGGCCTATCGTTCCGGCAACTCGCTGGTGCGCCGCGACGGTACCATCGACTTTCATTTCGACGAGGATCGTGGCTTCAAGGGTCTCGCCGATGCCGCAGCGTTTTGCCGGACATTCGAGGGGCAAGCGAACGGCCTGGTCCGGACCATGCTGGCGCCGGATCGCATCGAGACCTGTACTCCCGACCTGCTCAAGCGATCGGCCGCCTTTGCGGAAGAACTCGATGTGCCGATCCGGCTGCACTGCTGCCAGTCCCCGTTCGAATACCAGAGTGTATTGAAGCTGCGCGGCATGAGCCCGGCCGAATGGCTCGAGAGCCTCGGTTTCCTGTCGTCGCGCGCTATCCTGCCGCATGGTACCCATGTCAGCGGCCGCAACGGCATCGACCGGCCGGGCAGGGATCTCGAAATCCTGCGCGACGGCGGCGGCACGATCGTCCATTGCCCGCTGGTTTCGGCACGACACGGCAATGCGCTGCAGTCGTTCCGCAAGTACCGCGACATGGGCATTCGCATTGGTCTCGGCACCGACACCTATCCGCCGGATATGTTCCTCAACATGCAGGTCGGCATGATGCTCTGCCGCATCGAGGAAGGTGGAACGGAAGGTTGCCGTTCCGAGGATTTTTATGACGCCGCGACCCTTGGCGGCGCCGATGCGCTCAACCGTCCTGATCTCGGCCGGTTGCAGGCTGGATCCGCCGCCGACCTGATCGTCGTCGATTTTGATGATCCATTCATGGGGCAGACCATCGATCCGATCCAGACCTTGATGCTGAATGCTTCGGCGCAGTCCGTACAGACGGTGATGATCGGCGGCCGCTTCGTCATGGAGAACGGCGTCATCCCCGGCGTCGATGATCGCGCCTACCGCAAGCGCGCGCAGGAGCAATTCGAAGGCGTCGTTGCCAAATATCCGCTGCGCACGTTCAACCACCCGCCGGTCGCGGAAATCTTTTCGTCGAGTTACCGCAGGATCGATCCAGCCTCTGGCAGTTAACGCCGGCGTCCCTGCCGATGCCAGTTTTCGCGTTCGACCCCTTCTGTATACATTCGGTGGGGGTTGAGTGCGGTACAAGGCTTGTATTCGTTTTCAGTTTGCGCCATCACGATTATACCTTCCGCCGCGCCGGCGATCGCCCAGCCATCAAACAGATCGGCGGCGGTCATCCGTACCAAGGCTGGGCGAGGGACCGTGTGTGGGACATCATCATGCCAAGCGTGCCGAAAACGGCTGAGAGTGCCGACAAGCCAAGCCGTCCGACAGCCGCGCGCAAGCGCTCTGGCCAGACCGACGAACGCATTCACGGCGAGATTTACGCCGCCATTATCAATCATCAGATCCGGCCGGCAATGCCGTTGCAGGAAGACGCGTTGGCGACAGCTTTCGGCGTCAGCCGCACGATCATCCGCAAGGTGCTTCAGCGCCTCGCGCACGAAAAGCTCGTCGACCTCATCCCCAACAAGGGCGCCTTTGTCGCAAAACCCTCGATAGAGGAAGCCCGGCAGGTCTTTGAGGCGCGTCGCGGCGTCGAATGCATTCTTGTGGCCAAGCTCGCGGCAACCGTCACGGATGACGAAATTGGCAGGCTGGCCAGCCTCTTGGCGGAGGAAGCCGACGCACTCGCCCGCAACGACCGGAAACGCCGGCTTCAGCTGTCCGGGGATTTCCACCTGGAACTGGCGACCCTTGCCGGCAACGCCGTGATGCGCGGGTTCGTGCAGGAACTGGTATCGCGCACCTCCCTGATCATCGCACTCTATGAATCGCCCGGCGCCGTGCCGTGTTCCCAAAGCGAACATAGCGATATCATTGACGCATTGAAGCGCAGGGATGGAGCGGCCGCGGCGCGGGTTATGGAACACCATTTGCGCCATATCGAAGCGCAGATCGAGTTGGCTGATCAGCCCTTGCGCGTGGATTTCTCCACGCTTTTCAAGCCGGTCACCTGAAACGGGCGGCGCTTGGCGGTTCAGCTGGCCCGGAGGGCGTCGCCGCGCTGAGCCATTCCGGTCGCAGCGCCATAGCCGGAGAGTTTTCCACGATAAATCTTCGGCAGCGGCGGGGCGAGATCGCCGCGTTTCGAGGTCTTCAGGCCCATGCCGACGATTGCTTCAGCGAATTTTACAGCTGCCGCGACACCATCGATAACCGGCACCTGCAGCTGTTCTTCGAGATAGCTCGCCAGATCGGCCATTCCCGCACAGCCAAGCACGATTGCCGACGACTGGTCCTCCCGCAGAGCCCGTTCGCATTCGGCAAGGATCGTCGCCCGGGCGTTCGAGTCCGGGTTTTCAAGTTCGAGAACCGGAACATCCGTTGCCCGCACCCGGCGGCAATGATGCTCCATGCCGTATGTGCGCACGAGGTGTTCGGTGATGATGCGGGTACGCTCAAGCGTCGTCACGACGGAGAACCCGGTGGAGACGAATGTGGCGGCGTGCATGGCGGCTTCGGCAATGCCAAAGACGGGCGCATTGGTGATCTCGCGGGCTGCAAGCAAGCCCGGATCACCGAAACAGGCAATCACATAGGCATCCGCCGGCGGCCCTTCAAGGATTTCGTCGATCAACCCGACAATGCTCATTGCTTCATCGAAGTGGCCCTCGATCGAGGCAGCGCCGGACTTGGAGGTTGTTGCTATGATTTCGGTGCGCTCCGCTGCTACCGCACGGGCAGCAGCGCCGATCAGGTCCGTCATCGAAGACGTTGTATTCGGATTGATGAGCTTGATCCTCATGGCGTCCTCGCTGAATGCACGGTTCGCTCCATGCCTAATTGTATACTATTTTATCCACTATTGGATTTTATGATGGATTGTCAACTTTCCCCTTGGCGCAACGATAC
This sequence comes from Rhizobium sp. LjRoot98, assembly GCF_964252935.1. NCBI lineage: Bacteria > Pseudomonadati > Pseudomonadota > Alphaproteobacteria > Hyphomicrobiales > Rhizobiaceae > Rhizobium > Rhizobium sp. LjRoot98. The sequence goes on from NZ_CAXUPW020000011.1 coordinate 129,906, forward strand.
CTTCGCCGTCAAAATGTGAGGTAATGCTCGGTTAAACGGCCTTTTCAACCTTTTGAGCAAGGAAAATTCATTTCAGGTCCTGAGGCCGCCGGTAGCCGGCATGCCGCAACGGCATCATTTCTTGGATTCGATTTTGTTGCCAAATCACTTTTAACATTGTACACAATTCCTGCGATCGGGAGGATCGCCGATTGTGGGGTTTCTGCTGGAGGGCGGAAGCATCCTTCGATCGCAACAGCGAAGAAACCACGAGGGAGGGGACTATGAAACAAGGATTTCTGGCGATCTGCGCCGCCGCCACAGCACTTCTGGCAGCCAGCGTCGCGCAGGCGGGAACGCTCGATACCGTAAAGGCCCGCGGCAAGCTGGTCTGCGGTGTGTCGCTCGCCACGCCAGGGTTTGCCGCGCCGGACGACAAGGGCCGGATGCAGGGCTTCGATGCCGACATCTGCCGCTCGGTTGCTGCCGCCGTCTTTGGTGATGGCGACAAGATCGAGTTCGTACCGACCAATATCAACACCCGATTCCAGGCGCTGCAATCCGGCGAGATCGACATGCTGTCGCGCCAGACAACGCAGACCTTTTCTCGCGAAGCCTCACTCGGGCTCGATTTCGGCCCGACGGTGTTTTACGACGGCCAGGGCCTGATGGTTGCCAAGTCACTCGGCGTTTCCAGCGCCAAGGAGCTGACGGACGCTGCCATCTGCACGCTTCCCGGCACGACAACCGCGCAGAATCTCAGCGATTTCTTCCGCACGATCGGCGGCAAGTTCGAGCTGGTGGTGTTCGAAAGCCCCGATGAAAACCGGGCAGCTTTCTTCGCCGGACGTTGCGAAGCGATCTCGTCAGATCGCTCTGACCTCGCATCGATCCGTGCGGTAGCCAATAATCCCGACCACTATCTCGTGCTGCCGGAAACCATCTCGAAGGAGCCGCTTGCGCCCGCCGTCCGCCAGAACGATTCCAATTGGCGCGATATCATGTCCTGGTCGGTCTGGCTGCTGATGGCGGCGGAAGAAAAAGGCATTACTCAGGCCAATGTCGATGAGATGCTGAAAAGCCAGGATCCGGACATCCAGCGCATGCTCGGCGTCACTGATGAACTCGGCGCCATGCTCGGGCTCGACAACAAGTGGGGCTACAACGTCATCAAGGCCGTCGGCAATTACGGCGAAATCTTCGAGCGCAGCCTGGGTGAGAAAACGCGGCTTGGGCTGACACGTGGGCCGAACGCGCAGTGGAACGCTGGTGGTCTGGTCTACGCACCGCCATTCCGTTGAGTGCATCGCTCGCGCGCATGAAGCGCGCGAGCTTTCTCCCGTTCGGCAAAATAGCGGCGAGTTTTCATGAGCTTCCTGAATGATATGCGTTTCCGCGCCTTCTGCTATCAGATCGGCGCGATCGGTCTGGTTGTTGCGGCGGCATGGACCATGTTTGCGACAGCGAGCGACAATCTTGCAAAGCAGAACATTGCTACCGGTTTCGGCTTCCTGGCGCGGCAGGCTGGTTTCGTCATCAGCGAAACGGTGATTGCCTACCAGCCGACCGACAGCATCGGCCGGGCAATCCTGGTCGGCATCGTCAACACGGTCAAGGTCTCGCTGCTTGCCGCGATCCTCGGCACCATCCTGGGGCTCTTCGTCGGCGTGGCCCGCATGTCGCGCAATCCGCTTTTGGCGCGTTTGGCACTTGCCTATGTCGAGGTGCTGCGAAACGTGCCGCTGCTGCTCTATCTCTTCCTCTGGTATTCGCTGATCATCATGGTGTTTCCGCCAGTCAAGCAGGCGCTCAACATCCTGCCTGGTGTCTACCTATCCAACAGCGGGCTGGTTCTTCCCGCGGTGTTCCTGGAAAGCGGCGCTGCGATCTTCGCATTGTTCATCTGTGCCGGTATCGCAGCGGCGATCCTGATCCGGCGCATAAGCCAGCAACGGCGGGTCGCGACCGGAAAGTCCAACCACGGCATGGCCTTTGCCTGCCTCGCACTGGTATTGCCGCCCCTCATTCTCTGGGCACTGGGCCTTGTTTCCTTCGGTTGGGATATTCCGCAGGCCGGCAGGTTCCGGCTGACCGGTGGCCTGCATGTACGGCCGGAATTCGTTGCCTTGCTGTTCGGGCTTCTTCTGAGTGTGTCCGCCAGCGTTGCCGAAATCGTGCGGGCCGGCATCCAGGCCATCGGGCCGGGACAGTGGGAGGCTGCCGCAGCACTTGGACTTCATCGTTCACGGGTGATGCGTCTGGTCGTGTTGCCGCAGGCCCTGCGCCTGATCATTCCGCCTCTGACCAACACCTACCTGACCGTCTTCAAGAACAGCTCGCTGGCGATTGCCATCGGCTATCCGGATCTGGTGATGGTGTCCAACACCGTCATGAATCAGACGGGGCAGGCGATCGAGACCATCGCCATCTTCATGGGTGTCTATCTCGGCCTGTCGCTCACCATTTCGCTGGCGATGAACTGGTACAATGCGCGTGTTGCGCTGAAGGTGCGCTGATGGCCGACACTCAAGCTCTTCCGTTGCCGGTCGGCGCTGCCAAGCCGCCCGCGCGGCGTTCTGGATGGGCCAAGGCCTATTTCGGCACGCCGCTGAATTCCATGATCAGCCTTGTCTCGATGGCTACGATCTTTTTCCTGGGAAAGCTGGCGTTTGGCTGGTTGGTGGTCAATGCCGTCTTTTCCGGCGATGGCGCAGCCTGCAAGGCCAGCAGCGGTGCGTGCTGGCCGTTTCTTGCCGAAAAACTCCGCTACATGATCTTCGGCTTCTATCCGTTCGAAGAGCAATGGCGGCCGCTTTTGGCACTGATGCTGTTTCTGACGAGCTGCCTGATCTCGATGATACCCCGCTTCTGGAGCCGGGCGCTGCTGTATGCGTGGCTGCTTGTGGTTCTGCCGATGCTCTATGTCCTGATGGCGGGTGGGGTCTTTGGCCTGTCGCCGGTACCGACGTCGAGCTGGGGCGGCTTGCCGCTGTCGTTCATGCTCTCCTTCATCGGGCTGGTCTGCGCCCTGCCGCTCGGCATCGGACTTGCGCTTGCGCGCGCCTCAAGCCTGCCGGCGATCCGCGTTCTTGCGGTCGGCTTTATCGAGATCGTTCGGGGTGTTCCCTTGATCAGCATCCTGTTCATGGCAACGGTAATGCTGCCCTTGTTCATGCCGGAGGGTGTGACCATCGACAAGCTTCTGCGCGCGCAGGTCGCCATCATCATCTTCGCCGCCGCCTATATCGCCGAAATCGTTCGTGGCGGCCTGCAGGATGTTCCGGCAGGCCAGTTCGAGGCGGGATCATCGCTTGGCCTGTCTTACTGGCAGGTGATGCGAAAAATCGTCCTGCCGCAGGCCTTGAAGAAAGTCATACCGCCGATGGTCGGGCTGTTCATCGGCTTTTTCCAGGATACGACGCTGGTCACCATCGTCGGCCTGCTCGATTTTCTCGACACCGTACGCTCGGCGCTACGGGATCCCGAATGGCAAGGCATTGCCGTTCTCGAAGGTTATGTCTTCGCCGCCGCAGTCTATTTCACCTTCAGCGCCCTGATGGGCCTGTATAGCCGCTTCCTCGAACAGCATTTCAGGGTCACCCATGGCTAACGATATTCATGTCATCCGCAACGCAAGCACGATCGTCGGTTATGACAAAAACCGGCAAGGGCATGCCTATATCGCCGATGGCGACATAGCCTTCGATAGCGGTGGTTTCATCCATGTCGGCGGCCGGTATGAGGGTGCGTTCACGCACGAAATGTCCGGCAAGGACAAAATGGTGCTGCCCGGGTTCGTCAACGTGCACTGCCATTCCGGTGAAGAGCCGATCTCCAAAGGCCTGTTTGAAGATGAAGGTACGGCTGCTCTCTGGGGCAACGCTCTTTATGAATATTCCAACCTGATCGAGATCAGCGACAGTGCGGTCGAGGCCTCCTTGACGGTGATGCTGGGGGATCTGATGCGCAGCGGCGTTACGACCCTTGTCGATATTGCCGGCCCGCATGGCAGTTGGCTGCCGACCTTGGCAAAGAGCGGCGCCCGTGCCTATGTGGCACCTGGCTTCCGCGAAGCCGCATGGCACGTCGAAGACAGCCGCCGCCTTGATCTCACGTGGGATAAGGGCAGGGGCCGCGAGGCGTTCGCCCGGGCGCTGGACGTGGTCGATACGGCCCGTGCGCATCCGTCCGGCAGGCTGGGCGGCATCGTCTCGCCCTCGCAGGTCGAGACATGCTCCGCCGAACTGTTGCAGGCAGCGGCGGAGGCAGCCAGAACGCGCAATGTGCCCATTACTGTGCACGCGGCCCAGACGATGGCCGAGCATGAAGAACTAATGCGCCGCACAGGCCTGACCGCGGTCCAGTATCTCGACGAGTTGGGCGTGCTTGGCGAGGACCTCATTATCGGGCACTGCATCTTTGTCGACGGCCATTCCTGGACGCGGCAGCGGACCGATATGGATCTCGATCTGCTCGCTCAACGGCGTGCCACGGTCGCGCATTGCCCGGTGACCTTTTCGCGCAGCGGCATGGTGCTGCAATCGTTCGGCCGCTACCGCCGCCGCGGCGTCAATGTGGGGCTTGGAACCGACAGCTATCCATTCAACATGCTGGAGGAAATGCGCCAGGCAATGATCTGCTCGCGCATTGCCGGCCGTTCGGTATTCGACGTCGGCACAGGGGATGTGTTCGAAGCCGCCACGCTTTCCGGAGCACGTGCGCTCGGCCGACGCGATATCGGCCGGATAGCACTGGGGGCCAAGGCCGATTTCTTGTTGGTCGACCTGAAGCATTCGGCCATGCAGCCCGTTTACGATCCCTTGCGCAACCTTTTGCACTGCGCTGCAGAACGGGCGATTGAGGCTGTTTATGTGGATGGCCGGGCAGTGGTCGAAGCGGGCAAGGCACTTCATCTCGATTATGATGGCGCGGTGGCAGAACTGCAGGAAGCACAGGATTTCGCGGTTAGACACCTTCAAGCAAATGATCCGGCTGGTCGGTCGAGCAGTCTGCTCGCAAGACGATCACTCCCGGCAATGTAAAACACGGTACATTGCAACCTGCTTGACCACAGGTCTTACACACTGCAATTCACTGGTCGAGCAGGTTTTCCCGCCAGGACATTTCATCGATCCGGTCCTGGCGCGTGGGGTTCATTTTCGCATTGAACCGCCGTTGGCTGAGAATACCGTAAGCGATGGCGATGCCACAGACTGCGAGCGCTGCCATCAGTGCTATGATCCACGTTACGCTTGCCATTTTCCGTCTCCTCCGGATGGCAAAACGCGGCAAGGGTGCTCAAAGTTCCAAAAAACCGGAATACCATTCAACCATAGGGCAGCATTTCGCTATGGACCTTCGTGGGCGGCTCGACAGCACTGGTTGGAACGGGGCGGTAAAACGCGTTGTGTATAAGCAGGAGGGCCGTCAAAAAGAACGCGGTGACCATCAAGAGCAAGACGTCACGGGCCGTCATCGCCGTTCACCCGCTTTGCCGATGGCAAACGGTACCGGGACCAAAGGATCGTCCCATCCCCAAGTTATCTTGATCGCAGATAAGCGGCGCCCAAGTGCCGCGATTAAGGCTTGTAAGGCCAGGCGCAAAACGATTGTCGTCCATCGCAAATCTCCTCTATCGCGAGAACACGATGGACCGGTAAAAGTTCCCTGCTGTTCGACGTTGCGAACGCCGATGACAGTCGGGGACATTACCCAGTGAATTATTTTGGTATCGAAGAGGTGATTTCGCCCGACACGCCGTCATGTGCGGCTGGCGTGCCATAATGGGCCATCGCGAAATTCAGCGTGAACATCGCAACGACCGTAAATGCGATGACAGCGAGCGTAATTCCTTTGTCCGTGTTCATACCCTGATCCCTTCGCGAGCAACTGCAACGCTTTGAAAGCCGGGATCAGGCTATTGTGCGGCACGGAAACTGCTGTTCCACCAGTGACACTCATCATGGTAAATGGCGGGTTAAAACAGAGCCATTTGGCGTAAAAAAGCAGTCAGGATTGCGGTAAAGGAGAGAGCAGGAGGGGCACTGGCGTCTGGGTGAGGCGGCGGTCTACCTCGCCAGGGTAGACGCGATCTTGGCGCTAGATGGCGGCGCCTATGCAGGTTGGGCTTCGGCTTCCACAGCGAACCCTGCATCCACCTGCCCTCCGTGCCGTTTTTGGATAAGGGCATATCGCCGAAGCCGACAATGCAGGCAGAGAGCCACGCCGCCCTTGTAAGGGCAACGTGGTGATGGACCGGTTTTGTCACATGTCAGACGCGACGAAAGGACCTGACTGGAAAAACCTTACTCGACCCGGGCGAGTGCCGATCCGGCATTCACGTAGGCGCCTTCTGCAGCCTTGATGCGCAGCACGCCGGAGCGCGCCGAGAGGATCTGCGTTTCCATCTTCATCGCTTCCATCACGGCAATCAGGTCGCCCTCTTTCACAGTGTCGCCGTCGTTACATTTCCATGCCTGCAACGTGCCCGAAATGGGAGCTGCGACAGTGCAGGCGTCCTCGACATTCGTCGTTGCTGCCGGACCGGACTCCTGTCCTTTCAAGCCGCCGAGACCGGCCAGCAGCGCAGCTGGAATGCCGAGCGCATGGCGTTTGCCGTCGATCTCGACATGAGTGCGGATCAGCGATGTGTCGGCACCCGGAACGGGCCGGGTTTCGGCTGCCAGGGTGTCTGCGAAATCGGTCTCGATCCAGCGCGTATGAACCTTGAAACCATCTTCGCCGATGAAGTCAGGGGCCTCCATCGCGGCGCGGTGGAACGGCAGAACAGTCGCGATGCCTTCGATCTTGAACTCCTTGAGCGCGCGGCGGGCGCGCGTCACCGCCTGCTCGCGGGTGGCGCCGGTGACGATCAGCTTGGCCATCAGCGAATCGAACGTGCCGGGAATGGTCGAGCCCGAGATGACGCCGCTGTCGAGCCGCACGCCGGGGCCGGACGGGGCTTCGAAGGCCGTGATGGTACCCGGTGTCGGCAGGAAGCCGCGGCCGGGATCTTCGGCATTGATGCGGAATTCGATCGAATGGCCGCGCGGGGCGGGCGTCTCGGTGACCAGCAGCGGCAGACCGTCGGCGATGCGGAACTGTTCGATGACCAGATCGATGCCGGTGGTTTCTTCGGTGACGGGATGCTCGACCTGCAGCCGAGTATTTACCTCAAGGAAGGAGATCGTGCCGTCGACGCCGAGCAGGAACTCGACCGTACCGGCACCGGAATAGCCGGCGGCGGCGCAGATCTTTTTCGCGGCATCGTGGATCGACTGGCGCTGCGCGTCGCTGAGGAAGGGGGCGGGGGCCTCTTCGATGAGCTTCTGGTTGCGCCGTTGCAGCGAGCAATCGCGGGTACCGAGCACGACAACATTTCCGTGTTTGTCAGCGATCACCTGTGCCTCGATATGGCGCGGACGGTCGAGGAACCGTTCCAGGAAACATTCGCCGCGGCCAAAGGCGGCCTTGGCTTCACGCACGGCCGACTCGTAGAATTCGGCAATGTCTTCCATTTTCCAAGCGACCTTGATCCCGCGCCCACCACCGCCGTGGGCGGCCTTGATCGCGACCGGAAGGCCGAATTTTTCGGCAAAGGCAATAACCTCGGCTGCCGTTTCGACAGGGCCGTCGCTGCCGGCCACCAATGGCGCACCGACGCTCTTGGCGATCCGCCGTGCTTCCACCTTGTCGCCGAGCGCTTCGATGACATGCGGATCGGGGCCGATCCAGATCAGACCGGCATCGATAACCGCACGGGCAAATTCTGCCCGCTCGGAAAGAAAGCCATAGCCCGGATGCACGGCGTCGGCGCCGGAGCGTTTGGCAATGCCGATCAGCTTTTCGATGTCGAGATAGGTTTCCGCCGGCCGGCTGCCGGAAAGCCCGTAGGCTTCGTCGGCCAGTTGGACGAACAGCGCGTCCATGTCCGGATCAGCATAGACTGCAACCGAGCCAATGCCATGATCGCGGCAGGCGCGGATGATACGGACGGCGATTTCGCCACGGTTGGCAATCAGCACTTTTTTCATGGGTTCATCCTCATTGTCTTTGTTCGGCCGGGCGTCGCGATCTCAAACGTTGGTAGGCTGGATATCGGCGAAGGCCGTCACGGGCCGGAAACGGATTTTTGCATTGACCGGAATCTGTCCGGCGAGATCGAGATGGTATTCGGCGACGGTCCCGATCACGGGGTAGCCACCCGTCAGCGGATGGTCGGCGAGGAACAGCACGGGCTGGCCGCTATGCGGAACCTGGATGGCGCCGGTGGCCGTGCCTTCGCTTGGCAGCTCCGCCTTATCCTTGCGCTCCAGCGGCACGTCGCCTGACAGACGGATGCCGACGCGGTTCGATTGCGGTGTCATCGTCCAGAGCTGTGCGGAAAGCGTGGCGATCCCGGCTTCGGTGAACCAGTCGCTGCGCGGCCCCATCACAACGTCGAGCGTCACCGTCTCGCCGGAGGCCGGATGCTCGAAAGCGGGCGCTTCGGTGAGCGAGACAGGCGCCAGGCCGTTCGTTCCGGTCTCGATAGCCAGCACGGCGCCCGCGGTCACGGGGGCCGGGCCGACGATGGCGAGCGTATCGGTGGAGGCACTGCCAAGCACCGGCTGGACGGCAAAGCCGCCGCGGATTGCGAGATAGCTGCGCATGCCTTTCGGTGCCTGGCCGAGCGTGACCACGTCGCCGGGCTCCAGCGAGATCGGCTGGTAGGTTTCGGCCGTCTGAACGTTACCCGCAGCATCACGGACGAGGATGGGGCAGGGCGCGCCGGTGATGCCGAGCACCGCGCGGCCGGTGATCTCGAAGGAGAAGCCGCCGAGGGTGATTTCCAGACAGGCGAAATCGACGGGATTGCCGACAACGCGATTGGCGGCCTTGAGAGCGCCAAGGTCGAGCGCGCCGGAGGCCGAGACGCCCTGGCCGGTCTGGCCGAACCGGCCGAGATCCTGAAACAGCGCCGGCATGGGTGCAGCCAGCACCTTCAGCGTCAACGGGTCGGCTGCCTGGGGCGCCACTGGCTCTGCAGACGTTTTGGCGGCAGCCGCGGAGATCGTCGCCTTGGCCTTCGAGAGATCGATGAAACGCACCCGGTAACCCGGCTGAAACAACGCCGGCGGATCACGCGACAAGTCCCACATCTTTTCCGGCGTCGTGCCGATGATCTGCCAGCCGCCGGGGCTTGCCTGCGGGTACACACCCGAGAAGGCGCCAGCCAGAGCAACGGAACCGGCCGGTATTTTCGTACGCGGGCTCTGGCGGCGCGGCACCTGCAGGGCTGGATCGCCGCCGACGAGATAGCCAAAGCCAGGCGCAAAACCGCAGAAAGCGACAGTGAATTCGCTTTCGGTGTGGCGGCGAATGACCTCCTCGACCGAGAGGCCGGTCAGCCCAGCCACATCCGCCAGATCCTCGCCATTATAGTTGACGGGGATTTCGACGCATTTGTCGGATGGCGCAATGCGGGCGGAGAGGTCGCGGGTGGCGATGGCGCCGGCAAGACTTTCAGCCGTCTGCCGTTCCGGACGGAAACGGATCATCAGGGTGCGGGCAGCTGGCACCATGTCTTCGATGCCGTCAACCGGATCGGCTTCGAGCGAGGCAAACAGCGCCAGCGTCTCGTCGAGATCGGCGAGTTCGACAAGCAGGACTGTCAGGCTGACGGGTAGAAAACGCATCGGAACCTCAGGCGTGATAAGCGGAATCAGGGATATCGGTGATGAACATATGACCCGGTGCATGGGTGATGGCAAACGGGACACCGGACGCCATGACGGCTGCCTGCGGGGTGACGCCGCAGGCCCAGAAGACCGGGATTTCACCTGGCTCGATCCGCACCGGATCGCCGAATTCCGGCTTGGCGAGATCCTTGATGCCGATCTCCTCCGGGGCGCCGATATGCACCGGCGCGCCATGCACCGACGGGAAGCGGCCGGAAATCGTCGCAGCATCGGCAACGCGCGAAGCGGGGATCGGCCGCATCGACACGACCATATTGCCATGCAGGCGCCCGGCCGGACGGCAGGGCTTGTTGGTCAGATACATCGGTACGTTGGACTTGTCGGTGATGTGGCGGATCTCGATGCCGGCTTCTGCCATCGGTGTCTCGAAGGTGAAGCTGCAGCCGATCAGAAAGCTGACGAGATCGGGATGCTCGGCCCAGGCGGCGCGCGCATCGGCGGTTTCTTCGGCCAGCTTGCCATTGCGCCAGATGCGGTAGAGGGGAATATCTGTGCGCAGGTCGGCGCCAGGGGCGAGCAGGGTGGCATGCGAGCCGGGATCGGACACATCGAGAACCGGGCAGGCCTTCGGATTGCGCTGCGCATACAGCAGGAAATCGAAAGCCCAGTCGCGCGGCAGCACGATCATGTTGGCCTGGGTGAAACCGGGCGCGACGCCCGAGGTCGGCTCGACTGCGCCTGCGCGATAACGCTCGCGGGCGAGGCGCGCCTGTTCGGCATTCACGTGGCGAAGATGGTCTATCGCGATCATTGTGTTCCTCCCAAAATGTCGATCAGGCCGGCAGAAATGACTGGACGGTGATGCCGTCTGCCTCGAAGGCACGGCGAATTTCCTGCGCAATGGCAACGGCGCCTGGGCTGTCGCCGTGGACGCAGATCGACTGCGCGTCAATTCTGATGGTCGATCCGTCGATTGCTTCCAGCGTGCCTTCATGGGCAAGCTGCAGCATGCGGCGGGCGATCAGTTGCGTATCGTGCAGCACGGAACCCTGCTCGCGGCGCGACACGAGCTGTCCGTCCGGCGTATAGGCGCGATCGGCAAAGGCTTCGGCGACCGTCTTCAGGCCGGATTCTTGGGCCAGCGCGAGGATCGGGGCATTGGCGAGGCCCATCAGGACGAGTGTGGGATCGATCGCCTTGATGGCATCGATCACGGCCTGTCCCTGCTTGGTATCGTGGGCGATGCGGTTGTAGAGGGCGCCATGCGGCTTGACATAGCCGACGGTCACGCCGGCGGCTGCGGCCATGCCCTTCAGGGCGCCGATCTGGTAGATGACGTCGGCGATCAGTTCGCCGCTGGTCACATCCATGTCGCGCCGGCCGAAGCCGACGCGATCGGGATAGGAGACATGCGCACCGATCGAAACACCCTTTTCAGCTGCGGCCTTGACGGTCTTCCAGATACCGGCGGGGTCGCCGGCATGGAAGCCGCAGGCGACATTGGCGCTGGAAACGATGGCGAGCATCGTTTCGTCGTCGCCCATGCGCCAGGCGCCGTAGCTTTCACCGAGATCGCTGTTCAGATCGATGGCAGTCATGTTTATCCTCCTCAGGTGGCTGGCGACAACAGGGCGAAGATCGGGCCGATCGACTTGTAGCCCATGTACCAGGTGAGCGCGCAAGCCAGGACACCGAGCACCAGCAGCCAGCGCGGATAACGGTAGCCGGCCATGAGGTCCGACCGTGCCCAGGCGGCGTAGATGAAGATCGACAGGCCGATAGGCAGGATCAGGCCGTTGAGGCCGCCAACGAAGACCAGCATCTGCGCCGGAGGCGTGGTGATGATCACGTAGAAGAACAGCGAGACGGCGATGAAGATCACGGTCGCGATGTTGCGGGCGCGTTCGCTGATGTCCTTCTTGAAGACGGTGATGAACGATACCGAGGTATAGGCTGCGCCGATCACCGAGGTGATGGCGGCAAACCACAGAACGGCACCGAAGATGCGGTATCCGGTTTCGCCTGCGGCCGCCTGGAAGGCCTGCGCCGCCGGGTTGGCGCCCTTGCCGGATACATCGATGACGACACCGCTGGCGACCACGCCGAGAATGGCAAGGAACAGCACGTAGCGCATCAGGCCGGTGACGGCGATGCCGGTCAAGGCTGCCTGATTGACGGCGCCGAGGTTCTCGATGCCGACCGTGCCCTTGTCGAGCAGGCGATGAGCGCCGGAATAGGTGATGTAGCCGCCGACCGTGCCGCCGACGATGGTGGTGATCGTGGCGAAATCGATGGTGGAGGGCAGGAAGGTCTGGAACAGCGCATCGCCGACCGGTGGAGCCGAGACGATCGCGACATAGAGTGTCAGCAGGATCATCAGGATGCCGGCAACGACGATCAGCCGGTCGATGGCAACGCCTGCGCGCTTCGAGCTGAAGATGCCGATGGCGATCAGTGCGCTGATGGCGCCGCCCCATTTTGGATCAAGGCCGATCATGGCGTTGAGGCCGAGGCCCGAGCCACCGATATTGCCGATGTTGAAGAACAGGCCGCCGACGATGACGAGAACGGCCAGCAGGTAACCGGTACCGGGGATGGCAGCATTGGCAATGTCGGATGCGCGCATCTTGGTGAGCGTCACGATCCGCCAGATATTCAGCTGCACAATGAAATCGATGAGAATTGACGCGAGGATCGCGAAAGCGAAAGCGGCGCCAAGCTTGCTTGTGAACGTGGCTGTCTGGGTGATGAAACCCGGGCCGATGGCGGATGTCGCCATCAGAAAGATTGCTGCGACGAGTGCGGCGCGGCGCGACTTGGCCGACATGCCGGGCGTTGCCGCTTTGTTGGGTGAGATAGCTGACTGTTCCATGAACCCTCTCTGTTATTTAAGGCGCCCGCAAACTCACCGGGGTTGGCCCATATCAATTTTATTGACAGTCGCAACCTTGCCGCATTTCACAATTCTGTCAATATTGTTCAACGATTATTATTTCATCGTTCTATCATACTGTTGAAATGTTGAGCCTTTCATATTTGAAGCGAGAGCAAATATGCTTCTCTGACGTGCTGTTTGGGCTCGTTTTCGACGTGGGGCGGCGCCGTTTTGGTGTCGATGAGGACAGAACCGGATGACGGAAACGCACCGTGAGAGCCGCAAAGCATACTCCTATCCATGTGTTCGCCCCAGACCCCATTTCCAAGGGAAGAAAACCACGATATCGGTCAACCATGAGATGCTAACTGCTTCGAATGAAAGACATGTATGACTGACCAGGACATGACATCCGCACTCGCGCCCCGCCTGGCGGAAGCGATCCGCAACAAGTTGATCGCCGGCGAACTCAAGCCCGGCCATCGTCTGTCGGAAGTAAAGTTGAGCGCCGATCTGCAGGTTTCCCGCAATTCCCTGCGCGAAGCATTCCGGCTTTTGACCAAGGAAGGTCTTTTGCGGCATGAGCCGAACCGTGGCGTCTTCGTTGCCATTCCCAGCATGGCCTCGATCATCGATATCTACCGGGTGCGCCGCGTTATCGAGTGCCGTGCGGTGGCCCAGGCCTACCCAAAGCATCCCGCAGTCGGCCGCATGCGCGCTGCAGTCGAAGAGGCGCGCGCAGCCAGCATCAGGAGCGATTGGGGCACGGTCGGCAGCGCCAACATGGTCTTCCATGCGGCGATCGTCGATCTCGCCGACAGCGAACGCCTCAACGTTTTCTATCTTCAGATCGCTGCAGAACTGCGCCTGAGTTTCGGGCTTCTTGATAGTCCCGAGCTTCTGCACGCGCCCTATATCGAGCTGAACGCCGCCATCGTCGAAAAGCTCGATGCCGGCGAGATGCAGGACGCTGCCATCGCGCTGGAGGCCTATCTTTTGCAATCGGAGCGCACCGTCCTTGCCGCCTTTTCACGCATTCCCGACAAGGGAAAAGCCTGAACCGCGTAGCTGTTCCGAAATCGGTCACACTTGATCCAGAACGGGATGGTTTGTCTGCCTATTAACGTCGCTTGATGGTATCGTGCGCTTCTACCCAATCGATGATGGGGGGATCCGGCGGCCTGCTGTAGCTTGGGTGCACTGCGGCATCGTTCTCGTTTTATGTTTCCGCAGGCAATTGCCAGCAGGCCAGACAGGAGACGATCATGCGCAAAACCGTTTTGAATGCCGTTGGGCAAACTCTGTTCTACAGCGACAGCTCGACCGGCTTTTTCTCCGCCACCGGCTCCGGCCCGGCGCTGAAGGGAACGGCGGGCAACGATTCCATGTGGGGTGACAGCGCCGTCAACGTCACGATGACCGGCGGCACGGGCGACGACATCTATTACCTCTATTCGGCGATCAACCGCGTCTATGAGACGGCAGGTGAGGGGATCGACACGATCAGCACCTGGATGAGCTACACCCTGCCGGACAATTTCGAGAACCTGACCGTCACCGGCGATCTGCGCTATGCCTTCGGAAATGCCGGCGACAACATCATCAAGGGTGCTTCCGGCCGTCAGACCCTGGACGGCCGAGGCGGCAATGATGTGCTTACCGGCGGTTCAGGCGCGGATACCTTCATTTTCACCAAGGGGAATGGCAGCGACCTGATCACGGACTTCGAAGCCGCTGATATTGTTCGGCTGAATGACTATTCGCTGACATCCTTTGATCAGGTTCTCGCGCATGCGACGCAGGAAGGCGCGCATCTCAGGCTTGATCTCGGCGATGGCGAGAGCCTGGTGTTTGCCGATACGGCCAAGGCCGATCTGAGTGCGAACCAGTTCGAACTGAGCCTTGACCGTTCCGCCCTGACGCAGACATTCGGCGACAATTTCAATACGCTCCGGCTGATGAATGGGACGCAGGGTGTCTGGGAGGCAAAATACTGGTGGGCTCCGGAGAAGGGCGCTACGTTGACGGGCAATGGCGAACTTCAATGGTACGTCAATCCCCGTTATGCGCCGACATCCGCCAGCAATCCGTTTTCCGTCAGCGACGGCGTGCTGACGATCACGGCGGAGAAAACGCCTGACGCGATCAGCGCTGAGGTCAGCGGGTACGACTACACATCCGGCATGCTGACGACGCACGCCTCCTTCTCGCAGACCTATGGTTATTTCGAAATCCGCGCCGACATGCCGGAGGATAAAGGCGTATGGCCGGCTTTCTGGCTGCTTCCGGAAGACGGCTCCTGGCCGCCGGAACTGGATGTCGTCGAAATGCGTGGCCAGGATCCCAATACCGTGCATGTGACGGTTCATTCGAACGAAACCGGGAAGAAAACGTCTGTTGCCACCGCCGTCAGCGTCTCCGATACGCAAGGGTTTCACACCTATGGCGTCCTGTGGCAGAAGGAGGAGATCGTCTGGTACATCGATGATGTCGCGGTCGCGCGTGCCGATACACCGTCGGATATGCACAAGCCGATGTATATGCTGGTCAATCTTGCGGTCGGCGGCATGGCTGGCGCGCCTGCGAACGGATTGCCCGACGGTTCGGAGATGAAGATCGACTATATCCGTGCCTATACGCTGGACGATCTGGCCTGACCTCAGCCCTGATGACGTTTCGACGCAGTTGGCATCATTCTTCTGACTCGGTGCCAGCTGCCTTGAAACGTTCCTCGAACTCGCGCCGGAGGCTGCGCCTTACTTGTGCAGCACGTTCACGGCGTTTGGCGACGCCGGTTTTTGGGCTATAGGCGGGCACATTGGTCGGGCGCCCCTCGGCATCGACGGCAACCATCGTGAAATAGCAGGAGTTGGTATGCCGTCGCTCACCGGTGCGGATGGTTTCCGCCTCGACCCGGATGCCGACCTCCATCGATGTGCGGCCGGCATAGTTGATCGAAGCGCGAAACGTCACCAGTTCGCCGACATGGATCGGCTGACGGAAGACAACCTGATCGACCGACAGCGTCACGGCATATTCCTGCGAGAAGCGTGAGGCGCAGGAGAAGGCGACACGGTCGAGAAGATTGAGCAGCGCGCCGCCATGGACCTTGCCGCTGAAATTGGCCATATCCGGCGTCATCAGGACGACCATCTCGAGTTGGCTCGTGTCGTGACCCGTTTCCAAAATGCGCCCCGTCGTGTTTCCTGAAATTCTTACCGATTATCTACAACGAACCGGCGCTGATCAACCCGGGCCGCCGCGGGCGTACGATCACGACCGCTTATTTCGGTGTGTCGGCCGGTTGGCGGATATGCAGGGCGATGAGCCGTTTCAGTTCTTCCGCATTCCGGGCTTCGAGTGCATCGATCATCATGTGATGTTCGCGGCCGGATTTTTCGATCCGTGCGCGCGTCCGCCATTGCGAAACGGGGGCCGACGATGTGCGCTGGCGAATTTCCGAAACCAGATCAACCAGGGCCTGATTGCCGCCCAACAGCAGCAATTCGCGATGAAAGGCCAGGTTGGCCTCGTAATGCTCCAGAATTGTTCCCGTCAGCGTCATTTCGTCGAAGTATTTCGCAAGCCCGCGCAATGTAGCGATGCTGTCGGAGGTTGCGTTGGCGACCATCATGTCGGCAACGGCGGTCTCGAGAATGACACGGATATCACCGACTTCCCTCGCATTGCGGTCGTCCGGCTGGTAAACGTGGTAGCCGCGATTGGGCACATGAGCAACCAGCCGCTTCTGTGACAGGCGATCGAGCGCGCGGCGGACTTCCGGTCTTGTGCAGTCATATCGCCGCTCCAGGTCGATCTGCTTCAGCCAGGTGCCGGCAGGCAGCATACCTGTCAGGATGTCTTGAAGCACAAGTTCCGTCACGTCCCGCTCTTCGGGGCCGGCAGCCGTTTCACTTTGAACTTCGCTCATGAATTCTTCCTGTTGTCCTGGACCGGCGCCGTATGCCTGAGCCGCGCTTTTCTTGTAACCGAGTCTCGGCAAATGCCACGCAGATGGCTCTGATTAAAATTATTCATCGGCGCCAGTTGCGCAATTTATTTTTGTATCATAAATTGGCGCCAATATTGGTAACTATAAGACAAGCGAGTCCCCAACGCCATGAAAAACTCCGATTCCGTCTGGGATTTCGTCGAAGCGAAACGTGAGGCCTTTTTCGCGCTCAGTGACCGTGTCTGGGATGTGCCTGAAACGAACTATGAGGAATTTTCCGCCTGCGAGGAGCATGCGCGATTGCTGACGCAGGAGGGTTTCCGCGTCGAACGCAATGTGGCGGGTCTCCCCACGGCCGTCATGGGCGAAGCCGGCGAAGGCGGCCCGGTGATTGCCATTCTTGGCGAGTTCGATGCCTTGCCGGGCCTGAGCCAGGAAGCCGGGATCGCTGAGGAGCGGCCGCTCATCTCCGGCGGCAATGGCCATGGCTGCGGTCACAACCTTCTGGGTTCCGGTTCGATGATGGCGGCCGCCGCGGTCAAGGATTTTCTGGCAGCCAACGGCCTGAAGGGCCGGGTGCGCTATTATGGCTGCCCCGCCGAAGAGGGCGGCTCGTCCAAGGGTTTCATGGTCCGGGCCGGGGTTTTCGATGACGTCGATATTGCCATCTCCTGGCATCCGGCGGCATTTTCCGGTGTCAACAACCCGATATCGCTCGCCTGCAACGAGCTGAATTTCCATTTCAGCGGCCGCGCATCGCATGCCTCTGCAACGCCGCATCTTGGCCGCAGCGCCCTTGACGCGGTCGAACTCATGAATGTCGGCGTCAACTACATGCGCGAGCATATGCCCTCGTCAGCGCGGGTTCATTACGCCGTCACCGATGCGGGCGGAGCAGCGCCGAATGTGGTCCAGGCCCGCGCGACGGTACGCTACCTGATCCGGGCGCGGACGCTGGGCGAGCTGCTTGGCCTTGTCGAGCGCGTCAAGAAAATTGCCGATGGCGCCGCCTTGATGACCGAAACGACGGTACGCAGCGAAGTCGTTAGCGGCGACGCCAATCTCGTTGGCAATAGGCCGCTGGAGGAATGCATGTATGCCAATCTCCAGCGTCTCGGCCCACCTGATTTTGATGCAACAGACAACGATACTGCATTGAAATTCCAGCGGACATTCTCGCCGGAAGACATTGCGGCATCCTATGCTCGCTTCGGCATCAAGCCGAAGAAGGGGCAGGCGCTTTGCGATCTGGTCTATCCGCTCGGCAGCGGCGACGGCTCGATCGTCGGCTCGACCGATGTCGGTACCGTCAGCTGGGTCGTCCCGACGGTGCAGATGCGCGGCGCAACCTATGCCATCGGCACACCCGGCCATTCCTGGCAACTGGTGGCGCAAGGCAAACTACCGGCCGCACACAAGGGCATGGAATACGCGGCCAAGGTGATGGCGAGCACAGCGCTTGACCTGATCGCCAATCCGGCGCTGATCGAGGCTGCCAAGGCGGATCATCGGGAGCGCCTCGACGGCAACCCGTTCGTCAATCCGATTCCCGACGACGTCTCGCCGCCTTTGCCGGAGAACCACAATGGCCATTAAGCCGATCCTTCAAGGCAGCGCCGCCTGCCAGTTTTCCGCAAGGGCCGCGCCATGACCCAGCCGGGATTTTTCGATCTGCTGAGTTTTGGTCCGGACGGCTGGGCAAAGGCGCTGATGGCTGGCGCCTGGATGACGATCCTGATTGCCCTGTCCGGCTATACGATCGGTGCCATCATCGGCACATTCGGCGCCTGGGCGAAGATTTCCGGCGGCAAGACACTGCGTGTTGCCGCCGACGCCTATACGACCGTCTTGCGCGGTATCCCGGATCTTCTCGTCATCTATCTGCTCTATTTCGGCGGAAGTGCCGCGATCACCTCGATCGGCAGGCTGTTCGGCGCTGACGGGTTCATCAGCTTCCCCGGTTTTCTCGCAGGCGCGCTTGCGGTTGGCATCACGTCCGGCGCGCAGCACACGGAAGTGTTTCGCGGGGCTTTCAAGGCGGTTCATCGCGGCGAGATCGAGGCGGCGATTGCCTTCGGTATGTCCCGTTCGCTGCGCTTCCGGCGCATCATCGCACCGCTTACCTTGCGCCATGCGCTGCCGGGTCTCGGCAATGTCTGGCAGGTCGTCCTTAAGGAATCGGCCCTGGTCTCCATCACCGGCGTGGTCGAACTTCTGCGCCAGTCGCAGATCGGCGCCGGCTCAACCGGTCTGCCGTTCGACTTCTACCTGATTGCCGCTCTGATCTATCTCGCCATCTCGACTGTCTCCAGCATCGCCATGCGGCAAGCAGAGCGTCATTTCAGCCGCGGCGTGAGGAGAGGCTGATGGATTGGGAATTTACACAGGAAACGTTTGTCAGCCTCGTTTCGGCCTTGCCGCTGACCTTGTCGCTTGCTGCCACCGCAATTGCCCTTGGTGCCATATTGGCGCTGGCTCTCGCGCTTGCGCGCACCTCGGGCATTCTGGTTCTCGACTGGTTCGCCCGGGCCTATGTCTTCGTCTTTCGTGGAACGCCGCTGCTCGTCCAGATCTTCCTGATCTATTATGGCCTCAGCCAATTTCCCGCCGTCCGCCACAGCATTTTCTGGCCTGTCCTGCGCGACGCCTACTGGTGCGCGGTGATGGCGCTCAGCCTCAATACCGCCGCCTATGCCAGCGAAATCATCCGCGGTGGGCTGCTGTCGGTACCGCATGGACAGGTTGAGGCGGCGCGCGCCTGCGGCATGCCGCGATTGATGGTCTTCCGCCGTATCGTCCTGCCTCTGGCGATCCGCCAGGCGCTGCCCGGTTACGGCAACGAGATGATCTCGATGATCAAGGCGACGTCGCTCGCTTCCATCATCACGATCATGGAAGTCACCGGCGTTGCTGCCCGGATCATCTCCGAGACCTACCGCGCCATCGAAGTGTTCGTAGTGGCGGGCTTCATCTACCTGGCGATCAATTTCCTTCTGACGCGCCTGGTCCAGTTGGTCGAATTCAAGCTCAGCCCGCATTTGCGGCAACCGGAAAACGCCGCCCAAATGGCTATTGCAGGAGATGCGCGATGAACCTTCCCTTGTCCGCGGTGGAGCCGCCGGCGCTGAGCGTCAAGGATCTTCACAAGAGTTTTGGGCCGATCGAGGTCCTCAAGGGGATTTCGCTCGACGCGAGGGAAGGCGAGGTCGTGTCGATCCTGGGTTCCTCCGGCTCTGGAAAATCGACCTTCCTGCGCTGCATTAACATGCTGGAAACACCGGATTCCGGCAGCGTGACAGTCGGCAGCGAAACAATCAAAATGGCGCCTGCGCGCCACGGCAAAAGCAAACCGGCCGATATCGCCCAGGTGGACCGTGTCCGCTCGAGGCTCGGCATGGTGTTCCAGAGCTTCAATCTGTGGACCCACAAGACCATTCTCGAGAACATTATCGAAGCCCCGGTGCACGTGCAGAAAAGGCCGCGCAGGGAGTGCATCGAGGAAGCCGAAGCGCTGCTTGCCAAGGTCGGCATTGCCGACAAGCTCAATCAGTATCCGTCACATCTCTCCGGCGGCCAGCAGCAGCGGGCGGCGATTGCCCGTGCGCTGGCCATGCGGCCGGACGTCATGCTGTTCGACGAGCCGACATCGGCGCTCGATCCCGAACTTGTCGGCGAGGTGCTGCGTGTCATGCGGTCGCTCGCCGAAGAGGGGCGCACCATGCTGATCGTCACCCACGAGATGGGTTTCGCCCGCGACGTCTCCAGCCGGGTGATATTCCTGCACAAGGGGCTGGTCGAGGAAGACGGCAGCCCGAAGGACGTCTTCGAAAACTCCAGATCCGACCGTTTCCGGCAGTTCATCAAGGGATGAGCGTCGCGATATTTCCAACAACCGATCAAAAAAAGGGGAATGCAACAATGAAAACCATCAGATCCATCTTCAAGGCGGCCTGCTTTTCGGCGCTGATGCTGGCATCGGCCGGTGCGCATGCGGAAGAAAAGAAATGGACGCATGTGACGATTGCCACGGAAGGCGCCTTCAAGCCCTACAACTTCACCAAGCCGGACGGCACGCTCGACGGTTATGAGATCGAGCTGACGAAATATCTCTGCGCCCATATGAAGGTGGAGTGCGAAGTTGTCGTCCAGAATTTCGACGGCATGATCCCGGCGCTGAATGCAGGAAAATTCGATGCGACCATTTCCGGCATGTCGGCGACCGAAAAGCGCGAGAAAGTCATCGACTTCAGCAATTCCTACGGCTCAACCGGCCAAGCATTCGCAACGCTGAAATCAAGCCCGCTGGCCACCATGCCATCGAAGGGGGAGGTTTTCTCGCTGGCCTCCAACGAAGCTGGCGCCCTGAAAATCCTTGAGACGATCAAGCCTGAGCTTCAGGGCAAGATCATCGGCGTGCAGATTGCGTCGACCGGCGCCTCTTTCGTCGACAAATATCTGAAGGGCGTGGTTGAGGTTCGCGAATACAAGACGACCGAGGAGCATGATCTCGATCTGGCCGCCGGCCGCGTCGATCTTGTCATGGCGTCGATGGCCTACCTGACGACGGCATCGGAAAAGCCCGGCAACGAAGACATGACGACGGCCGGTCCGCGCTTCCAGGGCGGGTTCCTCGGACGTGGCAGCTCGGTCGGCCTGCGAAAGACCGACCCGGAACTGAAGGCGATGTTCAATGCCGCGATCGAGGCCGCCAAGGCTGACGGCACGATCAAGACATTGTCGGAAAAGTGGTTCGGGTTCGACGTTACGCCGCTGTGAGACGCAACTAGCTGTGTAGCCGCTATTGCGATGGCGGCTACAGGATGCACTAAAAGGATAGGAGAGAGGCGGGCCGATCAAGGCCTGCCGAGTACCACCGTCTCGCCATCCGCTGGGATCACAAGCCGCGAGGGCGCGATACCCTGTTCCGTTGCGGCGTGGCGCAGATCCTGGCGGGTGATCGTGGTGTGATCGAGTGCTTCCATATGGGTGGCGATGACGATTGCGTCCGGCGCGGCCTCGCACACCGCGACCGTCTCCAAGGCGTCCATGACAATGAGGTCGCCATCCCAGCGCGCGCCGCAAGAGTGGGTAATGATGATATCCGGCTTGGTGTCGCCGATCACCGCCGCCACTGGCGGGTAAAGCACCGTATCGCCAGCCCAGTAGATCGAAGGCTCGCCCGCCGCCTCAAGGCTGAACCCCATGACCGAGCCCATCAGTTCGACCACCGGCCCAAGGCCGTGGCTGCCCTCGCGGCGCGTCAGCGTCAGGCCCTCCCACGTTGCACTGCCGGTCAACGGCGTCACGTTGGTAAACCCGGCCTCGCGGATCGTTGCCTCATCGCCCGGCTGACAGAAAAGCGACAGATGTTTCGGCACGCGCTGCATGGCAACGCTATCGAAATGGTCGTCATGCAGATGCGATACAATCACCAGCTCGACGCCATCCAGAATATTCTCGATCCCGGCCGGAAGCTCCACCATCGGATTGGGCGACCGGCCGGTAAACGATGGAAGACTGTGTTTCGGCGCCAGGTAAGGATCAACCAGAACGGTGCGTCCGGAATAGTCGAGCTTTAACGTAGCATTGCGGATCAACTGGAGTTTCATACGGGGTTCCTGACGAACGATTGGCGGAGAAATTCAGCATCCATCGTCACAAATGCAGCGATAAAATCAATCCCCAAAACGGCTGTCGTGGTGATGGCGGTAGCACTTCATCTTTGAACCCACC
>NZ_CAXUPW020000012.1:0-131463 GCF_964252935.1 Rhizobium sp. LjRoot98
ATGGCTCAATTCTCAATGGAAATTATGCGTCTAACCGGCTCAGTTCTGAGTGGAAACCAACACCTGACGGGCCTTGAACAGGGTCGCTCGATGGCAAGCCTACGTCCGCTATGGTGTCGAGCTGCTCACTTGATGGCTTGGCCCGCTGGATATCGGCATGCCTGTCCGGTGGGATATGCCCCAACGACGAGGAAATCTGACGTCGATCCAAGGTTTTAATTACCCGTACCCGCAGGCAGCACCAGGCAATCGCCAGCGCGCACCTGCATTTCCCGCTCCCGCAGCCGATACCGAGAACCTCATGTGCTCCGGTGTGGTAATGCTGGTAGTCGAATACGCCGTTCCGCCATAGGCCGCTCCAGCCATTTTCCGCGAACAATCGTTCCAAGTTCTGTGTGACCTCCGCCCCGCTGAAGACTTCGGCATAGACGAGGACCGGAAGTGTCTGATTGTTCGGTACCCACTCACTTGGCTGGAACGTGACGGTTTCAGTCTGCAATGGGATCGCTCCGTGTGGGTTGCTTGCATCAACACTCTACACTTTCAGAGGTGCGCGGCAGTCAACCGTTCGAAGTCGGACCGTACGCTACCGCACCGGGGGGAACTCTCGATATGCGCTCCGGTTAGGCCGCCGGGGAATCGTTCCCGACAAGGAGAAACATCATGGCAAACCAAGGTGGCAACCAGGGCGGCAATCAAAGCGGCCAGCAGGGCGGAAATCAGGGCGGTGATACGTCAAAGCGCGGCTTCGCTTCAATGGACGACGACAAGCAGAAGGATATCGCAAGCGAAGGCGGCAAGGCCTCCGGCGGCAATTTCAAGAACGACCCCGAACGGGCCTCGGAGGCCGGCAAAAAGGGCGGCGAAAACTCCAGTGGCGGTAACCGCTGACCGAGGTAGCTGCTCATGAAATCTGAGGTTCTGGATCAGAGCGGCCGGGCGACGCCCGGCCGGTTCAGGTCGTTTGAAACGTAACGCGGGAAATCTCGGCAGTCTTGTCACGCGGCTGCGACCGGACCTGTCCTCAACCGCCGTCCAGCAAGGAACTTTGTTGCAACGGCAAGGTTCGATGCTGCCATCCAGTGGAGAAATCAATGTTCAAAAACTTACTCACGCCCTTTCTTGCCGGAACAGCCCTTTTGGCGCTGGGTCTTCAACCCTTTGCGGCAGATGCACAGGCTCTGAAAAAGCTCAGCGATACCGCCAAGGAGATCGTGGCGCCGATCACCGGCAAGACGGACGACCGTCTGGAGAAGGTTACGACGTTCAAGCATCAGGTCACCGGAGTGACAGTTTCGGAGGACGGCCGGATCTTCGTCAACTTTCCGCGCTGGTCGGAAGATGTTCCGGTGTCGGTCGCCGAAGCCATGAAAGACGGCTCGATCAAACCCTACCCCGACGATGAATGGAACGCCTGGCGCAATGCCAAGATGTCGGAGATTTCGCCGACAGACCATTTTGTCACGGTGCAAAGTGTCGTCGCTGACGGCAAGGGCTCGCTCTGGGTCGTTGATCCGGCTGCACCCAACAGCGAGAAGACCGTCAAGGGCGGGCCGAAGCTCGTCCAGGTCGATCTGAAAACCAATACCGTGAAGAAGGTCTACCCGTTTCCTCCCGAGGTAGCAGGCCCCGCGAGCTACCTGAACGATGTTCGCATCGCGCCGGATGGCACCTTCGCGTATTTCACCGACTCCGGCTCGCCAGGCGGTCTCGTCGTGCTCGACCTCACCTCCGGAAAATCGTGGCGTGTGCTGAGCGATGATCCGTCCACTCAGGCGGAAAAGGACGTGGTCGTTGAGGTAGATGGCAAGCCGCTGCGCCGGCCGGACGGCCGTCAGCCACAGTTCAATGCCGACGGGATTGCGCTCACCGCAGACAGCAAGACGCTTTACTGGCAAGCTCTCACCGGCAAGACGATGTACCGAATATCGACCGAGGCGTTGCAAAAGGCCGCGTCGGATCCCGGCGCCGTCAAGGCCGAGAAGTTTGCAGATACTGAGCCTACCGATGGCCTGTGGATCGACAAGCAGAATCGGATCTATCTCAGCACAATGACTAACAACGGCGTGAAGATCCTAGGCCAGGACGGAAAGGTGACCTCTTTCCTTCAGGATAGCCGGCTACGCTGGCCGGACACATTCGCCCAGGGTCCCGACGGCGCGATCTACATTACCGCGTCGCATATCCAGGATTCCCCGTGGTTCAACAAGGATTGGACCGATGACGACTTCGCGCTGTTCAAGTTCAATCCGCCGAAGTGAACATATGCGAGCGGAACATTCAATTGAAGCTGAGGTTGCAGTCCGCACCTCGAGCACTGTAGACGATCCAATAACCCGTACAACCGCGATCCGCGCAGGATTGCTCGCCTCTGCACTGCTCTGGCTCCCCACCACAGGGCAGGCGCAGGAGATGGCGAAGCCCACGACCGAAATGCAGGCCGTTCTCGACAAGCGCGGTGCGCTGGAAGCAAAGCCGTTTTCCACGTTGAGCGTTCCCGAGGCACGCATTCAGGCAACTCCTGCCGACGCGGCCCACGCCGTTCCGTGGGACAAGCTCATCTCATCCGAACCCGAAGCGCAGGTCACTACCAAGGATATCGCAATTCCGACCAAGGTCGGGACACTGGCCGCCCGCGTCTACATACCCGGCGGCGAGGGTCCGCCCCCGGTCATCGTGTCTTATCACGGCGGCGGCTAGGTTGTTGCCGACATCAATGTTTACGACAGCGCACCGCGGGCGCTGGCGCTCGGTACCAATGCCATCGTCGTTTCCGTCGAGTATCGGCATGTGCCCGAGCACAAATTCCCTGCAGCGCATGACGACTCCCGGGCGGCATACACATGGGTTGTCGAAAACATCCACGAAATGAACGGCAATGCTGCTCCCGGCATCGAACTTGTCGAGATTTCCAAGTGCCTTCATCAACGTTTCCTGCACCAGTTCCTCGGCATTCGATTTCGCGGGATGGAACCGGCGCGCGAAAGCGCGAAGGGCAGGGATCAATGCGACAATTCGTCCTGCAAAGGTTGCTCGCTCGTCATCATAACGATACTCCTTTTCATTCGGCAAGACGGAAAAGTTTTCTCGCTGTTGGGTGTCTGCGTCTTTTCCCCAGCTGGGGGTGTATTATCGCTCACCCTTTGGTCCGTCGGGCTGACCACGGCATTCGGCGTGGTAGTCGTTGTCTGGTTGATCGCTATCGACGGCCTCGCCGTACATTTCCGAAATGCCCCATGCGACCGTTGCAAGGAGGTGCCCCAATCAATACCATCAAAACGGGGCGGCCCCGGACGCCCTGCCAGGCTTCGATCGGTGTTTCGACAACGACTTACCAGTTTCCGCCGCGTCGGCTCGGGCGCCGCGCTCGTCAGTGTATGTGACCGTGGACCATCTTCCTGAATTTAATGCCGTTAAACCATTTCAGACGCCGATTGGTCCCGCCCCTTGCGTGGCCCGACATTCGCTTTCCCGGTTACTACGCTCGATGCTTCGGCTTGCGTGGCGGAGCGTTGATCTCAAGCTCGTGTCGGCTGGCGAAGCGGCCTAGCATCTGTGAGATTTTGCGGGCTTCAGCCTTTTCAATGTCGTTTTTCTTGCAATGCTCACCGACGTCATAAACTGGTTTGGCGTGATGGCTAGTCTGACGGTTATCAATGTGTTTGGTCATGACACGATCCTCCTGCATAAAAACCAATAAGCAGATATGATGTTCCCATGCCTCACAGCGGTCCAGACAGTTTTTCGTTGGGTTGAGGTACCTGTTTCGTCGCGACAGCTGCCCTGCAGTTGATCGCAGAACGTTGAAACGGTACCCTGCAAGTCGCATTTCGTACCTAAGTCAAAGACGTGAGGGGATAATGCACCGATTGGACAGAGCGATCGAAATTGCCATGGAGGCACATGCGGGGCAGAGCGACAAGACCGGCGAGCCCTACTACCTCCATTGCAACCGCGTTGCAGCCGCAGTGCCCAACATTGATGAAAAAATCGTCGCCTATTTGGACGATGTCGTGGAGAAAGCTGGCTGGTCACTTGAGCGAGTGGCAAACCCGGGCAAAACATTCAGAACAACGACCCATCCAGGCAGAGACGGGGCGTTTACAACACGGTCCCACCGCCGGTAGCTCTATCTTTTAAGCTAGGATCATCCGGAAGGCTTGATCTTCAAATCAAAGATTATCGACAAGGCTACCTTGAGAGGTGATCAGCTGCTAGCGGGCCCATCCGGCTTCGATGGCCTCGTTGATAATGGCTAGTAATAACGGTTCGAGCGCGTCCTGAGATTCCAGATCGTTATCTTCCGGATTCTCGTTTGGTGCTTATTATGAGGACTCCTCATTTTGTTCAGAACTCGAAGCAAGGTGGTTACTCCAGCTTGCGACGTGCCCCAGCACCCACGCCGTGATTTCCTCATCTTGGGGTCGCGAAAATCGGCTACGTACTTCACAAAACCCGTCATGATTACCTTGTGCCGCTGCCAGTTCTGGCTGAAAATGCTCCTGCGGCAGTTCGCGAGGAGGCGGCGTCCACCAGTGTCAGTTCCTTGGGCGGACAATGATGCAAATTTCCGGGACCGCAATACCGCCAAAGACTTCACCATGTTGCAGATCGTTCTGGACGCCTGGTGCTTTCAGAATCACATCTTTCGCCGTGACGCACGGCGGAGCCGCGATACTAATCAGCGAGTACAAGCGGGGTACCCCGCTCGCAAATCGAACTGATTGCCATGATTAACAGCACGACGCATTAGTTATATCTTAGGTCGGTCTATCGCGAGAGCTACGACAACCAGGGCTATCCCTTGAACCCGAACGAATGCGGTAGCGCGAAATCCGGGCTTAACCGCCCGGCAGTCAATCGCCGTCACATGCATCGCAAAGAGGGAAGTCGCTGACACTATCGGGGCGGCCAGAATGTGTGCAGGGGACCGTAAAGGGGGCATCTGTCCATTTGGACCAGAATTGCGTCGCGCCAGTTCGCGAATGCGGATGGCCCACCGGCGAGGAGAGATGATTTCGCTCAAACCCGCCAGACCAGACGGCGAGCACGCCAAACAGTGATGAGCTGCTCTTGAATCTCTTCTACTGTCCGATGGTGAAAGCGCGGCCCAAGGCTGATGGCTAAGGCTCTCAGGTCCATTTCGCGCGAGGCATTCTCCGCTGCTCGGTCGGCGTGGCGCGCAATCTCTGCCATCAGTTCATCATCTTCGTTCATCTCAGCCCCTCACAAAGATTTCCATGCCAGTCCTAAAAATGCCACGAGAAATTCGCTCAGGCGCTCACCAATGGCAAGGTGAAATCAGAGGCTGCCGTGATCAAAAATCGCTGTAATCATTGGCGGTAAAGGACACATCGTCAATGCCAGAAGCTTGGCGAAGCACGCTGTTGATACGAGACTGCCAGCCTTCGCCTGTGCCTTTGAAATAATCGATAACATCTTGATCAATGCGGACAGAAAGCAGCCCCTTTTGGTTCCTGGAAGGATAGGAGCGACGACGGTCCTTTGTGGCCTGATAGTCCAGCACTTCCTGAACTTTATCATGAGGCAGTTTGCGGGCTTTGCGACTTGCCGCCATTTCCAGGCTCCCTACATGTCAAAATCAGGATGATATCGCAGCGCATGGGGAAGTCTACCGACAAGCGCGTGACTGCGAGCCAGCGCAGCTCCACCAATGGCAGAAATCGAGGGCGCGCGGCGCAGGCTGAGCCAGGGGCTCGATTTTCTGGTTAATCCATCACTCGTTCTATCAGATATTTGGGATGGTCGTCCCCGTTCACCATCTCACAAGCGCCCTGTTCATCGACAGTCGAGACGATGAAGTTCACTCTCGCTTCGTCAAAAATCGAGGCACGAAGGAGGGCGTCCTGCAACTCCGCCCGGCTCATCAATTCCGGGTCTCTCGCAAGAGCCCCATTTTGAAAAACACTCAACCGAAAACGAAACGGATGCATCCGTCAACCCTCCCAGTTCACCAATGCTGCACCGTGGTGAAGTGAAAATACACCCCAAGTTTTCACAAAATCAACATCAATTTGCGCGGCTTACGCCTCGTGCAAGGAGCATGCGATGGATATTACACATGACGTTCCGTCATCGTCCGGCATCTCAGGGTCTCGGAGACGGGGGCCATGTTCACACAGGCTGTTTTTCGCCCCAACATAACGCTATCCAGGGTGAAAACCTCATATCATCGTCTCGGCAATCGTTGGCCTGTTGCAGTGTTTTACGCCCTGATCAAGCGGCCATTCATCGACGCGGCGCCGGGGCAGAAATGATGATAGCGGAAAGCTACGCGGACCGGGAATCTGGACCCGCATACAGCACCGTTTCGGGCTGCGCATGACGGAGTGGATATGGGCACGATCATGACCGCGTGGGGTATCTCTCTGTTGCTGCCGGACCCGGTTTTCGAACAACCTTCCTTCGCGTATTCCACGCCCTGTTTGATGAGAACACGTTTCGCTGGCTGATGATCTGCATGGGCTGTTGCGGTTGATATGCCTGGTCATCAACGGCGCCCCAAAGAATGTCGCCGCATAAATCAGAGTGTTTTCAGCTTGCGTCCGTTTCATGGACTTCGGTAGCATCCAGCTTTGCCTGTTCCCGCGTCATCAGCACTTGGATCGCGATCTATCGAATGCTCGCGCATGTCGAGCTTCTCAATGCTTGCCGTGCTGCGCATGACGCCGGAGAGAATCATGCAGTTTCAGGACATAACACGAAGCTGACAAAACGAACGGGATGGCCTGCAAGGGGCCGAAGATAGTGTACCCATGCGCCGTTCGACGCGTGGAAGAGCCACTGCTTCATCGCCGGCCTGCGCTGTCACTGCCTGACAGCGCCCTGGATCATCGATGCCCCGATGAACGGTGGCTTTTTTGGGGCCTGGATCGAAACCCAGCTCGCCCTGACCGTGTTGCCCGGCGACGTGGTAACTTGAGAAGGAGATGATCCGAAAACGATGATTGGCTGATGCGGGTGAAACGCCGCCGTTTACCCTTAGGGCATAACCTTAACAAGAGGTAAACGAGCAGGGAGGCGAAGATGGGCCAACTTGGTCGCGTCGGGTAAGGTAGGGCGCTCGGTGCATTTGAGCACGAATAAATTTAGGCCCTCGCTGGTAACGGCGGGGGCTCTTTTTGCGTCAGCCGAAATTTAGTCTATAACCTCGGTTTCGCCGTCAACCTTCGTCCACGTTAGCGACCATTCGTCCTTGCTGCCCTTGTTGTGGATATACGTGCCATGATCGGAGACTTCTGCGTCAAGGGTGACGAATTCCGGTGGCGCCCCGCCCGGAAGGGCCATGACACGCAGAAAATCGCATAGCTCGGAAAGCTCCGTGACGTGCTTAACATCCTGGCGGCCCGGCACTTTGATGGTCCACGCATATATCGTCATGGCTTATCCTTGCCTTCGATCGTCGCTTTCAAAAGCCCTTCTGCTGCGGGAAATTCGCCGAAATCGTTGACATCACCGCTATCGTTCGGCGGGCCTTCTGCCGGATCGGGGTCTTCGGCATAGGCGATGCGCAGGTTTTTCAGAACCTCCTCCATGGCAGATATTGCCTCAAGCGTAGCCCATCCATGGGTGTTGGCTTGGTCGAGTATGTCTTGGAGTGGCCCGTCTACTTCTTCCGGACACAAAAGATGGCGGTCCTCATTGGATGCCGGAAATTTGGGCTGGTTGATCATGGCAATTCCTCCGTTCCGCGGGAAACCGGAAGACGTTGGTATTGTTCCCATGGAGAGGCACTTAATGCGACGTTGGTCGGGCAACCGGGGCCCTGTGCTGAGTTCTTCTAACAGGCTGCATGGCTGCCCTGTTTAATCCGCGCATCCCAAGGCCGCCGGCTGTTGCAATTACCAATACATATTGCTCTCCAGTTAAGGGTATATTATAAAGACCTAATGTGCGGAGCTCGTTAAATGGGAGGATATATCCGTGGCAAACTTTAAATCGTTTTTTCCGGGTCATGTTTATCCAGATCACTACAGCCCTCCCATACCAGGTTTCGACTATCTACCGTTCTTCGATGAAATTGTTAATTTCAATCAAGCCACTCAGACGGCGAGGGCCGCTACAGCGATCAAGTTCGACCTGTCGAATGGATTGAAATTAAAACTCTCCGGCAGCGGGTTCACATTTGACGCAGGCGGCCACGCTACCGGAGGTACGTTGACCGGAATGGTCATTTATCTCAACAACGGTACCACCAAGATGCAGCAGTTGACGGGATTGAACGTCTCGCTGGAAACTTTCTTTGATGCTGCCGCAAGCTTTAATCAGTACGATTTGGCGCGGTTCCTTATGCGCGGCAACGACACGCTAAGAGGAAACGCCGGCGATCAGACGCTGGTAGGATATGCCGGTAATGACAAATTCATTGGAGGAGCAGGGGGCGATTTCGTCCAAGGTGGCGAAGGCAAGGACACTTATGACGGCAATGGGAGCGACTACGACACGCTTGCCTTCGATGATGCATATTATACCGCGTCAGCCTATCGAGGCATCGCGCTAAACTCCACCACAGGCACTGTGATCGATGCCTGGGGCAATGCCGAGACCTTCTCCGGGTTCGAACATTTCCGTGGAACGCAGTTTAAGGACAGCTTTGTCGGCTCCGTCAGAGATGAACAGTTTATGGGTCTAGGCGGTCGTGATTCGATCAACGGCGGTGGTGGTTTTGATGTCGTTCGATACGACAGGGACGAGAACCGGGGCGGCACAGGCAGCGTCACCGTCAATCTGGTAACCCAAAAGGCTACCGACGGGTTTGGCAAAACTGACACCCTAAAAAGTATTGAGGGTGCGCGCACAGGAAGCGCGGATGATAAACTGTACGGGAATGCCCTCGACAACAAATTCAACGCAGGCGATGGAAATGATCTCCTGTCTGGAGGTCGGGGCAACGATCAACTCCGCGGGGAAGGGGGAAACGACGTGTTCCTGTTCAACACCGCCCTCAATTCCGTAACAAACGTTGACATCATAAAAGATTTCGAAGCAGCCGCGGACACCATACGTTTGGAAAATGCTATTTTCACGGCTCTAACGACCCCTGGAGCGCTTGCGAGCGCGGCTTTCCAGGCTAATACAACAGGCTTGGCAGTCGATAGCGATGATAGAATTATTTACGATACCGATACGGGAAAGCTCTATTACGATAGCAACGGCAGCGGAGCGGGCGGACGCGTTCTTTTCGCCACGGTAGAAAATCGAGAGGGCTTGACGGCCGATGACTTTTTTATTGTCTAGCGAGGGCGTACCTTCGGCCGACGTTCACCTTATCAAATAACCCTAACGCCGGGTTAGTTCCATCAGGCGTCTACACAGTGACCATCGGGTCGGAGCGCTGGAGGCATTTGACCAACCAAGCATTTAGGCCCTTGCGGGGAGCGGCCGGGGCCGCATTGCTACTGTTGTGCTATTGGGAGGCCATACCAATAGGCAGCTGTCAAGTGTGCAATGCAGCGCACCAATGCTCGAAATGCACCGGCGTGTTCGGAGGGGCCATTCTTGATAACGCCTGTAAGAAAGTGCACTACGGGAGCGGCCTGAGAGTCGGGTCGGAGACGGTCGTTGAGCGACGGTACTTGGGTTGTTCCTCTGCGTTTTGCAGAGGGCGAGCATGAAGCAATTGGAACTTTATGCACTTGTCCGCCATGCGGTGATGGTGGACGGTATGAGCCGCCGAGAGGCCGCGCGACTATTCGAGATCAATTGACGGACGGCCAACGAGATCGCCCGCCATTACCGATCCTGGGAGACGGAGGACTTCGTCTTCGACCCCTTCCGCTATCTCGCTTTGATCGAGCGAAAGACCAATGCGCTGGATCAGGCCGCGCCGCTGCAAGATTGAAACCTGCCGGAATGCTCGCCACCATCCGTCGCCTGATGGAAGCCCGGATGGGTAAAAAGGGCAAGCGTGACTTCGTGCAGGTTCTGCGCTTGATGGAGGTCTTTCGGCAGGAGCAGGTGATCGCGGACATCGAGGCGGCGCTGGAACGCGGGACGATCGGCTTTGACGCCGTCAAGCATTGGATGTTGTGCCATGTGGAGCGCATACCGCCAAGGCTCGACATGACCGTCTACCCCTAACTGCCCAACGCTCGCGCGGCCTCACCGGGCAACTATCTGAGCCTGCTGTCGGGAGCGCACCCACGAGCGACACGCCGCAAATCCTGCTTGCCCATTATCTCAAAGTGGTGAAGCTGCCGACGTTGCTGCGAATACGACAAGGTCGTCAGACAGAGTGCTGCCGAGGGTGGATCATACCGGCTATCTGTTGTGGCTCGCCGAGCTGGAACTGATCGACCGGGATCGCCGCATGGTCGCGCGCAAGATCAAAGCCGCTGGTTGATCTTCATTTCGGAATCGGTTGGCTTTGGGGGGATGACTTGGGAACGTGTTTCAAACCACAACCCTTCGCCGCGCCGGTCCCCTCAGACACCAGAAACCAGTTGACGTGCGGCGTTCAGCGATGTTGGTTGAGCAGCCTGCGGAACTCGAACGCTGTGGGCAAGGAAGGGCTTCCGTTTAGATTAGCATCGGAGGCCCTTTTGCTTTGGTTCTCCGATTGCATGGATTACTGGATAAATACCTTCGAGTGGCGGAGGTTTGAGCGTCCTGTCGAGCAGGCAGAAAAAACCCCGCCGGGAAGGGCGGGGCAAAACTGCTTCTGGGATAGGCTCACACAGATGCAGGGACGTGGCGGCCCAGAGAGTGGGAGGGCAGCGCGCCGCAACAATAAGAAAGTTCAGGCAATTGGGAAGGCCGGATTCCGCGATTCCGGTACGGTTGCTAAAATAATCCGCCATGCGACACGGGCTGTCGGTTATCCCCCGCCCCTCAAAACCTCATCCTTCGCATCCAGCACAATCTTCAGGGACCGGATCATAGCAGCCATCCCAAGCAGGACCGCCTTGGCATCGTCGTCTGACCCCTTTTCACATTTCAGCGCCGCAATCTCCAGGTCGTTCAGTGCGTCCTTTCCGGGACCATGCCGGACGCCGGTCTGCAATCTCATCTCGCGAATGGTGCGCGATCCTCTGGACATGAGCTTCATGCGCTCACCGACGCTGACCTTGCCGATTTCATTCGCGGCTCGGATTAATTCGGAGATAAAATCGGTTGTGGTGGACATGTGCTGATGATTTGCCAACGGCGGGGGGAGTCAATCGGAAAAGCAAATTGGGCGAACTCTTGCGCGATTGTTTACCGCCTGTCTTCCGCGCGCAGAAGTGTGTTTAGGTTGCGGAGACTGTCAGCCGCCTTAAGAAAGGTCGCTGTCACGCCCTCGTCTGGCAAGCTGTCAATTGTGGCAGCAGCAACTTGCAAAATGACAACTTCGTTAAAGGCCAACGGATTTTCACTTATCGCCGCACAACTATTCAACTCTCGAATAGCTACGATCGACCTTCCAAGGAGACTGCCCTTTTCGAGTACGGTCAACTTGCTCACTTGGTTTGCAGCGCGGATGAGTTCTGGAATCAAGGCAGAGATATCAGTCATGCGGGCCAATTTGCGGACGGCTGCAGCCAAGTCAATTTGCCTGAACGAAAAAGGCCGAGTGATTGCCCGACCTCTTCCGTGATTATCTCGTTTCCGCGCTTATTGAACAACCTGTACCACTGTGTACGTTTTCGGATCCACGATCACACGTTGATCGTTGACGATGGCGTAGGCGTAACGCGGGTCTTCAGCGACCGGCGTCAATACAACTTCGCGTGCGAGTGGTTGGCCGACAACCACCTGCTGCTCAAGAACGATCGACTGTGAGGCCGGCTGCTCTTGTACATAGGTGACCACTTTCTGTGGCGGCGGTTCAAGAGCAGCGCCTGCAACAGCACCAACGACTGCCCCGACTCCTGCTCCAACCGGACCCCCGATAATAGCGCCAGTTGCGGCGCCTCCCACCATTCCAGTTGCCGTGCTGTCTTCGGCCTGTACCGAAATAGGCATCATGCTGAGAACGACGGCGGACGCGATCAAGATTTGCGTTTTCATGGTTCTTCTCCTCTGCGTTAGTTCGCAAGAGGAATGTTTCAAATTAACTTTGGTTCCAGATTCGCAACGCGCGTGTCCAGCAATGAAAGCCAAGCGATTAACCTGACCTCCCTTTATCGCACCACCGCAGGTGCGAGCCGGCAGATAGGGATGGATCTCAGTCTGGTTGGTGACAATGACCTCAACCCTTCCCCTGTCCGCTGTTCGAACTCGGCGGTCAATGATCGTTCCTGTCTCCCAGGCCGTGTCCCACTCCCGGAGGACCCTAACCTATCAATTACGCGGTACGCGCCTACCCGCCGGTGCGGAGCTCGACCCCTCAAGGGAACACCCTTCTTCGTTCAATGGGTTCCTTCGACGATAGGTTGCGCCGGGCTCGCGCCCTGAAGCCCTCTTGCGACCAGATATACTTCCAGTTCATCCAGCGTGGCGAACTTCTCGTGGGGGCGGCCTTGCGGGGAGCCATGACTTTCCAGGCGTAAAGCGACATTTATTTAAGCGTGCCATCGGTACGCATGCGGGCATCGTCATCTTCACCGATACGCAGGGCGAACTAGCAGATCCGGAAATTGTGTCCACGTTTTCTTTTAAGCTCCCAATAGACTTGGCCAGCCCGAACGCCGCCGGGCGAGCGGGAAGTGGCTCGCGGCTGGTGGTTCCCGGATCTGGACGAGCTGCGGGTTGCGCGGCAGAAGGCCAGATCGAACCGGCGTGCGCAGCAGCGACGGCAGGATGATGAGGGTCGATTGGAGACTCCGTTGAGCGGGTAGACGATGAATGAGATGGAAGGTTTCACGGGCTTCCACCTGTGGAGCCGGGTGAGATGATTGGACTGTGGACGGGGCGGGGTATTCCGTCCGGCAACACTCTGGACGGCGTGCTCGAAAACCTCGGGTGATTTGGCAAACGGTTTTCGGCTCAGATGCGTGCTGATGCGCTATTGTTCCGCGGAGGCGATAAGCGCCTGGTCGCCATCGATCCGGCCCGGATTCGGCTCCGTCTTGCACTCCGTTTCCACAAGCTCGGCAGGACCCGAGCCGCGAGCAACCTGTTTTCCTATCTGTTGCGCAGGCTGAGAGCCAAAGGTCCGGTAGCCTCGTTGAAGGGCGTTCCGTTTCACGGGGTGTTAAGTGCTGCAATGGTCTATGACACCCAGCCCATCGTCGACTATTTCCGTAAGGTCGATGATAATCGCGTCATGGGAGCTATGGTGATCGAAGGCGACGACCGCGTTTATTTCTTCGAACTTGAGCGCGTTAACGAGGTTGATTTCGTGCGATGCCAGCCCTCGTAGAATTAAGCCACGGCAAGGATTACATCATCTGCAGCATACCCTTCCTTTTCAAGCCAAACCGGTCTTTCAGAGCTCGCTGATAGCGGGGTTCGAGTGCGGCTTGGTGCATGGCGGTCGCCATGACCTCCTTGTCACAACCCGCCACACCTCACAATCCCGCATGCTCGATCATTACCGGATCGCTCGTGAACATCGGATGACGACCGTGCGTGACGGGCTCGTGCCGGGGCATCATGTGGTTGAGCGTCTTGCTACTGCAAGGCGTGCCGGCATCGAGGTCATCTGGGATCTCTCGCATTACCATCGCAATCAGGACCCGGTTCGTTGCGCAAGAATTGCTGCCGAGGCGTCCTTGACCGTGAATGGCCCGGGCAGGCTGTGGCTTTGTCCTGTGAATGAGCCATCTCTTTACCCGTCGATCGCTGGGATGCCGCGATACGAAGCAATCGAAATGGCGATCAGCATGGCTCGTGTGGCACGAGATCATCATCCCGATGTCGCCATCCTTACAAACGATCCCATCACCGGTGTGGGCGACCGTCAGTTCGAAGCGACCGACGCGATCGTCTCCGCGGTTCATGTCGATGTTATCGGGGTCAACTACTACCCCACACGGCGCGGACGTCGCTCGTGAAGGTGCTAATGGCGACCTGGCGCCGCTACAGAAAACCAATCCTGGTGTCGGAAACCAGCTGGCATGATGGCCATCCCGTCCATCACCACCGCTATCCCGGGTTGAACAAGGGCACTTGGTTGCGGCATGTCAGCGAACAGGTCGATATCGCCAGGTTCCACGGGGCCAACGTGGTTGGTATTTGCTGGTATCCTATTGTCGATTGTCCGCCTTGGCATGCGCCTCAGTCCCGCAACCGCTGGAGTCATGGGCTAATCCGAAAGGATCTGTCGGTGGATCCATGGCTATCGGCGGAACTGGGGCTGGTTGCTATGAGCGACGGTGCCTAGGCTAAAGACCTGCGGAGCGTTTTTGCCGGGGTATGCGAGCTTCGAAACCGACCGTTCCGATGATCCTACCTTCAGGCCGAAGTTGAGTAACGATCCGCGGATATCATTCTCTATGGCAATCGCCTTCTCCTGCAGAAGCTTACTTGCTGTCAGCAAAGCGCGGCGTTTCTGGCTCGTCAACGTCTTCACGTGAACGGGTCGAAACAGATTGACCCGCATCATTTGTGCGATGCCGCGGGCATCGTTGCGATCGGTCTTGTTCACCTGCGCTTTCAAGAAAGCCTTGGTGGGGCGGGTCTCAATACAAACCGCAGGCAACCCAGCTTCAGTCAAACCGCTGAATAACCATTGAGACAGAGGACCAGCTTCAAGCCCTATCCGAACAAGGTTATATGCACGGTTCCTAAGAGACGAAACGAGATCGTCTGGGTGGCTCGTAACCTTCAACTCGCGGCAAATTTTCCCGGTTTCTTCGATAATGCAGATCGCCGTCTCTTTCACAGAAACGTCCAGTCCGGCATCATGCTGCGCTTCCTTTCATGATGCTTGTGGCTGCTCATATAGACCACGTTCCATCATCAGCTCGAAGCGCAGCCCCTCAGTCGCTGTTGCCAAATATAGGGTTCAAGCCGAATATCCCATCTGACTCAGTTTTGAGGCAGTCGTGACGATGCTGCCTTGATGGTTTCCACAAACGAATCAGCCTGATGAGCACCAAGTTTCGCGCATCTGATTTTGTACCGGCAGGTTTCATCGCCGAACGCATCCCCCCATTGAAGATGAGACCTGCATCTTACTTTCCCGAGCCGGCGCTACTGCGTCATGTCCGGCGTGCGGACGAATGTCGCGACGGTTAGAAGCCGCTATTGCCGCCAGGTCGCTGACCTCCCCCTTTCGGGAAGGCGTGTCCGACTTCTTGTCCGCACACGGAGCTTTACCCTTGACGCGGTGCTCTGCGGCAGGCAAATTTTCTCCGAGCGGTTCGTCGATGTGCTGCCTCCCTACGCCAGACGAACCGGGCGTCTCGAACATCTTGTCCACCATTTAGCGCTTGCACTTGGAGGACGCCAGGCAGCGCGGTTTGCCCAGCGGCTGATGCTTCCCGTCAGTAACGACACCTTGCTACGAGTTATCCGCAGGCAAGGGTTACCATCATCGATCCCACCCCGGTGATCGGCATTGATGACTGGGCCTGGCGGCGCAATCATCGCTAGGGCCCGATCGTGTGTGACCTGGAGCGTCGGCGGCCGATCCGTCTGATACCGGACCGTGAGCCAGCGACGGCAGAGGCCGGGTTGCGGGGAAATCCTCAAATCTAGATTATTGCGCGTGACCGTGGCGGCGCTTACGGGGTGGCGGCAGCAAAGGCGTTGCCTAATGCGGTGCAGGTCGCTGATCGATGGCATCTGATGGAAAATGCCAGCCGTGAATTCCTGGACACCGTCCGCAAATCGATGCGGCAAATCCGCAAGACACTCGGCGCAACGCGCGTTAATCCCAAGCTACTGACCGCGGCATGGCGTTCGCAAAGGACGGTGTGACGATAAAGGAAATCGTGCGCCGTACCGGTCAGGCAGTCCGAGCTGCGATCGTCTCACCGTGGTCCAACGGACAAACTGAGGGGCAGATCACTAAGCTCAAGCTGGTGAAGCGCCAGATGTACGGTCGCGGAAAGCTTGATCTGCTTCAAGCCCGCCTGATCGGCGCGACGTGAGAGAATGGCACCATATGCGCGTCAGAGCCCAATTTTTACCCCCCACCTATTTCGTCTGACCATCCGTCTTTTGCTGGCGGACGGAGGGGGAGGTGAAACGAGTGGATATGGTTCAAGGAGCTGAAGGACAATGTTCCTGACTAAAGGGGAACTTCCGATCTTACCGCAGGTTTGTCGGTTTTAATGGAGGAGAAAATGAGGGATATCGGAAAAGGGCGGCAAATCTGCGTGGATGCGCAGCGAATGTTTGCTGAAGATACCCCTTGGCACGTGCCTTGGATGACGCGTGTCCTCCCCCAGCTTGCGGAAGTCTCACACCGATATGCGGAGCGGACGATATTTACCCGTTTCATGACGCCCGCCCGAGCTAACGAAGCGGCCGGGGGTTGGAAAGAGTACTACCGCAAATGTTGGATGATGACCGGTGAGCATCTTCCGCAGGAGCTGTTCGGGTTGGCTCCACCCTTGCAAGCCGTCGTTCCCCCGGCTCGCGTTTTCAACAAATTGACCTATTCCCCATGGGTAGATGGCAGACTGTTGTCTCACCTCGGTAGCGAGGCGGTTCAGACCGTCGTCGTCACTGGCGGTGAGACCGACGTCTGCGTGCTTGCGACCGTGCTTGGCGCCATCGACCGTGGACT
Organism: Rhizobium sp. LjRoot98; assembly: GCF_964252935.1. Taxonomy (NCBI): domain Bacteria; kingdom Pseudomonadati; phylum Pseudomonadota; class Alphaproteobacteria; order Hyphomicrobiales; family Rhizobiaceae; genus Rhizobium; species Rhizobium sp. LjRoot98. The sequence continues at coordinate 16,622 of NZ_CAXUPW020000012.1, forward strand.
TCGCGTGATCATGCTCAGCGATGCCGTCTGTAGCGGCGCTGACGAAACACACGACACCGCCATTGATTTGCTGGGTGACCGCTTTTCTGTCCAGCTCGACCTTATGAAGACCGAGGACTTCCTGTCGGAGGTGCGGGTATAGGGATCGTAGCACCTCGCAAAGCCGATTGCGATCGACCGGATCCTCACGACTAACGCTTTGTCTCTCATCAACTGAAGGAAAATCTGATGCCGCTGAAAGCCCTTGCCTTTAACAGCACCCTGAAATCTTCAAATGCATCGGAAGCGTCCTCGACAGGAAAGTTGCTGGAGCTCATCGCAGAAGAGTTCAAGAACCACGACGTTGAATTTGAAGCCATCCGTCTGGCTGACCACGACATCAGGCCCGGTGTGACCTCGGACGATGGCGAGGGCGATGCCTGGCCGGAAATCCGTGAAAAGGTGGTTCAGGCGGACATTCTTCTGATCGGAACACCGATATGGCTCGGCCAGCCGTCGAGCGTATGCAAGCGAGCGCTTGAGCGCATGGATGCGTTTCTCGAAGAGACGGATGATCGGGGGCGGATGGTCTCTTACGGGAAAGTCGCGGCCGTAGCCGTTGTCGGCAATGAAGACGGCGCCCATCATGTTTCGGCTGAGGTCTATCAGGCGTTAAACGACGTCGGCTTTACCATCCCGGCCAACGCGGTCGCATACTGGGTGGGTGAGGCGATGGGCTCGACGAACTTTGTCGATCTGGAGCAGACGCCGGAGGCGGTTCAAACAATGATCTCGATGCTCGCGCGCAACACAGCCCATCTGGCAACTCTTTTAAAAAACTCGGAGTACCCCGGCGAAAAGAGCTGAAGCGATCATGCGTGGCCTACCATTTTAAACTGTCGCGGTCAGCCAGATTGCTTCACCTCCGTAAACCTGCAAACTGACGGCATGAACGAAAAGAAAAACGGGTGCGCATGCGACGCAAGCCAGCCACCATCCTCAGGCAACTCGCCGAAACACCCCAGACACTCGCCGCCGAGAAGGCCCTCGTTATGGGGCAACAACACTCTTGGGGTACGTTTTCGTACCAGAGCGCGAAATTGTCAGACGAACCAACGACGATTCACATGGCGTATTTTCGCCGGTCGTTTGCGCTCATGCTGGCTGATTCCCGGACATATTCGACGTGCCGCCCGCTATGATGTCCAATTTGGCAGTCCATTCGTAATGTGTGCCGAACCTCGTTAGAATTGCCTTCGGCTACTTAAAGGCGTATAATCCTTCCGTTGCGCGGGGTAGGAGATATTATGGTCAACAAGCGACCAAGTGAGGCTGTCGTTCGATTGTGGGCTGCGCGTGTAGAAGTCGAGCAGGCGCGGGGAACGTCGCTGCAAGAAACACATGTCATTCTCAGTGAAATGATTGCCGGTTGGGAAGCGGTTGAAGAACGCGCTGCTAAAGCGAAATAACCGTTCATCTTGATCCATTGCATTTCATTCGTTGTATTAGATTAGTTTTTGCTCAAGTGGCGAGACCCCATTTTCGCTGTGAGCATCGGCAGAGTGGCGGCAAACCCTTCCCGTCATTCTGCCGTGTTTTCTTGTAGCCGCTGCGGGAAGCTGGCTGAGACGCCCTCAACTGTGCATTATGTTCTTGAAGGACAGGGTGAAGAGGATGTCGCCGTATTCGTCGGTCACTTCCAAGGTTTGACCGCAAACCGGCACACGGAGCGCGATTTGTTCTGCCAGCATTTCGCGAGCGGCGTCCTTGGCTTCTTTTCGTGCTGTGTCTACATCAGGCAATTCTAAGCCTTCCGTATCTTCATTATAATAGTCACCATTACGCACATTGAAAAAGTAAAGTGGCATAGCGTTTTCGCTCATCGTTTGTTAGCGCGTGAAGATACGACAGCCACTCGCTGAAGCCAAGATTTGCTTACCCACAGCGTCTTGATGTATATTAACGATGGCTCATAGCGATGTCTCCCGCTGAGCCATTCGCGGCAGAGCGATATTTCAGCCCGCACCATCGCTCTGCCGTTTCTTTGCTGTTCGGTTCAGGGGTTGCGTTTGAACGCTAAGAGCCTGACTCGAAAAGAACTCAATAACATGGTATCTTGCGAGCCTACGGGTGAGAAGGCGGATGTGGGCGACCAGCATCCAGGCTTCAGCGGACGCGATTGATTTCTCCCGATCCTTGGCCAGTCGTCTGCATCTTCCAAGCCAGGCGAATGTGCGCTCCACGACCCAGCGACGCGGCAGCACCTCGAAGCCCTTTGCCTTGTCTGTTCGTTTGACGATCTGCAACGTGAACTTCGCGACATTGCGCAACGCCGCCCGCAGTTCCGGTCCGGCATAGCCACCGTCAGCAAAGATATGCCTGAGCCACGGCCAGCGTCTGAGGATAGTTTTGAGAGCCGTCGCTGCACCATTGCGGTCCTGAATATCAGCACGGTGAACGACCAGCCCTACCATCAAGCCGAGCGTGTCGACGACGATATGGCGCTTGCGGCCTTTGATCTTCTTGCCCGCGTCATAGCCTGCAATCCCACCGCTTTCAGTGGTTTTCACGCTCTGACTGTCAATCACCCCTGCGGTTGGTGAGGCTTCTTTTCCTTCCAGCTCTCGCGTCTCCATAACGAGATGATGATTGATCCTCAGCCACAAACCAGTCGTGCGCCATTCGTTGAAGTAACCCTGAACGGTTGAAAAGGGTGGAAAATCCTTCGGAAGCATCCGCCATTGGCATCCGGTCGACGCGATATAAAGCATTGCGTTAAGAACCTCGCGCAATTCCGTCTTGCGCGGTCGACCGAGCCTGCGTGGCCTCGGCATAAACGGAGCGACCAGCGACCACACCCTGTCCGTCAGATCACTTGCGTAACGACCTTTCCGTCGGCCATATTGGCGACGGGTGAAATCAGTCCAACCCATTGCGGTCTCCATCGAATCCTAAGCAAATCCGAAGGAATCACAACTGGCTGATTTCACTCAATTCTTTTTCAGCCAGGCTCTAAGACCACAGCCGACTTACGCGAAGCGTTGCGCTTTTCCCAATCTTCGAAAATTTGGTGGTATTCTTCAATCGTCGCGGTAGCCGTTGCGAAGTTCTTTGTTCGCCTGAGACAAATCTTTTTCGACCGCCTTGAGCTTCAAGCGCTTGCCAGGATTGATGCCGTGCCCAAAAGCGGTGCCGAACACGAATGCGGCGATCACAATAGCGCTGACTACCAAAATCATGGGAATACATCGAGTTGACATTTTGAAGCGATACCAAACGTGTTCAGGCGCATTGTGTTCCAACACAGCGAAAAAATCAAAAGAGCAATCGCGCAAACTCTACCTCATTTGAGGGATGCGGTCGCCTTCGGATTGCAAGACGTTTTGTAACGGGGAATTTGTGCAAGGGGAACCGCGATGCAATGGTCCTCGCTCTGCCTGTTCGTCGAAGACGGTCGCGTAGCGGTCGACAGCGATGCTGCCGAGCGGGCTCTGCATCCGATAGGCGTTGGAAGGCGCAACTGGCTATTCGCGGGAACCGACACCGGGGCCGGAGACTTTGGTGCGGGCCATTGCGATAATCGAGACGGCCAAGATGAATGGCCTTGATCCACAGGGATACTTGGCTGATGTGCTTAATCGCATCCACGATCACAAAATCAATCGACTCGACGAGCTGCTGCCGTGGATCTGGTCACCGCTCGTCACAAACTCTGCCGAGGCAGCCTGATGGCAACAGTTACGCACGTCCGTACGATCAAATTTGTTGCAGAAATTCTCAAAGAGGACCCGGAGCTTGTTGAGGCAAACGTCCCCAACGATGATAATCTATGGCAGCATCATCTCCGTCTACACCCTTCCTCGACAGCTTTGTTGACGACGAGCTCCTCGTCGCTCTGCATCAAAGCAAAATCTATGCGGTAGCAATCGGGCGGTTACATTCCATCACATACAGTAGCCTGTGCAAGTGAGAACGGACCCCAGCCTTCGGTAAAATGCCCGAGGTCTTATTGAAGTAGAGTCGTTCCAGTCCGTGGGCGGAAGCGAAGTAGAAAAGGAGGGAGACCCAGCGGGCCTCCCTCCTTCGATGATGCTATCGCTGGCCGCCGCCCTGCTGGCCGCCTTGGCCGCCGCCTTGCTGGCCACCCTGGCCACCGCCCTGCTGGCCGCCTTGGCCGCCGCCTTGCTGGCCACCCTGGCCACCGCCCTGCTGGCCGCCTTGGCCGCCGCCCTGCTGGCCGCCTTGGCCGCCGCCCTGCTGGCCACCCTGGCCACCGCCCTGCTGTTGATTAGTCATCGGGTATTCCTCCTTTTGAGCGTCGCTCCTCGGCGACGTGTGGCCTAACCACGCGATGTCCGCGCGGTTCCCTCACTGAGAAAAAAGTTTTGCCGATGCGAGCCGGTTGTTAGGATCGCGACATACCCGCAGCATGGCGGTGAAGCAGTAAATCCAGAATATCAAACGCTTTTTCTGATCATCCTCGCTCGAACGCGCAAAGGTTTGAACAGCAGGGAATTGCGGACAAAGCTTCCCCTTACTTTGCAACCGGCTGCGAAGAGAGGGAAATTTTGCCAAGGTAGTGTTCCATGCTGAGGCGGTTTGCTGTTTGGTGCTGAGAACGTCCAACAAGTCGTGTAGAGCTGATGCGTTGAGGGTTGGACGTCGGCCGGGCGAACCGTAGTAAAAGTTCGCGGCGTGTGGAACGAGGTCGGCTTGATCTAGTTGTTTTCCGTTGAGGAGAGAAACAATGTCTGATCGCATGACAGGGTTCACCGACGCTGAACTTTTGGAAAATCTGCCGGCCCTGCGCGCGTTCGCGCGTCGCTTTCACAAATCCACGATCGATGTCGATGACCTTGTCCAAGAGACTTTGGCCAAGGCGATCGCACATTCAGGCAGTTACCGACAAGGGACGAAGCTTCGATCATGGCTTTTCACGATCATGCGAAACACGTTTTGTACGAAGTTCAAAGTCGCCAGGAGAGAGCAGGTCGGTGAAGTCGACGACTGCGCTGCGCGCGCGTCTTCACCTCCGACACAAGACTGGGAAATCCAAGGACGCGAGTTGGAGAGAGCAATCACCGCATTGCCCGACAATCACCGGGTCGTCGTCGACCTCGTTCTTATCCAGGGCTTAAGCTACGAAGCCGCTGCGGAGGAATGTGATGTCCCTGTGGGCACCATCAAAAGCAGGGTCAATCGGGCGCGGATCCAGTTGAGCAAGGCACTGGATCCTTAGGAAGTACAGACCTAATGCAATTCGATACCAGAGTTACCAAACAGTGCATTTGCGATATCCTCAAGTTCAGCAGGCTTTTCACACAAGGCAAACCCTGTAAACCTCACGGGAAGGACTGACGGGTCGTATCCCGTTGCGAACACGAACGGGATATCGCGTCGTTCGAGTTCTTCCGCGACAGGAAACACGAGCTCATCGCCCAGATGGATGTCGAGAATCGCGGCATCGACCTGTTCTGTATCAAGTAGCTCGAGCGCAGCGCCAACGGTTGCGACCGGGCCGACCACGATGGCTCCGCTCGCCTCCAGCTTCTGCCGGGTTTCATCAGCTAGGAAGTATTCGTCTTCAACGATAAGTACGTGTTTTCCCGCGAAAAGCGGAATAATTGAGTGTTCCAACGGGGGTGTCCTTCCGTGGCGGAACACCTGCATATAAGGGCTCCTCGCGCTCCGCAAGCTTGAACAGGCTTTGAGCGTTTTTGTTCCAACTGCGGTCATCGGTATAAATCCGCTTGGGACGCGTTATGTTTGCTACAATCTCTGAAGATCGGCGACGATGGTAGAAGCCGCCGGCAAGGTAAGGGAAGCAAGGATGGTTCTTGAGGACCTCGCTTTACGCGCACGAACTTGCTGCCAAAAAAGAGTGCGGAAATGACATTCAATCCTGAAAAATTGGACCGGGGTTATGGATGGAGGCCGAATTCATGCCGCGGTTCGTCGGTCGAGACCGCGGGAACAATAGTGATGGCCGTCAGCATGATCCTCCACGGACTGGGGAACAATGCCGTGAATTACGGCGCTCTCTCAATGCCGGGGGGCGAGATACACGTCGATTAGGCGATCGAGTCCGATGCCAATGGGCGCCCCTTCTCCACTGTGAGTGGCGCGAGATGAATGGGCCACCTGTTTCTCCGCCCGCGCGCAAGGGCTATGGAAGGCAATTCATCGAGGGGGCATCGATACAGGCTGGGGGGCGATGGAACTCGTATACGAGTCCTGAGGTCCAACGGCACGCCTCAAAATTCCAATGTACATGAGGTCTGATGGACCATCCCGCGGTGTTCCACCTCGAACGCGGGAAGCTTGTCCTAATGGTCGAAGACGAAATGTTCGTGCCCTCTTGCGACACCGATTTCGGCGTTCTGGGGCCTGCCGGATCCGTCCGTAACGATTTGATCTCCTTAAGGCCGAATGCCCTGATGCAGCCGTTCTCGATGCCCGCCCGGCGGCCGAACGGTGACGCCGGTCGCCATTGAACATGGGCACTCGGCATCCCCTGTGTTATCGCAAGCGTACGCGATCCCTCCGAGCTTGCGTCCGCACCTGCACCTTCCGACGTAGCTGCCCTCGGCAACCTGACGGACCTTGATCGCCTGGTCGGGTGATTCAGGCTTTTTTGCAGATGACGGGGTGGCGATGAATGCGCTCCCCCTTGTCCATCGCCACGCTTTCACTATCTCAGATCCGTCCTCGAATTTGGAGCCTCGAGATGGAAGACCAGGTTGCGCAATTGATGGCCGTCGCGGAGGTGGAGATAATTCCGCCGCAGCGCGACGAGGGGGGTGATTGTACGGAGCGATGCATTTGCTGTGGACGTCGAACCGTCCTTGACACTGATGGCTGTGGTATCTGCGAGGAATGTCTCGCTTCCTGAAGACCACGAAGGGTAAGAAGTACGGTAACTCCTGCTCCGTCGTTAAAGAATCAGCCAGCGTTGCCCGCCATCTCGGCGACGGACAACCTTTGTGGCTGTGGACGTCCGTGATTCGGGCCCAGATTCTAGGGTCACTACAATCGCTGTGGCTGGTTTTCCGTTTGGAATATTCAGCTATGGAAAGGTCAGCCAAGCTATGGTGCCGCCAACCACTATAAACGTCACTGGCACAGCCAGAAATCTCAACATCCCAAGATTTGTGTTGATGTGGCCGACCCAAGCAAACCACCAAGTTGGTCCCTGCCCTCCATCTGCCATAACGCACACTTCTCCCCGTTAATCGACCCTCGCCCAACCGGCTCCTGTTCAGATTGTTCCACACCATTTGAGCGGGCTCTCGAAGTCGCTTGGACTCCACGGGGTGTCGTTGAAGGTGTACGCTGTTATCCAACGGTCGGCTGCCGCCGAACCGGAAGTTTTGCCATCGCGCTGCCCAATTTTCTCCCGGCGACGGAACTATTAGTGGCTGTGTCGGTTCGCTGCTGTCGAACCGGAATTTGGAGCCGGTGGAGGAGACTGTGAGCCAGGCGAGAGGCGTCCGACACATGAATTGCGAATACAATCGTACCCTTAGTGTGCTGCATGCGTCTGAGGATTGACAATGGTGGACATCAAATACGGCCGGACCTATTGCCCCGATGGACTTAGCAATCAGATCGGGGCGAGAACCCCATCTTCGCTCTGTCAAAACGTTCACCGTTCCTGCAGCAGCTCGGATGCTGTCGTTTCAGGTCTCCTAGCATACGAGCATCATTCATCGGACGCCAACGGGCCAGGAGATGCGCCGCCAAATGTCTTGGTGGCATCGATGTTTTTGTCCGACTCTCTCCAAAGGGGAAGGGGGCGTCGCTTGCGCCTTGCACTCGACGAGCCTAGGTCGGAGCGAAAGTGCGCAATTGGTGACTTTAGAAGTCTTTCGTCCGTTTCTGAATTCCAAGTGCGTTACGGCGCCCACTTTGTCTGCTCAAGCCCACTCAACCCGCCTTTGCTCGTCGCGATCGAGGGGTACCGCGCGGATGGGACATTGAGCAGGCGGTGCTTGAACCCGTTGTATAAGCGTAGGGTCTCGTGTGAAGGCAAGCGGAGGGCTCCGTCATGAGTGGTAGTTCTTCCACGCCGACAGTTCGTACCTATACTGGACCCGCCGGCGGGTGGGGGTCAGCAAAGTCCGTCAAGGAAATCTTGCTACGGGAACATGTGCCCGTGCGAGGCGTCAGACTGTTGCGCCACCAGAACAAACCGGAAGGCTACATGTGCGTCAGTTGCGCTTGGGCCAAGCCCGCAAAAACACATCCGCTGGAGTTCTGTGAGAACGGTGCAAAGGCAACGGCCTGGGAAGTCACCAGCCGCCGTGCCGACCGGGCGTTCTTTGACGCCCATACATTGACCGAGCTGGAAATCTGGCGCGACCACGACCTAGAAGAGCAGGGTCGGCTGATACATCCGATGAAATGGGATGCCGCGTCCGACAAATATGTTCCGGTTCCATGGGGGCAGGCCTTTGCCGAGATCGGTAGGGAGTTACAGGCGCTGGCGCCCGAGCAGGTCGATCTTTACACCTCTGGACGGGCATCGCTGGAAGCCAGCTACATGTATCAGTTGTTTGCTAGAATGTATGGCAGCAACAACCTACCCGACAGTTCCAACATGTGTCACGAGAGTTCGTCAGTGGCTCTGCCCGAAAGCCTCGGCGCGTCCGTTGGGACGGCGATCCTGTCAGATTTCGAGAACACTGACTGCATTTTCTACATCGCCCAGAACGTCGGCACGTCATCTCCTCGGATGCTGCACGATCTTCAGGATGCGGTCGATCGCGGCGCAAAGATCGTCACTTTCAACATGCTGCGTGAGCGGGGGCTTGAGCGCTTCGTCAATCCACAATCTCCGACCCAGATGTTGACCGGGCACGAGACGACGATATCCTCTGACTATTATCAGGTGAGGAACGGCGGCGACATCGCAGCGCTATTCGGCGTTTGCAAGGCTCTAATCGAAGCCGACGATGCGCTCAAGGCATCCAGTCTGTCGCAAGTTGCGGGTGAGGACGACAAGCCAGCCGATCCCAAAAGCGCGGCAATGGTGGCTTTTGCCGCCTCGATGGCCGCCGCCGACAAGAAGCATGTTCTCGATCACGATTTCATCAACGAGCACACCGCCGGCTACGAGGAATTTGCCGCAGCTGCGCGCGGACATCAATGGGAGGAGCTCGAGCGCATTTCCGGCTTGTCCCGAGTGCAAATGGCCGAGGCGGCCGTGACCTATGCGAAGTCAAACGCTGTGCTGACTATTTATGGCATGGGGCTGACCCAACACCTGATGGGCGTTCAGAACGTTCATATGTTGGTGAACCTTGCTCTTCTGCGCGGTAATATCGGCAAGCCCGGTGCGAATATCTGCGCGGTGCGTGGCCACTCGAATGTTCAGGGGCAACGAACGGTCGGCATTACGGAAAAACCGGGCCTAGCACCGCTCGACAAGCTGGCTGAACTCTACGGGTTCGAACCGCCGCGCTGGACGGGCCGCTCGACTGTAGAAACCTGTGAGGCAATCATCGACGGGTCGAGCCGCGCCTTCGTGAGCCTCGGCGGTAATTTCCTGAAGGCAATCCCGGAAACTGAAGCGGTGGAGGCGGCATGGCGGAAATTGCGTCTGACGGTACAAATCGCCACCAAGCTTAACCGCAGCCATGTCCTGCATGGCGAAGTCGCCTACCTTCTGCCTTGTCTCGGCCGGATCGAGGTTGATCAGCAAGCGACGGGTCCCCAAGCCGTCTCGATCGAAAGCTCGATCGCTCACTTCCACGGGTCGCGCGGAAAAACGAAGCCCGCTAGCCCCGATCTCCTGTCCGAGCCCGCGATCGTCGCGGGTATCGCCAAGGCTACGCTCGGTGAAACCCATGTTCCCTGGGATCAATGGGTTGGCGACTACGGGACGATTAGAGATGCGATAGAGGCAACCTATCCTGAGACCTTTAGAGATTTCAACAAGCGGCTGTTCCAGCCCGGCGGTTTTCCGCGGCCCTTGCCGGCGCGGGAGCGCAAATGGGTCACCAGCAGTGGCAAGGCCAATTTCATCACGCCCGATAAGCTGTTTCCTGATCTCTCGACCTCCGGGAGAAGTGACGTGCTACATCTGGCGACCCTGCGTTCAAACGATCAATTCAACACGACTATCTACGGCTATAGCGACCGGTTCCGCGGTGTGGAGGGGACGCGGAAAGTGGTTTTCATGAATGGCGAAGACATAGCCGCAATGGGGCTGACAAATGGCATGAGCGTCGATCTCACCACGGCGATCGAGGAGGAGAGGGTACGAACAGTTACTGGATTCCGCGTCGTCGAATACAACATCCCGAGAAGCTCATGCGGGGCGTATTTCCCTGAAACGAATCCGCTGTTTCCCCTGGGCCATCACGACATCCAATCGAAAACGCCGTCCTACAAGCTTCTTCCCATCCTGATTACACCGTCGTCCGAACTGCCTCACGATTAAAGCTTTCTTGGTCCAGGATTGATGATGTCGTCGCGCACGCGCAAAAGTCGGCTGAGTTTGGTGTTCTGGCAGCTCGCTACGGCTGCGCTGGCTGCAACTCTTGCCGCCACAATAGCTTTGAAAATCTCGACACTAAATCCGATGGTTGGCAGTCGCGCGCTTGTTGGCGTTTCTGGACCGGGCGCCCAGCATTTCACTTTCGCTCAACCGGTCAATAAAACGCGTCACTGGCTCGGCATCCTTGTGGCTTTCCTATCGTGCATGGGATTAGCTGCTCTCCTTGGCTACATCGGGGAACCCCTGAAATTGCGCCAGGACCCTGCCGTCACCTCGGAGCTGGAAAAGATCCGACTCATGCCAAACGGGATCAGCGGCGCGCCGCCGGATGTCGATTTTGCTCTCGGCCAGCCCTATGAAAACGCTTCCTATAACCTTGCCCAAGGTAAACGTCTGTACTCCTGGTTCGGATGCGCCACTTGTCACGGGGATGGTCAGGGTGGGAAGGGACCCTCATTTCTCGACGGCTGGTGGCTGTATGGGCCGGAAATGGTGTCGATTATATCGTCCATCCGCGACGGGCGGCCGCATGGCATGCCATCTTACAAGGACAAGATCCCGATCGAGCAGATCTGGCAGCTGGCAGGATATGTGCAGTCAATTGGAGCCTATCAGGCCAAGGTCGCAGCGCCTGGCCGCAACGATGCAAGGCAAACCCGCCCCGCTGAAAACCGTGCACCCGCTGCGATCCTGTTTGAGCCAGTCCCGACCCGTGTTCATCCCGACCAGGGACCGAACCCATGAGAGCGGTCGCATTTTTCATTCTGTTTGTCCTGACGAGCGTTGCGGGCTGCAGCGGTTCGCAATCAGCGCTCGATGTGGACGGCGCGCCAGCGATCCATCTCAAGGGCCTGATGACAACGTTTGTCTGGATCTGCGGATTTGTGTGGCTGCTCGTCATCGTTGCGCTAATTTACGCGTTGGTGAGGTCACGCACCGGGGATGCTTCAACCCAACCGGACGGTCCTTGGACGAAGATCGTGGTGTCTTGCGCGGTGGTGGCGACCGCCGTTATCATCACTGGACTGACAATCGCAAGTTTTTACACGACGCGCGCGATCGACGGGAGCCATGGCGAAGCTATCACGATCGCCGTCAAGGGCGAGCAATGGTGGTGGCGCATCCGGTATCCAAACCGGGACCCGGCGCTGGAATTCGAAACTGCCAACGAGATCCATATTCCTGTCGGACGGGACGTGCGCCTGCAGCTGGAAAGCGTCGATGTCATCCATTCCTTCTGGGTCCCAAGTCTTGCCGGAAAACAGGACCTCGTTCCCGGCCGTAGCAATACCCTGCTCATTCGCGCCGAGCGGCCCGGGATCTACCGCGGCCAATGCGCCGAGTTTTGCGGCCTGCAGCACAGCCATATGGGAATCTTGGTCGTGGCCGACGACGAGGCGTCCTATGCGCGATGGCTCGCCTCGCAGCGAAAAGACCAATCACAAACCATGAACGCTGAAGCGTCGGCCGGCGAAAAAGTGTTCTTGGCCAAGCCTTGTGCCGCTTGCCATACTGTCCGAGGCAGGTCCTCCACGGGAACAACCGGCCCCGACCTGACCCACGTCGGGAGCCGCCAGACCATCGGCGCCGGGCTCCTTGAGACGACCCCAGGCTCGCTCGCAGCCTGGATTGCCGACCCTCAAACACTCAAACCCGGCAACAACATGCCGATGGTACCACTCACAAGCAACGAACTGCGCCAGATTTCCCGTTACATGGACAGTCTCAAATGAACGCTATTAGTCCAGATCGGGATACCCGGGACAGCCAACTTACCGAGGCAGAGCTTGAGCGACATCTGAACGCGACATGGGGCTCGCCGGGCGGTTTTTGGGGCGCGTTGTCAAATGTCGATCACAAAGTTATCGGTCGGCGCTACATCGTCACGGCTTTCGTGTTTCTAGCCCTCGGCGGTTTCCTGTCGCTTGCCATGCGGCTGCAGCTATCCCAGCCGGAAGCCCGCTTCATCGGTCCCGATCGTTACAATCAGATTTTTACAATGCATGGGACGAACATGATGTTCCTGTTCGCCGTGCCGGTAATGGAGGCGATGGCGATCTATCTCGTTCCTATAATGGTTGGCACCCGCAATATCGCCTTTCCACGACTGAACGCTTTTTCCTACTGGATGTTTCTGGCCGGAGGGATCCTGCTTTGGGTGGCTTTTGCAATCGACACCGGTCCCGATGTCGGCTGGTTTGCCTATCTGCCACTGGCTGGCCCGCAATACGGGACCGGAAAAAGGGCGGACATCTGGGCGCAGATGATTACCTTTACCGAAATCTCCGCCCTAGCGGTTTCGCTGGAACTAGTTGTCACCATCTTCAAACAGCGGGCTCCCGGCATGTCGCTCAATCGCATCCCACTGTTTGTCTGGTCGATGCTGGTCACATCCTTCCTCGTCATACTTGCCATGCCGGCCGTCATGATCGCCAGCACCTCGCTCATCCTCGACCGACTGGTCGGCACACACTTCTTCAATCCCGCTGAGGGCGGTGACGTGTTGTTGTGGCAGCATCTGTTCTGGTTCTTTGGCCATCCAGAGGTCTACATCATTTTCCTGCCAGCCGTCGGCATGGTCTCGACAATTGTCGCGACCTTCACGCAGCGGCCCGTCTTCGGATATCTGGCGATGGTCATGGCTCTGATTACCACGGGAGTGCTGGCGTTCGGGCTCTGGGTGCATCACATGTTCGTCGCCGGCCTGCCTCGGCTCGGCGAGAGTTTCTTTACAGCATCCAGCATGGCGATCGCGCTTCCCGCCGGCCTGCAGATCTTCTGCTGGCTCGCGACGATCTGGTGGGGCCGTCCGATCTTCAAAACGCCGTTCCTGTTCGTCCTCGGCTTCATCTTTACCTTCGTGATCGGTGGACTGACCGGGGTCATGGTCGCCTCGGTTCCGTTCGATACCCAAGTTCATGACACCTATTTCGTCGTCGCCCATTTCCACTATGTCCTGGTCGGGGGCGCCCTGTTTCCGCTGCTCGGCGCAATCTACTACTGGTTCCCGAAGTTCACAGGCCGGATGATGAGCGAGCGGCTGGGGAGGTGGGTCTTCGGCTTGATTGTCGTTGGCTTCAACCTGACCTTCTTTCCGATGCACATTCTGGGCGTGCAAGGCATGCCGCGAAGGATCTACACCTACCAACCCGAGATGCCCTGGGCCGGGTTGAACATGTTCATCAGTCTGAGCGCCTTGATCTTGACGGCCGGTTTCCTGCTGTTTTTTATTGATGTCATTCGAAGCGCACGTCACGGCCAGTCCGCCGGAGCCAATCCCTGGCGGGCATCGACGCTCGAATGGTCGACCGCGTCACCTCCGCCGTGCTATAATTTTCAGCGCATCCCAGTGGTTAGCGACAGCAGGCCACTCTGGACTGACAGCGAAGTCCTGACCGTTGCAAGCGGTTTGCGGGTCGATCGACGTGAATTATTGGTCACGGGGGTGGTCAATGCGTCGCCAGAAGCCCGCGAGTCTTCACCAGGTCACTCGGTCTGGCCCTTCTGGTCGGCAATCGCCACCACCATCGTACTGATCTGGTCGATCTTTACACCGTGGGCGGTCGTTTGGGGTTCAATCCCGGTCGCCATAGCGTTGACGGGGTGGTTCTGGCCCAAGGGCGAACCGGAGGACGAATCGTGAAAGAGGTCGTAGTTCTGGACGTTTCCGATCTGACGGGACATTGCGACGGCAGCGCGAGCCCTGCATGGTGGGGTACGCTTGCCTTTATGCTCATAGAGGGCACCGGGTTCGCACTGGCTATCGTGATTTATCTTTATCTCATGAGCCTCGCGCCGGTCTGGCCAATCGGGGTCGAACCGCCCGACTTGGGCGCCGGGACAGGCATGACCGCTCTCCTGGCGGCAAGCCTCGTTCCCAACCTCCTCGTCTCCCGGTGGGCCAAGCAGCGGGATATGTTCAAGGTGCGTATTGGTCTAATCTTCATGTCGTTCTTCGGGATTGCACCGCTTGTCGTCCGGATCTTTGAGTTTCCGGCCATGCATATCCAGTGGGACCAAAATGCCTATGGATCGGTGGTGTGGCTGCTGCTCGGACTGCACACGACTCACATCCTGACCGACCTTGTCGAGACCCTCGTTCTCACCTGCCTGATGTTCACCCATCACGGCGATAATCTGCGACGCTTCGGAGATGTCAGCGACAACGCGATGTATTGGAATTTCGTGGTCGCCACCTGGATCCCGATCTACGTCTGCATCTACTGGGTTCCGCGGCTATGAAAACTGGGATCGTCCAATATGCCGCTTTGCTCGTTCCCGTCGGCCTCTGGGGTGTGACCACGCAACTGGGGCAGATCTTGCCCTCGGTCGATTGCAATCGCAACACGGCTTTGACCCTGTCTGCCAGCATCTTGGCCGTGATCGTTTCCCTATCTGCGGTGGGTGCCGGAGCAAGGTCGTCGCAATCGAAAGACGGGTATCAAGAGAGCCAATTCGGGATCCTCTGGTGGTGTGGAGGCCTGCTGTTTAGTTTTGCCGTCTTCCTACAGGGAGCAGCAGCTTTGCTGATAAGCCCATGCGAGAGATGATCATTGTCCTCATGTTCGTCATGGCGATGAGCCCCGCGTCGGCCCATGGCACAGACGCGCATTCCGACGGAGCAACCTGGACCTTCGACCCCTGGATCGTCGCACCTCTCGCGATCATGGCGATTGCCTATGGCATGGGATCGGTGAAGATGGTGCGCCGCGTAGCACATGGCAACGGCGCTTTCGCTTCGCGGCTCGGATTTTTTATAAGTGGATGGGCGACGCTTGCTGCGGCGCTGACATCGCCCCTCCATTGGCTGGGCGAGCACCTCTTCACCTTCCACATGATCGAGCACGAAGTGATCATCGCCGTGTCTGCCCCTCTGCTTGCCTTATCGCGTCCGGTGTCAACCTTTGTTTGGGCCCTGCCGAGGCGCGGGCGTCACATTGCTGGTGCCGCGATGAAGAGCGCAGCGATGCGCAGGATCTGGGACTGGTCGACCCGTGGGTTAAACGCCACGTTGCTGCACGGGGTAGCGATCTGGGCCTGGCATCTGCCTTGGCTGTTCGATGCCTCCGTCACCGATATCAGCCTGCATCGCCTGCAGCATCTGAGTTTCCTGATCACCGCCCTGCTGTTCTGGTGGTCGATTTTTTGGCGCTGCAGCCATGGGGCCGCCGCATGGCACCTGTTAGTGACGATGCTACACACCGGTATTCTCGGAGCCCTGATGGCGCTTGCCCCAAGGGTTCTTTACCTCGCCCAGACCGCGGACGCGCGGGCATGGGGACTGACGCCTCTGGAGGACCAGCAGCTTGCCGGCATGCTGATGTGGGTGCCGGCCGGAACGGTCTATGCGGGCGCGGCGCTGATCATGTTGGCCCTTTGGATCAAAGCGTCTGGCTCGCGGGATTTGAGCCATGTCTGACCTGAAGGCTGCAACCCGGCTGACGTTGCTTTTATCGTTATCTGCAGGCCTGTTTGCGGCTGTCACCGTCTTTGTGGTTGCCGGCATGATTGCCGATCGTCAGGAGCGAACCGGAATTGCGCAGGCTTTGACAAACGGTGGCGCCTCACGGGCATTGCCGCTCTTGCGAAAATTCGGGTGCTCCGGATGTCATACGATCCCAGGCGTACCAGGCGCGGACGGCCAGGTGGGAGGACCTCTTTCCGGACTTTCAGGCCGTGTTTATATTGGTGGTGTGCTCACCAATTCGTCCGATCATATGGTTGAGTGGATCGTTGCTCCACAAAGATTCTCTCCGAACACCGCGATGCCAATCACGGGGATTACCGAGGCCGAGGCGAGGGATGTCGCCGCATACCTGTACCAGCGCTGAATCATGGTTCAGGGGTCGGACGCGCGGGCAGGGATTTGATGTATTGGGCAATCGCTTTGCGGTCATCGTCGGACAACATCGCGGTATTGCTGACAACATCGGCCATCGACGAGCCGACGCGTCCGTGATTGGGTGTGTCACCCGTCTCCAGCATTCTAACAATTTGGGATTCAGTCCAACCGCCGATCCCCACCGGGGTGATGTTCGGAACGAAGCCCGTACCCTGCGGATCGATTCCGCCGGCGAACCGCGCGCTCGACTTGATGGCTCCGAAAACATCACGGGTCGAATGACACTCGGCACAATGCGACAGCGCTTCGACGAGATACCGGCCCCGATCGATACCAACAGTTTCAACGTTGCTCCTCAGCTTCGGCTGTGATGGATCAAAGAAGAGTAGTTTCCATAACCCGACGGATCTGCGGATCGCGAACAAAATATTGGGATGGTGCGGTGGAGCCCGTCCAGAGACCGCTGGCAAGGTCTTCAAATATGCGAACAGGTCGCTGATGTCAGCGGCGGTCATGCCGGTGTAGCTTGTATAGGGAAAAGCCGGATAATAATGACGCCGGTCGGGCGACACTCCTGCTACAAGTGCATTCGCCAGGTCGGAAACGCCCCAGCGCCCAATCCCGTCGACGGGATCCGGAGAGATGTTTGGCGGTCGAAAAGTGCCGAAGGGCGAGGCGAGTGCAAGGCCGCCGCCGAGTTTCAGGCGATCTGGCTGCCCAGGCGTTGCGTGACAAGACGCGCAATGAGCCGCATTGAAGACCTGGCGCCCGCGCTCGGTGTCACCAGCCATAGGGGGGAACGGATTGCTGAGGCCAAACGGGGGGCGAGCTGTCGTGAGCATCCATAGGCTGCCAAGACCAACGATTGCTGCCAAGGGCAGGGCGATTAGGGTAAACCTGACACGCATGACGTTCCTTCCGGTTAGGGATCATTGTATCCGTCCTGCCTTCAGCATCTCTCGCAGCGGTATGGGCGCGTACGACCGATCGACGTCTATTGGTCGTCAGCTATTCCGACGTTTTCGGTTGGCGATCGTCCCTAAATGGATCGGGGTGAAGAAGCTGCTGAGAGATTAGGCGCCCAACGACCAGAACAGTGAAAGCGATTAGCAACATTGTGCTCTTCCGCATCTTCGACTCCCTGTGCTGCCGGCTCAGATCAAACGCTTGCGATTCTTCAAGCTCCACCCGCCTCAATGCGCGCGAGGCGGCGTGACGGCGTTTTAAAGCTATTCCTGATCCGTTAGGTCATGAACCCGAACATTGTGCATGTGCAACGTCCCGAGTGTCTTCTGCGCGAATGTTTTCAGAGCCCCGGCGTTGCCGCTTTTTGCAAAGGTATCGAACAAGGTGACTGTCTCTTCATGGGCCGTGACCTGAGTAGAGAAATATGCCTGGTCGAAATCGGTTTCTGCCGCGCCGACCAACGCGTCGAGTTGCTTTTTTCGCCGTTCATCGAGTTGAGACGTGAAACGAACAGCATCCGTTTTCGCCGCTTCCGCCAAGTCTGTGGCTGCCCTGCCATGGTCACGAACCATATCTTTCGCAAATGACACGGCTCGAGGATCATTGGCGCGCTCAACAGCAAGTTGGGCTGCCTCGAGCTCGAAAGTGTTAGAGATGGCGGCTTCTCGCGCAAAGTCCTGTGGGGACAGGCTTTCGTGGGCCAAGACAGATGATTGTATCATGGCAAAAACAAGCGCGAGGAAAATAGTGTTTTTTGGCATCGGAATTTCCCAACTTTAGCGACGGGATCGAACTTTGATGTCGACCGAAAGTTCCTTGCAGGGAAATTGACCTCAACAAGCCTTGTCCTCGTCGATCAGGCGGACGCTAAGCTGTTTGGTGAGGTAACGCCAGCACGTAGGTTCTTGCAAGAAAGGTTGTGTGTGCTAATTGCTGACGATCACCTGATTTGTTAAAGGGGGACTGACACACCGAGTGACACCACGCTTCCAACGGGCTTAATGCGTCAACTTCCCCTTTAACCTTCGGAAAATCTTGTAGGAGCAGAGGGTTTGCGGACAGCTCGGCGATGTTGCAGGCGAGAGGGCCGCGGTTGCGACGTGATAATGGAGCGACTGAAATGGGTTATGTTGCGTTTGTCGATCACGTTCAAATCTGAAGCCCTGTTGCCGAGCCAGATCGGGCAGGCCAAAGCCGCCAGACCCATCGCCGCTCATCACAACACTTGACGCTGTTTGCTAGGCGGAATGTGAGCAAGGGGTCCATGGTCCGGACAGGGTTGTTCATCAGGCAGCAGCAAGGGCTTTTCCGGACGGGATCGCCATGTGAGTCGGACGCTACGGTGAGCATTGTTGCTCGCCGCTACGGCATTCAGCCGAACCAGTTATTCACCTCGCGTAAGCTTGCCACTCAAGGGGCTCTGACGGCAACTGCTGCCGAGGAAGATGTCGTTCCGGCGTCCGAATACCGTGCCCTTCAGCACCAGGTCAAAGAGTTGCAGCGCCTGCTCGGCAAGAAGACGATGGAAGGCGAGATTCTCAGAGAGCCGCTTGAGATCGCCACCGGCCCAAAAAAACGTCTGTTGCGCTCGCTGTCATTGCCGAAGGGAAGTTCCCGATGACGGCTGTGTGCGAGACTTTTGGTGTTGCCCGGTCAAACATGGCTCAGCGTGTGAAACAGCGTCCCTCCAAAGCCCGTGGTCGGCCGCCGCTCGCCGATGATGATCTCATCGATGAAATCAAAGCGATCATCTCCGAGATGCCGACCTATGGATATCGCCGGGTTCATGCGATCTTACGCCGTAAAGCGCGCAGCGAGAACCTCCTATGGCCGAATGCCAAACGCGTTTATCGGGTGATGAAGGTGCGCGGCCTGCAGCCTGGGCTGAAGCGATCAGGCCAGCGTCCAGAGCGACCGAGCCCCTGAACTCCTCCACGATCTCTTCGCCTTCGGCAATGATGCCCGAATGGCCTCGAAGGTCTTGCCGCGGGCCGGCTTGCCAATAAATTCAAACACCTGTTGCAGGCGCTCTCTGGCCCTCGGTTTGTTCCTTGTGCTTGAAGAACGCCGCCTTGCCTTCTTCCGACTACGAGGCGCGTGCCATCTTCGGCAGTGCTTTCAGGATGGGCTTTTCGGCATAATAGATGTCCTTCAGCATATTAAGGAACAGGTCGTCCAAAGTCTGCTCTGCTATGGTTTTCCTTTCCGGTGATTTTGGCGCTGACGAACAGTGACAGCGGGTAAAAGTTCCAGAGGGATCTTCGAGATAATTAAGATCGTAGTCGGCCGAACGAGTGCGCATGATTGAGGTGCGCCGGGTTAGGAACCGAGCTTTGGGACATCATGGATGCTAGGCACGCCAGGAGGATCACGGCCATCGGGATCATCAATGAAATGCAATTCGAGCCCTTTGTCAGCCATTCGCTCGGTCATGATCTCGGCTAGACCTCACCGCCCGGTCTGCGCGATCGATCAAGGGTTCCATGCTCGCACTGGTCGGTGATAAGCCAAGCTTTAAGCAAACAGCAATAAGATTGATTTTCAGCGGATATTTCAAACTTTCCTAGTCCGCAGTTGATGCGAGGTGGCCTGTATGTCGGGAAGCGTTGTACGGCGCTCGAGTCCAGATTTTAGGGGCGCGGATTTCTCCGCGCCCTAAATATCACGCGATTGGCGGTGAGGCCTTGCCGAGCTTTATGGAAGGCTCGCGACCCCACACCCGCAACTTGCCAAGCTCCGCGACGAAAGCTGCAACGTCCTTCGCGCTCGATAATGTAATCGTGCCTTCATCGAGGGCGCCGCCGATACCCGCCTTGTCCAGAAGCGGCAACGCCGACTGGTCGCAACCAATATACTTGCAATGCTGGAACGCGTCGGCCACGAAGTCCCGTGCTGCCGCTTCCTTGACGAGGTCGTCAATCGACTGATGAGACGTCAGGAGCACGACGGCGTCGAACAATACAGAAGGGCCGCCGTCAATCATATACTGCGCCTCAATGAAGCTTCCGTCTGCCGCGGTCACGCCGCCGACTTTCGGTGCGATAATCTCGAAGACCGCCTTTTCCTTTGTCACAGCTGCAATCAGGGCCTTAAGCAGATTTGCATCGGCGCCGTCGGCAACGAGGATCCCGAGCTTGCGACCCTCGAAGCGTTTTGGACCTCGTTCGATGATGCTCAGCGCCGGCGAAGGCTCCAGATCCTGTCGGGTGGGCATTGCGGCGTCGGCCGGCTTCGGCATCGATTGGAAGCCGAGTTTTTGCGCCACGGTGGTAGCCAGCGTCTCATCGATATTCATCAGATGCGACACCATCCGCTCCCGGATCACAGCGGTTTCGACCCTACTAAGCTCGAAGGTCAGCGCCATGGCGATATGGCGTTGCTCGGCTCCCGTCTGGCTGATGTAGAATTGCCGCGCCTGGCTGTAGTGGTCGGCAAAACTTTCTGGACGCATGCGAACCTTCTGCCCCTGTTCCTCGGCAGGGAAGTGGCGATAGCCGCGCGCCGGAGACTCCCGTGGCCCTTCGCCGAAGGAGTTGGGCTGGTAGTTGACCCGTCCGACGGGGTTGCGCATGGCCATATGGCCATCCTGCTGAAAGTGCGCGAAGGGACACTTCGGCGCGTTGATCGGCAAATGCGTGAAGTTCGGTCCGCCTAGTCGCTTCAGCTGTGTATCAAGGTAGGAGAAATTCCGACCCTGCAGCAGAGGATCGTTCGAGAAATCGATGCCCGGCGGGACGTTTTGGGTCATGAAGGCGACCTGCTCGGTCTCGGCGAAAAAATTAACGGGCATGCGATCGAGCACAAGACGACCAATCGGACGAACCGGAAGCACTTCTTCTGGAATGATCTTGGTCGGATCGAGGATGTCGAAATCGAAGCTGTCGGCGAAATCCTGGTCAAACAGCTGTACGCAGAGTTCCCATTCCGGGAAGTTACCAGACTGGATCGACTGCCAGAGATCGCGGCGGTGGAAATCGGGATCTGCGCCGTTGATTTTGACGGCCTCATTCCAGGCGACCGACTGCAGACCGAGCTTGGGCCTCCAGTGGAATTTGACGAAGGTGGATTCCTCGCTAGCATTGACGAAGCGAAACGTGTGAACGCCAAATCCTTCCATAAAGCGGAAGGAGCGCGGGATTGTCCGGTCCGACATGATCCACATCACCATGTGCATGCTTTCGGGCGTCAGGCTGATGAAGTCCCAGAAGTTGTCGTGCGCGGTCTGTGCCTGCGGAAAGGCGCGGTCCGGCTCCTGCTTGGCGGCATGGACCATGTCTGGAAACTTGATCGCGTCCTGGATGAAGAAGACCGGAATGTTGTTGCCGACCAGATCCCAGTTGCCTTCTTGGGTATACATCTTAACGGCGAACCCTCGGACGTCGCGGGCGAGATCGGCAGATCCCTTGTTGCCGGCGACGGTTGAGAACCGCACGAAGACCGGCGTCTTCTCGCCCGGCCGCTGGAATACATCGGCGCGCGTGATATCCGACAGCGATTCGTAGGTTTCGAAGAAACCGTGGGCGCCATAGCCACGCGCATGCACAACGCGCTCGGGAATGCGCTCGTGGTCGAAGTGGAAGATCTTTTCCCGGAAATGAAAGTCGTCGATCAGCGCCGGACCGCGAGCACCCACCCTCAACGTGTTCTGGTCGTCGCCAACAGGACCACCCTGGGCGGTCGTAAGGATGTCTTGCCCGTCCTCAGCGATCTGGTGAAGCTCCCCGCCGGCGCCGCGATGGAGCTGCTGGTCATGAATGGTTACCGTGTCGTTGACAGAAGATGTGGTCGTGGCTTTCGTAGTTTGCTTGGCCATCTGATTTTCCTTGCGATGTTGAAAGGATGCCAAATAAGAAAAGGGCCGCCCGTTAGGACGGCCCTTTGACAACAGACTTAGGCGGCCTTGCCTTTGCCTTTGGCGTTTGCCTGAGCCTTGGCGAGTTGCGTCAGCTTTTTGTCGGTGGCTTCTTCCTCGGCCAGGTTCGCCTGCAACAGCGGTACCGCGTTATTGAGACCAAGCTGCTCGGCCCAGGCGATTAGAGTGCCGTAACGGGCGATTTCATAGTGCTCGACCGCCTGCGCCGACGAGATCAAGCCGGCGTCGAGGGCCGGAGAACCCTTGAATTCCTCCATGATCTCCTCGCCTTCGGCGATAATCCCCTGGATAGCCTCGCAGGTCTTGCCGCGGGCCGGCTTGCCGAGCAGTTCGAACACCTGCTCGAGGCGATCGATCTGCCCTTGGGTTTCGTCGCGGTGTTGGAGAAAGCCTGCCTTGCCTTCTTCGGAGTCGGCGGCACGCGCCATCTTCGGCAAAGCTTTCAGAATCTGCTTTTCCGCGAAATAGATGTCCTTCAACGTGTCGAGAAACAAATCGTCGAGTGTCTTTGTGCTAGCCATGATGTCCTCCTTTATGGCGCCAGTGGTATCTGATGCTCATCCGTTAAGACGAGCGTTCAGGCGCCGTCGCAGGGGCGGCAGCGCGGGCTTCAAACCTGTAGTGGGGTGCAAAGTTCCCGACGATAATGAACTTTAGCGACTGAAATCGACGAGTTCTGTTTGGTAACGAGGCTGGTATTCGCTGACCTAAGAGATCGCGACCTTGATGCGGTGACGCGCTCGATGCATTCTTGAGCGCGCCGATATGGACATGGAGATTCCTGACCGATTCTCAAACTGATCAACGGTAGCATCTGAAACGGTTGCATCTGCTGTCGGCACCGTTGCCGATCCATCCACCAGCCAGAACGCCGCTTGGAGCGCGGAGAACTGGCAGCATTCGGGACATCGATCCATCCATGTCTGGCGCCAGGCGATCTATTGCTACCGCGACTTTGGCATTGCCGAGGCTTCGCTCCTGGCCGCCAGCCGCCCATGTGCAGCACGACCCGCCGATCATATGGAGCGTATGGAGAAGTGCGAGCGGACCATCATTCTTCATCACTCCATACGGAGAGGCTGGAAAATGGCCCACGATCTGAGCACTAGATGATGTGATTTGGCTCGCGGACATGGAGGCGTTATGGACTCATTCTTCGAGAGGCTGCGTCCATACGCAGTTTTTCGTTCGTCAATCGCTGCCCATCGAACAAGCCTTGCAGATGTAACGTCAAGATTAGTACAATCAACTACAATAACGCCGATTTCATCAGGGGCTGTAAATACGCGCTCGTTCGAATATTACGCACGCTGACTGCAAGAAGTAGGCACCGTCAGTACCACTGCGTCAAGAGGAGGCCTAAACGGCTTCTCGTTCGGAGGTGTCGGCTGAGCGGTTTTCTTTGAATTCAATATGGGCGGGACCTAATCAACGAATTCGACTACGACACCGGGCTTGACCATACCTGCCAGTTCTTCGACGTCCCAATTCGCCAAGCGAACGCATCCATGCGAGCCGACCTTGCCGATCAGTTCCGGTTCCGGCGTGCCATGAATACCATATGTGGGCTCGGTCAGGTCGATCCAGACAGTGCCTACAGGACCATTCGGCCCGCTTGGCAGTTCAAGAATCGTCTTGTTGTCACCCTGCTGGAAATTGATTTTGGGATTATAGGTGTAGGTTGGCATACGCGACACACCCTTGACCTCGTGCTTACCCGTTGGTGAAGGTGAACCATCGCTGCCAATCGTTGCAGGATAGACTGTTAGCAACGATCCATCCTCTGCAAGCGCAAAGACCTGTGCGGTTTTCCGATGAACCAGGATCTGTTTTACCAACCCCGTGCCGTTGGCATTTGGGATCGCCACCGCCACCGTCTCACCGGGTTTGAAAGTTGCTGTCGGGTTCAGGGACTTGATTAGATCGATATGCATATGAAAGCGCTCGGCAAGCTTCTCGGCGACACTTGTATAACCGAGATGTTTCATTTTAGCTTGTTCGGCGTAATCCTTGGGAATATCTTTGACAATCTCGGCGCCGTCTTCCTCGCTGATCTCATAAGCTTGAACGGAGGGGACGTCGTCGACCAGGCGGGCGAGCACGTCCTGATCCAGCTTGCCGTCCACCGCCAAGCCTTGAAGCGCCTCGAATCCCGCAATGGCTTTTGTCAGATTGTCGCCGTAATACCCATCAATGACGCCTGGAGAAGACCCGGCGCGATCGAGAAGGACCTGAACGTGCACCACGGCCGGATCGGGCTCAATCTGTTGTTCGGTCGGTGGCTCGACCGGAAGCGACGCTACGACAGAACTGTTGATGGATTGTGCATCGATCGCAACCGCAAGTGCCGGGCTGCAGAGCGCCGATGCAGCGGTTAGTGACAGGCACCGAACAATTCTGAACATATTTTGCCTCGCTCGCATATGTGTGGTCGCCACGCCGCCCCACGACAGGGCGCTTAGGCCACCTAATGCCGGGGTCATATCCGCGAATAACGCTGCCTTCAGCAAACGGTTCCAGAGGGTTGTCCATCAAAGTGAAGAAATCACTTCCAGCCCATATTTCCCTCGATCAGGCCCCCACGAACGCGCAATGTGAAGCGCAACAGAAATCCCGACGTCCACCATTTAGGGCGCCGCTCGTTCATAGCCCGTGTAGGTTTCCTGAGGTGTGCCGTGTCCCGTGTTTTTGATGGTAACGGCCTCGATCACCTTTCTACCATCGACGCTGTCCAGGTCTTGTCCCCTTGACCATTTCGCCGATATCGGGCCGTTCGCCACTCCATGCACACGCCACTGATCGATGATGGCTTTGGCGTTCGCCGGAATGCACCGCGGCGTTGCTTGTCCGGGGCCTAATCACACACGCTAAACATATCTGCCATCATGTTCAGCTACATGGTAGGTAAGGGGCCCAGAGATTTCCTCTTCAGGTTTTGTGCTGCTACTGGTGGTGATACCTTTTCGGTAAGGCGCGGTTTGACGCGTTCAACAACGTCAAACCGCGTCTCGGTCTATTGCGCCGTCTCGGCCCAGTATTCGGCCTTGATCGTTACCTTTTCGCCGGCGACGTCGTCGATGACGACACGCGGGGGTGGATTTTTCTGTACACGCGGTCGGAGGAAATAATTTCCAGCAGTATTTGCTATACCAAATTGATATCCGCGTCGTTGCCAACAGCCACAGCGATTTTCCTGTCCGCGTTCGGGCTCACAGCTATGGTTGACGATAGACGTGTTCCGGAGTGTCGAGTTCGGCGCGAGTAAGTAGAGGCTATCTGTGTTTCGGAGCTTGGTCGCGAAAAGTCCAACCTCGATAACCTTGCCCTTCAGGGCAGATGTTTCAACGAAGTCGCCAAGCCGGAACGGGCGAAGTACCAACAGCATGATACCGCCCGCGATATTCTGAAGGGTTCCTTGCAGAGCCAAGCCTATCGCAAGACCCGCTGCACCTAAGGGCGGCGACGATTAAGGCGGTCTGCATTTTCAAAGCTGAAAGCTGATACGTCCCTTTAGGGGTCGATCGAACAGAATACGCCAGCGCAAGTTTAATCAGTGCGTGTGCAAGCGTATATTCACAGGCGATATCGGGAGACCATTGAAAACATGCGCAGGCTGCAGAATGATCCCCGCTTGCAAGCCATTGCCGGCGCTGTTGTCATCGGCGTTTCTCTATGGGCTTTGTCGCGATCGGCAGCAGATGATCACACCTCGGCGATTGATGAAGAGCTTGACGATGAAAGTACCGCAAGGGCTTGTGGCGTTGCTAAGTCGATAACGACAGATGGCACCGCGCTTTTTCGCTCACTGGCGGCCCAATGCGTTCGAGGTCAGCGCCCATACGTGCAGTTTCTGCAGCAGCGCCTCACGGCTTACCGAAGCAGCTGAGCCGAGCGGCCGTTCATCGATGATCAAATTTGAAATTAAAAATATTACTGAGTCACTTGTGGCTTCAACCAAACGTTCCTGGGTTGGCATCCCTTAAAGAGCATTCGGTTATTTGAGCTTAATGGCACAGCGGCAGAGGAGATTACCCCCTTATCCGCCGAACTCGTTGGCGAAGATTGACAACGTCTTGAACGCCCAACCATAGTCGCTCCGTCGGGTAGCGTTTTCTGCGGTGATGGGATGAAGGTACGGGCGGTCGCTCTGGCGGCGCTGGGGAGCATGGCGTCGTTTGCCGGATCCGCGTGGGCGGATGTTCTGGCGCGCCCATCCGCTGCTGGAGGCTCCGTCATTTCCCGCAAATCCGGGGAAGAGGCCCGTTTCGTCGAGCTGAACAATTGGCGTGGTGTCGATGTCGACCAGGCGCTTCTGGCCGGCACACGTTGCGCACCAATGCCAAAGGGCGTCTTGCCATTCTTTTCGCCGATGGCACACAGGTGCGCATGGGGCGAAATACCACGCTTGTCGTCCGCTCCATCAACACCAGCGCCGATAGCCAGCTTGAGAAGATTGACAACGTCTTGAATGCCCAACCATAGTCGCTCCGTCGGGTAGCGTTTTCTGCGGTGATGGGATGAAGGTACGGGCGGTCGCTCTGGCGGCACTGGGGAGCATGGCGTCGTTTGCCGGATCCGCGTGGGCGGATGTTCTGGCGCGCCCATCCGCTGCTGAAGGCTCCGTCATTTCCCGCAAATCCGGGGAAGAGGCCCGTTTCGTCGAGATGAACAATTGGCGTGGTGTCGAAGTCGACCAGGCGCTTCTGGCCGGCGACACGTTGCGCACCAATGCCAAAGGGCGTCTTGCCATTCTTTTCGCCGATGACACACAGGTGCGCATGGGGCGAAATACCACGCTTGTCGTCCGCTCCATCAACACCAGCGCCGATAGCCAGCTTGAACTGCAGGGCGGCACGATATGGGCACGCGCAAAACGCGGCGGCACCGGTATTGCCGTAGACACCCCGGCCGCAGCCACTGCGATCCGCGGCACGGACTGGACGCTAACCGTCGAGGGCGGCCAGACAACGCTATCCGTGTTCGAGGGCTCCGTATCGCTTTCCAATCCGCAAGGCTCGGTCACGGTGGCGAAAGGAGAGGGCGCGACTGTCTCGATCGGGCAGGCGCCTCGCAAATATACGCTGGTCAACCTGGAGGAGCGGGAACAAATCCTTCTCTACAGCGAGCTGCGTGGGATTTTTTCAGGCCTTTCGGTGAGCAACTTGAAGCCGGCTGAGCTGCGGGCGGAGCGTGCGCGTATCCTCGCCTTGAACGAGGCTGCGCTTAGCACGGAAGAACATCTGCTGCTGGCGGAAGCAGCACTCGAATATGATGGCTTTGCGGCCGCAAAGGCCGCGATCGCCGCCTTGCCCCGCCCCCTGCCCAGCGCGTTTGAAGCGCGTGCAAAGCTGGTGGAAGCGATGATTGCCGGCAACGATCTGCACTATGACGATGCAGCCCGCCTCTTTCGTGCGGCCATGCCCGGCCTGGGGCGCGATCGTCGCGCAGCGGCAGCCTATGGCCTCTGGTTTGCCGAAACCCTTGCCGATCCTGACCGACGGACGCCCGCGCCAGGAGCAAGCAATTATGATGACACCCCTGTCGGCGTGCTGGCCCGGGCCTCCGTTTTCGCCAATGATCGGGGAACCGCCGCGGCGATCGATTTCCTGAAGGCCGCCGAAAAACGTTTTCCGGATGACGCCCGCCTGCCGGCGGCCCGAGCCGACCTCGCCTTCGAACTCGACCGTAGAGATGAGGTTCGCGAAGCCTTGGCACGCGCGCTGGCCATTGATCCCGACAGCCCGGCAGCGCTTTTGACCAGCGCCCGTTTTCGAACCGCCATCAACAGCGACCTCGACGGCGCGCTCGCGGAGCTGGAGCGGGCGGTGAAGGTAGCGCCCGGCGCGGATGCCGTCTGGAATGAAATCGGCATCGTCCAGAGCGATCGCAACGCGATTGTCGAGGCTGACGATGCCCACCGGCGCGCGATCGAGCTCAACCCTCAGAACGCGGCGCTCTATGCCAATTACGCCCGCTTCCTGATGGATAACGAGCAGCTAAAAGCGGCGAAATCCGCACTCGACATCGCCGAGAGGCTGGATGCCAAATCCTATGCCGTATTGGCGGCCAAGGGTCGGTATCTGCTGCGCATGGGCAAGACCGACGAAGGCGAGCGCGCCCTGCTGGAAGCCTCCGCGATCAACCCGACCTATGGTGACAGCCTGATCGGGCTTGCGATCGCCGCCTACCAGAATGGCAACGAGGAAGAGGCAATCCAGGCGCTCGATAACGCCGACCGTTATGAAGACGAAAATCCCTCGATCCCGTTGATCCGCTCCGGGATCGCCCTTGACCAGTTCCGGGCCGATGAAGCGATAGAGCAGGCGCGCGAAGCCCTGAGACGCCGGCAGGCTCGTGGCGGGTATTACAACGGCTACGATGCCAACCGCCAGGCAAGCTCCTTCCTCGGTGTCACACTCGACAATCTCGGCCTCAGCGAGTGGGGCGACTATTATGCCGACCGGGGGTATGACCCCTTCAAGGGCTCATCCTATCTCGACGAAGCCGATGGCGGGCGCGATACGCCCTTCAACGGGGAATCGCCGCTTTCGACGCCCCAGGAACGCCGACAACCGGGCAGCTCGACCTTTTCGTCACAGATGCAGGCGCTGATGCTCGACCCGATGGCGGTCTCCAGCGAAGCCAAGCGCAATTCGCTAGAAGGCCGCAGCTTCTTCGAAGCGTCGCTTACCGGTGGCGTGATGTGGGAAAAGGACGGCGATCTCGGCTGGAACGATCAGCTGCAACTGCAGGGCACCAGCTACGCCGCCCTGCCGATCAGCTACTACCTGCAGGCGGACATGGTGCGACCTGACAGCCCGCGCGAAAACGACCGCGACGATATCGAAGCCGTCAATGCGCAGATCGGGATACGCCCGACGCTTGAAGACAATGTCTTCCTCTTTGCCAATGTGGGCCAAACCGAGCGCGGGTATCCGGGGGCGGATTGGAACCCGACGCCCTATGACATCAGTGAAAACCGGTTCACCAATGTGGGTATCGGCTGGGCTCATACGGTTTCGGATCGCAATGTGATCGAGGCTTTTGTTGCCGGCAACGACGTCCACGAACATACCGAATTCGATTTCGTCGGCTATGATCCCATTCTTGACGGCGATGCCTTGATGCAACTCAAGGAGAACACACGCCAACGCACATTCACGGCCGGCGTTTCCCATCTCCTGGGCATCGACGCCGTCACGCTGCGCTACGGGATTGAAGGCAGCGTCTGGAGCGGTGATTATGACTATTCAGTCTACACGTTCTGGAGTGGCGACGAATATCGATCTCCGCGTTTTGAATCTTCCGGCCGTTCTGCCCGTCTCTACGGCGATGCTCTTTGGGAGATCGACCAATCGCTGCAGGTCCAGGGGGGCCTCTTCTACAACTGGGTTGAAGACAACAGCGATTACCACCGTGTTGATCCCCGTATCGGCATCGCCTGGGCACCTGTCGATAATCACTGGCTACGTGCCTACTACCGGGAAGATACGAGCCTTGATTCCAGTTACACGCTGGCGCCGATTTCCACTGTCGGACTGGCCCCCCTTGACTTGCCGCTTGTGACGACCGGGCACTCCAAGACCGCTGCGTTACGTTGGGATGCGGAGTGGAATGAACGTTTCTTCACTTCAGCCGAATATCAGCATCAGACATTGGAAGGGCTGTCATTGCGCGTGCCCGACGTGCTTTACACCCGGTTCGGTGCAAGCGAAGGGCGTATCGATCGTCTCAACATCAGCGCCAACTATTGGATCGGCGGCGGATTTGGTGCGTATGGATCCTTGACGCTGATGGAGAGCAAAAATTCCTCGCCTGGCAAGCCGTCTGGCATTGGGCTGCCCATGGTGCCTGAACAAATGGCGCAGGTCGGCATTACCTACGTCGATCCAAATCGCTGGACCGCAACAGTTGGACAGACCTTCGTCGGCAAGCGCGCTGGAACCGATTCAGGCCTTGAGCTTGATCCATTTTCACTCACAAATATCGGCTTCTCGTGGAAGTCGCTTGAGGGTCATCTCGAAACGAGCCTGCAACTGCTCAACGTGTTTGACCGAGATTTTCAGGTGGCCTACGGTGTCGCTGCACCCGGCCGAACACTTCTCGGCAGCATTCGCGCTCGATTCTAAATGCTCAACCAACAAGCACAGACATTGGCATGCCAATATCGATGGGTATCAGCGAGCCGAGAAGGCACCGAACGTCATTCGGCCGCATCCCGCGCGTCTATCGTAGCGATCAGGTTAGCGTCTTCCGGAATGACCGCTTTCGCTTTGTGCCGGTCCAGAGCGGACGGTTGGCCGGCCCCGCGGCGTGTGCTCATACGATCGCTCTCCACATTGTCGTGAATTTTCCGCAGCCAAAAAGGCCGGAACCGTGACACGGGAACTGACGCTCTTTGTCGAACAGTGGACGAGCGGGCACGGCGCCAACGCAGGCGCGAGTACCGTCTCAAGAGAAGCCGGGATGTAAGATAAGCAGTTGAGACCGGTACACCAGGTCTTATGTAAGAGAACCGTTTGTTGATTTGCACTGATGGGTTGGACGCCCCTTTCGATGCAAGGACTTTTTACCGCTGAGCGAGTGATCGGGTGCGTACATGTTTCAGACCTCATATTGCGGCCATGACATGCCGCGGGCCGGTATGGTGATACGCGGATCAGATTCCATATCAGTTATCTCGACCATATTCTTACCGCTGCTCTCACGGATCACATGCCGAAGGCGGATGTCTGGCTTAAAAGCGGATACAAGACCTTTGCGGATAAGATCGCTCTCTGTCAGGCGCTTGAGGTCATCGATAGCGAGATCGCCGGCGAATGTTAATGCAAGCCGCCGACTCCCAACAGCCGATCGACCGTGTCGTGGTCTGCAACGACTGCATGCGGCGTTCCGGTCCAGGCGATGAGGCCCCGTTCCAGCACGATGACCTGATCGGCGAAATCGAGCGCGCTCTGGATACGCTGTTCGACGAGCAGGATGGTCATGCCGCCGGTTCTGGCGAGTTCCGAGAAGGCTTTCATCAGTTCCTCGCAGATGACCGGCGCGAGGCCTTCGAGCGGTTCGAGCCGACATGTCCGATGAAACGGGGAGCACTCCACCGTATAGATATCTTGCGGCGCGCGAGGTTTTAGCCGTAAAGTTCTCAGCGTTTTTCACACGGCCGCAGGCCGCTCTCAGAGGCGAGAAGTTCGGGGGATGGAGCTTATTTTTCTTCGGTCGAAAGTTGGACGTTTCCGGTAAAGGAGATTGCCAGCTGGGACGCAACCTAGAATGAAGTGGAACGAGTGGACGATAGGAATATACTCTTGAGCTATTGCCTCATGGGTCTAACTGGTTGGCGATGTCGCAGCCCTATCCAGCTTTGACACTCACATTTGCCATAGGATCGACGCAGGCGCTGCCCGGATTTTTTCGCTGAATGGCGTCACACGATCATGATCGTGAAGCACAACCCCTTGCACGAATTTGTCGCCCGCCGCTTCTTGAAGTTTTTTCAGGCCGGAAAAATCTTTCGATCGCAGCGTCGCTGCGGATTTAACCTCGATGCCAACGATCCGGCCTCTCCGATCCTCCAGCACGAGATCGACTTCGTCCTGTTCGCGCGTCCGGAAATGTGAAGGTGTAACGTATCTCTCACTCCAGGTAAGAAGTTTGAGAACCTCGCCAACGACAAAGCACTCCAGCAGAGGCCCCAGACGTGTCCGGTCGGAACGGATCGCTTCTGCGTCGGCGTCGCGTAAAGTTGCTAGCAGACCGCTATCCAGCATGTGGAGTTTTGGCGACTTTATAAGCCGCGACAGGCGATTGGTGAACCAGGGGGAAAGTGATCGCACGAGGAAGAGGCGATCCAGGACCGCGACATACTTTTGAACTGTTGGGATCGAAAGACCAAGCGCTGTTGCAACGGCTTGATGATTGACAAGTTGTCCCACCTGTTCCGAAAGAAGCCGTGTTAAGCGCGGTAGCTTATCAAGCTGTTCAAGGTTTGCGATGTCGCGCACGTCCCGGTCGAGCACAAGTGCCAGATAATCTTCATGCCATGCTCTTCGACGGTTGGGATCGGTTCGCCGCAACGCCTCCGGATAACCGCCTTTTAGAATTGCTTCGACGAGACTTTCACCGATGACAGGTGGGGCTTCGACAACCGGTCCCTCTCCCTCAAATAGGCGATCAATCAGACGTCCCGGCGAACCAGAGATTTCGGCTTGTGCCAAAGGAAGCAAGGTGATGATTTCTATCCGACCGGCAAGGGAATCACCGACGTTAGGAAGCGCCATGACGTTGGCCGAACCGGTCAGCAGAAAGCGGCCCGGCCGTGGATCGTTATCGACGGTTTGTTTGATCGCCAACATAAGGTTTGGCGCCCGTTGGATTTCGTCGATGACCCCAGAGTTCACGCTGCGGATGAACTCAACCGGATCTCGGCGTGCGCGATCGAGTGTCGCCTCGTCGTCGAGAGTGAGATATGGCCTTTCCGTCGTCACAAAACGGCGCGCCAGCGTAGTTTTGCCCGCTTGTCGTGGGCCAACGATCATAACCACTCGCGTATCTTCGAGGGCTGCTTCAACCTTGCTTTCGGCGTAACGGCGAAAAAGGGGGCGAGATGACGGGGCGCTATTCATCCGCAGTTCTTAACGCAGTTGTCCGCGAAATTAAAGTGTCTTGACCGCGATTCTTAATTAAAAGTCTCGCGGATCGCAAATTGTGCCGTCAAACCTTCACCCCTGCGCTGCGCAAAATGGGGACTATGGGACTCAGGGCGCCTGGTGCAGGCAGCTTACATAAACCAACTACAACAAGCCATCTGTCATCATCCTCAATTGAGACGCGACAGGTCGACACGTGGGTCGGCGTTCGAGGGATCGGTGTTATCAGTGGCCATCGCAGCGCCGTTGGTGACGTACGGAGCGCGCGTATCATGGGCTCTGGCTTCCGATTCAACACGATCGGCTTCTATTTCCAGCGTTCCGGGATCCGGTTCTACGAAAACGGATTTGCCTTCGAAATGCCCGGTCTTCCAGGCATAAACGGCATCATCAAACGCCTCCGGCGGCTCTGATCCATACCATTTCGTGACTATGCGATAGAGCCTCGCGAACAGACCCGTCCCAACTCGAATATTTTCGCAAGCGTCAAACAGGTTGACCTTTAGCTCGGAGACTTTGTTCACACCGATCCCGGCGGGGTATTGCGTAACTCCAACTCTGACGACCGCATGGCCAACATATTTCGACACGATCGCCATCGCCTCCGCGCTGGTCCTTGCAACGGGCACAAGAACAAGCCGATCGCCGGATTTCACGGTAACTGATAGGGGGTTTGCGGAACCAGCCTCAGCAATGAACCGTTCGATGATGGCGGGCTTCAGGTCTGGAACCGCGCATTTGGTGATCAAGGCAGGATCAAACAAGCCCTGAGACGCCGGCAGGCTCGTGGCGGGTATTACAACGGCTACGATGCCAACCGCCAGGCAAGCTCCTTCCTCGGTGTCACACTCGACAATCTCGGCCTCAGCGAGTGGGGCGACTATTATGCCGACCGGGGGTATGACCCCTTCAAGGGCTCATCCTATCTCGACGAAGCCGATGGCGGGCGCGATACGCCCTTCAACGGGGAATCGCCGCTTCTGACGCCCCAGGAACGCCGACAACCGGGCAGCTCGACCTTTTCGTCACAGATGCAGGCGCTGATGCTCGACCCGATGGCGGTCTCCAGCGAAGCCAAGCGCAATTCGCTGGAAGGCCGCAGCTTCTTCGAAGCGTCGCTTACCGGTGGCGTGATGTGGGAAAAGGACGGCGATCTCGGCTGGAACGATCAGCTGCAACTGCAGGGCACCAGCTACGCCGCCCTGCCGATCAGCTACTACCTGCAGGCGGACATGGTGCGACCTGACAGCCCGCGCGAAAACGACCGCGACGATATCGAAGCCGTCAATGCGCAGATCGGGATACGCCCGACGCTTGAAGACAATGTCTTCCTCTTTGCCAATGTGGGCCAAACCGAGCGCGGGTATCCGGGGGCGGATTGGAACCCGACGCCCTATGACATCAGTGAAAACCGGTTCACCAACGTGGGTATCGGCTGGGCTCATACGGTTTCGGATCGCAATGTGATCGAGGCTTTTGTTGCCGGCAACGACGTCCACGAACATACCGAATTCGATTTCGTCGGCTATGATCCCATTCTTGACGGCGATGCCTTGATGCAACTCAAGGAGAACACACGCCAACGCACATTCACGGCCGGCGTTTCCCATCTCCTGGGCATCGACGCCGTCACGCTGCGCTACGGGATTGAAGGCAGCGTCTGGAGCGGTGATTA
Organism: Rhizobium sp. LjRoot98; assembly: GCF_964252935.1. Lineage (NCBI taxonomy): Bacteria > Pseudomonadati > Pseudomonadota > Alphaproteobacteria > Hyphomicrobiales > Rhizobiaceae > Rhizobium > Rhizobium sp. LjRoot98. The sequence goes on from NZ_CAXUPW020000012.1 coordinate 51,107, forward strand.
TGACTATTCAGTCTACACGTTCTGGAGTGGCGACGAATATCGATCTCCGCGTTTTGAATCTTCCGGCCGTTCTGCCCGTCTCTACGGCGATGCTCTTTGGGAGATCGACCAATCGCTGCAGGTCCAGGGGGGCCTCTTCTACAACTGGGTTGAAGACAACAGCGATTACCACCGTGTTGATCCCCGTATCGGCATCGCCTGGGCACCTGTCGATAATCACTGGCTACGTGCCTACTACCGGGAGGATACGAGCCTTGATTCCAGTTACACGCTGGCGCCGATTTCCACTGTCGGACTGGCCCCCCTTGACTTGCCGCTTGTGACGACCGGGCACTCCAAGACCGCTGCGTTACGTTGGGATGCGGAGTGGAATGAACGTTTCTTCACGGCTGCCGAATATCAGCATCAGACATTGGAAGGGCTGTCATTGCGCGTGCCCGACGTGCTTTACACCCGGTTCGGTGCAAGCGAAGGGCGTATCGATCGTCTCAACATCAGCGCCAACTATTGGATCGGCGGCGGATTTGGTGCGTATGGATCCTTGACGCTGATGGAGAGCAAAAATTCCTCGCCTGGCAAGCCGTCTGGCATTGGCCTGCCCATGGTGCCTGAACAAATGGCGCAGGTCGGCATTACCTACGTCGATCCAAATCGCTGGACCGCAACAGTTGGACAGACCTTCGTCGGCAAGCGCGCTGGAACCGATTCAGGCCTTGAGCTTGATCCATTTTCACTCACAAATATCGGCTTCTCGTGGAAGTCGCTTGAGGGTCATCTCGAAACGAGCCTGCAACTGCTCAACGTGTTTGACCGAGATTTTCAGGTGGCCTACGGTGTCGCTGGACCCGGCCGAACACTTCTCGGCAGCATTCGCGCTCGATTCTAAATGCTCAACCAACAAGCACAGACATTGGCATGCCAATATCTATGGGTATCAGCGAGCCGAGAGTTGTTGGCGCAAGGACGGTAAGGGCGTTGGCGATGGTCGCCGAGCTCGTACACGGCGCCCGCATCGCTTCTCTGATCTCGCGCGGTTTTCGCTGGCCCATGGCGGCAAGGATCGCCACCCTTTTCCAGTGCCGCTAAAAGTGTACGACAAGACGATCGATGTCATGATATCCGCGGTGAGGAAGGGCCGGCTTGGGCGACGAGGAGTTACAGGCCTTGAAGCGGCTCGACGATCAATCCCGGCAGCTGGAGCAATATGTCACTGGTCCGGGCCTCAAGGAAATCGTCGCTGGGTAGTTCCACAACTCTGCGCTCTTTGGCGGCCGCAGCGTCTTCGGATGGGAACGGCCGCCGGACCAAGATACGAGCGTCTCTAAACACATACGCAAATAAGATGCACCCTCGGCAAAAGGACAGCTGGCCGTCCCTTGCCGGAACCGGAATGGAACGGAAAGCAGAACCATGTCCAGACATGCGTTCGAAAAGTCGTTGATGGCTAAAACACGCCCGGAGGAGATCTTTACAGCCGCAGGTAGTTCAACGATTTCAGCGCCGAGGCCGTTGTTTCGGGCGTTCGATCCTCAGCCGCGCTCCCCCGCCACACGCGTTCTTGAAGGCGCCCTCCATGCGTCGTTGGAAGACAATCGTTTTGATTTCTGCACTTGATATCGGGATTGCTGCGCAAAGTTGCGCACCGAGACTGGCGGCTCTCAAACGGATCCGCGCCGGATCGTGTTCGTTTTGTTCAGACGTGAGGTAGTCGTCCACGTGAACGGAGCTTGCTGGCTGCAGACTGCACATTTGTTGCGCGGTATCACAGCACTTCCAGTGGTCTCTGGAAATAAACTTTTCAAACAGTTGGCAAACGTTTCCAAGGCATTCCCCACCAGGCGAAAAATTGTGTCCAAGAGACAGATTTTAACCCCTAAAGCCATCTGAAGGCTCCACAGGCAAGTCTAATCGAAGCGTCTAAACGGAAGGATCTCGGCTGATTGCTTCGTTTCATTTCGCTTCCTCATCTCGCAAAATAGTCTTTCGTAATCGAGAACGACGCTGTAAGCGGTGGCGACGGTTTTCTCATACAACTCTTTGCCTTGGTCGACTTCCAATTGCTTCGCCGCTAGGGCACTTCGGAGGTATGCCAGTTCCTTTTCAGCGTCCTGCATCATCTTCCGATCCCGATTCTTCACGCCAAGTCCAGGAGCAAGATGACTTACGAACGCGACAATCACCATGTTTATGCGCAGAGTAAACATCGATAGCCACGCTCACAATCACGTTGAACTATTTGCGATTTCGAATTGATCACTGGGAGGAAAGGCGAACCCACCCCTATAGGGAAAAATATTAGACTAGCCTAATGGAGCAAATTCGTCAATTTCACTATCATGTTGTATTCGCTACCGATCACGCCAATCAGAGGTTGATAGACAAGTGCACGGGCTTGCACAAGAGCCCCTTTCAAGGGCCCCGCCCCCCCGGGCGATCAGCACCGCCGATAGCGTTGCGAAGCCGATCCACTCAAGTATCCCGCATTTACACGTCTCTTCCCCCCGATATCGACAGAGAAGAGAGATACATCGATAGGCTTAGTGCGGCGCACCAGTTCGACAGCCGTACAGTGTGCGTTTCTAAACCGTTCATGCATGTATTAGAAATAGATAATGCTCGATTAAAGTTGCCTACTTCAGTTGGCAGAGTGCAAAGCTACCGGATTGGCTAGCTACGACCAAGGGTATTTCGACCTTTAAATCGACAAGGTCGATCACCGGCTGCTTTTAAATGTTGCTGTGGCGGGTGCAGGACGGACGGGTCGTCGATCTTCCCTATCGGTTACTGAAGACAGGCCACGGTGACCGTGCCTGATCACGGCCTTCAAGCGAGGGTGTTCCGCAAGGCGGCGTAACGGCATCAAAATATTTTTGTCAGAAATTGTGCCCAACAGCCAGCGAAAAAAGAAAGGGCAAGCGCCCTTTCACACCGTTGACGTTGTAGGTGGCGATCTTCATCAGCGTTTGTGATCGCCCTTATTGCGTTCGCCTCACTTGGCCGTTGTCATGGCCTTTGTGTGGCGGTCTGCCGCAAGAGACTTCCCGACGTCGACAGACTCATTGAACTTTCCGTCTTCGTCGCGCCGGACGTACCGTTTGTCAGGGCCGTTATCGATAAGTTCTCTCTTTGATTTGTCATTTTCCTGGCAAGTTACTGGGTCTTCTCTGTTCCTGCAGGCGCAACCGACTGGCTGTCACCGCCTGTGCCGGACTCAGACGTTGGATCACGATCCGTTGGGGCGGTCTGCATCTTCTCCCCGGCTGGCGGAGTATTATCGATCACCTTTTGGTCCGTCGGGGTGACCACGGCCTTTGGCGTGGTATTCGTTGTCTGGTTGATGTCTGCAGCCGCATCATTATCGACGGCCTCGCCGTACATTTCGGAGATGCCCCATGCGACCATTGCTAGGACGAGGCCCCCGATCAGGACCATCAAAACTGGGCGGCCCAGGAAACCCTGCCGGGCTTCAACCGGTGTTTCGACAACAACTTTGCCCGTTTCCGCCGCGTCGACCCGGTCGCCGCGTTCGTCCGTGTATGTGGCCATGGCATAATCCTCCTGAATTTAATGCCGTTTAACCTTTTCATACGCCGATTGTTCCCACCCCTTCCGTTGCGCGACGTTCGCTTTTCCCGGTTACTACGCTCGATGTTTCGGCTTGCTTGGCGGAGCGTTGATCTCAAGCTCGTGTCGGCTGGCGAAGCGACCTAGCATCTGTAAGATTTTACGGGCTTCGGCCTTGTCAATGTCGCTTTTTTGCAATGCTCGTCGACGTCATAAGCTGGCTTGGTGTGATGGCCGGTTTGACGATTATCAATGTGTTTGGTCATGGCACGATCCTCCTGCCAAAAAACCAATAAGCAGTTCCGATGTTCCCATACCCACGGCGGTTCAGAGCGTTTTTCGTTCGATTGAGTTACCTGTTTCGTCGCGACAGTGTGCCCCGTGCAGTCAGACGGCTGGAACTCGGATGCGGCAATTCGCATTTCTTACCCAAGTCACAGAAGTGAGGGCAATCATGCACCAACTGGACCGAGCGATTGAAATTGCCCTGGAGGCACATGCGGGCCAGACCGACAAGGCGGGCGAGCCCTACTACCTTCATTGCAACCGCGTTGCAGGTGCCGTGTCCACCATCGACGAAAAAATCGTCGCCTATTTACACGATGTCGTGGAGAAAGGTGGCTGGTCAATCGAGCGATTAAAGTCGGAGGGCTTCTCCGATCCAATCGTCTTCGCTGTGGACGCCTTAACAAAGCGTGAGGGCGAGAGCGATGAAGCGTTTGTGCGCCGGGCGGCATCGGATGGTTTAGCCAGACCTGTCAAAGAAGCTGATCTGAATGACAACTTCAAACAGGCGGAGGCCGCTGGGCTCGATGCAGCCAAATTTCTCGATGGCTTGAAGACCTTGAGCGAGACCGGCAAAGACGGGCAGAACAACGACCCATCCAGGCAGTGACGGGCGTTTAACTAAACGATCCCACGGCCGGTAACTCCGCCTTTTTCTCTACGCCGGGATCATCGGGAAAAGCTTGGTCTTCAAACCAGAGACTGTGGACCAGGTCACGCCAATTCATCGCGTCAGCGAATGATCTCAGCGTCACGACATTATAGGTCGTGTTGCGTAAAGCGTCCGCCACATCGAGTGCGATAAAAGGCCCATCCTCAAGGATCAGCAGTGTACGATCTGTCCGGGCGTCCATCCGATTAACCTCCGACACCCAAAACGCGATTCTGAGATAATCGAACCAATGTCGTGGTTCACGAGTGATTTGCGGCGAAATACACAATCGGAGCGCTAACCGATTGGCAGCCGAGACACCAACACGCTACCGATTTCAACAGGCTCTTCAGGCATCACCCTTATCGAGTGAATGGCCACCGAGCCTCATCGCAGTAACGCGCACAGGCGCGATAATTGGGACTGTGCCCAGCCGCGAGCCGTTGACTGCGTGCCTTCCAGACCAGACAGGAGGGCACCGATTTCACCGCTGATTTGAAGGTCGGAACCCACAAGAAGACATCCTTCAGTGTCGAAAGTCATAGTGGCCGTTACCTCACTGTCGACTGAAGGCATCTGGATCAGAGAGTCCGCGCCGAATTCGCAGGTCAGCAACGCTCTTGCCGTGACGGAACGGATGCCACTCGGAAAGGAGCACATGTCCGCCGAGATAAGCTGAAATTTGGCGGTGTGGTTAGGGCCGACCGGTATTTGTTCGCACAGTTGGAGAGCGGCAACTGAACGTGCGATCCCGGGCCATTCGGGGTTGTTAAGGGCTGACCGGCATTCTGCTTTCGCTGGTACGGCAAACGAACACGTCGCTGCTATAAAAATGCAGGGAGCGATTGTTCCGTTCGAATGCCAGTTCCTCATGGAAGTCCCCTCTGTGCAGATCGGACTTAGCACCTTCCTAAGTCGTCTTTACGGCGAGCTAGTAAAGGGCCCCCAAAATTGCGATACGATGGCTCCAACGCCTCATGGCATTCTTAAATGGTTTGGATTTCCTCCGACGGACTGATCTTGCGTCCGTTTCCCGTGAATGGTGTCCAGCTTCAGCATTGATCCTGGTTACCATTAGCGTCCGGCAAAGTTTCCCTTGTACCATTTGTTCCATTGGTGTCCCCGACCACGCTCTCGTGGATCAAACCACTCGCCACCGAAACGGTTCATGAATTTTTCGGCATCCTCTTTTAGCGAAAAGCACTGAACGACGAACGTCTTGTCATCGTGGAACAGAGAATGGCCGCGCACATACCGCGAAAGTCCCTTGCAGAACTCGTCCTGGACTTCGCTCTGCTTGCCTGTGCAAAGAGCGCCATCTAGTGCAATTTGAAATGGCCACCCGCGATCAATGCCAACCGCAGTCAGCACTCCCTTACGAGCGCTCATAATTTGTTTCCCGTCGGTTCTAGGTCGGAATATGCCATCGAACCAGAGCATTTGCCAGAACCGACGAATGATCAGCCTTCAGCCTTTTGGTTCACGACAGACGTCGCAATCGTGGTGAGCGCCAAATCTGTGGCCTTTTCCTCTTCGAGCGTTGACTGCAGTATCTCGGCAGCTTCCTCCTGCCCGAGTTTCAGCGCCCAGGTGCGAAGCGTACCGTATCGCGACATTTCATAGTGTTCGACTGCTTGGCCCACCGCCAGGAGACCGGCATCTAGGGCTGGGGAACCCTCATATTCTTCCATAATCTCGGCTCCCTCGTCGGTTATACCCAGAATGGCGTCACAGGGCTTGGCTTCGGGCGCGGCACCAATGACGTTGAAAATTGCTTCCAAGCGGCTCACGTGGATTTTCGTCTCGTCGAGGTGCTTGCGGAATGCCGACTTCAGCTGTTTATTCGTCGCAGCTTTCTCCATTACGGGAAGGGTTGCGACGATCTTCTGCTCAGCGAAGTAGACGTCCTTGAGCGTGTCGAGGAAAAGGTCTTCGAGCAATTTTGGCATGTGATTTTCCTTGAAATGGTGCACCCGACGACCGGGAAACTTAGCACTGACAACCAACCGACCGGATCATTGTTCCATTGGAGGGAAACCGTATCGGCCGAGGCAGGCGCTTTGAAAAGCCGCCTCTTGAAGACCAGTGAATCCGCGACATCTCTATAATTGGAGGTGACTATGAAAAACGACTGGACACGACAGCGAGCGGAGCGCGGCACGGCCATTTCGGTGGACGAATTCGCTAGGAGAGGCGGATTGGCGAAAAAGAGGCCGAACGTCTGTTCAAGATTTCCGGCCCCTCCGAGACAGACTTGAAGATTCTCATGGAGGCGAAGGACCTTCCGCCGATTCCGGCTTGTAACGATCCACTGTCGGTCAAAGTGGCCCGCCTGAGCGGCGTTCACTCAACTCTGCCATCAACAGCCGATGAGATGATCTGAATCGCTGACGCTCCACAGCAATGGGGCCGCCATTGTCGTTCTTAGCTGTTGACGATCACTGATTTGCAGTACACTCCCATACAACTGGATTCGATTGGACACGGATGGGCTACCTTACTTCCATCGCCAGCAGAACGTTATACCTTTTTTAAGGAAAGAGCGTGGATCAGGGCGGCGCGATCTGTTTTCGCACAGGCATCGACGGTGAAACGCTCGTTCTGCTTATGTGAACTCGTGGGGCGAAGCGATGCGTCATTCCAAAGGGCAATCTCGAACCCGAAAAGCCTCACAAGTGTGCCGAGCGAGCGGCAGGTGAGGAAGCAGGCATAATCGGCAAAACCGACAAAGCTTCGATGGGTTACTTCGCTTACGTGAAAGATACCGAAACACCGCCCTATATCGTCAATGTATTCCGTTTGCGCGTGGAATCGGTCGCCAAGCGCTTTCGTGAGGAAGGTCAGCGCGAGTACCTTTGGGTCCCACCTGGCGAGGCAGCGCGTATGGTTCAGGAGCCGGAATTGCAAAGCATCCTCCGACGCTTCGCTAATGAGGCCGGGACAACCGAGAAATTTACTTGAGATACCATCTTTCCAATGGTCCCGTGATAATCGAGGGCAATCGAGGACATTAGTGCCGGCGCTGCGAATGCCTTGTGATCATTCTTAGCCCCGGACGCCGGGTGTGATGGTAGGACGTATAGCATTGCCCCCTCGACGGGTTCCTAACTTCGCCATGCCTTAATAAGCGGCCCAGACGAACCTTGAACCGGGTCAGTATCCGGGAGGCGCAGACCCAAAAGCGTGGATCGCATCTGGGGTGATGGTGCGGCGGTCTGTATATCGGCACGCTGACCAACCGGATATGCGCCTACGACCTCGAAGTCTGGCGCGCTTCCCAGGTTCATGTGTCCGGTCCCGGCGGGCAAAACCAAGCAATCACCCTTCACGACTTCAATTGCGCGGCCATCTGGTCCCCCGATTAACAAGGTCGCGTTTCCCTGACCGACACCTAAGACCTCGTGAGCACCTGAATGATAGTGCTGGTAGTCGAAAACGCCGTTTCTCCAAATGCCCGTCCATTGGTTCATTTCGAACAGCTCCTCGAAGCCGGCGGGACACGGTCTATTTGATAAGGCGTTCTTATAGATCAGAACTGGGAGCCTTGGGTTGTTCGGGACCCATCCACTGCCGGGAAAAATGATCTTCTCGAACTCCATGTAGATTCCCTCCTTAGTAGAACACACTGGTTCAGGCACTACCCGTTGTTATTCGCCTTTTGGCTCGTCGCTCTCATCGTTGAGTGAGGGAAGGAAGCTCTCTACGTCACGTTTTTCACGGTCCGATAGTGAGGAGATACGCTCTTTCCAAAACTTGGCAGCCTCCGGCGTTTCGCCCTCCCAATTTCGCGATGAGCCAAGATTGTCGTCGATCACTGCTACACGGCGACCGCCTAGTCGCCGATATTCGTCTGCGAGGTTTTTCGATGCGTTTTCCACGTTTTCCTCCTACATTCAGTCGCCCTGGGAGCGACTGTCTGAGTGGAGAACGAGGTGCGTAGCTATCTGTTCCCGGAATTCAAGAACGGTGTAGGTCTACCGCCACCTTCTAATGGTAGGAGCCGCTGGGGGCACGGGGAGCATGGCAGGTGCGGGACACCAGGAGATGACCGGATATTATTCCGCGAAGACGGTCGGGTCTGGAGACGATGAACGCCGTATGTGGAGAGGTGGAGGGGGGAAGCCGTATCAAAAGAACAACCGGCAGCCCCAGCACATTGCAGACGGCAATGAAGCAAACGCGGATCGACGACATGAAGCCCCATCATCGCACCTTTTTCACCCAGTTTGCCGTTGCCGTTTCTCTTGGCGGATTGATTGCGAGGCTTCCTGACCTTCAGACAAAGTTCGGGTTGAGCGAAGGGCAGCTGGGAATTTTGCTGATTTCGCTGTCGTCGGGAGTGCTGACCGGCCTCACGTTCTCCGTCAGCTTCGTAGAACGCCTGGGCGCGAAATGGACAGCGCTCGTTCGGTCTTGGGCGCATCATTTCTTTTTGCTGCTATCCCGTGGATGCTGTCCGCGCCTTTGGCCGCTCCCTTGTTCTTTGTGGCAGGCATTCTTACCGGCATGTTCGAAATCAACTCAAACATCGAGACGGATCGGCACGAGGCTGTTTTAGGATACAGGATCATGAGCCGCGCCCACGGCCTATGGAGTCTGGGATTCTTCCTCTCGGCTCTCATAGCCGCCGTGTTCCGACAAGCCGACACTTCCATCGAAATTCATATGATGATTGTCGTCGGATGCATTATGCTTGCTGGGGCAACTGTTCTTTCAAAGGTGGAAAGCGCACCTCATCGGCCTGTCCATCAAACGGGCGAAAATCCGCTGATCTCATTCCCAACCGTTGGATTGATGCCGTAGTGCTTGGTCGGCGCTGCTCCGCTTTTTGCCGAGGGTGCAAGTGTCGACTGGTCGGCAATCTATGGTCGATGCGGGACAAGTCACAAAAGAAGATTTGCGTGAAGATCTACCACTGTTTCCGCACGACGTCGAAAGTCTGACGGGTCTGCCATCCGGATGGCTAAGCCTGCAGGCCGCGAGAATCGTCGAGCTTAAGCCCGTCGCGACGCCGCGGGACAACCTCGGAGGGCCAAAAGGAGAAGTAATTCCGATCAAACGGAACAGCGAGTAACAAGCCATTTGTCTCCCACCCTAGCCAGCCGCTTGTTAGATATCGGAATTTATTGCTGAGCGGACGACATTTCCGCTGTGTCGATGGGTAGGATTCTCTCTAAGCCAAGGCGGCTGGGATAAACACCAGCATATTCAGCGGATGTCGGTAACCTAGTTATCGACCTACCACTATCGAGATGCTCTCTCGCTATCCGGGCTCGATTGAATCCAATAGTTCGACTATATTCTCTCAATGCCACAGGAAATAAAAATGAAGCCGAATTCCTCTGAGTCTCCAACGAAACGCGAGCCCCGCGTTTCTGTGAAGTCGCGTGCGCTAAAATCAGCGAGCTACGTCAAGGTGACTTTCGGCGATGTGACTGTCGCAGGAAATCGGCCGAGCGCCGAGAGCATCCAAGCAAACGTAGAGCGAAGCACGGATGCGCTCGCGCGCATTGGCAAAAAGCTCGTCAAGCCGGGCGTGAAACTATCCAAGAAAAAAGGGATTCCTAGGTTCTCTGTTGACGAGGACGACCCCACGATCTTCGTAAGGGTTTTGGATGGGCACGTGGATCGCGGCAGGATGGTCGACGGCGAGTTCGAGCCCATCGGATGAATAATCTCGCCAGCGCTGTGGCGAGCATCGTGGATACCCAACGCGATACCAAAAAGCAGCTAGCGATTATTCTGGCGCTCCTGAAACCTGTCCTGTTGCGGCAGGGTCAATCGATGATGACGTTATTGCCCTCGGCCGTTAAGCGCGCCAGTCCTTCTCTCATCTGACGGATCTGTTCCGCCGTATGACTTTGCCAGTTCACGACCTCTCCGATCACCCGCAACGCGTCTCTCGATCGATAGGAGAGGGTCGGGTTTCCCGGAAATTTCTTGTCGGTCACATTCGGATCATCGAACCAGGCGCCGGTCGGCTCGACGACGTAGATGCGTGCTGGTTTTTCACCCGCAGCTAATTCAGCACCCCAAATCGCCGCATCCATCGTGCTTGTGAAGTAGACCCAAGACAACTGCGTGTCGGCGGCGAAATTGGAAGTGTAGCCGACGGAGATCATATCCCCAGGCCGCAGATCGGCGCGGGTGCCGTGAAAAAACGATTGTGAAAACGTGGTCGCAGCTGCCGACATGGCTCTGTCTCCTTTTGCGCGTGAACGTCGCAGTCTGTGGTGGCATCATTTACTCAGCTCGCACAGCACGGAACCTTCGCACTCTGGCATGCGATCCGCAGGTCTTGTCAGAGCACCAGCGCCGATGGCCATTGCGCGAGTGGTCGAGGAAAAGCCATCCGCAGTTCGGACCTTCGCAGGCCCGGACCGCGCGGCGATCCCGTCCCGATGTCAGCAAGTCCGCCGCCAGCCAGCCAACCCGGATTGCGACGGCGTCCAGTTGGTCTGCAGCGGAGTGACGCCATTCGATCGTGTCATCGACGACGGCCAAACTACGTAGCTCCTGTGCGTGCCTTGCAACCTCGTTGAGCAGCTCAAGGTCTTTTTCGCTGACCGGCTCGTCGCCAGCTTCCGTTAGAAAAATTCGATGCAGGGCCTCTCGCAGTTCCCTGGCGCGGATCAACTCCTTCTTCGCTTCAGAAGGTGACTTTGTCGCCAGCGAAAGCAGGGTGCGTTGCTCTTCGTCGTCAATGACTTCGAGCCGCCGAGCCCAGGTGACCAGGTCGCTGTAGCTGTTCAAAAACTCCGGACCCCATCGCTCGCCACGGCTATCCACCGTGTTGACAAAGTCGAGTGCGGGATGCCCGCCGAGTAGGCTGATCTCGCCGATGGTTTTTTGTTTGGTCATCACAAGAATATCGGATCGCGGAACGATTTGGGCAAGAGCAAGTTGTAACGGTCTATAACATGTTTATCCGTTACAAGATTGGAAAGCCCGTGTCCTCTCGTTTAAACAAGAACCAGCTCCGCTTTCTCATGCTCTGCGTCATTTGGGGCAGCACATGGATCGCAAGCAAGGCCGGGATCGAATCCGTTCCACCGCTGCTTTTTGCGGCAACGCGCTTCACCGCGGCAGGGCTGTTGTTGCTTGGTTATGGCTGGATGAAGGGCGAGGCTGCGGGCTTGAAGATCGAAGATGGCATCCGCTTCATCGCCGTCAGCATCTTGATGATCACCCTGTGCTACGGACCCCTGTTTTGGGGCATGCAGTTTATAGACACCGGCACGGCCGCTGTCCTCGAGATGTCGCTGACACCCATCGCTCTTTTGTGTTTCGCCCTTCTGTTGCGGGAGGAAAGGCTCGACGTCAGGCGGATCTTGGCGATCCTGCTCGGTGTCTCCGGTTTGGTGGTCTTGTTCTGGCCGTCGATGGGAGGGGGAAGCGGATTGGAGCCCGATGCTTTTCCTGGCGCAAGCTTTTGGGGCGGGCTGGCTGTTGCATCGGCGGCATTCACCTATGGCTACGGCTCTGTGCTGGCGCGGCCGTTGCTGCGATCCTATCCAGCGGTTTTCGTCGCCGGTGTCACGACGCTCGTCGGCGGCATCGCGCTGATGGTCGCAGCACTGATGTTCGAGCCGGGTGCTGTGGCCGCTGTTTCAGGAAACTGGGGCACGACCGCCTGGACGGCCTGGTTCTTCCTTGTGATCTTTGGCTCGCTGGTCGGTTATACGACCTATATGCGGCTGTTGCGAGACATCGGCGCGTCCGGAGCCGGCAGTTACGCTTTCGTTTCGCCTGTGATCGCCGTCGTGCTCGGCGCGCTGTCCTTTTCCGAACAGGTTACGGTTTCCGACGTCATTGGCATCATCGTCATGCTGACCGGCGCCTACCTCGCCATGGCCGAGGCGCCGACTGCCCGACGCGGGCCCATCGAAACCTGACGGGGGGCACGACAGAAAGGTCGAACAATGGAATACCTGAAGGCGACGCCAGAGCATGATAATATCCTTATCACGCATTACCTGGCGATCTGGGACAGTTACGGCACTCCGCCGGATCACTTCTCTCCCGACCCCCAGTTGAAGATCCGTCGTTTCATCAACGAGGGTAGGGACAGCCGCGAGCTTGCTACATTCGTTGCGATGGACGGCACAACCGTCGCAGGGTCCGTCTCGTGCCGGGTTCATCTCTCGCCCTATCCGGACGTCCTTCGACCGGACGTGCACAAGCATGGCTATATCTGGAGCGTCTTCGTAGAGCCGGCGTACCGCCGCCAGGGTATTTCGCGGCGGCTGACAGAGCTCGCCATCGAATACCTCCGATCGATTGGCTGCACGGCCGTCGTGCTACATGCTTCGGAAGCCGGGAAGCCGGTTTATGAGTCTCTCGGTTTCGAGCCTGCCGCGGAAATGCGTCTGACCTTCGATAAAACGGCATCCGAAACTTGACGTTGCTGAGACGACTGATCAGCCCGGAGAGCGTTCACCATGGACTACGATCGCTTGCAGCAGATCCGAAAGCTCCTGTTTTCGAAAGGGCTTCGTCAGCCTTGGTACCTTTGGGTCGATGCCCCGATCTTCCGCATAGCCGGAGATCAAGATCACAGCGGTGCCAGGCCGTCGCAGCCGGGTAATGTCTGCCAGCTCGGTTCCCGTCATCCCCGGCATCAGGTGGTCCGTCACTAGCAGATCGAATTGTATTCCGTTGTCGATCAAGGCGAGGGCATCTTGCGCGGATGCAGCTTCAACGACCTTATAGCCGAGATCGACCAACATGTCGGCGGTGCTCAAGCGGACCAGTTCCTCGTCGTCGACAAGAAGGACCGTTGCGCGAGAAAGGCTGGGCGATGACGTTATTTCAATGTCCGATTCCGCGCCAGGGAGCTCCTCGGCCGTCTGAGGGATCCAGATCTCGATGTCGGTCCCGAAGCCCGGACGGCTGGAAACCTTGAGAGCACCCCCGAGCTGCTGCGCCAGACCGTGCACCATTGAGAGCCCGAGCCCGGTGCCCTTTCCCACGCCCTTAGTCGAGAAAAATGGTTCGACAGCGCGAGCCAGCGTTGCCTGATCCATCCCCGTTCCTGTGTCTGCCACGGAGATCTTGATGTAGTCGCCCTTACGCAATCCCGGCACAACGCCCTCACGAACGTGATCCTCATGGGTGGAGATCCGCAGAGTCCCGCCGTCGGGCATGGCATCTCTGGCGTTCACCGCAAGATTGAGAAGCGCCATTTCCAGCTGGTTTGGATCAGCTTTCGCTGCTGGAAGCGTTGGCGGGGTATCGATGACGACATGAACCTGCGGGCCAGTTGTGCTCCTGATCAGCTCGCCCATTTCCGAAACGAGCTTCACGAAATCGACCGGTATCGCTTGAAGCGGCTGGCGCCTGGCAAATGCCAGCAGTCTCTGAACGAGCGTTTTTGCTCGCTCCGCCGACTGCATGGCGCCGGCGATCATCCTCTGCTCGCGTTCATTTCCAAGTCCTCGCCGTTGCAGCATGTCCAGGCTTCCAAAGATCGGGGTCAGCAGATTGTTGAAGTCGTGGGCAACGCCGCCCGTCAGCTGACCCATCGCTTCCATCTTCTGGCTCTGTCGCAGCGCTTCCTCGGCCGCGCGCAGCTTCTCCTGTTCGCGGATCCGCTCCGTCACGTCATAGACGAACTGATAGGCTCCGATAAGATTGCCTGCGTGATCGCGTAGCGAATTGAATTTCATTTCGTAGAAACGGCGCGCCTGGTTGTGATCGCCGAATTCGCCCGTTTCGGTGAACTGCTCGCCGGCCAGCGCTCTCGCCCAAACAGCTTTTACGGCTGCCTGATGTTCCGGAGTGTCCGCCAGAAGCTCCAGCATGCTCACGCCGACCCGGGGCCTCTTGCCGAAAATGCGTTCGAATTCGTCGGCGGCCGCCTTGTTAATGGCGAGCCACGTTTCGGGCCTGCCGAGCGGCGAGTGGGCCCAGGTGTGTTCGCGCAAGTGGCGCGCGACATTGCCATCTCCCAGAAACAGATCCTGTCCGTGCAATGCCAGCCCTCCTCCCGCTCCGGCTAATTTCGCCCACGACTACGTCCTCCGGGTCAGATAGCGCGACCCGCTCCCGCTTGCCACCGCCTGCGTTAACGAGGTTGTGACGCGCGCGCTCCAAGATACAGGCCCGAAACCCATATCAAAACAAGAAGTTCCGTTCCCCGAGCCGGCTGACGTTGTACGCATACACCCTTCCCGAGGATTGAATGTGCCCCCGCAGACGCCTTACGGATGAACCTGTAGGGCCTGATCGTGCTTCTCCGGGCTCGCGTTCGAGCCTTCATGAAGATGGTGGGGAGGTGCTAGTAGGACGCCGCTTTCAGCTCCCAAGCAGGAAGAGCAGTCTAATTCACGTCCGATTTACGGCAACGTTCTTTGCTCGCGTGTTCGCGAAGCGGACGTGATATCCCATGGTAAGACCACGGTTCAGGTGTCTCTCCGACCAAGGTCCTACATACGGAACCGGCCTCGCATTTGTCCGTTATTTGGCCACGGTCGGATGACCGTTTCAGATGGAGGTTCAAATGCTTCGCAAGGTAATCGTAGGTGCGGCTGTGTCCGCCGCATTGTTGTCAGGCTCGGCGTTCGCCCAGTCGTCCACAGTCAACGGTGCTGCCGGCGGCGCTGTCACTGGCGCCATCGTCGGAGGCCCCGTCGGAGCGGCAGTCGGCGGCGTTGCAGGTGCAGTCGTTGGCACGGCTATCGATCCGCCGCCGCAGAAAGTGGTGACCTATGTACAGGACGCCCCCGTTCCCTCGACGCGCGTCGTCGTCAAGGAAAAGGTCGTGGTTGGTCAGCCGCTCCCCGAAACGATCGTCGTAACGCCTATCCCCGATGATCCCAAATACGCCTATGCGGTCGTCAACGACGAGCGGGTCATTGTCGAGCCGTCGTCGCGCAAGGTGATCCAGGTGATCAAGTGACCCGAAACCGGCAGGTGCGGCCATTGGCGCGCCTGCTGACCTCGCTTTGAATCAGGATTTGTCATGAAGGCAATCGCAACATTGGCATTTGGCATCGCGAGTTCCGTCGGCGCCTGCATCGCTGCTGCTTCGCTTGCTTCCTTCGTAATGGCGGACCCACAGCCCCAGGAGGTCGCCAGTCTGGCCGGGCCAGACCTGTGGACGACTTCCCCTGTCCGCGTTGACCTCAGCAGGCAGCACTACCAGCGTCTGCCGGCTGCCTATTCGAGCTATGTGACCGAAGCGCCCAAAGTGGCTGCCGAAAGCCGTCAGGCGGACCCGTTACAGAAGAAGCCTCAACCAGTCCGGCCCGCGCTGTCGACGGCGCATCTCCAGTGGTGCGTGGAACGCTATCGCTCGTTTGATCCGGCCACCAACAGCTATCGCTCCTACAGCGGCGAGACATGCACCTGCAGATCGCCGTATGGCGCATCGCAGCCCGGTGTGGATACAAGCGTAGCAAACGTGGATGATCGCGACGATGGAGAATCCAGGCTGAACCGTGTCGATGCTGCCTGGTGCGCTGCCCGGTATGCATCCTACAGGGAAGAAGACAACAGCTATCAGCCCTACGGTGGTCCACGCCGCAAATGCGTTCCTCCTTCGCATGCAGATATCGCATCGGCGCAATATGGAACCCGCCGATATTAACCGGGGCTGGCCTAGTCTCCAACGCCGATTCACGTACGACGCCCTTGACGCCGTCTGCGTTTCGTCTTTCAAAGCGGTCGCGGATCCCCGTGTGGCGAGACTTTCAAACGAGGGAATTTCAATGCCGGAACTGCTTCAAACGTCGTCTAACATTTGGCGGGCGGAGCGGGCTGACGAGTTTGCGATCATAATCGACGCGGACGATTATTTTGCCGCGGCGCGGGCGGCGATGAAGTCGGCCAGAAAGTCGATTTTCCTCGTTGGTTGGGATTTCGATGCATCGATTACACTTGGCCGCCCGGGCGAAGAGTTCGAGGGGCCGGCCCACGTCGGCGATTTTCTACTATGGCTGACCAAGGAAAACCCCAACCTCGAGATCAGGCTTCTCCTGTGGAATCCCGGTTTCCTGTCGAATTGGGTGAAACTGTCGAACCTCCCCTACCTTTTGAAGTGGAAGCTCCATCGCCAGATTACCGTCCGGCTCGACGGCAACCATCCGGTTGGCAGTTCGCACCATCAGAAGATCCTGGTGATCGATGATGCGATCGCCTTTTGCGGCGGTATAGACGTTACCGCGGGTCGCTGGGATACGCGCAAACACCTGGACAACGATCCGCTTCGCAAGCGGCCGAATGGGACGGCCTACGGCCCCTGGCATGACGCTTCGAGCTTCTGCGCAGGACCGGCTGCAAAAGCGCTTGGCGACCTCTGCCGCGCAAGGTGGCTATCCGCAGGCGGTGAGCAATTGGCCCACGTCAATATCCCGCATGAGTCACCATCCATCAAAGGCGCGATTTCGTTCGGAGCTGTGACGCTCGGAATTTCCCGCACAAGTCCGGCCTATGGCGATCGGGAAGGCGTCGAAGAGATCGAGCGGCTGTATGTCGACATGATCATGGCGGCCAGGCATGTTATCTACGCGGAAAGCCAATATTTTGCGTCCCGAGTTATCGCTCAGGCTCTCGCCAGACGGCTCTCGGAAGTTGACGGTCCGGAAGTCGTCCTGATCAATCCGGTCAAAGCCGATAATTGGCTTGGTGAACTGGCGATGGACACCGCACGAGCACGCCTGAGGGAGGCACTGCACATTCATGATCCGCACGGACGTTTTCGAATCTATCACCCGGTCACCGCCGACGGCGTACCGATCTACGTCCATTCGAAGTTGATGATCGTTGATGGTCAAGCAATGCGAGTCGGTTCCTCGAACTTCAACAATCGATCCATGCGGTTCGACAACGAGTGCGATGTTGCCTTCGAAGCCGGGCAGGATCGCCACCTGTCCGGCCAACTTCTTCAACTGCGCGATGATCTACTGGCCGAGCACCTCGGCGTTGACCCGGACGAGGTCACCCAGGCTATCGACCGGACGAAATCCGTCATCGAAGCGATCGAGGCGCTGAGGGAAAATCGGCCGGCGGATCAACCCGGAAGCAGACCGACCCTAGTGCCCTATCACACGCCGGAAATATCGGACCTTGGGCAATGGCTTGCGGACAACGAGATCCTCGATCCGGAGGGCCCCGAGGCAGTCATGGAGCCGATCGAGCGGCGGGGGTTGCTTCGAGGACTGCTGACCAGGTCGGCAAAGAGGAACTCGAGATCGCCCGCGAAAGGATCGAGCGGCGTGGTCAAACAGAACTAGAACAGGCGCGAGCATTCCGGGCCTATTGCTCGTTTGGAAGCCAGTGGATCGGCCGGTGTCGCGGCTATTCGACAGCAGTTCTGTCAGCGCCTCCCTTAGGACCTCAGGCATGGCAGGCTTATCCAGCCACCTGCCGTTGGCGAACGCCGGCTCATCTACGTTCGCCCCTGAGTATACGATCAACGGCACGTTCGCTTCTGCCAGCCTTTCGACGACGTCGGTGCAGATCCCATCGGGTAGCCGAGGGTCGACGACGGCAACATCTGGACGGTTTGAGGCGAGCCACCCCATTGCTTCCGTGCGCGTGTTGAACGAGACGACAGACGCCGCGCCGAATTCCCGCAGCGTCTCCTCGAGATCCAATATGATGAAGGGATCGTCTTCGAGGACGAGCACCTGTCCCAGGTTGATCTTCGTTTCCATGCTTCCGACCCTATGATCGGTAGTCTTTCGGCGCAAGTGACGGTTCCGCGAGGGCCAGCCTCAAGCCCTAAACCATTGGCGCCAAACAGCGTTTTTAGCTGATCAAAGAGGTACGGCATGAGCGAAGCAGTAAAGTCCGACATTCATGGCGACCGCCCGGCCGCCGCCTCGAACCAGGGCATAGCCGATCACAGGGAACTGGCGACCTTCGCTTTTCAGAGAACCCGCATGCCGATGGTTTTCGCAGACGCGCGCCAGCCGGACTACCCCATTGTCCTTGCCAACGACGCCTTCCTCGCGCTGACGGGCTACTCGGCCGACGAACTGCTTGGCAAGAACTGTCGGTTGCTGCAGGGCGAGGACACGTCGAGGACGGCCGTTGCGGAAATCCGGGCGATCATCGCGCAGGGCCGCGAGGGAACGGTCGAGATCCTGAACCACCGAAAGGACGGCACCACGTTCTGGAACCAACTCTACCTGAGCCCGATCCGGGACGACGACGGGCGGCTCGCCTATTACTTCGCCTCCCAGATCGACGTTACCGAATACCGCAAGGTCCAGACGCTGGAGGAAGCCGAACACCGCCTGCTTCTTGAAGTCGACCACCGGACAAAGAATGTGCTGGCGATCGTCGACAGCATCGTTCGGCTCAGCCGAACAGATAATGCCGCCGTATACGCAGCATCGGTACAGCAGCGCGTCCAGGCGCTGTCTAGAACCCACATGCTCCTTGCGGAGAACGGATGGCAGCAGGCGTCGCTTCACGACATCGTCACGCTGCAAGTCAAGGCCTTTGGCGATGACAACGTCGAAATATCAGGGCCCACAGTTTCGATCCCCGCGCCGTCCGTTCAACCTTTGGGTCTCGCGATACACGAACTTGCCGCCAACGCCGCCGTTCATGGATCGCTATCGCGCCGCGGAGGTCGACTATCAATCGGTTGGAGCAGGGAAGGCGAGGGCATTGTTCTGCACTGGCGCGAGAACGGAGCCGGCGATGCCCGGGCGACGCCAGGTAAGGGTTTCGGTAACGTGCTGCTAGGGGCCGTACTTGAAAAGCAGCTAGGCGGCAAGATCACGCGCGACTGGCGGGAGGATGGCCTGCGGTTGCGTATCGAGCTGCCATCCCTGGACCGCATCGGTCGCAGCCTTAAAGCAAAGCCGTGAAAGTGGGCGGTTGAAGGACCTTAAATTTCTCGGTCGTCTCTAAACAGTCGACGGCCTGGAAAGCTGCTAACTCTTGCAACCAATTCAACGGCTCTGCGTTTAGGTCCGATTCAGAGGGATTGATTTCCGGGGGATGGATGAGCGAGGGCGCAATAAGCGCTGACCAATGGCGTCAGATCGTCGACAGTGCGGTCGGCACGGCGATTATTACCACCGACCTCGAAGGCCGGGTCACCAGTTGGAACGAGGGCGCCTCACGGATGCTAGGCTGGAGCGCCGCTGACGTTTTGGGGGAAACGCTGGACCGCTTGTTCCCGCCCGGAGAGGGTGCCGCAGCGCTTCGAAAAGAGATGAACGACGCGCTAACGACAGGCCGCGGCGGCGGTACGGAAGGTTGGCGTATCCGTCGCGACGGATCAAAAGTCTGGGCCGTCGGCGAGATGTCGCCGATCCGCGATCAGGCCGGTACGGTGATCGGGTTCACGAAGATCCTGCGGGATCGCACGGAGGAGCGGACGGCTGAGGACGCGATTGCGGCGGAACGCCGTGGGCTCGAGATACTCAATCGGGCGGGCTCCGCCCTTGCGGCCAAGACCAATCTTCAGGAACTCGTCCAGGTCGTCACGGATGCCGGCGTTGAGCTGACCGGCGCTCAATTTGGTGCCTTTTTCTACAATGTCGAGAATGAGGCTGGGGAGAGCTATATGCTCTACACCATCTCCGGGGTGCCAGCCGAAGCCTTCTCCAAGTTCCCAATGCCGCGTAATACCGCAGTGTTCGCTCCGACCTTCGGAGGTGAAGGTATCGTTCGATCCGACGATATCACCGTGGATCCGCGGTACGGAAAGAACACGCCACGTGCCGGAATGCCCGAGGGACATCTTCCTGTTCGCAGCTATCTGGCGGTGCCGGTCATCTCGCGTACCGGAGAGGTGACCGGGGGCCTCTTCTTCGGCCATGCGGATGTTGGTGTTTTCGACGATCGATCGGAACGGGGCCTGGAGGGCCTAGCCGCCGAGGCGGCGGTCGCTATCGACAATGCAAGGCTGTTTCAGGCGCTGGAACGTGAACTCGCGCAACGGAAGAAAGCCGAGACGGAACTTGCCGACAGCGAAGCTCGCTTGCGGCTGGCCACCGAAGCGGCAGAAATCGGCACCTGGGACTATGATCCCGCTTCGAACACGCTCGGCTGGGACGTCCGGTGCAAGCAGCTCTTCGGTTTGTCGGCGGAAGCGACGGTCACCTATGAAAGCTCCTTCCTCGCAGGCATTCATCCCGACGACCGCGAGCGAGCGCATGAGGCGGTGCAGCGGGCGATCGATCCCGAGGGTTCGGGTCAGTACGACATCGAATTTCGGACGGTCGGTATCGAGGACGGCAGGGAACGCTGGATTGCCGCTAGCGGACGCGCCTTCTTCGATACGGTCCAAGATAGTCGCTTTGTCGGCACCGTGATTGACATCACCGTGCGGAAGGCGAGCGAAGAGCGCCTGCAGCAGCTCAACGAGCGTCTCGAAGAGCAAGTGGAAGCCGAGATCGCTAAACGCGCCGAGGCTGAAGAGGCGCTCCGCCAGGCGCAGAAGATGGAGGCTGTTGGACAACTGACCGGCGGTATCGCGCACGACTTCAACAACCTTCTCGCCGGGATCAGTGGGAGCCTGGAAGTTATCGAACGGCGCCTGTCTCAAGGCCGGAGCGATGGGATCGATCGCTTCATAAGGGGTGCACAGACCTCGGCGCAACGCGCCGCGGCGTTGACCCAGCGGCTGCTTGCCTTCTCCCGTCGCCAGACCCTCGATCCCAAACCGACCGACGTGAACCGGCTGGTCTTCGGTATGGAGGATCTCATTACACGCACCGTCGGCCCGGCCATCAAGGTCGAGGTTGTCGGTGCCGCGGGCCTCTGGACGACCAAGGTCGATACCGCCCAGCTAGAGAGCGCGCTCCTCAACCTCGCCATCAACGCGCGCGACGCGATGCCCGGGGGTGGCAAACTGACGATCGAGACTGCGAACAAGTGGCTGGACAACCGCGCCGGGCGGGAGCGCGACCTGCCCCCGGGGCAATATATCTCAGTGTGCGTCACCGACACGGGAACAGGGATCCCGAAAGATATCGCCGACCGGATCTTCGATCCGTTCTTCACGACCAAACCGATCGGTCAGGGCACCGGCCTGGGTCTTTCCATGATCCACGGTTTCGTGCGGCAGTCCGGTGGCCAGATCCGCGTCTACAGTGAGCCGGGCCACGGGACGACTATGTGCCTCTATCTCCCCCGCTATACCGGCGAGATTGCGGACGATGCCGAGGCAGTGGACACACCGATCCCGGAAATGGGTGCCGGCGAAACCGTGCTCGTCATCGACGACGAGCCGACCGTTCGCATGCTCATTGTGGAAGTGCTCGAGGAGGCTGGATACGTGGCGCTCGAAGCGGAAGACGGTCCGTCGGGACTGAAAATCCTTCAATCCGACGCCAGGATCGATCTTCTTATCACCGATGTCGGGTTACCCGGTGGCTTGAACGGTCGTCAGGTCGCCGACGCTGCCCGTCTCACTCGGCCGGACCTGAAGGTTCTGTTCGTCACGGGTTTCGCGGAGAACGCGGCTGTCGGCAATGGTCATCTTGAACCCGGCATGGAGGTGATCACCAAGCCGTTCGTGATGACCGAGCTGGCCAACAAGGTCACCGACATGATCGAAAATCGGCATACGGGTGCTTGATCCACGCTTGTTGTCTCGTGCCTTGGCTGCCTCCGTCGCAGGACTCCAAGAGCAGAAGTGGGAAATGTCCCCAAGATGCGTTATCAGTTGGTCTCTCATCTGGCGGAGGGTTTATGTCCTCCGATATGTCGCGTCTGCGCCCTGGCACCGCACTGTCCGCGCTAGAAGAAAAGAGCGCCCCCATGTGTGTTGAGCGCCCTCGTTTTCGTGATCCAAGATCCTTCGGGCACGTTCCCTTGTAACCTATCCACCCATTTCTTATCTTTCAGATATCACTCACATAGTCACAGCCACGGGCGGCATTCTCGAACGTCGACCGTTTCGCGCGTTAACGCCTGCCATCCTTCTGTGCCCACCTAGGATTTCAATTGAACAAAGCAGATATCGTCGCCCCGCCGGCGGCGCCGAAGCCTCGCGACAGCGGTAAGGGCACCGAGAAGAAACACAAATCAATATCCCTGCCTGCTCACCCGTGCGGAACTTCAAGCGATCATCGCCGAGCAACTGGGCTAAGACGGAAGGGTTTTACCTGCCACCGACCTAAGGGGCACCGACCCGGCAGATTATGAAAGGGCACATCATGGAAGAACTAGACAGCATTACGGTTTCGAACGAGCGGCTTGAAGATTGCCGCGATGTCATCGAGCCGGACCTGCAGGATCTGATCCGCGCTACGATCGCCTCCGGCTTTTCGGCGGAGGAGGTGCTTATCACCATCAGCGAACTTGTGGCAGAGGATTTTGCCGCGGTCGTCAAAGTCCCCAGCGTTCATTGAGGCGGAGTATTGCCCATGGCTTTCCCAGCGCAAGCAGATCTGTTTGGGGAAGCGGAACCGGCACTGCCGTCAGGTTTCCGCTACCAACCCGATGTCGTTCCCAAAGACGTTCAGTCGGTCCTCCTGCGAGAACTACCGCAACTGCCGCTGAAACCCTTCGACTTCCATGGCTTCGAAGGCAAGAGGAGGGTGATCTCGTATGGCTGGAAATTCGACTTTGACACCCAGCAGGTGAGGCGGACCGAAGACATCCCGCCGTTTCTTTTGCCTGTACGATCGATTGCCGCAGCCTTTGCCGGTATCGCGCCGGACCAGCTGCAGCAGGCTCTGGTGACCGAGTATGCTCCCGGCGCGCCGATCGGCTGGCACCAAGACAAAAACGTCTTCGGCCGGATCATCGGGGTTTCTCTGTTGTCGGCCGCCACGTTCAGGCTTCGGCGCCGTTTCGGCGACCGATGGGAACGCGCCTCGGTTATTGCCGAACCAGGCTCAGCCTACGTGCTTTCGGGACCTGCGCGCAGCGAATGGGAGCATTCCATCCCGCCTGTCGATCAGCTTCGCTATTCGATCACCTTCCGGGAAATCGTCTGACCGACAGGTGCCAGGTTGGCCGCGCTGTCGGCGGGCTAATGATGGGCGTGCTCGGCGTTGCGTTTTCGCGTTGCTGCAGCCTTCTTCGCCGACGCCGAGCGATCGGCAGCAGATCGAGACGCAGCGGCCTTCCCGCCCTTCTCGCCGCCTTTGTGGGCTGCGGGATGACTGGTATGCTTTCCATGTCCGGATCCGCCGGTCTTTTTGCCGCCGCCGTCGTCCTTGTTGACGGTCGCCCACGCGCGACGTTCGGCCTCTTTTTCCGAAACCCCGCGCTCCTCATAGCTTTCGGCGATATGATCTGCCTTGCGTTCCTGCTTGTCCGTGTATTTCGACTTGTCACCTTGGGGCATGATGCTTCCTCCTGCATTGATGATCAAACGAACGAACCCTTCCGCAGTTGGTTCCCCGATGTCTCGCCGCGATCCGGAACAAACATCTCCAGGCCGCGTTCGCGAATTGAAGATGCAATCAGCGACAAACAGAACCGGGTGTGACGATGACCGACAAAGCCTCTTTGAACGACCCACGCAACCTCTATCCCGCGCCGCCGTTTCCCGACCAGCCGCAAGCTGCACCTGGGCTTGCCCGCAAGATGGATCCCGCCCCCGACCATGGTGAGGAAAGCTATCGCGGGTCCGGCAGGCTCACTGGCCGCAAAGCCTTGGTGACTGGCGGCGATTCCGGGATCGGTCGCGCTGCCGCGATCGCGTTTGCCCGCGAGGGTGCCGACGTGGCCATCGGCTATCTCCCGGATGAGAAAGCGGACGCCGAGGAGGTGATCCGGTTGATCGAGGCGGAGGGCCGAAAGGCGGTCGCGCTGCCGGGCGATATCAAGGAAGAGGCATGGTGCCGCGAGCTGGTTGAAAAGGCCGTTACCGGTCTTGGCGGCCTCGACATCCTCGTGATCAATGCCGGACGCCAGCAGTACCGCGAAAACATCGAGGAGCTGTCGACGGACGATTTCGACAAGACCATGAAGACCAACCTTTATGCGCTGCATTGGATCGCCCAGGCTGCCGTGCCGCACATGCCGGCCGGATCTGCAGTAATTACGACCGCGTCGATCCAGGCTTATCAGCCATCGCCGATCCTGCTCGACTACGCGACGACGAAGGCGGGCATCGTTGCCTATACCAAGGCACTCGCCAAGCAATTGATCGAGCGCGGCATCCGCGCCAACGTCGTTGCACCCGGCCCGGTCTGGACGGTGCTTCAGCCAAGCGGGGGTCAGCCCGACGAGAAGGTCACGAACTTCGGCAAGGACAGCGATTTCGGTCGACCCGGCCAGCCGGTCGAACTTGCTCCTGTCTTCGTGCTCCTCGCCTCGCAGGAAGCCAGCTTCATCAACGGCGAGGTCTATGGCGTGACCGGCGGCAAAGGCGTCGCGTGATAACGCCTGAAGGACGACTATGATTCAGGAAGTGAATTTGAAGCACGTGCACGCTGGTGTGCTCGATATTGCATATTTCGAGCTCGGCCCGGCAGACGGTGTGCCAACGATCCTACTTCATGGGTTCCCCTATGATGCAAATGCCTATGACGGGGTGGCAAGTCGTCTTGCCGCCTCGGGGCACCGCTGCATCGTACCCTTCCTTCGCGGCTACGGCGCCACCCGCTTCCTGTCGCCGGCGACGCCGCGCTCTGGTGAGCAGGCGGCATTGGGCGCGGATCTCCTGTCATTGATGAACGCTCTCGGAATCGAAAAAGCGATCCTCGGCGGTTACGACTGGGGTGGCAGGGCCGCCTGTATTGTCGCCGCCTTGTGGCCTGAAAGGGTGATCGGCCTGGTGAGTGCGGGAACCGGTTACAACATCCAGGATATCGCCGGCGCCGCCAACCCCGGTGCTCCGGACCAGGAAGCGCGGGACTGGTATCAGTATTATTTCCACACCGAGCGGGGTCGGAAGGGTCTTGAGCAGCAGCGGGACCAGATCAGCAGGTTTCTCTGGCAGACATGGTCGCCGTCCTGGTCGTTCAACGATGAAACGTTCGAACGAAGTGCTGCGGCGTTCGACAATCCAGACTTCCTGGATGTCGTCATTCATTCCTACCGCCATCGTTACGGCGTCGTGCCCGGCGATCCGGCCTATGCCGAGGTCGAAGCCCGGCTGGCAGAGCAGCCTGACATTACAATCCCCACCATCGTCCTCCTCGGCGCCGACGATGGTGTCGATCCTCCATCGACCGAGGATAAAGATGCTATCCACTTCAAGGGAACGTATGACCGTCAGATCCTTGCCGGCATTGGCCACAACGTCCCGCAGGAAGCACCCACGATATTTGCAGACGCAGTCCGAGACTTGCGCCCGGACCAACAGCTCCGGGGCCGATGACACGATTACTGCAGTTTCGCCTCGATAGCGCGCCCGACGACGGTCAACTGAAGTGTCGGCTGCCCGCCGATGAAGCTCTCTTCCACCAGCTCCATCATTTCCAGGCGCTCGACCAGCTTTTCGGACAACCGCTTGTCGCCAACCAGCCATCCTTTGCCCGCCTTGCGCTGGCGTCGGAAAAACGCGATCGCACGTAGCGCGTCCCGTTGGCTCCGGGTGAGGTTCTTTGCCGTCTCGGCTGGGCCGGAGTGCTCGAGGGAGGGCAGCATAATTACTCCTTCAGCTCTGTCGACGACGTCGCCGCGGCGGGCCAACTGTTCGATGGCTCCTCAACGTCTTCTGCCGGATCGGGGTCACGGTCGTAAGACAGGCGACGTTTTGCAATGACGTCTTGAAGCGTTTCGATCACCGTGACGGTTCCATGGCCCTCAGTCGCAAACCGGTCGATGATCTCGGCGACAAGATCATCCAGATGCTGAAACAGTCGTTCGGTAGTGTCGGGTCCTTCTGTCACGATCTCCGCTCCTCAGATCTCTATCCGCCGCTGCTGCCAGTCCTTGTATGGCGCCAATAGCTGTCCAGGAAATCGCTCTTCGATTGCGGTTTCAACCATGGCTATCCTGACAAAGACCTCGCTGCTGTCGCGGTCTTCGGAGGGGATATCTTCGCTTTCGTCCTCGAGCTTCTGCATCAGCGCAAACAGTTCTTCGTCGGTCATCGCGGAAAGTTGGTCTGCGAATTCCGCGGCATCAAAATCTTGTCCCTCTGCCATCGTCTGTCGGCTCCTCTGTCCTCGATGGGTCTGGCGATAACGGCCTAGTCGTCAACGAGTTAATCCAGATTGGGTATGGGCGCTGGTGTAGGGCAGATAGAGGCAGCCGATAACAATTCCGTCGATGGCTGGGACGCGACTGCCGATCGTTGGCCGCAACCGGAAAGATGATTGCATACGTCATCCCTGCGACGTCCGGTTGATGCCGCGACCTCCCTACCTGTTAGCGCAGCGTCAGATTCATGCGTTGCGCCCGGTCCGGCCGCAGGGTCACCTTCATGATGGGTTTGGCGGGATGAGGCTCAGTAGCCGCAAGCCGGACCTTCTGAAGCAGCACAGCCAGGATAGCGACGGCTTCCATAACCGCGAAGGCGTTACCGATGCAGACCCGCGGCCCGGCACCAAACGGCATGTAGGTATATCGATGCCGCGCCTTGGCCGACTCCGGGCTAAAACGATCGGGATCAAACACTTCGGGATCCGCCCACAGTGAGGTGTGATGATGAACTGCGTAGATCGGCACGATCAACACCGTTCCGGTCGGAATAAGATAATCGCCCAGCTGGAAATCCCGCAAAGCGGTCCGCGTGATGATCGGTGCAGGGGGATAAAGGCGCATGGCTTCCGAGAAGGCCTGTCGCGTATAGACCAATTTCGACACGTGCTCCGCGCTAACCGGCTGACTCTCTGTCACCGCGTCAATCTCGGCGAGAACCTTAGCCTCGATCTCCGGATGCCGAGCTAGGAGATCATATGTCCAGGTGAGCCCGAGCGCGGTTGTTTCGTGACCAGCTGTGATGAAGGTCATGAGGTTGTCGACGATCTCCGCGTCGCTCATTGTTCGTCCGGTTTCCGGATCTGCGGCCGACAAAAGCATGTTCACAAGATCGTGGCGGTCATCCGGGTGTTTGCGCCTCGTCTCGATCACGCTCAGCAGGCTGGACCGCAGAAACTCGACGGCTGCCTCGGCCTTGCCGCGACCGGGGTACGGTATCCATTCGGGTGCGCGCAAAAGTCCAAGCGCGAACGTCCAGCCAGTCGGCTTGAGGAAGTCGGAAATGCCTTTCTC
Organism: Rhizobium sp. LjRoot98; assembly: GCF_964252935.1. Taxonomy (NCBI): domain Bacteria; kingdom Pseudomonadati; phylum Pseudomonadota; class Alphaproteobacteria; order Hyphomicrobiales; family Rhizobiaceae; genus Rhizobium; species Rhizobium sp. LjRoot98. Next base: position 78,699 of record NZ_CAXUPW020000012.1, read on the forward strand.
GACCCGTTCGACATCAATGCCATGGCCACCGGACATCATCGTCTCGACGATAATGTCGAACGTGGTCCGCATCATCTCGTGGCCGACGTCGATCGTTCTATTGCCCATGCCAATCCACCTGTCGCGCGTGCGCTGAGCCACTGCAATCATCGTCGGTTGCAGTTCGAGGAGTTTGTCGTGCCGGAACGCACCGGCGACGGACTGCCGTTGCCATTTCCAGTGGGAGCCATCGGCGGTCAACAAGCCTTGACCGAGCGCCGGTCCGAGCGCCCGCCTAACCTGATCGCCCTTCCCCAGCGTGTCAGCATTTTTCACCAACGCCTCATGGATCAACACCGGGTCGGCCAGGTAGACCTTCAGTTCTCCGGCAGTCTTCGAAAACACTACCGGTTCCGTGAAGATCGACGGCGGAAGCGCGTCGAGCGGATTACGTACGATCGCCAGTAGAGCACCGAGCGTCGACTGCGGCGTCAGCGGAAACGTGGTCTTCGGCATGCCGTCATTCAGAGCTTTGGTATCCATCGCTACATCCTTGCCCGCCAACTCGGCGTAATCTATGAGTAAGGTGCTTACCTTAAAGAGTTAAGGTGCGTACCTTAGCGATGCAAGGGATGAGATGAAAAGAGCAGCGACCGAGCGTACGCCCAAGGCCGAAGGGGCTAGCACCCGGGATAGGATCCTGGATGCCACCCTGGCGCTCTTCAATGACAGAGCACCGGATCGGGTTACGACTGCCGAAATTGCTCGTGCGGTCGGGATCAACGAAGGCAATCTTTATTATCACTTCAAAACCAAGGAAGCGCTTCTCCAGGCGCTGTTCGAAAGACTGGAAGCGGACGCAGCTTCCTTTATGACCAAGGCGGCTTCGAATACGGAAACTGACCCAGGCACCTTCTCGGGTTTTATGCGGCGCTGGTTCTCGATCGTCTGGAACCATCGTTACATTTTCCGGGATCTGCCTGGCGTCATTGCCATCGCCCCATCTTTGCGCGAGCCGACCCGCGCCCTCAGCAGTGGGATGCGGATCGTCGTCGAAGGAGCACTCCGTCAAATGACGGATGCACAACTTATCGATGTTCCCGACGAAGACGCTCCTCAGTTGCTTGCCAATGTCTGGATCGTATCGACCTACTGGGCTGTGTATCTCAGCCTGCAGGAAGGTGTCGAGAAGCTAGGAGAGGAACATCTCGACTGGGGACTAAGGCAGGTTGCAAGCCTATTCAGGCCTTACCTGTCGGATGCAGCACAGATCGAGTTGAACGCCACGTTTGGTCATCCCATCGTCGCGCAAAAACCTGCGATTTGAGGCGTCAGTCTTGAAGCGATGCCTTGCCGGAGAACGCCTAGATAAACATGCTTTGCGGTAAGCGCCATTTTATTTGCGTTATGACCGGGAGGGTCGCTGCTGTCGCCGGCCCTCACTTTGGAAGTCGGGCTCAAATCTCAGCCACCTGGTTTCAACCGCGAAATCCCTCCTCTTCCCCTTTGACTCCCCTTGACTGGAACGGGATTCGAACACCAAGTTATCGGTCCTGGTGGGTTCAGATTGGGGGGCTTTAAGTTCAGTGAGTAGCGTTGTCGATACACTTCCCGCCTGGAACGAGAAACAGTTACGGAGCGCCCTCGAGGCGGCAGGGGTTGCGCTCTGGACCTGGAATGTCGACGACGACACGTTCACCATGGACAAGAAGGGCTACGAACTTTGGGATGTTGAGCCCAATGGGCCACTCGCCTTCGAGCATCTGTCCGAAAAAATCCATCCGGCCGACAGGGATCGGGTAAGAGCAGCCTTCGTCGCGACCCGGGCGATCGTCGGTCCCTACGAGATCGATTTCCGCATTATGACCGGCGTGTCGGATATCCGGTGGATCTCTGCTCGCGGCAAGGGCAACGATGCAGGCATCGTCGGACGCACGATGAGCGGCATCTTCCTCGACGTCACGGGGCGCAAGCAGGCTGAAGAAGGGAACGAACTGCTTGCCGGAGAAATGAGCCACCGCGTCAAAAATCTTTTGGCATTGGCGAGCGCCTTGACGGCGATCACCGCGCGGTCGACTGAAACGAAAGAGGAGATGGCGCTGCAACTGACGCAGAGACTGACGTCGCTTGGTCGAGCCCATGATCTCGTTCGCCCGCTTCCTGACGCGCAAGGGCGGGCAGCACTGCTCGGCGATCTCTTCTCTGTCCTTTTGGCGCCTTACGACGACAATGGCGCTTTTGCCGGACGCATTCGTGTCGCGGTCCCGCGCATGGGCATCGGCGAGACAGCGGCGACCAGCCTTGCCCTCGTTATCCACGAGCTTGCCACCAACTCGCTGAAGTATGGTGCGCTCTCTGTGGCGGCTGGAACACTCGACGTCTCTGGGACACTCACCGACGGTGAGGTTGAGATCGTCTGGACAGAGCAAGGCGGGCCAGAGGTTGCTCCACAACCGTCTTCGACCGGTTATGGCAGCAAGCTACTTCATCGGACGGTGACGGCACAGTTGCGTGGCAGGGTCGATCACGAATGGTCGAAAAACGGCTTGATCGTGAGGCTCTTTCTTCACGCGGACAGCTTGTCTCGCTGATGGCGTGTCGCCTCGAAGGAAAAGAGGGCGCCGTGACACGTGGCTAGGCCCCGCATTCAGACCGAGTAGTCGTTGCTTTTGCACGCTCTCCAGGCGCAACTCAGACCTTCGCGGAAAACACAGGTGTCGTCTGATTTTGTTTCGCTTGCCCTTTCTCCGGCTCGCATCCTAGATTGCCTTATGTCAAAGGTTGTTTCCGTATAGCGATCGCGCGCACATGATTTCTCCAAACCCGTCGTTAACGTCATCGAGATCGTTGACGGCCTCGGTGTCGATGGTGATGCCCATTCTGGGGTGACAGTCAAACATCGCTCGCGCGTTGCAAGAGACCCGACGCAGCCAAACCTTCGGCAGGTCCATTTGATCCACTCGGAACTGTTTACCGAACTGCACCAGCAAGGGTTCGAGGTTTCCGCGGGCGACCTCGGTGAAAACATCACCACGCAGGGCATCGCGCTTCTCGAACTCCCTGCCGGGACCCATCTGAGGATTGGGGAAAGCGTGCGGCTTGAAGTGACGGGTCTTCGAAACCCATGCATCCAGATCGATCGGTTCCAAAAAGGCCTTATGAAAGCTGTTCTCGGCAAGGACGACGACGGCGGGCTTATGCGCAAGACCGGCGTGATGGCCATCGTCGTGACGGGAGGCGAGGTGCGAGCGGGCGATCCCGTTGACGCTGAGTTACCTCCCACACCCTGGCGTCCGCTCAAAGTGGTGTGAGGACGCAAAGGCCATTGGGGCAAGCCACTCCCCCGCATCGGCCGATTTACGCATTGCACGAGGCTCAAAAGATGATCGGAAACGCCAGCACTGTCAGAATCCAGACAGACCGAGCGGCGATAACCGCTGTGGTTCTCGGTGTGACTGCCTTTGCCGTTGCTCAGGGCCTGACTTATCCGCTGATAACCCTGGTCCTGCAACAGCGCGGAGAGACGGATGCTCATATCGGGCTAAACGCGTCCTTCTATGAGGCCGGCTTTGCGTTCGCCACGTTGACGATCGATCAGCTGATGCGTCTTATGCGCGGTGACATCCTGATCATCATTGGTCTATTCGGTTGTGCGCTGTCATTGCTGACGATGAGCGCATTCGATGGTTTCTGGGTCTGGTGTGGCCTGCGCTTCCTTCTCGGGCTGTGCGCCAGTTCCGTCTTCATCGTCAGCGAAGCGTGGTTGAACACCGCCTCTTCGGAGGCTGTCCGCGGTCGTGTCTCCGGCCTCTACGGCGCCGGCCTATGCGCCGGTTTCTCCATTGGTCCGCTCGCCATCCCGCTTCGGCACGGGGTCAGGCTTGAGCTTTGCCGTGACGGCCATCTATGTGGCGGCGATCGCCTTCTTCTCGGCTCTGCTGACCCGACGCGCCACAACCCTGCCTCAGCCATCGCGCTCGAAGGGGTTGATCAGGTTCATCAAAGGAGCGCCTCTCCTGGTCACGATGGTCTTCATGTATGGTTTTGCGGACATCGCGGCGATATCGGCCATGCCGGCTTACCTGGTGCATGTCGGCTTCTCCCAGGCCTTTGCCGCGACCGCCGTGACTATGGTTGCGCTTCCGACTGCTATTTCCCAGCCAGTGGTGGGCTGGCTGCTCGATCATGTCAACCGACCGGCGATCGGGATAGGGGCGGCCTTGCTTGCCAGCGTCTCCTTTTTCCTGATCCCCTTTATCGAGGGCGGCCCTGCCTTTCTCATCGTCTTCGCGATGCTCGGGGCAGCCAGTTTCGCGCTTTATACCTGTGCCCTCACGCTTCTCGGAGAACGCTACTCCGGCGACGCTCTGGTCTCTGGAAGTGCCGCTTACTCGCTTGCCTATGCGGCGGGAAGCGGTTCGGGTTCGACAGTGGTCGGTGCCGTGATGAGCGGGCATTCCCTTGCTGCCGGTCCCGTTACGATCGGAGCTGCGCTGGCCGTCTTTGCTCTGTTCTACATGCTCCGCGAATGGCGGCGCCTACGTTGATAGCGACGATTTGCCCGATGGCGTGCCACAGCCCCATCCGGAGCGACACTTCAGCCGATCCGGCGTTGTCCAGCGACCTAAGAAAACTGCGGTTATCGAAAGCTGCGTGAGGGCGTCATGGACGAGGATACGGCCGCAGCTAGTCGGACCTTGTGTGCTGATCGCGAAACGCCTCGATCTGCTCGGGTTCTTTTTCGTCTAGCTGAGTGATTTCGTTTCGGGCGTCACCGTGGACGTGGAGAAGTTCGTCAAGCTTGGCGTGGATCGCTTGCGTGTCCCGATGTTCGGCACGCTGGATAAACAATGTCATGATCCAGGTGATGAGCGTTGCGATCCCGTGCCATTCCAGCGTCTCAGGGCTGAAGATCAGCCAGGAAACAACGTAGATCGCGACGATTGCGAATGCGTACGGGCTCGACGTCCAGGTACCCAGATCTGTCAATAATGAGCGAAATCGCATGACGGATCTCCGATCTTCGTGGAGATGGAACCCCCAGAACGGGCTTGTGTTCCGGCTTTGGAAAACCCACGGAGTCGCATTCAAATATCGTGGCGCGGTCTCATCGACGAACCTTCGAAGACTTCTGTCACTGAAATCCGTTCAGGACCACGGCTATCGCAGCAGCCCGTCGACGTCGAATTCGTCCCACCCACGCAGCGCGCCGGCGGCGGCATCGGTCTGGCTCTCGGCCGTCTTCGGCTTCTTCGAGGCAGCACTAAGGGCAAATGGGGCTCCGGGGCTCAAAGTTGGGTGAGTTGATCGCGAACAACCAAGTTAAGAATTTGAAAGAGCATGCTTTTTCGGATCAAAGGAGAGGCCCTGGCTGTGTAACGTTGGCTGCATTGGCTATATCGGTGAGAAAATTTTATGTGAAGTGAATTTCGTTGGTCTTTTGAACTGATCCGAGATTAGTTTCAAATGAGCGATCTATGAGGAATGTCATGGCGGAAGAAAATCAACGGCGCACGAGAGGCGCATCAGCAAAGGGTGTATTTGAAACCTCGAAAGCGGCAGCGCTTGAGGCGATCGAGAGCGAGAAGCACGCCGTGCGGTCGAAGAGCGAAAGATTGCGCGCTTCGAGAGACGCGGGAGCAGGGCGAGGCAGAGGAATGACAGTCTGGACTTCAGACGAGCGTCGTGCCCGATGGGAGCGATCGGTAGCGACCAAGGAGGCAGCGGGCTTTCCGGTCGAGCGGGATCCCCGGTTCCTGGCCTGGATCGAGGCTTGGATTGCTGGCGAAATTACGATGCCTGAAGTGCAGCGCCGTTATGCGAATTGGATGTCAACACGGGGAGCGATAGCAATCGAGAGATCCACGACACCGAAATGCAAACGATCCTGGAGGCCATCCGACACGATGTGCCTGAGATTGCAGTGGTGCCGTTAACGACAGCCGAGGACCGCGCACAGCGTGCCAAGGAAATCTCCCATATTTGGGAACTCGACGAACAATAAAGAGGGCTTATTTCCCATGGAAATGAAAACCCGCGGAGCAATGCCGCCGCGGGTTTTGCATTTATCGGCTGCCATACAGAGGCAACTGTAACAGTTGGCGCCTTGGGCCATGATAGGACAGCGAGCTTGATCGAGCCTATCGGCGTGGCACTGTGGGCGATCAAAGCGCCTGGACGTTTTCTGCCTTGGATTTCCCGGTCTTGCGGTCCTGTCCCAGATCGTAGCTGACCTTCACGCCGTCGCGCAGGGCACCGCCCTGAACAGCCGAGATATGAACGAACACATCCTGCCCGCCGTTCTCCGGCGTGATAAAACCAAAACCCTTGTCGGTGTTGAAAAACTTTACTGTCCCAGTCGCCATGCATTCCTCTCGAGTTCAATGGGCATACGTGCCGCGAAATCAACTTAAAAAATGTCTATTGGATCCGCAACCACTGATCCGAGTATTGTGTTGGCGGAAGATTGCGTCAAAGCTTATTGGATAGGAACAGGAACGCGCTGAGAACCATAATCCAACCACGCCGGTCTCGCTTAGTCTGCATCGCCGGGGCCTCGGATGAAAAACACACCGACAAAGGCGATCAGAACGATCGCCTGCAGTATGAACATCGGCCAGTCATTGGCCATGTTGAAGGTCTGAGAAGGGGTGCATCACCAGTTCATCATCGTCGTCGACAGCAAACTGTGCAAGGGCAGGGGAGGGCGGTCCGATCGTCGTTCCTTATTGCGCATTACGCTTCGCCCCTTGTTTTTTTGACAGGATGATGGCGGACAGGCAAAAGCAGATTGCGTTCGTGATGATGATCGGCCACTCCACCCGCAGAACGCCGAAGACTGTCCAGAGCGCAAAGCCCGTAACGGTCAAGACATATATCCGCGCGGAAATCGCTTCGTGTTCCCGGTGCGGACAATTTTCCAGGCTTGCGGCACAAAGCTGCTGACCGAGCATATGGAGGCGAGATAGCCAACGATCAGAGCACTATCCGTAGATCTGTTTCCGAACCAAATTTACGGGGAGATGCTGTGAGCCGTTGTTCGAAGTGATCGAGATTGTCTAAGACACACTCGTCGGTGCACTGGCACCGGGAACGGCTGCCCGTGACAGCTTGGCACGCGGCGAACGCTCCCAAAACTGCCATGACGCGGCATAAAGCGAAGACCACGCCATCATGGGCATAAGGGCAAGCTGCCAACCGGTCTGGACAATCGCGGTCCACTCATGAACAGCCGAGATCTGGGGAGTGGGGAGCGGAAGAGAGGTATCCTCGAGAACGGCAGGCAGTTCGTGCGGGGACATCATCACTGCAGTGCTGGTCATTCGATTGTTCCTTAAGCGGTAACAATCAAACCCCCCGCCGAGGTATTGGTTCCACGCAGTGGTTCCGGCTAATGGCCGGGCGTTATCGCGTTAGCCGGCCGCCAAATCCAACAGCCTGCGTCGCGTTTCGGTGTTTAGGATAAAAGGCGGGACACGGTCTCAATAAGCTTTTCCTCGTTGTAGGGTTTATCGAGAACAGCATCAAAGGCGTCTGGATGAGCGCGGCCAATGCTTCCTTGAGCGCCGCTTACGAGGATAATGGGGATATTAGACAGTTCGCCGTCAGCGCGCATCGCTTGCGCAAGCTCGAGACCGGTCATCAGCGGCATCATAAAGTCGGTGATGACGAGTGAGGGGCGCTTTTCCCGAACCAAAGCGAGTGCTGCCTTGCCATGCGCTGCCGCAGCCACTTCGTAGCCGGCATCCTCCAGCATCATCGCCAGAACGTCAGCAATCAGAAACTCATCCTCGGCAATTACGATTAGCGGCATCTGGTTCGGCTCATGCTTTCTTCAGGTTTGTGGTTCCGCACCGACGGGGCTGGCCACACCTGTTGTTGCTCCAGTGACCGCCTCCAGGGGGGCGGATATGAGCAGACCTTTATTTCCAAAGCCAACTTCGTGGATCACTGGCTCGTACTCCCTGTCCCTGACCTTCAACACCGAGATCGTACGCTTGAAGCGGGAGCCGATCTCTACTTGGCGCAGCATCACCAGATTATCCAGTAGGCTGGAAATTTCTGAGCCCGTTACCGTCGGACCGAAGAGGTCCCGCAATTCCCAGGTTGCGAGTGTGGTAACGCCCTGAGCCCGAATTTCGTTCGTAAGAGCGGCAAAAAATTCTACGAGGCGAGGCGGATACACTGCAGCCCGTTCGAAGCCACCAAGCCCGTCGATCAAAAGACGTTTGACACCCCGGGACCGGATCGCATCGAGAAGCCGGTGACCGAGCTTGTCCAGCAGGTTTTCCGTCATCGGGTTCCAGATCACCTCCAACGCTCCCGACGCGAGAGGTCCATCTAGGTCAACCCCCAGCGCTCGCGCCTTTTTTAGCAGGCGGGCAGGGGTCTCATAGAACCCGAAATGCAGCGCCGGCTCCTCGACGCTCGCCTGACTCAGGAAGTTCAGCCCCAATGCCGTCTTGCCACATCCCGAGGGGCCGAAGACCAACGTCACGGAGCTTTCCGGCAAGCCCCCGCCGAGCATCGCGTCGAATCCGGCAGTGCCCGAACTAATCACTACTGATCCGGGATCATCCTCGGATGTCGTGGTCGAGAGCATAGCTTCCAGCCGAGGGTAGGCGATCAGCCCGGCTGAGGTGATCTCGAACTGGTGATAGCCACCGAGCCCCGCGCTTCCCCTCGACTTCTTGACCTGCAGTCGGCGGACGGTACGGACGCCGACCAACTCGTTATGGAGCTCGATGACACCATCGACCATGGTGTGCTCCGGGCTGTCCTCGGCGATGCGGGTGCTGGTCAGAAACAGGACGGTGCAGCCGACGAATGCGGCCTGGCTCTGGACCTCGGCGACGAAGGTCTTCACATCGAGATTGGTATCCGCTCGGTCACTGGCGTTGAGCAGGCCGTCGAACACCAGCAGAGTTGCACCCTGGCGAGCAATCTCCTGCCGAATGAGGCTGACAACGGCAGGCAGCCCCTCGTCGCGCAGCGTCTGAAACACGCTGACGTAGGTGATGTTCGTGCCGAGCTGTGACCGGTCGAAGAATTCCAGGGTGCCAAGCGACTGAAACAGCCTGTCATGGGTTTCGGCGAGTAGGGTCACATAGAGAACCTTGCCGCCCTTGGAGACGTTGGCAGACGCCACCTGATTGGAAAAGATCGTCTTGCCCGCGCCGGGTTGACCCTGCACGATGTAGGACGCCCCTTCGACGAGGCCGCCGCCCAGGATGATGTCCAGGCGGGGGATACCAGTGGATAGTCGTAGAAGTTCGTGCATGGAATTGGTCATCCAGAAGAGGAGGGTGGTCGCACCGTAGGTCCAGTGGACGATATTGCAACAGCGCGTTGATACAAAATGCTTTATTTTCAGCGCGAAGGCGCTATTGTCCGCGCGAAGGGCGCGACACCCCTCTCGTTCAAGTTCTTTTCGATTTACATCCTGGGACACGTGAACGCCAATGGCAGACAGAATCGTTGACGGTGATGGGGACGGCAACCGCAACAAGGCCGAAGACCGTCTTCATGAGCTTGAGGCGGGTGTCCGCGCCGCGCAGCCAGGGCATGATGCAGCTGCTTTCCTCGCGGCAATCGTTGAATCCTCAGAGGACGCCATCATCAGCAAGTCGCTCTACGGGATCATCACAACCTGGAACAAGAGCGCCGAGCGGGTTTTTGGTTATACGGCGGACGAAGCCGTGGGCCGGCCGATCACAATGCTGATCCCGGAGGACCGTCTGGACGAAGAACCGGCGATCCTGGCTCGGATTAACGCAGGCGAGCGGGTGGACCACTTTGAAACGATCCGCCGTCGTAAGGACGGAAGCCTGATCGATCTCTCCCTGACGATCTCGCCGATCCGCAACAGTGACGGTAAGATCATCGGCGCATCGAAGATCGCTCGCGACATCTCCGATCGCAAGCGTGCGGCAGACCATCAAGATCTGCTGCTGCGCGAGATGCACCACCGTGTAAAGAACCTTTTCGCAGTTACCGGGAGCATTATCACGTTGGCGGCGCGGACGGCGCGGACACCAGCTGAGCTCGCAACGGATATGAAGGACCGCCTCTTTGCTCTGTCGCGGGCTCACGAGATGACCTTGCCGAGCTTCACCGGCGACGAAGCGTTCGCGGAGCAGCCGACCACGCTCTTTACGCTCCTATCCAACCTGCTCTCTCCCTTCGAAAACAAGGATGCTGGCCGATGGCGGCTGCATGGCGAGGATGTCCAGATCAGCGCCGACAGGGTGACGAGCCTTGCACTGCTGTTTCATGAATATGCCACCAACGCCGTAAAGTACGGTTCTCTTTCTGCGCCGGAAGGGCGGCTCGATGTCACCTTGAGCTCGAGGTCCGACCTTGTCGACATTGCCTGGCTGGAATCGAACGGCAACGCAGCGGGCACCGCCGAGACGAAGAACCCGGGGTTCGGGACGACGCTGGAGCAGATGGTGGTTCGGAGCTTAAATGCGCAGGTGTCAAGGGAGTGGCAGTCCCACGGGCTTCTGCTTAGGCTGACGATTCCGCGCGACGCCTTCGCCCTTCCATCATAAGGTCAAATCCATACGGGGAACGGCGAGGTCAGTTGCTCGTTCTGCTGAAACGCTCGGCGGTATTCTGCGCTGTCGCGACCGAGAAAATAACGTATACGCCGCGCGACGTGACGCTGGGCAGGGGAAGCGAACGATGATGTTAGAGGACCTTTATCGCCTGCTAAGGAGCGGTCACGTTCAAGCCCAGGGCGTCGTCGACACTATGACGCAGCCGATCGTCGTCCTCGACCAGCGTTTGTGCGTCACCACCGCCAATAACGCCTTCATCAAGACCTTCCAGGTGGAACGTGACGATCTTCTCGGTGAGTGCCTATTTGATATTGGCAATGGCCAATGGGATGTCCCCGAACTCCGTGAGCTGATTGCCGGTGTTATTCCACGGGCGGCAGCTGTCATCGGCTTCGAGGTAAAACACGATTTTCCCGGAATTGGACATCGTACCTTTGGTCGACGCCCGACGCCTTGTCCACCCGGACGATAACAGCACCCATATCCTGGCGCTGTTCGACGACGTCACCGAGCGCCAGCGGCACGATGCTGAGATGGACTTCGTTCTCGGCGAAACGCGCCACCGGATGAAGAACCTCTTCGCAGTTGTCCGGGCGCTCGCTTTGCAGACGCAGGCCGAAGGTCGCACCGCGGCTGAGTACCGAGACGCGTTTCTTGGTCGTCTCGAAGTCACGCTGCGCGCCCAGGAGATTGCCGCTCGTAATGAGCGCCGACCTCAAGGACCTGTTGCAGCAGGCGGCCGGTGAGACGTGGAGCGATCGGATCAGCTGCAATGGTCCGATAGTTCATCTCGGACCATCGAAGATCCTGGGCGCCAGCATGATTTTCCACGAGCTTGCGACCAATGCAGTGAAGTACGGCGCGCTATCGAAGAACGACGGTACCGTTCGGGTCACCTGGGCCTTGGAAGAGGGACTGGCGGGCCGGACCTACGTGAACTGCCGATGGCATGAACACAACGGCCCATCTGTTCAGCCGCCCCAGCGCAAAGGCTACGGGACCGAGATGATCGAGGGCACGGCGGCTCATCTTGGCGGGCGCGTGGAACTTTCCTATGCTCCGGAAGGTTTGGCCGCAACGATCAGGATCCCGGTATGAGTTTCATGAACCAGACCGCCGACACCCATGCAGGCCCCCGCACCGTTCTCGTTGTTGAGGACGAGTTTTTCATAGCGCTGGAAGTCAAATCGGCTTTAACGAACGCAGGTTTCGAAGTGCTCGGCCCGGCAAGCTCTGTCGACCATGCTCTAGGCCTCATCAATGACACAACACCCGATGCGGCGGTGCTCGATGTCGACCTCGGCGGCGAGCGGGTCACCCCGGTTGCCCTGCAGCTGAAGACCCTCGGGGTGCCTTTTGTGCTCGCGAGTGCCGCTGATCCGGCAGCACTTGCCCAGAACGCGGCCTTAGCGGGGGCCCGAAATCTCGGCAAGCCAACGGACATGCGACAGCTCGCACAGGCGGTTGGCGAAATCACCGACATGGCCCCGTAGAGAGTTGAGGCAGCGGCCTATTCAGCGCAGCCGGCTACCGAGGAAGAAACAGAGCCGCCTTCGCGAAATGTCACCTTGTGAAAGACTTCCGTCCGCGTCCGATATTCGATGGTCGGCGGCCGACGCGCCTGGTTTCCTTCGACGCTGCCTTGCTACATGAGCGCGCACACCTGCCTTCGCGTCCCCGATGGCGAGATCGGTATCCTTCAGCTCGGATCGGTCGGGACACTCGAGACAGCCATCGTTAAGCCGGTGGAAGAAGAGGGCGCCGTCGCTTTGCAACGGCCTCTGTACCGATAGTTCCGCATCGGGCCTATCCCTGTGACATCGGTGATTCAATTCGCCAGCGTCACGATGGTGGATAGGTCTTCGCTGCCCGACGAGCTTACTGGAACTTTCGGTTCCGGATGAGGTTTGCTTGGCGAAGGAGAACCGCGATGATGATCGACGACAAGCACCCAGAGCAGGATCCGGCGGAAGGCAGCAGGGAAACCGTCGAGAGGGATTTGAAGCGGCAAGAGCAGGTTCGTTCGCATAGCAACAAAGAGCCGACTAGCGAGAATGACGCGGGCTCTGAAGCAGCCGAACCGTCGCCGGAGTAATCCCTTGGAGCGCGGCGTCCGGCAAAAGGGCAGCGAAGTGAGCAAGGCCGCTCCCGAGGTTTTCAATTTCGGCCTCTCGCTTGAGGTCGAACCGATGGAAGCACGGTCCGCAGACAGCTTGCCGGCGGGCAGCGGTTGGCAATACGAGCCGAAATGGGATGGTTTTCGTTGCCTGGCGTTCAAACACGGCAGCAATGTCGATCTGCGGGCAAAATCGGGAAAGGCCCTTTCCCGGTACTTCCCGGAGGTGGTCCAGTATCTGTCTCGGCTCCCGGTCGAGCGTTTCGTGATCGATGGCGAGCTGGTCATCGAGCTCAGTGGAAAATTGTCGTTCGACGCTCTGCAGGCAAGACTACATCCGGCTGAAAGTCGCATCAAGAAGCTCTCGCTCGAAACTCCCGCGCGGCTCGTCGCGTTTGATATGTTGTTAAACCCATTAGGGATGCCGATCCTCGATCAGCCCCTGCTCGAGCGTCGCGCAGCACTTGAGAAGTTTGCGCAGGAAGTAGCGGGTGCCGACCGGCTGATACTATCTCCATTCACACGCGATCTAGCTAAAGCCAATTTTTGGCTGTCGGGTTCGGGAGGTGATACCGATGGTATCGTTTGCAAGCGGCTAGACGGACTATACCTGCCTGGCGAGCGGGCAATGACCAAGGTGAAGCGGCTCCGAACGGCCGACTGCGTGGTGGGGGGCTTCCGATACGAGAGCGACAGCGAACTTGTCGGCTCCTTGCTGCTCGGCCTTTACAATGAGAAGGGCGAACTTGACCATGTCGGTTTCACATCGACAATCACCAACGCGGAAAAGCCTGCGCTGACGAAGAAGTTAGAGGCGCTCCGTGGAGGATCCGGGTTCACTGGCAAAGCTCCCGGTGGTCCAAGCCGATGGAACACGAAGCGCTCGTCAGAATGGGAGCCTCTTGCGCCTGAACTTGTTGTCGAAGTTCGCTTCGATCACGTAACCGGGCGCCGCTTCAGGCATGGCACAAAGCTTCTCCGATGGCGTCCGGACAAGAAGCCGCTGCAATGCGATTACCAACAGATCGAAAGATAGGATCAGCGCGCTTTATTCCTTCACTCCATCTTTCTTCGGAGGCTGTAATAGGCAAGAGCTTCCAACTCTTCACCATCAGAGCATGTAGCAATGTGCAACGACTATGAGCAACACATCCGCTATGCCGAGTACTGCAAGATGATGCAGGAGGTCGGCCTTGACATACCTGAACATCAGAGCGCGGCAGACCTGCCTCAGGCAGATGACATTCGAATTGGAGACCAAGGCACGGTTTTGCGGGCGATTAGTAATGCGGTCGAGCTCACGCAAATGACGTTCGGTTTTCCGCCGAAGGGCCGTGGCGGGCCTGTCTTCAACTTTCGCTCGGAGGGGCGAGACTTTTCCGGCAGTCAGCGCTGCCTTGTTCTTGCCAGCGCGTTCTTTGAGTTCACCGGGAAAAAGTATCCGAAGGCAAAACATCGCTTCACGCTTGCCGACAGTCCGATGATGGCGATTGCCGGCCTTTGGCGCGAGGGAAAGGGCAATCAACCGCCCACGTTCACCATGCTAACGACGTCACCGGGTCCTGATGTTGCGCCAATTCACGACCGTCAGATCGTCGTCCTGGCGCCTAACCGGTGGGCTGATTGGATTTACCTTTCCGGGAAAGAAAGCGACATATTTGCGCCGCTCTCTCCCGGCAGCCTCCAAGTCGAACAAGTCAGGTCGGGCAGCGATTGAGGCTATGATTTATTTCACAGGCGATACCCATTTCGGCGACCCGCGCGTGCTGCGCATCGATCGGCGTCCATTCTCTAACATGCCCGACCATGATGCTGCCCTGATCTCGAACTGGAACAGCCGCGTTTCGCCGGAAGACGAAATCTGGCATCTTGGAGATTTTGCGTTCAAGCGGGCCGGCTTTGCCGAGCAGCTCCTCTCCCAGCTCCACGGCCAAAAGCATCTCATTGTCGGCAACAATGATCCGCCCAACACCACAAGTGCTACCGGGTGGGCGAGCATTCAGCACTACGCTGAACTGACGATCGACGGCCAGCGGCTCATTCTCTGTCATTATCCGTTCCGCACCTGGAACCGGATGGGCAGGGGGTCGATCAACCTGCATGGTCACTCCCATGGCAGATTGAAGCCCGTGCCGCGCCAGTTCGACGTTGGTGTTGACCCACGTAATTTACGCCCGACGACCCTGCCGGAGTTGCTGGCAAAGCGGGCAAGGGGATTGCAATCAAAGGACACCGCGCATGCAGGATGATCTTTTCGGGAATCTGCCGCAGCGTTTGCCGGAGGGTTTTCACTACGAGCCGGATGCCATCTCGCGGGCGACGCAAGACGAACTGCTCGCGTGGATACCGACATTGCCGTTCAAGGCATTCGACTTCCATGGTTTCGAGGGCAAGCGACGGACCGTTTCATTCGGCTGGAAGTATGATTTTACTCTCGCCTCGCTCCAGAAGACAGATGACATACCTGACATTCTGTTTCCGTTGCGTGATATCGCGGGTGATTTCGCGGGATTGGCGCCAGAGCGTCTTCAGCAGGTCCTCGTGAGCGAATATGATATCGGCGCGCCAATTGGCTGGCATCGAGACAAGCCCGTCTTTGGCGTTGTTGTTGGCATCTCGCTGCTATCGCCCTGCACATTTCGCCGTCGCCGTCGGAACGGCGAGAAGTGGGAGCGTGCATCGATCGAGGCGCAGCCCGGATCCATCTACGTTCTGTCTGGCCTAGCAAGAACCGTATGGGAGCATTCAATTCCCCCCGTCGACCGGCTGCGATATTCGATCACCTTCAGGGAGCTGGCAGATACCGGATGATTGCCGTTACTGGCCTCACAGAGACGTGTAGGGGCTATTGGCTATCGGCAATCGCGAGCCGAGGCGTCAGCGCAGGCCGGGTGAGCATCCCGTTGCCTCGGATCGTATGTCCCAACCTGGCTCTGACAAACAGCGGGTGGGACAGGACGCAAGAGGACAGTATGCAAGGTCGCAAGCCGACCGAAAGGCTACCGGCGTTATTAGTGCGAAACCCACCGTCGTGACAGGTTCGGAAGACGCGACCATGGCGTGCTATGGGTGTTGGATCAGTTTGCAATGGCGGGCATGTTGAATTTGTAGATTGCATGCAGGGCTTAGTCGCTTAGCGGGTCATCCAAGGTGCCGTTTGCCAGCAGGAGAGATACGCCGTCGGCTGGCACGATTGTCCAAGTAGGACAAATCTATTACTAGCCAATGGCTTAGCGGGTCCTGCTGCACGGGTTTCAGGTTCATATCCTATCAAGAGCACCCAGCGACGAATGCCGTCGTCGCCTCCTGTAGAACGACTGGTGTACGCATGCCGCGGCAATGCGGCCATTGCCGCGAAGAGGTCCGTCAGCTTCTCCGTGTGCCGAATGCTTAAGACCGCTACATCTCCTCTGCCTAAAAGCTTCGGGATTTGCCGCGGCGTGCATATGGATATGTCGATCCTCAGGGCGATACAGGTTTCGCAAGCGGGGACTTGGCCAACTGGATGATCCCAGGCACGATGGTCAAGGGTTGGACTGCTGCATGGACGTCGTCATCGACCTCGGTGTCTTTCCGGTCACGGGCCAGGGCGAGCTGCGGATGATCCTGATCGAATGCACCGAGAGCGGGTCCGGTGGAGTCCCAGCCGGACATCCTTCAATGCCAATTGGAATTTGCGATTCCGTCCCCGCCCGAGACGGGTCTTGAAACGCCGGAGCATTGGTAGACAATGTTCAGTGGCCTTGCCCGGCCGAGAAGCCGCGGTCGGCTGCGGCTCTCAGGTCCAGACCTAAACGACCCTATCCTGATCGAACCAAACTCCTCATCGAGCCCGAAGACATGGCTGCCGCCCTGGCCGCGGTCGAGTTGTGCCGTGAGTTCGGAAACAGCGAGGGTTTTTCCTCGTTGGTGGCACGAGAAACAGCCCCAGGTGCGCGCGATAGATCAGGCAAGATCGATTTTATCAGGCGCTCAGCCGTCACCTACTGGCGCCAGACCTCGACCGCCAAAAAGGGGACGTGACAACATGTCGGTCGTCGACAATGAACTTAAAGTCTACGTCGTTGAAGGTCTTCGTGTGGCGGACCCGTCTATCATGCCACGGATAACCACCGGCAATACGATGGCGCCTTGTGTGGTCATCGGTGAGCGGGCAGCCGATCTGATCGGAAAATCCCATGGACTGAGCTCTCGATTTGAACCCGTCGCTCACTCGGTTTGATTTAAACAGCGGAGAACTCCGCGCCGTTTTATTTGACAGCGCAGAGCCTTTCTCAAGTTCAAGACATTGGAAAGTAGCACCGCCAGAAAGCGCGGTTGTTCCCTTTCAGAGCTATAATAATCAGCAGTGTGAAACCATTGTCGCAACCTGGGCTCCGAGATGGCCAAAAGGGTCCGCCAAATCTAAAACGACACTCATATGGTTGAGACCCGGTATCGGTAGCAATTGGACGGGACTATTGTGCGCGGCCAGTTTCGTACTCAGCCCCAATGCTTGTTCATGGAAGGGAGACGTTTCTTCCGCACCAAACGCGATTGTCCGCCGCAGCGAAGGCAGCTGAACCGCTGTCAAAGGCGACCATGCGGCAGCTTCCGCAGCGGTCATATGCGCCTCCTCCCGCAGGAAGCTATCCGGGATTTCGGCAAGATCGTATATACCGCTCACCAGCAACATCTCCTGCAGGGCGGGTAGGGTAGGGTGTTCCGTTTCACCGGGGGCTCTGGCCGCGAGGAAGGAAGCGAGATGCGCGCCTGCAGAGTGGCCGCTGACGGTAATTTTGTCAGAGTCTGCGCCAAACTCGGCCGCATGTTTCTGAAGCCATAATACCGACCGCCGCACCTGATCCACCAAGACATCAAGGCGTTGACCGGGCATCAGGTCATATTCGACGAGAGCGGCGATACCCCCGGCTGCAAGGACGGGGGTGGCGACCAGACGATAATTTTCCTTCTCGCCGGATCGCCAATAGCCGCCATGCACGAAGACATGCAGTGGAGCACCGCCCTTGATATTATCGGGCAGGATGACGTCCAGGACCTCTCTGTCGCGTACACCATACCGAATGTCAGCCATAAGCCGGGACGTGGCTGATAGTTGCCGGCTGCGTTCTGCGAATTCGGCAGCGATAGCGTCGAAATCGGGTACGAAATCGCGAATTCGGTAAAGATCTTGTGACGTCATTGGGTTCCTCCGGTCTCAGTAATCCACTGCGTAATACTTTGCCTCCATAAACTCCAGGATTCCCGTAACGCCGCCTTCGCGACCAAGGCCACTCTGTTTGACGCCGCCAAAGGGTGCGGCCGGGTCCGACATCAATCCCCTATTGATCCCGAGCATGCCTGTCTCGAGCAGTTTGCCGAGTTTCATCGCCCGTTTCAAATCCTGAGTGTAAACGTAGGCGGCGAGGCCGTATTCGGTGTTATTCGCCAGTTGGACGGCTTCGTCTTCTGTCACGAATTTATAGACCGGCGCGACGGGACCAAAAATTTCCTCACGCGCGATCGCGGCGTTTTTAGGTACGTTTTCGAGAACGGTCGGTGGATAGAAATAGCCGTTTTGCGCAAGTGGGCTGCCACCAGTGGTCGCGCGTGCACCCGCCGCAATAGCGTCCGTGACCAGTCTGTCGATCTTGCCCACGGCATTGGTGGTGATCATCGGTCCACACTGTGTGGCAGGATCGTAGCCGGGGCCGATCTTCAGCGCGGCCATGCGCGCGGTGAGGCCGGCGACGAAGGCATCATGGATGCCGGCCTGGACGTAGAATCGGTTGGCGGCAGTGCAGGCTTCACCCGCGTTGCGCATCTTTGCGATCATGGCGCCATCAAGAGCGGACTCCAAGTCCGCGTCGTCGAAGACGATGAAGGGGGCGTTGCCACCAAGCTCCATCGAGCAGCTGACCACGGACTTTGACGCTTCAGCAAGAAGTGTCCGCCCGACGCCGGTGGAACCGGTGAAGGAAAGCTTACGTACGCGGGGGTCCGCCAGCATGGCGTTGGTCACCGCGCCGGGCTTGCTTGTCGTCAGTACATTCACGACGCCTGCCGGCACGCCAGCCTCTTCGCCAAGCCGTGCCATGGCATAGGCAGTCAGGGGCGTTTCCGAAGCCGGCTTCAGGATCACCGTGCAACCGGCTGCAAGAGCTGGGCCGATCTTTCGCGTCGCCATGGCAGCCGGGAAGTTCCAGGGCGTGATCAGGACCGCAATGCCGATTGGCTCGTGATCGACGATGATATGATGCGAACCTGAAGGGGTATGGCGGTATTCGCCGGGAATGCGCGTTGCTTCTTCTGCATACCAGCGGAAGAATTCGGCGGCGTAAGCGACTTCGCCGCGGGCGTCAGGCAGCGCCTTGCCGTTTTCGAGTGCAATGAGCGTGGCAAGCTCTTCGGCATGTTGCGTCATGAGCTCGAACCAGCGCCGCAGTATTTCCGAGCGTTTGCGCGCCGGCGTGTTGCGCCATTCAGCGGCGGCGGCTTCTGCTGCATCAACCGCCTGCATCGCATCTTCAACGGAGGCATCCGCGACTTCGGCCAGTTGTTCGCCCGTGGAGGGGTCCATGACGGCGATGCCGCCGCCCTTTCTCCACTTGCCGCCGATATAGAGGCCTTCCGCATGCAGAGCAGGATTGGCATAGCCGTTGATCTTGGCATGAAACGTCATGATGAAAATCCTTGTTAAATCAGGCGCGACCGGTCGCCATGATAGGCGGCGGTGATAAGGGTCTGCATGTCGTCGAGGTTGAGGGGCCTCGGATTGTTCTGGACGAGGCGGGCAATGCCGATGCTCTGCTCGGCCACCCAGCCGATCCGGCTCTCTTCAAGGCCAAGTTCACGTAGCGTTGGCGGGATACCTATCTGCGCGAAAAGAGAAATAAGGGCGGGAACGACAGCGTCCGGCCCGTCAAGACCTGCCGCCTGGGCGATCGCTCCAAGCTCGTTCTGGATGGCCGGCACGTTCCATGTCATGACATAGGGCATGAGGCAGGCCACACCGAGGCCGTGCGCGGTATGGGTCAGTGCGCCAACGGGATATTGAATGGCATGGGCCGCTGCAGTTCCGGCCACGCCGAAGGCAAGTCCTGCGAGGGTGGCGCCGAGCATCACCTTCTCGCGTGCATTTCGATCCATGCCGTCCTTGCAGGCGGCCTCCAGCCCCTGCCAGAGCAGTGAGATGGCGCGTAGGGCAAAATGATCGGAGATTTCGTTCTTGCCGACAAAGACACGCTGCTGAGCGATGCCTGGCACCGGTTCGCGGCGAATTGCGGTGAAGGCCTCCAGCGCATGGGTGAGCGCGTCCGCACCTGCAATGGCTGTCAGGGCGGGGGGGCAAGTGAGAGTGAGTTCCGGATCGCAGATGGAAACAGTTGGAATGAGGTAAGGGCTGGAAATGCCGACTTTCAGGCTCCGCTCGGCATCGGAAAGCACGGCGACGGGCGTGACTTCGGAGCCTGTGCCGGCAGTGGTCGGAATTGCGATGAGAGGCATCACGGGTCCGGGCACCGTATGCTCCCCATAGTAATCCTGCGGTCGCCCGCCATGCATCAGCAACAGAGCTACACATTTGGCCATATCGAGGCAGGAGCCGCCGCCGATGCCGATAACGAGGTCTGGAGCGAAATTTCGGGCAGCTTCCGCACTTTTAGCGGCGGAGTCGACCGGAACGTCGGGCAGAGTGGAACTGTCGATCATCACCGCAATCCCGGCATCTTCAAGTTGCCGGACGAGCGCGAGAAAATCGGCATCCGTAGAAAGGCGCGTATCCGTGGCGATCATCGCGCGCTTGCCAAGTCGGGCGGCAATACTCCCGAGAGCATGCCGCTGTCCCGAGCCGAAGAGCAGTTCGCGCGGCGCCCTCAGTGTGCCGAAAAGGTTCATTTCCAAAATCCTCCGATAATTCAGGCGGCCTCGAGCGCCAAAAGACTTTCCAAAAGTGGTTGCGGCAGCTCTATCCCTGCCGTCTCCGTTGCGATGCGGCGCCTGCGCGCGCCATCGCCCGGTATCGCCACCGGTTTTTCGGTGTCGGACGCCGGGGATAGACGCAGATCGTCGAGATAGGCTGCAAGCGAACGGGCGTTCCCATGTCCCGATGCCGTGTCTATAAGAATGAGCAGGTCACCCTTGTTGGCCGCATGGGTATCGTCGAGCGTCCCGCGCACCTCGGGAGCGAGATGCGAACCGGCAAGTGCTGCAACGAGGAGTTCGATCGCCAGACCAAGGCCGTAACCTTTGGCGCCGCCGAATGGCGCGATAGCCCCTAATTTGGCCGCGTTCGGGTCTGTGGTCGGAAAACCATTCGCATCCACGGCCCAGTCTGATGGAATAGGTGTGCCGCGGATTGCGTGGTTGTTGATTTTTCCCATCGAAACGACGCTTGTGGCGAGGTCCAGCACAAAGGGGTGATCGCCTGAAGGAATGCCGATGGCGATGGGATTGGTCCCGAGCAAGGCTCGGGTTCCGCCGAAGGGATGAACAAGCGCCTCACTGGTCGACATGACAATGGCGATAAGGCCAGTCCTAGCCGCCGCTTCCGCATAATAGGCCAACATACCCATGTGGTTGGCGTTGCGGATCGCAGCGATGGCGATCCCTGTCTCGCTCAAGATTGGCCGGAGCGTTTCCATTGCACGCATCATGACGACCGGTCCAAGGCCGCGCTCGCCGTCAATGCTGAGAAACGATCGTCTGCACCATGTAACCGTTCCATAGCTGCGCCCGTCAGCGATCCCTTTTTCCAATCTTGAAGCAAGAAGCGGCAATCGCTGCAAGCCATGCGATGGCAAGCCTCGCAATTCGGCTTCGATGAGGAGATCAGCCTGAAGATGAGCATTGTCACGTGAAGCTCCTCTTGCCTCCAAGAGAGTCGCCGCCAATCGTCGTAGCCGCTGAGATGATATCTTCATCTTAAATCCTATATCGGATCATATACGATATTGTATTTGACATACGATATCTTATTTGCAACAAAAGCCGGTATGTCAAGAAGCAAGTGGGAGATTGAAAGTGACATTAGCGCCTGAACGGGAGGTCAAAGGGCAGAGCCTTCGCCCGAGCAGCGTTGTCGATGGTGTCTATGACAACATCTATCACCGCCTCATGTCGCTTGAGATCACGCCCGGCGCACGCATTCCGATAGACGTTCTGGCACGAGAAATGGGCGTGTCGCAAACGCCGATCCGAGAGGCGCTAAGCCGCCTGGAACGTGAAGGTCTTGTGCGCAAGGAGCATCTTGTAGGCTATAGCGCGGCACCTCAGTGGACGAAAAAGCAATTCCAGGATCTCTATGATTTCCGCCTTCTGGTCGAGCCGGAGGGGGCCAGGCTTGCGGCCATCAACATGACACCCGAGGCTTTGCGGCATCTTGAAAATTCTGCGGCAGACATGGGCAATGGCGATATGCCTGTCGATCGCAATACCCGGTATTCACGCTTTGCTCGAGCGGATGCGCATTTTCACGATGCCATCCTCAAGATTGCCGGAAACGATGTGATCCGGAACACACTTTCGAACCAGCATGTGCATCTTCATATCTTCCGACTGATGTTTCATACACGTGTGACCCAGGAGGCTCTCGAGGAGCACGAGAACCTGCTCATTGCTTTTCGATCTGGAGACCCGCAGGCGGCTTTTGATGCCATGCGCATTCATATCGAGCGCTCACGCGACCGGCTGCTTTCGGCTTTCGAATGAACGCGGTCCTTTCTCCTCAACCCTTGGCGCCGTCGGAAAATTCGGCCGTCGCAGCGCTCCGGGCCGATTGCCTAAGCAAAACCTACGGCCAGATCACGGTTCTCTCGGATGTGACGCTTGATGTCCGTCCTGGAGAGGTTCACGCCATCATTGGTGAAAACGGCGCAGGCAAGTCGACGCTGATGAAGCTGCTGTCCGGCCACGTCGCGCCGACGGAAGGCCGGTTGCTGATGGATGGCAAGCCGATCGAATTCCGGAGCGCGGTGGAGGCGGAGGAGGCCGGGATCGTGCTGGTTCACCAGGAAATCCTGCTGGCTCCAGATCTAACCGTCGCAGAAAACCTGTTTCTGGGGCGTGAAATTGGCCGCGGCCTGATGGTCGATGATCGAGCCATGAACAGGCGGACAGCCGAACTGCTGGCGAAAGTTGGCTCAACAGCGCGTCCGCGCGATCATGTTGGCGCATTGCCGCTGGCCCAGCGCCAGCTCGTGCAAATCGCGCGTGCGATTCTGGATGACCGAAAAGTTGTCATCCTGGATGAGCCGACCGCAGTGCTGGCCAATGATGAAGTGGCGGCTCTGCTCGGGATTGTCAGGATGCTGCGCGATCATCGCGTAGCCGTCCTTTACATCTCCCATCGCCTTGACGAGGTACAGGCCTTGGCTGACCGGATCACCGTCCTGCGGGATGGCCGCATGATCGGTACCTGGCCAGCTGCGGGCTTGAGCCAGCGGGAAATGGCCGAGCTTATGGTTGGACGTGAACTGGAGATGCTTTATCCCCATAAGCGTCCGCCGGCAGAAGCGGCACCTATTCTTTCGGTCAAGGATCTGACGGTCGATCATGGCACCGACAGCACCAGTTTCGGCGTCCGGCCGGGCGAGGTGCTTGGCATTGGCGGCATGATCGGTGCTGGCCGGACCGAATTGATTGAGGGGTTGATGGGCCTTCGTCCGTCGCAGGCGCAAAGCGTCGTGCTCAACGGCAAGGATATTAAGCATCGTTCGGTGCGCACGATGATGGAAGCCGGCCTCGTCTATCTGACCGAGGACCGGAAGGGAAAGGGCCTGCTTCTGGAGGAGAAGCTTGGCCCAAACCTGACGCTCCAGGCGCTCGATACCGTCAATCCGGGCGCCGTTCTCGACAAGCGGGAAGAGCGGTCGCGCCTTGAGAAAGTGGTCGCCGACTACGACATCCGTGTGCGCTCGCTTCGGCTTGAAGCCGGCAAGCTTTCCGGAGGCAACCAGCAGAAACTGTTGTTGGCCAAGGTCATGCTGGCCGATCCCTGTGTCGTGATAATCGACGAGCCGACGCGCGGTATCGATATCGGCAATAAGAGTCAGATCTACGACTTCATCGACGCCATGGTGCGGGCGGGCAAGGCCTGCATCGTCATCTCGTCGGAGATGCCGGAGCTGGTGGGGCTCGCAGACCGCATTCTCGTGATGCGGGCGGGCAGGATTGTTGCCGAACTGAGCGGCACTGAAATCAATGAGGAAAATGTCGTCTACGCTGCCACGGTCGGTGGGCGCGATGACGTCGGGGAGGACGAACATGACCGCAGCTACCGCAACAATCATACCCACTGACGAAGGAGGCCGCATCCGCTGGGCGGACCTTGCACCCTTCATCGCGCTTGCGTTGATCGTGCTCATGGGCGCTTTGGTGAATTCCAACTTCGTCGCCTCCGCGAACCTGATCAACGTCATTACCCGCAGTGCCTTCATTGCGATCATCGCGGTTGGAGCAACCTTCGTCATTTCGTCAGGTGGCCTGGATCTTTCGGTCGGTTCCATGATGGCCTTCGTCACTGGCATCATGATCATGGTGATGAATCACCTGGCTCCCTCATTCGGCCCTTGGGCTATTCCGATGGGGGCCGGGATTGCCCTCGTCGTCGGAGCCCTATGTGGTCTCTTCAACGGTCTCATCGTCACGATCGGTAAGATCGAGCCATTCATCGTCACGCTTGGCACGATGGGCATCTTCCGGGCATTCATCACATTCATGACGGATGGCGGCTCACTGCCGATCGACCGGGCTCTGCGTGAGGCCTATCGGCCGGTGTATTTCGGGAGCCTCTTCGGCATACCCTATCCGGTTCTGATCACCTTCGTCGTGGTCATGGTGGGTGCGTTCCTGCTCTACAAGACCAAGTTCGGCCGACGGCTGACCTCTGCAGGATCGAATGTCGAAGTCGCCCGCTTTTCTGGTGTCAACGTCGCCGCCGTGCGAACGATCGCCTATGTGATCCAGGGCATTTGCGTTGCCGTTGCGGCCATCTGCTACGTGCCGCGCCTTGGTGCCGCGACACCGACGACCGGTCAGCTCTGGGAGTTGCAGGTCATCACAGCCGTCGTCATCGGCGGCACCCTTCTGCGCGGCGGACGGGGACGCATTGGCGGCACCGTGGCCGGCGCGCTTATCATCGAGGTCATCGCCAACGTCATGGTGCTTTCGGACATGGTCTCCGAATACCTCGTTGCCGCCGTGCAGGGCGCCATCATCATCATTGCCATGCTGGCACATCGCTTTACTGCCAACCGCTGAAAACAGCACTGACTTCAAAGGAGGAGAAAATGAAGTCTATGATCCAGAAAGCTGGTATTTTGTTATCGACCGCAGCATTGGCCCTTGTCCTGCCACTTGGCAGCGCACAGGCCGAAGACAAAATCACGATGGCCGTTTCCATCCCGGCGGCGACGCATGGATGGACTGGGGGCGTCGTCTATCACGCCGAGCAGGCGGAAAAGGAGCTGGAGGCCGCCTTTCCGAACATCGACGTCGTTCTGTCCACCGCGTCTTCTGCAACAGCACAGGTTTCAGCGCTCGAAGACTTGGCCGCCAGCCGCAAACTGGACGCGCTCGTGATCCTGCCTTTCACCTCGGAAGAGTTGACCGGTCCTGTCGAGCAGATCAAGCAGAACGGCACGTTCATTTCCGTGGTTGACCGCGGCCTTACCGATCCCAGCGTTCAGGATCTTTATGTCGCCGGCGACAACACCGCCGTCGGCGCTAATACGGCGCACTGGCTCGTGGACAAGCTAGGGGGCGAGGGCAAGATCGTCGTGCTTCGCGGTATTCCGACCGTTATCGATGATGAGCGCATCAAAGGCTTCTC
Organism: Rhizobium sp. LjRoot98; assembly: GCF_964252935.1. Taxonomy (NCBI): domain Bacteria; kingdom Pseudomonadati; phylum Pseudomonadota; class Alphaproteobacteria; order Hyphomicrobiales; family Rhizobiaceae; genus Rhizobium; species Rhizobium sp. LjRoot98. The sequence goes on from NZ_CAXUPW020000012.1 coordinate 104,164, forward strand.
CGATGTCGTCGCCAAGTCGAACATAAAGATTTTGGACATCCAGTATGCCAACTGGAACCAGGACGAAGCCTTCAAGCTGATGCAGGATTATCTTGCCAAATATCCCAAGATCGATGCTGTCTGGGCCAATGACGACGACATGCTGCTGGGCGTTCTCGAAGCGGTGGACAATGCTGGCCGCAAGGATATCAAGTACGCGCTTGGCGGCAATGGCATGAAACAGGTCATCGAGATGGTAAAGGAAAAGAACGAGCGCACGCCGATCTCGACGCCCTATCCGCCGTCGATGATCAAGTCGGCGATGTACATGACGGCTGCCCAGTTCACCGGACAGGCACCGGTACGCGGCTCGTTCCTGCTCGGTGCACCGCTGATCACGCCTGAGAACGCCGACCAGTTCTACTTCCCGGCATCACCATTCTGATGCGCAACGGCGCCCGTTTGATCCGGGCGCCGACCATTCAATTTCAACAGGAGATATATTATGAGCGGTAAGAAGATCCTCATGCTGACCGGCGAGTTCACCGAGGAATATGAAATCTTTGTATTCCAGCAGGGGATGGAAGCGGTTGGACATACGGTCCACGTCATCTGCCCTGACAAGAAGGCCGGCGATCGCATCAAGACTTCGCTGCATGATTTCGAGGGCGATCAGACCTACACGGAAAAACTCGGCCACTATGCCGACATCAACAAGACATTCTCGGAAGTGCGTGTCGAAGAGTATGATGCGGTCTATGCGGCGGGCGGTCGTGGTCCGGAATATATCCGCACCGACAAGCGCATTCAAGATATGGTCCGCCACTTCCATGACACCGGCAAGCCGATCTTCACGATCTGCCATGGCGTGCAGATCCTGATGGCGGTTCCGGGCGTACTCAAGGGACGCAAGGTCGCGGGCCTCGGCGCCTGTGAGCCGGAAGTCACAGCCGTTGGCGGCATCTATATCGACGTCAAGCCCACGGAGGCTTATGTCGATGGCAATATGGTATCGGCCAAGGGCTGGACGGGTCTTGCCGCTTTCATGCGAGAGTGCCTCAATGTGTTAGGCACGAAGATTACGCACGCCTAACGCCAGGAAAGCCTGAACCTTCCGCCCTCAAGTTCTCTGTTCGGGGCGGAACGATGTCCCGAAGCCGACTCGCGCCTTCAGTCGCGATGTCGGCTCAGCCAACTGCGAAGCTCCTGGTCTTCCCGTTCTAGGGATGAGACGTTCAATAGTTTTCGCAGGATCGCCACGCTCACGGCTCGCGCTCTCAGATTAAAGGTACCTTCGTCTCCAGCTGTGCCATAGGGTCGGTAGACCTCGAGCTTCGCGTAGAGTTGTTGGAGCCGGTTCTGTACGCTCCGCAAGGAGAGGTTTCGTCGACGCGCGATTACAGTGTCCGTCAGACCAAGGGCAATATCCAGCAGCACCTCGTATTCGCTCTCCGTCAATCTGCCAGTGTGCGCCTGGCTCCGTTGTTGCAAACCGCGAACTTCTCTGTCAATGACACATTGGCTCTCGATGAAGATCGAGCGCAGCGCCAGTTTCAGCCGGTCATCGGAGGCCGATTTCAACACATAACCATAAGCGGCACCTTCGGGTACGATGCGTGAAACGCCGCGCACATAGGCTTCGTCGGCGTAGTTTGACCAGAACAGGATACGGGTGTCAGGCCGCTCCTTCCAGATGGTGCGGGCAGCCTCGATGCCGTTGCGGGCATTCATCTGCAGGTCCATGACGATATGGGCCGTCTTGTTTTCCCGTGCGAGCTTCTCGCCAGCGCTGCCATTCTCGGCCTCGATGACGTGGTCGCATTCCGGGAGTGCAGAGCGTACGGCTTCGTTGAGATAGGAGCGGTGAAGAGGGTCGTCCTCGACAATCAAGACCTGCATGTCATTCATTCCGAACGGGTGGCCGAGACGGGAGCCGTCTGTGAAATCGGCAGGCTGACCTCAACCGAGGTTCCGCCGCAGTCTTTGTTACGCACAACCTCGAAGCGGGCGGAGATCAGCCTTGCGCGGGTACGCATATTGTCGATGCCGCTGCCCTGTCGCTTCTGGCCCGGCGGAACGCCCGTGCCATTATCGCGCACCGCGATACGGAGATGGGCCGGCGTGGCGCATAATTCGACGGCGATTCGTTTGGCATTGGCATGGCGGATGGAGTTGTTGATTGCTTCCTGGACGATGCGGAACAGCGCGGTCGCGACATTCTGCGGCAATGCGTCGATCACACCATTGGTCTTGTCAGAGATGTTCCAATCGACGGCCAAGCCGCTGTCGCGGACCGAGCGCTCCAGATGGTTCTCGACCGCCTGGGCGAAACCGAAGAGTTGCAGCACCGTCGGACGGGCCTCCTCGATGATCTGGCGGACATCGTGCATGCAGTGCTGGACACTGCGGATGATCGGATCGAGTTCCTCTGAAGAGACGGTCGGCGCGTTTGCGAGTTTTTCCAGCTTGCGAGACAACCTGGTAAGGTCGGCCAGCGTTTGGTCGTGCAAATCCATACCGATGCGTTGGCGTTCGGTCTCCAGCGCTTCGGTAAGCCGCAGCGCGCCGAGTCTTAGCCCTTCTTCACGAGCGCGCGCCTCGGCCTCGACAATCGCCGAGGCTCGGGCCTGCTCGGCGGCGCGCAAGGCGTAGAAATATGGTGCCAGCAGGTCTCCGATCGAACGGGCCTTTTCGAGATCTTCGGACGTGTAGATGCCGATTTTATGGCTTGAGCATGAGAGCGCACCGATGATCTTGCCCTGGACCTTCAACGGCACATGCAGGCGCGCGCGAAGATTGCCCTCGAAGATTGGCGCAGAATAGGAGCCTTCATAGTGAAAGCGCGGGTCCTCGCAGGCATTGTCGGTCAGCATCGTCTCGACCTCGCCATAGAGCAGGCTGCGGATTGGGCTGTTGGAAATCGGCGCCGGCGGTTTTTGACTCCAACTCGTTTCGAAGGGGCTCTCGTGGGCGGTGTGATACTTGCCATCGAGCGTTATGATACAGACATCCATGTGATCATGCGGGATGATGTGGCTGACCTCGGTCGCCACGGCGCGTATGACGGAATGGAAATCCAGCTGACCGGCCAGCAGACGCGAAATGGTCAGGTATTGACCGAGAAGGGCCGATGATATCGGGTTGAGCATGTCGGGACCTCCTCCCGTTTCCCAATCGCCCATGCTGCTCATATATTGAGGTAAGGGCACCGTCCAGTCTTGCGGGTTCCCGCATATTTTCTGCGCGAACCCGCAGATTGCATGCCGTGTCCCGCCTAGGCAGCCATGCCGTTATCGGCCATCATGCTCTTACTGAGGACGTGTGCTTAGGACAAGGACCTCGGTGCAACAACAGTTTCGGTGCCGTGAGGAGACGGTATTGAAATGCGGCCGGGAAGAGGGCCGACCAGAGGGAGAGAGATTATGAACATCAGGAAGATACTCCTGGCGTCAGCAGCCGTGCTCGTCGCCGCAATGCCGATGTCCGCATCCGCCGATACGTCGGATAAGAAAATTGCGCTTTCCAACAATTATGCCGGCAACTCCTGGCGCCAGGCCATGCTTACCAGTTGGGACAAGGTGACCAAAGAAGCTGTAAAGGCCGGCGCGGTTGCGGCCGCCGACCCGTTTACGACAGCCGAGAACCAGGCGACCGAGCAAGCCGCCCAGATCCAGAACATGATCCTCGAAGGCTATAATGCCATCGTCATCAACGCCGCTTCGCCGACCGCACTCAACGGCGCCGTCAAGGAAGCCTGCGATGCCGGTATCGTTGTCGTGTCCTTCGACGGCATCGTCACCGAGCCTTGCGCCTACCGTATCGCGGTTGATTTCAAGGCAATGGGGCTGAGCGAAGTCGAATATCTCGCCAAGAAGATGCCTGATGGCGGCAACCTCCTCGAAATTCGCGGCCTTGCCGGTGTTTTCGTCGATGATGAAATCTCCGCCGGCATCCACGAAGGCGTGAAGAAGTATCCGCAGTTCAAGATCGCGGGTTCGGTCCATGGCGATTGGGCGCAAGACGTGGCCCAGAAGAATGTCGCCGGCATCCTCCCAAGCCTGCCCGAAATCGCCGCCGTGGTCACACAGGGCGGTGACGGTTATGGTGCTGCGCAGGCATTTGCCGCCGCCAAGCGTCCGACCCCGCTCATCATCATGGGCAACCGCGAGGACGAATTGCAGTGGTGGAAGCAGCAGAAGGATGCAAACGGCTACGAGACCATGTCGGTCTCGATCGCGCCGGGCGTCTCGACGCTCGCCTTCTGGGTCGCCCAGCAGGTGCTTGACGGCCAGAAGGTGCCGCAGGATCTCGTCGTGCCTTTCTTGCGCATCGATCAGGACAATCTCGAAAAGAACCTCGAGACCACCCAGAAAGGTGGCGTCGCCAATGTCGAATACTCGCTCGACGACGCCAAGAAGGTGATCGCGGACGCGTCCAAGTAGGAACGCGCATTGCCGCCTTTGGCGCGACAGGCTCGGATTGCCGGCGTGGACAAATCGCCGGCAATCGTTTCAGCTTCCTGAAATTCAAGCGTAACCGGGTTCATGACTGACGCCGCCCAGAATATCTCCGTCGTCGCTGCTGAAGGGGTCAAGGTCCATTTCGGCGCGGTCAAGGCGCTGGACGGCGTGGATCTTGCGATCGCGCCCGGCGAGTGCGTTGGCCTTGTCGGCCACAACGGCGCCGGCAAATCCACCATCGTCAATGTCATCAATGGTGGGCTTGCGCCGCATGACGGCGCGGTTCGCTACGGCGGCCGCGACGCAGGCACGGGTATTGCCACTGCACGGGCTAATGGCGTGCGCTGCGTTTTCCAGGAACTCTCGCTCTGCCCGAACCTGACGGTGGTCGAGAACACCCGTGTCATGCATCCAGAACTGAAGGGCTTTGGCTGGCGCGGCCGGGCGCTGTCGATCATCCGTGCCAAGCTCGACGAGATGTTCCCCGGCCATCATATCGATTGCACCGCCGCCGTCGGAGATATCTCGATCGCGGAGCGGCAGATGGTCGAAATCTCCATCATCTTCGCTAGGGTGCATGAGGCACCGCGCCTCGTCATCCTCGACGAGCCCACGTCCTCGCTCGATGCCGGTCTCGCCCGGCAGCTGATGGACTATGTTCGGAAATTCGTCGGTAGCGGCGGTTCGGTGCTGCTGATCTCGCATATTCTTGGCGAAATTCTCTCCACGTCCGACCGCATCGTCGTCATGAAGGACGGTAGAGTTGTCGCCAGCCGCCCTGCGTCGGATTTCGACGTCGGCAGCCTCGTGCAGGCCATGGGGAACGTGGTCAAGGAGCAGGCGCGCAACGCCACTGCCGTCCAGTCCAGCAGCAGCCCGCTGGTTGACCTGCCGGCTATCCGGGGCAGGGGCCTGCCGTTTAGAGCCTATAAGGGCGAAGTGATCGGCCTTGCGGGGCTCGCTGGCCACGGCCAGACCGACATGCTGCTGTCGCTCTACCGCACGCTCAGCAGCGACTGGTTCCCAGGTCGCGGCGACGAGGTGGCTTTCGTCGCTGGCGACCGTAGCCTCAACGGTACGTTTCCGCTGTGGAGCATTCTCAACAATCTTTCGATCTCCTCGCTCAGCGCGTTCGCCACCGCCGGTTTCGTCAAGCGCGATCAGGAAAAGGCGGTGGGCGAGGGCTGGAAGAAGCGGATCGAAATCCGCACGCCCGACATGAGGAACGGCATCCTGTCCTTGTCAGGCGGCAATCAGCAGAAGGTGCTCTTTGCCCGGGCGCTCTCCACTCGCGCCAATATGGTGCTGATGGACGACCCTATGCGTGGCGTTGACGTCGGGACCAAGCAAGAAGTCTATGCCATGCTGCAAACCGAGGCAGCGGCGGGCCGCACCTTCATCTGGTACTCGACCGAGATGGATGAAATTCGCCTCTGCGACCGCGTCTATGTCTTCCGCGACGGCGCGATATCGGCCGAGCTTACGGGCGACGAGATCACCGAGGACAGAGTGCTGGAAGCTTCTTTCGAGGGAGAGGCGGCATGATGGGCCTGAGTTCCTCGACCATCCGCCAGATCGTGCCGGCGCTGTCGCTTGCCGTGCTGCTCGGCGCAGTCTTCTACATACAGCCGCGCGCCATGGGCTATACGGGTCTGAACCTGCTGTTCAATCTCGCCGTGCCGATCGCGCTCGCGACCGTCGCCCAGATGATGATCATGGCTGTCAACGACCTTGATCTCTCCATGGGCACTTTCGTCAGCTTTGCCGCCTGCGTCACCGCCACTTTTCTGCAATCCGATACCGTCATCGGCATCCTGATCCTGGCGGGCGCGATCGCGGTTTATGCCGTTCTCGGCGTCGTGATCTACCTCAGGGCGTTGCCCTCGATCGTCGTGACGCTCGGCATGAGCTTCGTTTGGGGCGGGCTCGCGGTGCTGATCTTGCCGGCACCTGGCGGCACGGCGCCGGAATGGGCGCGCTGGCTGATGACGTCGAAGCCGCCTTTCGTACCGATGGCGATCGTCGCCTCCATCATCATCGCCGTCATCGCCCACTTTGTGGTGATGCGTTCGACCTTCGGCGTGCTGGTGCGCGGCGCCGGCGGCAATGCCCGATCGGTGGAACGCGCCGGGTGGTCCGTGCTGGCGATCCGCGCCGGCGCCTATGCGACGGCCGGTTTCCTCGCTGTTCTCTCCGGCATTCTGCTCGTCGGCCTCACGACTTCGGCGGACGCCAATATCGCGCTGCGCTACACGCTGCTGTCCATCGCCGGCGTGATCCTCGGCGGGGGCGAGTTTGTCGGCGGGCGGGTATCGCCTGTCGGCGCCGTCATCGGCGCGCTGACGCTGGCGCTGGCCGGCTCGTTCCTGTCTTTCTTACGGATTTCGCCGGACTGGCAGATCGGCGCGCAAGGGGCGATCCTGATCATCGTGCTCGGCGTCCGCCTGCTGCTCAACCGGTCAGAAAAACGGGAGAAGCGAGCATGAGCTTCGCGTCGCGCCATCCCTGGATCTGGGCTTTTCTCGCCACAGCAATCGTATGGGTCATCACCATTCTGTTCACCGGCGGCACCAGCGCCGGCGGGTTGACCCAGGCCGCCTTCACCTTTGCTGCCTTCTCGGTGGTCGTCGGTATCGGCCAGATGTTCGTGATCACGCTCGGACCGGGCAATGTCGATCTCTCGGTGCCCGCCACCATGACGCTGGCCGGTACGCTCTCGCTGAAATACATGGATGGTGGTGATGGCATGCTTCTGGCTGGCCTCGGCATCGCCGTCGCGGTCGGTGTGGTTGTCGGCATCTTCAATTACACGCTGATCAAGCTCTTGCGCATCCCGCCGATCATCGCCACGCTGTCGATGAGTTTCATCGTGCAGTCGACGGCCATCTGGTCGAATCGCGGTCTTCGTGTAAAGCCGCCGGAAAGCCTCGCCAGCTTCACCACTTCGGATATCGGCGGGATCCCGAACATCGCCATCGTCGCCGTCCTGCTCGCCGTCGTCGCCTGGCTCCTGCTCGAAAAGAGCATCTATGGCCGCTGGATTTCGGCCATTGGCCAGTCGCAATTCGCAGCCCGCATGGCCGGGATACCCGTCGATGGCACGCGCTTCATCACCTATATGCTCTGCGCCGTGCTGGCCGCGATCTGCGGCTTCCTGTTTGCAAGCTTCTCCGGCGGTGCAGCGCTCAATATGGGGGCGGAATATCTGCTGACTTCGATCGCCGTCGTCGTCATCGGCGGCTCGGCGGTAGCCGGCGGCAATTCCAATGTGCCGGGTATCTGGGGCGCGTCGCTCTTCATGTTCCTTGTCGTCTCGATGCTCAACACCTACGGCTTCGGCGCGGGTGTCCGGCTCATCCTGACGGGTCTTATCATCATTTCAGTCATTCTGGTCGCGAGTGGCAAGTTCAAAACTGACCGCTAGAACCGACCAGTCTCGGGGAGGGAAAATGACTTCACCTTCGATTTACGAAATCTACGATTCGCGCTTCCGCCATCTGGTCGTCGGCAGCGCCGGGCTGGACGAACTCTATTCCGATTGCCGGTGGGCCGAGGGGCCGGTCTGGTTTGCCGATCTCAACTGCCTGCTCTGGAGCGACATCCCCAATGAGCGGATGATGCGCTATTCGCAGGATTGCGACGTCTCGGTGTTCCGGCCGCGCTCCGATTTCACCAATGGCAACACGCGCGACAACCAGGGTCGGCTGATCTCCTGCCAGCATGGTACGCGCCGCGTCGTCCGCACCGAGCTCGATGGCACGATCACCGTGCTCGCCGACAGTTACGAGGGCAAGCGGCTGAATTCGCCCAATGATGTCGTGGTCAAGTCGGACGATACGATCTGGTTTACCGATCCGAGCTACGGCATCATGTCGAACTACGAGGGCTTCAAGGCCGATGAGGAACAGGCAACGCGCAATGTCTATCGCCTCGATCCCAAAAGCGGCAAACTGACCGTCGTCGCAAACGATTTCGGTCAGCCCAACGGCCTTGCCTTTTCGCCCGACGAATCGAAACTCTATGTCGCCGATTCCTGGTCCAGCCATGATCCGAATTGGCCCGCGCATATTCGCAGCTTCGACGTTCAGGCGGATGGCACTTTGAGGGGTGGCGAGGCGCTTTGCGTGACCGACAAGGGGCTGCCGGACGGTTTCCGCGTCGATGTGGCGGGCAATATCTGGTCCAGTGCGGGCGACGGCGTGCATTGTTTTGCGCCCGACGGCACGCTGCTCGGCAAGATCCTGGTGCCGCAGACGGTGTCCAACATCACATTTGGGGGTCCGCGGCGAAACCGGCTTTTCATCACGGCCACCAAGTCGCTCTATGCGGTCTATACGGCGACGATGGGGGCGCGGTTATGCTGAGATCCGGACAATGGGAAAGCGGAAGCCGCCCGCCCCTTTCCAGATAGTGGCGAACCAGGAATTGAGAGGCGTTGCGAGATTGACGCAACAAGCCTTCGTTGCGTTCAATGATTATGCCGAGGTGGCACATTCGAGATCTGGCGGAACGTGTCCGAATGCCGGATGGTGGCGCCGTCAGCCAATTGTGTCACCGTCTGGCGGTAAAGCATCTGCCAGGGGGTGGCGTCGGCCGGGACGGGCGGAATGCCATCGTTTTTCCGCCGCGCGATTTCCGCATCATCAACCAACATGTCACACCGGCCGGCGTTGAAATCGATCCTGATGGTATCGCCGGTCCGGACATAGGCCAGGCCGCCGCCGGCAGCACTTTCCGGTGAGGCATTGAGGATCGATGGGCTGTCGGCGGTTCCCGATTGCCGGCCATCACCGATCGTTGGCAGGCTCATGATGCCGCGCTTCAAAAGGTGGTCGGGCGGCTGCATGTTGACGACTTCGGCCGAGCCGGGCCAGCCGAGCGGACCGGCACCCCGGATCACAAGGATCGAACGTTCGTCGATGGCCAGCGACGGGTCGTTGATCCGCTTGTGGTAATCCTCGGAGCCATCGAACACCACGGTCTTGCCTTCGAACACGCCCTCATGGCCGGGATCGCTCAGGTAACGTCGGCGGAAATCTTCCGAAACGACGCTCATCTTCATGATGGCGAAATCAAAAAGATTGCCCTTCAGCACGAGGAAGCCGGCGCGTTCGCGCAAGGGTTCCCCATAAGGTCTGATCACCTCGCGGTCATCGGACTGACGTCCTTGAAGGTTCACGGCCATCGTATTGCCGGTAACGGTCGGACACTTCCCATCCAGCTTGCCTGCCTGAAGCAGCTCCCACATGATCGCAGGCACGCCGCCGGCGCGATGGAACCGCTCGCCGAGATAGGCGCCCGCAGGCTGCACATTGGCGAGCAGAGGGATATCGAAGCCGTGAACCTGCCAGTCGTCAGGCTTGAGATCGACGCCGGCATGCTTGGCCATCGCCATGAGATGCGGCTGGGCATTGGTCGATCCGCCGATCGCCGAATTCACCCTGATCGCGTTGAGGAAGGCGGCGAGGGTCAAGATATCCGACGGACGAATGTCCTGCAGCACCAGTTCCACGGCCCGTCGGCCGGTTCGATAGGCCATCTGGCCACGCTCGCGATAGGCGGCGGGAATGGCCGCGCAACCGGTCAGCGACATGCCGAGCGCCTCGGCCATAGCATTCATGGTGGACGCGGTGCCCATCGTGTTGCAGTGGCCGATGGAAGGCGCCGAACTCAGCGCCGCCTCGAGAAACTCTTCGCGATCGATTTCGCCGGCGGCGTACTTGCGGCGCGAGCGCCAGATAACCGTGCCGGATCCGACCAGATCACCATCATGGTGACCGTCCAGCATCGGACCGCCTGAGAAAACGATCGCTGGAATATCGACGGTCGAGGCTGCCATGAGCGCCGATGGGGTGGTCTTGTCGCAGCCGGTCGTCAGAACCACCCCGTCAAGCGGATATCCATAGAGGATTTCGACCAGCCCGAGATAGGCGAGGTTGCGATCGAGTGCTGCGGTCGGGCGCTTGCAGTTTTCAAACAGCGGGTGGGTCGGAAACTCGATCGGAATGCCGCCGGCGTCGCGAATGCCGTCTCGCAATCTTTTGGCGAGGTCGAGGTGGTGTCGGTTGCACGGGTTCAGGTCGCTGCCCGACTGGGCGATCCCGATGATCGGCTTGCCGCTGCGCAGTTCCTCCGGTGTCGTGCCGTAGTTCATGAAGCGCTCGAGGTAGAGCGCGGTCATATCGAGATGATCCGGGTTGTCGAACCAGTCCTGCGAACGCAGCCGACGATTTTCCTTCTGGTCTTTGCTCACCGGACCTTCTCCCCCTGGTCGTCGTTGGTTTTTTCGAGATGCAGCAGCAGGCCGCTATGATCGGTCTCTGCGTGCCCATCGGCAACGAAATTCCGGAATTCGTCCCGTATCACTGATGTCAGCGGCAGGTCGAGCCCGAACAGCTCCGACATGGCCGCCACGGCATCCAGATCCTTCAGTTGCAAGCGGGACGACCCTCCGGGCTGGAATGTGCGATCCACCATCCGCTTGCCGTGAAGCTCCAGAATGCGGCTTTCGGCAAATCCGCCCCGGATCGCATCACGGAATTTGCCGCGATCGGCACCACCAGCCTGAACCAGCATCATCGCCTCCGCAACGGCGCCGATGGTGATGGCAACGATTTGCTGATTGGCAAGCTTGCAGATCTGGCCGGCGCCCGCGGGGCCGACATGGGTGACGCGGCCGAGCGGCGCGAATACGTCGTGCAGTTCCGCGATGACCGAGCCGTCGCCTCCGGCCATGATCGCAAGCGTGCCCGCTTCAGCACCGACCGTGCCGCCGGAGACCGGAGCATCGATATGATGCACCTGTCGTTCTGCAAGCATTTCGGCATGGGCGCGTGCGATCGGCGGCGCAATCGACGATGTGTCTATGATAACGGCGCCGGCCTTGAGTACCTCCGCCACCCCTTGGTCGATCAGGACATTGCCGACGGCACCGCCATCGCTCAGCATGGTGAAGACGATCTTGGCATCGCGCGCGGCATCGGCGGCAATGGTCGCGACGACCGCACCTTCCGCAGCCAAAGCCTCCGCCTTGGAGCGATCACGGTTCCAGACCGTGACGGCATGACCGGCCTTCAAGAGGCGGCGGGCCATCGGTGCGCCCATCAGGCCGGTTCCGAGAAAGGCGATGCGTCGCCCCGTTTCTCCCGTTCGGATCGTCATGACAGGCTGCCTTCTAGTTCGTCTTCGATATGGACACGGACGATGTCGTCGAAAGATTTTTCGGCGGTGAAGCCGAGCGCGGTTGCCCGCTTGGCCTCAAAGCCTGGCGCCCAGCCGGCGCACATGCGCATGATCATCTCATCAGGCTCCCGCCGGATCAGCGCCACGGCCTTCTCGCCGGCAGCGCGGCGCAGCGCTTCGATCTGCTCGCCGACGGTCGCGCTGAGCCCCGGCATGGACAGGTTGCGCCGCGGGCCGACCTTCTCGACATCGATCGTCGCACCATGGATGAGAAAACCGACGGCGGAGCGGGGCGATGCATGCCAGTGGCGTACGTCGTCCGGCACGGGCAGAACGGCTTCCTGCCCGACGAGGGGTTCACGCAGAATGTTCGAGAAGAAACCGGACGCCGCCTTGTTCGGCTTGCCCGGGCGAATGCAGATCGTCGGCAGGCGAATTCCGATGCCTTCAAAGAAGCCGCGCCTCGAAAAGTCCGAGAGCAAAAGCTCGCAGATCGCCTTCTGCGTGCCGTAGCTTGTCAGCGGCGTGGTGTGGAATTCGTCAGGAATGGGATGGGGCAGGGGAGCACCGAATACGGCGATCGAGGAGGTGAAGACGACGCGGGGCTTGTAGCCATCCTCGCCATGGGCAAGGCGGATCGCGTCGAAGAGGAAGCGCGTGCCGTCAAGGTTGATGCGATAGCCCTTGTCGAAATCGAGTTCCGCTTCACCCGATACGATGGCCGCGAGGTGGAAAATAACATCTGGCCGTTCGGTGATAAGCCGCGTCGCTTCGCCTGCAGCCGAGAGGTCTGCCGTTTCCAGCGTCACCTTGCCGGCGAAACCTTGCGGCCGTTTCGGCGTGACGACATCAACGAGCGTCATGCTTTCGATCTGCCGGTTGTCCAGTGTCCCGTCTTTGGCGAGCCTCTGCGCCAGCTTGCGCCCCACCATGCCGGCGGCCCCGATAATAAGAATGTCCATCTTTTTTCCTCCCCATCGAGCGAAACGCCAATCCGACGAAAAAAGGCGCTTACCAATAAAATATATTGTAAGGTTGTCTGATAACCTTATATCGTGCGTTTGAAAATAGCATATTTGATTGCGGCGGCGTGTCGATCGACAGTTTTCGGTGCAGACAGGAAGTGAGGACGGCGTGAGTGAAATTGGCCCGGCCATGGACCTCGACCAGGAGAGGCATGCCGTCGATACCCTGATTCAGTCCCTCGGGGACGATATGGTTCTGTCGGGCGAGGCGATCGAAAAATATTGCCGGGACTGGCATGGAGACGTGACGTCCGGGGCGGTCGCGGTTTTGCGTCCGCGCACAACGGAAGAGGTTTCCGCAGCCGTAAAGGCTTGCGTCTCCCTCGGCCTGTCGATCGTTCCGCAGGGGGGCAACACGGGTCTGGCGCTCGGAGCAATTCCCGACCGGCCGGAAGATCAGGTGGTGATCAGTCTTGAGCGAATGAACAAAATCCGCCGGATTGATGCTGACGATTTCTCCGCTGTTGTGGAGGCTGGCTGCATCCTGTCGGAATTCAAGGACGCGGTCGCGCGGGAAGGCATGTTCTTCCCGCTGGCGCTTGGCGCGCAGGGCTCCTGCCGGATCGGCGGCAATGTGTCGACCAATGCCGGCGGTATCAACGTCTTGCGCTACGGGATGACCCGCGAGCTGGTGCTTGGCCTTGAAGCGGTCTTGCCGGACGGTTCGATTTTTGACGGATTGTCGACGCTCCGCAAGGACAATCGCGGCATCGATCTGAAACAGCTCTTTATTGGCGCGGAAGGGGTGTTCGGCATCATTACCGCCGTCGCCGTAAAATTGACGCCGGAACCGGATCAGATCGCGACGGCGCTGCTCGGGCTCAACTCGCTCGACGATGCGATCACGCTTTTCCGCCGCGCGCGTCGCGATTGCTGCGACCTGATGTCCGCCTTCGAGTTCATGCCGCCACTGGCTTTCGTTCTCGCCCGCGAGGCAATTCCGGACCTTGCGATGCCGATATCCGGCGATTATCCCGCCTATGCGCTCCTGGAGATATCCGGTTCTGGCCTTGTCGATATCAACGACCTGATGGAGCGGTTTCTTGGTGGCGTGATGGAGGAGGGGCTTGTTCCGGACGGTGTGATCGCAAGATCCAAGGCGCAGGCGCGCAACCTCTGGCTATTCCGCGAAGGGATGAACGAGGGGCAGGCCAAGCGCGGGACGCATCTGCGCACTGACGTTTCCGTCCCGCTGTCGCGCCTTTCCGACTTCGTGCGCGATGCCGAACAGGCCGTGGGAGCGGCGGTGCCGGACGCCACTTGTGTTTCCTACGGTCATGTCGGCGATGGCAATGTGCATCTGAACGTTTTGCCGCCGGGCGGACTGTCCCGCGCGGAGGTCGAGGCGCGCATCCACGATGCGAAGAAGGTGATCAATACGGTCGTCGATACCTATCGCGGCTCGATCAGTGCCGAGCACGGTATTGGCCGCCTGAAGAAGGCAGACTATGAGATGCGTATTCCGCCGATCCGGCGGGGATTGGTGGCGGCGTTGAAAAAGGCTGTCGATCCGCAAGGCGTGATGAATCCGGGTTGCCAACTGGATTTCGAGCGGCATTCATAGGCGGTAATGTGGTGGGGCGGAAAAGGCATGTCATTGGATTTTGGACAGATCAGGCGCAACGAGCATCTTCCGGCACGAATTGCCGCCCAGATCGCCCGTGAGATCACGGACGGCCGTATTCCGCCGGGGAGCAAGCTGCCGACCGAACATTTTCTCGCCAGCAGTTTCGGCGTCAGCCGCTCGGTGGTGCGCGAGGCGATCGCCCAGTTGCGAAATGAGGGTCTGGTTGAGACCAGACAGGGCGTCGGAGCCTTCGCAACCGAGATCAAGGCGCGCCAGTCGATCCGCATCGAGCAGGACGATCTTCATGACCGCGCGAGCTTCCGAGATCTGTTCCAGTTGCGCATGCCGCTTGAAATCGAAGCCGCAGGTCTTGCAGCAACGCATCATGTCGATAGCGATCTGGCGAAGCTTGACGAGGCCTTGGCCAGCATGATGGGGGCGGACAAATGGACGGATCAGGGAATCGTTGCCGACCTGATCTTTCATCGTGTCATCGCGGCTGCGACAGCCAACGAATATTTCGCCTTGTTCGTCGGCTTTATCGCGGAGCGCATCAGTCTGGCCATCAGCGCGGCGCGGGCCGCGGCGGTCCTCGAGGAAATTGTAGAACTGACGATTGCCGAGCATGTGGCGATCCGCGATGCGATTGCCAGCCGAGATCCGAAACGTGCGCGCGAGGCGATGAAGCAGCATCTGCTGGGTGCCGCCAATCGGCTGGATCTGACGCTTGAGGCGGACTGAAATCTTCCGGTACTGGCCGCTTGCCGTTTTTACCGAAAGTGCCATCTTCCCCAGGACGTCATTTGTCCGATGATCTTCGGCGCTGGACAGCGCAGGGAACTATGACTACAAAGCAGGTTCATGATTGTCAGACATCCTGACAATCTGGCAAGATGGTGGGAGACCATCGTGTCGTGGATACGGGGAGGTTTCGCTTGAGTTCGACCACATCACTTCGAGCGGCGGATATTCTGCCTGAAGATGCCGCAGATGCGTTGCTTGTCGGCCGCGTCTGGTCGAATTCGGTTGACGGTCCTTGTCCGGTACTGGTCAGGGGTGAGCGGCTTCTCGACCTGTCTTCGGTTTCCGCCACCGTTTCCGGACTGCTTGAACTGGAAGATTTTGCCGGCAAGCTGCAGGCGGCGGTTGAACTTCCCGATCTCGGCTCGATTGATGATTTCTTATCGGGTCAGGCTGGCCAATTGCTGGCTCCGATCGATCTACAGGCGGTCAAGGCGGCCGGGGTTACATTTGCCGACAGCATGCTTGAAAGGGTGATCGAAGAGCAGGCGAAGGGAGACGCATCCCGCGCGTCCGATATCCGCAAGCAGCTGGCGCCGGTTTTGGGCGATAGTCTTCGCGGTGTCGTGGCCGGGTCTGAGCAGGCTGCACGGGTAAAGGAACTTCTGCAGGAGATGAACCTCTGGTCGCAGTACCTTGAGGTTGGCATCGGGCCGGACGCCGAAATCTTTACCAAGTCGCAACCTATGTCGGCGGTCGGCTGCGGTTGGATGGTCGGTATCCATCCGATCTCTCAATGGAACAACCCCGAACCGGAAGTGGCCCTCGTCCTGCGTTCAACCGGCGAAATCGTCGGCGCCACGCTGGGAAACGATGTCAACCTTCGCGATGTCGAAGGGCGTTCGGCGCTGTTGCTCGGCAAGGCGAAGGACAACAACGCCTCGTGTTCGATCGGCCCTTTCGTTCGACTGTTCGATAGCAAATTCACACTGGAAGAACTCGGCAGAGTCCGCGTTGCCCTATCCGTCGAGGGCAAGGACGGTTTTCGCATGACGGGCGAGAGCCCGATGGAAGCGATCAGCCGCAAGCCCTCGGATCTTGCCCGTCAGCTGCTGAACCGCAATCACCAGTATCCCGATGGCGCCGTTCTTTTCCTCGGCACTATGTTTGCACCCGTGAAGGATCGGCGCGGCGCGGGCCAGGGATTTACGCATGAAATCGGCGACCGGGTGGAAATTTCGACGCCTCTGCTCGGCCGTCTAGTAAACTGGGTTGATCGCAGCGATGCTTGCCCCGAATGGACCTTCGGCGTGGGTGCGCTGATGAAAAATCTGGCCAAGCGCGGCCTGTTGTAACGCAAACTGGGAGGGACGCGTGCAAAAGGTAGTCGACCATTTCTACAAGGGTCTCGAATTCCTGCTGATCATCCTGCTTTCGGGCATGGCGATCATGGTCTTTGTAAACGTCATCATGCGCTATGCGATGAACTCCGGGCTGACGGTGTCGGACGAACTCGCGCGGTACTTTTTCATCTGGCTCACATTCATTGGCGCCGTCGTGGCATTTCGGGAGCACGGTCACCTGGGAGTGGAGACACTCGTGGCACTGCTGGGGCGCAAGGGGCGCATCTTTTGTATGATCCTCAGCAATCTGGTAATCATCGCCTGTTCGGCCATCTTTTTCTGGGGCACCTGGATACAGCTGCCGATCAACTGGAGCATGAAGGCTCCGGTGACCGGCCTTTCCATGGGCTTCGTCTACGGCAGTGGTTTCTTCACCGGCTTCTGTTGCGTGATCATCGCGCTGGAGCGCCTTTTCCGTCTGGTGACAGGCCGGGTGACACAGGAGGAGCTTGAAGCCTTTGCAGGCGAAAACCTGACGATCGAACAGATGGCGGAGCGAACCTGATGACACTTTTCGTTTTCGTCGGTTCCCTCATCGGTGCCATGGCAATCGGCGTGCCCGTCGCGTTTTCCTTGATGTTCTGCGGTGTTGTTCTCATGTGGTACATGGGAATGTTCAACACGCAGATCATTGCGCAGAACATGATTGCGGGTGCCGATACGTTCACTCTGCTCGCCATCCCTTTCTTCATCTTGGCCGGGGAACTGATGAATGCCGGCGGCCTGTCGCGGCGCATTATCGATTTTGCCATTGCCTGCGTGGGGCATATTCGTGGCGGCCTGGGCATCGTCGCGATCGTCGCGGCACTGATCATGGCCAGTATTTCCGGTTCGGCCGCCGCCGATACTGCAGCACTCGCGGCCATTCTCATCCCGATGATGGCAAAGGCAGGCTATAACGTTCCGCGCTCGGCAGGCCTGATTGCCGCGGGCGGCATCATCGCCCCCGTCATTCCCCCATCGATGGCCTTCATTGTCTTCGGCGTTGCCGCCAACGTGTCGATCACTCAGCTTTTCATGGCGGGCATCGTGCCGGGACTCATGATGGGTCTGGCACTGGTCGGCACATGGTTGATTGTCGTGCGAAAGGACAATGTCCAGCCGTTGCCGCGTGCTTCGGGTGCAGAGCGCCTGAGGGTGACAGGTCGAGCTTTGTGGGCACTCGGAATGCCCGTCATCATCCTTGGTGGCATCAAGGCCGGCGTCGTGACACCGACGGAAGCTGCCGTTGTCGCAGCAGCCTATGCGCTGTTCGTCGGCATGGTGATCTACCGGGAGCTCACGCCGAGGGAGCTTCCACGGGTTATTCTTCAGGCGGCCAAGACCACCTCCGTCATCATGTTCCTGGTCTGCGCGGCGCTCGTTTCCGCCTGGTTGATCACCGCCGCCAACATCCCTGCGGAAATTACCGGCCTCATCGAGCCGCTGATCGACCGTCCGACCCTGCTGATGTTCGTTATCATGATCTTGGTGCTGATCGTGGGCACGGCCCTGGACTTGACGCCGACCATCCTGATCCTGACACCGGTGCTGATGCCTATCATCAAGCAGGCGGGGATCGACCCTGTCTATTTCGGCGTCCTGTTCATCATGAACAACTGCATCGGCCTTCTGACGCCACCCGTCGGCGTTGTTCTCAACGTTGTCAGCGGCGTCGGCCGCGTTCCCCTGGGCAAGGTAACGGTCGGTGTCTGGCCGTTCCTGCTCGCCCAAACGCTCGTGCTTCTGCTCCTGGTCCTGTTTCCGGATCTGGTTATCGTACCGGCTCGCTGGCTGCACTGAGGCCAGAAAGCCACTTCAGTTTCAACATGCATGGGAGGATATCATGCGAAAACTGCTACTTGCCACGACTGCCATCGCCTTCACGCTGTCTGCGTCCGCGCCGGCATTCGCCGAATTCACTGAGCGCAACATCCGTGTCTCCAATGGCATCAATGCCGATCACCCGGTCGGTAACGGCATCGAGGCGATGCAGAAATGCCTTGACGAAAAATCGGGCGGAAAACTGAAGCTGACGGCATTTTGGGGCGGTGCTCTCGGTGGCGACCTGCAGGCAACCCAGGCACTGCGCTCCGGCGTCCAGGAAGCCGTGGTGACGTCCTCTTCGCCGCTCGTCGGCATCGAGCCGGCGCTCGGCGTCTTCGATCTGCCGTTCCTCTTCTCCACCGCGGAGGAAGCCTACAAGGTGCTGGACGGCAAATTCGGCGAGATGATGAACGAGAAGCTGGCGGCCGTGGGCCTCGTCAATCTTGCCTATTGGGAAAACGGTTTCCGTAATCTTTCCAACTCGGTTCGTCCGGTGAACAAATGGGAAGACCTGGAAGGCATGAAGGTTCGCGTCATGCAGAACAACGTGTTCCTCGATACCTTCCAGAACCTTGGTGCCAATGCGACGCCCATGGCGTTCGGCGAAGTCTTCTCAGCTCTCGAAACCAAGACGATCGATGCGCAGGAAAACCCGTACGTGACCATCGACACGTCGAAGTTCTTCGAGGTGCAGAAATACGTCACCCAGACCAACCACGCCTATACGCCATTCCTTTTCCTCTTTTCCAAGGCGATCTTCGATACCTACTCGCCCGAGGAGCAGGCCGCTTTGCGGGAATGCGCTATCGTCGGGCGTGACGTCGAGCGTCAGGTCATCGGCGATCTGAACAAGAAGTCGCTGGAGAAGATCAAGGCCGCCGGTCTCGAGGTGAACGAGCTTTCGCCGGAAGAGCAGGCCCGCATTCGCGAGAAGTCTATGGTCGTCTATGAAAAGCACAAGGCGGAGATTGGCGCCGATGTCGTCGATGGCATCCTCGCCGAGCTTGCCGCAATCCGCAAGTAAACGGACCCTATTTCGGCATGATCGTCATGGGAGCCCGCTGCGTTGTCAGCGGGCTCTTCGCGTTCGGAACGGGCCGCGTCAGGGCATGTCGAGGGGTGCGTCGGGCTGGCGCTTTTTCACCTGCTGCTCTCGGAAGAAGATGAAAAGCCCTGAACCGATGATCAGCGCTGCGCCCAACATCATAGTGAGACGCGGCACATCGCCGAAGAACATCCAGCCGAAGACGATCGCCCATAGGAGCAAGGTATATTGCAACGGTGCGACCGTAGCCGCATCCGATATCTTCAGTGCGCGGTTGACCAGCATGTGCGCCCCCATGGCGACAGCGCCGAGCAGACACAACAAGCCGAACTCCGGAGCAGACGTCAGGGGCTTCCAGTCCCAAGGAGCGAAGAGAAGGCCGGCAAGTCCGGCCCCCGCGAGCTGGAACAGCACCAGCGTCTTGTCCGGCGTGGCACGAAGTTTCCGGCCGAAAAGCAGCATGAAGGCGAATGCGAAGGTGCCGACGATCGAAATGACGGCCGGCATCGTGAACATCGCGCTCGACGGTTCCAGCGTGATGATCACGCCGATGAAGCCGACGAAGATCGCCGTCCACCGGCGCCAGCCGACCTTTTCGCCGAGAAGAAGGGGGGAGGCTGCCGCCACATAGATCGGCGCTGCCAGCCAGTAGGTCATGACGTCGGCCAGTGGTAGATACATGACGGCGTAATAGAAGCAGAACACCTCCAGCGTCGAGAACAGCACACGCGCCGCCTGCATCAGCGGTCGCTCGGCTTCGATTATCGGTTTCCAGCCCGCCCGCCAGAGAAACGGCGACAGGATCAGCAACGCCGCGAGACTGCGGATGAGGATCACCTGACCCAGGCCGTAGCTGGCCACCAGCCATTTTCCCATCGCGTCGTTCAATGCAAACATGAACATGCCGAGCAGCATGATGCCCGGGCCGGCAATCGAACCGAGGCGAAGCCCAATTCCCGCGGTTTCATCGTTTGTGGTCATGACTATCCCCGGACAAATCAGATCGACGAACCATCGGAGACACGGCGGCTGACGGTGAACGCCCGCTCAAGCTCCGGGTTGAGTTCCATCCCAAGCCCTGCGCCCGGCGGCACGGTGATCATCCCGTTGCGGACTTCGGGAAGGGCGGTGACAAGGTCGCGATACCAGGTGTTGTAGAAGGCGCGCACGCTTTCCTGAACCAGGGCATTCGGCGCGTTGAGGGAAAGATGGGTAGAGGCACAAAGCACGACTGGCCCGGTGCAATCATGCGGCGCGACGGGAAGATGCCAGGCCTCCGCCATGGCAGCGATCTTGCGCGCTTCCGATAGACCGCCGCACCAGCTGATGTCGAGCATCACAACGCCGGCCGCACCCGTTTCGAGATAGTCGCGGAAGGCCCAGCGCGATCCGAGCGTTTCGGACGCGGAAATCGGCGCCGGCGAGACCTCCGCGTAACGCTTGAGGCTGGCGAGGCTATCCATCTTGATCGGGTCTTCATGCCAGAACGTGTTGTAGGGGGCGAGCGCCTTGGCGATCTGCATGGCCGGCAGCAGCTGCCACATCGAATGGAACTCGACCATGATATCCATCCGGTCCCCGACGGCGGAACGGATTTTCTCGAAGGGTTCGAGCGCCTGTTTCAGGTCCGGCATGGAAATGTAGGTTCCACGCGATTTTTCGGCAGCTCCGTCGAACGGCCAGATCTTCATCGCCGTGATGCCCTCTTCGAGCAGCGAGTGGGCGAGTTCATCGGCGCGGTGCAGGAACCCGTTCAGGTCGTCATAGCCTTTCCCATCGGACAGGCCGTAATTGGCGGTCGTCTGCCCGGTCGCCTTCTTGATGTATTCCGTGCCGGCGCAGGTATTGTAGGTGCGGATTTCCTTGCGGGTGAAGCCGCCGAGCAACTGCGCGATCGGCAGCCCGGTCGCTTTGCCGAAAAGGTCCCAAAGCGCAATATCGAAGGCGGAATTGCCACGCACCTCGGCGCCGGATGAACGAAAGCCGAGATAGCCAACGAGGTCAGCGGCAAGCCTGTCGATCTCAAGAGGATCGCGGCCGATCACGCGTGGAGCAATATACTCGTGTACATAAGCCTCAACCGCTTCAGCGCCGAAGAACGTTTCCCCAAGTCCCGTAAAACCCTCATCAGTATGTACGAGCACCCAGAGGAGGTTGGCACGTTCTGCAACGCGAACGGTTTCCAGGCTTGTAATCTTCATCATTCCCTCCGCCGAGTATCTAATCCGTAACAAGCATCACTGTTTTTTCATCCAACCTTATTGTCATGTTGTCGGACGACTTAGAAGCGACAATCGAGGGTTCTCAGCACGAATCCGCGGGTTTGTGAAATTCTTCCCATTCAGCCAGCGCTTAAGTGGAGACGGTTGCGTTCGGTAGCTGGGATTATTCGTGTTGCAGGACAGTCGTGGAGCACTAGGTGGGGCGGGTAAATACCGATCCCCTTACCCTATCACGATTATGCCTGTTGAATCTCCGCCGCACTGCGCGCCACGCCAGCAATACCCCGATCATAGCGATGTAAGCCCATGGTCCCGGCCCCACGACCTTGACAGACATGGCGATGTAGCGCGCCTGCCATCGCGATCAAATAAATGAGGCGGTGGAGCTTTATCCAACGCGGGCCGAGCTTGCGGGTCGACCAGGTGTTGGAAGTTAGCGCAAGCGGAACGAGCATTGCGAAGGCAGCCACCCGATGGTTATACTGACAGCGGCGCCCTGTCCTATGACGAGGATGGGGGCGGAAGCGTAGCAGCGATCCAGTTTGCCCAGCTCGGAAAGAACCTGCAGCTCTCTGCGTCGGACTTCATCATCATATAATGAACAGGACTGGGACGCTTTCGGGCACCCCAGTCCTTAACTGTCGGGGGAGCGCTGATCGGTCATGGAGGATGAAATGACACGCGAGACCAACCGCCGGACAGTCCTCATGGCTGCGGGAGCTGTCGCCGTCGCTGCGGTCGCCGGACCAGCTGCCGCGCAATCCGCCGAGATTCACGGGACGATTACATTCGAAGGCGGCTCCACCATCCCCGAAGGTCAGCTCGAAATCTATCTCGAAGACCTCGCCGTCAAGAACAAGAGGCGCGCCGCCCAGACACGTGTCGACAGCAATGGCGGCTCGAAGACGATCGCATTCTCCCTGGCCTCGTCAGAACCCTCGGTTCCCTCGGCGCCTCTTCGGATCGTTGTGCGTCTGGAGCGCAAGGATGGTTGGCTGTTGGCGCGGGGCAGCGCCCGATATCAGTCGGGCTCGCCGGTCAAGGTCGCGCTCAGGACCGTCATGTACTGACTTTATTCATCTTCGCGTGAAGACGGTCGCGCAGGGCGTCGATCGTACCGAGAAGGCTATCGAGCGTTTCCGTGTCCAGCGCGGCCGCTTCGCCGATACATTGCATGACATCGCCGGCCTGTCCCTCAATGGCGCGGCCTTTCTCCGTCAGATGCAGGAGCACCTCGCGTTCGTCTTCGGGGTTGCGCGTTCTAGTGATCAGCCCGGCAGCGCTCAGCCGCTTGAGCAAGGGCGTCAGCGTACTGGAGTCCAGGAAGAGTGTATTGCCCAACTCCTTGACGTTCTGGCCGTCACGGTTCCAGAGCGACACCATGACCAGATATTGCGGATAGGTGAGGCCAAGCTTGTCCAGTAGGGGCCGGTAAAGCTGCGTGAACGCATGGCTTGCGGAATAGAGGGTAAAGCAGAGCATTCCGGTAACCCCGGAATCGTCGTCTGGATTCTTCATGGCGATCTCCTTTCCGGTCAAAATAATTTGTGCACGATCTATTTGCAAGCGGTTGACAGGATGACTTCAGGCGAATATGTATTGTGCACAAACTAATCGCCAGCAAACAATAATCCGCTCTTACCCAATCACGAAAAGGAATTGTCATGTTCAAGTTCGCCGCCACCGTCGCTTTTGTAGCCGCTCTGCTGTCCGGCACTGCGATCGCTCAACCCGCAAAGCCCACCGTTGTTCTCGTTCACGGCGCCTTTGCCGACTCCTCCAGCTGGAATGGCGTCACGAAAATCCTGCAGAAGGACGGTTATACGGTCGTCTCCGCCGCCAACCCCTTGCGCAGTGTTTCCGGTGATGCAGCCTATGTCTCCGACATCGTCTCAAGCATCAAGGGATCGGTCGTCCTCGTGGGCCATTCCTATGGTGGCCAAGTGATTTCGACCGCAGCCAATGGCAATGAAAACGTCAAGTCGCTGGTCTACGTTGCAGCCTTTGCCCCGGAAGCTGGGGAAGCGGCCGCGGATCTCGCTGGTAAATTTCCTGGCGGCACGCTCGGCCAGGCGCTGGCTGCTCCGGTGAAGCTGACCAAGGGTGGTATCGATCTTTCCATCGACCAGGCAAAATTCCACGATCAATTCGCCCACGACGTTTCGGTGGAGGACGCAGCCTTGATGGCCGCCGGTCAACGCCCAATCACGGAAGCCGCACTGACGGAGAAGTCCGGTGCTCCTTCCTGGAAGAACCTGCCTTCCTACTTCATCTACGGCGATGGCGACAAGAACATCCCTGCACAGGCCCTTGGCTTCATGGCTGAGCGAGCCGGCTCCAAGCGCACGATCGTGGTCAAGGGGGCATCCCATGTCGTCATGGTCTCCCAACCTCAGGCTGTCGCTGACCTGATTGAAGAGGCTGCGCAGTAATCACAACATCTGGCTCATGCCTTGAAAGGCCACCATCCAAAAGGGTGGTGGCTTTTCCATATCGGGTTAGGCAGCGCTCAGGGTCGAGGAATTTCTGAAAGTCCGAATACCTCACGGTAAAACGGAAGAGATTTTTGCAGATCAGCGGTTATGATCGACACATGGTGCAGGGAAAGCGATGGCATTTCTGTCCCGCCAAAAAACGTCCACTCAATCCTAAAATAGCGAATCTACGACTAAATACCATCAAGGGTTTTCATCTCTCTTGTAGGGCAAACCCACTTGAGCGGTTACGGTATGCGGTCACGGTGTGACCTTTACCCAACTTACCGTCCAGTCGAATCTTTCTTCGAGATCAGCGTGTCGAAAACTGCCTCTATCCGGCACAATCACGTCGGAGTCGGCCGTGATCTCAAGAGGCGAGGGTGCCCTTGGCAGGTCCAGCGCGTCCAGCGTCTGATGCAGTTCGTCGATCTCTGAAACGCGCTCGATCGGCTCACGGCCTGGTACTCGGATCGTCCAAGCGTAGAGGCCCATGGTCAGCGCTCCAGCTTGGCGGCGCGATGCGATCCTCGGTCTTTTGGTTGGCAATATGCGCGAGCATTCGATTGTCGGCAACCTCGACCAGCGCAGCAGTCGCTTCCTGTTCGGTCCAGCCGGCTCGAACGGCCGCCGCCAACATGTCGCGGGCTGCCACATCGATTTGCTCCTGGCAACTCAGGAACCGGTCGGGATGATCGAAGGTGATGCGCGGTGCTTTAATTCGGGCCATACTAATATGGCAGGACGGAGTACGATTATCCGCTAGAACCGCAAGAGAGTCCGAATGTTCCGCCGGCACGGGAGCGCCTTATGAATACTGCGGCCTGAGCTGCCTGACACGATTGCTACGAGACCTTCAACATCCAGGTCCAGGGCCTGATGAAGCGGCTGAAGAGCGCCGGCATCAAGCGGCTGTGCATCGGAGTGTCGGGCGGTCTGGACTCCACCCACGCTCTTCTTGTTGCGGCGCGGGCGTTTGACCGGCTGGGTTGGCCACGCTCTGACATTCTTGGCTTCACCATCACTGGTTTTGCGACCGGCGATGCGACGAAGTCCGACGCATGGGCACTGATGCGCAGCCTGGGAATCATTGCGGAAGAGATCGACATCAAACCGCTCGCCACGCAATTGCTAAGGGATCTCAAGCATCCCTATGCCGAGGGCGAACCGGTCTATGACGTCACCTTCGAGAACGTCCAGGCAGGGCTTCGTACCGACTTTCTGTTCCGGGCCGCCAACCAACGCGGGGCCTTCGTACTTGGAACCGGTGATCTATCCGAGATCGCGCTAGGCTGGTCGACTTACGGCGTCGGCGATCAGATGAACCATTATAACGTCAACGCTTCCGTCCCGAAAACGTAGATTCAGCATCTGGTGGGTTGGGTCATCAAGTCGCAACTCTTCGATCAGGAGACAGGCAAGACGCTTGGCAGCATCCTCGATACTGTGATCTCCCCGGAACTTGTCCCTGCCGATGAGCAGGGCCTGATCCAAAGCACGGAGGACAAGATCGGCCCTTACGATCTGCATGTTTTCTTTCTCTATTACATCACCCGTTTTGGCCTGAAACCGTCCAAGGTCGCATATCTCGCATACAATTCCTGGCATGCCAGCGAGCTTGGTGCATGGCCGGCACATTTTCCCGAACGCAAGAATCGCGTCTTATTTTTGTCGACGATCAAGACGTGGCTGGAGGTTTTCCTGTTTCGCTTCTTCACGATCAGCCAGTTCAAGCGTTCCGCTTCTGGATCCCAGGCGGTTCACGATCCGCATCGTGCCCGACCTGTTGAAGAAGAGCACCGCGTGGCAGGATTACTGTGATGGCCAGCGGTCGCTGGAACAGGCGATCAAGCGGCTGGCGAAATCCCGCAAGGCGGCGGCGTGAGGCCAATTGGCCCGGCAATAGAGCGATGGAAAGAAACGACCAGCGGTATCGAAGCTGATACACCCGGCTTCTCGAACAGATCGGCTTTCACAGGCTGCTCCGGTCCGCCTTCCCCGATCGTATGGTGTAATGAAGCGGGGAGCGCTGGAAACGCTCCCCGCCTCTGATCATGTTCTGGCAGCCAGCGACGGCTGCGACTGCAAACGCTCGAAAGCTCGTGCGATTAGGCTGAAGTGTTTACTGTTTGATTTCAGGCCACGGCGCTTCCTGATTTCCACCACGAAGTTCTTCGCTAAACGCTTCTTCATTGCAGATGCCTTAGGCGACCTGACGTTCGGCTTCGATCGGCAGCGGGGCTGACTCGCCGCCACCCGTACCAATCGCGATCTTGCGCGGCTTCATGGCTTCCGGGATCTCGCGTTTCAATACAATGCGCAGGAGACCGTTGACCAGGCCGGCTCCTTCGACCTTCACATGGTCCGCCAGTTCGAAGCGGCGCTCGAACGACCGTCCGGCAATGCCGCGATGGAGATATTCGCCATCCTTCGCTTCGGTCTTCTGGCCTTTGATAACCAGCACGTTGCGTTCCTGGACGATGTCGAGATCGGAATCACCGAACCCTGCGACCGCCATTTCGATACGGTAGTCGTTGTCGCTGGTCTTGACGATGTCATAGGGTGGCCAGGTGTCGATTGTCTGCAGGCGCTGCGCGTTGTTCAGGAGATTGAACACGCGGTCGAAGCCGACGCTGGAGCGATAGAGCGGTGCAAAATCAAGATCGTTTCTCATAACCAAATCCTCCGTAAAGCGAGATGGAATGGAGACGCGGAAACTCGCATCCCCGGTTCTGCCAGCCCCTGTCGGCGGCTGACGAAAATGATCTAATCTCGACGAAAAACGGTTTCAAGATTTCCGCCAATTTTTTTCTTTTTCAGTCTCGGCATGGCAGCGATGAACCGAAGCTGTCACCGTCTGATGATTTGTTCAAGGACAGCGGCCTCGGCCACCGTCACGGTGTCTCGAGCGTTAAGATTTCGAAGGAGCAATTCAATCATCACGATGTCCATGGTCACCTAAAACAAAGTCAGCCGGGCGAAGAACAAAGTAGCTTTCAGACGCTTCCGCCGCAAATGGAGTTGCGAAATGACAAGATACTTCTTCGATCTCGAAAATGACGACGGATTTCTCAAAGACCAAGAAGGTCGGGATTTGGCAGATGGAGCCGCGACGCGGCAGGAGGTCGCCTTCATACTGCAGGATGTCGTACATGACGAATTGGATGGGAATGCGCCGTTCACGGCCCTCGTAATAGTGCGAAATGATCGAAGTGAAGTTGTGACATCAGCCAAGCTGTCCTTCCAAATTCACTGATCGACTTACGAATGGGGCTTGCGCGTGGCGCTTCGGATGTCCTTCATGATCTTCTCGGCCGCCGATGTCTGCGGCCAGGTTTTCCGTCTCATGGACGGTGATCCGGACAGTTCCATTGAACTGAGGCTTTTCAATCTGAC
>NZ_CAXUPW020000013.1:0-106394 GCF_964252935.1 Rhizobium sp. LjRoot98
GACATCCTTCACAGTCAACAGGGTTTTTGAAAAAAATGACAGTTTTTTGACAAAAGCCTGCGCCGTAAGGCTTTGCTGCGTTGCGGCAATCGGGATAACCCTTTGTATAGGCCGGAAAACACATTCTCGCCCTCACTTCTTCACAATTGGCGCTCTAATCAGCGCTTCGCAACTGCGTCTTGAGGCTTCTTCTCTATAGGGGAGCCTTGCACTCTATAGGCACCTTATGGAGTGATGGCCGTTCTGTTTGACTTGAAGGCGTGAAAGATGCACATCTTCGCACAACATACCCGGACCATAATAAGAAACGGCGCGTAACCAGGGACCCCGCTCGATTGGCATGATCACGGACAAGACCATGATACGGTCGCTCGGCAACGAGCCGCCGATCCTTGCAGATGGACGCAAGGCTCCCGACCGGCGCGAGATTTCCCTGCGCTGGCTTTCGGGCACGTTTCTCACCGGCATTACATCCAGCCTCTTGATGGGCGTCGCATTGTTCGCAGCCCTTGACGGGCGCCAGCAACTGGCCATCCCTGCCGAAGCCTATGCCGCCATGGATCCGTCCGTCCGTGGCTCGCAGCCGACCGCAGCCGCCAAGCGCGGCGACCGTATCTTGAGCCCCAGCATCGTTGCCAAGCCATCCGACCGCACCATCATGGAAGTCTCGACCATGACCCATGATGGCGAAAAGGAAGTGGTTCGCCGCCAGCCGTTCGCGCATGTGAAGATGACGCTTGCCGCCAACCACCAGCCGGCGGAAAAATATCCCTCCTTCGATCCGCTGGCCATTTTTTCCAGCGACGATGCGGATGCGCCACCACCGGTCAGCCGGACCGGCACGCTCTATGGCTCCGATGTCGAATCCGAAGTGGCGCTGAAGACGGTGGATTTTCCGCTGAAGGGCTCGACGCTGAAATTCGCGCCCTCGATGTCGATGGACGAGGTCGAGGAGAATGTCCGCACCAATGGTTCGGTGCTGACCGACGGCAATACCCAGCTGGCCTCGTTGTTCTACATCGATCCGCGCCGCTTTGCCTCTGACGCTTCCGATCTCGACCTGATCCAGGGCCTGTCGGCCAGGGTGGTCGAGGAAAACATGACCGTCTCCGCGTTTGAGACGATCACCGACCAGACGACCGAATATGCCGACGACGTCATTCCGGTGCGCCGGGCAACGCCGATCGCCACCGTTCTGATCAATGCCGGTTATGGCAAAGCCCAGGCCGAGGATCTCGCCGGCTATCTGCGGCCAGCCCTCGACGCAACCGATCTGCAGGAAGGCGACGTCCTGCGCATCGGCATCATCCAGAAAGGTGAGAACGACGAGGCCAAGGTCGTGCGTGCCACCGTTTACACACGCGGCGCCCATGTCTTTACCATGGCGCTCGACGACAAGGGCAATTTCGTCAAGGCTTACGAACCGCCGCAACTGGCAGCCGTTGCCAGCGCCTTTGACGATAATGGAACCCCGGTCATAACCTCCGGCCACGACCTGCCGCGCGTCTATGATGGTGTCTACCGCGCCGCCCTCTCCTACGGCATGAATTCGACGATGATCGCCCAGATCATCAAGCTTCTGGCCAGCAATGTCGATTTCCAGGCGCAGCTGAAGCCGACCGACCGTCTTGAAGCCTTCTTCTCCGTCGCCGACAGCAGCGGCAAGGCAACCGACGATTCAGAACTGCTCTACGTCAACGCCAAATTCGGCGACGCCGAGACGCGCTTCTACCGGTTCCAGGATCCGGACGACAATTCGATCGACTATTACAACGAACAGGGCAAGAGCATCCGCCAGTTCCTGCTGCGCAATCCCGTTCCGAACGGCACGTTCCGTTCCGGTTTCGGCATGCGCCGCCATCCGATCCTCGGCTTTTCGCGCATGCATACCGGTGTCGACTGGGCGGCTCCGCGCGGCACGCCGATCATCGCGGCCGGTAACGGTGTCGTTGAAAAGGCTGGCTGGGATTCCGGCGGTTATGGCAATCAGACGCTGATCCGCCACGCCAATGGTTATGTCTCGTCCTACAATCACCAGAGCGCAATCTCCAAGAATGTCACTGCCGGTTCGAAGGTCGTTCAGGGCCAGGTGATCGGCTGGGTCGGCACCACCGGCCTGTCGACCGGGCCGCACCTGCACTATGAGCTGATCGTCAACGGCAACCGCGTCGACCCTTTGCGCATCCGCCTGCCCGGCGGCAAGTCGCTCGACGGCAAGGCGCTCGCCCAGTTCGACAAGGAACGCGGACGCATCGACGAATTGCTGGCCAAGGACAATGGCAGCGCCGAAGTGGCAGCCGCACAGTAGCGCGGTTTTGCCCGCTGTGGCCCCGGGTGCCCTCATCTTCCGGTGGCCGCATTTCATGCTGTGCAGCCCTGGATACCGTTTTTATACAGAACACTGTTTGGTATGGAGTTCGCAGCCGGGAGATGATGCGGTGTCATCAAGCAAGGAGGCTGCGGGTCTCCCGGAAAAGACGTTGACGGCACAACAGACGCCGGCAATCTGCAACCCGGCTCCAAGCACTTCCCACCAAAGCGGCCAACGGCCTTCGAATGCAAAGCCGTAGGCAAGACCGAAGACCGTTTCGGCGGCAATGAGCTGGGCCGCAAGAGCAAGAGGCAGACGCCGGGAAGCGACGACCCAGCACCAGGTCGCAAGCCAGGACCCGGCCAACCCCATCACCAACGCCCACCCCATGAAGCGATACAGATCGTGTTCCTGGAATGCATCCATCTGCGTCAGCGACGACAGGGGGAGCAGGAAAAGACTTGCCGCAGCAGCGCCGATCCCCTGCAGCCCCGTCCATTTGAGGCCGTCAGGCGCGTCAGCGGAACGCATGACGGCCGCGTTCACCAATCCATAGACAACCCATATCACCAGCGCGGCGATACTCGCCAGGATACCGCGTTGAAGTGATTGCGTATCGGCAGCATCGATCCGCCCAAGTGCTGCGACATTCACAATCGCGACGCCGGCCCCGGTCAGCAGCAAAGGCAAGGCAAGAGCCGCCCACGGCGCGGTGCGATCACGCGCATTGCCGATAACAGCAAGAAGCACAGGCATGGCGCCGATGATAACGGGAGGGATGGCGGCGCCCGCCAACTGAACGGCAAACGCGGCACAAATGAAATAGCCGGTATAACCGGCGCCGCCGAGAAGCAGACCCGTGAGCAACCGCCGTGGTGCAATACCGGTCGGCCGGAACCGCCTGCCGATCATCAGCAGGGCGCAGGCCAGCCCGAAAATCCCGTAGCGGGCGACGGTCAAGTCCCATGCGGTGAACGGTTCGACAGCGCGGGGCGCAACAAATGTGAGGCCCCACAACGCGCATGTGGCAAGGCCGGCCAGGATTCCGAACAGCATTTTTCATCCCTTTTTCAAAGGATGATCATTCAACATCATTCGCTTGTTTTATATGGAAAAGACGCGGTAAATCTCCTATTCTGCCTTCCATGAAGAAAGCAAAATCAGACATCGGCGTTCAATTCGGAAAGTCCTCATTGGACGATACGGACGCGCGGATTTTGACGGAACTCGATTCCAACGCACGGCTCTCCATGAGTGAACTGGCCCGCGCCGTCGGCATGTCGCAACCGAGCGTATCGGAGCGGGTGCGCAAACTGCAGGCGGCCGGGACCATCCGCGGCTTTACGATCGACGTCGATACGCGGGCAATCGGCTACCCGATACGGGCCATGGTGAAAATCAGACCGCTTCCGGGCAAGCTGCACCTTGTCGAGCGGCTGATTCAGGAGCAGCCGGGATTTATCGAATGCGACAAGATCACCGGTGACGATCCTTTCCTCGCCCGTCTGGTCGTCAATTCGATCGAACAGATGGACGATGTTCTTGAAAGCCTGTCCGAACACGCCGTCACCAGCACAGCCGTCATCAAGGGAACGTCGGTCAAACGGCGCTTGCCACGGCTGTAGCAAGCACAAAGCAGGACCACCTGCTCCATTGATACCAGCGATAACCGTCCAACACGCGATTTCGCCTCAAACCTGGCCAGCAGGCCATGCCTCCTCCGTCACTTCCGGTACAAAATCATCCCGCCATGGTAAAGCACCCCGTCGATGAAATCACCGTCGGCAGTAAAGCCGGTATCGTCCCAATAGTCGATATGATCGCCTGTGACGCTATAGCGCCCCTGATAGGCGCTTTTCCGATGTCCCCGCGCCTCGTCATAGCGGCCGTTCGCCAGCAATTCGTGCCGGACATGGCCATCGCGGGTGACCCACAAGCCGACATAGGGGTGGGGCCTTTCCATTGTAGTCATCGTGTCCCCTGCGAAGGTTGCGCTTGCAAGCGCTGCGAAAAGAAAAATCGTCAGAACGGCGCGGTTCATCAGTGCGCCGCCCGTGTTGGCCTGACGACAATCTCGTTGACGTCGACATCATCAGGCTGCTCGATGGCGAAGCGCACGGCCCGGCCGATCGCATCCGGCTGCAGCGCGATGGCGCGGTACGTCTTCATGGCGTCGGCCGCCGCTGGGTCGGTGATCGTTCCGGCCAGTTCGCTTTCCACGACACCCGGATGGATGCAGGTAACGCGGATATCGTCCCGCTCCTGCCGCAACCCGTCGGAGATCGCCCGAACCGCAAATTTGGTGGCGCAATAGACTGCAGCTGTTGGAACCACGCTGAGCGCACCGATCGAAGCGATGTTGATCACATGGCCTGACCCGCGCTGGGTCATTTCGGGCAGCACCGCCGCGATCCCGTAAAGCACGCCCTTGATGTTGACATCGACCATCCGCTCCCATTCGTCCACCTTCATCGAGGCCATCAGGGATAGCGGCATGACACCCGCATTGTTGACGATGACGTCGACGCGGCCAAAGGCCTGCCGCGCTGCATCGGCAAAGGCCGCCACATCGGCGCGATCTGTCACATCGAGGCGGCGCGTTTCCACCTCCCCTCCTCCCGCACGGATTTCTTCGGCAAGTGCATTGAGACGATCCTCCCGGCGGGCGCCGAGCATCAATTTGAAACCGGCGCCGCCCAACGCGCGGGCGATGCCGGCACCGATGCCGCTGGAGGCGCCGGTAATCAGAACAACCTTGTCAGACATGTGATGATCCTTCCTGTTCTAGCCTGATTGCTTGCCAGAAAGGTAACGCTCCATCATTGTCGCGATAAGATATCGATACGTGACTTCACTGGACAGAAAATCTAACCAATGCAGCTGGACCTAAATGCACTCTCAGTCTTTGCCCTTGTTGCGCAGGAACGGAATTTCCGGGCGGCGGCAGACCGCATGGGGGTCACCCGCTCCGCCGTCAGCCAGACGATATCGCGGCTGGAGGAAACGCTCGGCATCCTGCTCGTACGCCGCACGACGCGCAGCGTCAGCCTGACGGAGGAAGGCCAGCGGCTCT
The DNA here is from genome assembly GCF_964252935.1 of Rhizobium sp. LjRoot98. Classification (NCBI taxonomy): domain Bacteria; kingdom Pseudomonadati; phylum Pseudomonadota; class Alphaproteobacteria; order Hyphomicrobiales; family Rhizobiaceae; genus Rhizobium; species Rhizobium sp. LjRoot98. The sequence goes on from NZ_CAXUPW020000013.1 coordinate 5,385, forward strand.
ATGACGATATCGCCCCCGCCATTGCCGATGTCGGCGCAGCCCTGTCGGCGGCTGCCGATATCCGGGGTCGCCCCCGGGGCCAGTTGCGGCTGGCCGTCTCCTCGATCGCCGAAAAATTCCTGTCCGGCGCGCTATTGACGGCGTTTGCCGATGCCAATCCCGATGTGCGGATCGATATCACTGTGACGGACGAAGAGTTCGATATCGTTGCCGAAGGCTATGACGCAGGCGTGCGTCTTGGCGAAGTGATTGCGCAGGACATGATCGCGGTTCCGGTGTCCGGTCCGCAGCGGCAGCTTGCAGTCTGCGCGCCCGCCTATCTGCAGCACTGCAACCCGCCGCATCATCCGCGCGATCTTGGCCATCACCGGTGCATCGGCTGGCGTCCGGCCCCGGCCGTCGCGCCCTACCGTTGGGAATTCACGGAGGATGGCCGGGATTTCAGCGTCGCGGTCGAGCCCGAGTTCACCACCAACGACATGGGGTTGATGATCCGGCTCGCCTGCGCCGGCGCCGGCATCACTTTCGGCATGGAGGACAGCTTTCGCCCGCTGATCGACCGCGGCCTGCTCGTGCCTTTGTTGGAAGACTACAGCCAGCCATTCGCGGGCTTCTATCTCTATTACCCCAATCGCCGCAACCTGACACCGAGGCTTCGAGCGCTGCTGGACATGGTCCATCGCATGAAATGACGATACAAAAAAACCTCCCCGGGCTTACCCAGGGAGGTTTTCACTATTGTCGGAAGGGCCTTACGCCGCAGCCTGTTCGCCGCCGCGCAGCTTGAAGTTCAGGCGATCCGAGCCGGCGAAGGCCTTGATCGTCGAACCGTCCGGGAAATTGCCCTGGAGGATCTGCTCGGCGAGCGGGTCCTGGACATATTTCTGCACGGCCCGCTTCAGCGGACGTGCGCCATAGGCCGGATCGTAGCCCTTGTCGGCGAGGAAGGCACGGGCCTCGTCGTCGAGTTCCAGCGTGATCTTGCGGTCGGCGAGCAACTGACGCAGGCGCGAAAGCTGGATATCGACGATCGCGCCCATTTCGCCGCGCTTCAGGCGGTGGAACAGGATGATCTCGTCGACGCGGTTGAGGAATTCGGGGCGGAAATGCCCGCGCACCACATCCATCACCTGATCGCGCACCGTGTCGCTGTCATCGTTCTCACCAAGCCCGACGAGATATTCCGCCCCGAGATTGGAGGTCATGATGATCATCGTGTTGCGGAAATCGACGGTGCGGCCCTGACCATCGGTCAGGCGGCCGTCATCGAGAACCTGTAACAGCACGTTGAAGACATCCGGATGTGCCTTTTCGATCTCGTCGAACAGCACCACCTGGTAGGGCTTGCGCCTTACCGCTTCGGTCAGCGCGCCGCCTTCCTCGTAACCGACATAGCCCGGAGGGGCACCGATCAGCCGCGACACGGAATGTTTCTCCATGTACTCGGACATATCCATGCGCACCAGCGCCGTTTCGTCGTCAAACAGGAAGCGCGCCAAAGCCTTGGTCAGTTCCGTCTTGCCGACGCCGGTAGGCCCCAGGAAAATGAACGAACCGATCGGACGGTTTGGATCCTGCAGACCTGCCCGCGAACGGCGAACCGCGCGCGAAACGGCCTGAACCGCATCACCCTGGCCAACCACCCATTGCGACAGCTCGTCTTCCATGCGCAACAGCTTGTCGCGCTGGCCTTCGAGCATCTTTTCCACTGGAATACCGGTCCAGCGGGAAACGACATGGGCGATATTGTCGGGCGTCACGACCTCCTGAACCATCGGATCAAGCGCCGACGAATCCTGGCTTTCGGAAACCTCCAGCTCCTTTTCGAGCTTCGGGATCACCCCATAGGCAAGCTCGCCAGCGCGCTGGAACTCACCCTTGCGCTGGGCTGCCGCCAGTTCGTTGCGGGCCTCTTCCAGCTGCTTCTTCAGATCGGCAGCCAGACCGAGCTTCGATTTTTCCGCCTGCCAGCGCGCCGTCAGCGCATCGGCCTGCTCCTCGAGCCCGGTAAGGTCCAGTTCCAGCTTTTCCAGCCGGTCCTTCGAGGCACGGTCGGTTTCCTTTTTCAAGGCCTCGCGCTCGATCTTCAGCTGCATGATGCGGCGGTCGAGTTCGTCCAGTTCTTCCGGCTTCGAATCCACCTGCATGCGCAGCCGCGATGCGGCTTCGTCCATCAGGTCGATCGCCTTGTCGGGTAAGAACCGGTCGGTGATGTAGCGGTTGGACAGTGTCGCAGCCGCAACCAGCGCCGAATCCGAGATCCGCACCTTGTGATGCTGTTCGTACTTTTCCTTCAATCCGCGCAGGATCGAGATCGTGTCCTCGACATTCGGCTCGTTGACCATGACCGGCTGGAACCGGCGGGCAAGAGCTGCGTCCTTTTCCACATGCTTGCGGTATTCATCAAGCGTGGTGGCGCCGACGCAATGCAGTTCGCCGCGCGCAAGCGCAGGCTTCAAGAGGTTGGACGCATCCATGGCTCCATCCGCCTTGCCGGCACCCACCAGCGTGTGCATCTCATCGATGAACAGGATGATCTCGCCGGCTTCCGCCTGGACTTCGGAGAGAATGGCCTTCAGCCGCTCTTCGAATTCGCCACGGAACTTCGCACCAGCGATCAAGGCGCCCATGTCGAGCGCCATCAGCTTCTTGTCCTTCAGGCTTTCCGGCACGTCGCCATTGACGATACGCGCAGCCAGGCCCTCGGCGATCGCCGTCTTGCCGACGCCGGGTTCACCGATCAGGACCGGGTTGTTCTTGGTGCGGCGCGACAGGACCTGGATGGTGCGGCGAATTTCATCGTCGCGGCCAATCACCGGGTCGAGCTTGCCGTCACGGGCATCGGCCGTCAGGTCGCGCGCATATTTCTTCAAGGCGTCGAAACCCGCTTCGGCATTGGCGCCATCAGCGGTGCGGCCCTTGCGGATTTCGTTGATCACCTGATTGAGCTTGGATGCCGTCAGCCCAGCCTTCGACAGGATGCCGGACGTGGCAGCCGAGGTCTCGATGATCAGCGCCTGCAGCAGCCGCTCGACGGTAACAAAGCTGTCGCCCGCCTTCTTGGCGGCCTCTTCGGCCGTGGTGAAAACCTTGGCAAGCGGCTGCGAAAGCGAGATCGAGCCGTTGCCGCCAGACACTTTCGGCAGCTTGGCAATCGCACTGTCATTGGCAAGTTTTGCGTCCTTGGCACTGCCGCCAGCCCGCTCGATCAACGATGCCGCCATGCCCTGGTCGTCATCGAGCAGGACCTTCAGCACGTGTTCGGGAACGAATTGCGGATGGCCCTGGGCCAGCGCATAGGTCTGAGCCGATTGCAGAAAACCGCGCACGCGCTCTGAGTATTTTTCAATATTCATATGTCTACCTCCGGTAATCGGTCAGCCCACATTTGGCACTGCCGACGGTTGGAATGAGGCTCCCTGAAAAGGCAAGCCCGTGCCGGCCGCACCCTGCATTGCACAGGACCGGCCGTCTGGAGTGAATATGGGGCCGGGATTTTCGAAATTAAAGAGCAGGAAACGTCATGGTTGCCGATTTCATCGCAGGCTTTGTAAATTCGCCGTTCGCGCCCAGTTTTCGACGCTGTCGATCATGATACGCACATGATCGGGGTTGTCGGCAAGCTCTGCCAGCTCGGACAGACGATGCGCCGCCGTCAAAATGTCCACCCGTCGCCGGTCGATCGCCCGGCCGGTCAGAACCTCGTACGATGCGATGATGCGTTCAGTCAGATCCGGCGAAACGAAGCGCGCATAGATGAATTCCTGATGCACCGGCGCAAAACCGGAATCGGCAAAGTCATACATGCCGGTCAATCGCTGGCTTGGGTGGTCGAAGGCCATGTTCCAGCCGTGGCCATCGGAAAAGCCATAGGTTCTGCCGTAAGGATCAGGCCGCAACTGTTCGAACGCATCAATCGCCGCTGCCGCCTTTTGGCGGATATCCCCAGCAAGCATCGGCAGCGCCCTCTCCCGCATCGCGCTCACCGGCTGCCATTGTGCAACAAGCCCTGCCCCGGCGGCCTGCATCGTCGCCTGATCCAGCCGGTGAAGCTCTGCATAAAACCGCCCGAGCCTCTCACCCAGCTCTTGCCGCGCCGCCTCCGGGAGCCGATCGTAATCGGCGGTAATGAGATGCACGCCCTTGAGTTTTTCATGCACGGAAAACAGCGGCGGCCCCTGCTCGATGCGCAGATCGGGCACCGGCATTGCGATCCGCGGCCGGATGACTGCCAGAAGCCGCGCCTCGCGCAGCAGCGCCGTTTCAGCAACCGCATGGCGGGGAAACTTGAAGATCAGCCGGTCATCCACATCGACCGCGATCGAATCCCACCCCGCAGTCGCCAGCTCGAACCGCGACGTGGCAAGCTCCGGAAATCTGGCGATGATAATGCTGCGAAAAGTGGTGGTATCAGATGCATCCATGGCTCATATATAGCGGTTGCAACGACCACAAAAAACCCTCCAGAAGACGAAACCCTCGCGGTGCTCACCGGCGAGGGTTTCCTGCTGACAAATGCTAGAACCGCTTACTGGAAGAAACGGACATTCACCCTCCCGTCATCCTCGCCCTTGTGGCGGGGATCCAGCGACCCGGCGTCCACCGGGTCAAAAGACCAGCCAGTCCAATGACTTGAGCTGACTGGATTCCTGTTATGAGGACGAGAATGGCTGAGGTTTGAGTTACCCCTTCATTAGACTGCAGCCCTTTTGTCCTCAAAAACCGCTCCAAACTCCTTCATCCGGTCAACGTAGTAGCCGGGCTCGATCAGCACTTCCGGCAGATAGAGACCAGCCTTCGGAGCATCCCCGCCCGAAAGGCCCAGAAGCCGTTCTACGCCGAGCGCAACTCCCAACGCCGTCAGCGGCGCCTGTCCCTGCGGATGGACGATTTCGTGCCGGTCCAGCCGCAGCTTGCCGTCCGTCCCCTGCCCCTCGATCTCAATGGTAATTTCCGTCGAAAACGCCTCGCCACGGCGGCGGCTGGCGGAAACGCTATAGGCAAGATCAAGCCGGATCGCCTTGGCATCGGTGCGGGCGGCAAGCGCCATGATGTCGAACGGCGAATAGGCCTGCGCGTCCAGCTCAACACCATCGACACTGACATAACGCGCCTTGGCTTCCTCACCACTCACCCAGTGCATCTTGCCATCCTTGACGGTCAGCGCCGCCGGGGCAGCGCCGGTGATGCGGTTATAGTCCGTCAGCGCCGCCGGTCCGCCCATGTCCTGCTCATCGAGCAGAACGCCGATGCGAACAGCGTCGATCCGTTGAAAATCCTTGGCAAAGGCGAGGACCGGGAAGATCGCCGCACCCGCCAGCCAATGGCTCGCGAGCAGGACCGGCGCCCGGTCCGGCGCATGAACATATTGCGCAACCTCTGGGCCGATTTCGAACGTGCCGCTGGAAATGCTGATATAGGGAATCTTGTGATGCTGCGCATAGCGCATGGAAGACAGCCTGTCGTCCTTGACGAACACCGCGACTGCGCTGAACGCCTCGCCGCCCGAAAGACCCAGATCGGCGCGGTCGAGATCGACCCTGATGCCCGTCGCACCGCCAATCTCGCGGGCAACGGCCTGTGCCTTGGCAAGGTCGCGCCCGCCGATGGCAAGCGGCAGGCTGGGATGCAGTTTGCGAATGGTCCTTGCCGTCCAGCTGCCGACGACGCCGGAGCCGCCGATGATCAGGACTGGGTTTAATGTGCTCGACATGATCTTATCTCCTGAAACATGGAGACATTGGCATATTGCCAATGTTACCAATAGTAAGTTACTACTGGTAGGTAATTTGAAATAGACCGTTTTCAAGAGGCAGACCGCCCGATTGCAACGAAATAAGGAAGGTGGCGATGGCAAAGCCCGAAATGCGCAAACTCCCCAAGCCGGAGCGGCGCACACAGCTCCTCGACACGGCAAGGAACATCCTGCGTGAATGCGGCGCCGATGCCCTGACGCTCGGGCATCTGGCGGAGCGCGCAGGCGTCAGCAAGCCGATCGCCTACGAACATTTCGGCACGCGCGAAGGCCTGCTGATCGCCCTCTCGGAAGAAGTCGAAGCGCGCCATATCGGAAAGCTGAAGGCAGGCCTCGAAAAGGCGGCCCCCGCCCTGCCGGCAATTGCCGGGATCATCAGCGCCGCCTATATCGGCTGCGCGGTGGAAAGCGGGCCGGAATGGCTGGCCATGTCCGGCGCGTTGCGCGGCAATGCGCAGATGGATGCTGTCCAGCAGGCACTGGCCGACGATTATGCCGTCCTCATCGCCGCTTCTCTTGCCCGTTTCTCATCGCTATCTGCAGAGGACCTGAGACTACGCTGCGCCGCCCTTGCCGGGGCTGCCGAAGTCATCGCCCGCGAACTCATCCGCGGCCGGCTCGATGAAACGGCGGCAACGGCCCATCTGGCCGCATTGATCGTCCACGGTATCACCGCCTGACCAGCGGCTGCACGGCCAAGCTTCCTAACCATTCGCCTCCTGCTTCAGCCCCATGGCCAGCACCGTTGCCGCCGGCACATTCACCCAGGTGGCGGCATCCACCGCCCCGGCTTTGTCCAGCCAGCGCCCGGCGATCTGGTATCCCAGCGTGTAGCCGAACCGGCAGGGCTGAGAAGCCGTACCAAAGAACCACACGGCATGGTCATAGTTCGTAGACGCAAGGTCTTCTGCGCTGGGAAGAGCCGCCTGCAGCACCTCTGGCGCGACGGCACATTCCCAAGGCTCCGGCGGCGTGCCCATGAGACGGCGGACAAACTGCCCGGCCAGCCCCTCGGTGACCAGCGCTTCGCCCAGCGTATGCCCATACCCTGGCCCCGCCATGCGCAGGCAATGATGCACCTCGTGAATGATCTGCCTGTTCAGCGCTCCATCCTTGAGGCTGTCTGCGAAATTCGGCTCGTCCGGATCGACCGTCATCGAAAACAGCGTGCTGCGCTGGGCATATCCGGCAATGCCGACGCCAGGGATTGTCGCACCGGCAAGCCGCTGAACGAGAATATCGAGCCGCGGCGGTGACAGCAGCGTTGAAACAGTCCGGTATGACTGTTCGAACGCCGCGGCTATCTCGGCGCGATACCCGGAGAGGTCGCCAGATGCCTCCAGCCAATGCAAAGTCCAGCTATCCATGCAATCGCCCCCGACGCAACCGGCACTGCCGCCAGTTCTTCCCGTCATTTCATACCAATGTCTATGACAGTTCACGGCAACAAAAAACCCGGCCGCAAAACGGCCGGGCTCTTCAAATCATCGGCAAGCGCCACCTTCCGGCAGCCTTTGCTGATTACTCCGTCGCAGCAGGTTCCAGCGCCGGCGCATCGCCAGCTGGCTCGCCACCGGTTTCCCCGGATGCGGATGCCTCGTCACCACCGGCTTCGCCGCGGCGCGGCTGGCGGCGCGGACGCGGAGCCGTGCGGCGGCGCGTCGGAGCGCGGCCCGTCGGCGCTTCTTCCTCCAGCGAAACCTCGGCTGGCGTGCCTTCGATCACCGGCTGCGGGCCGGAGCCGTCGATGACGGGCTGCGGTGCGAGGTCGGCACGCGGCTGGGCCTGCTCGGCGCGCGGCTGGCGCTGACGCTCTTGCCTTGGCTGGCGCTCCTGCCGTGGCTGGCGCTCCTCGCGCGGCTGACGCTCCTGCTCAGGCTGACGTTCCTGGTCGGCCTGGCTGTCCTGATCAGGCTGGCGATCCTGCTCGGGCTGACGCTGCTGGTCGGACTGGCGGGGCTGACGGTCCTGCTGGCGCTGCTGACGCTCGCCTTCCGGCTGGCGGCGCTGCTGGCGCTCACCCTGCTGGTGATGACGCCCCTGCTCGGCCGGCTGGTCCTGAACGCCTGCGGTCTCGTCGGTCTCGCTCTGGTCCATATCGTCGTCGCGCTCGTTGCCGTCGCGATCCTGGAATTCGTTGCGATCGTTATAGTCGCTGCGGTCGTCACGCTGGAAGCGTTCCTGCATCTGCGCCTGTGCGGCCGCAATGATGCGGTTGTAATGCTCGGCGTGCTGCAGATAATTTTCAGCCACAACACGGTCACCGGAGCTCTGCGCGTCACGGGCGAGCGTCGAGTATTTCTCGGCGATGTGCTGGGCGGTACCGCGAATCTTTACGTCCGGGCCGGAGCTGTCATAGGTCCGGGTCAGCGGGTTGGAACCCTTCCGGTTATGATTGTTGTTGTTACCGCCGCCGCCACTGTTATTGCTGCTGGTATTGTTGTTACGCCCACGGCCGCGCTTGTTCTGCTGTCCTGGCCTCATCGTTCACTCACCTGGATTCTCTTTATATTGATGATCTTGTGGCTTCGCGGCTTGCCAGGAATTCCGTCTCAACGGATTCCGCATCAAGCAGACACGCGCCGCGACCCAACCGCCTCTTGACGGTACCGTCGCTGGTTAAAGTCAAATTAACAGGTACCCGCACCAGGCACTGTCGAACCTTAGAAACTCTTTTTTGAGAGTAATCCCTGCGGCAAGGTCTGACCGGAACGAATCTCTGATCTTTGACCTTCTGCCCAGTGCGTGAGAGGAACCTAGCCCGCTTCCCGTGTGATTCCAAGCCTTTTCTTCACGGTTTCGAAAAAGAACGTTGCAACAAGGGCCGGTTTGCAGGGGTTAGCGGCCGAAGGCGAACAGGATGGCACGGTCATTTCCGCCCAGATCCTTCACCCGGTCGATCACCCGGAAGCCCTGATCTTCGAAAAGCTGGCCGACCACCTGCAACTGGTCGTAGCCGATCTCGACACCGACAATGCCACCCTCGACCAGATGGCGTGCGGCATGTTCAGCGATGGTGCGATAGGCATCGAGACCGTCCGCACCGCCATCAAGCGCCAACGCCGGATCATGATCGCGCACTTCAGGCGCCAGCGATGCAACGACGTCTGTGCGTATATAGGGAGGATTTGACACAATGATGTCGAACTTGCCGACAATCCCCGCAAACCAGTCGCTTTCCACCCCGGCGAAACGCGCACTCAGATCATTGCGCTGCGCATTGGCCTTGGCCATCTCGACAGCACCGGCCGACAGGTCGGATCCGACCCCGGTTGCCTGCGGAACGGCGCTCAGCAGCGCCAAGCAGATCGCCCCCGTCCCGGTGCCGAGATCGATCAGATGACAGGTTCCCTTCTCCGCCACGAATTTCTGCGCGAAAGGAATGAGCCCTTCGACGATCATCTCCGAATCCGGCCGCGGCTCAAGCGTGTCTGGCGACATGCCGAGCGTCAGGCCGTAGAATTCACGCTGCCCGAGAATACGGTGAACCGGCTCGTGTGCCGCCCGCCGCTCAATCGCATCGCGAATGCGCTGCGCATCCTTCTCCGAAACGATCTCGCCGCCACGCGTCATGAACGCCACCGCCGGCAGGTCGAGCAGACCGGAAATCAGCACGCGCGCATCAAGCGCCGCCTCGCCGATATGCGCTTTCAGGAACGCCGTCCGTGCCTCGGCAAACAGGCTGTCGAGTGTATCGGTCATCCCTTCTGCTCGCCCAGTTGCGCCAACTGATCGGCCTGGTAATCGGCGAGCAGCGCATCGACCACTTCGTCGATTTCCCCCATCATCATCCGGTCGATCTTGTAGAGCGTCAGATTGATACGATGGTCGGTAACGCGTCCCTGCGGAAAATTGTAGGTGCGGATACGTTCCGAACGGTCACCGGACCCGACCTGGCTTTTGCGGGAAGCCGACCGTTCATTGTCTGCCTTCTGCCGCTCCATGTCATAGAGCCGCGAGCGCAAAACCTGCATGGCCTTGGCGCGGTTCTGGTGCTGTGATTTTTCAGACGACGTGACGACGATGCCGGAGGGCAGATGGGTGATGCGAACGGCCGAGTCCGTCGTGTTGACGTGCTGTCCACCGGCACCCGACGAGCGCATCGTGTCGATGCGGATGTCTTCGTTGCGGATTTCGATATCGATATCCTCGGCCTCCGGCAAAACGGCGACGGTCGCCGCCGAGGTGTGGATACGCCCCTGCGTTTCGGTATCGGGAACGCGCTGAACCCGGTGCACGCCGGATTCGAACTTCAGCTTGGAAAACACCCCGCGCCCGGTCACGGTCGCGATGATTTCCTTGTAGCCGCCCGCATCGCCCTCGCTGGCCGAAAGCACCTCGACCTTCCAGCCCTTGCCAGCCGCATAACGCTCGTACATGCGGAACAGGTCACCGGCGAAAAGGGCCGCTTCGGAGCCGCCGGTGCCGGCGCGGATTTCAAGGATGGCACTCTTCTCGTCGGCCGCGTCCTTGGGCAGGAGAAGGATCTGCATGTCCTTTTCCAACGCCTCGATCCGCTCTTCGATATCAGGCTTTTCCATCTCCGCCAGCTCGCGCATCTCGCGGTCGGTATCCTTGGCGGATAGCAGCGCGTTGACGTCGGCAAGCTCACTCTGCGCCTTCTCATACAGCCGGATCTTCGTCACAACAGGCTGCAGCTCGGAATATTCCGATGCCAATTTCACATAGACATCCGCCGCCGGCCCCTCGGCCATGCGCGCCTCGATCTCGGAAAACCGGCGCTCCAGCTCGCGCATCTTTTCAACAGGTAAGGTAGCCAATGTGTACTCCACAGGCGCTGTTCAAGAACAGCAATGTTTATGACAACGGCAGCTTTTCAGCCGCCATAATCTGATCTCTTAGCCGGAACGAAAGTGAGATCGAACGATCTCACTTCGAGCACCAGCCGATTCTCGACAATTGCGACGATGGTCTCCAATACGCGGTCACGGTCCTGAAGAACACACCCATTCCAAAAACGAACAACACTCCAACCGTTCATTGTCATGTAGTCGTCCCGCCTTGCATCATGGCGGCTGTTCGCATGCTGACTGCCGTCAACTTCGACAACGAGCCCGGCCTGTCTACATGCGAAATCTGCAAAATACGGACCAACCGGTAATTACCGGACAAATTTAAAGCCGTTGAGGCGTCGCCCACGGAGCTCGAACCAGAGAGCCTCTTCCGCATTGTTTTCGACTTTGCGCAGACTGCGAGCGCGCTCCGTCTTGTGTTTATCCGGACCTCTCATCCTCTCCATCCGTCAAGGATTGCCCCTCACCCTAACCCTCTCCCCGCATGCGGGGAGAGGGAACGACCGAATTTGCCGCCCCTCAATCACCATCAACATCGTCTCCAGTTGGAGAGGAAAAGAGAGTTCGCCGCATATCCCTTCTCCCCGCTTGCGGGGAGAAGGTGCCCGACAGGGCGGATGAGGGGCCGCTTACCTACAACGGCACCCCGGTCTCCGCCGCAAAGGCCACCAGCATCTCGCGCACCGATGTCTGGCTGCGCGTGTCGTCCAGTGCCGCATGAAGCATGGCCGAGAGTTTTTCGATATCGAGCGCCAGGAGCATGGCCTTGACCGGGCCGACCGCCGTCGGCGACATCGAGACGGAGCGGTAGCCGATGCCGAGCAGCGCCATCGCAGAGAGTGGCTTGCTCGCCATCTCTCCGCACAACGTCACGGACGTCTCGTTGCGGTCGCCCGCCCGGACGATGTCGCGCAGGATGCGCAGGAACGGCCGGCCGAGCACGTCGAAACGGTCCGACACCCGCGCATTGCCGCGATCGACCGCCATCGAGAACTGGAACAGGTCATTGGAGCCGACCGAAACGAAATCGACCTCGTCCATCAGCTCGTCCAGCTGCCAGAGCAGCGCCGGAACTTCCAGCATGGCGCCGAACTGCAGCTTGCGCGGCAATTGTTCGCCGATCTTCGATTGCCGCTGGATTTCCTTCTGCAGCAGCTCGCGCACCGTGCGCAGCTCAGACACTTCCGTCACCATCGGCAGCATGATGCGCAGCTCCTGGCTTGCCGAAGCGCGCAGCATGGCGCGCAGCTGTGTGCGCAACAGGCCGGGCCTGTCGAGCGACAGGCGGATTGCCCGCCAGCCAAGCGCCGGGTTTTCCTCTTCCGCCGCGCGGAAATAGGGCACCACCTTGTCGCCACCGATGTCGAGTGTGCGGAAGGTGACCGGCTTGCCGGCCGCCTGCTTCATGACGTTGCGGTAGAACAGTTCCTGCTCTTCCATCTTCGGCATGGTCGAGGCAATCATGAACTGCAGTTCGGTGCGGAACAGGCCGATACCCTCGGCGCCGGATTCCGACAGCTGCGGCAGGTCGACCAGAAGGCCTGCATTCATCTGCAGCTTGATGCGCTTACCGTCCCGGGTCACCGGCTCGACGTCACGCAGGGCGCGGTACTGTTCCTGCCGGCGGGCGCGCAGCCGGACTTTTTCTTCATAGGCCCGCTGCAGGTCGGCCATCGGCCGCAAATGCAGCTGGGCATCATCGCCATCGACGATGATCGCATCGCCATTTTCCGCCAGCGCCACGACGCCCGCTGCCTGGCCGACAACCGGAATGCCCATGGCGCGTGCAACGATCACCACATGGCTAGTCACCGCACCGTCTTCGAGCACGAGGCCCCGCACATTCTCACGCGGATAATCAAGCAGCTCGGCCGCCCCCATGGCACGCGCCACGACGATCGCATCATTCGGAAAATCCGTCGCCGACATCTTGGCGCCGTAGCCGGTCAGCTGCCTGAGTAACCGGTTGGCCAGATCGTCGAAATCATGCATGCGCTCGCGCAGATAGGGGTCCGTCAGCCGGATCATCCGCGCCTTGGTCTCGCTCTGCACCCGCTCGACAGCCGCCTCCGCCGTCAGGCCGTTGCGGATCGCCTCTTCGAGCTTCCTGACCCAGCCGCGGTCATGCGCGAACATCCGGTAGGCTTCCAGCACGGCGCGGTGTTCGCCTTCCATGGAAACATCGCGCCGTGACAGCATGTCGTCGATCGAAATGCGCAGCGAACCCAGCGCTTCCGCCAGCCGTCCCAGCTCATGATCGGTATCGTCGTTCAGAAGGTTGGTCACGACGATGCGCGGCTCGTGCAGCACGACATAGCCAAGCCCGATACCATCGTTGAAGCTCGAGCCCTCGATCGTCACAGGCCGCGACAGGTCGAGTTCAAGTCCCGGGCGGGTAAGCTTCTTCAATTCCCCGGTCGCCACCATTTCAGCCAGCACCATTGCCGTCGTTTCCATCGCCTCGACCTCGTCGTCGCGATAGGTGCGGCTGGCCTTGTTCTGCACGACGAGAACGCCGAGCGAACGGCCGGTGCGCAGGATCGGCACCCCAAGGAAGGAATGATAGATTTCTTCGCCGGTTTCCGGCAGGTAGGTAAAGGCCGGATGCGCCTGCGCGTCGGAGAGGTTGAGCGGACGCGCCGAGGCCGCGATGGTGCCGACGAGGCCCTGCCCCATCTGCAATTGCGCCAGGTGCACGGCGCCCTTGTTCAGGCCTTCGGTAGCATAAAGTTCAAGAACGCCATCGGAGCGAAGCACATAGACCGAACACACTTCTGCGACCATGTTCTGCGCAATCTGGCGAACAATCTGGTCAAGGCGATCCTGCGGCTCGAGCGGTTCCGCCATCAGTTCGCGCAACCGCTTGAGGAGGACGCGTGGACCCGCAGAGAGGTCTCTCATCGCACAACGTCTCCCGAATAAAAGTCAACAACTGGAAGCGGTAATTTGTTCCCGCTTATATAAGCGAAAACGCAGTCACCACCACCCGCTTTAACTCTTATCCAGACCGTAGACGGAATGCAAAGTGCGAACGGCCAATTCGGCATAAGCACCATCGATCAGGATCGAAATCTTGATTTCCGAGGTAGTGATTGCCTTGATGTTGATGCCTTTTTCGGCAAGTGCGCGGAAAGCGGACGCCGCAACGCCCGCATGGCTGCGCATGCCGATGCCGATGACCGAGACTTTGACGAGGCCTGATTCGTTCTGGATGACGTCAAAGCCGATCTGCGCCTTGGCTTCGCTGAGAACCTTCAGCGCCTTGTCGACGTCGGTCGACGGCACCGTGAACGTCATGTCGGTCTTGGAACCGTCTTCGGAAATGTTCTGGACGATCATGTCGACATTGATATGGGCTTCGGCCAGAGGCCCGAAGATCGCCGCCGAAACGCCGGGCCGGTCGGCCACGCGCCGCAGCGAAATCTGCGCTTCATCCTTGGCATAAGCGATGCCGGTGACGACTTCCTGTTCCAAAATCTCATCCTCATCACAAATCAGCGTACCGGGCGGGTTCAGAAAATCGCCCATGCCCGGCGCGTCGGGGTCTACGAAACTGGAACGCACGAAGGTGCGAACCTTGAATACCATGGCAAGCTCGACCGAGCGAACCTGCAGGACCTTGGCGCCGAGCGACGCCATTTCCAGCATTTCCTCGAACGCGATCTTCTTCAGGCGCTTGGCCTTCGGCTCGATGCGCGGGTCGGTGGTGTAGACGCCGTCGACATCCGTATAGATATCGCAACGGTCGGCCTTGACCGCAGCAGCGATTGCAACCGCCGATGTATCGGACCCGCCGCGGCCGAGCGTGGCAATCCTATTGTCAGGCCCGAGCCCCTGGAAGCCGGCAATGACGGCCACCTGGCCCTCGCCGAAGCGGCGGATCAGTTCAGAGCCGTCGATTTCAAGAATACGTGCCGCGCCATGCGCATTGTCGGTGCGGATCGGGATCTGCCAGCCCTGCCAGGAACGGGCGTTGATGCCGATGTTCTGCAGCGCCAGCGCCAGGAGGCCCGAGGTCACCTGTTCGCCGGAAGCAACAACCGCATCATACTCGCGCGCGTCGTGCATCGGCGAGGCATCGCGCGTCCAGGCAACCAGTTCGTTGGTCTTGCCGGACATCGCCGAAACCACCACCGCAACTTCGTGGCCGGCATCGACCTCGCGTTTCACATGGCGGGCCACATTCCTGATGCGATCCATATCCGCGACGGACGTGCCGCCGAATTTCATCACGATGCGTGCCATGTGCCTCTACCGGTCGAAAATGCTGCGCGCAAACCCGCGCCCGTGTCGTCTCAAGTCGCCGGTCTCTTAGCGAAATTGCAGCCCGCGTGCAATGGCCGCGCTGCCGCATTTGCGACATCCGGCCTCGATGTTTGGCACACTGCCGCCTTCTGCAGCAAACACCCCGATTTTCACAAGCGCTTGCTTTTCTAGACCGATCGGTCTACACGATTCCGATCGTTTCAGAAGGAGCCCGCAATGACCGCCTTGCTACCCCCTTTCACCCATGAAACCGCCGTCGCCAAGGTCCGCATGGCCGAGGATGGCTGGAACAGCCGCGATCCCGTCCGCGTCTCGAAAGTCTATACCGAGGATTGCCGCTGGCGGAACCGCGCCGAATTTCCCGTCGGCCGCCCGCAGATCGTCGAATTCCTGACGCGGAAATGGCAGCGCGAACTGGATTATCGGCTGATCAAGGAAATCTGGGCCTTCGAAGGCAATCGCATCGCCGTCCGCTTCGCCTATGAGTGGCACGACGACAGCGGCCAGTGGTATCGCAGTTATGGCAATGAAAACTGGGATTTTGCCGCCGACGGCCTGATGCAGCGCCGCTTCGCCTCGATCAACGATCTGCCGATTGCCGAAAGCGAGCGCAAATTCCACTGGCCGCTTGGCCGGCGTCCGGACGATCATCCCGGCCTGTCCGATCTCGGCCTCTGACCGCCGCATGCGCACCGTTTTCGAAAAAAGCGATGCCATCGCGCTGGTTGCCGAAGTGTTTCGCGAGTGCGGCTATGAAGGCGCCTCGATGAGCACGATCACCGCGCGCACGAGGCTGTCCAAGGGCAGCCTCTACCATTTCTTTCCGGGCGGAAAGGAACAGATGGCGGCGGAAGTGCTCGCGCACGTCGATGCCTGGTTTGCCCGGGAAATCTTCGAGCCACTGGAAACAGCCGAGCCGCGTGCGGCAATCGCGCAGATGTGGACGGCGGTGGACGAGTACTTCCGCTCCGGCAAACGCATCTGCCTGATCGGCGCCTTCGCACTGGATGAAACCCGCGACCGGTTCGCACGGCCGATCCGGGCCTATTTCGCGCGCTGGACAAATGCGCTCGAAACCGCGCTGATCCACGACGGCGCCCCGGCCGATGACGCCAGGCAACTGGCGGAAGACGCCGTCTCCGGCATTCAGGGCGCGCTGGTGCTGGCACGCGCCATGGCCGACGACACCGTCTTTGAACGCTGCCTCGGGCGCATGCGCCTCCGGCTTGCTTCAACCTGAAGGACACAATACCCCGCCGCATTCTCGCCCATTCCGTTGGCAAACTCTGACATCAGGGCGATTCGGAGGAAGTGATGAGGATGCGAAAATATTGGCGCTCGGCCGGCGCGACGCTTGGTCTGCTGGCTGCCTTTGTCTCTCTCAACAATACCAGCCTGTTCAATCCACGCCCGCCCGCGGCACCGGTCTTGCTTGCCCATCGCGGCATCGCCCAGCAATTCGACCCAACGGGTGTTGGCAACGACACATGCACCGCCTCCCGCATGCTGCCGCCGGCCCATGATTATCTCGAAAACACCATCGCTTCGATGCGCGCCGGTTTCGCCGCCGGTGCCGATATTGTCGAAGCCGATATCCATCCGACCACCGACGGCCAGTTTGCCGTCTTTCATGATTGGACGCTGGATTGCCGGACGCAAGGCAAGGGCGTCACCCGTGATCATTCGATGGCCGAGCTGAAAGCGCTCGATATCGGCTATGGCTATACCGCCGATGGCGGCAAGACTTTCCCGCTCCGCGGCAAAGGCATCGGCCTGATGCCATCGCTGGACGAGGTTCTCTCCAGCTTTCCGGACAAACAGTTCCTCATCAACATCAAGAGCAACGATCCGGAGGAAGGCAAAAAGCTCGCCGCCGTTCTGTCAGCCCTTCCCGCAGACCGGCGGCAGACACTGATGGTCTATGGCGGCGACAGGCCGGTTGCCGCCTTGCGCGCAGCACTTGCCGATATCCGCGCCATGTCACGCAGTTCGCTGAAAACCTGCCTCTTGCGCTACTTCGCCACCGGCTGGACCGGCATCGTGCCGGATGCCTGCCGCAATTCGATTGTGCTTGTCCCGATCAACATCGCCCCCTGGCTCTGGGGCTGGCCGGATCGTTTCCTCGATCGCATGGAGGGCGCCGGCAGCCGGGTCTTTGCCCTTGGCCCCTATTCCGGCGGCGATTTCTCGACAGGGCTGGACACGCCGGAACTCATCTCGCGCCTGCCGCAAAACTATTCCGGCGGCATCTGGACCAATGAGGTGGAGACGGTCGCGAGCGAACTTCGCCGCGGTGGCCGATAGCACTGTCACATACCTGTCATCAAACCCTGCTCCTGTGCCTGCGACCAACGGGGATTTGACCAAATGATCGACCAACTCGACCGCATCAAGGCGGAAATTGCCGACAGTTTTGACGAAGAACTGGAAATGCAGATGGAGGAAGACCGGCTGGATGAGCTGGTCGCCGAAGGCATGTCGCAAGAGGCCGAACCGACACTCGACCGCAAGATCTATTTCCGCGAGCTGTTCCGCCTGCAGCACGAACTGGTGCGCCTGCAGGATTGGGTGCAGTACAAGAAGCTCAAGGTCGTCGTGCTGTTTGAAGGCCGCGACAGTGCCGGCAAGGGCGGCGCCATCAAGCGCGTCACCCAGCGGCTCAATCCACGCGTCTGCCGCGTCGTCGCCCTGCCCGCGCCGACCGAGCGCGAAAAGAACCAATGGTATTTCCAGCGCTATGTGCCGCATCTGCCGACGGCCGGTGAAATGGTGCTGTTCGACCGCTCCTGGTACAACCGCGCCGGCGTCGAGCGGGTCATGGGCTTCTGCTCGCCGGAAGAGCTCGACGAATTCTTCCGCACCGTTCCGGAATTCGAGCGCATGCTGGTGCGCTCCGGCATCATCCTGATCAAATACTGGTTCTCGATCACCAACGAGGAACAGGAATTCCGCTTCCAGATGCGCATCCACGATCCACTGAAACAGTGGAAGCTGTCGCCGATGGACATGGAAAGCCGCATCCATTGGGAGGATTACACCAAGGCCAAGGAAGAGATGCTGGCAAAGACCCATATCGAGGAAGCCCCTTGGTGGGTCGTCCAGGCGGTCGACAAGAAGAAGGCCCGCCTCAACTGCATCGCCCATCTTCTGGCCCAGATCCCCTATGAGGACGTGCCGAAACCCGATCTCGTCCTTCCCGAACGCATCCGTCACGACGACTACACCCGCCACCCGGTGCCGTCAGAAATGTATGTGCCGGAAGTGTATTGATTGGGCGGGTTTCCGGGAAACTGCTTCCCCCAGTTTAAAAGGCCCCTCATCCGCCCTGTCGGGCACCTTCTCCCCGCTTTGGCGGGGCGAAGGACCAGCGGCAAGCTCTATCGTCCCCTCTCCCCGCTTGCGGGGAGAGGGTTAGGGTGAGGGGCGACCAGGACCGTTCGCCTCTCGCCACCATATCATCTAGGCTCCGCATTCTTCGCCACCACCGCCAGATACGCCGCCTGCAATTCCGCAAACACCGATCGCTCCGGCACCGGGGCGCCCAGATGCAGCGCCCGCAGCTCGTCCATGAACGCCGCCCACATGTCCGGTCCGCCGTCCTCAAGCAGCTCGGCGCGGATCGACAATTCTTCCGATACCCGCGTGTGCCGCCTGCCCCAGGCACCCATCTGCGCCAGCAGCGGCACCAGCTGGATCGATGGTTCGGTCAGGCTGTAGATGCCTTTCTGCTTGTGACTGGGGTCGTCCCGGCGTGACAGAAGTCCGTTCTCGGTCAGCCGCCGCAGCCGGTCGGCCAGGATATTCGAGGCGATCCCTTCTTCCGATTGGGACAGAAGCTCACGAAAATGCCGCCGGTTGCCGAACATCAGATCGCGGATGACAATCAGGCTCCAGCGATCGCCAAGCATTTCCAGGGTAAGATTGATCGGACATCCCGATCGCTGCACAATATCCACGGCCCGCCTCTCATTAATACCGCTTGCAATATAGGATCAGTTATTTTACGAAACAACCAGTTGCAGATTGAAATCAGTTTGGAGGATATGATGAAACCGCAGCTCTTTGCACACCCCTTCTCTTCCTACTGTCAGAAGGTGCTCGTGGCGATCTATGAAAACGGCACCGCATTCGACTACCGTATGCTCAGTCCAGAAGAGACAGGCACCGTCGAGGAATGGGAGGCGATCTGGCCGATCAAGCGTTTTCCGGTGCTGAAGGACGGTGAAAACGCGGTGATGGAAGCGACCATCATCATCGAATACCTGATGCTCAACTATCCCGGCAGCGTCCGCCTGATCCCGGATGATCCGAAGGCTGCCCTGCGCACCCGGATGATGGACCGCTTCTTCGACAATTACGTCATGACGCCGATGCAAAAGGTGGTGTTCAACCAGATCCGCCCGGAAGCCGACCGTGATCCCTATGGCGTCACAGAAGCCAAGACAATGCTGGATGATGCCTATCGCTGGCTCGACGGCGTCGTCGCCAAGACCGAATGGGCGGCCGGGGATACGTTCAGCCTTGCCGATTGCGCCGCCTGCCCGTCGCTGTTCTATGCCGACTGGGTGCACCCGATCCCCGAGACATTTGCAAACGTCCGCGCCTATCGCGCCCGCCTTCTCGCCCGCCCGTCCTTCGCCCGCGCCGTCGATGAAGGCCGCCCCTACCGTTCGTTCTTTCCGCTCGGCGCGCCGGACCGGGATTGAGGGTGGCGGTTGCAAAGCTGCTTGCCGAGAGGCTGAGCCCAGCCCCTGACCCTAACCCTCTCCCGCCTGCGGGGAGAGGGGACGATGGAGCCCGCCGCAAGTTCCTTCTCCCCGCAGGTGGGGAGAAGGTGCCCGACAGGGCGGATGAGGGGCCGACCGCACTCTCCCCAATCAGCCGGCAGCATCCCCGGCGCCAAACCGCAGCACCACTTCGAACCCATTGGCCCGGCCCTGGGCTGGCGAGTAAACCTCGAAACCCACATTCATCTGGGCGAGTAGCCGCTCGGCAATCGACAGGCCGAGACCCGAGCCAGGTGACGCGGTATTGCCGCGTCCAAAACGCTTGCGAACCGCCGCCAGTTCGTCCGGAGAAAGGGCTGCGGCTCCATTGACGATACGGACGATACCACCCGTCTCCAGCCGGATGTCCACCGGCTCATCCCTATCACCGTGCAGAAGGGCATTCTCGATCAGGTTGCGCAACACGATCGCAAAGGCGTCCTCGCTGTAATTGCCGGTCAACACCGCCCCCGGCTGGCGATGAAGGCGCAACCGCTTGGCGCCGGGATCGCTGCGCTCGAAATCGGTCACCACCAGTTCCAGCACGCGCGCCAGATCGACGATGCCTGCACCCGCGCCGATACCCGCTTCGGCGCGTGCCAGCTGCAGCAGCTTCTCGGTCGTATGGCCAAGATTGGCGAGCGATATCTCGATCTGCTGGGCGCGCCGCTTGCGCGGTCCGTCCAGCTCGGCAATCAGCATCTGTGTCTGCGCCAAAGCACCCGCAATTGGCGTTCTGAGCTCATGCGCGCTGTTGGCGGTAAATTCGCGTTCCGCATCAAAGGCCGCCTGCAGGCGGCCAAGCAGCCGGTTGACCGAGCTGGCAATCGGCCGCAGTTCGCGCGGCAGCATGTTGGATGGCACCGGCGCGAGATTGCCACCGTCCTTTTCCTCGATGGCCTCGCGCAGGTCATCGACCGGCGCCAGCGCCCGGCGCACGATCAGCCAGATCAGCAGGATGCTGACCGGGATCAGCACCAGCACCGGCAGGAACAGCGCCATGCTGCCCTCCATCACCGCCTCGGTGCGATTGTCCATGGCGTCGGCAACCTGCACGAAGGTAGTGCCGTCGGCAGCGCTCGCTGTGTAGAAATGATAGGTATCGTTTTCCGAAAAACCGCGCTTCAACGGTACATCGAAAGGCTCCATCGGCGCATCATGCGAGCGGATGAGGATTTTGCCGCTTGCGTCGCGGACTTGATAGACCAGATACTCCTCGTCCAGGTCCTCGGCCTCGCTTTGAAAATGCCGTGGCGATTGCGGCCCCTCGCGCCGCGCAAGATCGTCGAGCACCAGCGGCATCAGCCGTTCGGCCGTTTCCTGCAGCGAACCGTTGAAAAACTCGTCGAATTCGTCCTTCATGACAGCAACGCCGAGGATAGCGGCGATCAGCCAGAAAGCCGTGGTGACACCGGTCAGCCACAGGATCAACCGGCCCATCATGCTGCGGGTACGGATGTCGCGCGTCACGCCGGCGCCCCGATCTTGTAGCCGACGCCGCGCACGGTCACGACGTGATCCCGCCCGAGCTTTTTGCGCAAGCGGCTGACATAGACCTCGACGGTATTGCTTTCGATCTCGGAACCGAAGGCGTACAACGCCTCTTCGATCTGCGCCTTGGAAATGATCGCGCCCGGCCGCGACAACAGCGTGTCGAGCACTGCCCATTCACGCCCGGAAAGGCCGACTTCCGCCTCGCCGGCAAACACCCGCCGGTCGACCGGGCTGATCTTCAGCTCGCCGAAACGGATCACCGGGGAGATATTGCCGCCATAGCGGCGGATGACGGCCAGCATCCGGGCGGAGAGTTCGCCAAGGTCGAACGGCTTGACGAGATAGTCGTCGGCACCGCTGTTCAAGCCCTCGATCCGGTCGGAAATCTGGTCATGGGCCGTCAAGATGATCACCGGCGTAGCGTTAGCTCCCGCCCGCAACTCCTTCAGGAGCGCAATGCCGCTGCCATCCGGCAGGCGTAGATCGAGCAGGATCAGGCCGTAGGCGACGGTGCGCAGCGACATGCGCGCATCATCCAGCGTCTTCATCCAGTCGACGGCATGATCGGCGGCGGCGATATGATCGCGCACGGCCTCCCCCAGTATCTCATTGTCCTCGACGAGCAGAACACGCAAGCCGCTGGTCCCTTTATCGGTCAGCTCCACCGGCATTCTTATTCCTTCTTTGGACTGCGCCGTCAAACGGCTTTGATGACACGGCAAAACACCCGTCCCCGAATACCGGAGACGGGCGGCCAGAACGAAGCGTCCGTTTCGCCGCTTACGACGCGGCGTTGGTCCTGCATGCGGCCAGGGCGTCGAGTGCCGGGTCGTAAATCCCGGTGGCGACGTTCATCAGACCCAGCACCGTGTGGAACAGGTTGTCATGCGACCGCGGCTCACTGGCCGTTGCCTTGAGACAAGGCTGGTCGATACCGGCCCTTGTCTCCTTGCCAGTCCACAGCACAAAAGGAATATGGGTCTGCTGCGACGGCGCAATGAAATAGGGCGCGCCATGCAGATACAGCCCGTTCTCACCCAGCGATTCGCCGTGGTCGGAGATGTAGATCATCGATCCCGCCATCGTCTCCTCACGGGCCTTCAGCATGTCGATCACGGTCGAGACGATGTAATCGGTATAGAGGATCGAATTGTCATAGGCGTTGACGATCTCCTCGGGCGAACAGTTGCCAAGCTCGGCTGTGCGGCAATCCGGCGTGAAGCGGCGGAATTTTTCCGGATAGCGCAGATAATAGGCCGGCCCATGACTGCCGAGCTGATGGATCACCAGCACGCTGTCACCCTTGATGCCGTCCAACCAGGCACCAAGCCGGTCGAGAGCCACGTCGTCCAGGCATTCGTTGTTCTTGCAGAACCGCGGATCGTTGATATCGGAAAACGACGTATAGGCGATGCGATCGGCAACGCCCTTGCTGCCGGTATTGTTCTCCCACCATTCCGCCTTGACACCCGCACGGGTCAACACATCGAGCAGGTTTTCGGTCTCAAGCCCCTTGCGGTGGGTGTAGCTCGCGCGCGTATAAACCGAGAACATGCAGGGCAGAGACACCGCCGTCGCCGTGCCGCAGCTCGACGTGTCGGTGAAATATTGAATATCCTGGCGGGCGAGCAGCGGGTTGGTGTCGCGGCTATAACCGCCCAGCGAAAAGTTCTCCGCCCGCGCCGTTTCGCCGGCAACGATGATGGTAACGCGCGGCTTTCCCGACTGCATTGGGGCGGCCACCCGCGCATCGGTGCCGAGCGGCTGGACGGCAACGTTCTTGTCGGCGCCGGTCGCCACGGCATAGCGCACGGCACTGACGATCGGCGCGACCGGGTTGACGGTTGCGGCAAGATCGCGGTGTTGGCGGATCGCGGCCGTAAACGTCCGGACATTGGCAATGCTGACGGAGGTGAAAACGGCAAGAAGACACAGGACCAGCACGAGATTGTGCTTGAACTTCTCGAAGAACGGCCGGTGTTTGATCCGCACGAACACGATCAGCAAGGACGGCACGATCCCGAAGATCAGCATGTGGGTGAGGAAACCCGCGGTCAACAGATGACCGGCTTCCGAACCGGTCGTCTCGGCCGCATTGCGGATCATGTCGGTGTCGATGATCGTGCCGAACGTATCCATGAAGCGTGCGCTTGCAGCGGCAATCATGATCAGCAGGATGAAAAACGGCTTCGTCAGGTACTTCACCGAAACCGTCACGCAAACCGCCGAAAACAGCGCAAAAAGCCCGATGGCAAGCAAAAACAGCGCAAAGCTGGGGGCGCCGAGATAGTCCACCGCCTTCAACCAGAAGGTCCGGTTGGTGGCGAAGACGAGATAAAACGCCACAAGCAGGCTCAGCGTCACACTGCCGATGACAGGACGCTGTACGCGCGCATTGGCGATTGGTAGGCTTTCCAGGGACACGAACACTCCTGCAGAACATCGGGCGGCTGGAAGACGGCTGCAACAATACCGGTCGTTGCCCCAACCGCCAGCCACGGTCCGTTTGCCGGGCTCCGTGCCGCAGCCGTCTCCAGGACGGGACATCTGGTCCGTTTTTCTGACAGGAACCTGAACGTGCAGAAGCGCGTGGCAATCTCTTGGAATCGCGTGGCAGCATGTGCCGGTCCGCCTTGCGCACGTTCAGGCTGCTGTCAGCATTGGCGCGCATGTTTCCAGCAACACTGGAGATTACCGTTTGAAAGCGCGCCGAATTCCTCTTGGATTGCTCTACATCGCCACCCTGATCCTGCTGATCATCCTGATCCCGCTGATTCAGTTTTCCGCGTCGCAATCCTCGTCGCTCGCACACCGGCTTTCCTCGGCAACCACGCTGCGCCTCGACAAGATGAAGCTCTGAAGCGTCCCTCCGTCACCGGCTACGGTCGTCCGTACCGCAAGCGGCTGGCCCCCATCCAACGACGAAATCCACCAAAACGGCAACGCAGAGCCCTTTTCAAAATGGAGCTGAGTCCTAGTCTTTCTGTTGAGATCCAACTTAAGCAACTCAAGGCCGGCGCGAACAAACAGCAGATCGGCCCGACATCGTTGCCCGGGAAGATGAACAGAAATGATGCTGGAAGACCTATACCGGTTACTCAAAAGCGGACACGTCCAGGCTCAGGGCGTCGTCGATACGATGACGCAGCCCATCGTGGTCCTTGATCAGAATTTCTGCGTCAGCACGGCAAACAACGCCTTCATCAGAACCTTCAAGGTCGAGCGGGACGATATTCTCGGCGAAAACTTTTTCAGTCTTGGAGACGGCCAGTGGGACATCACTGAGCTGAAGAATCTGATCGCGTCTGTAATCCCGAAGGCCGCCGCTGTCATTGGCTTCGAGGTGAAGCATGACTTTCCGATGATCGGGCCGCGCACGTTCCTTGTTGACGCGCGCCGCCTCATCCACCCGGATGACAACAGCACGAATATCCTCGTCCTCTTCGATGACATCACAGTCCGCCGGCGCCACGATGCCGAAATGGAGTTCATCCTCTCTGAAACACGGCATCGCATGAACAATCTGTTCGCGGTGGTGCGCTCGATCGCAATGCAGACCAGCATCGAAGACCGCACAGCACGTGATTATCGCGAAACGCTGCTTGGACGTTTGGAAACGACGTTCCGCGCCCAGGAAATAGCCGCGACCAATGACGCAGCGGACTTTGAGGACATCGTGCGGCTGGCGGTCGGCGAGTTGGGCGGCGACCGCCTCCTCTGCAACGGTCCGGCCGTTGAACTGGAAAGCGCGAAGGTGCTTTCGGTCAGCTTGATTTTCCATGAACTGACGACCAATGCCGCGAAATACGGTGCCTTTTCAGTGCCCGGAGGCGAAGTCCACGTCGAATGGAAACTGCAGGCAGAGCCGCAGGGACAGACCTACCTGAGCTGCGAATGGCGCGAGGTAAACGGACCGCCCGTCAAGCCGCCTGAGCGGAAAGGCTATGGCACGAAGCTAATCAAGGGAACCTCCGCTCAACTGCATGGCGAGGTGGAACTTATCTATGCTCCGGCTGGTTTAAGCGCTTTACTCAAGATACCGGTGTGATGGCAATGAGCGCGCTTATGGGAGATACCGAACATAGGGGGTGCGTTCTTGTCGTGGAAGACGAAGTGTTCCTGGCGATGGAACTGGAGGCCGCGTTGACCGATGGTGGCTTCCGGGTCCTGGGTCCCGCGGCCTCCGTCCGGGATGCCCTTGATTTGCTGACCAGCGAATGCCCCGATGCCGCCGTCCTCGATTTCAATCTTGGCAGAGACAAGGTCACACCTGTTGCCCTTCAATTAAAGACGCTGGGCGTACCCTTTGTCCTCGCCAGCGCCAGCAGCGCCGCCGAGTTGTCACGCTATGCCGTGCTTGCGGACATTACCAATCTCGGGAAACCAACCGATCTGAAGCGCCTCGTTGCCGCCGTCCGTGCTCTCCATGCATGAGTTTTGCCAACGCTCCATGCCTGCCCGCAGCGGTGTCTCGATCAAAGCTACGTAAAAACTCTTCCCCACTCTTCGCAAGCCGGACGCCAAAGGCAGGCAGGAATCGGGTGGCGACGGTCCGCCCATGCTGCGATTGAACCTCCCGCAACCCAAAGGAGTTTCAAACATGCCCATGCTTTCCAACAAGGTCGCCATCGTCACCGGCGCCAGCTCCGGCATCGGCCGGGCCACCGCAAAACTGTTCGCCCACCAAGGGGCAAGCCTCGTTCTCTCCGGCCGCCGTCGCGCCGCACTTGATGAGCTTGTTGCGGAGATCGCGGCCGAAGGCGGCAAGGCTGTCGCCATCGATGGCGACGTCCGCGACGAAGCCCACAATCGCGTTCTGGTCGAAACCGCAACGGCAACGTTCGGCGGCCTCGACATCGCCTTCAACAATGCCGGCACCACCGGCGAGATGGCCCCGATTGAAGACCTCTCAACCGCCGGATGGCTGGAAACCATCGAAACCAATCTGACCGCTGCCTTCTTCGGCGCCAGGTATCAGGTGCCTGCGATGAAGGCGCGCGGTTCCGGCTCGCTGATTTTCACCTCCAGCTTCGTCGGCCACACCGCAGGCATGCCGAACACCAGCGCCTATGCCGCTGCAAAAGCGGGGATGATCGGCCTGACAAAAAGTCTCGCAACGGAACTCGGACCACAGGGTATTCGCGTCAATGCCATCCTGCCCGGCGGCACCGATACGCCGATGAGCTTTACCAATGCGCCGGGTGCAGGACCGGAGGTCCTTGCCTTCGTCGAAGGCATCCATGCCTTGAAACGTATGGCAAAACCGGAAGAGATCGCACAGTCCGTCCTCTACCTCGCCTCGGATGCCTCAAGCTTCACCACCGGCACCGCGATGCTCGTTGATGGCGGCGTCTCGATCAACAAAACCTGAAAAAATCATCCCCGCAAATCCCCGCCCCTCAAAACCATGGCACACTCTTCCCGTCCTGCCATCGGATACACCGGAAAGCGTTGCCGGCGAGGTGGGGCCGGTGCCTTCGGCCTGTGTTTGAAACGCAGGCGCAGCCGGAGGGGCCTGCAGAAAGTGGTTTCCCTCCCGTCTGCAAAATGGCGGGGCGTGCCTGTGAGGCACACATGAGGACCGGCGAGCGGTATTGCGACAGCAATATCTTTCCTGACGCGGCGGCAAAACCGCCAGCGTCACCCCGTATCAAAAGGGCGCCGTCATCCCCGCAGAGAAACCGGAGTTGCAGGTAAAAACCGCCGAGACGGGGCACATCGCGTGTCATTTACTACCAAACACTCGGCACACGATGTGCCCCGGCCGATCCTGCCGGCGCGAAAGCGCAAAAAGATCACCGCAGCGGCATGCCACGGGCGCAACAAGCCGCGTGAATGCGAACGCCTGTCTTGTCCGCCCTCGTCGCCAAAGGAGCATCCAATGCCAAAACAGGATTTTTCCGACTATGAAAAGCGCGTATCCGCCGATCACGAACGCCAATGCCGCACCATATTGACCATTCACAGCGCATGGCGCATCTGCCAGGCTCGTAAATGCCGCCGCGACAAGGCCTGCAGCGGAGAAATGCACGTCTCCGCCCATCAGGATCGTAAGGTCCGCGCCCAGCGGGAAATAGGCCTGTCCGGCAATGCCTGCGCAAAACTGCCGCGCTGCATGGCAACAGTGAGTGCTTCAGCCTACGAGACATTCGCGGAGCTGCTCGATGACCTTCAAAGAGACTTGATCGCCCATCCCGATGAAGACCTGCCGAAATTCGACCGCTGCCTGAAAGGCCGTCAATCGCGGCGCGGCACTGCCAACCCTTGACATTCACGGCCGATCATCCGACTTCACCAGAGGTATGATCCAAGGAGTTCCGACCATGACCGAACAGGCCCGCAGCACCATCGACCAGACCGAAGTCGACCGGTTTTCCGCCATGGCCGCCGAGTGGTGGGATCCGAAAGGGAAATTCCGGCCGTTGCACAAGTTCAATCCGGTCCGCCTCACCTATATCCGCGACCGCGTCTCGGACAATTTTGGCCGTGAGGCGAAGGCATTGCAGCCGCTGAAGGGCCTGCGTATCCTCGATATCGGCTGCGGCGGCGGTCTCCTGTCCGAGCCGATGGCCCGCATGGGTGCGGATGTCGTCGGCGCAGACGCCTCGGAAAAGAATATCATGATCGCAAAGACCCACGCGGCCGGCAGCGGCGTCAATGTGGATTACCGCGCCGTGACGGCGGAATCGCTTGCCGAAGCCGGCGAGACCTTCGATGTCGTGCTCAACATGGAAGTGGTCGAGCATGTCGCCGATGTCGAGTTTTTCACGAGCACCTGCGCATCGATGGTGCGGCCCGGCGGCCTGATGTTCGTCGCCACCATCAACCGCACGATGAAGGCGGCAGCGCTTGCCATCTTCGCCGCCGAAAACGTCCTGCGCTGGCTGCCGCGGGGCACCCACCAGTATGAAAAACTGGTCCGCCCGGAAGAACTGGAAAAGCCGATTACGGCGAACGGCATGGAGGTGACCGACCGCACCGGCGTCTTCTTCAATCCGCTGTCGAACCAGTGGAACCTGTCGAAGGACATGGACGTCAACTACATGATCGTCGCAAAACGCCCGGCATAACGCAACTGCCAGTCCTCCCGCGATCGGGTTCGCGGGAGAAACTGTCGTCAGCGGCTGCGGATCGTCAGACGCCCGTTTGCCGCGCCAGCCATTCGTCCCGGAGCAGCGCGTAGATAAACTCGTCGCCCCAGATGCCGTTGAACTGGTCGTTCTGGATCAGATGCGCCTCGCGCCGCATGCCCAGCCGCTCGACCACCCCGACCGATCCGGCATTGGCGGCATCGAGCCGGGCGAAAGCCCGGTGGAAGTTCAGCGTGGAAAACGCGAAATCCAGGATCGCCCGCATCGCTTCGGTGGCATAGCCCTTGCCCGCAAAGGCCGGATTGAAGATGTAGCCGACCTCCACCTGCCGGGCGATCGCGCTTTCAAGCTTCAGCACCACTTCGCCAACGACAGCTCCGTCCTCCCGGCGCTCCACTGCAAACACGGCACAATCGCCATTTTTGCGCAGCCGTGGCACGCTGGCCTTCCCGAATTTTTCGGCCGCCTCTGCGTCATTGAGCGGATCGGCGTAGAGATAACGGTAGACCTCCGGCAGGCTGTGATACGCTCGGAACGCCGCGAAATCGGCGGGTACGAATCGCCGGATTTCAAGGCGCTCGGTCGAAAAGCGAAGGTCGGAAAAATCCATCAGTCTTGAAACTCCATTCTGCATACGGCCCGCAGATGGGGATCAAGCCATTGAATTAAAAGAGCAGCGCAACCTTTCCTGTAACGCGGAAAAGCGGATGCCTGCCGGGCTGCTCAATAAACCTGCACGACATAGTCCCCGCCCCATCCCGCCATGCTAGACTGCAAAGGATCGAGCCAAGTGGAGAAAATCACATCCGGGGTCGTTCCGTTCTTTGACAGGTGACCTCTTGCAGCCACGTTCAATTTCACCTGCTATCACCAAAGCAGGTTTATGAAAAAAGGCTCTCCAAATCGCGCCGCCCATTGATGACACGCACGATTTCCACTATTTTCACGGGGCCTTCGTCGCTGTCGGGTATCGTCTCGTAGAGGATCACGAAAGGTGACTCCACAAGCATTCGAGCGGCCGGGCTGATCGCCGGATGACGCATACCGAGGCGTGGCTGATCGATCAGAAGGTTGGCTTTGTGCTGAAACCGCTCGTAGAAGCGTTCGGCGGCCAATGGCTGCTCGCGGCCAATATCGACATAGATGCGACGGATATCCGCTTGCGCCAGAGGCGACCAAACCAAATCAGCCGGCATGTTTCTGTACGGCACGAAGGTCTTGGCGCGCTTCCTCGCGCAACTTGTCAAAGTCTATGGCCGTGGGCCTGCCGCTGGCTTTGCCTTCGTTCCATAGCTCGCTCAACCTGCGTGTGTCGGCCTGGCGAGCTTCCCATTTGGCGGACCAATCACGGACGGCTTCGCGAACAATTTCACTGGTTGTGGCATAGGCCCCGGTTCCAACGGCATCGCGAAGCATTGCGGCTTGCTGCGTTGTCAGTGCAACGCTGATCTTTTCTACATTGGACATAAGACGTCTCCAGACTTGAATGGTAGGAAATATTACTACCAGCAATCATCGTTGCCAAGCACACCAGGAGCCAATCATCCTCACCCTCGCTGCTATGCTAAACTTTCAACGTCAGCACATGCGCCAGCAGATCGGCCTGCCCCTTACTGTTCTCCTCCACAATCCGCCGGACCTTTTCCCGGTCGATCGCATAGGTTTCGCCATCAGCGGTGAAGGGTTCTTTGAAGGTAAAAGCTCTGGCCGACGCCCCGTGATCGTGCAGATGTTCCAGCCGGCTGGCGCCATCGGACCAGTCGGGAAAACCATGCTCCCCCACCCACCACAGCACCAGCGGCGGCCAGCTGGGTTTGATGTTCCAGTTGCGCGCATGTTTCAACGCATCGGCATGAACACCATTGTACGAAAACGCCATCAAGGATTCGATGTCGGCCCAGAGCGACAGCGACGATGGTGCGCTGCCAAAACCGCTACCGTCGATGAAGCGGGGAAAGGCCTGTTTGCCCCAGCTACGCGGTCCTGGCACGCCGCGATAACCGGAGCGTCCGATAAAACCGGACGCCCGCGACGCCGCCTCGAAATTGGCCGGTTCGCGCGAGACGAAACCGTCGACACGGGGATCGCCTTCAGGCCCGACATGCAGGCCGAAATTGTAGATGGCCAGACGATATTGCCCGGCCACCATCTCAGTTCACATCGTCGGGCAGCACCGGCAGGGCGGCAATCTCGATGCCCTCGTCCAGCAAAGCCTTGGCCTCATCGACGGTCGCCTGGCCGATCAGGCCGCGCTGCTCGGCCTCGCCATAGTGAATCTTGCGGGCCTCCTCGGGAAACTTGGTCCCGACATCCTCGGCATTTTCGCGGATCGACGTGACCAGTTCACGGATCTTGGCGACCGCTTCCTTGCGGGCCTGATCCATCATCAGCACCTTGGTCTCGTCCTTCTTGCGGGCTGTCGAGACTGAAGGCGCCATCAGCTCCTTGCCCACCTTGGCCGAACCGCAGACGGGACAGGACACCAGCCCGCGCTCCGCCTGACCGTCGAAATCGGCGCTTGAGGAAAACCATCCCTCGAAGGAGTGGCCGCTGTCGCAAGCAAGCGTA
This sequence comes from Rhizobium sp. LjRoot98, assembly GCF_964252935.1. NCBI lineage: Bacteria > Pseudomonadati > Pseudomonadota > Alphaproteobacteria > Hyphomicrobiales > Rhizobiaceae > Rhizobium > Rhizobium sp. LjRoot98. The sequence goes on from NZ_CAXUPW020000013.1 coordinate 36,139, forward strand.
TATTTGATCAAGCGGCCACATCCCCGGAAGCGCTGAGCGGCACCTCCTCAAGCTGGAACGGCCTGCCGTTCTTGAGGTTGGGGATCTTGCCCCGCGCCGCTGCAACCGCATCGACGTCGATATCAGCAAGCACGATGCCCTCGCCGGTGCCACTGGCCGAGGCCAGTACACGGCCCCAGGGATCGATGACCATCGAGTGGCCAAAGGTTTCGCGGCCATCCTCATGGACGCCTGCCTGCGCTGCAGCGATGACGAACATGCCGTTTTCGATCGCCCGGGCGCGCAGCAGGATTTCCCAATGCGCCTCGCCGGTCTGGCGGGTAAAGGCGGCCGGCACCGACATGATCTGTGCACCTGCAGCCGCCTGCGCCCGGAAGAGTTCAGGGAAGCGAACGTCGTAGCAGATGGCGCAGCCGAGCTTGCCGAACGGCAGGTTCACCAGCCGCGCCGTGCCGCCTGGCGTATAGGCCGAGCTTTCGCGCCAGCTCTCGCCATTGTCGAGGTCGACGTCGAACATGTGGATCTTGTCGTAATGGGTGATCTTCTTGCCATCGGGGCCAAACAGAAAACCACGATTGGCCATCTTGCCATCAGCAAGGCCAATGGCCGTCGAACCGACATGCAGGTAAATACCAAGTTCGGCGGCGAGGCTGGAAGCGGCGGCAACGATGAGATCGTTCCCTTCGTCGCGCAGTGCCGCCTTCATCGCAGCCCGGTCGCGCTGAAGAGCCCCGGTCATCTCCGGAGTCTGGACGTAAATTGCGCCCTGTGCGGCTGCTTCCCGCACGAGCGGTCCCATGCTCTGCACATTCCGGGCCGGATCGACACCGGAACACATCTGGATCGCTGCGGCCTTGAACGTCATCACAGTCACTCCTTACGCAGCAAGCATCGCGTCCAGCTTGCCGGCGCGTTCCAGCGCATGCAGGTCGTCGCAGCCGCCGACATGGGCATTGTTGATGAAGATCTGCGGGAAGGTCGTGCCGCCATTCGACCGCTCGATCATCTGCTGGCGAACTTCCGGCGCATAGGTCGCATCATGTTCCTCGAACTGCACGCCCTTGGTTTCCAGAAGTTTCTTCGCCGCGGAACAATAACCGCAGAATTGACGGGTATAAATGACAACCGAAGCCATGAGTTGATCTGCTCCTTCGCCGGCCCTGCGCCAGCATTCCATACGGTCTCATATAGGACCGGACACGGCTCTTGCAAAGGTCAAAACGGTCACATCCGCCACCCCTGCCCTCTTCAGAACGCGGGTGGCGGCCGAGACGGTCGCCCCCGTCGTAAAGACATCATCAACGAGAACGATGCGCTTGCCAAACAAGGCCGTCCTGCCGGTTTCCGTTACCGAAAAGGCCCCACGCACGTTCTCTTCACGCTGACTGGCACCCAGCCCGATCTGTTGGGCGGTGCGCCGGTTGCGGATCAGCGCCGTCGCTAGAAAGGGCTTCCCCGACCTGCGGGCAATCACCCTGGCAAGCTCGGCCGACTGGTTGAACTTGCGGCCCCAAAGCCGGTAGGCGTGTAGCGGCACCGGAACGATCGCATCGCTTGCCGCGACAGTGCCATCGCTGGCCCGGATCATCCACTCCGCCATCATCACAGCCAGATCGGTCCGATCGCGGTATTTCAGGCCATGAATCAGCGACTTGGCAATGCCGTCATGGATGGCGACGGAGCGTAGCCGTTCGAACACCGGCGGATTGGCGATCGCATCGGCCGACAGGATGCCCGCGCCCAGATCGTGCGAAAACGGCAGACCGAGGACCTCGCAATAGGGCCGCTCGATCAGCCGCAGTGTCGCCCAGCAGGCGGGGCAAACACCGCGATGCTGGCCGGTCATCCGGCCGCAACCGGCACAGACCGGCGGATAAACCGCATCGACCGCGGCAGCTATCACGCTGCGCAGCCCCTTCCGCAGGCCACCGGCCAGCCGCCATCCTGGATTTTCCGCCTGTTCGTCCCCCATGAGGTTGACATTACGGCGGACCGGGTTTCATTGCGATCAGATTTTTGGGCGACCAGATTTTTGGAAAGCAAGGCCATGGATATCGTTTTCGACCAGACGCTCATCGAAGCCCGCCGCAAGCGTGCTTTCCGCAACGGCGATCCGAAGGCGCAGTTCCTGCTGGAGATCGCAGCACAGGAATTGTCCGAGCGCCTGAGCGTGGTAGAGCGCCATTTCGACAAGGCGGTCGAGTTGCACGGCTATACCGGCCTCACCGCCCGCTACATCGCCCAGACCGGCAAGGTGACGGATATCGAGCGGGTCGAGACAGATGCGGCCTTTGCCGCCCCGGATGAAACGGTCTCCCCGGCTTCGCTGGAGACGGTGCCGCTCGCCCCGGAATCAACCAATCTGATCGTTTCGCCGCTATCGCTGCACCTGACCAACGATACGCCCGGTGTCTTCATCCAGGTCCGCAGGGCACTCAAACCCGATGGCCTGTTCCTCGCAGCGATCCCGGGTTCCGGCACGTTGCAGGAATTGCGCGAAGTGCTGCTGGCGGCCGAAAGCGAGTTGACCGGCGGCGCCAGTCCGCGGGTCATCCCCTTTGCCGATGTTCGCGACATCGGCGCGCTCTTGCAGCGTGCCGGCTTCAGCCTGCCGGTCGCCGATACCGAGAGCTACACGGTGCGTTATGCGTCGCTGTTTTCACTGCTGAAAGATCTGCGCTCGATGGGGATGACCAATCCGCTCGCAGCCCGCAGCCGCAAGCCGCTGACACGGCGTTTCTTCGTTCGCGCCGCCGAAATCTACGCCGAGCGCTTTGCCGATCCGGATGGCCGCATCCGGGCGACGTTCTCGATCATCTATATTTCCGGCTGGGCACCGCACGAAAGCCAGCAAAAGCCGCTGAAACCCGGCTCAGCAAAACAACGGCTATCCGATGCGCTGAACACACGGGAATTGCCGTTGAAAGATAAACAATAGAAATGTCTGCCGGGCTTAAGCGGGACGCACGCCGACGACCGCATCCGTGATCGACTGAAAGACAGCCTGCAAGGAGTCCGAGAACGCCCCTAGCCCGGCGATCATGCCTAGCGAAATCAGGCTGGCGAGCAGGCCGTATTCAATGGCCGTGGCTGCGGATTTGTCCTTCAGTAAACGGATCAGTATCGTCATGTGCTCCCTGCCTGTCCTGCGCCTGCCTCTGGGTGACATCACCCGAAAAGCACGATGCGCACCATCGTTATCGGTCGGTCCCGACCCCGGCTGGCAACGAACAGGAAAGCCGGAACAGTTCCGGCCCCGGGACGTCAGCAGCCGCTCTTGCTTCCATTTCCGTCAATAATGCAGACGGCACCTGGCATTTCCTGCAGCACACTGCGGCGCACTGTGTAGCGTTTGGCCGGCGGGCTGCCCGGGATCGAGCCAGTTGAAATATTATCGTAGTCGATCGGCGCGTCGGCCAACACCTTGTTGTCCGTCTTCGAGGTCAGCATCGGCGTCAGGATGAGGGTCAGCGCGATAACGGCGGTGCCAAACAGCAGCGACAAATTGAGCGCACCGGTACGGCGGCTCTGGGTCGTCACCAGATCCTTGTCCTGAACCGTTCTCCAAAAATCGTCGTCGACCATCGTCTGCCTCTTCGAATACGTGCGTTTCCCTGAAGCGGTCTCACGCACCACTTCATCATGTCGACGCCTATAAAAAACCGGCATCGGTTACGGGAATCATCCCCAAACCAATAGACACCGGTACTTACTCGAAGCTGATTGTGCGGGAGGGTGATAAATGTTCGATTAATAAAATAGAAATTTCAGGGATTAGGTCAGAGCAAATCCATTAAGTAGGGGATAAGTGGCTCATCGGCGGGCGGCATGGGATAGTCGCGCAGCGCCTTCGGGCGAACCCATTTCACCGCCTGGCCTTCCCGCCCGTGAGCAACGCCTTCATAACGCCGGCAGACATAGAGCGGCATCAGCAGATGAAAGTCGTCATAGGTATGGCTGGCGAATGTGAGCGGGGCCAGGCAGGCAACCTTGGTCTGGATCCCCAATTCCTCGTCCAGTTCGCGGATCAGCGTTTCTTCCGGCGTTTCGCCGGGCTCGACCTTGCCGCCTGGAAACTCCCACAACCCGGCCAGGGACTTTCCTTCGGGCCGCTGGGCAAGCAGGATCCGGCCGTCGCTATCAACCAGCGCGCAGGCCGCAACCAGCAGAATCTTTCGGCCAGCAACGTCCATAATCACGCTCCCTCACGCCGGTAGGCATACCGGTAGACGTCCTTGAAGCCGAACTTGCGATAGAGCCGAATAGCGCCCTCGTTATCGGCTTCGACCGAAAGCCAGGCCGTGCGGGCGCCACGCAGGCGGGCCCAGCGCAGTGACGCATTGACGATGGCGCTGCCCACACCCTGCCGCCGGACATTCTCGGAGACCGCAACCTGCAAAATTCCGGCAAGATCGTTGTCATGAACGGCAAGCGAGACCGCGATCGGTCCTTCGTCCTGCGCCTCGAACAGAAACAGCCCGCATTCCGGCTTGATCGCGTTGATGACTTCCGTGAGACCCGCCTTGTCCTGGTTGCTTTCACCGCAAATTTGCAGCCGGGCATCGACGAAACGGCCAACATCACGCAACGGCAGATGTTCGATCGCTTCCGTTGTATCGTTCGGCGGAATATCAGCCATCATCACGATGGTCTCGGAAAACAGCGGCCAGCGATGCTCATCCATGTAGGCGATCAGGGGCAGCGGGGTGAGCGGCGTCTGGCGAACCGTCAGCGGCCGGCCATAGTCGGAAAAGCGCTTGGCAGCCTTCGCAAGCCGGGTCTCGATATCGCGGCTGTCGGAGGGATCGAGTGGATTGACCGAATTCAGCCGTTTGGAATCATGGCCAGCCGTCAGCCGGATCAGCCAGCTGCCGTCATACTGTACGGACGCCGCAGGCCAGGCGCGAAAACCGACGGCCTCCAGGCGGCGCACGTTCGGCAGATCGGCTTTCGAAATGGTATTCTGCACTGCTATCAGCTCCGGTAATCGCCGTTGATCTCGACATATTCCTTCGTCAGATCGCAGGTGTAGACGGTTGCCTTGCCGGTTCCGAGACCAATCTCAACACGGATGACGATGTCTTCTTCTTTCATCACAGCCGTTGCAGCAGCTTCCGAATAGGTTGGATCGCGCTCGCCATCGACGGCAACGCGAACGTCGCCGAACCAGATCGCCAGCCGGTCGCGATCGGCCAGTTCGCCGGACTTGCCGACGGCCATGACCACGCGGCCCCAATTGGCGTCCTCACCGGCGACCGCGGTTTTGACCAGCGGCGAATTGGCAATCGACAGACCGATGCGCTTGGCCGCCTGGTCGCTTTCGGCACCTTCGACGGTGACCGCAACCATCTTGCGCGCACCTTCGCCATCGCGCACCACCTGCAGCGCCAGATCCCGCAGGAGATCGTTCAACGCGGCGCGGAAACCATCAAGCGCCGGATCGGCCGGGCTGACGATATTCGTCTGCCCATCCTTGCCGGCAGCACCGGTGGCAAACAGCATCAGTGTGTCGGAGGTGGACGTATCGCTATCGACGGTGACGGAGTTGAAGGTCGGACCAGTGCCTTCCGACAAGAGAACCTGCAAGGCTTCCGGAGCAATATCCGCGTCGGTCACGACAAAGGACAGCATCGTCGCCATGTCGGGCGCGATCATTCCAGCGCCCTTGGCAATGCCGTTGATGGTGACGGTGACGCCGCCAATATCAGCGCTGCGGGTGGCAACCTTCGGATAGGTATCGGTGGTCATGATCGCCTTGGCGGCTTCAAACCAGAAGTCGCCGGTTGCCTGCGTGGTCATGTCGCTGAGAACACCGGCAAACTTTGTTGCATCCAGCGGCTCGCCGATGACGCCGGTCGAGGCAAGAAACACTTCCCCGGTCGAGCAGCCGACAGCTTCCGATGCCGACTGTGCCGTCAGTTCGGTCGCCGCCTTGCCCTTCTTGCCGGTAAAGGCGTTGGCATTGCCGGAATTGACGACGACGGCACGGGCGACACCGCCTGCCAGGTTCTGGCGGCAGAAATCAACCGGCGCCGACGGGCAGCGCGATTTGGTGAAGACGCCGGCAACGGCGGCCGGTTCATCGAAAACCATCAGGAGAACGTCGGTGCGGTTCTTGTACTTGATACCGGCAGCGGCGGTCGCCATGCGCACACCGCGCACTGGCGGCATATCAGCGAAGGATTTCGGAGCAAGTGGAGAAACGGAACCGGACATGATCAACCCTGTTTAGCGATGATGGCCCGGCCTTACGGGCCCACAAACGAAATCCCGAAGAGCCTAACGCCTCCGGGACTGTGTCGTTCACTGGATATCAGAACGGCGTGACCGGCCGAAGACGAACAGTCACGCCAGATCTCATCAGTTGGCAGTCGCAGCTTCCGCCTTGTTGGCCTCGTCATAGGCCTTCTTCAGGGCCGGGTCGGTGATATCGACGCCGGCTTCCTTCTTGGCCGCAGCGAGAAGCTCGATGTACTTGTCGCGCATGACCAGCTGCTTGACCTGCGGCTCAACCTGTTCGAACGGCGGCGGCGGCTGCATGCGCTTGTCTTCAAGCAGGATGACATGGAAGCCGAACTGCGTCTTGACTGGCGCTTCAGTATACTTGCCCTTTTCGAGCTTGAAGGCGGCTTCCGAGAATTCCGGAACCATGCGGTCCTTGGTGAAGTAACCAAGATCACCGCCATCGGCCTTGTTCGGATCAGTCGACTTTTCCTTGGCGATCGTCGCAAAGTCCTTGCCGGCGTCCAGATCCTTGATGATCGCCTTGGCTTCTTCCTCGGTCTTTACCAGGATGTGACGGGCCTTGGCTTCTTCCTGCGCGGGGATCTTGGCGATTTCCGCGTCGTAACGGGCCTTGACCTCTTCCGGCTTGACGGCATCGACGACGTGCTTCTTGAAGAAGGCGTTATGCAGTTCGCGATCGGTCAGATAGGCGAGACGCTTCTTGAAGTCCGCGTCGTTCTGCAGGCCTTCCGTGTCGGCATTCTTGGCCAGAAGCTTGACGTCGATCAGACCGGAAAGTGCTGCTGCGCGCTTCTGGTCTTCCGGCAGCTGTGCGAGCTGCGGATCAAGACCGGTCAGGGCATAGTCCAGCTCGGACTGGTGGATTTCCGCACCGCCAACCTTGGCGATAACCGGATCAGCGGCATCCTGTGCCGCTGCCGGGCCTTGTGCGGCCATGACAGCGATCAGGGCAACTGCCGCAAGCATTTTGTATTTCAACATCCTCATACCTTCCACGCTGGTATCCGAAACCGTGGTCACGGCCGGCCTGAAACGTTCCACATCATCAGATTGTGGCCGTTCTGTAGCCTTGGCGTGCCTCAACTCCGTTGACATAATTCGACCCCCCTCTTATCTGTCACGCAACCTCGCGTCCAGAACAGTTCCGGGCGTTTCATAGTATTTCGCGGAAATCGACCGCGTTGGCGACATAGAAGAAAGGACCATTCTTATGGTCAGTCTCGGCGGCCTCGCCCGCAAAATCTTCGGCTCATCGAATGACCGCCGTGTGCGGGGCTACAAGGCCAAGGTCGATGCCATCAATGCCCTGGAAGCGGAAACCAAAGCGCTTTCTGACGAGGCACTGGCCGCCAAGACGGTGGAATTCCGCAAGCAACTGGCTGACGGCAAGACACTGGACGACCTGCTCGTGCCGGCTTTTGCGGTTGCCCGCGAAGCTGCGCGCCGTGCCCTTGGCCTGCGGCCTTTTGACGTCCAGCTGATCGGCGGCATCATCCTGCATGAAAAATCGATCGCTGAAATGAAGACCGGTGAAGGCAAGACGCTGGTCGCGACCCTGCCGGTCTATCTCAATGCGCTCGCCGGCAAGGGCGTGCACGTCGTCACGGTCAACGATTACCTCGCCACCCGCGACTCGGCGACGATGAACCGGATCTATTCGTTTCTCGGCCTGACCACGGGCGTCATCGTCCACGGCCTGACCGATGACCAGCGCCGCGACGCCTATGCCTGCGACGTCACCTACGCGACCAACAACGAACTCGGCTTCGATTATCTGCGCGACAACATGAAGTACGAGCGCAGCCAGATGGTCCAGCGCGGCCACTTCTTTGCGATCGTCGACGAAGTCGACTCGATCCTCGTCGATGAAGCCCGCACGCCACTGATCATCTCCGGCCCGCTCGACGACCGTTCGGAACTCTACAACACCATCGACCGATTCATTCCGCTTTTGTCTGCGGAAGACTACGAGATCGACGAAAAGCAGCGTTCGGCCAACTTCTCCGAAGACGGCACCGAAAAGCTCGAAAACCTGCTGCGCGAAGCAAACCTCCTGAAGGGCGAAACGCTTTACGACGTCGAGAACGTCGCGATCGTCCATCACGTTAACAACGCGCTGAAGGCCCACAAGCTTTTCCAGAAGGACAAGGACTACATCGTCCGCAACGACGAGATCGTCATCATCGACGAATTCACCGGCCGCATGATGCCGGGCCGCCGTTATTCGGAAGGCCAGCACCAGGCGCTCGAAGCCAAGGAAAAGGTTACCATCCAGCCGGAAAACCAGACGCTGGCTTCAGTCACCTTCCAGAACTATTTCCGCATGTACAACAAGCTCGGCGGTATGACCGGCACGGCGTCGACGGAAGCCGAGGAATTCGGCAACATCTACGGTCTCGAAGTCGTGGAAGTACCGACCAACCTGCCGATCAAGCGTATCGACGAAGACGATGAAGTCTATCGGTCGGTGGAAGAAAAATACAAGGCGATCATCGCCGAGATCAAGGAATCGCAGGACCGCAAGCAGCCGGTTCTGGTCGGCACCACCTCGATCGAGAAATCCGAACTTCTGGCAGAGATGCTCAAGAAGGCCGGCTTTACCAATTTCCAGGTCTTGAACGCCCGCTACCACGAACAGGAAGCCTACATCGTTTCTCAGGCCGGTGTTCCGGGTGCCGTAACGATCGCCACCAACATGGCCGGCCGTGGTACCGACATCCAGCTCGGCGGCAACCTCGACATGCGCATCGAGCGTGAACTCGGCGAAATGGAGCATGGTCCGGAACGCACGGAGAAGGAAGCCGCGATCAAGGCCGAGGTCCAGCGCCTGAAGGAAGTCGCGCTGGCTGCCGGCGGTCTCTACGTTCTGGCCACCGAACGTCACGAAAGCCGCCGCATCGACAACCAGCTGCGCGGCCGCTCCGGCCGTCAGGGCGACCCCGGTCGCTCAAAGTTCTTCCTGTCGCTGCAGGACGACCTGATGCGCATCTTCGGCTCCGACCGGATGGATTCGATGCTGCAGAAGCTTGGCCTGAAGGAAGGCGAAGCGATCGTCCATCCCTGGATCAACAAGGCGCTGGAACGCGCCCAGAAGAAGGTCGAAGCCCGCAACTTCGACACCCGTAAAAATCTTCTGAAATACGACGACGTTCTCAACGATCAGCGCAAGGTGATCTTCGAGCAGCGCATCGAGATGATGGATGCGACGGACATTTCGGAAACCGTTTCCGACATGCGCCATGAGGTCATCGAAGACATCGTCGCCAAGCGCATTCCGGAAAAAGCCTATGCCGAACAGTGGGATGCCGCCGGTCTGAAGACCGACGTGCAGACCTCGCTCAACCTCGACCTTCCGATCATGGAATGGGCCGCCGAGGAAGGCATCGACGAGAACGATATTCGCGAGCGCATCACCGCTGAAGCCGACAAGGCCGCAGCCGACCGCGCCGAACGCTTCGGCCCGGAGATCATGCTCTATGTTGAGCGCTCCGTGGTTCTGCAGACGCTCGACCATCTCTGGCGCGAACATATCGTCAACCTCGATCACCTGCGCTCGGTCATCGGTTTCCGTGGCTATGCCCAGCGCGACCCGCTGCAGGAATACAAGTCGGAAGCCTTCGAGCTGTTCCAGGCACTCTTGGCCAACCTGCGCCAGGCCGTGACCGCACAGCTGATGCGCGTCGAACTGGTTCGTGAAGCAGCCGAAGCGCCGCAGCCCGTGCCGCCGGAAATGGTCGGCCATCACATCGACCCCGACACCGGGGTCGACGACTTCGCCGACAGCGTCAACCTGAACTTCGTCGAGCCGGAGAACCGCAATCCGCAGGATCCGTCGAGCTGGGGCAAGGTCTCCCGCAACGAGGCCTGCCCTTGCGGCTCGGGCAAGAAGTACAAGCATTGCCACGGTGCATTTGAAGCGTAACGATCAATGCCGCCTCCGGGCGGCATTTTTCATTCCGGAGCACGGCGGGCGTGCTGAATGAGGTTTTCCAGAGCCCGCACACCTTGCCCGTTGATGTGGCGCCGGCCGAGCATCACGTTGATCTGCAGCGCCAAATCACCCGCATCGGCATTCTCCAATTGCGAAAGGCTCTCGACGCCTATCAGCTCGAGATAATCGGTCATTGCAGGACCTATGGAATGTGCCACCTGCATTTTCCGCCGTTCGGTATCGCTCAAAGCCATGATCGAATCCTCAATTTTCCCGATACCTGCAAGGCTCCGCTGCACCCTTTGTTAACGCTGTTCTGTCAAGACTGGCATCCTGTTTTGCGTAGTTTTGGGTATTTCCGTGTTCATGGCAGCATGTCAAACGGCTGGACGAATTCTGCCGCCCGCGGTGAGGGACCGGCTGGCGCCTCTGCTTGAAAAGCTCGTGCCGGTGCTGACGAGCAACGATCCCAAACATCTTGCACAGCGCATGGCGCTGGTCTCCTTTGCCATCCGTATCGTCAGCGCGGCCATAGCCTTCATGTCGCAGATCATCCTCGCCCGTGTCATGGGCGAATTCGAATACGGCATCTTCGTTTTTGTCTGGGTGCTGGTCGTCCTGTTCGGCAACCTCTCTTGCCTCGGCTTTCATACCGCAATCATCCGCTTTCTGCCGCAGTATCGCGCCCGCGAGGCGCTGGCCGAAATCCGCGGGCTGACCACGACCGTGCGCATCTTCGCGCTCCTATCTGCAACCGTGCTTGCCGTCATCGGCATCGGTGGCCTCTGGCTGTTCGGAGACCGTATCGAAAGCTACTATCTCGTGCCGCTCTATCTCGGCGTCTTCTCGCTGCCGATGATCGCGCTTGGCGACGTGATGGACGGGACGTCGCGGGCACATAGCTGGGCTGTCTCGGCGCTGAGCCCCACCTATATCATCCGGCCGGTTCTGATCCTTGGATTGATGATGCTGGCAGTGGCGATCGGCGAGCCGCATACCGCCCGCACCGCGATGATGGCTGCGATGGCCGCGACCTATCTGACAAGCGTCAGCCAGTTCTTCATCCTGACCTGGCGCTTGCGCAGGCGCTATGTCAAAGGCCCGAGCCGCATCGAGTTCCGCACCTGGTTCCGTGTCGCGCTGCCGATCTTCCTGATCGAGGGGTTCGGCTTCATGCTGACGAATTCCGATGTTGTCATCGTCGGCCTCTATCTCGATCCGGCCAGTGTCGCGATCTACTTCGCCGCCGCCAAGACCATGGCGCTGGTCCATTTCGTAATGTTCTCGGTGAAGGCTGCCGCATCACCGCGCTTTTCCGCCGCCATGGCCAACCCGGACCGCCAGCAGCTGGCCGTCATTGCTGTTGAAAGCGCCAAATGGTCGTTCTGGCCGTCACTTGCGGTCGGCCTGATGGTGCTTGCCTGCGGCTCGTTCCTCCTGTCGCTGTTCGGCCCCGCCTTTGTCTCCGGCTATCCGCTGATGGCCATCCTGTATGCCGGCATCATGGCAAAGGCACTGGTCGGGCCTGCCGAGGCCTTTCTGACCATGGCCGGCCAGCAGAAGCTGTGCGTCGCGCTCTATGCGGTGGCCCTTGTCTTCAATCTGGCCCTCAACGTCACGATGATCCCGATGTTCGGGTTGACCGGTGCGGCAATCGCCACGGCCGGCGCCATGTTTGTCGAGGCGATCCTTCTTCACGTCGCTGTCCGCCATACCTTCGGCATCGCTCTCTTCGCCTTTGCCGACCCGTATGCCCAAACCATCAAAGCAGAGGCACCCCGCTCATGACCGGCAACCCGCATTTTCCAGACGACGCCAACAGCCGGTCGGCTCGCATCCTCGGCGGCCTCGCGCAGCCGGTGCCCGACCAGCCCGTAGCGGATAATACAATCGACATCGGCCGCCCGGGCCGCCAGCTGTGCTTCTATCCGGCCCGCCAGGGCTATGAATTGCAGACGGAACTGGACTTCCTCTCCAACCGGGCGATGGAGCCGAATGTCTTCTTTACCGGCCGCTTTCTGGCACCAGCCATGCCGCGCCTGGAAGACCGCGTCATCCGCCTGGCGCTGATCCGCGACACCGATGCGCGCCGCAGCCGCATCCGTTTCCTGATGCCGTTTTCAATCGAAAAGCCGGGATTTTCGATCGGCGCGCCGATCATCCGCGCCTGGTCCAACCCGTTCGGCCCGCTCGGCGTACCCTTGCTCGACGCGGAAGACGCGGCCGAAACCATCGATAATTTCTACGAAGCGCTGAGCGCCCCTGCGGCGAACCTGCCCGGTGTTCTCGTGCTGCCCGATATCCGCCTCAAGGGCAAGTTCGCCCAACTGGCACGCGCCGTCGCCATCGGCCGTAACCTACCGCTGACCGTCACCGACACCTTTTCCCGGCCGATGCTCGAAAGCCTGCAGGACGGCCAGACCTATCTGCGCCATGCCATCAGCCCCGGGCATCTGCGCGAACTGCGGCGGCAATGGAAGTTGCTGGAAAAGGCCGGCCGCGTCTCCTACAACGTCGCCCGTCAACCCGCCGATATCCGCGTTCGGATGGAGGAGTTTTTGGCTCTGGAGGCGAGCGGCTGGAAAGGCCGGGCCTCCAGCGCCATGGTACTCGACCGCTACCGCGCCGCCTTTGCACGAGAGGCGATTACCAACCTTGCCGAAGCCGACAGCGTGCGTATTCACACGCTCGATCTCGACGGCACCGCGATCGCCTCGATGATCGTCTTCATGATGGCGGGCGAGGCCTATACCTGGAAAACCGCCTATGACGAGCAATATGCCAGATATTCTCCGGGCAAGCTGCTACTGGCCGAATTGACGGAATGGCATCTCGACGACGCCAACATCATGCGTTCCGACAGTTGCGCCGTTCCAGACCACCCGGTGATGAGCCGCTTCTGGGAGGAGCGCGAGGAGATGGGAACGCTGGTGATCGGCCTCAAGCAGAACCGCGACCGCGACGTGCGGCAGGTGGCGGCTCAGCTTCACCTCTACCGCAATACCCGCAACATGGCGCGGCTTCTGCGCGAAAAGATCCGGTCGCTGGCACCACGCGTCATGCGATAGAGCTAAGCCGATACCGCCGGCAGGATCATCCCTGCGCGATAGCCCTGTCGCGCAGGATGCGGCGGATGACCTTGCCGGACGTGGTCAGCGGCAAACTGTCGAGAAATTCGATCTCGCGCGGATATTCGTGCATCGACAGCCGCGTCTTCACCCAATCGCGGATATCGGCGGCAAGCTCGTCACTTGGCGCGTACTCCGGCCGTAGCACGACATAGGCCTTGACGATCTCGGTGCGCACAGGATCCGGCTTGCCGATGGCGGCGGCAAGCTGAACGGCCGGATGTCCCGCCAAGCAATCCTCGATCTCCCCCGGGCCGATCCGGTAGCCCGACGAAGTAATGACATCGTCGTCCCGGCCAAAGAAGGTGATGTAACCCTCTTCGTCCTGAACGCCCTGATCACCTGTCGTCATCCAGTCGCCGATGAATTTTGCCACTGTTGCCGCATCATTGTTCCAATAGCCGAGGAACATCACCGGATCAGGCCTGCGGACAGCGACCTGCCCGACGTGCCCGGCGGGCAGTTCCCTGCCCTCCCCGTCAATGATCGCAACCTTATGGCCGGGCGCCGGTTTGCCCATAGAGCCCGGCTTCAGTACGCCGAGATTGGCTGCCGACGACAGCACGATGTTACACTCGGTCTGGCCATAGAACTCATTGACCGGAACCCCAAAGGCCGCACTTGCCTGTTCCCAGGTTTCGCGTCCGAGCGATTCGCCTGCCGAACCGATGGTGCGCAGGTTGAGCTTGTAGAGCGAGCGGGGATTATCGACTGATTTCATCAGCCGCAACGCCGTTGGCGGAATGAAAGCGTTGCGCACATCCATCTCTTCCAGAATCCAGAAAGCCATGTGCGGATCGAATTTCTGGCCGGGTGAGGACACTACGGGAACGCCGAGCAGCAACGAGGGCAGAAGCGCATTCAATAGTCCGCCGGCCCAAGCCCAGTCGGCCGGCGTCCACATCCGGTCGCCCGGTTGCGGCAGAAAGGCATGGTGAAACTGGAAGCCCGGGATATGGCCGAGCAGAACGCGATGCCCGTGCAGCGCACCCTTCGGCGGCCCGGTCGTGCCCGATGTGTAGATCATCATTGCCGGGTCATCCGGCGTCGTATCGGCAGCGGTGAAATCCGGAGCAGGCGTTTGCGCAAGTCCCGCAAAACCGATCGTATCCGGTTCATCTCCCTCAACAAGGACAATTAACTTCAAATCCGGCAAGCGCTGGCGGAGCGCGGCGACTTTCTCATAGCCGAAGCGGTTGGTGACGACAGCCACAGCACCCGCATCGCGCAGCCGGTATTCGAGCGCCTCGACCCCGAACAACAGCGCCAGCGGCAGGGCGATGGCTCCGAGCTTGTAAATACCGGCATGGGCTATTGCCGTCTCGAAACTTTGCGGCAGAAGGATCGCCACACGGTCTCCGGGCCTGACGCCGTGCTCGAGAAGCCCCTGTGCAAAGGATGAGGATTGCGCCGAAAAAGCGCCGTAGGTCAACGATCGGTGCGCGCCATCGGGGCTGAAATGTTGCAGACAGACCCGCTCGGGCTCGCACTGCGCCCAATCATCGCTGACGGCGGTGCCGATGTTGAATTTTGCCGGAACCTGCCAGCGGAAGTCGCGGCGGAGGTTCTCATAGGTATCGCTGATCGGAAGCATGTGCCCGCCGCAAGAAATTTCGCTGCAGCGCACCTAACACTTCCGGACCAGGAAATTCAACTGAGCCCGGCGCGGAGTATCGTCTCACTCAGAACTGAGCTTATGCCTGCGGTGTTGTGGCAAATCCTTGAGCAATTCGGCTGCAGGAGCAAAATCCGTCGCGACCGTTCCGGCGAATCGATATCCCGAAGCTTCGTAGAATGGCCTGGCCCGCTCGCCAGCGACCACATGTACCGATCGTGCCCCGAGCGCTGCGGCACGATGCTCCGCCTGCGCGAGCAGCTCTCTGCCGATCCCCATTCGCCATGCTTCGGGCGCGACAAACAGGTCCTCCAGTTCGGCCGGCATAGCGCCCTCGTTGGAAAAGACGGTTACGAAGCCCACGATCTCTCCGTCGAGTTCCGCGACGATGGCATGTGGTATGTGCTCGGCCCGCACTTCCTTCGCTTCTGGCAGCGCTTGCAGCTCTTCGATATGATCTCCCCAAGCCAGCGAAGACCGCAGCTTAAGTGCTCCGAGGGTGATCCTGTCCTCGTCATGTGCCGCTCGAATGAAAACTGCCATTGCAACTCCTATGCGCCGAGCAGTCATTACACCGAAGTCCGCCGTCCCCGATAGTGTTGGAAGGCTGCTCAGCGGCGTGCGGCGATAAGATGGCGGTAATGAAACCTGCGCAACAAGTCTTAAGACGACTGCCTTAACCAGCATGTTCCGCGTGCGGCTTTGCCCCGGGCTCGCATATCGGGCGGGAAACGGCCCCGTTGGAGCCGGCCGCGTCAGGACGCGAAGACGACTTCGCGGCTATGACGTTCATTCAAGGCACCGAGCAGTTCGTCCTGCGTTGTGTATCCCGCGAAGAACAGATCGATGACGGCACCAGCAGCACTGACACCCTCCTGGCTGCGCAGGCGGACACCGCGCTCCGCGCACCACGAAAACAGGGCACCGGACAGTGCATCGACATCATCGAAAATGGCGCAGGACGTAGCAGACTGGGACATGCTCGACTCCGTGATTGCAAGGCAAAGTGTGCCGATGGGGGATTGATTTGTTCCAGACTGGGCATCGTCAGAGAATTTTGCAATCGTGATGCAGCGGGGCGGTTAACCGACTTTTCGATCTGTCCTGATTTGAAGCAAACCGGCAGCAATATCCACGCCCCGCACGCCGGAAGGTTGTATTTCGGTTAAGCAAGTTGCGTGATGCGAGCGCCGCGATCGCCGTGTTCAGCCAGACGATTCGCAATCTTGTGGGAAGGACTTGAAATCAAAGTGGTGCCCCGTGCCGGACTGCGGAAAGTGAACCTTTCCAGTATCTCGGCAAATTTCTGGACACATGCTCATCGTTAGCAATCATTATGCTTTTCGAAAATGTGTCCAGCCGGTATCCCTTCGTCATGACCGACTACCAGCCCAAATACAAATGGCACCGCACAGAGCTAGACGAGAACGACCCTCCGAGGGATACCGACTGGATCGGCATGGACGGTGAATTAATGATCGGCCGTATCCGGAAAGAGTTCCACGGTCCGACCAAAGGCAAATGGCACTGGGCAGCTTGGTTCCCGAAAACCCATATTGGAACCCCGCCAATGCCGAACGCTGGTTACGCAGACACGGCCCGGCTCGCCACCCAGAAGGTTGAGGAACGATGGGAGCTGTGTCTGCGGGTGATGACGCCGCGTGACCCACAAGGCAGAAAATCATGAGCGACGACAGAATAGTTCATCCGAACTCGCCGGTGCATTTCGAGCACTGGTGTGATCACCCAGGCTGCAAGCGTTGGGGTGCGTTTGGGAAGGATCGCCGCGGGATCATCGAGTGGCGGTGCAGCGAGCACGTGGCGGCCGACTATTGGGATAAGCAGCCGGCAGTTCGGAACTGACCGCAATCACTCTTTAACAAACTTGTGGCGCAATATCGGGATGGCAAAGCGACCTCCCAAACCGATAGGCCTTCGCGCGGAACCCGATCTGCCGCTGAAGAGCCGAGCGCGCAAAGCCCGCGACCCCAACCAGCCCCGCCTTCCCTTCGACCCCATGCCGGATCGGATAGAGCCCTGCCTTGCTCTGCTGGCTGCCAAACCGCCAAAGGGCGACGACTGGGCATTCGAAATCAAATGGGATGGGTATCGGCTGGCAATCCACGTCGAGCCGACAAAGGTCAGGATACTGACGCGAGGTGGCCACGACTGGACCACGCGCTTCTCGGGTTTAGAGAAAGCCGCCAGAGACCTCGGCGCCACTATGATCTTGGATGGGGAAGCGGTCGTTCTTGACGACCAGGGCCGGTCAGATTTCGGAGCGCTGCAGACTGCGCTCGGCGGCCGGGGTGGAAAGAAAAATGCCGGGGCGGCAATCTTCTATGCGTTCGACCTTCTCTATTATGATGGCCATGATCTCACCCGGATGGAACAGGCAGAGCGTCGATCGATCCTTGAGAGCATCATAACCGAGAACGATGGACCAATCCGGCTTTCGGAAGAGATCGAAGCCGATGGCGACATGCTTCTGGCGACCGCGTGCGAGCATGGCCTTGAGGGTATAATCGCGAAGCATCGCCGCCGGCCGTATCGGTCTGGCAGGCTCGGCGACTGGCTAAAGATCAAATGCGTACAGAGCGAGAGCTTTGTGGTGGTCGGCTACGAGCCATCCACCACGATGCCGGGCGCCATTGCCAGCCTGCTATTGGCCGCCCGCAAAGGTGACAGGCTGGTCTACGTCGGTTCTGTAGGAACTGGCTTCAAACACAGTGAGGCCCGCAAGCTGAAACAGCAGTTAAACCAGATGCTGATCGAGCGGCCGCCGGTTTCCATCAAAGGGAAGAACCTCGTCTATGCCCGGCCGGACCTTGTCGCTGAAATCGAGTTTCGCGCTTGGACGGGAGACGGAAAGTTGCGTCATGCCTCATTCAAGGGGCTTAGAGACGATGCAGATGCAGCCGACGTTTACCAGGTTGACTGACTGCCTCTCCGGGGAACAATTCAAACGTATTCCGGTTTCCCGCGAAACGGAGGAGCCACGATGATAAACCAGCCGAAATTCCCGGCATCCCATGAGGACCGCCATCTTCTGTGCCAGGAAGAGGTAGACGGGCCGCTCCAGGACATACTTGACCAAGCCACCACGCATGGATGGGGAACGCTTGAGACAATATCGGCCATGGAAGAGGTTTTGAAAAATATGCGGATCGCCTACGCTGAAGACCCGGATCCGGCGGAAGACCCGCCGAACGATAGCGGCGATGCCAATGACTTCGGCGCTTTCCCATCGGCCGATCGGCTCGTAGATGCCTATGTCAGAGAGCGAGGGAAATCATGACTATCTATGCATGGACGATCGCAAAACCGGGCCGGCAGGATGTCAAGCACGTCTCCGATTTAGCCGAGCTGCGTGAATACCTGCGCGTCCTCGATCTACCGGGCGTTGCTCCGTCCGATTGGGTCACAATGGATACGGAGATTGCAGACCACGGCACCTACACCTACAACGAAGGCAGCATGGACGAATGGTCGTTGACGTGGACGAAGGTCGATGAGGACACCGAGATTATAGACTGAATTCGCTAGCGCAGCGTGGCCTTAGCGTTCGCGGCAGGTTCAACGTGTGCCGCAACCCATCGACTAAATTGCCAATTGCCGCAGAGTCAGACAATAGTACCGACTCTAGGTAGAGTCCGCTCTCGTGAAGGATCCAAATATTGGCCAACCAGATAACAATCAGTCTTTTGTTTCCCCAGGGTGTTCCCGAGCGAATTGCGGTAGGCACAGCGATAGCAGAAATATCCGCTCCTGAGGGCTCGAACCTCACGTTAAGCCAGAACGCCTGGGTCGACTATAGGGGTATAACTGGTGAGTGGGAGGTGGGTACTTCGGTTTTCCGCATTGACGGCAATCGGATCGTTATTGATGCGGACCTCGACTACGACAGTTATCAGGGCAAGCCCTTCCGTTACGAGCTCTACATCTCAGGTCCCGATGGCGACAGCGCGTCAGTTTCGTTTGGGGTGCAAGACCTCGAGGATATTATCAGGGGCACCGCCAGTAGCGACATTCTGAAAGGCGACCGAGGCCAAGATAAGATTATCGCCAGCAATGGGGATGATCGATTGTATGGCGATGCCGGGAACGACGTCCTTTATGGAGGTTTAGGCCGCGATGTGCTCTCTGGTGGCAAGGGTGAAGATACCTTCATGTTCAAGTATCGAGCAGAGAGCACCGTTAAGAATCCCGATGTCATTACCGCTTGGGACAAACACACGGCGTACTCAAAAGGGGACACCATTGATGTCTCCGGGATCGATGCAAATGTAAAAGTGAGGGGTGACGAGGCGTTTTCCTGGGTTAGTTCCAAGGCTTTCACTGGGAAACCGGGACAGTTGCGTTATGAAAAAGCCAATGGAGACACATTCGTATATGGCGATGTGGACGGTGACAGGAAAGCCGATTTCGCCATAAAGATCGACGCCTCTGTCACTCTTTACAAAGACGATTTTCTGCTTTGAGAATATGGCCCCGCGGCTTGTAATTGCGGCCTGTACGAATAAGTCAGAAGCCGTCATTCTGGAGTGGTGGTGCCGCAGTTAGTGGCATATTCCCTGCCGGCTGTCGTCGCCTCAATCTCATCGGCGAGAGGCCCGAGGACTGATATTCGCCCACCGACGGTTACAGCAAGCGTTCGCGTGTTGGGATGTTCCGTCCCAAACGGCGTTTCAAGGATATCCGACCCGTCCACATTCGCCTCCCATACCCATTTTTTCGGCGGTTGATGAAGGTAAGTTGGTCGCCTGGAAGGGCTGAGCTCGTTCAACGAAGCTGTTTTGATAGGCTTTAAGCACGCAAAACAGCCCCCGCTGCTACCAGCGGGAGCTTAAATGCTTTCGTGCTCAAATGCACCGAGCGCCCTCCCTCACCCGACGCAACCAAATTGGCACATCTTCACCTCCGCTGCTCGTTTACCTCTTGTTAAGGTTATGCCGTAAGGTAAACAGCGAAGCCGCGCGGACTGGCCGCTGACCTGGACGAAGGTTGACGGCGAGACCAAAGTTATCGACCGAGGACATCCCCCTACTCCCAATAGCCAAATTGTCCCGTACATGCGTTCATGATGAGATACGCCATTCGAGAGGGAGTAGCGTTATGAAACAGATCACAATTGCATCTGCGGCTATGCTCATGCTTGCTGCAGGCGCTATCGACGCGGACGCCGCTGGGAAGGTGATGAAAGGCCCGCAATTGGAGGCCCTTCTGGCTAATGGCAAGGCAATCACCCTCGGCGGCAAAGGTGAAGGCTACGTTGGGACGCTGGTCCTGGCGAAGGACGGAACCGGCAGTGGATCGGCAAAGACGGACGATGGAAAAACAATAACACTGCGAGGGACGTGGAAGATAAAAGGCGACAAGTTTTGCCGAGCTTGGGAAGCGTTGGATTCCGGGAAAGAGGTTTGCGAAACTTGGCGAGTGAAATCGCCCTCGCAGGCTGAAGTCTTTGTGGGAAAGAAGCGTTCCGGCCTGAATTCCTGGTAGCAGGTGACGGTACGCGATCACGGGATTTTCAGCCAATGCCGGATACCGGAAACGGCCGTCTCGCTCATATAGGCAACGATCCCACCGATTGTCAGCCCAGCGAGAGCGATTAGCCCGCTGATGCCGACACCAAGTGTTTTCATCCGCTTCCATTCTTCCAGCGCCGGGGCGACGATGCCCTGATTCTTCTCCACCGTCTCTTTGAGGGCTTGGATTTCACCCCTCACTTGAGCGTCTATCTGCCCCCTGACTGCAATCGTCGTCTCCATGTGGGCGATCTGTTGCGCCTGGTTGTCGAGCCGCTGGTGGATAACCGAGCGACTTTCATGGGCCATTTGCTTTTCATCTTGGAAATCGGCCCGCAGGCGATCAACGCCTTCCTGAACCTTCCCCAGCGCGAGCATGATGTCATCGTTTGAAGCCATATCTATTTCCGACACCTGGGCTGCGCGTTGCAGGTTCTGTTGTGCCCTGCCACCTGCCGGCCGAACGTTTGATCATTGGCGACGATGAAAGCGCGGGTTTCAGGCGATGGTGTCAGCAGTTCGAAGCCGCTGCCATCAGTCACAGACGCGGTGCTCTGGCACCCAGCGACCACCCAACTCACGGCACAGAGCACCAGTATCAAGAACATGTATTTCGGCATTGGTCTGGCTCCGCTTCTGGATCAGTTCTATCGACTTCTTGAGGGCGTCGGCACGTTCCATCTCCCTGCCCTCGCTCACCGCCGCAGGTCGCCACACGGCGATGTTGATCAGGTGGTAGAGCACCAGGCCGAATATCAGCCCGACACCGACACCTGCCGCGAGTGAGGCGCGGGAGATCATGGCGCCTTGCTCCGGTTGATCGACCAACGACCCGACAGGAACATGAACCCAGCGATGCAAGACACAGCCAACAGCGCCACGGCAAAGATCAGCGCATAGACGTTGTTGATGCCGGTGACGATCGGGACAGCCACGCCGGTTGCGGCCGGGACGAGTACAGTCGTGATTGCCGTGCCACTCTGGCCAGCCGGCTTGTCATCAGCCTTGGCGTCCGCAGGGGCCACGTCCGAGGGCGGGTGAACGTCCCTCGCCGCTTCGATAGCGTCCATGAAGCTTTTGAAATATCCGGCAATCAGTTTGGCCTTGTCCGACCCATTGACGATCCCCCGGGCGCCAATCGGATCGTTTGCGATCTGGCCGAAATGGTCTGAGAGTTTGTCGCCGGTGAAGATGCCCTTGATCATGCCGTCGAACATGACCCGCACCGCCGTCGCCAGGCTCATACCGGGCTGCACATTAAACTTCTGGAAGTTCTCCTTGCCGGTCAGCTGTGGAAGGCCATCACCACGATAAATCCAGCCGTCGTCGGCGCCGGTGTTGCCCATCCGCCCGCCGTAGACCTTGTTGGCCAAGGCGCGCCCGTTGCGAACAAAAGGCTGGGCGCTGGCGGTGGATGGAAAGCGCGTGGGCCAGGTCTTTTTGATCTGGGCAGCGCTGGTGTAATTCATGTTTTCGCGAAGCGGCTGCATCTTGCCGCCGGTCTCGTGGAACGCAGTCGCAAGCATGTAGGCCAGCCACCGGTTATCAAGCAGCTTGCGCCTGTCCCATTCGGTTAGGATGGCCGTCATCCCGTCAATTTGTGCTTGTGTCAGGCGGCCACCGAAAGGCGCGCGCCTCGCGTATGCGAAGAACGCTGTGAGGTTCATGGTAATTCCTTTGCTCTGGGAAAAACGGCAAGCCTCAGGCAAGCCGAGAGAGGTATCGCCCACCGACGATACATGCCCGCCGGGTTCATTCCCGCGCGATGATCATGAGGATCAAGATGGTCTACGACTGGGATAAAAAGCCGCGTCGGCTGAAGAACGTTCAGGAAATTGCGATTGCAATGAAGACCACGCTGGCCCTCACATTGTTGACCGCAATTGGGACTTACTCCTTGGTCGCATAACCAGGGTGAGTTGACCCGCAATCGTGCAGCCAAGCTCGATCCGCCGGCTCCAGATATCCCCGACTGTTTTCTTGGTAATTTCCTTCGATGTTGAGAACAAAAGGGTGGCGTGGCAGTTTCTAAACAGCTGGCTACCGGACCCACTCTCCCGGACTGCCAGTTAGAGGCCTGCTCTCGCCTGCCTGGGGCGATCAGGCCTCGCCTTCTTCTTTTCGACTGCGCAAAAATCTGCCATGATTTATGCCCCGAGAGGGGAAGGTGTGACGGTCGATCCGTGATCGCCGTCAGATGAGCGTGGTCGGAAACTCAAGCCCATCTCCGGAGCGGGTGACCGCTCCGGGCACCTGGTGTCTGGCTACGGCCAGTATTGATCGGCGCTGAAATCGGCTGGTATCGGTTCCATGGCTTTGATGTCCCATGACGCCTGATAGAGCGCGGAGACATAGGCCGCGGACCCTTGCCACATGGATACGATCTGCGGCGGCGTCAACGTATGATCGACATTGTCGCCGTCGCGATACGTGGTTGGTGTGGTGGTATCTGCAGCCGCGATCCGCATCTGCGCAATGAGCGCCAGGCTCATCAGGTTTCGGGCATCGTCGGCCCGGCCAGTCACCCGCACGCTACTGATGACACGTCCTGCGGTAATACGGCGCTGGCGCTCGGCGTTGACATCGTCAGATGTGGCCGCCGCCGCTGGCGCTTCATAGGCAACAACATCGGAGCCGTCCCAGCGGCGAAAGCCCTGATTTGTCAGGAACTCCATCCATTGTTCATCCGTGATGGCAATGGCATCGGCGGGGATTTTGCAGTCCGGATTCGGCTCTTCGCCAATTTGAACCGGGTCGCTATATCCGATGAGCGCAGGTGGCCCATAGATCGGCGTTCCGTCTTCATTGTCGCCAACGTAAACCGGCTCACCATCGATAGGCTCGCCTGGCTGGTAGACCGGCCGCATTTGGTTGCCGTGAACGTCCTCAGAGTAAAATGCGGTAGGCAGCCCCACTTCGTCAAAAAGCGCATATTTCATCTTTACGCCCCCAATCCGATTGCAAACCAATACGCCGGGAAGCCGATGCTATCCACCAAGCCACCGTTCAGAGCGCGCCTCGTACTCAAGGTAAACCCGGATGTGGAAGTGCCCGAAACCCACTGACTTACAATGGTGTCCGCTCCAGCGCCCCCCGTTGGAGTTATCTGCATCCCGTAAATTGCAGAGAACACCAAGGGGAATGGGAAATTCTGCGTTCCGGTTGTCGGCGACACATTCCCCCACTGCAAAAGGATATTGTTAGCCAACCTCTGATATCCGGTCACCGCCTTCGACGAAGGCGAATACTGATCAGCCCAAACGACCCCAAGCTCCAAGCCATCAACCTGAGCAAGCAGCTTGTTGGATGCAGACCAACCCATTCTAACCTTATTGGTTGTCTGCCCTACGCCGCCGCCCTGTTCCACGGATGCAAAGCTTTGCTGAACTCGCTCAACCCAGGCTGACCAAGCGCCAACTTCGTTTCTCGACCTGGACCACATACGAAAAGGACTTCCCCACATATGCGCAAATTGCGTGGCCACGCTGCCGTCTGCGCCCGGAATGGTGAACACGTTAACGTAGTCGCCACCCGGGGGGAGGTTCAATGTTGTTCCTGAAACACCCGTGACCCAACCGCCAATAAACACGGCATTCAAGTCGGCGACTATCAGAGTTGATTTACGAAGGTTTTCAGAAACACCGATACCCGTAGTCGTCGCCAGCAACGCCGCCCGATCAGCCTTGCTTAGGATGTTTGTGCGAGCAAAGGCCGACAAATCCGCCAGCGCCGCGACGCCCGCGCCGGTATGGGCGTGCGAAGGCCCAAGTCTGTAATCGAAGCCTTGAGCGCCGCCACACGCTCCTGATCGACGCTGCGCAAGCGATATCCAACGTCGATATCATTGATGCTGAGCCGGCGCGGCGTATGGTCATCGTTGGTTGCCGCGGCTACCACGGGGGCTTTTTTAGGCCTGAAGCCCCACGAGGCAAAAACGGTGTAGGCTGCATCGGTAGGCGTAAACAGGTCCGCATCATGCTTGTCCTTTCGAAGGAACTGCTTTCCGTTCAGCTTGTTGGCCGCCGCACGATATTGCGTCGTGTGTGTTCGCAGCTCGCCCAGCTTCAAAGCGGAACGCATGAGTTTTTCCTGAGCTGGACCCAGTTTCGGAACCGCTACCACCATGGCTGGGGCCTCCGGTCGAACGCGACAATTTCAGCGATGATGCGAGCGGCTCGCGCGCCGCTCTCAAGGCGGTCAGCGACAATGCGGGGATCATACGCAAAGTCCGCGCTGGCGATTGCGGCGCGGACTGCAGGGGGAAGGCCATCGAAAATCGGAAGGGAAACCGCCGCCGGTGCAGGAGCAAGTACATTGAACCGGGCCATCATTCGTCCTCCATGCGGTGGAGAATGTCTTCGGCGGCGCGGATCAGTTCGCGCAGTTCCTTGCGCAACTGCTTGCGTTCGAGTGAATCAATCTTCCCGTCCTCAAACGCGCTGATCAGCCCCCTCGAAACGTCCATCGCCTCCGAAAGGATCACGTGGGCGTCGCGCTCACTGATGCGCGTTCCGGAGCGCAGCGCCTCCTGCAGCGGCGTCAATTGGTAGCCCAGCTGGCGCGCCGCCTCTTTGATGATGATCGGCGACCCGGCGCGGCGATCCGCTTCGACTGCGATGTCAACCGGGATTAGGCTTTCGCGGAATTCATCGCTGTTGGAAGCATATTTCGACAGCGTCGAAACGCCGACACGGGTACGGGCGACTTTGCCGCGGAGTGCGGAATGAAGTGCGCGGAACCAACGTTCCGTACCTACCTCGTCGACAAGCACGGCTTGGCACCCGACGCGAGCGATGACGACGTGCGCGACTGCGTCCGCAAAGCTCTGAAAATCAAATCCCGCAGCGAACTGAATGCCGCCGGCCGGTGGTTCGCCATGCGCGCCGAATTCCAACTGTGGGAGAGACACGGATGACCGAGATTGAGCATCACGGCACGGTCGCAATGACCGGTTCCCCATCACCCCAAGATCGGGTGGTGGATAGGGGTGTACCAGAACGCCCTGACTTAGAGCGTCGGTTGGCTGAGGCAAAAATTCATTTGGCTGAAATGTCGCCGGCAGCCCAGCAGGCCATGCGGCAGGCCCAACGCGAAAGCTGGGTTCGCGGCGAAATGCAGCTTGACCGAAGCGACGCGCCGTCTCCGCCCCCACCGATTTCGCGGGGTATCACACCCGAGCATATCGATGAGTTGCGCCGGTCGGCCCTGATGATCCGCCGCTGGATACCGGAAACCTTCCCTGAAGACGAGAATGGGCAAATTCACTTTGCCCGCGCCGTCATTGAATCTGTTGCCAGCACTATCGAGCGCGCTCTCGGCATACCGGATGGTGGTGCCGACACCGAAGCAGGCGAGCACCAAGAGGTCCTAGTCGCCATCCAATCCCACAATTCCGGAGAAGAAGAATGAGCCGTATCTATCTCGCGTCCTCTTGGCGCAATCCTTATCAGCCCGACGCCGTCACCATGCTCCGCGCCGCCGGCCACGAAGTCTATGACTTCCGCAATCCGCCGAACGGCGTCCCTGGCTTCGCATGGTCGGAGATTGATCCCGACTGGCAGGGCTGGAAGGCGTCAGAGTATCGCAAGCTGCTGACGACCCATCCTATCGCGGCGCGCGGCTATATGAATGACTTTCGTGGGATGGAGTGGGCAGATACCTGCGTACTTCTCCTACCGTGCGGCCGTTCAGCCCACCTTGAAGGCGGATGGTTCGCCGGTCGTGGCAAGCGCCTGATTATCTGGACACACGATGGCGAAGAGCCGGAGCTGATGGCTCTGATGGCAAACGCTATCTGTGTAAGCGAAGCCGAGGTACTCAGCGCACTCGAAGGAAAGGCCATCGTAACGCCTACACCATCCTCCTATGACACCTTCGAAGGCGATGTTACCGAATGGAGCGTTGCCTGATGGACCAGCGCGCACTATTCGAGGCCGCCGTCGTCACTCGGCTGAAGGAGAGCGGATTTCTCGAAATCCAGATCCGCGTTGAATGCCTTGTGCGTTGCGACGACGGGTACCAGGACGAGGTTGTCAATGCGGGCTGGCACTACTGGAACGCCGCTTTAGCCGCCCAAGCGCCGATTTCGCGGGGTCCAGCAGACATCGACCAAAAGGCGCTTACCGTCGCTGACGACATTGTGCGTCAGATGATGGAAAAGGGAGCCTTGCTTGCCATCCGCAACAACGAAGGCACCCTTGTGCCCGTGCCTCTTGAACGCCAATTCCAGCTGAAGGCCGGGTGGCAGATCTCCATTGCTTCCGCGCTCAAACTTCAACAGGGTTATCAGCCAGCCACGTTCATCACCGGATGGGATACGGACGCGAGCTACGTTCCCCCCGAAAAGATCTTTGTTAACGGTATCACCTACGTGCCTGCGCATGCCGAAAGTTACGGCCCTACCTATTTGGACTTCATCACTCCCGACGAGATCTTCGACAAGGGGCCGGCCGCAGTCAAACTGTGGCAGGCGGCCAAGCGCGCCGAAATCAACCGAACCAAGATCCCAGATCATACGAAATCAAGCGGCCTCCACCCATCCCATGCGACCCGAGCCAGCGACGCAAGCACCTTTGACGAGGTATGCACGACCTGTGGAGCAACAGACATAGCGGGCGGAGGTTGGGGAAAGCTTGCAGATCCGTGCCCGTCTCCATCAACCGGCGGGGCAACCGGCGATGAGTAAGGGAGCGACGGTCCGCCGCAGGGAAGCGACATACCGCAAAGGATACCTTGCCGGCGCCAGCACTTTGCATGAAGCGATGAGGTACACCGAGCAAGTCGCTGATGTCCTAAAGGAGGATGGCGGAGGATGGATGCCCTGCACTGGCTGCCACGAGACCGTTGATGGGCAGGAAACCGGTCGCTATCCATGGAGCAACATATTCGGCTGCATCACGGGCTACGGATGCCGGGAATGCGGCGGCATCGGTGTCCGTTGGCATGAACCGATCACAGATGCTGACATGAGGGCAATGCTTTCGCGCGACGAGGTTGCTCATGAGTAGTCGCCGCGACCGCATCCGAGCGAAGATCATGGCGCGGGTCGAGATCGACCCCGTTACCGGCTGCTATAATTGGACCGGCCCAACTTCCGGCACTGAGGGTCGCGGTGCAGATTACCCGCGCATGTCGCTGGACGGCCAGACTGTTGCCGTCCACAAAGCCATGTGGACCAACGAGCACGGCTTCATTCCCGGAAAGAAAGAACTGGATCACGTCTGCCGCAACCGCCGTTGTGTTCGTCCCGACAATGACAAGCACGTCCAGATGGTCACGCGGAAGCGGAATGCGATGCGGAGGGAAGAAGCGCGTCGCGCCCGTCTTGGTCATAATGGCGGCCCCCCACTCGAATGTGAGGAGGTTCTCTGATGCCTGCAGCAGCCGTAGAGCGCGCCCCTACCGCCTGCCCACTACCGGCCGCCCGTGGCTTGAACCGCCTCCAGGCGGCCGCCTACGTCGGTGTGTCGCCAAGTCTATTTGACGAAATGACCAGCGATGGCAGAATGCCTAAGCCTAAAAAGGCAAACGCGCGCACGATATGGGATCGGCGCGCGCTCGACAGGGCCTTCGACCGTTTGCCCGGCGGCGATGGCGAAGAGGGTGACGGGTGGGAATTTGAGGTCTGATGCCGAAGAAGTTCAGTAAAAAATACGTCGTCGAGGACAACACAGACGGCGTCCTCCGGTTTTACTTTCGTAAGCGTGGCCAAAGAAAGATCAGGCTACCGGGGGTGCCGGGCAGCGATGAATTCAATCAGGCGTACTACGATGCACTGAATGGCGTCCTGACTGCAGAGCGCATCGGACCGAAGATGTCTACTGCGGGCACGCTCCGGTGGCTCTGTGAAAAGTATTTCCAGTCGTCCGATTACATCGGGCTGGACCCTCGCACCCGCCTGGTGCGCAAACAGATCATAGAACACATATGGGCCGAGCCAATCAAAGCCGGTTCATCAAAGATATTCGAAGACGTTCCGGTTTCGGCCTTGACCCCCAAGGCCGTCCGCGTCCTGCGCGATCGCAAGGCCGGGCTACCCGAGGCAGGTAACGGGCGCGTCAAAGCATTGCGCGCCGTATTCAGCTGGGCAACATCGAAGGATGTCGAGTTGGCGCTAACAAACCCAGCGCGAGACGTTGATTATTTTAAAGGCACCTCTGACGGCTTCCACACTTGGACGGAAGGCGAACTGGAGAAATATGAAGCCAGGCACCCGATCGGCACCAAGGCTCGCCTTGCTATGGCTTTGATGCTCTACACCGGACAGCGCCGCAGCGACATCATCTTGTTCGGCAGGCAGCACGTCAGCAACGGGCAGATCAAATTTACCCAGCAAAAGAACCGTCGCCGCAAGCCCATCACTTTGGAGCTACCTATCCATCCAGATCTGCAGAAGATCTTAGACGCGACCACCGGTGGTAACCTGACATTTCTTGTGACCGAGTTCGACAAGCCGTTCACTCCGAATGGCTTCGGAGGGTACTTTCGCCGGCGCTGCAACGAAGCTGGTCTGCCCCACTGCAGCGCCCACGGCCTTCGTAAAGTTGCCGCTACTCGACTCGCAAACCATGGTGCGACAGAGCATCAGATCATGTCCGTAACCGGGCACACCACGTCAAAGGAAGTTGCGCGGTACACCAAGGCCGCCAATCAAAAGAAGCTCGCGAAGAGCGCGATGCAGTTGATGACCGCCCCTGATGATTCACAAGATTGACTGGATTTATCAGGGGCTATTCTTCAGCGAGAGACACATTTTTCGGATGTGACGGCAGCGAGGGGAAGTCAACGCCGATCTGCTGCGCAACTACGGCAAACAGAGAGGTGAACATGGCCCAAATTGCCGTCACAGAAAGCCTTCTCGCTATCAAATGAGCCGTATCCGGTTCGCCATCATAGTGGAAGCCACACATGTAGCTTGCGCTGAAGCCCGCACTCGTCTCATCGGAGTCCGACTTGTTCTTTGAGATTTCTATTGTGCAGCGATAAACATACGACCCTCCCTCAAGAGGAAGCGGCTTGCCCACGACAGCACTATACGAATATTCACCTTCTTCGTCGGCACCGATCGAATAAGTAACGTTCGTGTTCACCAGCGAAATTGCAATAATGCGCGCTTCCGCTGGAAATTTATTATGGGCGCGTTTCGCCATACCGGGTCTTGATCGAGCTATCTTCTCAGCCATTGCTGGCCTTCCGTCCTTTCATTGCCTCCCGGAAAATATCCAGGCTCACAACACCGTTTTCGTTCTCGCCACCAGACTTGAATTCACGAACTCTCGTCGCCTCGAACTTCGTTTCGGTTGTCTTAAGATGGAACCATTCCATAAAACCCTCCGAGTTGTAATCGAAAGTTCTGGACGAAAACACGCCATCAATGCGATCGGATAGCTTACCGCATTCCAATTTTTCTTCGACCGCCTCAGACATCCAAGCGTTTAGTCTCAGGCCCTCGTCCGCTGCAGCCATTGCGGCGCGGCGGTGGGTTTCCGGCGTGAGCCGTACGTTGAAACTACCATTAAATGGCTTGGTCAGCGGGCGACCCAACTCCTCGCAATCCGCAATATAGGCGTCAATCAGCTCTTCAGCGGCCGCTTGCGCCTCCGATGCCATATCGCACTGCGCCACAAGCAAATCATCGATGTGAAGAACCTTTACGAAGAGCTTCCCATCATCAAATTCGACGGACGCCTGAAAGCCTTTGTAATTCACCGTTCTCATATCAACTTCCGTTCCACCAACTCGTTGCGAACCTGCTTCACCATATATTCTAACACCTCTGTGCCTGGATGAGGCTCATGAAGTCGAATAATATGCTTCGTTTCTGAATGCGCAAACCGACGCCGACTGCCCCCACCCGTAGACGTCTCAACATACCCCAAGTTTACCAAAAGCCGTACAAGATCCTTGTACGGAAAGGGGCCGCGACACGCCTTGAACTCTTCAATCAGCCGATCCGCGCGGGTCATTCGACAACACCAACGTCTATTCCACGACGAAGGTTCCGATGCAACTGATTTTTAGTCGCACATTCAACTCTAACGTATATGGAGACAGTTTCGGACAAGTTAAAGCCTTCGACGCGGAATCACGTTTAGATTGTGACCGCATCGTAAAGGGGGTATCCGGCAATCGCGCAAGGGGAAAAATTCAGTTATTCAACTTTAGAGCACTAACATCTCGCTAAAGCACAGTCGCCAACCCCGTCACCCGCTCACCATACACAGGACAGGAAGGGAACAAACGTGTCCAGCTTTTGGACCTGATGCGTAAGGTCTGGACATTCAGGCCAGTAAAAATCAATGAAAACAGCATTGTTTTTAGGTGCTGGTGCCCCGTGCCGGAATCGAACCAGCACTCCTCTCGGAACCTGATTTTGAGTCAGGCGCGTCTACCAATTCCGCCAACGGGGCACGGATACCTTTCGGGGTAGCAAAAAGCGTTTACACGAACCTTTTCGGAACGGTCAACCGGGATTTTCAAGATCAGCGGGCGGGAATCACAAAACTGTGCAATTCGCATCCGCAGCAAATCATTTACAGCATGGCCAATCCTGCCTAAAAGGCGGGAAGCGAAACTGGAAATCCTTGATGCTTCGACGCCTTTACGACTGGACAATGTCGCTCGCCGCCCGGAAATCCGCCGAAGCGTGGCTCGCCGTCATCGCATTCGTTGAAAGCTCCGTCTTTCTGGTTCCTGCTGACGTGCTCTACCTGCCGATGGCACTTGCCCGGCCGGAACGGGCCTATCGCTACGCGCTGGTGGCGACCATTGCCTCCGTGCTCGGCGGCATTGCCGGCTGGTATATCGGCCACTACGCCTTCGAGGCGCTGGCCAAGCCGATCCTGCATTTCTACGGCAAGCTCGAAGCCTTCGAGACGATGAAGGCATCAGTTGGCTACGAAACGCTCGTGCTTCTGCTTGTCACCTCCGGCCTGGCGCATCTGCCACCGATCAAGGTCGTGACCATTCTGTCCGGTGCTGCCAACATCAATCTCGGGCTTTTCATCGTCTCGGCGATCGTTGCCCGTGGCGCGCGTTTCTTCCTTCTGGCCTGGCTGTTGCAGCGCTATGGCGAAGAGATCCGCGACTTCATCGAAAAGCGCCTGGGACTTTTGGCAGCCGCCGCCGCCGGCTTGCTGATCGCCATCTTCGCCGCCTACCGTTTCCTTGCCTGACATCCCGATGGAGCCCGCCGTGAGCGCAAGCCTGACCCAGCCCCCCCGTGGCCTTCTGCCGTCCGTCCTCGCCACACTCGGCATGACGGGCACTGTCGGCGGCGCGCTCGCCTTCGAGCATATCGGTGGCTATATCCCCTGCGCGCTCTGCCTGATTCAGCGCACGCCCTATTATTGGGGCATTCCAATCGGCATCGTCGCGATTGCCACTTCTGTTCTCAAATTACCCGTTTGGACGACGCGCGCACTGCTTGTGGTCATTGCTATCCTGATGCTGGTGGGGGCCGGAACCGGCATCTATCACGCCGGCGTCGAATGGCATTTCTGGGAGGGCCCGGCGACCTGCGCGACGTCGGCATCCGGCGTTTCCGGCAATGTCGGCGACCTGCTCGGCGATCTCGACAGCAAGCACGGCCCATCCTGCACGGATGCGTCCCTGCGCGTACTCGGTCTTTCCTTTGCCGGATGGAACGTCATTGCCAGCCTCATCCTGGCAGCAATCGCGCTGCGTGGCGCTGCAAAGGCCTAAATCCTGCCACCGGTGCTCCTCGCTTTAATGGCGGGGATTCGGTTGCTCAGACCCTGGAGCAAGCGACCTTTTCACGCGAAAGATATCGCACGGCTGGATTCCTGTGACAGGCGCAGGAATGACGAAAGATGTTGGGGCACCTGCCCTGGCCTGCTCTCAAGCAATGGAATAGCTACGGCTGCAGTTCGACATCCCAGTAGAGATAGTCCATCCAGCTGTCATGCAGATGGTTTGGCGGGAACAGCCGGCCGTTGTTGTGCAGGTCCTGCACCGTCGGATGGAACGGCTTCTGATGCGGGAACATGCCGGCCTGGCGCGGCAGTTTGCCGCCCTTGCGCAGATTGCAGGGCGAGCAGGCGGCAACGACATTTTCCCATGTGGTCTGGCCGCCGCAGCAGCGCGGGATCACGTGGTCGAAGGTCAGGTCGTCGGGCGAGCCGCAATACTGGCATTCGAACCGGTCACGCAGGAACACGTTGAACCGGGTGAAGGCCGGATGACGGGATGGCTGCACGTAGCTTTTCAGGCAGACGACACTCGGCAGGCGCATGGAAAAGCTGGGGGAAGAGACCTGATGATCGTATTCGGCCAGGATATGCACACGGTCTAGGAAAACGGCCTTGATCGCGTCCTGCCAGGACCACAGCGACAAGGGATAGTAACTCAGCGGCCTATAGTCAGCGTTCAGCACGAGCGCTGGGAGGCCGTGTGGTGAGACTGCAATCGTCAAGCCAGTATACTCCTGCTCGATTCGGCACCTGCACCTTCTATATTAGGCCCGTTGCGTCAGGATTGTGAAGCCAAAAGCAAAAACGGAACAAAAGATTCGCTTTTTGACTTAAAGGGCCACCGGCGTGCCGTCCCGGCGCATTTCCGTGGCATAATAAGCCCAGAACAGACGCGCGGCGACACTGCGCCAGGGTGCCCAGAGTTCGGTCAGCGAATCAAGCTCGCGAACCGACGGACGCATCTCCAGCATCAATGCGTGACCGACGGCATTTTGAAGCGCCACGTCTCCAACCGGAAACACATCGGGGTGGCCGGCGCAGAACAGCAGATAGACCTCCGCCGTCCAGCGGCCGACGCCCTTGATCGCCGTCATTTCGCGGATTGCCGCACTGCCTTCGATCGAACAGATCGCCTCCAGATCGAGTTCGCCGGCAAGAACCGCGCGGGCGACAAGCCGAAGCGTGTCGGCCTTGGCGCGCGACAGGCCGACCAGTCGGCAGTCCTCATCGGACATCGCCGTGACACTGGCTGCATCGATGCTGCCGAGCGCCGTTTCCATCCGGTTCCAGATGGCGGCGGCGCTGGCTTTGGAGACCATCTGCGAGACAATGATATTGGCGATGCCACGATATCCGGGATCGGCGCGGCGCAGCGGCACCGGGCCGGCCTTCGACACGACATGCTCCAGCCGCGCGTCGAGCATGACCAGCCCGCTCAGGCCCGCATTGATATCCTCGTGCGTGCGGATGATCCGCATCTCCACCCCTCCGCTGCGCCACCGGCGTCCGGTCTATATAAGGGCAAAATCAATGGCTGGAAGCCCGCTTCCATGCCAAGAAGAAACTATGAACAAAACTGTGTCAAAACAACCGGTGTTCCGGTTCGCGCCAAGCCCGAACGGCCAGCTTCATCTTGGCCATGCGCTATCGGCAATCCTCAATCATGACATGGCAAAGGCAGAAGGCGGACGTTTCCTGCTGCGGATCGAGGATATCGATATTGCCCGGTGCACGCCGGAATTCAAAGCCGGGATCGTCGAGGACCTGGAATGGCTGGGGCTCGATTGGGAAAAACCGGCGCGGAGGCAATCGGAGCATCTCGATCTTTACCGGGAGGCGCTCGGCCAGTTGATAGATAGGAGTCTCGTCTATCCGGCCTTTTTGACACGCGGCGCGATCAAGGCTGCGGTTGCGGAATTCGAGGCGGATGGCAAGAGCTGGCCACGCGACCCGGACGGCGCGCCGCTTTACCCCGGCGAAGAGCGCAAACTATCGGTCGATGCCCGGCAACGTTTGCTTGCCAGTGGCAAGCCACATGCGTGGCGGCTGGACATGGGAAGGGCAATGGCTGAGCTGAAAGCGCCTTTGACTTGGCAGGAGACTGGCGCGGGGCCTAATGGAGAAACCGGCATGATCCCGGCCGACCCGGCCGCCTGGGGCGATGTCGTGCTGTCGCGCTCGGATGCACCGTCGAGCTATCATCTGGCGGTGACCGTTGATGATGCCTTGCAGGGGGTAACCCATGTCGTCCGCGGAAGGGACCTTTTCCACGCAACGGCCGTACACCGGTTGCTGCAAAGATTGCTGAACCTGCCGGAACCCATCTATCATCATCACCGGCTGATCCCAGGGCCGGACGGCCGCAAATTGTCGAAGAGCAACCGGGACACCGGCATCGCCGCATTCCGCGACGCTGGCAAGACGCCTGATGATATCCGGGCAATGATCCTATAGGACGTTTTGCCGGGGGGACTCAGCCTCCTCCGGTGCTGTATCCGCCTTCACCTCCTCCTGCCTGCGCCCCATGATGTGGCGGATCACCATGCGCTTGACCTTGTATTTCATGATCGCCGCGTTGATCTCCGCGCCGAGGATGAAGATGACCCCGACGATATAGAGAAAGACCAGCGCGATCATGATCGAGGCGAGGCCGGCATAGGTGGAGACGTAGGTGGCGAAGGTGGTGATGTAGGACGCAAAGACATAGGCGCCGATCGACCAGGCGATCAGTGTCAGGATGATACCCGGCAGGACGTCCATGATCTTGCGGCGCCCATCCGGCAGCCAGAGATGGCTGACGATGAGACCGGTGGTCAGCATGACAAAAACGCCGACAAGGCTCCAGCTGTCGATCATGGTCAGGAGGCCATTGAACCAGGGGAGATAAGTTCCGGCATAGCGGATGGCGAGCGGGACGGCGACGAGCAGCAGGCTGACGATCGCAAGAACAAGGACGCCAGCCAGAACGAAGGCAAGGCTTGCAACGCGTGTCTTGTACCAGCGACGGCTTTCCGCCACCCGATAGGCCCGGTTGAGCGAGACCCGCAACGCCTCGACACCATTGGATGCGAAATAGGCGGCAGCCAGCACCGACACCGTCAAAAGGCCACCGCGCGGGATGGTCAGCACCCGCACGACCTCATCGGAAATCGGCTTGGCGATCGATTCAGGCCAGGTATCGAAAATGAAATGGACGGCCGTCGTCGCGAATTGGTCAGCCCCCAGAAAGCTGCCAAGCGCGGTTCCGAAGATCAGGAACGGAAAGATCGCCAACAGGGTGGAGAGCGCCACATGGCTCGCCATGGCCCAGCCATCGTCTTCACTGAAATGCCAGACGGCATCGAAGACGACCTTCCAGGCTATGCGAATGAAGGCCGGCATTCTCTCTCCAACTGTCTGATCATGCGACTGCGATTGTAACCCGTTCATGAATATGGGAAACCGGGCAGCAATTTCTACAGGAAACGATCCATTATGACCGACCGTCCCTCGATAATCGTCACCGGCTGCTCGTCCGGCATCGGTGCCTGGTGCGCCCGCGCGCTCCTGAAGGACGGCTGGCGGGTCTTTGCCACGGTCCGGAAGACGGAGGATCTGGCTGCACTCGAAAACGACGGCATCGAAGCCTTCCTGATGGATTATACCAAACCGGACACCGTATCCAAACTTGTGGATGACGTGTTTGCCCGCACCGGCGGCAGACTGGATGCCCTGTTCAACAACGGCGCTTACGGCCAGGCGGGTGCTGTCGAGGACTTGCCGGTGGAGGCGCTGCGGCTGCAGATGGAAACGAATGTCATTGGCTGGCACGACCTGACGCGGCGGGTCATCCCGGCAATGCGGGCACAGGGCCACGGACGCATCGTCCAGTGCTCATCCATTCTGGGAATAGTTCCCTATAAGTGGCGCGGCGCGTATAATGCTTCGAAATTCGCCCTGGAAGGCCTGACACTCACCATGCGCATGGAGCTTGAAGGCAGCGGTATCGAAGTGAGCCTGATCGAGCCGGGACCGATCACCTCGCGCTTTACCGCCAATGCGCTGATCAATATCGAGCGCTTCATCGATCTCAAGGGATCGGTTCACGCTGTTGAATATGAAAAGCAGCTGCGGCGGTTGAAGGGCGAGAGCAGGCCGGCGAAGGGCAAGCTCGAGCCCGATGCGGTGTATACTGCGCTGAAACGCGCATTGACCGCAAAGAAGCCGAAGCCGCATTACATCGTGACGCAACCGGCCAAACACGGTGCGCTTTTGAAGAAACTGCTGCCGGCCGGGCTGTTCTATCATTTCATTGGCCGCCTCGGCTGAGTTGAAAGGCAAGGGTAAGTCACATGCATAGTTTTCTCACCGGTTTGACATTGCTCGTCATGGGCCTTGTCGCCATCGTTCTCGTCCGCGGCCTTGTCCATATGGCCAAGGGTGGCGACGGCAATACATCCAACAAGCTGATGCAGGCCCGCGTGTTCCTGCAGGCGGTGGCGATCGTCCTGATCATGCTGACCCTGTGGCTCACCGGCGGCGGCCGCTGAGCATGGTCAAACTCAACAAGATCTACACAAAGACCGGCGACGATGGCACGACGGGGCTGGCTACCGGCCCTCGCCGCCTGAAGAGCGACCTGCGCGTCGAGGCCTATGGCACGATCGACGAGACCAATTCCTTCATCGGGCTGGCACGCCAGCATACCCAGGAACTTGCCACGCTCGACGCGATGCTGATGCGCATCCAGAACGACCTGTTCGACCTCGGCGCCGACCTGTCGACGCCTGACACCGGCGAGACGCTGGCCTATGAGCCGCTGCGGATTATCGCAGCGCAGGTGACCCGGCTGGAGACCGAAATCGACGAACTGAACGCCGATCTCGATCCGCTACGCTCGTTCGTGCTGCCCGGCGGCAGCGGTGCAGCAGCCACCTTGCACATTGCCCGCACCGTGGCGCGGCGGGCAGAGCGGCTGATGGTAGACCTTGCCCGGATAGACGGCGAAATCGTCAGCAGCGAAGCACTTGCCTATATCAACCGTCTGTCGGATTTCCTTTTTGTCGCTGCCCGCTGGACCAACGGCAAGGGTAAATCGGATGTGCTTTGGCTTCCCGGAAAAAACAGATAAGCTTGACGCTCATCACCGTTTCGAGAGACTGACGCGCCTATGTTCATACCGCTGCACGACGCGAATTCCCTCAAGCATATCAAGGTCCAGTATGTCACGATCAGCCTGATCGTCATCAATACGCTCGTCTGGTTGCTGACCGGGCCGCTGCTGGTGCCGGAAGAATTCACCAATGCCGCAACGATGGGCCTTGGTTACATTCCCGCCATCGCCTTCGATTATGCGCATCTAGCGCCCAACCTCGTGCTGGTTCCCGATGACGTCACCTACCTCACCTACTCCTTCCTGCATGGCGACTTCTGGCATCTGGCCGGCAACATGCTGTTCCTCTGGGTCTTCGGTGACAATGTCGAGGATGCGCTGGGGCATTTCCGTTTTCTCGTCTTCTATCTTCTCTGCGCGGCCGCCGGCGCCCTCACGCACGGTCTGATCAACACGCAATCGCAGGCGCCGCTGATCGGCGCATCAGGCGCCATTTCCGGCGTCGTCGCCGCCTATTTCCTGCTGCATCCGAAAGTGCGCGTCTGGGTGCTGGTGCTGTTCCGCATTCCCCTGCCGCTGCCCGCCTTCATTCCACTGGCATTCTGGATCGGCCAACAGTTTTTCATGGTGCTCATCGATCCGGAAGGAGACGTATCGTGGGGCGCGCATGTCGGCGGCATCATTGCCGGGCTGATCCTGGTGGTCATTTTGCGACGCCGCGACGTACCGCTGTTCGACCGCACGATCGTCACGCCGCGCGCCGTGCGGCATGTTGAAGCAGCAACGACGGGGGCGCCACCCGCTGTTGCCGAGACGATCAAGAAGCCCACGCCTTGGGGCAGGCCCACCTGATTTTAACCCGGCAGGTGCAAGAAGACAGAGGTTATTGATTGAAAACAGCGCATTAGTCGAGCAAGCACGACAGCAAGCCACCACGGCCCTGCAGAAGATGATTGTATTCTTCCAATTAATTATTGACGCGCACGTAAACGTCAGTATTTTTCCCATGGCAATCTTGCGGGGGAGCAATGGGCAAAGATTGTAATTGGAGAAAAAACGCGTATCGATGTCGCCAACCGACAATCAGGCCGCTGCGTTAAAGCGCATTTTCTCGCAAACGTTTCGTAAGGAAGGACATCATGAAAGTTCTGGTCACCGTCAAGCGTGTCGTCGATTACAACGTGAAGATCCGGGTGAAGCCGGATGGCACGGGGGTCGAGCTTGCCAACGTCAAGATGTCGATGAATCCGTTCGACGAAATCTCGGTCGAGGAAGCGCTGCGGCTGAAGGAAGCCGGTAAGGTCGAGGAAGTGGTCGTCGTCTCCGTTGGTCCGGCCAAGGCCGAAGAAACGTTGCGCACCGCTCTTGCCATGGGCGCCGACCGGGCAATCCTGGTCGAGACCGACGATGCGGTCGAGCCTTTGGCCGTCGCCAAGATCATCAAGGGCGTGGCGGAAGCCGAACAGCCCGGCCTGATCATCGTCGGCAAACAGGCGATCGATGACGATAGCAACCAGACTGGCCAGATGCTGTCGGCGCTGCTCGGCTGGGCCCAGGGCACGTTTGCCTCGAAGATTGAGCTGGGCGATGGCAAGGCTGCGGTCACCCGCGAAGTCGATGGCGGCCTGCAGACCATCGAGATCAAGCTGCCAGCG
This sequence comes from Rhizobium sp. LjRoot98, assembly GCF_964252935.1. Taxonomy (NCBI): domain Bacteria; kingdom Pseudomonadati; phylum Pseudomonadota; class Alphaproteobacteria; order Hyphomicrobiales; family Rhizobiaceae; genus Rhizobium; species Rhizobium sp. LjRoot98. The sequence continues at coordinate 75,045 of NZ_CAXUPW020000013.1, forward strand.
GTGGTGACCACCGACCTGCGCCTGAACGAGCCGCGTTATGCCTCGCTGCCAAACATCATGAAGGCTAAGAAAAAACCGCTCGACAAGAAGAGCCCGGCCGATTTCGGCGTTGACACCGCACCGCGTCTGAAAGTTCTGAAGACCGAGGAGCCCTCGGGCCGCAAGGCTGGCATCAAGGTCAAGACGGTTGCCGAGTTGGTAGACAAGCTCAAGAACGAAGCCGGCGTCCTTTAAGACATCCAGAATAAGGAGACTAACATCATGGCCATTCTTCTTCTGGCTGACCACGACAATGCAACGCTTTCCGACCAGACCGCCAAGGCGCTGACGGCTGCTGCCAAGATTGGTGGCGACGTGCATGTGCTGGTGGCAGGCTCGGGTGCCAGGGCTGCAGCCGATGCAGCTGCCAAGCTCACCGGCGTTTCCAAGGTGCTGCTCGCAGACAGCAGCGATCTTGCCAACAATCTGGCCGAACCGCTGGCAGCCCTGATCGTGTCGCTGGCCGGTTCCTACGACACCATCATCTCGGCCGCCACCTCGACCGGCAAGAACGTTCTGCCGCGTGTTGCAGCGCTGCTGGATGTCGCCCAGATTTCGGAAATCACCGAAGTGGTTTCGGCCGATACGTTCAAGCGGCCGATCTATGCCGGCAACGCCATCCAGACGGTTCAGTCCGGTGAAGCCAAGAAGGTGATCACCGTGCGCACGGCCTCGTTTGCCTCGGCAGCCGAAGGCGGCTCGGCATCGGTCGAGACCATCTCGGCCGCCGCCAATCCGGGCCTTTCGACCTTCGTCAAGGACGCCCTGTCCTCGTCGGACCGTCCGGAACTGACGTCGGCCAAGATCATCATTTCCGGCGGCCGCGCACTCGGCTCCTCGGAAAAGTTCCAGGAGGTCATCCTGCCTGTCGCCGACAAGCTCGGTGCCGCCGTCGGCGCCTCGCGCGCTGCCGTGGACGCCGGTTACGCGCCGAACGACTGGCAGGTCGGCCAGACCGGCAAGGTCGTCGCCCCGCAGCTCTATATCGCTGTCGGCATCTCCGGCGCGATCCAGCATCTGGCCGGCATGAAGGACTCCAAAGTCATCGTCGCCATCAACAAGGACGAGGAAGCTCCGATCTTCCAGGTTGCAGACTATGGCCTCGTCGGTGATCTCTTCGAGATCCTTCCCGAGCTCGAAAAGGCACTTTAGGCCACTGAAAAACTGAAGGCCTACGTCATGGATGTACGCGCCGTCGTTGCCGTGCAGGCAGGCAAGCCACTCGAAATCATGACAGTTCAGCTCGACGGCCCGCGCGCCGGCGAAGTGTTGGTCGAGGTCAAGGCGACCGGCATCTGCCATGCCCACCAATTCACGTAGCCGCCGGGACCGGATGGGAGTAGAGTTAAAGCCTTAGGTCTGGAGAATTTCCATATGCGTATAGCGGACAACGGAATGCATCGTACCGTTCCAGCTAATCGCGCATCAATGAGATAGCGGTTCCGTTCTTCATTTCATTAAGTGGAATAGGCATTTCGAACTTTGGTCGGCGGCTGTCCAAATATTTGAGAAAATGCTCGCGAGAAATGCGATGCATTTTCAAAACCCACTTCGAGGGCGACTTCGATTAGGGAAGTCTTGGTCTTGATGAGTAGCTGCTTGGCACGTTCCATTCGCACCCGCCGGTAGATGAGGGCCGGGGAACCGTTAACTTCACTCATGAAGAGACGCTCGAGTTGTCGCCTGGAGAGGCCGACCGATGCAGCAAGGTCCTCGATTTGCAGCCTTCCCTCTATGTGCTGCTCCATCATAATCAGCACGGCCCTGATCCTGGGGTCCTTGCACTCGATAGAGAGTGGCTTCCGCGTCTGGATGGCAAGCGCAGTTCGGGCCTTTTCGATATGTAGAACTTCGAGCGCATTGCGCTCTGCTTCCTTGCTAATGTGACGCCGGACGATCAATGCCGCCATGTCGGCGGCGCTGCTGCCGCCCGCACAGGATCCTCTGGTCCGGTCGAGGTTGAAGATCCGGTCGGAGCGAACCTGATGGTCGGGAAAGCGTTCGCGAAACGTATTGTAGTGCAGCCAGCTGACGCAGGTCCGATGTTCTTTCATGAGGCCGGCTTCGGCAAGGATGAAGGAACCGGTGCAAACGCCTATCAGCCTGACATTCTTTGTCGAGGCCTTCTTCAGGAAGTCGATCGTTTCTCGGTCGACAGAGGGGGCGTTGTTAAGTAGACCGCCAACCACCACGACGTACTGAAATTGACTCGGATCGACGAAATCCGATGTCGGCGCGACTTTGACACCACAACTGGACGTTATCAAATGACGCGTGCTGCCAAGCACCTGCCAATCGGCCAGCACCCGGCCGGACCTGTCGAATTCGTCGCTTGCCAGCCGCAGCGTGTCGACGAAAAGAGCGAAGGCGGAGAGCGTGAAGGACTTGGCGAGCACAAAACCGATCTTCAGCCGATCGACAGGCATGCTTGATTCCGACGATTTCATCTCAACTCCACCGTTCGGCCGCCTTCATCTAATATAGAAAACCTGCGCTAAAGGATCCCGATCGTCAACGAAGATCGTATTGTGGCCGACAGTCCTGGTCCGGCCGGGGACACTCGGCGCGAAAGAGTCTGGCATCAGTTTGGGTTTAGATCCCTCACATCAGGTTTTTTTGGCATCGCTCATCCGAGTGGCATCGAATTTCTCCTTTAAGCGGATCCACGGCCTGAGCCCTTAGTAATTACTGGCCCAGTTCTCGGGCCGGTCGCTGCTCGTAGCGGCTGCGGCGACCGATATCTCCGAAACGGTTGTTCTGCGTTTCGCCTGAGAAGCGTTGGATGTTCATATCGCCGACGTGACTGGGTCACATTCTCTGGCTGTGATTGGGATTTACTCACCGTCCGACTTCAATATTAGCATGAGCTTTAATTCGGGAATCCAACTGACCAAGACAAGTCCTACAGACCTTCCTGCGGAAACGCGGAAGGGTTGATGTCAGTTTCGGATGTGGTCGCGATGGAACAAGTAATACGTGCTATTCATCTCAAACTAAGATGTCTGCGAGTGACCCAGCCCTCCCAGTCGTCGAGACGAATCTTTTGCCATCCGCTGATAGAGAAAGGCAGCAAAGAGATGTTGCATTGGTAGGAAGGCAGCTCAACTAAGAGGAGAGCGTGAACTGAGGGGGCTGCTCTCATGGCAAGTTTATCATAAGAGGCCACCCCTGACACACAATATCGTGCTGGCGAAACCGTCGAAATGAAGCGTCTGTTTGCCCAGCCGGAGGCACTATTTATTTCAACGGGACACCAATACGGCTGGCATTGTCCTGTGATAATCACGCCGCATTCGGCCGGTGAAATGCTCGTCACGACGGCCGAGTTGGCGTCCGGGTGCGTTCTCACGTTCAGTTTATCATCCGCACGGACATTGATGACACATACTTCACCTGTAGGAACTACGTTTTTGGCTGACGCGGAAAAACTCCCGAGGGAGAGTGCACAGCACAAAGCCCGGACGGCGATATTTTTGGCGACGAGCCTGACGGCGTCCTTAAGTGCTGCGGTGAAATTTTTCATAGGGTTCGCTAGCCCAGGCGCGTCACGTCTAGAACAATCTTCCGCTTCAGCTGGAATGCATTCAGCGCGCATGGCAACTCCGATGCTATCTTAGGAAGTTTGGCGGATGGAGAGGGGGCCACTGCAGGATGTGGTCCGACCCAGTGTCCTTATAGCCATTATCTCGGTTTCGGACGTGGGGCAGCCTGTTGCCACAGTCGCCAATCCCTTTGCGTTATTGATGGTCGTGGAAGCCGTCCTAGGACATACCTTTGAGGAATTCCAAACTGGCTTTTGATGCATAGGGTTACGGTTACCAACCTATAAACATTATAGTGCGAGATCTCGATAATAATCCATAATATATTCACCAACATGTTTGGCATATTTTTTATTTGCTGGTGTTAAATTGCCTCCATCAGACAAGGGAGACAAAAATGAATAATAAAATTAAAACTATACTCTATATTTCTGCTTTCATTTTTTCTGCGGCCTCCGCGCAGGCTGGCACCGCATTTTCCTCACCGGCATTCGTTAAACAGGCAACAGGTTCCGGGTTTTCCAGAATGGATACAACATCCATCATGAAGCCGTTGATGAACATTATCTCTGCGGTCCCACGCGTGGATACCTCTGGGCTCGCCAACAATCTTGCGTTCATCACTCAAAGCGGTGATTTCAATACCGCCAACATTGACCAACTCGGATCACGCAACGTTGGCCTCATTCAGCAAATTGGCTACGCGAACTCCGCATCGATTGCTCAGACGGGCAATAGTCACCAGGCATTTATCTTCCAGCAAGGGCGTAGCAATATGGCCGTTATCAGCCAGCGCTGACGGCCTGGCATGGGACAAAACCGATCCAGGGCAGCACCCTATCACGTGTGCTGCCCTAAATTCTTTTGGAGCCGATTAGTTTGGTGCGTTACCATTGTCCGGGAGTTCGTCCGGATCTGGGGTCGGTTGGTCGACATCGCCAAAATCGGGAAAATCGATGGAGAAGCCCGGACTTGAGCTTGCGCCCTCACCTTGCGCACTTGCCTGCGACAGCAGCCAATTACCGTTTAGCGGGTCGCCACCAAAGCTCGGGTTGGTTGCGCGATAGACTAGTTGCGAGGCCGAAGCACCACTTGCGGCCACAGTGCATAATAAAACAGTGATAACTAAATATTTCTGGAGGTTCATGAGCGTTTCCTTCTGAATGCTAGGAGATAATCACAGCAACCTTTGCAACTTGTCGGCGCGGTGTTTGTGATGCCGGCGCTGGGCAAAATGATAACTCGGTTTCTTAGTCGTGGTTTTATCTCGGCTTGTTGATCACGTACATCCTGCCTGGGACAACAACAACAACCTTATTGTCCAAGCCTCGCAACCCGGTGGGCATCATGTAACGGCCACTTTGTGTAGTCTGGTAGGCAAGGACTGTTGAATTTGTTGAATCGCGCACGTCCAGGGCGCCTGCAAGATTGTCGCCGTTCTGAACATAGGCAACTTCATTGTTGTTGCCAGAAACACCGACCAACTGAAAGTTATTATTGCCACGGCTGGCCTGTAACACAGAATTGTTCGCTCCGCCTTGCACCAGGAGAAGGGCAGAGCTGCTTCCGGTGATGGATTGTACGGCACGGTTATTTGCACCAGCTTGCTGGACGACGGCGAGGCTGCCCTGTCCCTGAATTTCCGAATTGACCTGGTTGTTCATGCCGATCTGAATGATCGACGTAGTAGAACCGTTTGCGCCCCCTAGGAATGGCTGAATGGGCTCCATCAATGATTGAACCGCGGTAGGCGAGCTCTCATAGTCCCTGACGAGGAGGTCTTCAGCCTTAGCCGATGGGGAAAAGGCAACGGTGGAGGTTATAACCAGCGCTACAATTTTTCGTATGATCTTACGTGTCGACCGTTTCATGGTGTTCCCTTACTCAATTTTTCGAAGTCATCTGCTCAGATGCCAGTTGGAAGTTCGGCTAGGTCGATCGCTTGGTTCATTTCGCAAATTTGTTTTCCAGCATTGTTCATTGCTCCCATTGCAATGGAAATGGCAGAGGGTTGGTTCAGCCATATGTTTGATATGGGATTGGCACCCGCCTTAAACACACTGGTCTGACGAGTCGTAATTGAGCCACGGCGTGAAACGCTGGTGACCTTCGACGTCACCACGCTGTCAAAGGATCCGGCGAGTTCCATGAAAGAAGTCAACCCCAACATTTCGCCGCCGCTAATACGAAACCCGCAAGCCGCTACGCAACCATCGCTGGTTTTCCCGTTTATTGTTCCGTCGGCCATAGCCATTGCACCGGTCGTCACAGGGACAGCCAGTATGATCGCTAAAATTGCGGGCAACGCGAAGCGATACGATGTCAAGACTTCCCCTTTCTTCGTTGCGGTGCGGTGCGGAGCGCCATCGCAGCGCTCCGCGCTTTTACAATTAATGCTGCGTGACAAAGGCAACGTTTGCCTTGCCGGCCTGGACGACTAACGAGTTTTGGCCGTTGCCGGACTGACTGACGAAAGCCTGGTTGCGTTCAGTGGCACCCCCCGTACCAAGCTGGTACACCACTGAATTTGAGCCACTTCCGACCTGCGAAATCCAGGCATTAGAATATGCACCTGCCTGGCTCACGGCCGAACTGTTTCCGCCCGCACCCGACTGGTCTACGAGCACAATAGAATGGTCGGCTGATTGCAAGATCAGCGACTGGTTCCCCGTCGTGTTGGACTGGTTGACCGCCGCGAGGTTGTCGGACCCGTTCTGGACTGTCAGCGACACGTTGCCGATGCTGGCGACCTGGGTCGTGGTCGCAACGTTCCGGTCACCACTTTGGATGGTGGCAGCCGCAGACAAAGCACTCACCTGGGACTGGGTCGTAACAGCAATGTTGCTGTCGCCATCCTGAAGCGTTACCGCCGCAACGCCGGCAACCAAAGACTGTGTTGTCACGGCGGTGTTCAAATCGCCGATCTGCACTGTGCCAGCGACCGCGCCCACGGATGCCATCTGGAATGTGGCTGCCGTGTTTTCACTCCCAAACTGGGCGATACCTGCCACAGAGCCTGCCACCGGAGCCGGAGCATTGATTGTGAAGATCGGGTTGCTTGACACTTCAAGCGAACCGCCTTGAACGTTTGTCGCAGTGTTGCGGCTGCCAGACTGAACGATGGCCGCGGCAGACAGGCTTGCAGACGCATCACCCTTGACGTCGACCGCAGTGCCGAAGGTGTCAAACACCGTTGCCTCGGCACCTTGTATGTTGCCAGCTTTGTTACCTTCACCCGTCTGAACGATCAGGGCTGCGACCTGCGAGCTGCCGTTCTGCTGGGTATTTGCAGCAACGTTGCCGTTGCCGATCTGCGCAATGCCAGCGACTGCATCCGTTACGTCGTTCTGGACGTTGCCGGCGAGGTTGCCGTTGCCGACCTGGAGGTTTGCGGCATCTGAACCGACCGTGCCATCCTGGGTGTTTGCCGCCGTGTTGCTGTCTCCGACCTGGATGTTGAGCACATTGGAGGCGGCATCCGCGGTCTGCGAGTTGCCCGCAGCGTTTTTCGCGCCAACCTGCACGTTCGCAGCATTCGAGCCGAGGGACGCCGACTGCTGAGTGACAGCAACGTTATCATCGCCGATCTGAAGATTGGCGGACGCTGAGTCAACGGCCAGTGTTTGGACATTGATGGCGCCATTGCGATCACCAATCTGTACCGAAGCCGCATCCGTGCCAGAAGTTGCGATCTGCTGGTTGCTGGCGACGTTGTTATCGCCGAACTGGCCGATGATGGCGTTGGATGCGACGGTTGCGGCGACGCTGCCAGCCGAAGGTAAAACCGCGGCGGTGCTTCCGACTTGTTGCCAGCCGCGCCAAGTCAGCTGCGAGGTCTTAGTTGCCTGCTTGGCTCCGGAGCCTGCAGTATATACGCCGACCTGCGAATTTGAAGCGGAATTGGTGTCGCCGACTTGAACGATTGCGGCCGAAGAATCCACGGCTGGCACCTTCGCAACTCCACCTAGCGTGCTCAGAGCGAGTGTCTCGACCTTTATCGTGGTCAGGTTTGAAGATACCGAGTATTCGGTTTTGCCGGTCAGGTTCAAGCCCGCGTAAGCAACCTCTGCCCCTTGGGTGTTGTTCGCAACGTTGCCCGTGCCAACCTGCAGAACTGCAGCATCGACGCCTGAGCTACCGGCCTGTTGAAGATTGACAGCACCGTTGCCTGCGCCGAACTGCGCAATCAGGCCAGTAGCGTCGGTCACTCCTATCTGGGTATTGAGTGCAACGTTGGTTGCGCCCCCTGTGTTACCCTGCACAATCGTTGCCGAGCTGCCTGTGACGCCAGTCTGTGCGTTGATACCAAGGTTGTCGGCCGCGCCTTGGCCATATTGGACGGTGAGGGCGTTAGAACCGATCACGTTTGTCTGGCTGTTATAAGCAACATTGCCCGACCCGCCCTGGATGATAGATGCAGAGGTCGGATCGACATCGACCTGGGTATTGACGCCGACATTGCCACTGCCGCCCTGAACGATCAACGCCGTAGCGTCAGAACCGCCGGTCTGAATGTTGTAGCCAGAGTTGCCGTTGCCAACTTGCAGAATCCCGGCCTGGTTCTTGCTACCGAGAGCCTGCGCTGACTGCGTGTTGCCGGCACGATTTGACTTACCGACCTGGACAATGGCGGCAACTGTGCCAGCTACGCCCGGGCTGCTGGTTGCACCTGTCTGCGCGTTGGCAGCAATGTTGTCGTCACCAAATTGGGCGATGGCGGCGGTATCGCCAAAACCATCACGCACGGTATTCAGTGCCACATTGCGATCACCGCCCTGCAGAATATTTGCTGTGTTTCCGGTTCCATCGCGGCTAACGTTTGTTGCGCCGTTGTCGTCTCCGAACTGAGCAATGAGGCCAACATGGTCCGTTCCGCCGACATAGGTGTTTGAACCAGCGTTCCGGTTTCCGCCTTGAACAATCCCAACGAAGCTATTGGTGCTGGAATCCTGCGCATTGACGGCCCCATTTGCCGAACCGAGCTGGACGACGCTGGCCTGATTTTCCTGACCGATGCCGTAGTGATCGATCAACGACTTTGAGTTGTAAGTGTCGACGACCTGCGTGTTGACGGCAACGTTTCCGCTCCCGGATTGCAGAATGGCCGCATCGGACATGCGCTGCGAAATTTGACGGTTACTCGCAACGTTCTGCGATCCTGACTGCAGGATACCGGCGAATGCGCCGCCGCGCGCATCGGCTACATCGTTTGTGCCAAAGCGCTGCTCATTGAAGGCGAAATTGCCCACCAATGCCGGATCTGTGTTGACCTGGACGATACCTGCATCATTGCCTTCGCCATCCTGGATTGTACGAGCAACGTTAGCATATCCTCCTTGGAATATGGTCCCACGATTAGCGCCCGTCTGCAAGAACGTGTCAATCACGTTACCGCTGCCGAACTGGGCAAGACCGGCAATGTTCGTGCCGTTTTGTGCGAAAACACCACCGATGTAGTTGTCCGAGCCGAGCTGCATCACTCCGAGTACGTTTGCACCCTGCTGCGCGTCGGCGGGAGCGCCATTGGCGATGGGAAGAAAGATGTTGTTCGTGCCGTGCTGATAGATGAAGCCGCTGTTGGCGCCACCTTCTGCACCAAGGGCACCAGATTGAGAAAGATAGGCGAAGTTGCTGTTGTTCATCTGGCTAATGAACGCATAATTTGCCGTTGTGATTTCCTGTGCGCCGGCGCCGGCGGTCAGGGTCATCATCGCAACCCCCGCGAGCAACACGGTTCGTTTCGCTGAAAAACTCATGGAATGTTCCTCTAATCGATGAGCGTCCTTGCAAGGCGCTTCCGGATAATTAATAAACTTAACAAGCAATTAATATCATCCAATATTGCGCGGGAGCAATACACCTGACGAGAAACGTGAACAATTAGTTAATGTAAAATCAGAACCACCCAAAAATGGTGCGCTTTCGCAATGTATTAAAACAGGATCGTTTAATCCTAATTCTTGGCGACATGGACTGTTATGAAAAATATAAAAAAAATAAGCAACGGCCACCCGAATATACACAGGCGGCCGCAGATTGATTTCTATTGGAAGTATTAATTTTCGTCGCAATTGATTTATGTAGAAGGCAAAGCCTTGTCGCCGTAATTGCTCTCAAAGCTTTCGATGAAGGCCGGCTCTTTCGAACGATCCTTTAGGTGCCATAGGCCTTGCCGGACACCATCTACGGTAAGCGAATAAACTGCGAGCTCGATACCTTCCCGTACTGCAAGCGAGCCCGGGTCGTTTCGTGACTGGCCCAGTTCTATTTCGAGCAACTCTCCAGCCGTTGCAAATTTATACGCGCCACCCCGCACTTGCACTGAGTAAATTTGTTTTGTTGTGGTGGTAGAGGCGAGAACTTCTCCGGTTTGCACGCTTACTGCCCGGAGATTGATTGTAACAATGTCTGAGCGATATTGGATATCGCCGCCTATACCCAAGTACTTTGCGCCAGCGCCCCCGGTCAACTCGTTTGAGTCATACCCAACAATTCCACCTTCCAAAAGAAGGCCTGCAAACCGCACAGGCGGCAATCCGCTCGCCTGACCGTAGGATCGCTGGGTATTCTCGATCAATGTACGTTCTTGTACAAGGTTTTTCAGGCCGGTTCGCTCAACGACACGAAACCATTTTCCTCCGCCTGTTTTCTTCAACACGTCCACGAGGATCGCGGAGCCGCCCTGCGTCACAGCGCGGCTATACTCGGCGAAGCTTTCATTGGGCTTTGCTTGACCCGTAAGGTCTGGGAAGTCGTAGACCGCGACATCGACCGGAACGTCAGGCGTGGCCAATGTAACAACCTTGGGGCTGGTCTTTGTTGGCGACGTAAGAGTTGCAGCAGGAGTGTCAAGCTGTTGTCCTGTCTGACAGCCGGATAGGATTGCTGTTGCGGACAACAGCAATGACGCCAATAGAATCTTCATAATTCCCCCAAAATACGCAATAATACAGTAGGCATTATCAGAATTTAACGTCCTAAAAAGGGATATGATCCAAATATCAGTATCCAAATTTTACAATGCTAAACTGTCTTGACGTTATCTTTACGGACAAAAAACGTAACTGTCACGTTGGCGGCACGAATTTCTTTTTATTTCGTTAACGTGATAGAATTGACAAATAAATCGAAATTGGCGCGTAGCATCCTGGTCGTTTTGCAGTAAGCGCCATTTTTGGGTCAATCACGTCGAACACGCTATTTCGGGCATAAACGGGGACACTGCTGCTATATCGTCTCAAATAATACGATTTACTTTGCGAGTCCTTTTCCCACTGTTGGCCAGGCAACATCATCAACGTCGAGCTTCACGAGGGCGGATGAGCCGGCGCCGACTGTTGGGAGTTGGCTCAATTTTGACTCGAGCCGGGTACGCGCTAATTCCTGTTGGGAGGCGGCGGCTCGGCCTGCGCGCGTGTTGGTTTTCTTTACGGGACGGCGAAGTTCGGGGGACGCCTGTGGAACGTAAGCTCCGCCCTTCGAGGCTGTCCTCGCCTGATCAACGTAGGCTTGTGCCATTGTTTGATGAGGATGGAGCGTTGCTAGGAAGAGCGAGAATACCAAGAGAGCTAGGGTCGGGTGTTTAGATTTCATCTGATGGCGCTCGGAAATGTTAAATATGGAAGACGGCTTATGATAAAAGTTGCTCAGGGACAATCGGTTTTATTAATATGTTATTTTGATGCCTGTTTGACTCTTTTTAAATTCCGTGGAAAACGACTTCAAAAGCTGTATTGAGGAATTTTTTAATGTTGAGAAAATCACGTTTGCGACGAATTCTGACGTCTGGCACGCTGTTCTTTGTTGTTGTCGTTCCGACTAGTTATGCTCAAGACACCGCACCACTTTTTTCTACACCGGCCGGACGTTCTACGACGGGAGCTCCCATACTGATAAACCCCGAAAACCAGGGTAATGGTGCGGTGCAGCGTTTCCTGAACGATCGAGCGCAATCCCAGCGGCCTAGTGACCCGGTCGCTTCCAATCGTCAAAAGCGGGAGAACGCATCTCAACCTCAGGACGTTGTCAATAACAGCTCAAAGACGTTCGACGACTGGGAATTACAATGTATTGATCATCCCAAGGGTGATCGACGTTGCCAAATCGTGGGTAATGTTCTTTCCGCTGACAAAAAACAGGCTGTCTTAGTAATGAGCCTAGCGCCATCCGCAGATGCCGCAACGATATTGATCCAAATGGCAGTGCCGTTGGGGGTCGCTGTTCAACAAGGGGTTAAGATCGAGATCGATAAATCCTATAGCGGATCTATGCCCATTAGCAGATGTACGTCCCAAGGTTGTCTGGTCGAAGGTGCGGTCCCGACCGAGATGATAGCGGCGATGATAGCTAAGCCTAAAGCTTCGATCGAAGTTACAACGCCGGATGGCAAAAGCGTTCCTATCTCCCTGTCTCTGAAAGGTTTTGGCGGTGCCTATGAGGCTGTCACTGATCGTGGGAAGAGCAGCCCGTAAATCACCCTTGTGTTGGACAACCGTTGCGGCGTCCCTTGGGGTGGTCGCGTGAGTGATGGCGGGAACTTCCTCCATTGGAGATGGAGATCCGGACTCTCCTGGCCCATCCATAAGGTCTCCGGTACTGTGGCAGGGCTTGCATAATCCGAATGCGTGCGCCGTCGTTTAACACAGTTGGATCGCGAAGTTCTCCGTAGCGTTTGCTGCCCAAGTGCTTGGCAATGACGCGGTCGCTCACTCCCGCGACGCTGTACCGTGGGCAGCATGCCCACACGGACAAAGTTGGTGCGCTTCAATGATTGGAAAATCCGCAAGATAGGCGCGTGACCTTGTAGCCTGGAAAAAAGGCCAGCAATCTAGGCAGGATTGGCTGGCCGTGAGGCCGATGCGAGTTGGGACTCTGCACCGTGTCGAGCGGTGGGGACGCTTCAACGCTTAAACAATCAGAACGCAAGTGTTTTGTTCCAACTGGTCCCAGGTGTTTGTCGTTGCTAACGGACGCAAATCGAAATCCATCAATAACCGTTCAAATGCGTTCAAATGGCACTGCGGCTTCCTAAGTGTGCCGCTTGAGGACCTGAAGAATTAGGGAGCCCGCGCCGCCCTTATGGCAAAAACATCGCTGCTCTGCCTCAAAGAGAGCACGGCACCGATTAACTTGGTATTGCTGTTGGGTCGGCTTCTCGTCAAAGGCCCAAAACGGCTTCGATGGCGCTGGCGGCAGCCTTCACGACAAGGTCTGCCTCTTCCCGGGTCAGGCAGAGGGGCGGGGCAAAGCCGAGGATGTCGCCCTGCGGCATGGCACGACCGATGACACCGCGCTCCAGCAGTGCTGCCGAGATTTGAGGGCCGATCTTGCGCGATGGATCGAAAAATTTCCGGTCATCCCTGTCTTCGACGAACTCGATCGCCGCCATCAGGCCGTCGCCGCGCACCTCGCCGACATTCCTGTGGCAGGATACGGCCTTCGCCAATTCGGCGCAGAAATAGGCGCCGGTGGAGCCGGCATTTTCGACAAGGCCGAGTTCATCCACCAGTTCCAGATTGGCAATGCCGGCCGCAGCGCAGATCGGGTGGGCGGAATAGGTCCAGCCATGACCGATCGCGCCCATCCTGTCGGAGCCTTCTACCAGCACCTGCCACATTTTGTCCGAGACAATCGAACCGGAGAGCGGCGCATAGGCGGACGTCAGCCCCTTGGCGATGGTGATTAGATCCGGCTTGATGCCATAGTGATCGGAGCCGAACATCGAGCCGAGCCGGCCGAAACCGGTGACGACTTCATCGGCGATCAGCAGGATGTCGTATTTTTCAAGCACGGCCTGGATCTTCTGCCAGTAGCCGGTCGGCGGTGGCACAATGCCGCCGGTGCCAAGGATCGGTTCGCCGATGAAGGCGGCAACCGTCTCCGGGCCCTCGACCAGGATCATCTCTTCCAGCGTGTCGGCGCAGTGTTGCGAAAACTGCTCTTCGTTCATCGACCGGTCGGCACGGCGGAAATAATAGGGGGCTTTCGTATGCAGGATCGGCGCGCGCGGCAGGTCGAACAGATTGTGGAACAGGTCGAGACCGGTGAGGCTCCCAGTCATGACGCCGGAACCGTGATATCCCCGCCAGCGTGAAATGATCTTCTTCTTTTCCGGACGACCGAGGATGTTATTGTAGTACCAGATCAGCTTGATATTGGTCTCGTTGGCATCCGATCCGGAAAGTCCGAAATAGACGCGGCTCATATGCGGCGGCGCCCGGTCGATGATCATCTTCGACAGAGTGATTGAGGCTTCCGTGCCGTGGCCGACATAGGCGTGATAATAGGCAAGGTTCTTTGCCTGTTCCGCGATAGCATCGGAAATCTTCTGGCGGCCATAGCCGACATTGACACAATAAAGGCCGGCAAATGCATCGAGACTGGTGCGGCCGTTGGTATCAGTGATGTAGACACCTTCGCCGCCGGCAATGATCCTCGTCGAAGCCTCACCGCGCGCGTGCATGCCCATATGGGTTGACGGATGGAAGAAGTGGTCGCGGTCCCAGGCGGTCATTTCGTTGCTGTGGTCGGACATATGCGGATTTTCCTTAAATCTGTTTTAGAAAGAGGGCGCGCGTTCAGGCGGCGGTGTCGATGCAAAGATATTTGAGCTCGGTGAAGGCCTCGATCCCGTGGCGCGAACCTTCGCGGCCGATACCAGATTGTTTCCAGCCGCCGAAGGGAATGGGGCCGCCGGTGACTTTCACCCGGTTGATGGCGACCATGCCATATTCGAGTGCGCGGCCGAGCCGCATCTGACGTGCACCATTTTCAGTGACGACATAGGCGACGAGGCCATACTCGGTGTCGTTGGCACGGTCGATCACCTCGGCTTCTGTGTCGAATGCCGTTACGGCCGCCACTGGACCAAACGTTTCCTCGCGCATGATCAGGGCATCTTCGGGAACATTGACGAGAAGCGTCGGCATGTAGAACAGCGGTCCGGCCTCATGGCGTTTGCCGCCAGTCAGGCAGCGTGCGCCACGCTTGATCGCGTCCGCCACATGCTCTTCAACCTTTTCCACCGCGCGGTCATGCATCAGTGGACCAATTTCCGTACCGTGTTCGAGGCCGTTGCCGATTTGCAGGGCTTCGATGCGCACCCTGAAGGCAGCGTTGAACGCATCGAGGATCGGGCGTTGCACGAAGATACGATTGGCGGCGAGACAATCCTGCCCCGACGTTGCAAACTTGGCGTTGACGGCGATATCGACCGCTTTGGCGATATCCGCATCGTCAAAGACGATCAGCGGTGCGTGGCCGCCGAGCTCCATCACCAGCCGTTTCAGCGTCGGTGCGCATTGCCTAGCGATAAGCCTGCCGATTTCTGTGGAGCCGGTAAAGCTGAGGGCGCGGATACGGCTGTCTTCGCACAAGCGGCCGACGATGGTGGCAGCATCGCCGGTAACGACGTTGAAGACGCCGGCGGGAATGCCTGCCCGTTCGCCAAGCTCTGCCAGTGCCAACGCCGACAGAGGGGTCTGCGAGGACGGGTGGGCGACGACCGTGCAGGCTGCAGCCAGCGCTGCAGCTGCCTTGCGAGTAATCATGGCGGAAGGGAAATTCCAGGGGGTGACAATGCCAGCGACACCCAGCGCCTCACGGCGAACGATCATCTCGGCGCCGGGCAGATGGCTGGTGACGTTCTCGGCGTTCACCCGTTTGCCTTCCTCGGCATACCATTCGATGAACGAGGCGGCGTAGTCGATTTCGCCTCTTGATTCTGCCAGCGGCTTTCCCTGTTCCAGGGTCATGATCAACGCCAGATCATCCCTGGCAGCGAGGATCAGTTCATACCAGCGGCGAAGGATTTTGGCGCGCTCCTGCGGCAACAGCGAGCGCCATTTCGGAAAGGCGCGCGCGGCAGCATCGATGGCCGC
Organism: Rhizobium sp. LjRoot98; assembly: GCF_964252935.1. NCBI lineage: Bacteria > Pseudomonadati > Pseudomonadota > Alphaproteobacteria > Hyphomicrobiales > Rhizobiaceae > Rhizobium > Rhizobium sp. LjRoot98. Next base: position 90,505 of record NZ_CAXUPW020000013.1, read on the forward strand.
CGTCGTCTCGTCGGCGTTCAGTTCGGAGACCCAGGCAAGTGGTACCGACGTGGCGGGGTCGCGGACTTCAAACGTGCGGTTCGCAGTATTGGCAACCCAGTGTCCGCCGACATAGGCGAGCGACTTCAAGAGATGCTTGTCGGTCATCTGCGCGAGAGCGTCGTGACAGGCGGGTCGTGCGAAAACAGCATTCATCTGCGGCTCCTCGTGCTTCGATTGACGCTCAGTCTGACAGCTTCGAGGCGAGAGATGGTCTCTTGGGCGGGACGCCTGAAGAGGATCTGTCCAAATGAAGGGCTTGCCGTAGAGGAAATGTCTAGCCGTCCGCGGCCTCACCTTGCGACAGGAGGACCGGGAGCGGAAGGACGGTCTCCTCCTTGACTGTCTTGGTCACGATATAGGTGAAATAGCGGGCAATCCCGATTTCGCGGTCCAGCAGATCATCGACCAGCCGCTGATAGGCATCGATGTCCGGGGCCATGATTTTCAGGATATAATCAACGCCGCCGCCGACTGACCAGCAGGCCACAATTTCGGGAATGGCGGTCACCGCGCGCTCGAAGCGATCGAAATCCATCTGGCGGTGATTGCCGAGCGTAACTTCCATCATCACGCTGGCAACCGGCGCCACGCGGCGCACCGCGACGCGGGCGTGGTAGCCTGAGACAATCCCTGCCTTTTCGAGCTTGCGCAGCCGCATCCAGCACGGTGTCGCCGATAGGCCGACTTCTTCTGCCAGCGCCACTTTGGTGATGCGGCCATCCCGTTGGACTGCTTCCAGAATGCGCAGGTCGATGGCGTCAAGTTTCATTCGGACGGGTATCCCGGTGTGAAAATCTTGGGCGATGTTATGAAATCGAGAGGGTGAATGCAAATTTTGGATTGTCAATTGACCTGAATTTTAGCACTGTAAAATCATGACAAATTGGCGCCCCGATCCACAGCAGCTTCGCCGTCCGGCTTATCTCTCACTCGCCGAGCAAATTGCCAATGCGATTCACGATGGCAAGCTGATCAATGGCGAACGATTGCCGACGCATAGAAGGCTCGCGGAAGATCTGAAGTTGTCGATCCAGACGGTCAGTCGCGCCTATGACGAGTTGATCCGTCGCGGCATGATTGCCGGCGAGATCGGACGTGGCAGTTTCGTGCAGACCCAGCCAAAAGAGCCGGAGCCGCCTTATCTGCCGGAGCGGTTGGGCGAAGTCATCGACCTGTCGATCCTGAAGCCGGTTTGCGAGCAAATCCATCTCGAGCGAATGCGCGAGGCCTTCGGCTGGCTGGCAGAGAACCTGCCATCTAGTTCGGCCTTGTCGTTTCGGCCGAACATGGTGTTTCCGCGCCATCGGGCAGTAGCGGCCGAGTGGCTGGCGCAATGCGGATTGGAGGTTTCTCCGCTCAACGTCAATCTGACCAATGGTGCCACCTCGGGCATGACAGTGGCGTTAATGAGCGTCGCACCTCCAGGGTCAACCGTGGCCACCGAGGCGATCAGCCACCACACGCTGGTCCCACTCTCGAGCTATCTGGGCATTCATCTGGAAGGCCTGGCCATCGACGAAGACGGAATGATCCCGGAGGCCTTGGACGAAGCCTGCCGGAAAGGGCCGATCCGGGCCGTTTTCCTTCAGCCCTCGGTGGTAAATCCCACCGCAACGTTGATGAGCGCTGAACGGCGTCAAGCGCTGGCGGCCGTGGCGGCCAGGCATGATATTGCGATCATCGAAAACGATATCCTCGGTCCATTGGTCGAAAATAGGCCGCCGCCGCTGCAGACCTTTGCGCCTGAGCGCACGCTCTATGTCACGAGCTTCACCAAGATCACCGTGCCGGGCTTGCGCATCGGCTATCTCGTCGCGCCCGACCGTTACGTCGCGGCGGTTGCCAACCGGCATCTCGTTTCCAACTGGATGGCGACGCCGGCGATTGCCGAGATCGCAACGCGCTGGGTCAGCAACGGTACCGCGATGGAACTGGTCAACTGGCAGCGCCGCGCGCTGGCGCGACGTCACGAGATTGCGACGGAAGCCTTGGGCGCTCTCGTCTACCATTCCCATCCACAAAGCCTGCATATCTGGCTGCCGCTGACCTGCCAGCACACGGAAGAAGGGTTCGTGGCGCAGGCGCGGTTGCGCGGCGTGGCGATCGCGCCGGGCATATCGTTCCAAACGGCTGATCATGGCCGCGCGCCTGCGGTGCGCATCTCGCTTGGTTCGACATCTGAGGCGGAGTTGCGCACAGGGCTCGGCATTGTCGCATCGCTGGCGCACGGAAATCCGGAAGCGTTGCTGCTTGCGATTTGATAGTTTCGTCCATGAAATGGGCAGGGAAAGAATAATTGTCATGAGATTATTTTGGCAATTGACATGATTTGATACGCTCGTCATCGTTAGGCATCGCTCGTCTCAGCAGGAAGAGATCTGCATGCCTTCGCCCATTATCCGCATCGACAATATATTAAAGACCTACGGGCCACTGACGGTGCTCGACGGTCTGTCGATGGATGTCATGCCGGGGGAGAAGCTGGCGCTGATCGGCCCCTCCGGATCGGGCAAGACGACTATCCTGCGTATCCTCATGACGTTGGAAAAGATCAATGGCGGCCATATCGAGGTCGATGGGGATCAACTCTACCACATGCAGAAGGCGGGCAGCTTGGCAGCTGCCGATGAAAAGCATCTCCAAAAGATGCGCACGAAGATCGGCATGGTCTTCCAGCACTTCAATCTGTTCCCGCATAAATGTGTGCTCGACAATATCACGCTGGCACCGATGCTGACCAAGGGCGAGACAAAAGCCGTTGCCGAAGCACGGGCGATGGAGCTTCTCGATATGGTCGGCATGGCGGAGAAGGCAAAACACATGCCTGCGCAACTGTCCGGCGGACAGAAGCAGCGCGTCGCCATCGCCCGTGCCTTGGCACTTTCGCCGAAGATCATGCTGTTCGATGAGGTGACCTCTGCGCTCGATCCGGAACTGGTCGAGGAAGTCCTGAACGTCATGCGCAAACTTGCTGCCGAGACCGACATGACAATGCTGCTTGTTACCCACGAAATGGGCTTTGCTCATGACTTTGCCGATCGTGTGTTGTTCTTCGACAAGGGAAGGATCGTCGAGGAGGGCAAGCCGGACGACATATTCCGAAATCCCAGGCAGGAGCGCACGCAGAACTTCCTGCGCAAGATAATCGCGGCGGGGCACCGCGTCTGATCGTTGCGGCGATCGGTCAATGCCCCCGATAAAAATAGAAAAAATCCAGAGGAGTTGGAACGATGAGATTGAAGCATTTCATGACGATGGCAGCCGGCGCCACGGCGTTGATGACTGTTCTTGCTACAGCCCCGGCGAACGCCGACGATGCCAAGCTGGAAGCGTTGAAGGCGCAAGGCTTTGCCCGCATCGCCATCGCCAACGAGCCGCCGTTCACGGCTGTTGGCGCCGACGGCAAGGTTTCCGGTGCGGCCCCCGACGTCGCCCGCGAAGTCTTCAAGCGGCTTGGCGTGCCGGATGTGGTAGCGTCGATCTCGGAATATGGCGCGATGATCCCGGGCCTGCAGGCCGGCCGGCACGATGCCGTCACCGCCGGTCTGTTCATGAAGCCGGAGCGTTGTGCAGCCGTCGCGTATTCCGAGCCGGTTCTGTGTGATGCAGAAGCAATGCTCGTCAAGAAAGGCAACCCGAAGGGCTTCAAGAGTTATGCCGATGTAGCCAACGATCAGTCCGCCACCATCGGCGCGCCGGGCGGCGGCACGGAAGAAAAGCTGGCGCTGGAAGCCGGTGTGCCGCGCGACCGCGTTATCGTCGTGCCGGATGGTCAGAGCGGTCTGAAGATGCTGCAGGATGGCCGCATAGACGCCTACTCGCTACCGGTGCTGTCAATCAACGATCTCGTCAAGAAGGCCAATGACCCCAACCTGGAGGTTATCGCTCCGGTTCAAGGTGCGCCGGTTTATTGTGATGGCGCAGCTTTCAAGAAGGGCGACGAGGCTCTGCGCGATGCCTTTGACGTCGAATTGGCAAAACTCAAGGAATCCGGCGAGTTCGCCAAGATTATCGAGCCTTATGGTTTCTCGGCCGCAGCGGCGATGTCGACGACGCGTGAAAAGCTTTGTGCTGCTGCCAACTGACGGCCAACCGGAGAGGGGGTGCGCTGCCTCTCCTTTTCCACCCGGGCCCGGCAGGACCTGGCTTTGAAACGGCAGGGACAGAGAAAGCAAGATGATAGATTGGTCCGGCTATATAGGGCTGATACTGCAAGGTGCGCTGGTGACCGTCGAGCTGACGGTCATGGGGTCAGCATTGGCGCTGGTCATGGCGTTTACTGCCGGCCTTGGCCGCATGTCGCGCTTTGCCGCCGTGCGCGCACTTGCCACGGTCTACATCGAGTTCTTTCGTGGCACCTCGATCTTCGTCCAGTTGTTCTGGGCCTATTTCGTCCTGCCGTTTGCCGGGATCACACTGACGCCGATGCAGGCGGGCGTTCTGGCGTTGGGCCTGAATGTCGGCGCTTATGGAGCAGAGGTGGTGCGGGGGGCCGTCCGGGCTATCGGCCGGGAGCAGCTCGAGGCGTGCGTCGCCCTCAATCTCGGCCGCTATCACCGGATGCGGCACGTGATCTTGCCGCAGGCATTGCCGCTGATGCTGCCGACCTTTGGCAACAATGCCATCGAATTGTTGAAAGGCACGGCCGTGGTCTCGCTGATCTCGCTGACCGACATGACCTTCCAGGCGCAAGTGGTGCGCGCGCAGACAGGCAGCACGCTGATCCCGTTTGCGACAATTCTCGTTCTCTATTTCGCCATGGCCATGGCTGTTTCTGCCGGTGTGCGGTGGCTGGAGCGCCGCGCTTCGCGCGGTCTTGATGGAATGAGGGTCTGATCATGGAATGGGATTGGGCATTCGTCTGGCAGATCATGCCGACCCTTCTCGAAGGGTTGAAGATCACCGTCCTTGCGACTGTGCTTGGGGCGATCGTTGCCGCGGTCGTGGGTCTGGTCCTGGCAATCGCAAGACGCTCGCCGAGCCCGGCAATTGCCCGTCCGGTCGGACTTCTGGCCGATTTCATTCGCGGTACGCCGCTTCTGGTGCAGCTCTATTTCATTTTCTACGTGCTGCCGGATATCGGCATTCGCTTGGCGCCGCTGGTCGCCGGTGTCATCGGCCTTGGAATCCATTACGGGACCTATGCCGCCGAGGTTTATCGGGCCGGCATAGACAATGTGCCGCGCGGCCAGTGGGAGGCAGCGCGTGCCACCAATCTCAGCATCCGGCAGACCTGGATGCATGTCGTGCTGCCGCAGGCAATTCCACCGATGATCCCGGCGCTCGCCAACTATTTCATTGCCATGTTCAAGGAGACGCCGCTGCTCTCAGCGATCACCGTGCTGGAACTGATGAACCAGGCAAAGAGCGTCGCCAATAGCAGCTATCGTTATATCGAGCCGATCACCATGGTCGGCGTGTTCTTCCTGGTCATCAGCCTGATCTCGGTGGTTGCGCTGCGTTTCCTGGAAGAACGTTATGCCCGGGTGGATGAACGATGATGACAGACAATATCCGGTTTGAAATGGCAAGCCGTACGCCCCGCCTCGAAGATCGCCCGCTGGCAAAGCGCATCGGCCTGATCATTTTGGCGACGGACCACACGACCGAGGTCGACTTCCAGCGCATTGTGGCCAGTGAGCGCATCGGCGTCTACGTCACCCGCATCCCCTATGCCAATCCGGTGACGCCGGAAAACCTGCTGAAGATGCAGCCGTCACTAACCGCAGGTGCCGCGTTGATCCTGCCGGACGAGCCGCTCGACGTGGTCATGTATTCCTGCACCTCGGCGTCCGTCGTCATCGGGGATGCGCAGATCGAGGCTGCGGTTCAGGCAGCAAAACCCGGCGTTCCGGTTGTCACACCCACGGATGCGGCTGTCCGTGCCCTGAAGGCTGTGGGTGCCAAGCGAATTTCGATACTGACGCCCTATACCGTCGAAACCAGCCGCCCGATGGCCGCTTATTTCGCCAATCTCGGTTTCGAGATCGACCGCTTCACGTGTCTTGGCCTGACTGATGATCGGGAAATGGCGCGCATTTCACATGTCGAGATCGCCGCCTTCGCCGAAGAAGCCATGGCGCCGGAATCCGATGCATTGTTCATTTCCTGCACCGCCGTTCGCGCCGCAGAGGTCGTTCCCCGTATCGAAAGGGTGCTTGGAAAACCGGTGGTGAGCAGCAATCTCGCGACCGCCTGGGCGTGCATCAGGATCTGCGGTGATGCTGTTTCGCGACCGGATCTCGGCATTCTCATGACCAAGCCCTATCCGGAGCGGTGACAGATGAGCCAGCACCGGCAATTGGTTTCACTCGATGATATCAGGCCTGCGGCCGCTCGCATTGCCGGGCATGTTCTCAACACGCCGACGATGCAGTCTGCGGCACTTGGAGAGCTGGCGGGTGTTCCGGTCCATCTCAAGCTTGAACAACACCAGATCACCGGCAGTTTCAAATTGCGCGGTGCAACCAATGCAATCTTGTCGCTGACATCTGCCGAGCGCGCTCGTGGTGTTGTGGCGGCATCCACCGGCAATCATGGCCGGGCGCTTGCACATGCAGCAAGGGCGCAGGGCGCGGTCGCGACGATCTGCATGTCGCGCCTGGTGCCTGGCAACAAGGTTTCAGAAATCCACAAGCTCGGCGCCGAGGTCCGCATTGCCGGAAATTCGCAGGACGAAGCGCAGGAAGAGGTCGACCGGCTTGTTGCCGATAAGGGCATGGTCAGTGTGCCACCGTTCGATGACGCGGCCGTCATCGCGGGGCAGGGAACGCTTGGGCTCGAAATCGTGGATCAAGTGCCCGAGGTGGAAACAGTGCTTGTGCCGCTATCCGGTGGTGGGCTGGCGGCAGGCGTTGCCTGTGCCATCAAGGCTTTGAGACCAAACACAAGAATCATCGGACTGACCATGGAGCGCGGGGCCGCGATGAAAGCGAGCCTTGATGCGGGGCACCCGGTTCAAATCGAGGAACTGCCGAGCCTTGCGGATTCGCTTGGCGGCGGTATCGGGCTCGGCAATGCGCTGACCTTTGCCATGTGCCGGGATTTGCTGGACGACGTGATCCTTCTATCCGAAGAAGAGATTGCCGCCGGTCTGCGTCATGCCTACGCGGCCGAGCGCGAGATCGTTGAAGGCGCCGGTGCCGTCGGTGTCGCCGCCCTTCTGTCCGGACGGGTGACATCGACCGGCCCCATCGTCGCCATCCTGTCCGGACGCAACATCGACATGGATCTGCATCGGCGGGTCATCAACGGCGCGTCCGCCTTGCCCGTAGAGGTGGCGGCATGAGCCGGATGATCATTTTGACAGAGGCAGATCTGCGAGCCGTGGTGAAACTGGATATGGACGCAATTGCTTGCGTGGAAGACGCCTTCCGGGCGCTTGCGACCAAAGAGGTTGTCATGCCGCCAATCCTCAGGCTCGACATTCCCGAACATCGCGGCGAGGTCGATGTGAAGACCGCCTATGTGCCCGGCCTTGATGGTTTCGCCATCAAAATCAGCCCAGGTTTCTTCAACAATCCGGCGATCGGTCTGCCGAGCACCAATGGCATGATGGTTCTTCTGTCGGCAACAACCGGCCTCGTGCAGGCGCTGTTGCTCGATAACGGTTACCTGACGGATGTGCGCACCGCCGCTGCCGGCGCTGTCGCCGCAAAACACCTGTCGAGGCCGGATGCGCGTATTGCCACGATCTTCGGTGCGGGAATGCAGGCACGGCTGCAACTGCAGGCGCTAACCATGGTGCGGCCGATCCACGAGGCACGGATTTGGGCGCGGGACGTGGCAAAGGCGGAAATGACGGCCATCGATCTGACGCGGTCGCTCGGCATCAGTGTTGTCGCCGCGGTTGATTCGCAGCGTGCCATTGCTGGCGCGGATATCGTCGTTACGACGACACCCTCGGAAACGCCGATCCTCAAGGCGGAATGGCTGGAGCCGGGGCAGCACGTTACTGCAATGGGATCCGATGCCGAGCATAAGAACGAGATCGAACCGGCGGCGATTGCCAAGGCCAGTCTCTACGTGGCCGATCGTCTGGCACAGACCCGGCGGCTTGGCGAGTTGCATCACGCAATCAGAACTGGCGCGGTCGCTCCGAATGCGGATTTTCCCGAACTCGGTCAGATCGTCGCCGGTGAGAAGCTGGGGCGCACCGCCCCCAACCAAATCACCATCGCCGACCTCACCGGGACCGGTATCCAGGACACGGCCATTGCAACACTCGCCCTTGCGCGTGCCGGCCTTGCCGGCGCGGGCACGCCATTTGAAAGCTGAGACCGGCAAAGCCGGAGAATGAGGGAGAAAGATGACCCAACCGAACCTCAAATTTTCCCTTGGGGAATACGAGAGGCGTCTCGCCAAGACGCGCAAGGCCATGGAAGCAAAAGGCATCGATCTGCTGATCTGTAGCGATCCTTCCAATATGGCGTGGCTCACCGGCTATGACGGCTGGTCGTTCTATGTGCATCAGGCCGTCATCGTGCCGCCGAGCGGCGAACCGATCTGGTTCGGCCGTGGGCAGGACGCCAACGGCGCCAAGCTGACAGCCTATTTGAAACCCGAGAACATTATCGGTTACCCCGATCACTATGTGCAATCGACCGAGCGTCATCCGATGGATTATCTGTCTGCCAAGCTCGTCGAGCGCGGCTACGACAGGTTAACGATCGGCGTTGAAATGGACAATTACTGGTTTTCGGCGGCCGCCTTCGCAGCCCTGGTCAAGCATCTGCCGAATGCGCGTTTCGTTGATGCAACGGCACTGGTCAACTGGCAGCGGGCAGAAAAAAGCGAGACCGAGATCAAGTACATGCGCAACGCTGCCCGTATCGTGGAAGGCATGCACCAGCGCATCTTCGATAAAATCGAAGTCGGAATGCGCAAATGCGATCTGGTTGCCGAAATCTACGATGCCGGTACCCGCGGCGTCGATGGCATCGGTGGTGATTACCCAGCCATCGTGCCGCTGCTTCCGTCAGGCGTCGATGCTTCTGCACCGCACCTGACCTGGGATGACAGGCCGATGAAGCGGGGCGAGGGAACGTTTTTCGAGATTGCCGGTTGCTACAATCGCTACCATGTGCCGTTGTCGCGCACCGTCTTCCTCGGCAAGCCGACACAGGAATTCCTCGACGCGGAGAAGGCAACGCTCGAAGGCATGGATGCGGGACTGGCTGCGGCCAAACCCGGAAATACCTGTGAGGATATCGCCAACGGCTTCTTCGCGGTGCTGAAGAAATACGGCATCGTCAAGGATAACCGAACCGGATACGGCATCGGTATCTCTTATCCGCCGGATTGGGGCGAGCGCACCATGAGCCTGCGCCCCGGCGATCGGACGGAGCTAAAGCCCGGCATGACCTTCCATTTCATGACCGGGCTCTGGCTGGAAACGATGGGGCTGGAAATTACCGAAAGCATCTTGATTACCGATACTGGCGTCGAATGCCTTGCGAATGTACCGCGCAAACTGTTCGTCAAGGATTGAGCCTGCCATGAACGACACAGGACTTCGACCGTCCCCGATCACGCCAACGGTCGATTTTTCGGCCGAGGGTATCCAGCATGGCTTCCTGCGGCAGCCCTATAGCCGTGACGATTCGGCCTGGGGTTCCGTGATGATCCCGATCACGGTCATCAAGAACGGGGAGGGCCCAACGGCCCTTCTCACCGGCGGCAATCATGGCGACGAATATGAAGGGCCGATTGCCCTGTTCGATCTCGCACGCACATTGCAGGCGGACGACGTATCCGGGCGTGTCATCATCGTTCCGGCCATGAATTATCCCGCGTTCCTGGCAGGCACGCGAACGTCGCCGATCGACAGGGGCAATCTCAATCGCAGCTTTCCGGGCAGGCCCGATGGCAACGTGACCCAGAAAATCGCCGATTATTTCCAACGTGAACTCTTGCCCCTTGCCGACATCGTTCTCGACTTCCATTCCGGAGGCAAGACACTTGACTTCCTGCCCTTCTGTGCCGCCCACATCCTGTCCGACAAGGCGCAGGAGGCGCGCTCCTTCGAACTCGTCGAGGCATTCTCGGCACCTTACTCCATGAAGATGCTGGAGATCGACGCCGTCGGAATGTACGATACCGCGGCAGAAGCGATGGGCAAGATCTTCATCACCACCGAACTCGGCGGCGGAGGTACGGCAACGGCGAAAAGTGCTGGCATTGCCAAGCGCGGCGTCAGGAACATTCTATCCAAGGCCGGGATCGTCAAAGGCGCCCTTGACGTAGCGCAGACACAGTGGCTCGACATGCCGGATGGCGATTGTTTCTGTTTTGCAGAAGACGCCGGGCTCATCGAACCGCTTGCGGATTTAGGCGATACTGTCAGCAGAGGCCAGGCTGTAGCCCTCATCCATCCTGTCGGGCGCACCGGCCAGGCGCCGATCGAAATCTCTGCAAAGATGGATGGTGTTCTCTGCGCACGGCACTTTCCCGGTCTTGTCAAGGCAGGGGATTGCGTCGCGGTCCTTGCAATAACCGTCTGATGGCGGCTGGGGTGCCGCAATGGGTATGGCGCCGTACATCGGCCATGTAAGCGCGATGGAGGCCGTTGTTATTGACCGTTGAATGACCGGCGGGCAGATCCAACCGGTCGTCGCAACACTGTCGATTATAGCCTGATATGGCACTTGGTCGAGATGATCGATACCGGGACCGATAAGCGTTACATCCGCTGCGATGCGGACGGCAAGTTCAAGGAGAGCATCGACGTATCGCGTTCATTGTCGGCGGATGAAGGCTCGAGCCATCCTAGAGTTGATCAGGCGGACCCCCGGATTATTGCAATTCCGTTCCTTATAATAACGATTACGAATCTTGCCTCGGAACAACTGAGGTTCTGTGTGTGTTTCTAGACGTTCAACGGAGAGACAGTATGGAAACCATCACTTGGCAGCCAGTAAAGCTGAAGCGTCGCGACGGCGGCGCGCGTGTGATCACTGGGCCCGACCAGGCTTTGGATTTTCTCGATCATGACTGGGACGGAGCGGAAGGCGAGTTCTACCATGAGGCCAAGCGCAATTGCCGCCGCGCCCTTCAGAAGGCGGTAGACCCGCCAAGCTTTCGTCGGCGCTTTCCTCGACGCTGCTCTTCCAATTGCCTGAGGAGGCCCCAGCCATGGGATCGCTACCCGTGGAACTCATCACTGACAATCCGCATTTTGCAGTATGTTTCCGATGGCATACGCGGAGGTGCTTGTAATGCACGAACTGGACCGGGCAATTGAAATAGCTTTGGACGCGCACGCGGGACAGACCGACAAGGCAGGTGAACCATACTTTCTGCATTGCAATCGGGTTGCGGCTTTGGTCCGCGGGATTGACGAGAAAATCGTGGCTTATCTCCATGACGTCGTCGAAAAGCGGGAAAGATGGACGCTTGAGCGATTGAAAGCGGAAGGCTTCTCCAATGCCATCGTCTCAGCTGTTGATGCCCTAACCAAGCGTGATGATGAAAACGAAGCGTTGTTTGTCCGCCGTGCAGCGTCGAATGATCTCGCAAGAGCGGTAAAGCAGGCGGATTTGAAGGACAACCTTCAGCAGGCGCTGGCGAATGAACTCGATACGGCTAAATACAGCGATGGGCTGAAGATATTGGAAGAGGTCAACGAGGACAGGGGGAGCGGCACTCGTGGGGAATGAGGCACCATCGGAAAGGCCTAATCCTTCAGCCAAAGACCGAATTTCAACGCATGGTCTCGTTCAATCTGACCACTACCGTGTACGCTGAACGGGATCAAAAATGGGAAACGCACCTCAAACTGGTGCCATTTTTTCGTCTTCAGCCTCCTCGATTTAAGACTAGGATTATTTCCTAGAGAGGCCGCGGGGAGGCGCTTTTTTTTCAAACAAGAGATGATGTATCCTTTGGAGGAAGATGATGCATATGTCCGATGTCGGGATACCACCTAAAGACCTGAACATGCTTCATGTTCTCGATGTTTGGTATGCTCAGCATCGCATCTCCCGCAAGAAGGCGACTGCTGAGGTAAAAATCCTAATCAACGAATACAAGCGCGGAAACCGCTCGCAGATCATGCTCATCGACGCGTTGATGAACAACACGGAACATTAGCGGTAGCCACGTCGCTGACAGTGGGAACCCGGCACAAAAAGCCGGGTTTCCAGAACACGGTGCGGTCGATGAGTATGTCATTGGACAGGTGTTATCGAATATTGCCCGCGTGGTGGAGCCCCCGCATTCTCAACCGGGCATTATCCATCGTCCGGGCGACATGTTTTTCCACCCCGCATTCGGTTTCGCCAACAAAATGGTCTAATCAGTCCTTCAGCGGTTTGCTCGGCGATCTTCAACTTCCCCACTTGGTGCAACTCGGCAGGGCCGGATTCAATAGGCAAGCCATTTTCAACAAGCAAGGATTAGATGTCGTTGATTGTTTGCTTCTCTGAACCGATCAACAGTGCGTTGCCGCGTATCGTCGTGAGCAGATAGGTAAAGCGATTGGTCATCATCATCCTGACAAGGGGCGGCGACCGTGTGAACAGCCGCCGCCAGCTCGTCAGCCTTCAGCTTTTTGATTGACCACGGAAGTGGCAATCGCGGTGAGCGCCAAATCGGTGGCCTGTTCCTCATCCAGCGTAGATTGGAGAATTTCGGCTGCTTCCTCGTAGCCAAGTTCGAGCGCCCAAGTGCGCAGCGTGCCGTAGCGTGACATTTCGTAATGTTCGACGGCCTGAGCGGCAGCAAGGAGGCCAGCATCAAGGGCAGGGGAGTCTTCGTATTCTTCCATGATTTCGGCACCCTCATCGGTGATGCCCAGGATGGCGTCGCACGTCTTCGCCTCGGGTTCCTCGCCGATCACATTGAAGATGGCTTCCAGGCGGGTCACGTGTATTTTGGTCTCGTCCAGATGCTTTCGAAAAGCGGACTTTAGCTGAATATTCGTCGCCGCTGCTTCCATCTCCGGCAAAGTGTCTACGATCTTCTGTTCGGCGAAATAGACATCTTTGAGCGTGTCGAGGAAAAGGTCTTCGAGTAATTTGGCCATGGGATTGCCTCCTTGGGACATTGCACGGGCAGCCGGCAATTGTGTGCCAACAACTTATTGGCGGAACTAATGTTCCGTCTCGCCAAGCCATTCGTACATCGCCAACTTCACGCCTTGGCGGGCCATGTAGACCTGGCGTCCCTACCATTGGAAATCGGTTACGTACCTCAACAATAATGTTTAGTCTCGATGGTTGCCAAAAGCGCTGTTCATGTGGACAGTGCTGTTGCGGCAGGATTGTATTGAGGCAACGACTGTCATGGAAATCCAGATGCTTTGGCGGTTGAAGGTCTTACCAGTTCTCGCCACGCCGTAGCTCCCCCGGCGAGCATCTCTTGCTCGCGGAGGTTCGCTTTTGCATCAATTAGCTCTGCGGTCTCAGCCGCTTGATCAGTGGAGCCGAAGCATGAACAAGGACGATGGTCAGGCCGCCGATCACTATGGCCAGAGCGGCCTGGATCGTCGATGTCGTCGCCCAATGCAGGATTTCGGCGAAGTAGGCGGACACGGTTCCAATTCCTGCCGCTATGCCTTCAATGAAATGCTCGGGCCCGTGATGGCCGAGTTCGGCCATCCCGTGCACCAGAATGCTTCCGCCGACCCAGAGCATCGCAGCCGTGCCAACCATGGCGAGAACGTTAAGAAAGACAGGGACGCCTACCACAAGCCCGCGCCCGAACGTTCGCAGCAGGCCGTGGGATGAACCAGCGAGGGTCAGACCGACGTCGTCGGCCTTCACAATGAGCGCGACGACGCCGTAGACGGCCAACGTGATCAGGATTCCCACGCAAGCTAGCACCGCTGCTTGCGTGTAAATGTTGGACGCCGCAACATTGGCCAACGTCAATGCCATGATTTCGGCGGACAGAATGAAATCCGTCCTTATCGCGCCTGAGACCTTCTGATTCTCCAGTGCGGCCGGATCGGATGTTCCCGATACCGCGGCCTCGTGATCGTGGGCGTCATGAGGGAAGAAGGCTTCGTAGAGCTTTTCGGTGCCCTCATAGCACAAGTAGACGCCGCCGATCATCAAAAGCGGAGTGATAGCCCATGGCGCGAAATAGCCGAGCAAAAGCCCGACTGGCAGGAGGTAGAGAAGTTTGTTCTTCAGCGACCCGAGAGCAATCTTGGCGATGATCGGCAGTTCGCGCGCCGGGGACAGGCCGACGACATATCTCGGCGTCACAGCCGCGTCGTCGATTACGACCCCTGCCGCTTTCGCCCCCGCCTTTGCGGTCTGCGCGGCAATGTCGTCCAGGGACGCCGCGGCCAGCTTGGCGATGGCAGCGATGTCGTCAAGGAGTGCAATCAGTCCTGTGGCCATGTGTCTTTCCGATTGGTTCTGAGAATTATCCCGTCACGGGAAAATGGGCGTATGGAGTCCCGAAAGTCATAGAGCGGACTTGTGACGATATCGCCGTAAACCACCCCGATCGAACCGAGAAGTAGCACGAAAAGCTGCTTTCTGGTCAGGCCCGGCGTCGATGGTTGCTGTCATGGATGCTCCCGCGCCGCTTGGCGCTCTGAATTGCGTTCAGACTATATGGTGCAACGCAGCGGTCCCGGCAACGATCGCATTCGTCCCTGCTGGATGATGAATGCGCGCGAGTTGCCCGTGCTAGCTCTCATGTTTGGATGCCCATTTCGATGCAAGGACTTTTTTACCGCTGAGCGAGTGATCGGGTGCGTACATGTTTCAGACCTCATATTGCGGCCATGACATGCCGCGGGCCGGTATGGTGATACCCGGATCAGATTCCATATCAGTGCAACGAGCTGAGGGCTCCCTGAGAGCTACTGGTTTATCCAACCTCGATCTGCTCGATCATTTGCCCATACGGATCATGTCCTCCTCACATCGCCGGCGCTCCAAATGAAGCAGTCGCCGTCAGCAGACCGCTCCAGTCGGATCTCTGTAGTCTTCATTGCGTGCTAGCTTGGCCCAAATCACCCGTGCCATCTTGTTTGCCATCGCGATCGCTGGCCGACAAGAAGATCGCGAGTTCGCAATACCATTGCGCGAGCTTGCTGGTTGGACGTCTTCACAGCGACGTCCGCATGGTCGGCCGCATCGCAGCTTCTGCAATAGCCTCGGCATCGGCAGCATCGTTCTTCTGGCGCTTAACGAAAGCCTTTACATAGACCGGTGGGATCAGCCGAATGTCATGGCCGAACCCTGCCAACTCGCGCCCCCAGTAATGAGCTGTCCCGCAAGCCTCCATCGCGACTACACAAGGGGGCAGTGCCGCCATGAATTTTGGAAACTGAAGCCGCGAGAGCTTCTTACGAAACAAAACCCGGCCATCCGCTGCTGCGCCGTGAACCTGGAAAACCTGCTTTGCAAGATCGACGCCTACAATGCTAACTTCCTCCATGGATGCCTCCTCCTCTGTTGGTGACTTAACGCATCACCATCTTGGCACACTGCGATGCCGGTGGGAGGGACATCCAACCCATCAGTGCTGTCACGTTTATCCATTGCCAGGTCATGGAGTGCCTGCGTGTCTTCGGGAACTAATTCCGCGGACAGGATGACGCTCAAAACGTCGTGCGAGCAATCTCCTTCGTCGCGGTTTTCGGATGCCGTTCTTTCACCGCGGCAATCAGCGCTTTGGGTTTCACCCCCGGCGTTACGAGTCGTCTGATCGTGGCCGCGATCCCTTCGATCTCACGAAGTTCTTTCTCGCGCATGAGTATTTCCGATGGATAGTCGCCGCGCAGACGTACCCTTCGGTGGGTCGCCCCTACCATGCAAGTCATTGATTTCAAGAAGAAACGCCCTTAACCGCGCATTTTTTTTGTTTCGAGCCTCGAGTTGATTGGC
>NZ_CAXUPW020000014.1:0-83767 GCF_964252935.1 Rhizobium sp. LjRoot98
ATTGGCCGTCGCCGGAGCGATCACGTCAGCTTCGCTGAGTCGCCAAATAAGTCGTGATGCACTCGGATGATTCACTGACATACTCATCAGAAATGGTAAAATCTGCGGACAGTGCCAGCGGCGCAGGCCAGATTCTCGAGTTTGGAGTACAGCACATGAGCGACCCCTATAATCTCTCACGCTTCATCGAGGCGCAGGCACTCGTTTATGACACTGCCCTTAGAGAGTTGGAGCGGGGCCGCAAACAAAGCCACTGGATGTGGTTCATTTTCCCGCAGGTCGCTGGCCTCGGCCATTCGCCAACCGCGATTAGGTTTTCGATTTCCGGGCTGGACGAAGCTCATGCCTATCTCGCCCACCCGTTGCTTGGTGATCGCCTCGTCCAGTGTACCCGCGCGATTAACGTGGTCCCCAATCGCACTGCCCACGAGATATTCGGCTCTCCCGATGATCTAAAACTGCACTCGTCGATGACGCTGTTTCGGGAGACTGCCAACGATCCCGAGCCGTTCCGCACAGCCATCGAGCGCTACTTCGGCGGTAAGGCCGATGCGAGGACCCTCGAACTCCTTAAAGAAGGACTTGGCAGGGCAGGACCTCGATCGTAGGCATTTTATTAGGATTGTTGGCAAAGAGTCCTTGCTTGTAGCCGACCGAATTCGTCGGGAGTGCGTTGTATTCGCGATGTCCGCGCCAGGCGGAGGAAGGTGCTGTCGATTGGGTCGTTCGGCGACGGCGCTCCAATTATTCGCGGGTCTTGAAAACCCCGCTTGCCAATCTCATTTATGGACATCACCCGTTTCGATGGCTTGCCACAGTGACTTCGTCGCGTGGCGTGCTGCCCGGGTCTGCGAAGGGCGCTCTCCAGAAATGGATCGAGCGCCCTTCGTGTTTCACGGTCGGCTTTTCGGGCGACCAATGAAAGCCATCCGCTGGCGCGGCTACCATGCCAGCATTTTCATCACCGCCTTGCGGTTCTTCAGTTCCGTCGCCAGGGACTTCTTCAGGGCATCCATGATGTTCACAACGTTAGAACAATGCCCTCGTCTCGGGGTTCCAGCACGACAGCACGTTCGCGGCGGCCGATTACCACACGCTAATCGAAAAGGAAGAGAGCACTCCGCGGACACTCTAGCCACGAGACGGTAAATTTTAGACAACAGGGGATTGGACAATGATCGCCGGGACGGACCTTCTTCAAATATCCCTTGCTCGCGAGAACGTGGATCGAGCTGCCCTCGAGACGGCAGGCGTTATCGAGCGCGGCCAAGCAGGCGATAAGGCGTGGTCAAACTTTGGACGTGACATGGATACGTTCATACTCAAGCTGCCGGAAGAGCGACGTGCCGCCATGGCCCTTATCATTCAGCAGGCTTCGTTGATGAATGAGACGCCTCCTGAATGCATCGTTCAGATCTGCTCCCAAAAGCGACGCAGAGGCTGCCGAATATGCTGATTGTCAGTCGCGGTCGACGAAACCTGAAGGGCAGGGAGGAGTTAAGCCGTTTTCGAAACGGAGTTTTGAAAATGGCAACTGGCACTCGCGGAAGAAATCAGGATCGAGCGCGTGTCGCAGCCGGACAACATCACGAGCTGAGCTACGAAGCGAAGAAAGAGGTCCTATCGAAGGCTCAGGTGAAGGAAGCCGTGAACGTCGCGGGTGACAACCGGAGTATGGTTGAGGAAAAGCTCGAAAAATGACCGAAAGCGGTACGGACAATTCCCTGCCAGAAGTCCAACGGGCAGAAGTTTCGTTGATGGTAGCTAAGGAGAGCGGCTTTCGCGCGCGGGCGGAAATTGCAAATCGCGGACTGTTGTCCGTTGCAGTTCTGGTATCCTCAATCTCCCCTCTACCGCGGTTCTCGTCCATGCGGCCGTTCGCGCGCAACGGGGGGACGAGATAATCAGCCTCGCCATAACGCCGCGCACGTGGAGCTGCCTCATTCGAATTCCATTCGATCTTCGGTCTCACCCACCCGGTGCTGAGCGACGTACGTCCATCTGCACCATTTGAGGAACTATTCGTCATGTTAAAGATTTATGGCGGATGGAAAAAGCAGAATTCGAAAGCTCGCGATACCGATCGCACTTATCGTGGATGACGAACCCTTGATCCTCATGGACACCGCCGACATGCTCGCGGACGAGGGAGATGTCGGCGTAGAAGCCACGACCGCCGGCCAGGCATACGAATTCCTCAACCGGCATTCTTCGCTCCAGCTTGTTGTCACGGACGTGCAGACGCCTGGCGAACTAGACGGTTTCGTCCTCGCCCGTGTCGTTGCGGAACGTTGGCCCCACATCTGCGTCGTCATCGCCTCCGGAGCAGCCTGCTGCAGGAGACGTACCCCGAAACGCCACCTTCATTTCCAAGCCGTTGACCCCGGAGTTAGTCCATCAGCTCCTTCGAAAACACTGCGACCATATCAATTCCGCCAAGATGCCATCACGAGAGCTCCGCAACGATGACGACCCGATACTTTTTCGACATCCATAACGGCGACGGTCAGGTGATTGACGATGTCGGCATGCTGATTTCATCAAAGGCAGACTTGCCGAGAGAGGTCGCGCGGATCATGTCGGATATCGCGAGAGACGAGCTTCCCTATGACGAGCATCGCGGGATAGTAACCGTGAAAGTCAGAGACGGCTCCGGCAAGTCGATCTCTGTCGGATCGCTGACATTCACTTACGAAGTGACATCTGAATGACACTTACGAAGTGACATCTGAATGACCGCTTCCCGAGAGTCGTCCCATTACAAGGGGGATTGGTGTACATGTCTATACCCGCCAGTACTGGACGGACCCAAGGTCAGGCTTGGAACAAAAGCGGGGTTATCGCTATCCCTTCTCCTCCACGAGCTGGCCACCCACGCCATCAAGTACGGGGCTTTTTCAAACGATGTCGGACGTGTGTCGGTGAAACGGTGGTGCAAAAGGTGAAGCGGTGTTGTCGCCGAGACGCCTGTCTCGGCTCTACGACACCGCCTTCAAGGAATTGGAGAATGGCCGGAAGCAAGGCCTCTGGATTGTGGTTCATCTTCCCGCAGCTCGAGGGCTTAAGCCATTCTCCATTTCCGGGCTCAATGGCCCATGCCTATCTCGCTCACCCTGTGCTTGGCGGACGGTCTTGAAGATATACCTTTGTAGGTCAACCGCGGTATTACTTTTGCTGCGTATCCAGTTCTGGCACGGGTACGTGCTTGGCCGCAGGTCAAACGATATCGTTGTGTAGTTTACGTGCGTCTCCAAATTCTGCCTCGGGACAAGTTCGCCCGTAAAAGAAGCATGTTTGAACAATGACTTATAGAGGAAGCTATTGGAGTGGAATCGCTATAGACGCTCCGTGTAGGAGGTGATGCGTGCGAGGAGTCTTTCAGGCTGGGCCGGCCGTAATAATAGAGCGCCGCCGTCCGTTCGTCTACTCGGTCGTAAAGCCCAAACGTCCCGGCGTCGGAAAGGCTAAAAGCGGGATCGCTGCCGATGTCCTGATTGTCAGCCTTCGGGATGATTTTTGTGCACAACATGGGCTTCCGTACCGATGAAGTCTTGCACTTCCGGCTGGTCCAGTAGGCAAAACACGTTGTAATAGTGCCGCAGGAAATTAGCGGGAAACTGGCCGGTTTCCTGCTGTTCGCGATATTTGGTGGAAATGGTATGGAGCTTCTCGACCAGCGTGTAGCCGGGCTCGTAGCAGGGAACGGCCAGCACGCGATTATCGATCAGCTCGACGCGCGATGCCGCGTAATTTTAGGCCAGGAGCTGATATCCTTGTCGATATTGGGAGCCACCGTGTCGAAGCCGGCTTCGAGCAACACGCCGTTCTTGAGATCCGATTCGTGCCGGACGTCTCGGGGTAGTAGAGGCGGATGCAGCCACTGCGATACGTCTCATTGTCGAATTCGGTATCGCGCTCTATCTTTTGGATACCGTTGATCGTGATCGTGATCGTGATCGTGATCGTCTCGGCCAGCCAGTCATAGAAGGCCTTCCGGCTTTCACGATGCGCCGTCTTGTCGTGATTGGGGCCGGTTTTTACGTCCATTGCCTTCCGGGGCGGATCACCCCTTCGAAGATTCATCTGCGGCGGATAGGCAGCGGGGCCCCCCACCCGATCATTTTTCACTGACAGTTTGGACCCAAACGGAAGGCATGGCTTTCTGGTTTTTGCGTTCGGCTGCCCAGCGGCTGGCCAGCTATAGGGTTGCGTGGCTTCATGACTACGCATCGCGGCGGCGCCGTCACCATGATTAATGCGGCATCGGGGGCGTGTCCAAAAACAACTGATGGCTATCAGCAGGTAAGTAGCTGCCCGGGTTGGAAAATCTAATACGAATACATCTGCTGAACGACGGGCCGTCGGTTCGCATCCTCTCACATCAGGATCCTTGTCAATTGTTCATCCGAGTGGCATCGAATTTCTCCTTCGTAGGCAACGGGCTTGGCAATCGGATTCACACACCATGACGGTGCGTTCATATGTACGGCCTTTGAGTGCGGTACATGACCGCTGGCCTCGTTGAGATCCGCGAAACGAGGAGCTAAATCACATCCACGCACTTTAAGTGCAGCGTCGGCGGCTTCACTCGTTCCGGAATTTCGTCCCATGGGTTCATGGCTTGCAGTAGCCCCTGCATCTGCCGGACGACGCCGGCCAGATCAGTTTATCGGTGCCGAGACTCGTCAGATTGTCGCAGCAATTGAGGATGGCTCGGGAGGATTGTAGATCCCGCCCTTAGTCAGAAGGGCCCAGATGATCCGTGCCATCGTGTTGACTATGCGACAGCAGCAACCTTGAAGGGACGCCTGGCGAGCAGCGCTTTCAGCCAAGGTCGCGCGCGGTCACGTTCGGGGCAATCCGCAGAACGGCTGGTGCCGCGAGAACGAGGTGAACACGAAGTTCGGGATTGCCCATTTTGCAGATTCCACCCAATCGCTCCTTACCTCCGCTGGAATGAGGTCTGGGTGTCAGCCCAACCCAAGCAGCAAAGTGGCGCGCCGACTTGAACCCGCCTGGATCAGGAACCAAAGCCTTTATCGTCGCCGCGGTGATGGGACCAACCCCGGGAACCGTCGTTTGTCGGCGCATGCCATAACCAATGCGTTCAATGTAGCGGACGGATCAAGCGGCTCGTCGTCGGCTATTAGCACCCTTCGAATGACATCGTGACCAGGGCAGGGTGTCAGAGGTTGATTCACGGCGAGGCATGTTCCATTCTGCGGCTTGAGACAAGTGCTGCCGGTCTCGTATCCGCAAGAACGGCGCTGCGTCCCTTTTCACACCTTCAGCTCAAGCTTAACGTCAGAAACTAACGTGCTAGTAGATGTTGCTTAAATGCCTCGGCTTCGAGCGGCTTGGCAAACAGGTACCCCTGCAACTCATCACAGCCCCATTGGACGAGTTTCTCTTTGATATCGGCCGTTTCAACGCCTTCGCCGACAATGCGATAGCCGAGTTGATGACCCATCGCGATGATGGAGGCGGTGGCGGTAGCGTACGAAGGCTTGGTCAGTATGCCAGCCACGATGGAGCGCTCGAGCTTGAGCACCGTGGCTGGAAGTTCCAGAAGATAGGCAAGATTGCTGTATCCGCTGCCGAAATCGTCGATTGCGATGGTGACTCCGAGATCTCGGATGGCGATCAATCTGGACAAGATCGTCTCATTTTCGGTGGCTGAGACGTCTTCCACAATTTCGATTTCCAGCCAGCGGGGATCGACGGCATGCTCCGCCATTACGCTGGCGAGTCGTTCCACGAAATCGTCCTCTTCCAGATTGCGGGCACTGACGTTGAATGAACAGCGCATATTAAGGTTTTCCGCCTGCCAGCTGCCGAGCTGCCTACACACTGCATCCATGACCCAGTCGGTCACATCCCGAATCAGCGGCGTCTTCGTAATCAGCGGTAAAAAATTTCCGGGGGTTAAGACGCCGAGCGATGGATGGCGCCAACGCAATAAAGCCTCGGCGCCTTCCCACAATTCGGACTGTGCGTTAACGCGAGGCTGATATACAAGAAAAAGCTCATCTGCGCTAAGCGCACGCGGCATTTCGACAACCAGCGAAAAGGCTTGTCGATGGGCCCCGTCGGCGATCGGATCATAAAGCGCGACACCTCGGGGACTATCACGCGCTTCACGCGCGGCTTGAAGGAGCGTGCGTAAAACCTCGGGAGCAAACAGTTCCGCGCCGGTTATGTTGCGGGCGCCACAGCCAGGTGCGAGCTTCGCAGGAATGCCTGAGCTGGTAATGAACGGCTGGCGCAGTCTCGCCACGACGCTATCAAGGATTTGAAGCGCATCTTTATCCTTATCCAGGCAGAAGGCAAGGTGGGCAGGCCCGACATGATAAACCGTCGCGTTATCAACGGTGAAACGTATCCGTTCCGCGGAGTGGGCGATTTGATCGTAGATATATCCGAGCCCAAGAGCCCGGACGGCGTCGTTTGCCTCATGCATGCCCATCAATTCGATCAACACAACCCACTTGTCCTGCGCCTCGTGCGTGCGGCCGAATTCGGCGAGGTCCGTGAAGAATTGAATGCGGTTAGGCATGTTTGTAGCGGTATCGCGGTGGGTCAGGTCACTGTCCACGCGCATCTGCGGCATCACAAGATCAGCTAGGGCCTGCAGCATATACTGATCTTCGTGCTCGAACCGTCTCGGCTGTTTGTCCATCACACAAATCGTGCCTATGGGATAGCCTTCATGGGTCAGCAGCGGTGCGCCGGCATAAAAGCGAATGTGGGGAGCGCCAACGACGAGAGCGTTGTCGTGAAACTGCGGATCGTCTGGGGCGTTCTCAACGACCAATACTTGTTTAGCCGTCATGGCATGGGTGCAGAAACTCTGAGTGCACGGAGTCTGTGTCAAGTCCGTTCCAAGGCGGGACTTGAACCAATGCCGATCGCCATCGATGAATGTGATCAGGGCAATATCTGTTGCAAAAACCCTCTTGGCGATTCCGGCTATGCGGTCATAAGCGTCCTGACTACCGTCGTTATTCATCAACCCTAGTTCTCGGACGAGTCCGGTGCGGCGCAGTTCGTAGGATTCTAGTGATGGGCCCTCCCGCATTGAGAACTCCCTTTTGTGACGGCAAAATACGCTGCTTCTGCTTTATCGCGGTAAACTACTATCAACCCCCGACACTCAGATTAGTTCGCCAAGGGGGGAAATAAGCCCTTAAATACGTGAGATCCACTACGAGCGTCGCAGGTTTTGCTGCGAGGCTCAGCGACATGTGGCAACAGTCCGCAGGCTATGTCCCCGCCCTCTGTCACGCATCTTGGGACATCTAGGCCATCGACCGATTTCGGCTGACTTCACGGACGATCAATTCTGGCCGAAAGCTGACGCCAGGTGCCACACGGGTAGCCACTTCGGAGACGGGCTATGTTCCGACCATACCGTCTGACGACGATTATCCATTAGCCGTCACACCTGAATCCTCTCGGGCCAGACTACAATGACACATTTTCTACAACCTCTAAAAACGACGTTTTTAAAGGCACCCGGCCGCCGCCCGACTAAAGCGACGGGCTTGGTGCTTGGCGTGTCACGGCGCAAAGCTGTTGGCGCATATCAAATAAACATTAGTAGTGGAAGAGATAGGATAGCCAACGTTAGCCCCAGCCCTGTCGTGATGCGTGCCGCCCTGGCTAGCCGGTTCCGTCGTCCATCCCAATCGTAAGTCATTGCTACCCCTCGCTTGTGCACAGACTTGGTGTGGCGCGGCAGAAGGTCAATACCTACAATCCCATAAAATCAACATGATCCGTGCCTCAACGGCGAGGCCTGATCGCGCCAGGCAGGCGAGGCCTCCAACTGGCGATCCGAGGGAGTGGTTCGAAAGCCAGCTGTCTAGCAGCTGCCACGCCGATCTATCATGATCTTTCGCAAGCACACATAGTGGGCGTCGGGAACCTCACGGCCACTCCCCCCGGTTGAAACAGGATAGTCTGCGAACGCGCGAGGGAGTCATGGGGCGGCATAGTGAAGTTGTCGCGAACTACATAGCCGACGCCGCTACGCCCCGCGATGACGCTAACGCGTCACGAGCATCTCTCCGACCTCGAAATTCTTGACTATTGACCACGGGGCGGAGGAACGAGTTTCGTTTTATCATATTTTATCTCGTGCCAGAAAGAGGAGAAACCCATGCCGGCGGAGCGACTCTTTGACGTTGCGTTAGTTGGCCGTCGTCTAATCGCGTGAGGCAAGGCAGGGGTCGAGAACCGCGTGTTTGCGATCTTGGATTTCCAACGCGCCCGCCAGAACGACGTGATCGCCTGTCTTCATGCCATTGTCGGAATAGGTGATGCACATCACGCGAATTCCAGTGTCCGGACAGACTGCAAGATACCAGAGGACCTTGTCGGTATGCACGAGCGTAAGCGGACCGGAGATCCAAAGATCAACCCGATCCCGCTGTGGCTGGAAGCCATCCAGTGTCTGTTTGATGGTTTTGCAGGTCGCAATTTCAAGCGGAGTCCCCTCTGGCTCGGCGAGACCTGGCCGCCCAACGTAAAGCGTCTCTTGAGAAAACGCCCGATTGCCGAGCCCCGACCAGCTGACGGCTGCCCATAACGCAACTATCGTCATCGGTCGTATGGTGCCGTACATCCAGAAGCCCGCGATATTTCGCCGCCGTGTCCGTCGTTGATCAACCCAGTTAAGCATCAATAGTTCTCCTCCCAGAATGTCTGGTCTGCCAGCTTCTCTAGGAAATCAAAATGGCGAGAATGTCATTGCAATGGAAGCATGCTGCGGGGCTCACCACCTTGGTTGACTTTTCGCAGCATGAGGACACGAAGTGCGACTGATGTCGCCCGAGTACGTTCGCTCTACCGATTTGGCATCAAATCCTCACGACGATCTTGCCGAATTGTTCGTTCGATTCCAAGTAGCGATGCGCTTCGACAATCTGGTCAAACGGAAAGATTTTGGCGATTTCCGGTTGAAGCTCGCCGGACGCCAGTCCTTCAAGGATGAATGCCTTTGCCGCGTCCAGGCGCACCGGGTCGCCACGATCTCGTGGACGAGGTAGCCGCGCAGCGTCAAGCGCTTGCTCAAGACCGCGAACAGCGGGAAGGGCGCTGGCCTCGGGCGCTAAGCCACGGCTGTCAGTGCCTCGAAGATCGAACCTCCGATGGGATCAAACACCATGCGGGCGCCAGTGGGGGCGGCAATTTCTTTCAGCCGCAGTTCAAGATCCTCCTTGTCGGTCTTCGTGAAGGCCGTTGATCTGGGCTCGTTCGCGGCGGTGGCCGCGGCACTCGGTATGTCCGGACCAACATATACGCCTATTCGAGGAATGCCTGGGAGTGCGTCTGATCAACCGAACTACGCGCCGTCAGAGCCTGACGGACTTCGGGCGCGACTACGACGAGCGATGCCGGCAAATTCTTGCTGAGATCGACGCGGCCGATGCTCTTGCGGCCGAACAGCTATCGGAACCGCGTGGAAGGCTGCGCGTTACGATGCCCGCCCTTCTCGGGCGGCGATGCGTGAGCCCGATTCTCGTGAAGCTTGCGCGGCAATATCCTGCCATGGAACTGGATCTGTCGTTCCGTGATGACATCGCCGACCTTGCCGAGGATGGGTATGATTTGGCCATCCGGACAGGCGGTCTCGAGAATAGGGCGGGATTGATCGCACGACGCATCGCCCGTCACAGCATGGTCGTTTGCGCTTCGCCGGCTTATCTCGAGATCAACGGCAGGCCGCTTAAACTGGAGGACCTCGACCGGCATCACGCCATTCGCTATAGTCGGCCCGGGTGGTCCCATCCCTGGCTGTTTCCGCGTAATGGGCAACCTGCGGCCGAGATCACGCTGAACAGTCGGTTGCGCCTGGACGATCTTGAAGGAATTGCCGATGCCGCGATGGCGGGCATGGGGATCGCCTGGCTTCCCTCCTGGCTCATTCGCGAACGCGTAGAAGCTGGCATGCTCATGCCGCTGTTGCAGGGTGAGCCGGGGCACGTATTTGAGAATTACGCCCTGTGGTTGCGAACACCTCATCTTGCGTGAAAAGTTCGCCTTGTTGTCGATACGCTGGCCACCGAATTGCCGAAGCTGATGATGTAAATATGCCAGCGGCTACTTTTTTGGAACGGGACGCAGTCGCGTTCAACTTGCTCGCGTGCGAGATTGCGTGTCCTCGAATTCTGGCGTGGCCTTTGCAGGGACTTATCAACTGCAGTTGGTGCCGTCCTCCAACACGAGCGTAACCAAGCTGTGGCGTTGCGTGTGCGATCCCATCCGGCTTGGCGGTCTGGGCCGCCGCAATGACGATGTTATAGAGCTGCCGCGCGCTGTCCGGGGACCGGTCCTCGCGTACCCCGTCAAGGCGAGGAACCCACCTCCCACGGACCGGAAGGCGCGCGAGGCAGCAGCCGTTGAGCGCACCGATTGATCTCGCTTGGGACTTCAAGGTGTCGGAGAACTTGACGCAATGGCGTGACGCAGCGGTCACCGCAAGATTGCGATTTTCACAAGCCTGGTAGACGTCCATTGAAACCTTGAGAAAGAAGCCACAAGCTGACCGAAGGCGCCAGTTGACAGTATCGGACCCAATCGCGAACCCCGTTGGATAGCTTTCATAAGGAGATGCGTATATAATCTTAAGGCATCAGTATTTTTTGGGGGTTCTGATGGTTGACGTTACAGCAGCAAGCCCGATCGAAGAAACGCTTGACCCAACCAACTGGTCGGAAGTTGAAGATATAGCGCACAAAATCGTCGATGATGGAGTTAGGTATCTGCGTGACGTCCGCGACCGTCCAGTTTGGCGGGAGATGCCGGCGGAGGTAAGGGTATTCTTCACATCCCCCTTGCCAAGATCACCGGCACGACTGGCTGATGTTTATCGCGAGGTAACCGAAAACGTGATGCCCTATCCCATGGGCAACGTGCATCCGCGCTTTTGGGCCTGGTATATGGGGGCAAGCAATTTTACGGGGGCGCTGGGAGATTTTTTGGCGGCCATCCAAGGCTCGAATGTTGGCGGCGGAAACCATGCGGCCCCAATGGTCGATCAACAACTGGTGGCCTGGTGCAAAGAGATGGTCCGCTTTCCTGTGTCTGCCAGCGGCACGTTGGTGGCCGGCGGCTCGATGGCCAATATTATCGGCTTGAACGTGGCTCGAAATGTGAAGGCGGGCGTCGACGTGCGTGAGCACGGTGTCGCAGCCATGGCGAAGCCCTTGCGTTTCTACGGCTCTGATCAAATTCACAGTTGCCACCGCAAGGGAATGGAGGTGTTGGGGCTCGGGAATCGGGCCCTGCGACGCATTCCAACAGATAGCGCGCTGCGCATTGATCTAACGGCTTTGCGGGCGGCGATTGCGGAGGACCGTGCGGCGGGGCTCCAGCCTGCATGTTTGATCGGCACGGCCGGGACAGTCAATACCGGCGCTATAGACGATCTGCAGGCTCTCGCCAGCTTAGCGGAACAGGAGAACCTCTGGTTCCATGTCGATGGCTGCATCGGCGCTTTGGTCGCCATTGCCCCGTCGAATTCCTATCGCGTTGCGGGCATCGAACGCGCCGATTCCGTTGCGCTCGATCCACACAAATGGCTACACTCGCCAATTGAGGCCGGGTGCGCCTTGATCCGGGATGCCACAGCGCATCGCAATACATTTGCAGTGACACCGGAATATCTGGAGATGACACCACGCGGCCTTGCATCGACCAATTGGCTTTCCGACTACAGCTTGCAGACCTCCCGCGGGTTTCGGGCGCTTAAGGTCTGGATGGCTATCAAGGAACATGGCATCGAGAAGTTTGGTCGCCTGATCGATCAGAATATTGAGCAGGCCCACTATCTCAGCGCACTGGTTGAGGCCGAACCTCTTTTGGAGCTGGTCGCACCGACAAACATCAGCATCGTCTGCTTTCGCTATCGCGCGGAAGGGATGAGCGCCGGGGATCTGAAGGCACTCAATATGGAGATAATGCTGAGACTCCAGGA
Organism: Rhizobium sp. LjRoot98; assembly: GCF_964252935.1. NCBI lineage: Bacteria > Pseudomonadati > Pseudomonadota > Alphaproteobacteria > Hyphomicrobiales > Rhizobiaceae > Rhizobium > Rhizobium sp. LjRoot98. The sequence goes on from NZ_CAXUPW020000014.1 coordinate 11,981, forward strand.
AGAAGGAACTGCGGTGCTATCGGATACGACAGTTAACGGCGCTCATTGCTTGCGGGTCGCGATAGACAATCACAGAACGCGGCGCAGCGATCTGACCCTGCTGGTCCGGGAAATAATTGGGCTTGGGGACACGATTGTGAAAGAAAGCATGGCTGGCTGACGTTCGAGAGACCGGCGTTGTGAAAGGAACCCACTCTTTACAATGTGTTTTGGTACGTCAAAAATCTAAAGAGCCCGTCATGAACCGCGTTATCTATGTTGTGGGCCTCGTCATTATCGTAATCGCGGACTTGTCATTCTTTGGCCTGCGGTGAAGCCGCCATCCATTGAGTAGCCAATCCAAACGCCGCGGCGACTACCGCGGCATTTTTACACCAAGTGCAGGCCCGGCTTGCGCAGATCGCTACGAAACGGCGCGCGGTAATCCCCAGACCAGAGGCGAGCCCCGACAGGATGACGAGGCCGACGACGGCGCCCATGAGATGCGGCCTCGTGAACTGATACTAGAAGGAAAGCAAATCGGCGACTTTACGAGATCGCGACGCTAAACTCACTTTCGTGACCGGCTGCGCTCGGGAGATGTCTGGGTCGAGGCCAGTCGCTCGTTCCGGCCTGTAGACGAACATCTCATGCCCAAATCCGCTTTCGTTGCACTGAAGCAGGACGACAAGCTCGGCCTTGGCGTCTAGAACGACGGCGTGGCGTGGCTTACCGACGTCTGGCAAATGATGGACTTCAACCTGAAGCGGCCGGCTTGGCGCGCCCGCAATGGAAAAACTCGAGGGCGACAGGATGGGAAACAGCACCTTGATCGTGGCACCGCACGCCAGCGACGAAGCTGCCGGGGCAGAAGTCCGTTCGGCCTTAGCGCAGGGTTTTGAACCGCTCTTGTTCTAACTTCAGCAGGCGGCTATCGACCAGGGTTTGAGCCTTGAATGCGAACACAGTCACTGGATTTCAAGATCATTTGCTTTCGCCGTCTCGAACCACTCGCGATTGCGCTGCTCGTCCTGCACTGCCTTGAGAAAAGGGCTTTCAATCCGGATATCGCATCCTCTTGCAGGGAAGCCAGCTCGTAAGTCGTCTTCTGTCGTCTTCGTTGGTCTACATTGCCTTTAGTATCACGCAGTCAGCCGCTAAATCGGCAAGCGCGACCTTGCTCGGCATTTGCTGGTAGTCCCCACGCACAACAGAGCCAGCTATTAAAAAACTTGGACATTTGGGGCTCAGACCCCCGCCGCGATCAAAGCCTTGATGTGCCGAATATCTGAGCCGCAGCATCCGCCCACAACGCGCAGCCCAGGGAGGCGCTGTGCCATTTCAGCGTAAAGCGTGCCGAACTCCTGTGGATTACCGTCGTCAAGGTCGGTGGCTTCATCCAATTCGGCATGGCTCCGGCGCGAGGCGTTTGGCCGGACCATGCCGATCCGGCTGAGCCAACGCGACGGCATTAGTTTGCTGAAATGATCAGGATGAGCGCAGTTGATCCCGTAATAGCGAGCGTAGCCTCCTGTTGCGGCCTCGACCTCACTCAGTGCCGAGTCAAGGTCTTGCCCGGTCGGCAAACGTCCGTCGGTCTCCACTGTAAATGAAAGCGCAAAAGGCAGGCCCAGTTCACGCGCCCGGTTGACCATCCCGATCGCCTCGCCAGGATGCGTGATGGTAAATGCTGATGCGATGTCGACACCTTCCTCGGCAAAGGTCTCGAGCTGGGCGGTGTGCAGGTGGGCCGCTTCACTCGGGGTTAAAAGGTGCTCGGGAGCGTAGCCGTCGCCGGCTGGCCCGAGCGCTCCCTCGATCAATATGTGGTCACGCCAGGGATGGCTGCGTCGCAAATCTTGTGCAAACGCGACAGCGCGCCGGTTAATGTTTCGGATGCCAGCGTCGTCCAGTCCCAGCTTCGGCCCCCAGCCGCCATTGGCCCGCCAGGTCGGCGTGCCCATCACAAAGCCTCGGCTCGCTGCTTGGGCCATGTCGAAATAAGAAACCGCGTAGCTCCGCAGCATCTCGCGACCCTCTGGGCTGTCAAGCAAGACGAACGAGGCGAACAGCGGCAAATCGGCGCCCTTGTGGAAGATGAGGTCGGTCTCCATGCCCCCGTCGCTAATGAAGGGGTTTGTTGATAACAAGAGGCGGTCAACTAGATCCATGATATCCTTCCCAAGGAAATATATTAAATTCTGGTGACGCGGTAGAACTACGCACAGCGCGACGGGGGTATTGCACACGCCCTCGCCTTGGTGTTGATCTCCCGCCCATGGCCGTCAGCCCCCTTTCTGGTGGCCGACATCTCTTGTCGGGACCGGGAGTCGAGGTCGAGGTGGTTTTAGATCGACCGGGTCTGCGCAGCCTGCATCACATCGCTCTTTGCTGCCACGAATGAAGGCAACGCGCGCGTTCTCGGTAACCACCTTTCCGTCGAATGGTCCATCCGAGTACCGGACTTTAACTGCATCAGGCCATTCAGATTTGTTCGTGCCAGAGTAACCCTATTCTTATCCGCAATTATATATCAGTGATGCCTAAAACACAAAGCACCTGATGCGGGACCTGACCCATCAACTTTTTCGACGGGGAACTGCCAAAAAGAGAAAAGGCCGGCGAAACTCACATCAACTTCCCTCGTCACTCACGCCGCCGCCAGTACATCTGTGGTCAACATTGCAAGGAACTTTGCAAGTAACACGGCCCCGTAAATCAGGATCGGCAGCGACTGATTGTTCGAAACCCAGTCATTCGGTTTAATGATGCAGTGGCCCAATTGGTTGCGAAGCGTGCCCGAGACCTGCTAACGAATGGCCCACTCCCTCAGTCACGCATCCCGCGTTGCCAAACTCGCAAGCCCCAGAGTCCGTAATCAGCGTCAATATCGCAGACTTAAGATTCGATGGCTGCTTCAGGTGAATTACTGGCGCGGCTCAAATGCGTTAACAGCCGTCAATCACCGGAAAATGCAACGATTAGGAGCCTGTCACCAATCGTCAGGACGCTTCGGATCAACGGTTACAGCGTAGATGTGCCACTTTCCAGGAACGCCACGCAGATCCGTTTCACCACGTGTCTCGAACGCAACGCCGGAGCCAACGACGAGGTCCTTCACCGTCCCCGAGGCCACGACTTCTCCGGCATCGGCGTGAGCTAGAAGGCGCGAAGCAAGATGGACGGCTATCCCGCCCAATTCGCCACCGCGCCTTTCACACTCGCCAGTGTGTAGGGCGGCACGAATACCCAGTCCCAACATTGCCGCGCTATCGCGGATTGCGCAACCGCAACGTATAGCCTGGCTTGGCTGCTGGAAAGTGGCTAGAACGCCGTCGCCCATCGTCTTTATTTCCTTGCCATCGTAGCGAGAAAGTCCGACGCGCACCGCTTCGTCATGGCGGCGCAATAAGTCTTGCCAGCTTCGATCGCCCAGCTTGGCGGCTATGGACGTAGAGCCGACAATGTCGGTAAACAGCACAGTGAGAAGAACGCGTTCAGAGGCCGGCTGCGGGCGGATACCGGTGAGGAATTCTTCGATCTCATCCAATGTACGATCCGCGTCACCAGCCCAGATCACGTGGTCATCACCTTGCAGTTCTACCCATTTTGCCCCCGGTATCCGATCGGCGAGATAGCGGCCTTCTTCGACCTGCACCCAGCGATCGCCAGTTCTGTGAAGGACGAGCGTGGGAACGTGGATGGCACTCAAGATGCCGCGAACGTCGATCTCGGTATTCCAGCGCCAGAGAGACACAGCGTCCTGCGGCGAGGCCGAGTTGCGCAGGAAACCTGCAAACCAATCGCGCGCCTCCCGGTCACCGACAAGACTTGGTGCTCCGTTACTGAGATCGAATGGTCCACCCCAGTCCCGCGCGATGACGACCAGCTCTTCCTCAACCTTCTCACGGGTCTTGCCCCAAGGGTAGTCCTCCGACCAAAGCCCTCTCGCGAAGGCCCCGTGGAGAACAAGTGCGATGGACCTCTCCGGATAAGTCGCCGCGAACAACATGCAAAGGTTGCCGCCCTCGGACGTGCCCATCAGCGCAGCTCGCTGCGAGCCAGCCGCATCCATGACTGCCTGCATGTCTTGCATGCGCTCCTCAAGAGTTGGATAACCGACGTTGCGGTCCGAGAGCCCGGTTCCGCGCTTGTCAAAGAGGATCAGCCGGGCAAAAGCGCTCAGCCGCTCGAACATGTGCACCACGGGTGGAAATGCCCAGGCGTAATCAAGATTCGACACCCAGCCTGGGACGTAGATGATATCAAGGGGCCCGTCACCGATCACTTGATAGGCGATGTTCAACTCACCACTTTTTGCATAGCGCGTACTCGGTCGCATGGCAGAAACATAGCATATTATCGTGAGGAAGGCACGACTAACGATGCTGTTTATGGTTGGTGCGGGAACGCCATCCTTCTGCTACATGATCTGGAACCGGCGCAGTCGTCGGCGGTCGCCGTCGGTTGAACGCCCGAGGAAGGTTGGCTGGCTATCGACGTCAGGAAGATATGTCGTCAATCAACTATTGGCGCAGCGGCTGACAGGCGGGTTGGGGGCCTGCATAGTGAGGCTCCCTTGTTGAAGAAGCTCGTCATGTTCCGCCCTTACCAGACGATGTTCAACTCAGGTGCGATCTGCAGCCCGAACCTCGATTTCAACCCCCAGACGCCCTCTCGCGCAGCGGGTTGGTTCGACGGCTCGAAGCGGTCGTCTCCATCAACAAGGGATGTCCCTTTAGATCGGGAAGCTTGAAGGCGATTGAGATGAAATGTTTTCTGCGCATCCTTTGAAAGGTGAAGAATCAATCATTCCGGCGCAGCTTGTCCTCCAGTTCTGTCCGCTCAGCAACAAAGAGATGATATCCCATCCGGTTGGTTTCGCTGACAAAGTCACGAAGCGCTTTGCTTGCCGCCATGGGGACAGAAATGTCGCCGAGGATCACGAGACGCATCCGGTAGTTCTGCATTTTCTGAAAAAAATGTCCCGCAAGTCTGCTGCTGAGGTCGTAAAAATCAGGTGAGAAACGATTGGCGGGCACAACAATGACATCAATTTCCTTGCCATAGGTTTGGCCCAACAGGTCCAGTGCATCTTGCTCAGTCCCGAAGACAGGGCCGTCAGTATCGACAAAAAACAAGCTGAGGCCTATACTGTTCTCTGTGCTCATGAAAACTTCCTCGGATTCTCTCTTATGCTCATTTAACCGAGAGAACAAAGCTGAACAACGGCCTTCCGCAGCGGCCGCTTGTGGTGCAAACGGGCCATATCTGAAATCCACTCCGTCGGGTTCACATCGAGCGACTGGCCCGGCTGGATTGTCGACATGACGCGAGTTACACCATCGTCAATCGATCACTCGGAACTTAGTTCTGAGAAAATTGCGCTTACTGCTCCCTGCAATGAAAGCAGGACTTTTTCCGGGGAAATAAGCGAGAACAATAATCGCTCCGGCTTGGAAAGTCCGAGAGCGCGAGGTCAGCGAATAATTGCCTTATTTCGCGCGTGATTTTGCGGTCACCAGCGGACTGCTGATCGCCGCTTAACTGAGCCTCTGACATCGCCCTATCAAATATTGCAGATGGCATAGCCTATCGCACGTCCGATAGAGCGCGGCTCTCGGCAGGAGAGGCTGCCGCAATGCCATTTTATGCAGCTGTGCGAACCTGGATGCGTTAGGTTTGCTTTCGACCAAACAGTGTTCCGGATCTGCGGAAGCATCGGTTCACGCCGCCGATCTCTCCTCTCCATCAACAAGCAATTGTTGTTCAGTAGGAGCGGCTTGAAGCGCCGCGTATCTGCCGCCGACACACCGGGAAGCGAACAAGTAACAATCAGGGGGATCGACATGCAAGCATAACTGCCCCAGACGAATTCCCTTAAATTAAGCAGTTGATCACGTGCCTACTCCGGTAATCCTGCCATCCGCAGTCCTTCGACATATTTAGCGAGGAGCGCCTTATCCCGATAGGGCGCTCGGGTCATGTATCGCTTAATCGAAAAGTCCGGATTGATTTTTAGCAATTCGGTCGCTGCGCTGCTCGCTTCGTCCAACCGCCCTAATTGTGCATATGTTGCCGCCAGTAGTCGATATGCAGGCCCTGGCTCTGTCATTTTTTCTAGAAGAGACAGCGCACCAACATAGTCACCGGAAAGATACTTGCTGGCCGCAATGTCCCACAGGTACCAGTCGGGTCGACTTGGATTGAGACGCACGGCCATTTCGCCGATCCTGATCGCGTCTTCAAGACGCCCTAAATAGCCCAACGCATCGCAATACTCGGCGAGCAGATCACAGTTGTAAGGAGCGAGTTCGCGAGCCCGATCGTAGCATCCTATGGCACGCTCAGTCTCCCCTCTCCATAAGTGGATTACGCCAAGCGCAAAATGGGCGTCGGATTCAGAGGGGTTGAGCTGCAGTGCTTTGCTCGCCCATGTGAACGCAGTGGCCAGTGCGAAGTCAATGTCGACGCTTTCATTCCATTTCAGCTTCAGCAGCTCGATCCAGGCGAGCCCCAGGTATGGGCGTGAATAATTCGGATCATCCGCGATCGCGGCAACGAACATCTTTTTCGCTATCCCGATGTCCTCCGGCCGCCGGCTCTGTTGAAGATGCTTCCCTCGCAAATAAAAGTCATAGGCCCTCAGAGCAGACACCGGTTTAGCAAGAACGCGTTGACGTTCAGCCTCTTCGATCTTGACGTTTAGCGCGGCCGGGATCGATTGAGCCAGCTCGTCCTGAATGGAGAAAACGTCGACAAGGTCGAAGTCGTATTTTTCCGCCCAGATATGTTCGCCAGAAACGTTGGTCAGGCTGGCATTCACTCGGACTCGATTGCCGAGCCGTCTGACACTGCCCTCAAGGATGTAATAGGTAGTCGATCCGATAGGGCGGGGCTCTAAACGGGGTGGTCGAACTATCACGTTCAACCGCGAGAAGCGCGACAAGGCGGTCACGACATCCTCCGCAATGCCCGCCGCAAAGTAATCCTGGTTTGGATCGCCGCCAAGGTTTGAAAACCTTGAAACATACAGGATCGTTCTGTTCGACTCGGAGCCCAGATCATTTTGTATGCAGGCCGGTGGCACTGCCAAGGCCGAACCGGGGGCATCTTTCGGTTGCGCAGTTTTGTAATCATCAAAAAGGACATTGAAGACGCGGAGCGGTCGATCGATATTCTTCAATCTCTGCTCACCTGCATCCTCGAAGCCGATATTCAGACGGTTGCCCACGGTGTCACGCATCGATGCGGATACCGCGATGCCTCCGGGCTTAGCGATCGTTTCAATGCGCGATGCAACGTTCACGCCATCACCATACACATCGTCATCTTCAAAAAGGATATCCCCTATGTTAATGCCAATCCGAAACTCAATTCGGCGATCGGGGGAAACATCCGCGTTCCTTGTCCGCATTTCTCGTTGGATTGCGACAGCGCAGGTAATTGCCTCCTCGGCGGTCCGGAACTCTGTCAGCATCCCGTCGCCGACGAGCTTGACGATCCGCCCATGATTCTGGGCGATTTTGACATCGAGGAGTTCATGTCGGTGCCGTTTGAGAGTCGACAGGGTGCCTCTCTCATCGAAGCCCATCAGGCGGCTGTATCCAACGACGTCTGACGCCATTATGACCGAGAGCTTTTGTTCCATCGGCACCCCCACGTCGATTTCGTGGCTAACCAGTATATAGCACGCCACAATTTTCGTGGCGTCATTCTTCTGCCCGCAAGGTCGTTAGAACTGGGTACCGTCATGGGCATCCCGTGCCCGCGCTCGGCATGTCAATCGGAGGCAGAGACTTGCTTGAGCGCTGAATCAGGGACTGACCTCGACCTCGAGGCTGTCGTCCGCGAAAGTCGCCGTCCGCATCGGGGCGTCGAACTTTGATTTCCTTGATAGCAATGTCGTTTCCGAGACTTTCAAAAAGCGTCAAACGAGCCGGTCATCGAATGGCTGATGCGGTTTGATGCGGAGCTGGCCCTTCCGACGGTCACGATCGCTGAGATTTACTTTCGGGATACAAAACGTAAGACCGGCTCAGCGTGCCGATCGGTTGGAACAGGGATTGCTCGACTGGCGCCATCGTTTCGCCGATCGGATTTTCGGTTTGAAGCCGCACTTGCCTACAGCGAAATTATGGGCGGCGCCGCTCTTAGGGGGCGGGGAATGTCGGCACCTGATGGAATGATCGCGGCGATTGCTCGGGTGAACGGCGGCCGCCTAGCTGCCCGTAATATCGATAATCCGCAAGCGCCGTGCTGAGACACGGCGCAGAGTCTTGGAAAAGAAATTAGGGTTCTGCGCGACAATACCGCCACTCTCGCGATCGTCATTTATAATGACGGATAATCCAACGTTATCGGACGAAATATTGAAGTGGCGGGCGGTGCGGTTTGAGGGGATTTTGCACTAAAAAACGCTCATTACGTTTCGCCCTGTGGGCAAGAATTTCGCATCCGCGCCACAGGACGAAAATCGGCTTAGCCCCATGAGCGAGATTTCTCGGAATCCGACGCTGCTCTGGCCGCCGCCGCCCCGAAATCGCTCGATAGGACGGTCAATAACTTTGTAGTCGAGGGCTATAAATTTCCTTGTGTGGCTGCTGAAAGAGAGAGAGTTATCGATGCTACCTGACCGAAACTGGATGAGCACTTTTTTTGACCGGCCTGCGCCCGTCGTCGCTGTCGATCTGATCGGTGCAGAGTTTGTCATTGCGGGCGTTGGCGGCCTGATCGTGGAAACGGAAGCCTATACCGATGAGGATCCGGCGTCCCACTCCTATAATGGTCAAACCGCTCGGAACCGGGCGATGTTCGGTCCTCCGGCGACGCTCTACATTTACCGATCCTACGGCATACACTGGTGCCTGAATTTTGTCTGTCAGGAGGGAAGCGCCGTCTTGATCCGCGCCCTGGAACCGACAACCGGGTTGGATCTTATGCGTCAGAGACGGGCGCTGGAAAGCCCTGTTTTGCTTTGTTCCGGACCTGGTCGCCTGTGCCAGGCGCTTGCCGCAACGGGTGAACTCAACGGCCGATCGCTGGCTGCGGACCCTTTTCATGTAAGCCTCCCGTCTGAGCCATGGGCGGCATCATCCGGATGTCGCATTGGTATCACCAAAGCCGCCGATGTGCGCTGGCGTTTCGGTGTTAGGGGTTCGCCATTTTTAAGCAAAAAGCTGTGAAACGACGCTCTGTACTCCATATTGTATTGGGAGTTAGCCAACGGCTGGGTTGATATAATTGCCGGGGGCGGTCGCGGGCCTAGGTGCTTATCCCGCAATGCCTGTCGGAAACCGATCGGAGACGATTTTCCGACACAGCGGGCAGGTAGCGTGGATCTTCCATTGCGGGACGGACGCGTGCCCAAATGGCCTTGGTGGGCGGATGACAAGAGTCGGTGCTGTCATTACCGAGGCGATTGTCCAGCAGTATGGACGCGAGGAGATTTTGCGCCGACTGGCATGCCCGTTCTGGTTCCAGTCTTTCGGCGCCGTCATGGGGATGGACTGGCATTCCTCCGGCATTACCACGGCGTGGTCATGTGGCTTGCTCGGAATGACGTCCCCGCGGGTCCTTTGTGACAGAAGCTCCCAGCGGCTAGGTTCCCGTTCGAGGTTCATTATCATCGGCATGGACGGAACATCCGAAGCGGCCCGCCGTTAAGTGTGCATGAAATCGCGAAAACGCCATTTGGAGGAAAAAAAGATGAAACAGGAAACACCAAAACCGGGCATCCCCGGAACCACAGATCAATCGCCGCGTTGGGAAGGACCCGAAGAAACCCGCCCGCGTGGCTACCTTCCCGCGGTAGACAACCCGGAAACCGACCGCGACGCAGCGGGAGAGAATCTGAACGATCCCGATCGCTCCAAAACCACGGACGCGGGCAAAACGGGGGGAGCTAAGTGATGTCAGGGCCTGTGAAGGACAAAGCACCCGTGAAGACAATCCACGACGATGCAAAGGGTCAGTATGCCAGAGGCCTGAAGCGCAGTAACAATAACGGGGTGGCCAGCGCAAAGCCGCGGGTCATCACGGGCTCTGATGATGCCACAGCACATAAAGCTCCTCCGGGAGCGAAACCGGTCGGCAAGGAATGGGATCTAAACTATGATAAGCGCGAGATGGAGGAAGGCGACTTCAAGGGATAGTCACGATGCAGGCTATTCCTCACGTCGCCCGCTCCTCGGGCCAACTGGGTGACGCCCTCTCACAGCACGCACGTGCTTACACGCTGGGGGCGGAGTCAGTTTCTGGATAAATGCTTGGGCTCTTGACGATCTCATCAATCATCACCAGAAAAGCCCGCCAGAGCGGGCACCTCAAATTCGCCCGCCTCCCTCCGTCCACTCTCGGGTCCTCGTCTTCGTGGAGCGTATTCTCCGATGTCAGCGATCGTCAGCATGGAGAAGGCGGATATCTCAACTTCTCGAAGCGAAGTTGGCTAGAGAATCCTCAATGATCTCATCGCCTGCCATCTTATGCCAATTCCCGCCATGCCGCTCTAAATGAACGCACTCAGTCCTTCAACGCGGAATGTCCCTCGTCGCGGATACGTTGCTCCAGTTTTTAAGTCAGCTCCGGATAGCTTTTCGATGTGCTCAAGCTGCGGCTTCATCATCGATAGAGCTTGGCTCTCGATGGCATGCGAGTTGCGTAATTCGATGACGAAATTTCTCGGTCTTGTTTGCAGCCCTCAAGCCCTTCTTGTTTCGAAGCTAACGGAGCTGGTTAATCCGACACTTGTTCCGCACAACCCGGAACTGATTTGGTTTCAGCCAGTTGAAGGACACAGAGGAGCAGACCGCATCTATGGTTGAGTTGGGCAACTGGAAGCACCTGGTATCGACATGCAGCGCCTGTTCGCTGAAGACACGCTATGGCCGTCCAGTGGATGGCCAGCGTGCTGCCGAAGGTGGTCTCCATGCCACCCTCGCTCGTGAGGAGGTGGAAACACTCGTTATCACGGGTGGTGAAACAGATGTCTGTGTCCTTGCCGCAGTGGTTGGGGCAGTTGATCTTGGGTATCGTGTTGTCTTGCTATCCTACGGAGCGTGCAGTGGGGAGGACGCTACACACGACGCATCGCTAAAACTGCTCGGCGACAGATTTTCGGTTCAGCTCGACCTCCAACCGACTGAGGAGTTCCTGAGAAATGTCTTCGGCTGATAGGATCGCGAATGACACTACACTGAGGAGCGTGTGCTTGCTATTCGCTGGTTACGCGATTGGGCAAGGATCGCTGAGGCGCCGGTATATCCGCTGGAATGTCGCCACCTGCAGGCGGCGGTCGAAATTTGAAATAGTGTTTTTGCGCTTAGTCAACAATGGCGCGGAGCTGGAACGGCCGCCCGCAGCCGAATGGATGTCGGCATTTCCTCGAGTTTGCCTATTGCCCTCTCCTAGGGTTTGACCGCGTCATTCCAACAACGCGCGAAAAATTGAACCCAGGAAAGCGCACCAGCCGCCAGCGATCCCCTTTCAACTCCTTTTCCTTTAGAAAAGAGAGGGAATCCAGCAGGGATCGAGAAAGCCCTGCTGGCGGGGGGCTTGTGAAATGAGCGCTGGCCGCCGCGGCCGGTCTTTCGTAAGGCCGGCCTTGAGCGCGAAGCCAAGGCGGCCGACAGCCAGATCGACGGTGACACAGATTTCATGATGCTGTCACAGCTCTGGACAGACGGCGAGATCGAAATCGCAGAGAAAGCGCGCGCGTTATCGCCAAGTTCGCGCGACTCGGCTGGACGAGCGTGGAACTCCCCCTTTGCCGAGGACTTTCCACCAACTGGAGAGACGCTTGCCTCTGCCGACGACCTTCTCGCGAGATCGGGCGAATGTCGCGTTCCGAAGGCAATTGAAACCGGCGGAACATTCCCGCGCGCCATTGGTTAAGGAAGGTGAAAAAGAGGAATAATCCATGAATAGCTTCAAGGACGAACGCGGCGATACGCTTTCAAGTGTGCAGACGCAGAAGATCGTGGAAGCTACGCCCGTGCAGGCGCGGCAGGGATTGCTTGGGCGACCGGTACTGATGGTGCTGATAGGTGGTCTCGTGTTGGCCGCCATCGCCTGGGCTATCGCGGGGATGTATGGAGAGGCGGTCGATAATGACGCCGTCACGGAAACGAAGCAAACCACCACGCACGGTACGAAGGCGGTGGTCACACCGACCGATCAGAAGGTCATCGACAACACTCCACCTGCTGGAGAAACCATGCAGACCTCGCCAACAGATCGAGATCCCACGGCTGAATCTGGTACGGGTGGCGATTCGCAATCGGTCGCTCCGACGGGCACCGAGAAAACCCAGTAATAAACCTCCGAAAAAACCTCCTATAGGAGTTTAAACATGACAGATCATCAGGTCGCACCAGACACTCCGGAAGAGCCAGCACCGCTCGTCGATGAAGCGCTGGCGGCGACAGACTGGAAAGCCGACAATCAGGAAGAACTCAGGGCGTTGTGGTCGGAAGTCGCCCGGTTAAGGGATTCGCTTCAGGACGCTGCGTCCGCAGCGGGCAGCCTGGCGACTGAAGAGTTCCGCGCCAAGGTGCGTTCGCAGCCGATTACGGCTGCGGTTGGAGTCGGTTTCCTAGGCTTTTTGTACGGGGTCACACGATGATCGTCACCAATCGGTCGAAAGATCGGGCCATGAAATACGTGAGGCTCGGAACAGCGCCGCGCGGTGCTAGACGAAAATCTCGTCTCCACCCGAGAAAGGGCGGAAGACACTGCGCAGCCGAAGGTCTTCTGGCGTCATGAGATTGAAAGCCTGCCGTCCCTGACAGGAATCACACTGCTTGATCCTCTTCCGACAACGTTAATTCATAAGGAGCCCTCCGATGTCGAACGCAACGAACGACCAGAGCCACCTTGGCCCTTCAACTGGAACCAGTCCGACCGAATTCGGTCAGTCTGTCGAGAGCCGTGCTCAGGTTCTGGACTCGTCAACCACTTCGGGGAAAGAGGCTGAACTCCTGAATATCTATCGCCTCGTTCCCATAGCCGAAGCCAACGACCCGCGGTGGGACAACTCGCCTTACCAGGGCCAAGTGTTGGTCGCCGCTCGGACAACGGGCGATGCGCGCATCGTTGCTGCCGAACGAGAACTTGATTTCATGGAAATCGATTCAGCTCCTGCCGAGGGCGTGACGACGAGCAACGCGAGTGCGTTCCGGTCGGAAAAACTCTATACCGTCATTGAGGTGGACCATGCGCGCCGTGATTTCCCACGCGGGGTGATCGAGGGCGAAATCAGCGTCGATACCATCAAACCGGTTCAAGTCTGACGCTCGCAGGCTCGTTTGATTCCCCGAAATGAGTTTGACATAAATAAACCTGATCGGTGAAAACGCGTTTGAATTCAAAACGATGCACCCAGAGAAAGTTATATTGCCCGCGGCGGAACTTTATCTGCAACATGCGTGTCTGACCCGGGGAGCGCCCGGCAAAGTCTAGTTCCTACTTTAAGTTTAGGGATCAAAACGGCGATGTGACGAGTGATTAGAGCTACGAATTTTCGCATCTGTTCGCCGAGTTGCGGAGGACGAGCGTGTGCAAAAGCCGCATCCCGCCCGATTCCCAGACTTGTTCACCCTCTGCGGGCCCTTTCAGCATACCCGAGGTCCCGCTTTCTAGCGATGGCGAAAACGACCGTGTGGGATTTTGTTCCCGCACACCGAAATGGCTAATTCCCGAATTGAGGGTTCTTGCGCTTACTTACTCGACCAAGCTCCTCGGCCTCAATTTGCCGAGAAAAGCACCAAGCTGCGAGGCGGCATTTGGACGACGGCCTCCTTACTGGAGAGGTTGTCCGCTTCGTTCATCTGGGCCGTCGTGAGCACAAGGGTCCAGCTACCGAACTCCGACCGCGGCATTCTGAAGGGTACAGGCCCATCGTGCGGGTTAAAAATCAATAGCAGCTCACGCCAGGCGCCTTTCGTCACTGTCATATTCTTGCAGCCGAGATGGAGACCAATCGTCGTGCTTCCTTCGTCCTGCCAGTGCTCCGGTGTCTGTTCCCCGCCGCCGGCATTGACCCAGGTGGCTGTCAGACCGTCTCGCCAGCTTTCACGGCGAAGCAGTGGCTGCTCGACGCGCAGCTTGATCAATTGTCGGACGAAATCACGCATCTCCTCAGCGCTGCCCGACAGGCCTTCCCAATGCACCCAGCTAATCTCGCTATCCTGGCAGTAGCAATTGTTGTTGCCGAGCTGGCTGCGGCCGAACTCGTCGCCGGCAAGCAGCATCGGCGTGCCATGCGAGAGTAGCAGCGTCGCGAGGAGGTTACGTTTGTGCCTGTCGCGGCTGGCGTTGATCGCCGCATTGTCGGTTGGACCTTCGGCGCCATGGTTGGAGCTGCGGTTGTCGCTGTGTCCGTCGTTGTTGTGTTCCCCGTTCGCCTCGTTGTGCTTGTCATTGTAGGAAACGAGGTCGTTGAGGGTGAAACCGTCGTGGGCGGTAATGAAGTTGACGCTGGACCAAGGCCGTCGTCCTCGCAGATCGTACATATCCGCCGATCCCATGAAGCGCGCGGCGAACTCGGGTGCGGTTCCATCCATATCCTTCCAATAGTCGCGCATGGTGTCGCGGTATTTGTCATTCCATTCCGCCCAGCCAGGCGGAAAGCCCCCGATCTGATAGCCGCCAGGCCCGATGTCCCAAGGTTCGCCCACAAGTTTGACAGTGGCTAGCACCGGGTCCTGTGTTACCGCATCGAAGAAGCCACCACGCTGGTCGAACCCCTCCGGTTCGCGGCCAAGGATAGTGCCGAGATCAAAACGAAATCCGTCGACATGCATTTCCTCGACCCAATAACGCAGCGAATCCGTGATCATCTGCAAGACGCGCGGATGCGACGTGTTGACGGTATTTCCGGTGCCAGTGTCGTTGATGTAGTAACGAGGATCGTCGGGTAGAGTCCGATAGTAGGAGAAATTGTCGATGCCCTTGAAGGACAAAGTGGGGCCCAGCTCGTTTCCTTCGGCTGTGTGGTTATAGACCACATCGAGAATGACCTCGATACCGCCGTCGTGCAGCGCGCGCACCATGTCGCGAAGGCCGTCCATGCCGCGCGGGCCATAATAGCGGCTCGCCGGCGCGAAGAATCCGAGGCTGTTGTAACCCCAATAGTTGCGCAAACCCTTGTCGATCAAATGTTTGTCATCAAGAAAGTAATGGATGGGCAGGAGCTCCACCGAGGTAATGCCAAGGGACTTCAGATAGTCGACAATCGCCTTGTCCGCGAGCCCCTCGAACGTGCCCCGAAGTTTTTCCGGAACAGCCGGATGAAGCTGGGTGAACCCTTTCACATGGGCTTCGTAAAAAATGGTCCGGGACCAGGCTATCGCGGGAGGGCGATCGGATTTCCAGTCATAGTTTTTCGATTCGACCACACGGCACTTCGGCATGGAAGCGGCGCTATCGCTTCGATTAAACGATAGGTCTTTGTCCAGGCTTCCGACGTCATAGCCAAAATGCGAATTTGACCACGTGATGTCGCCGACCAACTCGCGCGCGTAGGGATCAATGAGCAGTTTGTTGGCATTGAACCGGTGGCCGGCGGATGGATCGTAGGGTCCATGCACGCGGTATCCATAGAGCGCACCGGCCTTTAGTCCAGGCACGTAACCGTGCCAGATTTCGTTGGTGAATTCCGGCAGTTCAAGCCGTGCGGTTTCGGTCTCTCCATTTTCGTCGAATAGGCAGAGTTCCACCGATTCGGCGTGTGCGGAAAACAGCGCGAAATTGACGCCATCGGCGTCAGGGATGGCACCCAATTTCTGCCACCGTCCCGGTTGGATCTCAACAGGGCCCCTTTTCATGAATCCGCTCCCCTTTAAGTCCAGGATTTTTCCGGGTATTCCGCGTCAAATGCGTCATTTAAAGATGCTTGTCGGGTGACCGCGGTATTGTGGGGTCGCGACCACGCGCGCACCCAACAGCGGATCCGAGCGGGATATGTCTTCCAGTGACAGGATCCCGGCCAGCTGCCGGGCGCCATCGACAACAATGAACCCTTTGGGTTTGTCAGTCGATCATTGTCCGTCCTGCGCGGAGAATGCTTTATGGCACCAACAGGGCGGTGTTCCACTGGCAGGAAAGCGACGCCCGCTCCGGCCATGAGACCCGCGGCCAACTGTACAGAATAGCTCGGGGAAATCGTATAGATCGTGGCTTTCTTGACCGAGCGCACCCCGGCCAGTCCCTTATGGGCGTCCATCAGCCAGACTCCTGCCGTTGATAGAAGCGGGAACGGCTATTTCCTGAACGGTTTTCTTCGGGAAGGCAAGGTCAACTACCTGGGGCACCATTATCTGCGGTTCGCGCCGGTTGACAGGCGGTCGTGACCATTTTGGGTTTGTCGAGCTATACCAGAAGCGTTTAACGCGAGATTTCATCAACTTTCCCCTTCTTCTGCCATCTCAGGTGCTTTCCAACTTGTGAAAACGATATTAGTTCCCTTTCCCGAAACGAGCGGCGAAGGGATATGACGCCTTTGCAAATCGGCGTTAACGCGAGTCCGTGCCATCAGCTTCTCGGCGGCAGAGCCAGGTTCTAAGCACCCCGACTCTACCGGAAATCACCGATGGCTATGAAATCCAGCTACACCACTCGCTGGGACACGATCCCTTTTACCTTCAAAACGTCTACCGTTCTGTAATGTAGCGGTGCCTATCGGATGCCTCGGTGTGGCCCAATCAAGGCGACACCTCTCCAGACCAACTTGGCACTCGAGGATCGGCAGCCAAACCGCACGAGCGCGCGATCGTACACATTCAGTCCAAGCGAGACGCCATCGTCCAGGTGGCAGATCTGGGCAACCGGAGATCTCTACTGCATGACTCCAAGCTTTTAACAGCGTCTGGAATGGCCTACGGACAGAAACGACGGCCCTACACCACACCGGGCCCGGCCTCTCCAGCTATGCTTCGATGATCCATTTGCGGCAGAGCACTGTGCAGCCCCACCGCTCTGCCGTTTTTCTTTCTGTGCCTAAACAACCGGTGGTTTGAATGGCAGTACGACAGCCGTTTCGTGAGACGAATGGAAACGTTCCATCTCATCAAAAATCTCTTCGAAATCCTCGAGAACTTCCGCAGCGCGTGAAAGATCGGCTTCGAACTTAATTCTCTGGTCAACTAAAGCCCGCCGCGCAGCAATAACTTCAAACCGGTTGTAAAAGTATCCAAGGACAAAGCCGAAAGCGCAAACTGCGATCATGATGGCGAAGACGGAAACCATGGATTTATCTCATCAGGGTTCATTGGGGACATTCGAACCCTTCCGTCTGGATCTTGTTCCCTGTCGAAGCGAAAAAAGTTTCCGCTACGAAATTGCCCGTGCTCTGTCCCATTTAAGGGTGTGTTTCCGACTTAATCGCAGGAGGTTGCCATCGCGATTTCCGGCAGGAGAATGGCGATGCACGACATGTTCGACTTAGCGTTTTCTTGAATGCAGACATCTGCTCTACGGCGCGCTTTAACACATGTTGCCGAGAGGAGGTCGATGCATGGGGGACCGGGTGCCGTCCGTCACTAAACTGGCTGTCGTGAGTGTTCGTCTACTTAGCGCGGGTCTGATGATCTTCCGATATCGCCGCGTCGCAGCGAGGGAAGTTCGAAATTGTTTGCGGATAGCCTATGCTGTTATCAATTGCCGGGGCAACGCCGCCTACAGCTGATTGGCTGATCCGCCGCGATCTTTCCGTCGCCCCGTCACTGTTGGTGAGCTCAAGGCCATGCGCACACATGAGTCTCTTTCGATAGCCCGCGCCTGACCTTAGGGGCACCACGTCGAAGTGTTCCAACGGGAGAAATCACCCAACAGCCTTTCAGGCATCGATCAGACGGGCGCCACAACACTGCGTAATGGATCTAGGATCAAATAGTTCAAGCGCGATATCGCTAGACGACCGGTCATCCTGGAGCCATCTTGCTCAGGTTAGGCAACCTTTAGCATGGGACGGAGTTTTAGAATAAAAGGATAGTCCTATGTCGAACAGAAACGTTGTCGCCATCGGTGGCTCAGCTGGGGCAATCAAGCCACTAAACGCCATACTGGAGAAGCTGCCTCGAGACTTGAATGCTACGATCATCGTGGTCATTCACATACCCGCGGATAGCTCTGGCGTCCATACAGCGATCGCCTCCCGCAGCCCGTTTCCTGTAGTCATAGTGCAGGACGGGATGGCGCTGGAGTCGGGAAAAGTGTTTATAGCGCCTCCGGATCATCACCTCCTGCTGATCGGGGACGTCTTCAAACTTGGCAAGGGGCCTCGGGAAAACCTCGCGCGACCGGCTATCGATCCGCTCTTTCGTTCCGTGGCGCTTTCGGTCGGTCCAAGAGCGATCGGACTGATCCTCAGTGGAATGCTGAACGATGGCGCCTCGGGGCTATCTTCGATCAAGCGATGCGGCGGCGTTGCCTTGGTTCAAGCACCGAGTACCTCAGAAGCCGCCGCTATGCCGATAGCGGCCCTCGAAGCGACGCCGATGGACCTCAGCGCTGGCGCAGGTGAGCTTGCATCTGCGATAGCCAGGTACGTGCAAGAAGAAGCTGGTCCTGCTCGACCCGTACCTTCTGAACTGAGACTAGAGGTCGAGATTGCCGCTGGCGCTGCTTCCACGACGGGCAGCATGGGGAAACTCGGCCACCCGGTTGCATTAACGTGTCCTGATTGCGGGGGCGTCCTTTCCGAGATTGAAGGCTCCCATCCACTCCGATTTCGTTGCCAGGTCGGACACGGCTATACCGGCAAGGTATTGATGATGGAGAAGCAGAGCGCAGTGGACGAGGCGATGCGCGTGGCCCTGAGGATCGTCGAGGAGCGTGCCGAACTGATGTCTCGCATGGGACGGGACGCTCGTGCCTCTGGAAGAGAGGGGATGGCGGAAAACTTCCTTCAGAAGTCGGATGAATATCGAGCCCACGCCGATATCCTGCGGCAAGCCCTCCTGCAACTGATGGAAGGCGAGCCGGACGGCGCAGAGGAACTTGAAATTCCATCCTATGAAGGTCGTGCTGTGCTGAAGGAGGGGTAGCGGGCGGACGGAAGGCTACGCACGACGGGCGTACGATTAGGTTTGACGCCATGCGCGTTTTCTCGATACTCAAAGAGATAAATTCATATGAGCGACGCCATGACGGACGAAGAATACCTCCTGCCTGCAAACCGCAAGTTTATCCCTGTCTGTGCTATCGGCGCTTCAGCGGGAGGGGTAACCGCGCTTCAGGATTTGCTCCGCCTAGTGCCACCTGATCTCGGCCTCGCCTACGTCGTAATCCTGCATCTGTCGCCCGACGAACCGAGCGCATTGAGTGAAGTCCTGGCGCAGCATACGCGCATGCCTGTTCATCTGGTTGGTGAGTCGCCAAAGCTCAAGCCGAACTGCGTCTTCGTCATTCCGCCCGACCGTGAACTTGTTATCGACGGAGACAGCATCACAGCCCGCGGGTTTACCGAGCCGCGTGGGCAGCGCGCGCCGATCGACATGTTCTTCTGCTCTATTGCTGCTGCCCGCGGGGACGGGGTTGCGATGGTCCTGTCAGGCGCAGGCTCGGACGGCGCGCTGGGGGTCACTGCCGTCAAGGAGGCCGGCGGCGTCATTATGGTCCAGGAGCCAACAGAGGCAACTTTTTCCTCAATGCCTCAGAGCGCGATCGCAACAGGCGCCGCAGACTTTGTCGCACCAGTCGCACGTTTGGCAGAACGGTTGGCGGAGGTCGCCCATAGCAAGGAGGCGGTGCGGTCATTGGATATGATCGGCGCCGCCAATGACCTTCGCCGCATCGTCGCCTTGCTACGAACTCGTGTGGGCCACGATTTCTCAGGGTACAAGCGTGCAACGGTCATGCGCCGTGTGGTTCGCCGGATGCAGGTGTGCCGCAAGGACACGCTGGCAGATTATGCCGATCACCTTCTGACCACGCCGGAGGAGGCCCAAAACCTCTTCTCCGACCTCCTGATATCGGTGACGACGTTTTTCCGAGATGAACAGGCATTTGAGGCGCTTGCATCTCAGGTTCTGAAACCTTTGGTAGACATGGCCGACCATCATGAAGAGGAAAGCATCCGGATTTGGGTGGTTGGTTGCGCTACCGGTGAGGAGGCTTACTCCGTAGCTATGCTGTTGCATGAGGAAATGGCACGACGGAAGATGAAGGTGCCCTTCCAAATCTTTGCAACGGATCTGGATGAGACAGCATTAACGACAGCAAGGGAAGGCCGCTATCCGCGCGCTATCGAAGCTGACGTGACGCCAGAAAGGCTTGCGCGCTTCTTCATCGATGAAGGAACACACTTTCGGGTGCGAAAGGAGCTTCGCGAAAGCGTGCTGTTTGCAAAGCACAGCATTCTTAAAGAACCGCCGTTCATGCGGCTCGACCTGATCTCCTGTCGCAACCTTTTGATCTACCTCGAACGAAGCCTTCAGGCTCAGGTGTGTTCGATCTTCCATTATAGTCTGAGGCCCGGCCGCTACCTGTTTCTAGGATCGGCAGAGACAGCCGACGTCGCGACAGACTTGTTTGCCCCAGTCGACCGGCACGCACGCCTTTACAGTTCCCGACCGCAGTCGAGCCATCTCCTGCCCATCCTGCCGCAGTTCGCAGCGCCAGAGCAGGCAAACCACACAGAGCGCCCCACGCCGATTGGAACCGAACGGTCGGGGTTGCCGGCCGCCTTGCATGTTGCGGCCCTGGAGCAAAACGCGCCCGCAAGTGTACTTGTCGATGACGGGCAGAATATCCTTCACCTGTCTCCGACGGCCGGTCGCTTCCTCTTCCTCTCGGCGGGGCCCGTCTCAAGGTCGCTATCGTCCGTGGTAAAACCGGAATTGCGCCTTGATCTCAGACTGGCATTGGCCCGTGCAATCGAACAAGGCGAGCCTACCATCACTTTGCCGACCGTCGTCGCCTTCGAACAGCATCGTCGTCGCGTGTCTATGCACGTGACACCGGTGGCGACTGAAGCGCAGCGTGGCAGCCAGGCGCTCGTCTTTTTTCTCGATGGCGGCGAAGTCCGAGATGGTGAGGAGGCCGGCTCCACCGGTGAGGCGAGGCCTGACGAGGTGAGGCGCCTTTATGCCGAGCTCAAAGCAGCGCAGGAGGCTTTGCTCATCAGTCGGAACAGTCAGGAGTCTTCGATGCAGGAGCTTCGGGCGGCCAATGAAGAGCTGCAGTCGATGAACGAGGAGTACCGTTCCACAGCGGAGGAGCTGGAGACTTCGAAGGAAGAACTTCAGTCGATAAACGAAGAGCTTCATACGGTCAACGCAGAGCTGAAAAGCAAGCTGGAGAACATCTCGGCGGCCCATAGCGATCTACAGAACCTGTCGGCCGCCACCGAAATCGGCACCCTCTTCCTCGACCAAAACATGCGCATCAAGATGTTTACGTCCCCGATCGCGGACCTCTTCAACATCACCAGGCATGATATCGGACGCGCCATCACCGACTTTACCCACCAGCTCAACTATGACGACATTCGCGTCGATGCGGAAAAGGTCCTGAAGGATTTGATCCCGATCGAGCGGGAGGTCAGCAGCAAAGGAGGGCAACGATTCGCCATGCGGCTGCGACCCTACCGCACCGTGGAAGACCGCATCGACGGTACGGTCGTGAGTTTTGTCGATATATCTGAACGTGCACGCGTTGAAACCGCGTTGCGGGAAAGCGAGGAGCGCCTGCGTCAATTCGGCGAGGCATCCCAGGACGTCCTCTGGATTCGTGATGCGGAGACTATGCAGTGGGAATATCTAACGCCCGCTTTCGAAGCGATCTACGGCCTTGACCGCGAGGCGGCACTGCGTGGCGATAACATGGTAGGCTGGCTGGAGCTGATCGTCCCTGATGACCGCGAACTCGCCGCGGCTAATCTCCGGCGGGTGCGCGACGGCGAATGGATGACCTTTGAATACCGCATTCAACGGCCGGTTGATGGTGCAATACGATGGCTGCGAAACACGGACTTTCCAATCAAGGACGAAGCCGGTCGCGTCGGCCATATTGGCGGCATCGGTCATGACATCACCGAGATCAAGGAGACGGAACAGGCACTCGCGGCTGCCGAACAGAGACAGCGTGTTCTCCTTGAAGGTATCCCGCAGTTGGTGTGGCGCGCCATCGATGGCGGTCACTGGACCTGGGCAAGTCCGCAATGGACACAATATACCGGCCAGCGCGAAGAGGAGAGCCATGGACATGGGTGGCTGGAGCCGGTGCATCCCGATGACCGGGACGTTGCGAAAACAGCGTGGTCCGAGGCTTTGGCTACAGGAGGCTTCGAAGTCGAGTATCGGCTGCGTCAGAGCGAGACAGACGCCTATCGCTGGTTCCACACACGGGCAGCCTACGTACGGGACAAAAAGGGCGCGATCGTTGAGTGGCTTGGCACGTCCACGGACGTTGATGACATCCGAGGCCTGCACAAACGCCAGGAGGTGTTGGTCGCCGAACTGCAGCACAGGACCCGGAACCTTCTCGGCGTTATCCGCTCAATGGCGGACAACACGGCTCGTTCGAGCAGCGGCCTCGAAGACTTCCACGACCGTTTCAAAAACCGGCTGGAAGCCCTGGCTCGCGTCCAGGGGTTGCTATCGCGACTGAACGAGCATGATCGGGTCACCTTTGACGAACTGGTCAGGGTTGAACTCGGCGCCATGAACGGTTCCAGCGATCGCCTATCGCTTGAGGGGCCGGACGGAATCCGCTTGCGTTCATCTACAGTCCAGACCCTTGCAATGGCCTTGCACGAACTCGCCACCAATGCGGTCAAATACGGAGCCTTGGGCCAGGACGCGGCGCGGCTAAATGTTCGCTGGTCGCTGGAGGTCGATGGAAAGGGTAGCCAACCGTGGCTGCACATCGACTGGCGCGAGGAAAATGTTGCGATGCCTGCTCTGGGATCAATGCCGACTGGCACGGGGCAGGGTCGGGAACTGATCGAACGCGCGTTGCCGTATCAGCTCAAGGCGCGAACAAGCTATACGCTTGGCGACGACGGTGTGCATTGCACGATCTCGATTCCTGTTTCTAAAAGTACCGCTGCGGGTGATGACGATGGCGTGTAAGGGGCTGTCGTGTTCCGTGTCTGCAGTCCTGGAACTTCACCTTTCCCGCTTGGTTAGAGCCGGCTTTATTCGGAGATCTACATGACCGAGCCTGCCGACTTGAGGGGCAAGAAAATCCTCGTCGTGGAAGACTAATACTTTCTCGCCACCGATATTGTGCGCGCCCTGACGGCAGCAAGGGCGAACGTCCTTGGCCCATGTCCGGACGCTGAAGCGGCGCGCAATGTTCTGGCCGAAGAGATACCATCAGCCGTGCTTCTGGATATCACCTTGGCGATGGCGCGGATTTCGGGTCGCTGCCGCGTTGGTGAAGCTCAAGATTCCGTTCGTTTTCGCGACCGGTTAAGATCCGGAAGTCATTCCAGCAGAATTTTCGACCATCCCATGCCTGCAAAAGCCCCTTCGCCTCAATGAAATCATTCAGACGTTTGGAGGGGATCTCTCGGTTAAGCGTGCATCCGTTCGATGAGGTGGGTGCTGGGCTCAACGTGGGAGCGCATTCTGGATTGGCCCCAGTGCGAAGCAATTTTCTCATCAAGCGGCAATAAAGATTTCCAACCAGCAACGACAGGCCTATTGTCATCATCGATCGAGTGAGATCGGACGGCATTGGTGCCGTTAGAAGATTATACCGCTTGATGAAGACTGGGCATGTTCAAGCTCAAGGTGTCGTGAACACATGACGCAGCCGGTCATTGTTCCACGAGCAGACCCTAATTGCATTACGTCGCGTGCCGAACGCCTTTGCCAGCTTCTCAGGAAGAGATCTACAGAATCCCTAGCGACGGAGGAAAACGCCTCGCCAACGCATTGAGCACGGGAGCCTGACGAGCTGAATACAACTGGGTCTGCTTGATCGTTGCGACTGCCTGCTCCTTTGCAGGCAATCGTTCAAATGGGCGATCGACCGACACGGTGGGGGAACGGTGACGAAGCGTCACGCGAGTTTCGGGGAGGTCGGATTATCCTGTTCTTGGCACCCTCCCCAGGGCCGCTCCCTCAAGTTACTAGCTAAGTGATGTCAAGTCGTTCCAGTGACTCAGACGCAAATCGTTCGGCCAAAGGAGCGTGATTGGTGATGTTGGTGGGCCTAGCACGCTGCCGAGCAGCATTTCTTGCGATCAACCCTTGCAATTTGAAATCCTTATGGAACACAGTTGGCTGTCGGAAGTTCGATAAGGTTGGAGCTGTCGCTTTCGACCTGCCTGCCGTAATGTATCCCAGGCGGACGAACGTGGTGGAAGCACCCCACTGACGGAGACTGTCGCGAAAGGCCGAATGGAGACGGTTCATGCCCAAGGGAAATCTGGAAGGCCGCCGCATACTCGTGGTCGAAGACGAATATATCCTGGCGAGCGAGCTGTGTGATGAACTGGAACGTGAAGGAGCCATCGTTGTCGGCCCTGTCGGTCAACTGGAAAAGGCGATCGAGCTAATCGAGGCCACCGATCGGATCGACTACGCCATACTTGACGTCAATCTCGGTAACGAACCCGTTTTTCCGGTTGCTGATCTGCTTGCCAAGCGAAAAGTGCCGTTCGTCTTTGCCACCGGCTATGATGCCTCGATAATGCCGCCGAGGTTCAGGGGCGTTTCCACTTGGGGAAAGCCAATCGATCTTGGCAAGGTGAGGGCCATGATGCTGAGCGATTGATTCCGGCAGTCGTTACCGCTACAGATACCGCCAGTTTCTGAGCACAAATCGTCGAACGATTCCCCTCCACGGCACATCACCGTCTACATATTTCTTCTCGAACGCCGGGAACAAGCCACGCTGCGGGTAAGTGGCGCAATCGGAGGCTTGGGGCATAGCGGCGTCGGGATCAGGTTCGTCGGCTTTTGGGCTTGTCCGTTTTCCAGCTTGCTTTGTTCGGCGATTAGGCTGCCGTCGTCCATCCCAGCGGGCCGGTGGCTATCCTTGGGCCAACTTTGGCACCTCGTCCCAACATGCACGGCGTGCTGGCCGCTCCTCTTTCGTATCGTTTAATATTATACAGGTGAAAAACGATACCAAAAATGTGTTTGAAAATCCCCTATAATTGCATTTGATCTCTGCCCTTTCTGGGAGGGAGAATACTGCATTTCCTATACTAAAGATCTACATTGTGAGCCACTCTAGCGTCGCCATTTACTGCCGGGAGTGGCGGCTTTTTTATTGACCCTTAAAAAACCGCCTCAAACCCTGCATCCTTTTGCCCGCACCTGCGTTGTTCGGTTACCGTAAAAAGGAGCAAGTTGATCATGCGCGGAAGCAGCACAAAATCGGGCAAATGGGGCCTCTCCAGCAGGCGGAACGAACTGGAGGATTCTTTCGAGGGTCTAGAGAATGACGATGGGAACGCCCCTCGAAGTACGTCCAAAGAGGAAAAAGTTGGTCTGTCCCAAGCTGAAGAGCTTCGCCGCCTCACCGCCTACGTCGCACATCTCCGAGAACAGGTGTCGGAGGTGGAAAAATCCCGTGTTTCGGATTTTAAACCGGTCTCGCATTCCGCGGGTACCACTGTTGGCCTCGCGATTCTCGTGGGCATCACCTCTTTTAGGCTAGGTATCGTTTTGCGCCGGATGTCGCGGTTTGCATAGCTAGCCGGGCGTCTCGCCGTAGGTCGCCGCGGCGCCAGCCGCGACAATCATTTTCCATTGAATTAGCTTTTCAGCAAATTCACCGAAGGCCAAAAAACGATAGAATTGCGATGACAATCACGACGAGTCCAACGATGTAGATTATGCGGTTCATGACGGGTCCTTTCTATCTGAACGTGTCAAAACGCACAGGTGGGTTTATTGGTTCCCCGCATTTTCCGCAGTGGCTGCGTGCGACCCACTGGCTCACTAATCGCGGCCGCGTCTGTGCACGATCTCGACTTCACAGTTCCAGTTGGACCTTGTAGAGCCAAAAGCCATATCGCAGTTTCGGACTGCAATGTGCCAAGGCGGGATATGGTGTTCAGGGATCACCCGCACATATGATGACATTTGAATATATCAACTTCAAGTCATCCCCTTCCCTGCATCTTAGGCGTCACTGCGAGTCGAGACCCGGATTGGTAGCCAAGGGAATCGGTTCGCGATCCATTTCGGGAGGACGTGGACTGTCTGTGACCAAAGATGCAGCGCGTTTGCCGTTGATCTCGCGTTTTGCCTCGAACGAGTGGTCCTCGTAGCGCCCGGTGGCTTATCGTTCGGTCTCCGACAGCGAATAAGCTCGTCTTCAACAAGCTACTCCTTGTCTATCCTCCATTGAGAAACTCTTGACCAGGGAGGCCATCTCACAGCACCTCGCATCCATGCCGGCGGCCCATTCGGCTGAGGGCGGGGGGACGCATGGAAGGGCGCGCCATCATCAAATCACAGTGGGTCCGATGGTGCCGAACGGCCAATGCCGCATTAGTTTCGAGCCTGGAAGATTATTTTGATGGAGCGCAGTGCCAATTTATAAGCCTGTGGCCGGGGGCAGCCACTGGCTCGCTTCAATTGCCGGATCGGGCGCAGGAAGCGACCGACGTTGTAGGGACCGTCGGCATGCAGAAACCGCGCAGCCAGCCGATAGTTTCACCGTGTTATTATCGCTTCGGTTTCTGTTTTTCGTCAGGGCTCTTGCCGTCAGAACTCCGTGAGCGTTCTTCAACGCGCGCTGCCCCCTTGGCAAAATCCGAGCCCTTTCGAGATTCAATTTTTTTCTCCTCCCCAGCGGCACTTCTGCGCAGGCCCTTGGCAGCTTCCTTGCCTTGTTTAGTCGGAGCTTGTTCGACACCAATCGGTACCTCCTCCACGTAATATTACAATGTTCTGAAACGGCGGCTGATTGAGTTTGTTCCGCGTCAAGGCTCTGATGCGATCGCTCTATGTCTCCTAGTGGCCCATATTCATTCTTCAGTGCTTAGTCTTCGGCCTTCCCGGCGCACTATTTGTCAGGCGAAGTGAGAAACTGCCTCCCTAACGAAATGAAGAACTGCCCCCTCGTTTCAGAACGAGGAGAGATGGATGATGAGCATGATTTCAGCGCATCCTGCATTGTCGCGGACAATGCAGGGCGAAGATATGCTTCAGGCTGATGAGGTGGTGGCAATGTTGCGGCTTCACGAGCTTGGTTGGGGTGCCAAGCGCTTATCAAAAGAGTTTGGCTGTGCTCGCAACACTGTCCGGCGATATTTGCGGGAGGGCGGAGCAGCCTCATTCAAGAAGCCGGTTCGCCGCACTGCCTTCGATGGCTTGGTTGATTGGCTGCGCGAACGCTTCTTCCGGCACGACGGCAATGCCGATGTGATCCGGCAGGAGCTGGCCAGCGAGCATGGAATTATCATCGGTTTGCGCTCGGTTGAGCTTCGGGTCCGGGAATGGCGGCGCGAACTCAAAGCGCAGAAGCGGGCAACAGTCCGGTTTGAGACGCCACCAGGCCGTCAATTGCAGATCGACTTTGGGCAGACTCGTGTCTGGATTGGCGATGAGCGAATCCGGGTAAACGTCTTTGTCGCCACGCTGAGCTATTCCCGACGCATCCATATACGTGCCTCACTGCGAGAAGGACAGACCGACTGGTTCGAGGGCATGGAAGGCGCGTTTCTTCGGTTCGGCGGCGTTCCTGGTGAGGTTCTGCTGGATAATGCGAATGCGCTTGTCGAGCATCACGACGCGGTTAGCCGGGAGGTGCGCTTCAACGCACGGCTATGGGCATTTGCACGTTACTGGGGCTTCATGCCACGCGCGTGCGCTCCATACCGGGCCCAGACAAAGGGAAAGGATGAGCGCGGGGTCGGCTACGTCAAGAAGAACGCCATCGCAGGTCGCCGGTTTAAGAGCTGGGCCTCCTTCGAGGCACATCTGGATCGTTGGATACGTGAGGTCGCCGATCAGCGCGACCACGGCACGACTGGCGAACCTCCAATTGAGCGCTTCGCTGGCGAGGTCGATGCCCTTCGGCCTCTGTCAGGCCGTGCACCGTTTGGTCAGCTGCGCGATCTCGTGCGCAAGGTGCAGGCAGACTGCGCCATCGATCTCGACACCAACAGTTACTCCGTACCCTGGCGTCTCATAGGTGAAAGCGTCCAGGTCGTTGTACTTGCGGGTCGTGTCATCGTCCGCCACGCCGGCCATGTCGTAGCTGATCATGCTCTGTGCCAGGGACGGCGACAACGGATCGTGGACCGGACCCACTTCGTCGGCGTTGCGGGTATCGAAGGGCTGGTTCGTTCCGCTCCAATCGAGACGACGCCAGCAGCCCTGCTGCGCCCGCTTGCGGAATACGAGGCTGTGGTTGGAGGTGGCTGGTGATGACAACCGTAGACAATGATCTACTCATCGCAACGCTCGATCGCCTGAAGCTGACAGCAATCCGCGATCAACTCGACAGCCTGCTAGACGAGGCCGCTCGCTCGAAAATGACGCTGCGCGAGGCATTGGCGTTCCTGGTATCGCGTGAGATTGCACGGCGCGACGAGCGGCGCTTCTCCATGTCGAGCAAACTGGCGCAGTTCCCGTTCGTGCGTGGACTCGACGGCTTCGACTTCGAGGCACAGCCATCGGTGGATCGTGGACAGATCAGAGAGTTGGCGACCTGCCGCTGGATCGCTCACGGCGATACAGTCTTATTCCTGGGGCCACCCGGAACCGGAAAACTCATCTTGCCGTCAGTCTCGGCCGCGAAGCGATCCGTCAAAATTACAATGTCCAGTTTGTGACCGCAGCCACACTCGTCGCCATGCTGGCAAAGGCCCACAGCGACGGAACCCTAGACAAGCAATTGACGACCCTGTCACGACCGAAACTGCTTATCATCGATGAGCTCGGATATCTGCCCTTCGAAGCGAACGCGGCTCACTTGTTCTTCCAACTGGTCTCTCGCCGCTACGAGAAAGGATCAATCCTGATTACCTCAAATCGATCAGTCGGTGAGTGGGGGAGCGTCTTCGGAGACCCTGTTGTCGCCACCGCGATATTAGACCGCCTTTTGCACCACTCGACAGTGATCACCATTCGAGGTGATAGCTACAGGCTTCGCGAAAAGCGCCGTTCCGGCCTTCTGCAGAAGACCGGAACGGCGCTCGAGACAAACGAAACAGCAAATCAATGAAGGGGGTCAGTTCTTCGTTTCGCCTACGGGGTCAAATCTTCACTTCGCTTGACACTATTCATTCGCCCACCTGGCGATTATGCGACGAAAGCGTATGAGGCAAGATTCAGCAGCGCTACCGCATCGAACCGCGAAGAGCGATCAATGTAGGCGGCTGGTATAGCCGCTATTCCCGATTTCATGGCGCGGAATCAAATCAAGCCTCGTGAAAGCGAGGCTTTTTGTCCGGATAATTGCTGGTTTGGCAGGACGGTCCCTAATAGCCAGCTCCTGAAGGAAATTACCTCAACGCGGGGAGGGACAGAGGGGAGCAATGCGCCCTGCGGGTATGAGGAATGTTTGTGCGATCGGCACTGATTGTAATCGGTCTACCAGCGGGGACGACAATCGTTCTTCACATTCTGTCAAAAGGCGTCTTCATCGTCTTTCGGGATGACGTGCCACGCTTTCTGGACCTTACAAGGATCAAAAGACTGCTGTAGCCGTCGGCGAGATATACTGCCAGAAGCTTGGATGATTGCCGGGTCTAACCTAACGATCGGAGTTAACGCGCGTCGGCAACATCAACCTCAGCGATAACGGGTCCAGAGGGCACCGATGATGTTGATGTAGCGGCGCATTCTGATACCGGAAAATAGGCTGGGTTCATCATTGATCAACGCCGCATCAAACCAAGTAGTGGTCACCGATCCCTGGGGTCACCGAATGTCCTTTGCCGTGGCCGTGTGTATCGGGCCTCCCGTGGAAGATCGTCGCGCAGATCAACAAACGGCAAGCGTTCTTCGTAAAAGCCGTGGGCGACCGGTTCGAAACGAACGGGATCATCCATGAAGCCGATGCACAGGTAGGTTTCGCCCGGAAGACCGGCATCCTGATAGGCGATTGACGTTCCGCAATCCGCGCAGAAAGACCGCAGAACGCCGCGTGTCTTCGAAAACACCTTCGGCCGGCCCGCGACATAGGTAATTTGATCCGCCTTGTATCCGATCCAGATGGTCATCGGACTGCCTAGCGCCTTGCGGCAGTCGCGGTCATGATCCCAATTGATCCAGAAAGGCTTGCCGGTCACCTCAGCCCTGATTGCGCCGCAGAAGCAGGAGCCATATTCAATCCTGGACATCACAATCTCCGATGAAATTAAACTGAAGCGGGCGGGCGGCCTTCTTTGCACCGTTCGTGTTACCTGAGACTCTCCGAGCTGGGTAAGGACCGTTAGGGCTGCCCATCGCCTCCTGCAGCTCCGTAAATCTGTCCGGTCGCATAGCTTGCGTCGGACGCTGCAAGCTGCACATAAATCGAGGCCAATTCCGAAGGTTGTCCGGGACGACCGAGTGGCGTGTCGCCGCCGAGCTTCGTGAGTTTCTCCATCGTAGCTCCGCCAGACACCTGCAGCGGGGTCCAGATTGGACCAGGAGCCACGCCGTTCATCCGAATTCCCTTCGGCCCGAGTTGACGGGCCATCGACTTGGTAAAATTCATGACGGCCGCCTTTGTCATCGCGTAGTCGACAAGTCTTCGGATGGATCGTGGGCACAGGAGTGAAATGGATGATCACGGAGCCAGGCTTAAGATGCTTCAAAGCGGCTTTGGTCAGAAGGAAAGCCGCGTAAACGTTGGTTTTCATCGTCGCGTCGAAATCTTCGTAAGAGATATCTTCCAACGTCGGCTTGGTCTGTTGGCGAGCCGCATTGTTGACGAGAACATCGAGACCACCCAACGCGGCCACAGCATCTTCAACAAGCTTCTGGCAAAACTTTTCGTCGCGGAGGTCGCCTGGAAGAGCGACAGCTGCGTTCGGCTTTCTCAATAAGAACAACAACTTGCCGAGCATCCTCTTCTTCTGCAAGAAGGTAGTTAATAGCGACATCAGCACCTTCCAGCGCGTACGCGATAGCTGCCGCCCGACCCATACCGAACTCCCTCCGGTAATGAGTGCTTTTCGCGCATCAAGACGGCCTGATCCCTTGTAGCTCTCCTCTCCGTGGTCCGGGACGGGATCCCTTTTGGACGCGAGGCCGGGCCATGGCTGTTGTTGCTGTTTGAAATCTGACCTTGGTAGACGCGGCGATTAGTGAAGCTGGAAACGCCCCCACGGTAGCCGCGAGCGTGGTGCCGGCCACGAGGGTCCAACCTTGCGAATCCCCCATGGTTCCCCCGAGCGATCAGAATTTTCAAACTTACGAAAAATTGCGATCAGGCCCTCCACAGTGTTCAGACCACCGGCCCGGCGTCACCGTAGATGTTTCAGGCGGACGTGACCTCGAACAGATTAGATTTTCCCAACAACCCCAGTGCCCTACCAACCGTTTCGCTCCGACGCGACAAAACCGCTATCGCCTATCTGGGCTCATGCACGAGGTTGAGATATGTGTCGTCGAATTCAGCGATTTTCGTAAGTTTGATCCAGTCCAGAATAGAGACCTTTTGACCATCCCATCGAAATACCCCATCTCGCCGAAGGCTTTGCAACGTCTTGTTAAGATGCACTATTGAGATACCTAGGACGTCAGCTGTGACCGCCTGCGACAATGCCAAATGGAAGCTGCCGTTGTCTGTTTTTCCGACGATCTTCAGTCGAATATACACTTCACAAATCAGGTGGGCGAGGTGGGCCTTGGTGCTGCGTCGGCCCATGGAGGCGATCCACTCACGGTGGATGGCGCCGTCGATCACTGTCAGCAGCCAAAGCAGGCGCGTGAGGTGAGGCATCGTTTCCGTCGTACGCTGCAAATCCGAATGCGTGGCAATCGCAATGCGGCATCGCGACAAGGCTAACACGCCCTGATCCATGGTTTTCAGAAGGAAAGCATGAAGATCCATAAAGTCCCCGGGCACATGCAAAGCCGTGATTTGTCGTTTGCCATCGTTCATCACGCGATAACGCGCGGCGATACCGTCAAGCAGCAGCACCGAGGTCATCGGCCGCGACCCTTCCGGAACGATATCTTGACCGGGCGCCACTAGTCGCTCGCTCGTCACAATCGTTGCAAGATGCGCAATCTCCTGCGCATTGAGTTCGTCGCGAGCATTTAGATTGTCTATCAGAACGTCAATCATACGGCGCCTGACTACAGTTTCTTGCTTTGCAGCGCCGGACAGGGGAACAATCGTCCGCGCCCTTCATTTGTGACGAAGGGAGATATGCAATGACGCGGTATTTTTTCGATATTGATAACGGCGATGGCTTCATACCGGACCAGATGGGCAAAAACCTGGACCGAAATGTCGAAATCACGGACGAGATCGCGCAGATTGTGACGGATATCTCCAACGACGAAATCAACGGGAGAGATGATTTCCGCGTGAAGGTTTCAGTCCGAGATGAGGCCGGAAACCCCATTGCTGTCTCAACTATGACTTTCGCCACGGAATGGCTCAAGAAGGAAAGTTGATGATGGAACGCCGAAAGACCTCTGGCCGTTTGCCCATGGCAAGTGCCGTTTGTTAGCGCCAGGCGATGTCTTGCGCTTCCGCTCGTGATCACACAAGAGCACGTTTCAGTCATATGCACCTCCCCGCCTTCACCACCACAAAAATCCGTCTAACCAAGCATTTCGCAGATTGTTCCCAAGGCAACGGAAGTGGATCAGACCTCTAGCGGGAATCGACACGCGAGATGTCGCATCTACTTTCGCGTTCAAAGGGAACCTATCGACGGTTGGCTGGTTCGTGTCTTCATCGGATGTTTTTGCCGTGCTCGTTTGTCACACGTTGAAGAGCGGACCGTGGCTCGACTTCGTCACCTTGAGGATAAATGCTATCTCGTTGTCGAGGATGAATTTCTTGTCGCGTTCGCCCTCTCCGACGCGCTTGTCGGTGAGGGCGCACGGATTGTCGGCCCGGTGGGACGTCTCGATGAGGCGCAAGAACTTCTTGAGAACGAGGGTTGGCGTATCAACGCGGCAATTCTTGATGTTAATCTCAGCGGAACGACTTGCTTTTCCCTGGCGGATTCGCTCAGCGATCACGGCATGCCAGTTGTGTTCGTAACAGGCTATGATTCCTGCATCCTGCCGGAAAGGTTCCACACTGCGCGGTGCGTCCTGAAGCCCTATGACACAGAAAAGCTGGTTACCTTGCTGCCCAAACTGTAACAGACATCATCAATTCACGAGAGGCGTGACGGCGAATGCACTCAACGGACCCTTTACGACTATTTGCCGGCAAACGAATTCTTGTCGTGGAAGATGAATATTTTCTCGCAGATGACACCCGCCGAACGTTAGTGAATTTGCAAGCGCTTGTCGTTGGACCCGTCGCAACGGTAGCGGATGCTCTGGCTCTCATCGGAGGACAGGAGATTGACGCGGCCATTTTGGATATTCATCTCGGCGATGAACTCGTGTTTCCGGTCGCTGATAAACTTGAGGAAAGGAACATCCCGTTCGTGTTTGCTACGGGCTTCGATCCATCAATCGTACCGCAAAGATTCGCGGGCTTCGTGCTTTGCCAGAAACCGACCGAGCTACAAAAAATTGCCCGCGCCTTGTTCGACCCCCCGGGCAATGAGGCGATGAATTAACCGGCGGCAGATCAATCCAGCGCTTTACAGAGCATGTTACGGGCACGGCTGACGCGGCTTTTGATTGTCCCTATTGGACAGCCGCATTTATTGGCCGCCACCTCATAGCTGACTTCCTGAATAAAAATCAGCTCGATGACCGTCCGAAACTTTTCCGGGAGCTTGTAAATAGCTTCCTCAAGCTCCTGGGCTCTAACGAAGTCCTCCTGGGAAGGCTTGATCGAAATGCGATTTTCGCAGTCTGGGGTCAGGCCCACCTGTTCCCGTTTCGTCAAGCCGTACCTTGTGCAGAAGGTGTTGCGCATGATCGTGAACAGCCACGATTTCATCCGCGTTCCGGCTTCGAACTTGTCTAGATTGTTGAGGGCCTTCGCCAAAGTTTCCTGAACGAGATCATCAACATCATTGGGCGAATTATGAAAGCGTCGGGCAAAGTTTCGTAGCGCCGGAATATGCGACACCAATTCCGCCTCTATGCGATGTTCAGGGCTACTTGTCATAGTCGCCTCCAGATCATCAAACGGCCTTCTGCGCAGAACGTTCCGCCATGGACGCAAAAGAGTGGGCGGCGTGCCATCTTTCTTCGTTGTCAACTTATTGGTACTCGGATCACTCTTAATCTGTCAGATCGTGCACGCGGATATTGTGCATTGGTAGCGTTCCGAGTTTCTCTGCGCGAATGTCTTCAAGGCGAGGTCGGCTGCCTGAAGTTCGAAGTCATTCGAAACCGCGGCCTCTTGCGCGAATTCCTGAGGAGATGGGCTTTTCTGCGCCAAGACAGGGGGGCGGGCATAACAAAGAGTATCGCCGCCAAAATTGTGTTGTTGGCCATAAATTGCAGGTAGTAGCGAAACGCGGCCTTGATCGAAAGTTCCCGACGAATGCGCGCGTTCCGGCGTTTTCACACGATAGCTGCGGAAGTGGATCACCATTCCAGACTACCAATCAACTAGCCTCGCATTCCTCGATCAAACCCTATTCGCCTTCGATCCAGGGACGATTTCCATTGGATGTCTACGGAAACTCAGATCGAGGGAACATCAATGCCTTTGTGCAGTTCGTGCTGAAGATTGGCGGTGATTAATGGACATTTCAAACAGCGACCAGCCATCGTCTACTGCATCCTGTCAGCAAATCGGTGCTTTTTGCATCCGTTCGCAGGACGATGGCCCAGAAATTTTGATGATTACCACGCGCGAAACGAAGCGGTGGATGATCCCGAAGGGCTGGCCCATTGATGGACTTGCTCCTCACGAGGTCGCAGCGCGCGAAGCCTGGGAGGAGGCCGGCGTCCTCGGCAAGGTTAAGCGTAAGCTCTTCGGCAAGTTCCGCTATGCGAAAATCTTGTCCGATGGGAGCCAGGTCGAACCTTTAGTCGCAGTATACATCCTGAAAGTTCGACGTCGTAAAAAGAAATTTCCGGAAATGACCGAACGAGACCTCGCTTGGATGAAGCCGCATGACGCTGCTCGAAAAGTTCGAGAACCGGAGTTGCGGAAGCTTCTTATGATGGTGTCCCGCCGATTTGGCGCGAGCCAGGAACGGATCCCGGCTTAATCGGTTCATGGACACTGGAACGAAAAGGCGCAACTTCCCGCGTTGCACATAGTCGCGTGATGTTTCTGCAGCACGCCTTGGTGCTCAACGGCCATTTTTGTTTCGGTGACGTCTTCAGCGATGCCGCCAACGCGCTCCATATTGCCTTTCCGGTCATAGAGTGGAAAGTCTGTGTTCCTGATCCAGCGGAACGAGCCATCGTCTCGCCGGATGCGCAACTCGTGGATGGCAGGTTCACCGTCGCGAGCCTGCTTGATGTGATCCATAGCGGCGTCCCGATCTTCGGGTACGATCTTTGCGGCCCAGCGTTCAATCTCCGATGAGAGCCTCGGGTGCAGTTCCGTAGATCGTAGCAATGGCAGCGCTGACGAACTCCATTCTCAGCGTTTCGGCATCCCTGATCCAGAGGCCGGACGCAGATGCATTGGCAAACTGTTGGAAGCGTTCCTCGCTGCGGCGGAGGGCGGCTTCTGCGTTGGCACGTTCTACCGCAGCCCAGGTGCGCTCCGCCACATCTTCAACAAGGGAGATTTCCTGTTTTGTCCACTCACGCGGTTGCCGATCATGCAGCGTCAGGGTGATTGCTATCCGACCCTCTCTCAACAGAGGAACAGAGATTGCTGACGGAGAAGCTGCGTTACGCAACACATCGCGCTGCTCGTCCGTAATCCGATCGTCAGCTTCGATATCGGTGAGTATGACATTTCTTCCACTGCGGAGGAGATCTACGAGTTTCACGCCGTAGGCATTCATCAAGAAGCGCCGGACAAGCAACGGCCCCGACCCAAGGGATTCGCCTCGAACTTCGGCTATTTCCGCTCCCGGCGTATTGTCTATCATCACCGTATATTGAGCGCGACTGCCGTTAAGCTCCTTAACAAGCAATCTGCAGGCCTCATCGGCCACGAGGTCGGGATCGGTTATGGCGCGAAGAGCGTCGCTGAGCTTCAGCAGGAAGGCCTGACGATCATCGCTCTCACGCAGCGCCACCTCAGCGCGCTTGCGCTCAGTAATGTTGGTGAAAAGCACGGCGACCCGGTTTCTTTCGCGATCCAGCGTGAAGATATTAAGGTCGAAGACCCGATCAAGCGTCGGCTCCGCCTCCTCGATGCGAATCGCCTCGCCGGTGTCCAGCGCTCGCCCGTAGAGCTGCGTCCAGCGCGGATTAGGTGCGCCCAACAACTCAGTCGCGGTCTGGCCGACGGGATAGGGCATGCTGGTATGGGCGATGAAGGCAGGGTTGACCTCGACAAAGCGGAAATCCACCCAGGCCCCGGCCTCGTCCTTCAGCACATCGACGACGGCATAGGCCTCGTCCATCGACTCGAACAGCGCGTGATAGCGCGCCTCGCTTTCGCCGAGCGCTTCTTGCGCCCGCTTCGCCATATCAATGTCGCCGATCACGGAAACGACGCCGGTTACATTGCCGCCGTGGTCGCGGATAGGGGCAGTGGCGACCTTAGTCCAGATCTCACGCCCCCTCTCGTCGGTGAACAGCATGTCCTGGCCGGGAGTTACGATTTCACCCCGTAGCGCCCGAGCGCTTGGCCAATCCTCAGGCGCCAGTGCCGTGCCGAGCGGGTCCCAAGCACGCCAGCGGAATGTATTTTCCGCGTCGCGCGATGCAGTGACGCTGTTCGGCAGGAAACGGCGATACTCGGCGTTGGAAAGGATGACGCGCCCGTACATGTCGACCACGGCGACCCCCGCAGGGACGCTTTGGAACGCGGCGGCGAGGCGAGCTTCGCTTTCCCGCAAGGCCTCGGTCGATCTCTTCTGCTCGGTCACATCCGTATGCGCCCCAACAAGCCGCACCGCCTTGCCGTCAGCATCGCGCTCGATGTCAGCGCGTGCATGGATCCAACGCACCGAGCCGTCCGACGGGCGGACGATGCGATATTCGCTGTCGTAACTGAGGGTGTCGCTCTCTGGTGCATCGAATAGGGCGCGTTCGGCTCCGTCGCGATCATCGGGACAGACCCTGGCCAGCCAGTCGGAATGGCTCTCCTCGCGGCCGTCCTGGGGCAGACCATGAAGACGTAGATACTCGGGCGAGCGGGCGCTACGCAGCCCGTGCGCGATATCAATGTCGAGCCCACCGACCTCTCCGATCCGCTGCACCCGTGCAAGATCGGCCTCACGCTCGCGCAGGGCTTTTTCGGCCTTCTTTCTGACGGAGATCTCGTCGGACAGGATGCTGAACCGATCGCCAGCCTGTGGATATATTTTTGCTTCGTACCACCTGCCGGTCGTGGCCACCTCGTTCTCGACTTGCCCTGGAAGGCCGCTGCGCGCGATGCGGTCGTATTCCTGTATCCACCAAACGTCGAGATCGGGGATCATCTCGAGTAAAGTCCGGCCACGCGCCTCGGCCACGGAGATGCCGGTCAGGCGCTCATATTGCGGGTTCAATTCGAGATAACGGATATCGAGGGGGCGGCCATCCGGGCCACGGATGATCTTGAGTTCCGCATAACCTTGGCCCATCGTCTCAAACAGCGAGCGATATTTCGCCTCACTTTCGCGCAACTCCGCCTCGGCGCGCTTGTGAGCGTCGATGTCAATGTTCATCCCGGCCCATTTCTCGATACCTCCCGCTTTATCGATCACGGGAGCGGCGCGGACATTGGTCCAACGCCACCCCCCGTCCGGGGCACGGAGGCGAAATTCGGCGTTGACCAAGCTGCGTGCCGCCATCGCCTCTCGCCACTGCCGCTCGGCATAGGCACGGTCGTCTGGGTGGATTGCGTCCAGCCACCCGTATCCAAGCCAACCATCCTCTGTCTGACCGGTGTAGGCTCCCCAGCTGGGGCTGTCGGCCGTGACAACACCTGCGGCGTCAGTCTCCCAAACGGCTTGAGCCCAGGTGCCAAGGAGGAGACGATGCCGCGTATCGCTTTCTCGCGCAGCCGCCTCAAGTCTGGATTTCTCGGCCAATTGCGCCTCGGCCCGAGCCAGGCGCTCCTCCAGCAACCTTATGGTTTCGGAAGCCTCCATGAAGTATGTCTCCCATTCCAGCAGTATGATGATGCCCGAGACAGTGGAATCTTAACCCATCTTCCATGTTTGGCTATGATGCCTCCTGCTTTGAGCCGATAAGGGACCTGGCAGACTACGGCGGTTGGATCGCTTCTGTCCATTTGTTTGGGAACTGGACGGCTCGTAGACGACATGGGGCTGTCCTATGGTAAGGGCCGTACAGCTGATCTTCCACCCCGACGCGCGGACAACGCTGAACCAATGGCGGATCCCGGCGTTGAGGGCCCATGACGACTGATCCTGACAGGCCGCGCGGGAAAACGAATGGAAAGATTCGTTCCGAATCTTTCGCTTGATGGAGCGAGTGGAAATAGTTGTTTCTCGTGAATTGCCATCCCTATCGGAACAAAGCGCGGATGGGCTGGTTAGGGCACCACGTTCAACCGAGGTACTCTTTCCGTGACCCCAAAAATCCTGAAATTTCTGGCACTTGCATCTGCGTTCATTCTCCCGCTCTGCTTCGGCGGTGTCGGCCATGCGGCAGATGTCGCGAAGCCGACCGCCGAAATGCAGGCGGTTCTCGACAAGCTTGCGGCTCTTGAGGCAAAGCCATTTTCGACGTTGACCGTACCCGAGGCACGTACCCAGGCAAGCCCTGCCGATGCGGCTCACGCCGTCCAGTGGGAAAAGCGAATCTCATCCGAACCCGAAGCACAGGTGACCACGAAGGATATCGCCATCCCGTCGAAGGCCGGCACCCTTGCGGCCCGTGTCTATATCCCCAGCGGCAAGGGGCCGTTCCCGGTCGTCGTCTATTATCACGGTGGCGGGTGGGTTGTGGCCGATATCAATGTTTACGACGGCGCACCGCGCGCGCTGTCGCTCGGCGCCAATGCCATTGTTGTTTCGGTCGAATACAGGCATGCGTCCGAACACAAGTTTCCGGCAGCGCATGACGACGCTTGGGAAGCTGGCTGAGCAGAAGGTGAAGGACGTCGATGTCAAGGAAT
Organism: Rhizobium sp. LjRoot98; assembly: GCF_964252935.1. Taxonomy (NCBI): domain Bacteria; kingdom Pseudomonadati; phylum Pseudomonadota; class Alphaproteobacteria; order Hyphomicrobiales; family Rhizobiaceae; genus Rhizobium; species Rhizobium sp. LjRoot98. The sequence continues at coordinate 51,167 of NZ_CAXUPW020000014.1, forward strand.
TCGCAGCCGCGATGATCAAGGATCATACTATGGCGGCCGAAGAGCTGAACAGGGCCGCCAAGCTGGACGATGCGCCGGCGAAGCTGTCATCCAAGCACGCCGCCATGCTCGAACTCCTGAAGGGCGCGTCCGACAAAGACTTCAAGCCGCTCTACATCGAAATGCAGACGGTGGGCGCATATGGAGGCAGTTTCGCTGTTTGCCACCTGTGCCAAGGGCGGCGACGACGAGGCGGTCAAGGCCTTTGCAGTCAAGACACTGCCCAAATTGGAAATGCACAAGATGCATGTGATGCACCTAGTGGCAGCTCACTGATCCGATCGCCCGTGATGAAGTCCGATCTCTTCGATCGGGCTCTCCTTTCTATCCCAATGGTCCGGGAGGTCCCATGAATATCCGTTTGTCCGCACTTTTGTTGTCCGCTTCCGCCTTGACGTTGTCGTTGCCTCCGATGTCTGCTGCACAGGTTAAGGGAGCAGTGGGCCGCGCCTCTGATGTCGTCATCCAGGGCTCGATCCTGGAGCCGGAAAAGCTTCAGGTGAAGGACGACGCCAAGCTCACGGCGCTGATCAAGGCACCTGAAGGCTTTAAAGTGGAGGTCTTCGCTCGCGACCTGATCAATCCGCGCATGCTGGCGGTCTCCGACAAGGGCATCGTCTATGCCACGCGCCGGTCCGTTGGTGACGTCATTATGCTCAAGGATGCCGACGGCGACGGCAAGGCGGATGGGGCCGTTACGGTCGCGAGCCGCCCCGGCATGCATGGCATTGCCTTCGACGGGAACACGGTTTTCCTGGTGACGATTCATGATGTTTACACCGCCGACTTCAAGGAAGACGGAACGTTCGGCCCGCTAAAACGCATCATCAACGACCTGCCGGATGCCGGACAGCATGCCAACCGCACGCTCGGCATTGGCCCTGACGGCATGCTTTATATCGGCTCGGGCAGCACCTGCAATGAATGCCAGGACGACAATCCTGAAAACGCCACGGTACTGCGGGCGAAGAAAGACGGAACATCGCGCTCGATCTTCGCCAGCGGCCTGCGCAACACGATCGGCTTCGACTGGGAACCGACAACGGGCGCGCTCTACGGTATGGATCACGGCATCGACTGGCTCGGCGACGAGGTCCAGGTCGAGGAACTGAACCGCATCGAGCAGGGCAAGAAATATGGCTGGCCGTATGTCTTTGGCATGGGAGGGCTGAACCCGCGCATGGATCCGCCCGAAGGTGTCACACTCGAAGACTGGGCGAAGCAATCCACCGAACCGGTCCTCGGTTACACCGCCCACAGCGCACCGATGCAGATGGCGTTCTATAACGGAAACGCTTTTCCAGCAGATTATTGGGGCGACGCCTTCATAGCTATGCGCGGCTCTTGGAACCGCCGTCCCCCGAGCGGCTACGAGATCGTCCGGGTCAATTTTGAAGATGGCAAACCTGTTGCCTTCGAGCCTTTTCTCCAAGGCTTCCTGCTTCAGCAGGAAAACGGCAAATACGGTTATCTCGGACGCCTGACGGGAGTGGCCGTCGGCAAGAACGGCTCGCTGTTCGTCGCAGATGACAGCAACGGCACGATCTACAAAGTCTCCTATAACGGCGAGGCGACGGCAAAGGCTGCAGCCGGGGGTACCATTCCCAATGTCGTCACTGACATGCCGGCGTCGAAGATCGCTATCGACCTGATCGATGCCAAGGGCAGCGAACCCATCACTGTGAAGTCCGCCTTCGAAAAGGACGACCCCATCCCACTGCAATATGCCGCCGAGGGCGACAATGCTTCGCCCGCGCTTGACTGGAGTGAAGCGCCAGAGGGCACAAAGTCCTTCGTAGTCATCTGCGACGATCCCGATGCCGCCGAGCCAAAACCCTTCACACACTGGATCGCCTATGACATCCCGGCGGCCACTACGAAGCTGCGGGAAGGCATTCCCGGATCGCCCATCCTTCAGGAGCCGAAGGGCATGAAGCAGGGCGCCAATAGCATGGGGTCGACTGGTTACACAGGGCCAAAACCGCCGGCCGGCGATCCAGCCCATCACTATCATTTCCAGGTCTTCGCGCTCGATATCGAAACGCTTGGGCTGGAGCCAGGCGCGAAACGGGATGCGGTGCTAAAGGCGATGGAAGGACACGTGCTCACCGAAGGTCAGATTGTCGGCACACTCGAACGCAACATGGCATCGAAATAAGGAGACGCGAGATGAAAGCACTGACCTGGCACGGCAAGCATGACATCCGCTGCGAAAGCGTTCCAGACCCCACGATCGAGGATGGGCGCGACGCCATCATCAGGGTGACGGCTTGCGCGATTTGCGGCTCCGATCTTCACCTCTACAACGGCATCATGCCCGACATGCACAGCGGCGATATCATGGGACACGAAACCATGGGGGAGGTCGTCGAAGTCGGTAAAGACAACAAGAAGCTGAAAGTGGGCGATCGCGTGGTGGTGCCCTTCACAATCGCCTGCGGTGAGTGCTTCTTCTGCAAACGCGGCTTCTTCTCCGGTTGCGAGCGGTCCAACCCAAAGCCCGAAAAAGTCACGAAAATGTGGGGCAATTCACCCGCTGGCCTGTTCGGCTATACTCATCTGCTCGGGGGCTTCAGCGGCGGCCAGGCCGAGTATCTCCGAGTACCCTACGCCGATGTCGGACCGATTAAGGTTCCTGATGGGCTAAGCGACGAGCAGGTGCTATTCCTGTCCGACATTTTTCCGACGGGCTACATGGCCGCCGATTTCTGCAACATTCATCCTGGCGATACGATTGCCATATGGGGCTGTGGTCCCGTCGGGCAGATGGCGATCAAGTCCGCCTTTATCCTTGGAGCGGAACGCGTCATCGCGATCGACACTGTTCCGGAACGTCTGGCACTTGCTGAGAAGTCTGGCGCAATTACACTCGATTACATGGACAAGGATATCTACGACCGGATCATGGAACTGACGAACGGGCGTGGTGCGGATGCCTGCATTGACGCTGTCGGAACTGAATCCGATCCATCGGCAAGCTGGGACGCCCGCATCGATCGCATCAAGGTCGCGACCTTCATGGGAACCGACCGTCCGCATGTGCTTCGTCAGGCAATCCATTGCTGCCGCAATTTCGGAACGGTTTCGATTGTCGGCGTTTACGGCGGGTTTCTCGACAAAATCCCGATGGGGTCGGCGATCAATCGTGGCCTGACCTTCAAGATGGCTCAGACGCCGGTTCAACACTATCTGCCGATCCTGATGGATCGCATTCAGAACGGCGAAATCGACCCTTCGTTCATCATCACCCATACGGGAAGCCTGGAGGATGGACCGGATCTTTACAAGACATTCCTAGACAAGAAGGACGGCTGCGTGAAGGTCGTTCTCAAACCGTAAGAAATGTGGAGATGATCATGGGAAACCCTCAAAACCAGCTTGCCGTCGTAACCGGGGCATCCTCCGGTATCGGTCTGGAGCTTGCGAAGATCGCGGCCGAAAAGGGCTACGACCTCGTTATCGCCGCCGACGAAGACGATATCGACCTTGCCGCGGAAATCCTGCGCTCCATCGGCGTATCCGTAGACGCAATGCAGGTCGATCTCTCCACCAAGGAGGGAGCGGCCGATTTCGCGAGGTTCATCACTGACAAGGGACAGCCAGTCGATATTCTGATTGCCAACGCGGGCAGGGGGCTCGGAAAGAGTTTTCTCGATCAGGATCTCAACCAGGCACTTGATGTGGTCGATACCAACGTAACCGGAACTATCGCGCTCATCCACACGGTGGGCAATGACATGCGGGCGCGCGGCTCAGGCAAGATCCTGATCACAGGATCGATTGCAGGGTTCATCCCCGGCACCTATCAGGCGGTCTACAACGGGACGAAGGCGTTCCTGAATTCCTTCTCGTTTGCCCTTAGGCATGAACTGAAAGATACCGGTGTCAGCGTCACCTGCCTGATGCCAGGTGCCACGGAAACCCGGTTCTTCGAGCGGGCGGACATGCTCGACACCGAAGTGGGGCAATCGGAAAAAGATGATCCGGCCGATGTTGCCAAGGCTGGGTTCGACGCCTTGATGAAAAACGAAGGCGACATCGTCGCTGGCTGGAAGAACAAGCTCCAGACGGTAATGGCAAACGTTACGCCGGCTGGAGTACTGGCCGAACAGCACGCCAAAATGGCGGCTCCCGGAACAACAAAGAGATAGGCTGTTACTGGTCCCGTTTGTGACGTCGCGACGGCAGGGAAGTGGTAGTTCTCGTCGCTAACTCACCATACGGCAGCACCGACGCCATCTCAATTTGTTCACGGTTCGGTTTTGTTGGTGTCGGTACTTCTCCAAGTCCGGCGACGGAGATCGAAGAAGCTATCCTTTGACCCCACGGCGCCGTCGTGGGGTAAAAGGAAATATAGCATGGAGCGACGGACAAGATGGTGATCCAAATGCCCAAACAGCGGCGTCTCGTCGTCGTCAGCGATTTTCAGGATGGGCAAATATGCGATCGGATTGTACCTGCGATTGATGATTTCCGCGAGCAGTGGAAGAGCGGGGCGCGCGGAAATCCCGTTATCAATGAAAATGGAAACCACAATGTTGCGGTTGAGGGCGGCTATCTTGAGCGCTTGCCACTGGCTTGCCTGAAGGCAGATATTGTCGATACTGTTGAGATATGGACGCACTGGCGCGGAGATTGCCCCCCGCCCGCCGATCTGCGGGCCGCGCCGGAGCTGGTCAGGCGCGCGTTCCAGATGAACGATCCCAAGGCACCGTTTTCATCCAACGACATGATGGCACATTTACTGACATTCGGCGCGCCCGAAATCCTATGCGTCTGGGGGCTTGGTATTGCTGAAGATCTCCTCATGGCCTGCAAAGACAGCTACAAAATCTATAACTCTATCGATGCGCCGGCATTGCGAATTCCGCCGGAGGTTAGCCGCCATTTTAATCTGATGCTGACCGGTGCCGCATGGCAGTCGGACGAGGTGAACAGCCGACATCCCGGGATGAGAACCGCCATTTTGCCAATCGGGCCGGAATTTGCGTCAGAAAGCATGTTTTTTCCTGTTGCGGGGCCAAAGCCATACGACATCATCTATGTCGCGGCAGCCCAGGACTACAAGCGGCATGACATCCTGTTTAAGGCCTTGGCAAAACTCCCGCGTTCCATCCGTGCGCTGTGCGTCTTCGGATATGGGGAACTGGCCGGGGAATTGCGCTGCCTTGCTCGAGAGCTGCAGATCAATGTAGACTTCGTGGGCCCACCAGGAGTTCCATTCATTGACGTCAACCGGCTGATGAACTCCGCTAAGATCGGTGTAGTTTGTGGTATCAATGATGGCGCTCCGGCGATCCTGACAGAGTATATGCTTGCCGGTCTCCCAGTTCTTGCCAACGATGCGCTTCGATGTGGCCTTCAATATATAACGCCGCAGACGGGCAGGGTCGCAACGTCCGACGCTTTTCACGAAGCAATTTTAGATATGCTGGCGACACTTCCCTCCTATTCACCGAGACAGACCGTCCTCGACAATTGGACGTGGCATCATTCCGTGCGCAAGTTGCAGGCGGCGATGGATTTTAAAGAAAGTTAGAATTGTTTTAAGAATAGTCCGGAACAAAGACTTGATATCGTAGTTTGCATCCGTCTCTCAATAGCGGATGTACAATGAATCTCTCCAGTTCGTTTATCCAAGCGCCACAGGCGGTGCCTGCTCGCAATGCGCCGCTGATTTGTTTTTCCCATCTACGATGGGACTTCGTTCTGCAGCGGCCACAACACCTGATGCAGAGGTTCGCAAGCGATCGGCAAGTCTTCTTCTTTGAAGAGTATATTCCGACAGACCATCATCTGGCATATCTCGAAATACATGCTTTCGAAGGTACCACTGTCAAGGCTGTCCGGCCCCGCATTCCGCACGGATGGAGTGAGGGTGATCGTGAAGAAGCTCTGCGTAAATTGCTGGATGAGCTTCTGGAGTTGAACAACGCCGCGCGTCCGATTTTGTGGTTTTACACACCGGTCATGTACGGTTTCGCAAGCCATATAGATGCCGGTGCAGTTGTCTACGACTGTATGGACGAATTGGCCAATTTCAAGTTTGCGCCGCCCGGCCTGAAAGAAATGGAAACAGCGCTAATTGCTCGGGCCGATGTCATGTTCACGGGAGGGCACAGCCTCTATGAGGCAAAACGCCATCTGCACGGCAGCATCCATCCTTTCCCGTCAAGTGTCGACGCCGCTCATTTTCAAAGGGCGCGGGATGATTCCGAAGAACCGTTCGACCAGAAAGTGATCACTGGCCCGAAAGTCGGCTACTACGGTGTAATCGACGAGCGGCTCGATTTGGCCCTAATAGGGGCGGTAGCCAAGGCCAGACCAGGCTTGTCGTTTATCTTCATCGGGCCTGTCACCAAGATAGCACCAGAGGATCTGCCCAAGGCGTCCAACATTCACTATCTCGGGCAAAAAAGTTATAAGGACTTGCCTGCCTACCTGTCAGGATGGGAGGCGGCATTGATGCCTTTTGCCCTGAATGAGGCGACAAAGTTTATCAGTCCGACTAAGACCCCCGAATATTTGGCCGCCGGTCGTCCTGTCGTGAGTACGCCGGTTACCGATATAATCCGGCACTATGGCCGTACAGACGGTGTCTTTATTGCGCGGGATGCCAATAATTTTGCCTCCGCATGCGATGATGCAATCGCATTGAAAAAAAAGCTGGACACCGGCTGGCTCGCAGCAGTCGATACCATGCTTCGAGGTTCATCCTGGGACGCGACATACTCGGCGATGAGCGCCTTGGTTGACGAAGCAGTCACGCGGCGCCTTCTGCCAGAGCGGAATGCGAAAGGCAATCATCATCACAACCTCTCACGCGCTAAACCTTCGGCCGATTATGATTACTTGATTGTCGGTGCGGGATTTGCCGGCTCGGTTTTAGCCGAAAGGCTGGCGTGCGATGGCAGAAAGCGGGTGTTGCTCTGCGACCGGCGGCCACACGTGGCCGGCAATGCCTATGATTTTCGCAATGACGACGGCATTTTGGTCCACCAATACGGCCCCCATATCTTCCACACCAACAGCCAAGAGGTTTTTAGCTACCTTTCTCGGTTTACCGACTGGAGACCTTACGAGCACCGGGTGCTTGCAGATGTCGGCGGTAGACAACTGCCTATTCCAATCAACAGAACGACGCTGAACGGTCTTTATGGACTTGATCTTGGCAGTGACGAACAGGCGGCACACTTTCTGGCCAGCCGTGCCGAGCCGTGCAATCCAATTGTAACATCGAGGGACGTAGTGGTATCGCAAGTGGGGAGCGATCTGTACCGGACCTTTTTCGAGGGTTATACCCGAAAGCAATGGGGACTTGATCCCTCCCAGCTCGACAAGTCGGTGACAGCCCGGATTCCGACACGGGTAAATACGGATGACCGGTATTTTCTGGATGCCTATCAGGCAATGCCCCGTAACGGTTACACGGAAATGTTCGAAAAGATGCTCGATCACGAGAACATCACGGTGATGACCGGGACGGAGTATTCGGCAATCAAAAACGATCGACTTGCCAAGCATACGATCTTCACAGGGCCTATTGACGAGTATTTCGATTTTCGGTTTGGACAGCTGCCCTATCGCAGCCTCAAATTCAGACACGAAACGCATGATGTCAGACGTCTGCTTCCTGTTGGAGTGGTCAACTATCCATCCGAATCCGTTCCGTATACCCGCGTTACCGAGTACAAGCATCTGACCGGCCAAATCCATCCCAAGACCAGTATTTCATACGAATTCGCCTGCGCTGACGGAGACCCCTATTATCCAATACCTCGGCCAGAAAATCAGGCGCTTTACAAGCAGTATGAAGCGCTGGCGAGAGAGCGTACTGACGTAACCTTCGTAGGCCGACTTGGAACATATAGATACTACAATATGGACCAGGTGGTGGGCCAGGCCCTGGCTACTTATAGGCGGATGGGCAAAACTAACTCAACTGCTATAGCAGCCAGCGCACAATGGTGAACAGAAACCGGTTGCGCATAGTCCTTGCGACGGACAGTCTCGACCCATCTGGCATGGGCGAGCATATGCTGACACTGGGCCGAGCGCTTCAGCCTCAGCTTGATGTGACGATAACCGCTTTGGAAGCGCTTGACGCAAACCTGCTGGTCAGAGCCGCTGCTGCCGGACTGGCGGTTAAGGCCCTTGATGAGGGTGGCGCGTTCGAAGAATGGCTGCATTCTTACGGTGCCTCCATTCTTCATGTGCATGCTGGCATAGGTTGGGAAGGACACGCAATCGCACAGGCGGGAGCGGCATGCGGCATCCCTGTCATACGAACAGAACATCTGCCCTATCTCCTGACGGATAGTTGTCAGATAGAGCAATATGCGCGGCAAAGCGCGGCTCTGTCGCATCATATCGTTGTATCTGAGGCGTCGCGGTCGGCTTTCGAAAACAACGGTGTTGCCTCCGATCACATGACCGTCGTGCGCAACGGGATCTTCCCACCGATTGTAGCTGGCCAGCCGGCACATGATGCCCTCGGCCTGGACGGAAAAGTCGTTCTGCTTACCGTAGCGCGTTTTGCCAAACAGAAGGATCACGCGACTCTGATCAGGGCGATGCCGGCGGTGCTTGCGGTCTACCCAACAGCGGTTCTGCTCCTTGCCGGTAGGGGTGAAGAACTTGAAGCGGTCGGCTCACTGGTCGAAGACTTGGCGCTAGGCCCGAATGTGCGGTTCCTTGGCCATCGCTGCGATATCGCAGAGATCATGGCCAGCGCTGACCTTTTCGTCCTGCCTTCGCTGTTTGAGGGGCTTCCTCTCGCGGTTCTCGAAGCGATGTCGCTTCGGCTGCCCATTGTAGCAACCCGGATCGCCAGCACGGTCGAGGCACTCGGAACGGATTACCCATTCCTCACGGAGTGCGGGAACCCCGCCGCTCTCGCTTCTTCAATACTCGATGCTCTCGCATCGCCCGAACGCACTCAGAGTGCGGCTCAGGCCAGCCAAGACCGGTTTTTTGCCGAATTTTCGGCACAGCGCATGGCAGATGAAACAGCCGCTGTCTACCGGCGGTTCCTTTCCGGGCAGACAGACAAGCAACAAGGACATGGTTTCATGAACAAGATACGTATCGGCTTCATCGGCGTCGGCGGCATCGCACAACGGCACCTCGATCTTCTGTCCAGCTTCGACGACGTGGCACTGGTGGCCTTCGCTGACCCCGACTTCGATCGTGCCATAAAGGCCGCCTCCCGATTTGGTGCGCGCGCGTTTGACAACCATAGCAGAATGCTGGTGGAAGAGGTTCTTGATGCGGTTTACATCTGCGTTCCACCGTTTGCCCATGGGGACGCCGAGCGCGATCTTATTGCACGCGGTATTCCCTTCTTTGTTGAAAAACCGATTACGCTCGATGTCGGGTTGGCCGAAGAATTGTCGGCGGCGATCGATCGCGCGAAACTGATCACAGCTGTCGGATACCATTGGCGCTATCTCGATACGGTGGAAGAGGCACGCAGAATTTTGGCCGACAATCCTGCTCAGCTTTTGTCTGGGTATTGGCTAGACCAGACGCCACCGCCGCAATGGTGGTGGAAGACCGATCGCTCAGGCGGCCAGATGGTTGAGCAGACGACGCATATCATCGATCTTGCCCGTTACCTGATTGGAGAAGTTACAGAAGTCTACGGGCGTACCGGCTTCAAAGACCGACCGGAGTTTCCTGGCCTCGACGTGCCGGCCGTCACGACCGCGAACCTCACCTTCCAGTCGGGCGTTATCGCCAACATTTCTTCCACTTGCCTTCTCGGATGGAGTCACAGGGTCGGCCTGAACATCTTCGCCGACCGGCTGGCGATCGAATTGACCGACCATGATATCATGGTCGATGTCGGCGCCGGCCGGCCCGTGCGGAACGCCGAAGGCGACCCGGTCTGGCGCGAAGACCGCGATTTCATCGACGCGGTGAGCGGCAGCGAAAATCATATCCGGTGCGACTATAAGGACGCGCTGGCAACACACAGGCTGGCGCTCGCCGTCGAAATTTCAGCGCGTTGCGGCGAACCGGTCAAGCTTTCCGTGCCGGTGCTGGACCGCAAGCCGGCCTCGCCGCTTAAGAACCCCCCGCAGAAAGAACTTCCACAGAGTCTGCCTCCGGGCCATCGTCACATTCGCTCGCTTGGGATCGAAAGTCGGGGAAAGCCTTACTTCCTGCAGTATGAAGAAGGCCCACCTGCTGACGGGCATGTCCGGTTGGAAACGCTTTACACCGGTTTTTCCGCCGGGACCGAGTTAACCTTCATGAAAAATACCAATCCCTACTTCCATTCCCGTTTTGACGGTGGCCGTGGGGTATTTATCGAACATGAACCCGACCTGCGCTATCCCGTGCCTTTCCTGGGTTACATGGAAGTGGCACGTGTCTCGGAGTCGAGAGCACCGGGCTTTGAGACCGGCGACGTCGTTGCCTCGAGCTACGCCCACAAAAGCGGTCATACGGCCGATCCCTTCCAGGATGTGCTGGTGCCATTGCCCGCCGGATTCGATCCAATACTCGGCATATTTGTCGCGCAGATGGGCCCGATTGCTGCCAATGGCATTTTGCATGCCGACGCGGATGCATTTGGAGCCAACGTATCGAGCTTCGGCGCGGGTATCGCGGGACGTAACGTGGTCGTGTTCGGTGCCGGCACCGTGGGTTTGATGACAGCTCTTTTTGCAGAGAAACGGGGCGCGTCAGGTGTCATCGTCGCTGACCCCTCGGAATTTCGCCGGGACAAAGCCCGTGCCATGGGCCTGATGGCCATGAGTGAAGAGGAAGTGTGGCATTATGCGAAATCGCGCTGGCATAACGGTGGCAACGATCGCGGCGGCGATGTGGTGTTCCAAACGCGCGCACATTCCCGCAGCCTGCATGTAGCGCTAAAAACATTGCGTCCGCAAGGTACTGTGATCGACCTCGCCTTCTATCAAGGCGGCGCCGATGCGTTGCGGCTGGGCGAGGAGTTTCATCATAACGGTCTCAACATCCGCTGCGCTCAGATTAATCGCGTGCCTCGCGGTCTGGAATCGCTCTGGGACAGGCGGCGACTGGCTGGCGAAACCGTGCAGCTGATGAAAAGTCACGGCACTCTCATTCGAGAGCATATGATTACCCATGTCGTCCCGTTTGACGACGGTCCTAAATTTCTCGCCGATTTGGTGGAAAACCGGCCGGAATTTGTGCAGATCGTTTTTAAGGTCCACGCATGACCCCGCAGGAACCGCCGATCCGCATACTCTTTGTCTTCGCGTGGCTGGTGGTCGGGGGCGAGGAAACCGAAGTCCGGCTTCTAGCAACACACCTCGATCAGGCCCGCTTCAAACTCGATGTTGTCGCATGCTTTCGCAAACCCAACATGCCGTTACAGACACATGAGCAACTCGCGGCGCTCGGCGTCGATGTCGATACGACGCCTTACGAACTTTCCTTTGAGGATACGGTTTCCTATCTAGCAGGCAAGATATCGGGCTATGACGTGGTAGTCTCATGCCAAAACGTCGCCGATATTTATCCTGCGCTGGAGCGTATTCATCTGCGGCCTGCCCTGATCGAGCATGGAGGCCTCGTGTCAGAAGCCCTTGCAGGGCCAAAACACTTCACTAATCGGTACGTTGGTGTCTGCAAATCTATTCGGGATGCCGCGGCCACCATTATGCCGGGACGCGAAAACGATGCGATCGAAATTCCTTCGATGGTCGATCTTTCGGAATTTGATCCCTTGCAAAGGACCGCCATGCGCGCGTCGCTCGCCATAGCGGAAAGCGATGTTCTGATCGCCTGGGTAGGCCGTCTCGACCCCAAGAAAAACGTCGATCAGTTCATTGAGGCCGCGGCGATCGTACATGCAGACGACACGACTTCGCGCTTCGTCATAGTCGGTGGTCCGGATGCATTCTTACCGGATTATGCCGAGCAGCTACGCTCACTCGCCGCCGCCCGCGGATTGACCGGTGCGCTGACATTTCTCGGCGATCGCACAGATATCCCAGCTCTCCTCTCCGCTTGCGACGTCTTCGCCTGGCTGTCGAAGGGAGAGGGAATGCCGCATGTAATTGCCGAGGCGGGTGCCGCTGGTTTGCCTGTCATCGCCACTCCCGACAATGGCGCCGTGCAGCAAATTGATGATGGCGTGTCAGGACTATTTGTACCGTACGACGACCCAGCAGCCGTTGCCAAGGCCATGAGGATGCTGATTTCATCCGCCCAGCTACGAAAGCGGCTTGGACAAGCTCTGCGGCGGAGGGTCGAAACGCACTATAGCGCTACCGCCGTCATTCCCCAATGGGAGAGGCTTATTCGGGACGTCGCATCCGAACGGGCTGGTTCGAAGCCCACAGGGCTGTTTCAATCATTTCTCCAGGGTGGCTTCGAGTGTTCCACGCACCGGATCCGTGCACGGCCTGGAGAAGCGATTGGAAGACGCCTCGATGTGATCGCTCAAACCGGGCATGATGTTCATGCAGCAAACGACTATACCCAACTGGCCCAACATTCGATGCACACCGTGCGCGACGGGTTGCGATGGCATCTGATCGAGGCAGTCCCCGGGCAATATGAGTGGTCGAGTTTCCTTCCTATGCTCAGGGCATCGACGGAGACTGGAACTCAGGTCATCTGGGATTTATTGCATTATGGCTGGCCCGACAGCATTGACATCTGGTCGCAGGATTTCGTCGCGCGTTTCGCACGCTTTGCCGGAGCAGTAGCGCGGATTGTAGCCAAGGAGAGCAACTCAGTGGCGTTTTATTGCCCCGTTAATGAAATCTCTTTCTTCTCGTGGGGCGGTGGCGACGCAGGCTATCTAAATCCTTTTGCCCATGGACGGGGTTTTGAGCTCAAAGTTCAGTTGGCGCGCGCTTCGATTGCTGCCATGGACGCGATTGTTTCTGTCGATCCGAGGGCGCGGTTCGTTCACTGTGACCCGGTAATCAACGTTGTCACCGATCCGGCCCGCCCATGGGAACGAAGAGTTGCCGACGGTCACCGTCAGTCACAATATCAAGGATGGGATCTGATCGCCGGCCGGATGTGGCCGCAGATCGGCGGCGCTGAAAAGTATCTCGACATCGTCGGCGTGAATTATTATCACAACAACCAGTGGATCCACGGAGGGCCTCCCATCGATATCGACCACCGACTTTATAAGCCGTTGCGCACGATCCTGGTCGAGACCTACGCCCGCTATGGGAAACCGATCTTTATATCGGAAACTGGTATCGAGGCAGAAAGACGCCCAGCTTGGATCACTTACGTTAACGCCGAGGTCCGCGCAGCCATGCGCAGAGGGGTTCCTGTCGAGGGTATTTGCCTGTATCCTATTATCAACCATGCAGGATGGGACGACGGGAGGCCCTGCGACAACGGGTTACTGTCGATGCGCTGCGAGGGAATTGAGCGGCAAGTATATGAGCCGCTTGCGCGTGCGTTGCGTGATATGCAACGGCTGTAAGAGCTGATCTTAAAGGCGGTCACCGAGCGATGAGGCTTACACCCATTCTTGACGATTTGCCGGATCGGGAAAGCGAACACGCCAGCGCTTACGTGGTTCGGCCCTCTCGTCGGGGAAAACGTATTCGTTTTGCCACATGACTGTCGGGTTTGGCCACTCCCGCTGGCCGTGAGAGCTCACTGAAATAGCCACAGCAGCAATTGTTCGGGCGCAAGAGCCACCGACTGCCGGAACAATGGCGTGACGGGACTATCGGCGATCCTCGTCCATAAGGCGGCCGATCTCGGTTTCCAGGTCGAAGGAGCGTGCAGGCTCAGCTCCAGCGGTCGTCTCCGTCTGTTGTAGAGCCTCAAATACGTGAGCATTGGTGTCTGCACGACGGGCGGCCGAGCGTTCGATAATTAAGGCACGGTAGCGCATTGCAACATCCGGCATTGTTATTCGCCCGGCAATCCATTCCTCAACCCATTCGTGGAACCGTGGGTCCTGCTCGATAGCATGGCCCGCCCGCTGCGCACGTTGAAACGCGCTCGCAGCCGCACGTCGTCTTATTTCTGCTGACATTTATCTCTCACATTCCCTTTAGCTCGATAGCGCTGAGAGAGGGCTACAAGGCGTTTACGGAAAACCCTCCCGGAGTGCCTGTGTTATTTCATCAGACCGGCTGCTCGCAATGCGTCCTCGATCGTGTTTTGAATTCCGCTTGTCGGGCCAGATGAGGACACTCGCGTCGTAACAGACATGGGCTGAATGGGTAGATTGAAATCAAGATCTTGTTCCTGTCGTCTATCGAACGATGCGACCAATCCCCAGGTCCGGGCTATATGAAATGTGGACGAAATACCGACGTCGAGCATATAGGGCCCGCTCCTTCCATAGCCGGACCTCGGATCGATCGGTGTCCCATGTCCCATCCCACTGATGCTGAAATGCTCGATGACAGCTCTTCCGTCGGCTGATTTCCAAGCTTGGCGGGTATGGCCATCAAACGTCTCGATGAGATCAGGCTTTGGTGGCACGTCATGAACGCCGCGCCATTGATCAATTATGAACATCGCGTTGGACGGAGCCACTGTTGCGTCCCGCGTCCCTTGCCATACCGAAATCGTTGGCCAGGGCCCCTTATGCCCTGATGCATTGCGGAGAAGAGATTGCAGTGTCGTCGCGTCGGGAGTGCCATAACCGCGCATCCGGTCAAATGCCGCTGGAATGGTCGTTGCCGTGCGATATGGAAGGCCAGCGATTATTGCGCCTCCAGCAAATACTTCGGGGTATGTTACGAGCATGACGTTCGCCATGGCACCGCCCGCAGATAAGCCGGTGATGAAAATGCGGCGGCGGTCTATATCATAACGTAGCGTTGCAGTCTCTATCATCTGTCGGATCGACGCGGCTTCTCCCCGACCCCGCCCGATGTCGTCAGGGACGAACCAGTTGAAGCAGGTGTTGGCATTGTTGCTCTGGGTCTGTTGAGGGAAGAGAACCGCAAAGCCGTAGTCGTCTGCTAGTCGTGACCATCCAGAGCCATAATCGTAGCCGCTCGCGGTCTGAGTGCATCCATGAAGGACGACGACGAGTGCGGAGTGGAGCGGCAACCTCGCGGGAATGTGTGCTCGCGCCTCCAATCCACCAGGGTTGGTGCCGAAAGGCCCAAGGTCCGACAATACTCCGTCAGGGTGGAATGCTTGGCCCTTAGCCGCGCGCAATTTACGCAACCGTTCGATCGTATCGGAAATGGATCGCATCTAAGGTCTCCCTCGCGGCTGACGACGACTGCCACGTGCCCCTCAACGCGTGAGAAGCGAGTTTGTTGCTGCACTGCACAAAGTTATTTTGAAACGTTTGGTTTTCGCATTCTTTCGGTCGTTCAATGCTTTACCGGCCGAACGCCCATAAGTCGCCCGATAGTATCGTCAAAAATGTACCGCTTTGAAATGAACTGATCATTCTAAGACACACCGATATCAGCTGAGGTCAGCCTGCCTCAAAGCCAACAATGCCCGGTCTGAGGCCTTGGTGGACGATATTAGGTCCGTCTTCAGTTGAAGGTTACGTCTGGCCGCAGCCAGACGGCGGAGCAAAGGCTCCGACGTTGACCACCGCGTAACCCCTGCTTGATCGGAAGTTTTGGGTCAGCCAATAGTCTCAGTCGGCAAATGCACCAGTGCACCGCAGTAGTGGCGGGTTACCTGCGTCATAGCAGCTTGGGTAACCTCGAGTGTCGACTTCATGCTTTCAGCTCTTCGGGCACGTCTGCTCCAGCCGCTGCTTCGGCACTAACGGGGGAAAGTTCAACTCGGTCGTGAGCACTGCTCGCGGAACTAAAGTTGTTCGTGGACATTTTTCACTTTTGCAGGAGAGAAGACAGATGGCGCCACGGGCGAACTGGAAGGGGTTTCTCAAGATCGGTGAGCTAACGTGCGCTGTATCGCTCTACACCGCCGCTTCAACCTCAGAGCGCATAGCTTTCCACACCCTCAATCGCAAGACAGGAAATCGCGTCCGTCGTGAGTTCGTGGATAGCGAAACCGGCAAGGTCGTGCAGCGGGAGGACCAGGTCAAAGGATATGAAGAGTCCGACGGCCACTACGTCGTCTTCGAGCCTGAAGAGGTTGCCGCGACAGTGCCGGACGCAGACAAAATACTCGACGCGGAAATGTTCATCAAGTGCGATGACATTGATGACGTCTATTTCGACAAGCCCTACTACCTCTCTCCCTCGGACAAGCAAAGTCTCGAAGTTTTCACTCTGATCCGTGATGGATTGGAAAAGAAGCAAGTCGCCGCCATTGCTGAAACCGTGCTGTTCCGCCGTGTCCGAAAGCTTTTGATCAGACCGCATGGAAAAGGGCTGGTCGCGTCGACCCTCAATTTCGAATACGAAGTCCGCTCGGCAGAAGATGCCTTTAGCGACACGCCAAAGCTTGAAATCGAAAAGGAACTGCTCGATCTCGCCGACCACATTATCGGCGGAAAAATGGGTAAATTCGATCCCAGCAAGTTCGACGATCGCTATGAACAGGCGCTTACGGATGTTGTGAAGGCCAAGCTTGAAGGTCGGAAGATCAAGCCGCGCCCCGCTCCAGAACCGGCGAAGGTCGTGGATCTGATGGATGCCTTGCGCCAGAGTGCGGGTATTAAGGCTGAAGCCAAAAAGCCGAGCAAAAAATCCAAGAAGAGCACCGGCACTCAACCCAAGAAGACTGCCCCGACCCGAAAGGCAGGCTGATGGTTAGGCGGTCATTTTTTCTTAGTGGCATCCAGGCTCTTTTTAAGCGCGTCCATGATGTTGATGACGTTGTTCGGACCTTTGGCCTCAATCTTGCGGGCCACCGTTTTCTTCGATTTGGCCTTTTTCTTGGTGGCGATCATGTCGAGGATGCGATCTTGTACCGGGTCATCAACGATCGAAGGGTCCCATGGCGTTGAACGCGCCTCAATGAATTTTCCCATGAGCTGCATGTAGTGGGATTCGGATTTCTGTGCCCCGATCGCCTTGAAATATTGGTTGGGATCACGCACTTCGTCGCCGTAGCGCAGCGTCCACAGGACGATGCCATTGTCGCGTGGTTCGAGCATCACGGCCCGTTCGCGCCGATACATGACCAAGCGAGCTATTCCGACCACGCCCTTGGCGGCCATCGCCTCGCGGATAACGGCAAACGCTTCCTCTCCAACCTTATCGCTGGGAGTGAGATAATGCGGTGTGTCGTACCAGATCCATTCAATTGAATCTTTTGGGACAAAGGTTTCGATATCGATCGTACGTGTACTTTCAAGCGCGACAGCATCTATCTCGTCGTCTTCAAGCATCACATATTCATCTTCGCCCCGCTGGAAACCCTTGACCTCGTCATCTTCGTCAACTTCCCGCCCTGTCACGGAATCGACAAAGCGGCTGACAACACGGTTCTCTGTGGCTCGGTTCAGGGTGTGAAACCGTACTTTTTCACTCTCGGTGGTCGCGGGGATCATGGACACCGCGCAGTTCACCAAAGAAAGCTTGAGATAGCCTTTCCAGAATGACCGAGGTGCCATGCAAGATACTCCGTGGGAATTCTTCGTGAACGGCGGGATGACGCGTTTGTTCCTCGCTTGGAGGCACTTTGCGGAAAGCGCAGACCAGCGCGTGAAAGAAATGCTCAACTTCGCGACGCGCAGGACGCCAAGTGGCGGGTCGGCATCGATAGATCTAAAGCAATGATTGAGCGCTCTCAGACATGATGCCATTCAGGGCTTTAGTCCTGATTTTTCAACAGCAAAGGGCTAATAGGGCCGGTATCGGCATTGTTAGCTGGAACTCGCGTACCCTGGCGGCGTTTGGTGGCTCAGAACACTGTCGGGATGAGGCGCGCGAGTTCACGCTGAAACCTACACGGAATAACCGTTCTCCCTTTCCTCAATTGGCGTGGGAACCATCGGAACGCAGGAGCCCCGTTCATGACTTATTCTATCCTGCCCATCGTGGGCATAACACTCTCGCTCACCGCGATAGCGGGTAATGTCATGGCAATCTCCAGTCACCTTCCCGAGGATGAAATCAAAAACCTGAACAGCATAGACATTACCTCGCTCTGGACGTCCAAACCCTCGTCAGTCGATCCCAGCAAGCAGAATTTTGAGCGCCTTCCAGCCCTCGTCACCGACCTGCCGAAATCGGCGGACCTAACTCCTGCCGTGGACAACATTGTCGCAAGCGCCACCCAACTTTCAAGGAAACTCTCCCATCCCAATCTGAGCGGCGAAGGTGAAACGGCGAGCGTGGGCCTGCCCTCAAGTTTCCAGGCCGGCACTGAAGCGGCCAAGTGGTGCGCCGAGCGATAACACGTCCTATCGTTCGTCGGACAACACATTCAAGCCGTACAACGGCGCACGCCGCCGATGTGAGCCGTCGTTCGCATCTCCCCCCCAGAACACTGTGCCCGCGGAGGTGGTGGAGCAAGATTCCCACATCGGTAAGATCGAATATTCCGGAACGATCCACGCCCAGTGGTGCTTCGCGCGCTACCGCTCCTATAACCCGGGTAACAATACGTATAGGGCATTCAGCGGTGAAATCCGGTCCTGCGTCTCTCCGTACATTTGAAAAAAAACGCGGCCGTTGGATTCGCCGACGATCGCACTCCCAATCGTTGACGAAACGCAGTACCGCCTTAGTTTGTGACAGACACTTCGCAGGCTAGCAATGTGGCGTTGGGATCTTTTGTCAAGCATGCACCCGTTCATCAAAGGCAATCATTGGAAGGCGCTTTCGCTGGCTCAGCAGTTTCTTCTCGTCGGAGGCTTGGTCACGCTCTTCGCAACTCTCATCGTTGGGGCGTTCGTCACTAGCCTCATTGAGGATGCGGTCACAAGAAATTCTGGAGCCGCGACTGCACTATACGTCGATAGCGTCATCGCACCGCTGCTGCCGGACATGCAAGCCAGCACCGACTTGAGCGACTCCGTAAAGCAGGCGCTAGACGAGACGCTTGGCCAGGGAGCACTCGGAAGGCGTCTGATGTCTTTTAAGCTTTGGCGGCCCGACGGGACGATTCTTTACTCCAACAACAGACAGCATATCGGGCAGAAGCTGCCGATCAGCGACGGCCTGCAGACGGCGCTCACTGGAATAATGGTCACCGAATATGACAACATCGACGATGTCGGGAGCGAGAGCGAACGCGAAGCCGGCGATCCGCTCCTTGAGGTCTACAATCCGGTTCTGCAGCCTTGGTCCGGGGATGTCGTCGCCGTCCTCGAGTTCTATGAGATTGCGACCGATTTCCAACACAGCCTGAACCGCGCACGCCTACAAAGCTGGATTGCTGTCGTGGCATTTACCATGACATTCTTCGCCATCCTGTCGCTGCTCGTGTCCAGAGGCAGCAGGACGATCGACAGCCAGCGAGAAGCGTTGAAGGAGCGGATCCAGGACCTATACGACCTTTTGACGCAGAACGGCGAACTTAGTGCGAAGCTCCAGCGCGCCAGCCAGCGCACAACGGCGTTGAACGAGCGATATCTACGACGTCTCGGAGCCGAACTGCACGATGGACCGGCACAGCTTGTCGCTCTCGCGGCGCTGAAGGTCGACAGCGATCTCATCAGCAATCACCGCACGTCGCCGAAGATGCGGGAACGAGAGATCAAGTCTATCAAATCCAGTCTCGATGACGCCATGCAGGAAATACGAACGATCTGCAGCGGCCTCGTCCTTCCGCAGATCGAAGGAGCCGATCTCGGGGAGATTATCGAACGAGCACTCAAGGCTCATATGCAGCGCACGGGCACAACAGTGAGGCTCTCGATGCCTCCGAAATCCCCGCCGCTGTCGTTATCGGTAAAAATCTGCGTCTTCCGATTTCTGCAAGAGGCGCTCAACAACGGGTTCCGACATGGTGGCGCAGCCGGACAGTATGTCGTTCAGACCTTCGATGGGCAGAACCTATTCATAACAGTTGGTGACAGCGGCCCAGGCTTCGACCCGGCGAAGATCGAACCGTCGAGCCTTGGCCTGTCAGGCTTGCGCGAACGGGTTGAAAGCTTGGGTGGACATTTCGACTTGAAGACTTCGAACCGGGGAACCGTGCTGCGCATGTCCCTGAACCTACGTGGGATGGAGCCCGCATGAAAGAGATAACAATAGCCGTGGTTGATGATCATCCGCTGTTTCGCGAAGGTGTCATGCGCATCCTTTCGGAAATACCTGGTTTCCGGATCGTAGGCGAAGGATCCACTTCGCAAGAGGCGCTTGCATTGAGCGCCACCCTTAGGCCGAGTATCCTGCTCATGGATATCTCGATGCCGGGCGGCGGACTGAATGCGATCCTCCCCGTATTGCACGAGAATCCCGGCCAGAAAATTATTATGCTGACAGTCTCGGAAACGGGCGACGATGTGATGAGCGCGTTGTCAAAAGGCGCAAAAGGCTACGTGCTGAAAGGCGTCGGGTCGCGAATGTTGGCGGATATCGTCAGATCGGTAGATGCGGGCGACACCTATGTCTCACCGACGTTGTCGGCCAGACTACTGTCAGACATGTCATCATCCGAAGCCCGGGCGAGGCAGGCCAATCCGATCGACGCTCTGACGAACCGCGAGCAGGAAGTCTTGCATCTCGTGGCCGAGGGCCTCAGCAATAAGCGGATTGCACTCCGGCTTGGCGTGCACGAGAAGACGATCAAGCAGCACATGACCCATATCTTCTCGAAGCTGGGAATTAGCAACAGAACGGAAGCGGCCATGACGCTGCGCAACGCGATGATGCCCTATTAAATGGCTTCAGGTTTTCCGCGACGCAGCGATGGAGGACTTAAGTCCTGTAGCGTCGAGGTATAGGTCGTGGCGGGGAACAGGTTTGATTTCGTGTCGTTTAGCTCCTGTGAAAAAGAACATTTGGAGACTATCATGAACACGAAACTCATTTTTGCATCGGCCTTTGTTACGCTCGCTCTTGGCAGTTCTGCCTATGCCGATGACGCCAACAGCGCGGTCACGGGTGCCGCAGGTGGTGCGGTTACGGGTGCGATCGTGGGTGGCCCTGTCGGCGCTGCCATTGGTGGTGCTGCCGGCCTCATTGTAGGGGCTGCCATCGACCCGCCGCCGGCACGCGTCGTCACCTACGTCCAGCAACAGCCTGTTCAAAACTCGGTTGTCGTCAAGCAGCCGATCGTTATCGGGAAGCCTATCCCGCAGGAGGTCGTCCTTATGCCGATCGCCGAAGATCCGCGCTATTCGTACACCGTCGTTAACGAGCAGCGCGTCATTGTCGATCCGCAGACCCGCACCGTGGTTCAGATCATCCAGTAACGCCAGGAAGTGCGGGTAACCTGCCCGCGCAGGAGAGAGATTATGAACAGCTTGATCTGGCTCGTCGGAGCCGTCGTGATCATCGGCGCAATCCTGTCATTCGTCGGATTCGCTTGAACCATTGGCCGAGGCGACGTTGCAGCGTCGCCTCGGCCATATCGTCACCTTGGAGGGGCCAGCATGTCCTACAATAACTCTCATGAACCAGCCGCGTCCCTTGGTGGACCACTCATCCTGTTGTTCGTGATCGTGGCGACAGCGACAGTCGCAATTTTGTCGGAGGGCCGCTCTGGTCATAAAGAGCGGCGCGTGGCGGTGGTTTTGCCGTCGGTCGATGAAACCCGTTAACCCGCTGAAGGAACACCTCATGTGGCTGGAACTGACATCTGAAAACGACGAGAAATTGTACATGAATGTAGATCAGTTTGTCGCCATCTATCCCGTGAACAACAACAAACTCACGAAAGTCGTGACGCCAGCCGGTCCGATCATGATCAAGGAGCCCCTTGCGTTCATACAGTCGAAGCTCGAACAGCTGGCCGCCCGAGCATCGGCTTGATGTGCAACGTTCAATGACGAAAAAACCGCAGGCGGACCTCGTCTCCCAAGGTGGCGCGGCGGTTGACGATGGTTCGGCCCTTGGAGTCTTTCATGATGTATCTGCCATCGCGTACGGCTTCACTCATCCCATCGTCATGGCGAACCGAAAGCGAGGGGCGGCTGCCCTTAGTCCTCACGCCCTTGTTGGCTCCTTGAGTGTTCGACTTTCCGGGCGTTTCGCTCTTCCCGCCCTTGCTGCCACCGCTGCCATTACCACTTCCGCCATTGCCGTTGTTGCCGTTTTTTGCCAAAGCGCTCTGCAGAGAGAAACCGATTGAGTAGTCCGAGATGCTCGCCGAGCACGGAGCCATCGCGATCAGCGCGCTCAGGACGATCGAAAGCGGACGCTGACGGGTACTTCGGCGCGTTGCCATGGTTTAATCCCTCATAGCAAAGCTACATGCTATCCGGTCATCACCAGCAAACGGGCCAAAACCACGACAGATTTGAGACGAACGGAGCACCTTGCTCAGCCTGTACTCTGGATAAATGCGAATGGATCGTCAACGTAAAGCCATTCGCTTTCTACGGAAACACAACCTTTCCCTCATTTCTTATGAGACCAAGGCCCCGTGAAGTGGTGGCTGAAGTCCTGGGGCGGAGCCTTCCGTAGCGGAACGATGTTGCCCGCCTCAACCGCCGAAGGTCTAAGCCCTGCCCGGAACTGAAGTCGGATGCCGGGGTGAAGAACATGCGCTACGATCGTTTGCAGCCTGATCAAAAACGCATGGCGCGGCATCACGCAGGCGCAGCGCAACGGAGTAGTGGTTGGACTATCAAAGCGGGCGGGCTAATCGACGTCCAGAAGGTCACGACCGGAGTCTCATGATGTGCACCAAATTCTGATGCTGCCGGGACTAGCGCCGCCAGGTTGGTTGACCAGTGGCCCTTGGCGGGACGAACTACCTGCCGATGAGCGATTTGTGTTCGATGAAGGCAGCGCAAATGAGTAGTCGGTGGTCTGGACGAAGGTCGCCTACGGCCCTGGCGATGGGAGCTAATTGTTCTCGGCGAATACCCACACTGCTGGCAAGCGTTTCAAACGCTTGTTGTTCGTGCGAGGAAGATTGTTAAGCCCTGGTAAAGCCTGCCGCTATCGCATGGCGCGACGTGCTGGGTGGTCATGGTATTCCATGGGAAAAGACAGGGGCAGGCGGGTAACGGAGAAGGGGAGAGCCGTACTTCTGGATCGATGCAATTTTCTGAAGGTGAGACAGGGCGGTCATCCCTGCCGCCCATTAGCGAAGGTAGAGCATACCGAGGTTTGTCGATACCACTAGCTCCAAAAGTGGTTCGGCCGTTGCCGGTGCGCTGAGACTCAAACTCTTCTCCCATCGCGCAAATTGCAAATGCAGGTTCACAGTCCCAAAAAGAATTTCTGACATGATCAAGCCGATATGGTGCGGAGAGAGCATAGTGTTGGACGCCATGTTGAAATGCCTTTTACTAAAACCGTTGGGCCTAAAGCAGGACTTAAGTCCGGGACAGATCCTTCAAAGGTCTAGGGCGTGCTTGGCGACCGGAATCTTCGGAACCATTTGATTCCTTAAGTGTTCCCTTGCCGAGGATCATTCAACGATCCCGCAAGGAGAACCTCATGAAAAAACTTCTTATTGCGTCGGCTGCCGTCGCCTTTTCCGCAACCTCGGTATTCGCACAGGAAACCAAGCCGGCGGCAAATCCGGACGGCGATACGCCAGCAGTAGCGTCTCCGTCCGATCAGAACGCGACCGCGCCAGTCGAAGGCGCTAATAGCTTCACGGAAGATCAGGCCAAGGAGCGCATCATCGAAGCCGGTTATGCCGACGTCACCGAGCTGAAGCTCGACGACCAGGGCGTCTGGCAGGGCAAAGCGACCAAGGACGGCAAGGCAGTAATGGTGTCTATGGACTACCAAGGCAACATTGTTGCCAAGTAACCTGGAGGAGAAATCTATGACGAAAACAGTAACAGGGCTTTTTGACACGTATTCCGATGCAAGCTCGGCTGTCGAGCAGCTCAAGGCAGCAGGCATTTCGGACAACGACATCAGCATCGTCTCCAACAATTCGGACGGACGCTACAAGGACGACGATAATGACGCCGCCGAAGACGCAGGCGCTGGCGCTGGTATCGGTGCCGCCGTTGGCGGCGTGGGCGGTCTGCTGACGGGTCTTGGCATCATGGCCATTCCAGGCGTCGGCCCGGTGGTTGCAGCAGGCTGGCTGGCTGCCACGGCTGCGGGTGCTGTTGCTGGCGCGGTCGTCGGTGGCGCCGCAGGCGGCATCGTCGGTGCACTCACCGATTCGGGCGTCAATGAGCGCGACGCCCATGTCTATGCCGAAGGGGTGCGCCGGGGCGGTACCCTGGTGACCGCGAAGGTTGCTGATGCCCGCGCCCATGAGGTCGAAGCAATCCTTCAACGCTCGAACTGGGTCGATATTCCGGCACGCCGGACTGCTTATGAAGGTCTGGGATGGACAGCTTTCGACGACAAGTCAGCTCCTTACTCGCAAGCTGAGATCGATGCGGAGCGTGCACGTTACGCAGGCCGCGCATTGTAAGCCACATATCTCGCGTCTGGAATACAACGGGGCCAAATCGGCCCCGTTCGTTGTCGGCCGATCATGCTTCTATTAGATCCGGAGAGCAGTCCGCCCCACTTAGCCCCTGCTAACTCACGGCGACTACTGAGCCTTGCCCTTTTTCCCCGGGTGACCCACTCGGGGTAGGCGTTCTTTTAGGGCAGCGGGTTGTCGCTGGTCCGTTCGTCAACGGTTCAGCGTTGGAAGCGGGTATCAAGTAATCATAGTTGAGGATGCGTGTCCGGTTGCCGTCTGGGACAGGCGTGAGAAGTGGCGCTGTGGCAAAACTCGAGGCCGGTGTGCGGTTGACGGATGTCGGCTGCTGTTGCGGCTATTGGCGCTGCTCAAGGCTGAAGTCTTCCCGAACTTCCGGTTTCATATGCTCGGCGCGCAGGGGGCGAGTTGCGGCGGCGCAGATTTGCCGGGAGGCTGGCTTTCCAGCCTCCGCTGGGCGGCGCTGACGCCGTTCAAACCTGCTGCCTCGACGCGCAGCAAGGTCGAACGCCCGATTACCCATCATAATATGGCTGTTGGACCAAGGTTCGTCGGTCGTCAGGAACCAGGTCTCTGTTAAAGCGGAGACGCAGCCACATAAGGTCTTCTTGCATCGCCTCCACCGTCTCGACCGACTTCCACCCTTTTAATGATGGCCAGTAGAATGCTCCCACACACTCCTGATGTTGCAGGTCGCGGTCGGGATGGTTTTCGCATACCCGGTGGACTTCGATCTGCATTGTGTTCCTCCTTGAACTCCACGATAGCCAATCTTGTTTCCTCACGGGCTAGGTTGCGCCCCTCTGCAGTAGACCGAACGGACGTCGCGGCGCCTGATTAAGAATGTTTCGCGGTTATTTCTGTTAAAAGCCTTCATTATTTCTGGGCCACCGGACGGACCAGCGGCGTCACGCGGCGGATTGTCACGCGGCGGTTTTCCTGTTCGGCAGACTGCGTGCGGACCTTGAGGAAGCGCTCGCCATAACCCTGGGTCACCAGGTTTTCGGCCGGGATGTCGTAGACTTCACTCAGCAGTGAGGCGACCGATTCGGCGCGTTCGTCGGAAAGCACCAGATTGGACTCGTCGCTGCCGACCGCGTCGGTATGACCTTCGATGAAGAAGGTTTCGCCGGGATCCTTCTCGATCACTTCTAGCATGGCATCCGCCACCTTGCGCAGGGTTTTGGCCTGCGACATCGGCACTTCAGCGCTGCCGGTGGCGAAAGTGATTGTATCGAGATCGATACGGCGCACCTTGTCGCGGATACGGGCCGAGTTCTTCACCTCGTCGATCGTGTAGGTCCGTTCGACCCGCTCTACCGGCGGTTCGGCCAGGAAGTCGTAATAGTCGCGGTCAGGCTCGCTCGATGTGTCGATGATGTAATCACGAACAGGCACGCGCAGACGCATCGGCGGCAGATCCTCACCGACGTCATAGGCTGGCGGCCGCGGCCCCTCGTCGGCTTCCGGCGCATAGATCATCAGATATTCGCGGCCGTCCTGATCGATTCGCGACCGCTGCAGGATGTCGCCATAGCGATTGTAGATGGTCACGATGCGCACGCCATTCGGCCGTTCGATCGTCTCGCGGGATCGGCCGCGCGACAGTTCCTCATAATAGGTTTCCTGGGCGTTGCGGCGCAGACGCGGACGGTCGTCGCTGCGAACGATGATCTGGTCACCGAAATCGAGAACCGTTCGGTTGTCGCGGGATTCGTCGATACGCGGGCGCCGGCCGTTGTTGCCGGTGAACGCCTCGATCAGGTCGTTGACACCGAATTCCGGCACGCGCTCGACACGGCGGCCCTCTTCCCGCAGATTAGCCCCCAGCTCCTCTCGGCTCGGGCGGCGATCCCTGCGGCTCGATTGGGCTTCGGCATCGCTCTTTGGAACCTCGACATTGTCGTCTTCGGCGCGAGCGCGTTCACGCTGCTTGCGGCGCTTTTCACGGGCATTGCTGTCTGCGTTGTCGGCATCCTTGTCGCTATCGAGAACAGCTGCGCCATTATCGACAGGAAGCACCACCGTTTCGTCACTCTTGGACGGGTCGCGGGCAATCTCCTGCTTTTCTTCCTGACTGCGCGTATCGACCACTTCCGGGATCGGCTTACGGCGGTCGGGACGCTTGGCTGGTTCACCATCACCATCGATTGCGGGACGCAATTCGTCCTCTGCGACCGGCGGCTGGCCGTCGTCCTGCTGGCCGGCCTGTGCCCGGGCCTTCTCTTCGGCACGGATGCGACGACGCTCCTCGGCAGCCTTTTGCGCGGCCTCGTCATCGTCGGACGGTTGAGCCTGCTCTTCCTGCTGTTGCTGTTCGGCCTGCTGCTTGCGGCGCTCGGCACGAGCCTTGGCCTTCTCTTCAGCAGCCTTTGCCGCCTTATCGTCGCCAGAAGGCTGGGCCTGCTCCTCTTGCTGCTGCTGTTCAGCCTTCTGCTTGCGACGCTCTGCGCGAGCCTTAGCCCTCTCCTCGGCAGCCTTTGCCGCCTCGTCGTCACCGGACGGCTGGGCCTGCTCTTCTTGCTGCTGCTGTTCAGCCTTCTGCTTGCGGCGCTCGGCGCGAGCCTTGGCCTTCTCTTCAGCAGCCTTTGCCGCCTCATCGTCGCCAGAAGGCTGGGCCTGCTCCTCTTGCTGCTGCTGTTCAGCCTTCTGCTTACGACGCTCTGCGCGAGCCTTAGCCCTCTCCTCGGCAGCCTTTGCCGCCTCATCGTCACCGGACGGCTGGGCCTGCTCTTCTTGCTGCTGCTGTTCAGCCTTCTGCTTGCGGCGTTCGGCGCGAGCCCTGGCCCTCTCTTCAGCAGCCTTTGCCGCCTCGTCGTCGCCGGAAGGCTGGGCCTGCTCCTCTTGCTGCTGCTGTTCGGCCCGCTGCTTCCTGCGTTCGGCGCGGCTCGGCTGCTCTTCCTGTGCGGGCTGCGTTTCCTGTGCCGGCTGTTCCTGCTGCTGCTCGGCATCCTGGCGCGCCTTGCGGCGCTCGGCGCGGCTCGGTTGCTGCTCTTCTTCCTGGGCGGGCTGCTCTTCGGACTGCTCGCCGCGCGGACGGCGCTTCTTGATGATCTCTTCCGGTGCCTGTTCACCACCATCCGCCTGCGCGACGCTATCTTCCTGCGCGACTTCGAACGGTTTCATCAGGCTATCGGCCAAAGCCGGCTGGACGGCGATCGATATCGACAGCATGGGAAACGCCACGGTCGCGAAAAGTTTGGATCGGATGCTCATAAATGTCTCCTCCTTCAGAGATAAAGGCTTTCCAAGTGGCGGTCACCTAAGCCCGCAATCAATCGTACTCACGGGACGCAACCAGTTTTGAATGACGTTCTCCGCAGGTCGGGCCTGCAATTTTCTTGCCGGAGTTCACTCCGATGCCGATTCCTCGTCCTTTGCATATTTATGGCGTTTAGTGTGGGAACTGCATTAACGTCGTGACCGTTGTGTAGGCTCGGTAGCTCCGGTGGCGCACCATTCAACGTGACTCCCGCCGTCGCAAACCGGCTGATCAGAAACGGCTTCTCCAAATGAGGGCGCAGGCCCTGCGCCAATCGTCGCCAAGCTGTCGGCAACTTTCATCTCAGGGCCGCGTTGAGCGAATTGTGAGGTGAGCTCCCGTAAAGGCTTCTGCCGGGGGCGAATAAGGTCGCCAACATTACGACCGAAAGCGCCATGGGCGCGATCTTCGCGCCTAAACATTTGCATTGTTGTAATCTCTGTGCTTGCCGATTGCTTCCTAGCCACATCAACTACCCAGATGCACTTCTGTTCCGCAAATCCATGGTTTGGGACCTTTGCGCAATTTGTATAGGACCTTGGTCCGATATTGCGTCGAGCCGCCCGATTTGATGGCTCCGCCACCGAAAGTCTACGAAGCGACATTAGTTCCAGAGGTGCTACCGCGCTCTTGCCGAGAGCGTTAGCGGCCATATCTACAGTCAAGATTGCATCTTACCTTGCAGGCAGAACCATGAAATTTTTAAAAGATAACGGCCTCACCATCGTGCTGATTGTCCTGTCTGTCGCGACCGTGTCGGGAATGGTGCTGACGGGCTGGTCCGTTTACAATCACGAGCTGACCGAGCACGGGGCGGCGCAGATCGGTCTCGGTGCTTACGCTGCATCCGGCCACTTCCTGTCATCTTTGTTCGAGAATTGGGAATCCGAATTTTTGCAAATGTCGGCGTATGTGATGCTAACCGCATTCTTGTTCCAGCGGGGCTCGGCGGAATCCAAGGATCCGGACGGGCCCTCCGAGGTGGACAGGAACCCAGCGGATAAAGCTGCTGACCCAGAGGCACCGTGGCCCGTGCGAATTGGAGGATGGATGCGGACGGCTTATTCCTACTCGCTGGGCACCGCGTTGGCGTCCCTATTCGTTCTGACATTCGTCTTGCACCTCAAGTACAGCGCCGAGGCCGAGAACGTCCAAGCAGTAATCCACGGTCAACCTACGAGCTCGATGATAGATCACCTAGCGAGCGCGCAATTCTGGTTCGAGTCCTTGCAGAACTGGCAAAGCGAGTTCCTGTCGACTGCCGTCATCGTCGTGCTGTCGATTTTCCTGCGGTTCAGAGGATCGCCAGAATCCAAGGCTGTCGCCGCGCCCCACGGGCAGACGGGCTCTTGATGAACCTCACGCCTCGGAACCAAACTTAAACCAGTTAGTTTCCCTGATCTTCACGAGGGGGAAAAGCTCAATGGCGAATCGGGTTGCGTTGGTAACAGGAGCAGGATCCGGGATTGGGCGAGCTTGCGCTGTCTCACTCGCCGCCAACGGCTACGCGGTCGGCGTCCTCGGGCATAGCGGCGATGAACTTCAAGAAGTTGTCTTGAAAATCGAGGCCAACGGCCATGAAGCGATTTCGCTCGATGCAGACATCTCCGACGAGGACCAGATGCGGACTGCCGTTGCCACGCTCGTCAAACAGTATGGCCGTCTGGACGTTGTTGTTGCGAACGCCGGAATCAACGGCGTCTGGGCACCGATTGACGACCTCAGCTTGGAAGAATGGAACAAGACGATCGCTGTCAATCTCACCGGGACCTTTCTGACGATCGCGACCGCTGTTCCCCTTTTGAAGGCTTCAGGGGGAGGTTCTATCATCGTAGTATCCTCGATTAACGGAACCAGAACGTTCACAACACCTGGTGCGACCGCATACACGGCGACCAAAGCAGGACAGGTAGCCATGGTTCAACAGCTCGCTCTGGAACTGGCGCGCCATCATATCCGTATCAACGCCGTCTGTCCCGGCGAGATCGACACGAATATCGAGTCTAACACCTTGTTACGACACGAACACGAAACCGCGATCCCTGTGGTCTGGCCCGAAGGACAGGTGCCCATAACAGGGGGGCGACCCGGCCGCAGCGAAGACGTTGCCGACGTCATAACGTTTCTTGCGTCGGACCAGGCCCGGCACATCACTGGATCCCCAATTTGGGTCGATGGCGGGCAGGGGTTGCTGCGATGAACGCGGATATGCTTAGTTTTGCAGCAAATAAGCACGAACGCCATTGGGGGCCGCGCGCTCTTTCAGGAGGTAACCACCGGTTCCAACTTTGGGCTCCTGCGGAACAACAGATCGGCCTTGTTCTCAACGGGATTGAGGTACCGATGGCGAGAACAGAAGACGGCTGGCACCACGTAGAGACGAAAGCGGCGATCGGCAGCGCATACGCCTTTGCCCTTGGAGACGGGCGAGTTGTCGGCGATCCGGCCTCAAGACAACAGGCCGGCCCTCTTGATGGACCGTCCATTCTGACGGACCCCGACAGTTTTGCTTGGCAGCATATCCGTTGGATGGGCCGGCCTTGGGAAGAGACAATACTTTATGAAATCCACATTGGCACCTTTACAGAGCGGGGGACGTTTCGGGCTGCAATCGAACGGCTGCAGCACCTAGCGGAGTTAGGAATCACAGCTATCGAAATCATGCCGCTTGCCCATTTTCCCGGAAACCGGGGTTGGGGATATGACGGCGTCCTTCAATTCGCGCCGCATTCTACATATGGCTCGCCCGACGACTTAAAAGCTCTAGTCGACGCTGCCCATGGGCTGGGGATGATGGTGTTCCTCGACGTCGTCTACAATCACTTCGGACCAGAAGGAAACTACCTCGGGCAGTACGCCCCGGGTTTCTTCCGCCAAGGTGCGTCAACGCCGTGGGGTGATGCGATCGCTTATGAGAAGCCGGAGGTCCGCGCCTATTTCATCGAGAATGTGCTGTATTGGCTGCTCGATTTTAGGCTAGACGGCCTTAGGTTCGACGCCATCGATCAAATTCAAGATAGCAGTGATATTCATATCCTCGAGCAGATCGCGCTACTTGTCCGTAAGGAGGTCGTCGGCAGGCAAGTTCATCTCATCACCGAAAACCCGGCCAATGGAACAGATTTGACGGCCGACCGGCCCGGAGGCCGATATTTCAAGGCTGATTGGAACGATGACTTCCATCACGGGCTTCACGTGGCCGTCACAGGTGAGGCCGTCGGCCACTACGAGCCTTTTAAAGAGGATACCTGGGAAAAGGTCCGCCACGCCATGGCCTATGGGTATCTGAGCCCCGGCAAGCCGATTATAGGTGACGACCCGCCCCCAACTGCATCTTTACCGCCCACCGCGTTCATTCATTTCTTACAAAACCACGATCAGGTTGGAAACCGCGCCCTTGGCGATAGGTTACACCTCGGCATTGATCGCCATGTCTACCGGGCGCTAACAGAGATGTTGTTGCTCGCCCCACAAATCCCATTGGTCTTTATGGGTGACGACCATCTTTCGCTGCGGCCGTTCCATTTCTTTGCTGACTATCAGGGAGATCTCGCCGAGGCGGTACGAACAAGTCGTCCAAAGGAAGCGGCAAATTTCGGAGGCTTCCCACGAGGCTCATTGCAAGCCGACATCCCTGATCCGAACGATATTGGTACGTTTCTGGCGAGCACGCTCGATTGGCGTGAGCACGAAACCGAAGGTGGACGAGCATGGGCTCAGCATATTCGCTATTTGATAAGTCTGAGGCAGCAGAAAATCATACCGCTTCTTGGCAAATCACAGGGTTCGTCTGGACACGTCGTTAATGCACCGGACTGCTGCATTTACATTGACTGGGAATTCGGCGCCCAGATCCTGCAGTTAAGAGCGAACTTCTCCAGAAATGATATTCCTTTGCCGAACGGATTAGGTCAACGGATTTTTCCAGAGAAAGACATGGACGCCGACTTTCTTGGCGCTGCCACGGTTCAAATCCTCCTTAGGTGAAAACGTGATGGCCCATACAGTATGGCTCGGAGTGCCACCGGCAAGCACGCAACATTGCGATGGGAATTGCAGGCCGTTTTCCACAAATGCCGAACTGGTGTGCAAGACCGGTGAGGATGAGATCGAGGTCCGAGGGGGCGGTGGACTCACTACCGGGAGCGCCATCGCGCAGGGTGATTTGGAGGCCATGCGCATTCTATTCGCGGCCGTCGACGGTAGCCTGCGATGAAGGACGATCTTGACCATACTACATCTCGGGCGGATCGTCGCTGTAGCGAAGATCGCTGGTAGAGGTCAACGAAGGCCCAACTGCCCAATGACTCTGAGAACGGGTGCCTCGGCGTTTCAACAACCGTTAACGCACCCGCCGCTCGACGAAGACCGAGCTGCGTAGGACGTCACATACGGAACCATCTCACGCGGCTGAGCTCTGGGTCTGCAAGAGCCACCCGTGGTCAGTACCAGGAACGACGTATGAGGCGAGTAAAGACGCTTCGTAGGCGCATGTCAAAGAGGCCGCCAGGAACGCTGGCAATTTCTCGCACGAAGGTGGAGTACAAGCTTAGCGAAACTAATGGTCGGCGGCGTGCGCCTTGAAGCCCCTCATGACGATAGCAGAGTCGATCTACCCGCGGTCTTCTGAGTGCATGGCCGTTGAGGGCGGTCGCAGAGCAACGATTTTGGATATAAATCGTCCGCATTTGATTCAATCACGAGCCGGGCGGTCTCAGTCGAGATTAGTGATGTCTAGCGCTCGAGGATCAGAGTTGTGGTGACCTGAGACCCATCTTTCCTCCAGTTTCCAGGAGAGTCTTGGGTTTTCAATCTGGCCTTATGCGGCCTGTTTTTCCATAGCCGTTTTCATCGCGAATTCATTGGGTGTGATGTTGCCCAGTGAAGAGTGTGGTCTGTTTCGA
>NZ_CAXUPW020000015.1:0-75883 GCF_964252935.1 Rhizobium sp. LjRoot98
TGTCGCGTTTCTAACTGGTCACCACCGTCGCAGCCCTATCCAGCTTTGACATCTTTTGTAGCGGGGTACATTCTATTTCCAAGTGCGACATGCCAGTAATTTCAATGGCTTCACTTTGGAGATTTTGGCATGTCTCGATGCTATACGCAGATCACCCTTGCCGATCGTCGGCGTCTTTATCATCTCGTGGCGGCAAAGGTTCCGGTCAGGGAGATGGCGCGTCAGCTTGGCCGTCATCGCTCGACGATTTACCGCGAGATCAGGCGCAACACGTTTCGCGATCGTGAACTGCCGGACGGCAGATTCCATTTTCAAATGCGACTTGCGAATAATACCAATGGCATGATGTCCGGACGTTTCGGTGTGCCCTGCCTGATGCCCGTCAAGTCTTGCGTTTGCGGCAGTAAAGTTCCAGCCGGTGGCGGACGAGGTCGTAGCCGAGTTCGGCGGCGATCTCGGCTTGCAACTGCTCGATCTTGTCAGAGCGGAACTCGATGACCGCGCCGGTATCGATATCGATCAGATGATCGTGGTGCGGCGCGTCAGCGGTTTCAAATCGGGCGGTGGCGCTTTCAAAGGCGTGGCGATGCACGACGCCTTGTTGTTCCAGCGCCGAGAGTGTTCGATAAACAGTCGAGAGCGAGACCGTGGCGTCGATTTCCTTTGCCCGGCGGTGCAATTCGCTTGCATCAGGATGGTCTTCGGCCGTGGCGAGAATCTTCAGGATTGCCGCGCGCTGACGTGTCACGCGTACACCACCGTCCCTGAGGACGCCCTCCAATTCCGCAACGCGATTCTTGTTCTGTTTCATGAGCGCACACTAGCCAAGCGAGGCAAGTTTGAAAATAGCTAGTTGCGAATGCTTCTCATTTGCATTGACTTGTGCAGACCATTCACATAGTTCTGTCGATGACAATCATGGGAGTATGGGATGATCGATCAGACGAAACGCGTGATTTTGGCGGTGGCGGCGGCTTTGGCGGCCATGGCGCTCGCTCCGGGAGCCGCATCGGCGCAGGAGAAATTCAAGGCCGTTACGACTTTTACTGTGATTGCCGATATGGCCAGGAACGTTGCCGGTGATGCAGCAACTGTCGAATCGATCACCAAGCCCGGCGCCGAAATTCATAATTACCAGCCGACTCCACGTGACATCCTGAAGGCGCATGACGCCAACCTCATCCTGTGGAACGGCCTTAATCTCGAACTCTGGTTTGAAAAATTCTTCCAGAACTTCGACAATGTTCCCGGGGTTGTCGTATCCGAGGGCGTGGAGCCGATGGGCATTGCAGAAGGCCCCTACAGCGGCAAGCCCAACCCGCATGCCTGGATGTCGCCGTCGTCCGCGTTGATCTATGTCGACAATATCCGCGATGCTTTCGTCCAATACGACCCAGCTAACGCGGATACCTACAAGGCCAATGCCGAGGCCTATAAGCAGAAGATCGAGGCGGCGATTTCGCCTATCCGCGCCGAGATTGGCAAAATCCCCGAAGGCAAGCGCTGGCTGGTGTCGAGCGAAGGTGCCTTCAGCTACCTGACTCGGGACTTCGGCTTGAAGGAACTCTATCTCTGGCCGATCAACGCCGACCAGCAGGGCACGCCGCAGCAGGTTCGCAAGGTGATTGATGCGGTGCGTGCCAACAATATCCCGGTCGTCTTCTCCGAAAGCACGATTTCACCCGACCCGGCACAGCAGGTGGCACGCGAAACAGGCGCAAAATACGGCGGCGTGCTCTATGTTGATTCCTTGAGCGAGGCGGACGGTCCGGTTCCCACCTATATCGACCTTCTGCGCGTCACGTCCGAAACCATCGCCAAGGGTCTTTCGCAATGAACCTTCAGGTTAAAGCCCGCCCCGGTCAGGGGCCGGCGGCCGGGCAGCCGGGCAGCGGCATACGCGTCTCTGGCGCAACCGTAACCTATCGCAACGGCCATCGGGCCTTGCTGGACGCCTCCTTCGACATCCCGACAGGGACCATCACCGCGCTTGTTGGCGTCAATGGTAGCGGCAAGTCGACCTTGTTCAAGGCGATCATGGGCTTTGCCCGGCTGGCCCGTGGCGACATTTCGGTGCTTGGGCTTTCCGTGCCGGAAGCGCTGAAGAGGAACCTCGTTGCCTATGTGCCGCAGGCCGAGGAAGTCGACTGGAATTTCCCGGTTCTTGTCGAAGACGTGGTGATGATGGGCCGCTACGGTCACATGAATATGCTGCGCATCCCCAAGAAGGCCGATCACGATGCGGTCGAAGCCGCCCTTGCCCGCGTTGGCATGAGCGATTTCCGCAAGCGCCAGATCGGCGAGCTTTCCGGCGGCCAGAAGAAACGCGTCTTCCTGGCCCGCGCACTGGCGCAGGACGGTCGGGTCATCTTGCTCGACGAACCCTTCACCGGCGTCGACGTCAAGACCGAGGACGCGATCATCCGCCTGTTGATGGGCTTGCGCGACGAAGGCCGGGTCATGCTGGTCTCCACCCACAATCTCGGCAGCGTGCCGGAGTTTTGTGATCGCACGGTTCTTCTCAAGAACACCGTGCTTGCCTATGGACCGACCGAAACAACCTTTACCCGCGAAAACCTCGAACTCGCCTTCGGCGGTGTGCTGCGCCATTTCGTGCTCGGGGGCGAGAGCCTGCATGACGATGCCGATCCGCGGCAAGTGTCCGTCATCACCGACGACGAGCGTCCGCTGGTCATGTACGGCGCCAAGGACCGGATGGTATCGCAACCGGCCAAGCCGGAGACCGATCCGGAGGCAGACGGCCGATGATCACAACGCTGCTGGAACCGTTCACCTATAACTATATGTTGAACGCCATGTGGGTGAGCGCGCTGGTCGGCGCCGTCTGCGCCTTCCTTTCGTCCTATCTGATGCTGAAGGGCTGGTCGCTGATCGGCGATGCGCTCTCGCATGCGATCGTCCCTGGCGTGGCTGGCGCCTATATGCTCGGTCTGCCACTCTCGCTCGGCGCCTTCTTTTCCGGCGGACTTGCGGCCGGCGCGATGCTGTTCCTCAACCAGCGAACCCGGCTGAAGGAAGACACCATCATCGGGCTGATCTTCACCGCGTTCTTCGGCCTCGGCCTGTTCATGGTCTCTCTGTCGCCGACATCGGTGAATATCCAGACGATCGTGCTCGGCAACATTCTCGCCATCACCCCGGCCGACACCCTGCAGCTTGCCCTTATCGGCGTGATCTCGCTGATCATCCTGACGGCAAAATGGAAGGACCTGATGGTAACCTTCTTCGACGAGAGTCACGCACGTTCGATCGGTATCCGCACGACCTTTCTCAAAGTCCTGTTTTTCACCCTGTTGTCCGCCTGCACGGTAGCGGCCCTTCAAACTGTCGGCGCTTTTCTTGTCATTGCCATGGTGGTGACACCCGGCGCCACGGCCTATCTGCTGACCGATCGCTTTCCCCGGCTGATCCTGATCAGCGTGGCGATCGGGTCTCTGACGAGTTTCTTCGGCGCCTATTTCAGCTATTTCCTCGACGGCGCCACCGGCGGCATCATCATCGTGCTGCAAACGCTGATCTTTCTCATGGCCTTTGTCTTTGCCCCGAAACACGGGCTGCTTGCCGCCCGCAGGCGCACAGCGCAAGCGTTGGAGGTGGTCCGATGATCTCGCTCGACATGCTCCTGGCGGTGTTCGAATTTGCGTTCATGCGCAACGCCCTGCTGATCTCGGTGCTGGTGGCGATTCCGACTGCGATGCTCTCCTGCTTTCTCGTGCTGAAAGGCTGGTCGCTGATGGGCGATGCCATCTCGCACGCTGTCTTTCCGGGCGTTGTGATTTCCTACATTGTCGGCCTGCCTTTTGCCGTCGGCGCCTTTGCCGCCGGCATGTCCTGCGCGCTTCTGACCGGCTACCTGAAGGAAAACAGCCGCATCAAGCAGGATACGGTGATGGGTGTGGTTTTCTCAGGCATGTTCGGCCTTGGCCTGGTGCTTTACGTCAAGATCCAGAGTGATGTGCATCTGGACCATATCCTCTTTGGCGACATGCTCGGCATCGGCTGGCCCGATATCCTCCAAACCGGCCTGATTGCGCTGGTGACAACCGGTATCCTTGCAGTCAAATGGCGGGATTTCCTGCTGCATGCCTTCGATCCTGCCCAGGCAAAAGCCGTCGGCCTGCGCGTCAACTGGCTGCACTATGGGCTGCTTGCTCTTTTGTCGCTGACGATTGTCGGTGCCTTGAAGGCCGTCGGGTTGATCCTCGCCATCGCCATGCTGATTGCCCCCGGCGCCATTGCCTTCCTGATCACCCGCACGATGGGAAGGATGCTTGTTGTCGCCGTATTCGTCGCGACCGTTGCCTCCTTCTCCGGCGTCTACCTCTCGTTTTTCATCGACAGCGCACCGGCGCCCACCATCGTGCTCCTGATGACCATAATCTTCATCGCTACCTTCATCTGGTCGTCATGGAAAGCCGCCCGTATCGAGGCACAGCGGACAGTGATCGAGTGACTTGCCGCGGTTTCAGCGGGAGCTTCCTGCCTGCCGTAGCGCTTATGCGTGCCGCTGCCCATCCCGGTTTCTCATGAGCGTATAGCCCTTTCGCCGCTTCTTCCGCAGGAGGGCGAGAAAGTGATCCACGGCCTGGGTCTCGTGCGCGAACAGATCGACCCGCCATTGGCCATGCGTTCCGATGCGGCCCCAGTTGCGGATCAGGGACGTGTCGCCGAACAGGGTCGGTTCGATCGACATGGCGTAGAACCGCGCCATGTTTTTTGAAGGATCGATCCTTTGAACGCGAAGGTGATACGGTTGCTTGCTCATGATGCAAGAATCGCCCGAACAGCATCATGCGTCCAATGAGAGTTTTGAATCGGTCACGCGTGTTCGATTCATG
Source organism: Rhizobium sp. LjRoot98 (assembly GCF_964252935.1). NCBI lineage: Bacteria > Pseudomonadati > Pseudomonadota > Alphaproteobacteria > Hyphomicrobiales > Rhizobiaceae > Rhizobium > Rhizobium sp. LjRoot98. The sequence continues at coordinate 4,860 of NZ_CAXUPW020000015.1, forward strand.
TTGATGATGGCTTGGGACCGCCAATGAGCATGCTTCACCATATTTCGTTCGGGGTGTCGAACATCGAACGTTCGGCGTCGTTCTACGATGCGGCTCTTGCGCCGCTCGGCTATGTTCGCGTCTGGGAGGACATCGAGCCCGGCGCTATCGATCAGGCCGTTGGCTACGGTATTCTCGGCGGCGGCGATAAATTCGCCATCAAATTGCGGCCGAAAGGACAAAGACCGCCAGGGTCGGGCTTTCATCTCGCCTTCGCGGCTGCAAACCGGCAAGCGGTCGCGGATTCTCATGCGGCGGCGCTCGAAAAGGGTGGCCGCGACAATGGCGGCCCCTGCTTTCGCCCGGCCTATGGGCCAAACTATTATGCAGCCTTCGTCATCGATCCGGACGGGCATCCGATCGAGGCCGTCTTCAATTCACCAGAATAACGTTTTGTTCGGGAAAATCGGGATGGGCTTCAAACGATCCTGCCGCGCGCGACCACCGGCCAGATGGCTGAAATCTCGCCTTGGTCGATGATGTTGACTGCATCGACCAGATTGGTCACGACGCAGGCATGGTTCGGCACGACGCGTAGCCGGTCGCCAACCTTCAGGTTGATCGGGCCTTCGCTGACGAGGCGGCCATGCTCTTCCGAGAGCTGGTCGATGGTTATGTCGTCGCGGTCGAGCACATGGCCGTAACCGGAAAGGCCGAGAAGGTCGGAGGTCAATGCCTTGGAGCCAGCGTCGATGATGGCGCGATTGGCGGCAGGGACTGAAACGACGGTCGCAAGCACGGTGAGCGCACAATCGTCCCACGTGCACACACCGCGGGAAACCAGCGAGCGGTCGTTATAGACATAGGTTCCGGGCCGGTACTCGGTTGTGACCGGCGCTTTGGCCGCTTCCATCATCGATGGTGTACCGCCCGATGTAATCACAGGAACCTTGATGCCGGCTGCTTCGATGAAGGCCTTGGCCCGGGTCATGAAGGATTCGACCGCAGCAGCGCCATTGGCTGGCGGATAGGTCATCAGGCCGCCGAACGCAAGACCCGGTGCCTTGGCGATCCGTTGCGCAAGGGTTGCCGCGGCCTCCGGGGTCGGCACGCCGCAGCGGTCAGCCCCGGTATTGCATTCCACCAGCACCCGCAACGGCGCCGGCTCAGACGCGAAAGCGTCCGAGAGGCCATCAATGACCGTCTCGTTGTCGGCGACCACACTCAGCGTCACTTTCCGCGCGAGAGCGGCGAGATGGCTCAGCTTCTCGGCGCCGAGGATATTGTAGGTGATCAGGACGTCACGGATTTCGGGGCTGGCAGCAATCATCGCCTCGGCTTCGGACACCTTCTGGCAGGTGACGCCGATGGCCCCTGCCCTCAGCTGCATCTCGGCGACCGCCGGCAGTTTGTGCGTCTTGATATGCGGGCGAACCTTCAATCCATGCGCGTCGGCATAAGCCTGGAAACGATCGATATTGCGCCGCGCTATGTCCATATCGATCAAGACGGCAGGCGTGCTCACGGTCTCAAGCGTCGATGGGGCCTTGCTCATGGGGTCTCCGAACATTCTGCTGCAATTTTAAACGGAAGCGTGTTGCGCTTGCGCCCGAATTCCTATCCGGCAAACTCCCGGCAGTCCATGCATTCTGTATTGATTATATGATTCTGATATGCGAGCCGCCCCACGCCGAGGTCAGGCAAGCAAAGATCGGCGGCTGCGCGCTTACCGCAGAGGAGCGTTGGAAGCCAGGATATCAACCCTCCCTACCCTGCCTGCGCCGCCATTGGCGCGGCGAGAGGCCCGTTTGAGTCAGGAAGAAACGGGAGAAATAGGCAGGATCGGTAAAACCGAGCCGGAAACCGATTTCCTGCACCGGGATCTGCGTAAACAGCAGTTCGCGCTGCGCTTCGTCGATCAGTTTGCCGTTGATCAGTGTCTGGGTACTGCCACCGGTGAGCTGTTTGACGATACGGTTGAGGTGCGTTGGGGAAATGCCGAGCGCATCGGCATAGTACGATGCTGGCTTGTGGGAGCGAAAATGCTCGTGGATCAACCCAGTCAACCGGTTTAGCCGCCGCTCGTTTTGCGTCGCTCCCCCGTCTTCGTCACCCTCCCCTTCGGCGGACAGGTGCGCTGTCAACCGGAGCGCGGACGTGAGGTATGCCTCGCACAGATCCGCCGGTCCTGTGCGTCGGGCGGCGGCTTCTGCAGCGAGACGATGCAGCGTATCGGCGATGTAGTGGCTGTCGGCATGTTCCTGCTGCAATGCCGTCAGCCGCGGAAGGCCCAGCCACGTGCCAAACCGGCTGTGATCCGCCGGCATGGTTTTCAGATGCGACGTCAGCACCGTGAAAACATAACCGTCAATATCCTTCGAAAACCGGAAGCCATGACGGGAAAGGGGCGGCACGGTGATGACGGCGGGCGCGATAATCGCATGTGCCACGTCATCAAAGATCGCATCGCCGGATCCTGTCTCGATGTACAGGATCTGAAAGAACTGCTCATGACGATGCTGGCCGATCTCCCAATGATGCAGGCTGCTGCGCGATGGGATCGTTTCGCAATGCAGCCAGAATCCGGAGGAATCGCCGCGCTTTTCGCCGTAGAGATCGTAGGTCGGGGTTGCGCGCATGTTGGTATCGCACCTGCTGGAATGTTCGATTTGTGCAATTTATTGAGCTTGATGTCCATGGTGGCGGCGGTGTGCCGGTGTCAAAATCCACCTGCATTGTTCGGGAGGAAAAAAATGCGCACGCAGGTCGTTATCATCGGTTCGGGTCCATCCGGATTGCTGCTCGGACAATTGCTGGCCAAAGCCGGCATCGAGGCGATCATTCTGGATCGTGTTGGCAAGGACTATATTCTTAACCGGGTGCGTGCGGGGGTGCTTGAGCAAGGTACGGTGGAGCTGATGGATGAGGCCGAAGCCGGTGGAAGGATGCATGCCGAAGGCTTGCCGCATGGCGGCTTTTCGCTTGCCTTCGACGAGCGGGATCACCGGATCGACCTGGCGGATCTGACCGGCGGTAAAGGCGTCATGGTCTATGGCCAGACCGAGCTGACGCGTGACTTGATGCAGCATCGCGAGGCGATCGGAGCAGTGACGGTCTATGATGCTTTCAATGTCTGTCCGCATGATTTCGAGGGCAGGTCGCCCTACGTCACCTATGAGAAGGCAGGGATAACCCACCGCATCGATTGTGATTTCATTGCCGGATGCGATGGATTTCACGGTGTCAGCCGCAAGGCCGTCCCGGACAAATCGATTACCACACTCGAAAAGGTCTATCCGTTCGGCTGGCTCGGATTGCTTGCCGATGTGCCGCCGGTCAATCACGAACTGATCTACGCCAACCATCCGCGTGGTTTTGCGCTCTGCTCTATGCGCTCGGAAAGCCGCAGCCGCTACTACCTGCAATGTGCGCTGGACGAAAAAGTCGGGGACTGGAGCGATGATCGCTTCTGGGACGAACTGCGCCGCCGCCTGCCCGCACATCATGCCGAAGCCCTGATCACCGGCTCATCGTTCGAAAAGTCCATCGCGCCGCTGCGCTCGTTCGTGGCCGAGCCGATGCGGTTCGGCAATCTCTTCCTTGTTGGTGATGCCGCGCATATCGTTCCGCCAACGGGCGCCAAGGGGCTTAATCTGGCGGCGAGCGATGTCCATTATCTCTATGCTGGTTTGTTGGAGTTTTATCAGGAGCGCTCGCTGGCCGGCATCGACGCCTATTCCGTCCGCGCTCTTTCCCGTGTGTGGAAAGCCGTGCGCTTTTCCTGGTGGATGACGACGATGATGCATCGTTTTCCGGATACCGGTGCCTTCGACCAGAAGATTCAAGAGGCCGAACTGGATTATCTGACCCATTCGCGTGCGGCGGCGACGGTGCTGGCTGAGAATTATGTGGGGTTGCCGTACTGAGGCGACCTTAACCGAAGTTATTGGACCATCGGCGGCAAGCAGGCTTGCCGCCGATCTCCCACTCAGGCGCGTTCAAGCCCGATCGCGATACCCTGTCCGACCCCAATGCACATGGTCGATAGCGAATAGCGGCGGCCGGTCAGCTTGAGTTCGAGGGCAGCAGTGCCGGTGATACGGGCGCCGGACATGCCGAGCGGGTGGCCAAGCGCGATGGCACCGCCGTTGCGGTTGACGCGTGGATCGTCGTCGGCAATACCCAGCTCGCGAAGAACGGCAAGACCCTGGCTGGCAAAGGCTTCATTGAGCTCGATCACGTCGAACTGGTCCTGCGTCATGCCAAGCCGGGCCATCAGCTTTCTCGAGGCGGGCACCGGGCCGATGCCCATAACGCGCGGCGGCACGCCTGCGGCGGCACCGCCCATGATCCGGGCGATCGGTGTCAGTCCGTGTTTCTTCACGGCGGCTTCGGAGGCAATGATCAGGGCAGCGGCACCATCGTTGACGCCGGAGGCATTGCCGGCGGTAACGGTGCCGCCTTCCTTCTTGAATGGAGTGCCAAGCTTGGCAAGCGTTTCGATGGTCGTTGCGCGCGGGTGCTCGTCCCTGTCGACGACGATCGGGTCGCCCTTGCGCTGCGGAATGGTCACGGATGTGATCTCCTGGCTGAGGCGTCCGTTTTGCTGAGCGGCGGCGGCCTTGTCCTGCGAGCGGACGGCAAAGGCGTCCTGATCCTCGCGAGTGACCTTGTAATCCTCAGCGACATTCTCACCTGTTTCGGGCATGGAATCGACGCCGTACTGTTTCTTCATCAGTGGGTTAACGAAGCGCCAGCCGATCGTGGTGTCGTGTATTTCGGCGGCGCGTGAAAAGGCGCTTTCCGCTTTCGGCATAACGAAGGGTGCTCGCGACATGCTCTCCACCCCGCCGGCAATCATCAGGTTCGCCTCGCCGGAACGGACGGCACGGGCGGCGGCAATGACGGCATCCATGCCGGAGCCGCAGAGCCGGTTGATCGTCGTGCCGGAGACCTCCAGCGGCAAGCCCGCGAGCAGCAGCGACATGCGCGCGACGTTGCGATTGTCCTCGCCTGCCTGGTTGGCACAGCCGAAAATGACGTCATCGACCGCCTGCCAGTCAACACCGGCATTGCGCTGCATCAGCGCCTTGAGCGGGATCGCTCCGAGATCATCGGCCCGGACGGAGGAAAGAGAGCCGCCGAAACGGCCGATCGGGGTGCGGATATAGTCGCAAATATAGGCTTCGGTCATTACGCGGCTTCCTTGTTGCCCTGATGGGCTTTCTTGGTGCGCGCATTGATGTCGCGCAGGGTCTGAAGCTCGGTTTCAGTGGGAACCGGCGTGTCGATCACCGTTTCGGCAAACTTAATCGGCCAGCCGCAATTCTCGACGATCTGTTCGCGGGTCACGCCCTGGTGGATCGAGACGACGGTGAGCTCCTTGGTGACAGGGTCCGGCTCGAGAATGCAGAGATCAGTGATGACGCGGGTCGGTCCTTTGGTCTTCATCCCCAGCCGTTCGCGATGATTGCCGCCTTCGCCATGGCCCATCGAGGTGATGAAATTGAGCTTGTCGACGAAGCCGCGCTTGGAGAGCGCCATGGTGATGAAGATCTGGCCGCAATTGCTGGCGATCTCCGGAGCTCCGCCACCGCCAGGCAGCCGCACTTTCGGATGCTCATAGGGGCCGACCACGGTGGTATTGAGATTGGCAAACCTGTCGATCTGGGCGCCGCCGAGAAAGCCGGTGGTGATGCGGCCGCCCTGCAGCCAGTAGCGGAACATTTCCGGCACCGAGACCGTGAACAGCGCTGTGTCGCAGAGTTCTCCGTCGCCGATCGACAGCGGCAGGACATCTGGTTTGGTGCCGACCGTGCCGCTTTCATAGATCAGCGTGATATCCGGTGCATGTGTCAGACGGGCGACGTTGCAGGCGGCCGACGGTGCGCCGATGCCGACGAAACAGACATCGTCATTGGTGAGCGCGCGCGAGGCGGCAATGGTCATCATTTCGGTGGGGGTGAAATCGCTCATCGTTTATCTCCTCACGCAGCCTTCTTCGCATGTTTGGCAAAGTCTCCCGGCCCGGCCTTCATGATGTTTTCCTCGATCCACGCCCGGAACGTATCGCGATCTCGGGCAATCTCGTCCCAGGCGATGTAGAAGGCGTTGGAGCGCGGATAGTAGCCTTGCGCATAGGACGGGAAAGCGCCGCCGGGTACCTCGACAACCGCAGTGACCGCCCAGGACGGCAGGACGACGGAGTTGGACGATGGTGGGTTCAGTTCGTCCACGATCTCTTCCACCGTGACGATTGAGCGTTTTGCGCCAAGCACGGCTTCCTTCTGTACGCCAACGATGCCTTCAAGGAGCACGTTGCCCTTCCGGTCTGCTCTGAGCGCATGAATGATCGCTACGTCCGGGCGGATGGCGGGCACGGCCGCCAGCACTTCGCCGGTGAAGGGGCAAGCTACCTGCTTGATATTCGGGTTTACCTTGGTGAGATCGGCGCCGATATAGCCGCGCAACATAGCAAACGGCAGATTTGCAGCGCCTGCCTCATAGGCATTGGCCATGGCGGCATGGGAATGCTCCTCGATCTCCAGCGGCCGCGGCCACTGGTTTTCGACAGCATCGCGGAAACGGTGCAGCGAGCCGACGCCGGGATTGCCACCCCAGGAAAATTTCATTCCGCGGGCCGCACCGGCACCGATCAGCTGGTCATAGAGAATGTCCGGCGTCATGCGGATCAGGAAAAGATCCTTCTTGCCCTGCCGGATCACCTCATGACCGGCGGCATAAGGGATCAGGTGGGTGAACCCCTCCATGGCAACGGTATCGCCGTCATGCACGTTTTCGGAAATGGCTTCCGCCAGCGAAATCAGTCGCGCCAAGGCATTCTCCTCCTGAGGTGTATCCAAGTCTGGATTGGCGCAAATAAGCGCTCGAATCCGTGCGTCGTCAAATATTTTGTGCGTTATTTGACATTTGTTCGTATATCGCACATTGTGGGCCGAATGATGGGAGCTTTGACATGCGGGAAACGGATTTCGTCAGCGGCTTTGCACGCGGTCTGAAAGTCATCGAGGCCTTCGGAGAGGCGCGGCCGAAACTCACGATTGCCGAGGCGGCGAAGCTGACGGAACTCGACCGGGCAACGGTGCGCCGATGCCTCCTGACGCTCGCCGATCTCGGTTATGCCGACTATGACGGCAAGTTCTTCGCGCTGACGCCAAAGGTGCTGCGGCTCGGCCATGCCTATCTGTCGGCAACACCGCTGCCGCTGATGATCCAGCCCTATCTCGACCAGCTTTCAGAAAAATCTGGCCAGAGCGCGTCGGCCTCCGTCCTCGATGGTACCGAGGTGGTCTACATTGCCCGCGCCTCGCAGAAGCGCGTGATGTCGATCAATCTCTCCCCCGGCTCCCGGCTGCCTGCATATTGCGCATCGATGGGACGGGTTCTGCTAGCCGCCTTGCCGGAAACGGAGGCGCGCGGCATCCTGGATCGCTCCGAACTCAAGGCGAATACGCCGCTGACGAAGACGGATCCAGATCTGTTGATGGACGAACTCCGCCGTGTCCGCGCCGGGGGCTGCGCGGTTATCGATCAGGAACTGGAGTTGGGGCTTTGCTCCATCGCGGTTCCGATCGAGAATGATCGCGGCCGGGTGGTTGCCGCGATCAATATTGGTGCTCCCGCGGCTCACGTGCCTGCCGCCGAGATGATAGTGCGCTACCTGCCCTTGCTGAAAGAAACGCAACGCGCACTGCGGCTGGTCTTGCGTTGAGCCATGCGTTGGTTCGCGGTTGTTCCTATCTGATCTGCCTGGGCAGGTTTACTGCTGCCGGCAGGGCAGCAGTAAACGCGTCCACGAAAGTACCGATTAGCCCTTCGGCCCGATCGTCATGAAGAGGGCCGGCTTTTCACCAGCAGTCTTTGCCACGGCAAAGACATCATACGCCGCATTCGGATCATCGCCCATGCCAAGCGAGCCGGATGGCATGCCGGGCACTGCCAGGCCGGCGATGGCAGGCTTTTCGTCGAGCAGTTTGCGGACGGCTTCCAGTGGCACATGGCCTTCGAGGAAATAACCTGCCACGACGGCGGTGTGGCACCCCTGCAGATCGACGGGTACGCCGAAACGGGCCTTGATCGGTGTCAGGTCATCCCGATCCTCGATCTTGATGTCAAACCCTTCTGCTTTCATCGCCTCTGCCCAAAGATGGCAGCAACCGCAGTTCGGGTCCTTGTAGACGGTCATGGTCTGCACTGCGGCAGAGGCATGCCCCATGCCTGCAAATGTGGCTGCGATGGCGATGCCCGCGCAGATAAACCGTCTTCTATCGATGTTCATGTCGTCATTCCTTCAAGGATTATATTTCTGGTGTTTTGAGTACTTTCTTCCTGCGGTGGATGCCGTCGATCGAGCCAAGCGCCGTCCTTTGACGAGGTCTTGCGCGGCAGATAGGAGAGGATGCGCCGCTGCGGTTTCTCGTCATGACGATACGTCGCATGAACCAAATCTGCTATCTTGTTCCACAGGATGCGCGTACGGATGCAACCATTGCATTCGCACTGATGTACTCGATGATGCGAGATCAGACCCTGGGAGGCCGAGACGGCGGATCGACCAGTGACGATGCAAGAACCGGGGACGGCACACTCAAAAATCGATGGGTGGTCCAGGTAAGGTTCACGGGCGTGTCACCCGCTGCATGGCCAACAAAGGCCGTGGCGCAAAGCAGGGCCATTGGACAAGCCACGCCATCACAGCCCGACGCCTCGCCGGGACAGCAGGACATGTCTTCCGGCATCGCTGTCATATGCGTTGAAACTGAAGCCGCCATGGTGCTGCCGGCCGCGCCTATGCTGACGGGACCAAAAAAGATCCCGAGCAGGGCAGACAGCAAGAGCAGCCGATGGATGATCGCAGCGAGCTTCATGCACTTGTCATGGCATGGTGCTGCCCCTGTTGGAAGAGGTGCCATGAAAATGTGTCGGCATGCGGCCCGCCTCGCGTCGCCACCAGCGACAATAGCTGCTGCCGGCAACTTGCCTGCAGCCGCATAAACCTGAGGAGATTGGATAACCTGAAGCCACAGACGCCGCTTTATCGCATAAGGGCGGTATACCCTGCACTGAGGTGCGGGGGTGAATGGCAATCTAATCCGCTCAAAAGACCGAGAGGGGTGGATGAGCGGCCAATCCATCGCGTTTTTAAACGATATCGGCAATAAGCGGCCGCTTCCCCCGCAGCGGACGCCGCGGGGACTTTCGTTTCACGAAGGCACTGCTTCTTACTTGAGCTGATCCTGCACCTTGGCAATGGCGGCGTTGGCGCAGGCTTCATCGAGATGGCCGCCCGGTGCGCCGCCGACGCCGATAGCGCCGATGGTTTCTTTGCCGAGCTTGACCGGCACACCACCGGCCAGAACGAGAAAGCCGTCAATGGCGACGAGCTGGGCTGCACCCTGGTTCTTCTGGATGTTTTCAACCATGACGCTGGTCGGGATACGGGCAGATACGGATGTGAAGGCCTTCTGGCTGGCAGCGCTGACTGTATGCGGTCCGGCATTGTCGGCGCGCAAGAGGGCGCGAACCACGCCTGCCCGGTCGACGACGGCCGCCGATACGTTGTAGCCATCGGCGGCGCAAGCGGAGACGGCGCCCTGTGCCAGTTCTACCGCGATATCCAGCGGCATGTTGTTTTCTTTGAGAACTTCGGCAGAGGCTGCGGATGTCAGGGCAAGTGCAATCGTGCCGGCAAGCAGTATACGGTTCATCTCATCTGTCTCCTATCGTGTACGCGATGCGGGAAAGCGCCTTGCTTTCTGACGACCGGGATATCTGAGCAGGTGCGGATGCTGAATCCGCAACGGAACCAATGCGACTAGGTATTCCTACCTATGGGGAGTTCGGCGTTGACAGATGTCAGCTGCACGAAATCGGCCACGGAACTGGTGCCCAGCTTGTCGGCGATATTGGCCCGGTGTGCATCGATGGTTCGCGCCGAAACGTTAAGCGCAACGGCGATTTCCTTGGTGGCCCAGCCGCGGCAGACCATATCCAGTACCTCGCGTTCGCGCTCCGTCAGGCTGCGGAGAAGTTCCCTGGTTTCCTCTTTTTCCAAGACGCGCTCTAGCGTCCGGAACGCGGAGTGTATGGCGTCCATCAGAACCTGCTCATCGACCGGCTTGGTGAGGAAGTCGAGGATGCCTGCCTTGAAGGCGCGGCGGCAGGCGTTCACGTCACCATGGCCGGTTATCATGATCGTGGGCCAACCGATGCCGCGTTCCAGCAGCCGCTCGTGCATCTGCAGGCCGCTGATCAGCGGCATACGTAGGTCGGCGAGGATGCAGCCTGGGCATTTCGGATCGACATGAGCCGGGAATGTGGCCGGATCGGCGAAAGTTTCGACCGTCATGCCGTAGGTCCGCAAAAGCAGTTTTATCGCCTCGCGGACCGGTTCGTCGTCGTCGATCAGGTAGATTTGAAATGGTTTCATTGTGCGGCCTTCAGGTGTTGCTCCACGGCGGGCAGCGTAACGGTAAAGATGGCGCCGCCGGACGTCTGGTTGCGGCCGTCGATGTGTCCGCCGATCCGCTCTACCAATGACGCGCATAGCGCGAGCCCAAGCCCCATTCCATCGGTTTTTGTCGTGTAGAACGGTTCGAAAAGACGCGGCAGCGTGTCCGCTTCGATACCGGGACCGGTGTCGCTGACCTGAATGATCGCGCCGCTCTCCAATAGGATCGTCTCGATGCGGATGCTCCTATCAGGCATGTCCCCATGTTCCAGCGCGTCGGCAGCATTGCGGACGAGATTATGCAGCACCTGCTCCATCTCGATGGGATCGACCACTGCTTGCGGTGACGGCGTCGCAAGATCGAGAATGAGGGTGATCTGGCGCTTTTCGAGATCGGCCCGCACGAGCTCGGCGATATCGACAACGATCTGGTTGAGATCGGCAAGAACCAGTTTCTGCTCGCGCTTGCTGATATAGTCACGCATCCTTTTCAGCATCGCTCCGGCGCGCTTGGCTTCGCGCACATTGGCGCTTAGCGCTTCGGGGAGCAAGGCAGGATCGGGGTGTTCGCTCGCGGCAAGGCGCAGGGCGGCCTGGCTCTGGCTCAAGAGGGCGGTCAGCGGCTGTGTCAGCTCATGAGCAATACCTGATGCCAGCTCGCCCAGCGCGTTGACCCGCAGCGCGTGGGCCAGTCTCGTTTCATGCTCGTGCAGATGCGCCCGCCGCTCCGCTTCTTCCGCGGTTTGCTGCAATTTGCGGGCATTGGCCTTCAGCTGCCAAGTGAACAGCAGCAACAACAGCACAGCCAAGCAGGCGAGCGCGAAGCCACCGATCCTGGTCCCGCTCAAAATGTCCGAGAGGGCGAGAGGGCGCGTGGCGTCCACCATGAACGGCTGGCTCTGACTGTCCACAATCTTGCTGAAATGCGGTTGCGTCAGAATGCTGTCGGTCACGCTGGGTCCATTGGCCTCACGATCCAGCACCGTTTCGCCATCAAGGCTGACGCGCACATGCGCCCAGGCCGGTCGCTCATCGCCCTCGATCAGCAGGACAGGATCGATCTGGACAACGATCGCCAGACCCGGATTGCCCGCTGTCGCGCGCTTTCCCAGAAGGTATCTGCCTGGATAGGCGGTGTTGAGATAGGTCCGTACTTCACCCTGTTTTTGTCCGGCAATGGCGCTTGCTATGGGGGATAGGTCGGTTTTCAGCGGACCGGGCCACGATATCAATGTGGCCGCAGTGGAAACCCCGTCCACTGGAAGCCTGACGAGGTCGATTGCGGTGATGCGCGGGTAAAACTGGACAATGCTCTGAAAGACCTCGCCGATCGCTGTTTCGGGCAACTCGGGAGCGGCCTTGATCAGTGCCACGAGGCTGGTCAGGTGCGCATCGTGCTGCGCCGCCCGTTGCGAGATCAGACGGTGGATCGTCTGCCCTGTCGCGGCGAGTTCTTCCGACGCTCGTTGATACTCTATCCGCATAGAGACGCCGGCAAACAGTACGGTCAGACCAAGCCAGACGAACAATGCGACCGTCAGGTTCCTGAGTGGAAGATGCCGCCAGATCATGTCGTTCGAGTACCCGTCCAGGTTTGCCAAACTGTAACCCCTCGCCGTTTATCCAACGAAGGCTTGGTGGATCGTAGCACAACAAGACCGCTGCGGAAGGTGATGGCTGTCGCAGATGACGCAACAAGGCCCTGCAGCCAGGTTCAAGATATCAAAAACACCACCGGGAGCATCGGCAGCTTGACCCGACCCGGAAGCCTGAAACATAGATAACGCGCTACATATTGGCTGATACAGGCCAACCTGAATTTATGGAAGCGATGGAATGCGGAAATTACCTGCGCTTTCGGCGATGAAGGTTTTCGAGGTCGTCGGCCAGACGCGCAGTTTCACGCGTGCGGCCGAAGTGCTGAACCTGACGCAAAGTGCGGTCAGCCGGCAGGTGCGCAATCTCGAAAAACAGCTGGGCGAGAATCTGTTGATCCGCCATCACCATGATCTGGAGCTGACGCGTGCCGGTGCCGAACTGCTCGCAACTCTTCAGCTGGCCTTTCACAATGTCGAGCAGACGGTGCGCTCGATCATGGAGAAGAACAACCGCAACAGGCTGCGCATCAACGTGCCGCCGACCTTTGCCAAACGCTGGCTGATGCCACGGCTGTCGCGCCTGCGCCAGGCCCTGCCGGAGATCGAGATCAGCCTCAGCACCGATCTCAAGGACACGCTTGCCGAGCGCAGCCTGCTCGATTGCGCCATCCGCTTCGGTGACGGCGAATGGGCGATGCTGCAATCCCGCATCCTGATGACAGAGCGGCATATTGCTGTCTGCGCGCCCGGCCTGCTGGAGGCGGTCAGCCGAAGCGCTCCTATCGATCTTTCCGCCTTCACATTCCTGCATGTTCTGGCCGCAGCCGATCAGCGCTACCTCACCTGGCAGCATTGGCTGGACGCCGCCGGCCTTAGCGGCACCGATGTGCGGGGCGGGATGGAGTTCGACCTTCTCGACCTGGTGATCGAAGCCGCCTGCAACGGGCTTGGTATCGCCGTGGTCGATCGCTTCATGGTCGCCAGCCAGCTGCAAAGCGGCCAGTTGGTACCGGTACTTGATGTCGAGATCGAAGGCCACGAATCCTATTGGCTGGTGACACGCACGGATCAGCCCGAACCCGCGAATGTCCGGGATTTTCGCGCATGGCTGCAAAGCGAGGTCACGCTGGATCATGACCTTTACGGCGCCGCAAAATGAGCAGGGCCGAACATTCGTTTTTGGAATGATTGACCCGAGAATAAGTCGCTTGCGAACAGGGGGCGAGGTCCCGTCTACTGCCTGAAACAGATTACGTTTCGGGTGGTCATGACGCAGCATCGCAATTTCATCGGTGGCCGCTTTGTCGAGGCTTCCGGCTTGCCTGGGATCGAAGTGCGTAATCCCGCCGACGGCAAGATTTTCACCACGGTTCCGGCCGCAGACGACGCCGCTGTTGTTGCTGCCGTGGAGGCCGCGAAGACCGCGCAAAAATCCTGGCGCAAGTTGCCGGCGATCCAGCGGGGCGATGCCTTGCGGAAACTGGCCGATGCCATCGAGCGGCATGCGCCAAGGATAGGCGAGGCGCTGGCTCTGGAATCCGGCAAGAGCCTCGCAGACGCGACCGCGGAGGCCATCTACGGCGTCGAACTGATGCGCTACCACGCCGAGTGGGCGCGCCGGATCGAAGGCGAGGTCATTGAAAGCGATACGCCTGACGAAACCCTGATGCTGAAGCGGGAGCCGATCGGCGTCGTCGCCTGCCTCATCCCGTTCAATTTCCCGATCTATACCCTGGTGCGTAAGATCGCGCCTGCCCTGATCACCGGCAATGCCGTCGTCGTTCGTCCGAGCAACAACACGCCGACCTCGGCCTTTGCTTTTGCGCAAGCCGTGCTGGAGGCCGATCTACCGGCGGGCCTTATCAACATCATGACGATGTCGCACGACGCCGCACGGACGATGTGTACGCACCCGGCCATCGGCATGATCACGCTGACGGGCAGCGTCGCTGCGGGCCAGACAGTGCTCGATTATTGCAAGGTCAATATCGCCAAGCCATCGCTTGAGCTGGGCGGAAAATCGCCTGTCATCGTCGAGCCCGACGCCGATCTCGACGCGGTTGCTCGCATGGTTCTCGGTGCGAAGACGGCTCATTGTGGTCAGGTCTGCACCTCTGCCGAGCGGCTTTATGTGCATGCGTCGATCCACGACACACTTGTCGAGAAACTGCGCAGCGCTTTCACCGCCCGCCGCTTCGGCGATCGCGCTACCGATCCCGACTCCATGGGGCCGCTTGCCAATGCCGCGGCACGCGAACGTATTCACCGGATGATCGAGCGGGCCAAGGCTGAAGGGGCAACGGTTGTGGCCGGTGGCGTGATCCCGGATGGGGACGGTTATTTCTATCCACCGACCCTGATCACAGGCTGCCGCCAGGAGATGGAGATCGTCCGGGAAGAGGTGTTCGGGCCGGTGCTGGCGGTGCTTTCCTACGAGACGTTCGACGAGGCTTTGGCAATGGCTAGCGACCATCAGTTCGGGCTTGCCTCGGTGTTGTTTTCGGAAAGTTACCGCAAGGTCATGCAGGCCGCGAGCGAGATCGAGGCGGGCGAGCTCTATGTCAACCGGTTCCCGGCGGATCCCTACCAAGGCTATCACGCGGGATGGAAGAAATCCGGGCTAGGTGGCGACGACGGCAAACACGGCATGCTGGAATTCACGCAGACGCGGCTTGTCATCCTGAAACACTGATCATCTGGCCGGGGAGGAACCAACCATGAAGATCGCATCGCTGAAGACCCATGTGGTTGCCGTTCCACCCCCGCATGTCGGCGGCATGTGCTGGATTTTCGTCCAGCTCGAGACAGCGTGTGGCATATCGGGTGTCGGTGAAATCTATGCGACCTCGTTTCATCCCTCAGCCATGGTTCCGCTGATCGACGATGTCTTTCAGCGCTATCTTCTCGATCATGACCCTCACCAGATCGAGCGTTTCTGGCGGGCGGCCTATTCCAGCGGCTTCACGCAGCGCCCGGACACCACGATGATGGGTATCGTCTCCGGCCTGGAAATCGCTTGCTGGGACATCATCGGCAAGGCGGCCGGCCGGCCGGTCTCCGACCTGCTCGGTGGCACAGTCCACGAAAAGCTACGCGCCTACACCTATCTCTACCCGAAGAACGCGGCCGGCGATTACGACTATAACGATCCGGATCTTGCCGCCGAAGAGGCCATCCGCATGGTCGAGATGGGCTTTACCGCCGTCAAATTCGACCCGGCCGGCCCCTATACCAACTATTCCGGCCACCAGCTTTCGATGGGGGTTCTTGATCGTTGCGAACTGTTCTGCTCGAAAATCCGCGAAGCGATCGGCAGCCGCGCCGATATCCTCTTCGGAACACACGGTCAGATGGCGCCGTCCTCAGCGATCCGGCTGGCACGCCGCTTGGAAAAATACGATCCGCTCTGGTTCGAGGAGCCGGTGCCGCCCGGGCAGGAGGCTGCCATGGCCGAAGTGGCACGCGCCACATCCATCCCGATCTCGACCGGTGAACGGCTGACGACGAAATACGAGTTCCAGCGCGTGCTGCAACTCGGTGCCGCCGCGATCCTGCAGATGAATGTCGCCCGTGTCGGCGGCCTGTTGGAAGCCAAGAAGATCGCCGGTATGGCCGAGGCCTTCTACGCCCAGATCGCGCCGCATCTCTACAATGGTCCGGTCGGTGCCGCCGCCAGCATCCAGCTTTCAGCCGCCACCCCGAATTTCCTCATTCACGAGGCGATCATGGATTTCGGCGGCTTTCACGGTGAGGTGCTGAAAACCAAACTGCAGTTCGACGATGGCTATCTCATTCCGTCGCGCGAACCGGGTCTCGGCATCGAGCTCAATCTCGATGTCGTCGAAAAGCACTCTCCCTATACCGGTGAACGCTTGCATCTGCAGATGGCCGCCGAACCCGCCGACATCAAGGAGTTCATGCCCGCCAAAGGCTGAACAGAGACCTTTCATGATCTACGACTTCGTCATCGTCGGCGCAGGGTCGGCCGGTTGCATCCTTGCAAGCCGCCTGAGTGAGAGCGGCCGCTACAGCGTTCTCCTCGTCGAGGCGGGCGGCAAGGACTCGTCCTTCTGGTTCAAGATCCCGATCGGCTACGCCAAGAGCTACTACAACCCCAAGGTCAACTGGATGTATTCGACCGAGCCGGAGGCTGCGCTCGACGGGCGGCGGATCTATGTGCCGCGCGGCAAGGTGCAAGGCGGATCCGGATCGATCAATGCCATGGTCTTCGTTCGCGGCGCCGCCGATGATTTCGACGACTGGCAAGCGGCCGGAAATCCCGGTTGGGGTTCTGCCGATGTCCTGCCCTTTTTCAAAAAGCTGGAGACCCATGAAAAAGGTGCCTCCCCCTGGCATGGCGACAAAGGGCCGATCCATGTGACGCCGATGCGCGGCATGACCCATTCCGTCACTGATGCCTATCTGAAGGGCTGCGAAGAGCTGCAGCTGCCGTCGACAACCGATTTCAACGGGGCCTCGATCGAAGGTGCTGGAGTCTATGATATCAACACCCGCAATGGCCAACGTTCGCATTCCAGCGCCGAATATCTTCGCCCGGCCCTGAAACGGGCCAATCTCTCGATCGAGCGTGGTGCCATCGCTCAGCGGCTGGTCTTTGCGCCGGATGGGCGCGCGACCGGCGTCGAGGTTCTGCAGGATGGCACTGCGCGAACGTTTTCGGCAAGACGCGAAGTCATCGTCGCGGCCGGCGCGGTCGATACACCAAAACTGCTGCAGTTGTCAGGGATCGGCGATGGCGCAGAGCTTGGTGCGAAGGGGATCGAGACCCGCCACCATCTGCCGGCTGTCGGCGAAAATCTGCAGGATCATCTCGCTGCAAGTTTCTACTATCGCGCCAACCGGCCGACGTTGAACGGCGTGTTCGGCAGCCTGTTCGGGCAGGCTCGGCTGGGGCTGCAATATGTGCTGACCCGCAAGGGACCGTTTGCGATGAGCGTCAATCAGGCGGGCGGCTTCTTTCGCGGCAACCCGGCGCAGGAGCGGCCGAACATCCAGCTTTATTTCAACCCCCTCTCCTACCGTATTCCGGTCGATGCCAGCGCCTCGATGGTGCCGGAGCCTTATCCGGGCTTCCTGATTGCTTTCAATTCCTGCCGGCCGACCAGCCGGGGGCGCATCGCCCTTGCCTCTGCCGATCCTTCAGCTGCAGCGTTGATCCAGCCGAATTATCTGTCGACTGACCGTGACATCGAAGATGTGATTGAAGGGAGCCGGCTGGTGCGCCGGATCGCATCGGCGCCGTCGCTGGACGCCATCATCGATGCGGAAGTATCCCCGTCTCTATCGGCCACGAGCGATGAAGACCTGCTCGACTATTTCCGCGCCAATGCCAGCTCGATCTATCATCTTTGCGGCAGCTGCATGATGGGGCCGGATGCAAGGACATCGGTGGTGGATGCCCGGCTTCGGGTGCATGGGGTCGAAGGCCTGCGCATCGTCGATGCCTCGGTCTTTCCGAATGTCACAGCTGGCAACATCAATGCGCCGACGATGATGGTTGCGGAAAAGGGTGCGGCGATGATCCTCGAAGACGCGGCGTGAACACCTGACGACAGCGCCCGGATGGCGACCGATGGAGCCGCTTTCCGAGCCCAACCAGAAATGGAGGACGGATATGCGCTACGGCTTTATTGGACTTGGGCATCTCGGCCAGCATCTGGCAGGCAGTCTTGTGCGCGAGGGTTTTTCAGTCACCGTGCACGACCGGGATCGCGGTCGTGCAGAATCATTGCTGGCGAATGGGGCAGTGTGGGCGGACAGTCCGCAGGCACTCGCCAGCCAGGTTGATGCGGTCATCACCTGCCTGCCGTCGCCTGCGATTTCGGAGGCTGTGTTGACCGGTCCGGATGGTATTCTGTCCGGCTTGAAAGTCGGCGGCACGTGGATCGAGATGAGCACGCTCGACCAGAACGATATCGAGCGTCTGGCGGCGATTGCTGCAGCAAGGGGCATTCGCATGCTGGAAGCCCCTGTGACCGGCGGAGTTCACCGTGCGGCGGCAGGCGATATCACCGTCATTGCCGGTGGCGATCGCGACCTGTTTGAGGCGCATCTGCCGGCGCTCAGCGCCATGGGCGGCGAGATATTTCACGCCGGGCCGCTCGGCAAGGCAGCGGTGATCAAGGTCATCACCAATATGCTGGCCTTCATTCATCTTCTGGCGACCGGCGAGGCGCTGATGCTGGCAAAGAAGGGCGGCATCGATCTGACCGATGCCTTCAACATCATCAAGGCAAGTTCCGGCAACAGTTTCGTGCACGAGACCGAAGGCCAGGTAATCCTCAACGGCAGCTACAACATCAACTTCACCATGGATCTCGCCTGCAAGGATCTTGGCTTTGCGCTTGGCTTCGGCAAGCAGTTCGGCGTGCCGCTCGATCTCGCGTCGCACACGCTGCAGACTTTCATCCGCGCCCGCTCGACCTATGGCGGCGACGCATGGTCGTCGCAGGTGGTAAAGCTGCTCGAGGACGCAGTTGGCACCGATCTGCGCGCGCCGGGGTTTCCGTCCGAACTATAACGCTATCGGTGCAAGGTTCATTCGGAATGGACCGGTCCATAGCTTGCGACGATGTTTGACACCGACCGGCCACCGGCTGAATAGGTCAGCTGCCTCATCGGAATCCCGTAGAGTTCCGAAAGCCGTTCTTCGGTACAGGCGGTCTCGATGCTGCTTTCGTGGCACCGGCCTGCCCCATGCAAAAGGATGGCCCGGTCGGCGATCTCCAGCGCATGAGTGGGCTCGTGGGTTGTCATCACGATGGTCAGGCCGCGCTCTTTCGAGAGTTTTTTCAACATCGCGAGCATCAGGGCCTGATTGCGAAAGTCGAGCGCCGAGGCGGGCTCGTCGAGCAAGAGAATTTCGGCTTCGGAAGCGAGGGCACGGGCGATCAGGGCCAACTGGCGCTCGCCGCCGGACAATGTGCCGATAGCCCGTTCAGCGAACGCGCGTAACCCGACAAGATCGATCGCATCCGCCGCGAGTGCGCGGTCGCGGGCGGTGGGGTTGGAAAACAGGCCGACATGACGGGCACGGCCCATCAACACGACATCGCGAACGGAATAGCTGAAGGGGGTGGCGAACTGCTGCGGCACATAGCCGACCGCACCGGAACAGCGGATTGTTCCTGCCGTTGGCGTTGCAAGGCCGGCCAGGCACTTGAGCAGTGTCGTCTTTCCCCGGCCGTTGCGGCCGAGCAGGACGACGGTCTGCCCTCTGTCCAGCGAGAAGGAGAGATCTTCAAACAAGAAGGGTGTGTGTGCGGCATATCGGAACCCAACCGCGCGCGCTTCGATCATTTCTACCATCCCTCGCTTCGTGTCCGGTGCAGGAGCAGCATGAAGACGGGAGCGCCGACGATTGCCGTCAGGACGCCGAGTGGGATCTCGGCTGCGACCAACGACCGAGCCATCGTATCAACGGCCAGCATGAAGCTCGCGCCAAGAAGGGCGGCAGCGGGAAGAAGCCTGTTATGATCCGGCCCGACCAGCACACGTGCGAAATGCGGAACCACCAGCCCGACCCAGCCGATAATGCCGGAATTGGCGACGCTTGCCGCGGTGATGCCGGTCACGCAACACAGAATGAACCAGCGGCTGGGCTCGACCTTGAGGCCGAGCGCCCTCGCCTCTTCGTCGCCGAGCGACAGGATATTGATCCGGAACCGCATCATCAGCAGCGGGATG
This sequence comes from Rhizobium sp. LjRoot98, assembly GCF_964252935.1. Lineage (NCBI taxonomy): Bacteria > Pseudomonadati > Pseudomonadota > Alphaproteobacteria > Hyphomicrobiales > Rhizobiaceae > Rhizobium > Rhizobium sp. LjRoot98. The sequence continues at coordinate 24,615 of NZ_CAXUPW020000015.1, forward strand.
GCAAACAGCGCCACGATTGGCACCATGTAGAAGGCACGTTCGGGAGTTGCGCTGGCGAACGATCCCATCAGCCAGAAGACGATGGCGGGTAGCGTATCGTTGGGGTCGGCGAGGTAGGTGGCGAGCGAAACAAGCGCTGAAAACAGCGCCGACACCACGATGCCGGACAAGACCAGCATCAGGATCGAGGATCGGCCAGCCTTGCGGCTCGCCAGCACCACCAGCACGAGCGCCCCGAAACCGAGGGCGAAAGCCATCGACCAGAGGGCCATGGCGCCAAGACCGAGCAGGATTGCCAGCACGCCACCAAAGGCAGCACCGGAGGAGACGCCGATCACATGCGGATCGACCAGCGGATTGCGGAACACACCCTGCAGAACGGCACCCGACAGCGCCAGCCCGGCGCCGACAAAGGCACCGATCAGCATGCGCGGCACCCTGACGAGTTCGACGACGCGCCAGACCGGTTCCGCCACCGCCGCACGGCCTTCGCCAAGACCAAGCCAGCCACCGGCGAGAGTTACCAGATCGAACAAACTCACCGAATAACGGCCGATGCTGAGCGCGGCGATGGCGGTTGCGAACAGCAAGGCAACCAGCGCCGGCATCACCAGTCTTTGCGGCCCAACTCTGTGGTCAACCGCGTCGAAGGAGGCGTTTTCTTTCACGAGCGCCGACATCAGCGCAAAGTATCCGGCACGGTATCCTTGCCGGACACGAGGACCCCATCAGGAGCGATCAGCGCTTCCAGGATATCGTGGAACAGATTGGGCTGGTAACGCGGGTCGGAACAAAATTGTTCGATATGGTCGCCATTGTGCACGAACACCTTGCCGCCGTCCGGCATCTGCCAGACCCAATCGACAGGCCCTTCGTGGATGGAGCCGTCGGCGGTCGGTCCGCCGATCAGACATAGCGCCTGTCCGCCTTCCGGGACGTCCGTATACCCGCGCGCATATTGACCAAGAATGCCTTCGTGGCGGTGGAAATTCTCGAAATCCATCCGTCCGAAATAGGCGCCCGGTTGGGCGGGGCGGATCATCCAGTTGGTGAACGGCCGCGGGCTGACCGTCTTGAACGGAGAGAGGCAGGGTAGCCACGGCAGGATGATATGGCCGTTGATCAGGAAATGCCCGCCTGCTGCGAGATAGGCAACGAGTTTCGGCTCAATCGATTTCATGAAAATCTGATCGTGCATGCCGGAGACGAACAGCACATCAACATCATCGAGCGCGATGTCTTCCAGATCATAAATATCGTGCGCGCTGTAGCGCCAGTTCTGCGGGACGAGACCGCCCATGCGGTCGATATTGTAGCTTCTGGTGGAGCGGACATAGAGCAGGTGCGGCCGCTTCCCGCCGCGAAATGCCGGTGCCTGTTCAACCACGTTCCTGTACCTCCGCCTTGAGCCACGGGTAGAAGCCGTTGAGAAAACGTGTTGTGGCCGGCATGAAACGGCGGCCATGATGGGTATGCGGGTCGATCGTCGAGGCAATCAGTCTTCCGCCACCGGCCACGGGCTGGTCGTACATCAGACAGCCCTCGTCATTGTCGAGGTTGAGGATCGGGGTCGCGCCTTCGGCAAACCGGAACGCGCCGAAGAAATGCCAGCACATGTCGGCGAGCGGAATGGCCTTTGCCATGGAGTGACCGGGATTGGGCTGATAGGCCTCCATCCGCCCGCCCGGCTTCATCCACCATTTCCAGTCCTCGGTCTCGCGCGAAAACCACTGCACGGTCACGACATCGAGCCATTCGTCCATGCGGTTCGGTTCGAACACGATCAGGAACCCGCCATTGGCGAGGTAATCGTTGAGCTGGCGGGCGTGTCTTTGCAGCAGCGCCTGATTGGAGAAGTCGGGGACGACGATCGCCTTAAACCGGCCGAGATCGACGCGATCGAGCGTGCGCAGATAGATCTCTTCGTCGAGATAAGTCTTGTAGTCCTGATAGCATTGCAGATGCGCGCCATCGCCGGACGTGATGAAACCAATATCTTTCACGTCGTCCCCTCTTCCTTTACTCGGCCTTGCCGAATGCTTCGGCGTAACCGGCGCTCTTGCCATTCCAATCCATCTGCATCAGCTGGTCGATCTGTTTGTCGGAGAGCTTTTTGCCATAGAGCAGCTGGAAGCCATCGGTGACGGCTGCGCGCATATCGGTCTCGAAGAGGTCCGGATAGCCAATTTCGGCAAACCACTGATAGGTGAGTTCGCCGCCTGCAGCCGTTGCCGGATCGATGGCCGGTGTCTTGTAAACGCGGCCGTTCTTGACGGCGTCAAGCGCGCCGAGGACCGGGTGGGCAAGAATATCCGACGGCTTGATCGCATCGTTGTAGTAGTTGACGAAGATGATGTCCGGCTTCCATTCGAGCAGGGATTCCGCGCCGACCTTGACCGAACCTTCGGTGAAACCCGCTTCCGTTGCTGCGTTCGCGAGCCCCGAAGCGGCGAAGTAGGCCTCTTCCCGGCCGAAGACGACGAATTCGTTGTCGTTCATGCTGTCGATAAACGCGATGCGCGGTTTGGGCCGGCCGGCTTTTTCAAGAACGGCAGCAATATCCGAGACGGTCTTGTCCTCCCAGTCGAGAAAGGCCTTCGCGCGGTCTTCCTTGCCGAGGATCTGGCCGAGCATCGAGACATAGCCGCGGCGGGTTTCGCGCGATTCCGTACTGACGGTGGCAACCTTGATGCCGGCATTTTCCATCGGTGCGACACGCTCGTCGCCCTTGGCCTGCCATTGCACGACGACATCTGGCCCGGCTTTCAGAATTTCCTCGACATTCGGGATGAAGTTCGGGGCGACGAGATCGGTGCGGATATCGGCAATCTCGGGGAACAACTGGCCGATCACACCGCCCATCAGCGCTGCCTTGGCGCGCGGGTTGATCGCGGTCAGGCGCTGCGTGCCGCCATCGAGTGCGATCAGTGCTTCGGGAATGGGCAGCGGGAAAATCGCGACGCTGTCGACGGGACGCTGGATCGTGATGTCCTGGCCACGCGAATCCTTGACCGCGATGTCGTCGGCACGAGCCGGTGAAAAGGTCAGCGCTGCAAGGCTTGCGAGCAGCGGCAAGAGCGAGCGGGAATATGGCAGTCCGGTCATGAAGACACCCCTTCTGGCGAATATGTCATTCGCATAATAATCATGACTTCAATAGTCAAGTATTCGTTTGGGATATGAACCTGGATGCGTGGGATGCCGTAGAATACAAGCCGCAAGACCCTTTGCTTTCGGGCATTGAACTCCACTCCCTGGGTGGCGTCGGTGCGCTTCGGGCCGATCAAAGAGTCGAGGGGTGATGATGTGTTCACCCTGACCGGGGGAGGCCGCTGGGTAACAAGACTTCTCGTTCCAATGGGCCGATAAAGTGAAATATTTTCAACAGACTATCGCTAATTATATGACTGTATAAATTTCCTTGCACGATGGACGAAGCCCGCTATCCTGCCTGTACAGACTGCCCGGAAAAGCGGCAGTGGCGACAACAGCAAGTGGACGACGGCCAGACGATGATGAGAGATCCCCGCTACGATGTGCTTTTCGAACCGGTGAAAATCGGGCCTTTGACGGCACGCAATCGCTTCTACCAGGTCCCCCACTGTTCCGGCATGGGCTATCGCTATCCCAACGCCGAAGCGCATATGCGCGGGATCAAGGCGGAAGGTGGCTGGGCGGTGATTTCAACACAGGAGGCGGAAATCCATCCAACCTCCGACCTGACGCCCGCCAACGAGGCCCGGCTCTGGGATGACGATGATATCGGCGCATTGGCGCTGGTTGCCGACAAAATCCACGCGCATGGAAGCCTTGCGGCAATCCAGCTGGTTCACAACGGCCTGCACGTTGCCAACCGTTTCAGCCGGATGATCCCGCTCGCGCCCTCGCATGTCGTCGGTGATGGACTGGATCCGGTGCAGGCGCGGTCCATGGACAAGTCCGATATCGCCGACATGCGCCGCTGGTACCGCAACGCCGCCATCCGCGCCAAACAGGCCGGTTTCGACATCATCTACATCTATTCCGGCCATGACATGAGCGTGATCCAGCATTTTCTGTCGCGGCGGCACAATCACCGTACCGACGAATATGGCGGCTCATTCGAGAACCGGCTGCGGCTTTTCCGGGAGATTCTGGGTGACGCGCGCGACGTCGTCGGCGATACCTGCGCGCTTGCCGTCCGTCTGGCCGTCGATGAGTTGCTCGGACCTTCCGGCATTACCTGCGAAGGCGAAGGCCGCGACATCATCGAGGCGCTGGCCGAAGTGCCCGATCTCTGGGACGTCAACCTGTCGAACTGGTCGAACGACAGCCAGACGTCCCGGTTTTCCGAAGAGGGCTTTCAGGAGCCGTATATCCGCTTCGTCAAATCGGTGACCACCAAGCCCGTGGTCGGTGTTGGGCGCTACACGTCGCCGGACAGCATGGCGCGGGTGATCACGCAGGGCATCATGGATTTCATTGGTGCGGCACGCCCGTCCATTGCCGATCCGTTCCTGCCGGTGAAGATCGAGGACGGCCGGATCGACGACATCCGCGAGTGCATCGGCTGCAATATTTGCACCTCCGGCGATAACACCTGCGTTCCCATGCGCTGCACGCAAAATCCGACGGTGGGCGAAGAATGGCGCAAGGGTTGGCATCCGGAAAGGATTGCAGCGGCCGAGACCGCCGATGCTGTGCTGGTCGTCGGTGGCGGACCGGCAGGGCTCGAGGCGGCGCGTGCGCTGGCGCAGCGCGGACTTGACGTGACATTGGCCGAAGCCGGCCGGGAATGGGGCGGTCGTGTCAGCCGCGAAAGCCGGTTACCGGGGCTTGCAACATGGGCGCGCGTGCGGGACTGGCGCGTGGGACAGTTGAAGACCTACCAGAATGCGCAGATGTATCTGCAAAGCCCGCTCAGCGCTGAGGATATCCTGCAATACGGCATTCCTCACGTTGCCATCGCTACCGGCTCGCACTGGCGCAGTGATGGCGTTGGCCGCACGCACTGTCTGCCGCTGGATTATCTTCAGGCGGGCGTCACCGTATCTCCGGATGCTTTGCTTCGTGACGGTGCAAACGCGGTAGCGGCAGACGGCCCGGCCGTCATTTTCGACGATGACTGTTTCTACATGGGCAGCGTGTTGGCTGAACTGCTGGCGGCGTCCGGACGGAAGGTCACCTTCGTGACGCCGGAGGCGCAGGTTTCGCCGTGGAGCAATCATACATTGGAACAGGCGCGGGTCCAGCGGCGGCTGATCGACCTGAATGTGACGATCATCACCGCCCACTGTCTTTCCGGCCGCACGGCCGATAGTCTTGAACTGGCCTGCATCTACAGTGGAAAGACCCTGTCGATCGATTGCGCCACGCTTGTCACGGTGACCGCCCGCCTGCCTGACGAGGGGCTCTGGCTGGAGCTGACTGCGCGCCGCAGCGAATGGGCCAATGCCGGCATCCAGTCCGTGACGCGTATCGGCGACTGTCTGGCGCCGGGGTTGATCGCGGCTGCAAACTATTCGGGCCACCAATATGCGCGGGAGTTTGGAACGGCGCGGCCGGAAGATGCGGTGCCGTTCCTGCGCGAGGACATTGGCATGATCCGGTCAGCCGCCCCGGCCGCAGGCAGTTGAACCGGCATATCGATTATCCGCAAGTTGCCGCCGCCATCACGCCGCCAAGGCAAGCGTTTTGGGAGCCGCTATCGTCACCGTCAGCCCGCGGGGCTTGGTATCGGACAGCTCCATCAGGCCGTGATGGGCCTGGACGATATCGGCGACGATGGAAAGGCCCAGCCCGAAGCCTGCCTTCCCTTCCACCCGTGCCTGGTCCACCTTGAAGAAAGGCTCAAGCACGCGCGCCCGCAGATCGCTGGGAATGCCCGGGCCATCGTCCGAGACGGTGATTTCATAACCGGCTTTTGTTTCGCTCAGGCGAACCGTGACATGGTCGGCGAACTTGACGCCGTTGTCGCAAAGATTGGTGATTGCCCGCATCATCGCCAGCGGTTTGCAATGAACGATCATTCTGTCCGGCCCGGCGTAGCGGACCTGAAAACCGATATCGCTGAATTCGGCACAAACGGTTTGCAGGATGCTGACGAGATCGGCCTTCTGCATCGGTTCGATGGCATAATCGTCCCTGAGATAATTCAGGCTTTCGGCAAGCAGGCGATCAATCCTAACCACGTCTGACAGCAGCGCTTCGCGCAAGGGGCCTTCGTCCAGGCGTTCGGTGCGCAGCCGCAGCCGCGTCAGCGGGGTTCTGAGATCATGGCCAATTCCCCGCAGCATGCGCGTGCGCGATTCCACCATGATCCGAATACGGTTGCGCATGCCGTTGAGCGCGCGCGCGAGCGCGACGATTTCGACGGAGCCGCGCTCTTTGAAAATCTGCGAACCATTTGCGATGTCGGCCTCGTTCGCCGCCTGGGAAATCCGCCTGATCGGCTCGGTGATGGCCTTGATGGCAAAGAGGAAGAAGAACAGGACGAGCACGATGACGGCGACGATGTAATAGGCTCCCTGGCTGACGGTGGCGCTCGTCAAGATGGCGTCGGGTATGCCGCTGAGTACGAGAAGCGTCGTGTTGTCGATCTCCAATGCGATAACCCGCTCTCCATCAAGAAATGTGCGCCAGCCGCCAATCGGCGGCGTTGCGCCATCGGTTGGAAACAGCCATTCGACGATAGATGCGGCGATGCCGCCGACTTCAGGCGAACCCGTAAAGCGCGTGCTGACCGAGGCCGGCTGCAGCGAGAGTTTCCAACCTGCCCGGCCGGCATTGGCAAGAATGGCGTCCCGTTCCTGCGGGGTGGAAAATTTCAAAAGCTCCGCGACGGCGTTAACCCGCTCGGTGATAGTTTCCATGTTCGGAGCGCCGCCATCGCTTTTGGCCCAGCGCTCCAACGCACGGCCGGCGATAATCACCGTCAGCAGGGCCGCGACGATGACGAACGTAATCTGGCCGCGGATGGTGCGAGGCACGAGGCGGCTCAATCTCATAGCTCTTCGACCGCCGCCGTGAACATATACCCGCCGAGCCGAACTGTTTTGACGAGAACGGGATCGCGCGCATCTACCTCGATCTTCTGCCGCAAGCGGCTGATGTGAACATCGATGCTGCGTTCGATAGGCCCAGCCAGACCGGCATGCGTCACCCCCAGCAACTGTTCTCGCGTCAGCACGCGGCCGGGGTTCCGGCAGAATGCCAGCAGCAGATCAAACTCATGTGTCGTCATTGCCACGCGGGCGTCACTGGGATTGTGCACCTGCCGCCTGAGAGGGTCGAGGCGCCAGCCATCGAACCGCAGCAACCTTTGCCGGGCTCCACTCAACGGCGGCAGTGCCGAACGGCGGAGAAGGCCGCGGATGCGCGCAATTAGTTCGCGCAGGTTGAAGGGTTTGGTGACGTAGTCGTCGGCTCCGATCTCCAGGCCGACGATGCGGTCGATTTCACCATCAGCCGCGGTCAGCATGAGAATGGGAATATCCGTGGTGACGCGAAGGCGGCGGCAAAGGCTCAAGCCGGTCTCTCCGGGCAACATCACATCCAGGATGACCAGGTCGAAATTTGACGCCCGCATGCGGGCATCCATGGCCACCCCGTCCGCGGCGATTTCGGCGGCCATGCCGCTTTCGTTGAGGCTATCCCTCAGCATGCCGGCGATCTGCACATCGTCTTCGACGATCAGAATTCGGGACATATCCGGCAAAGCGCGACTTCCTCCACCGTGCATCCTGCCCCCATCCTTTCTTTTCCGGCCGTCTGGACTAGCACGGCTGGCGCCGGTTTTGACCCAGGCAAATATTAAGATTTGTTGCGTGATTGCGTGCCCGCCGGGCGACGCGAAACAATCCGCAACATTATCCAACATTGCAGCCTTTTGCAGCATGGCAAAAGAGAGCAGCGAAGACCGCTCCCTCGGCGCTTTCCTGATCGCAAGGCCGACGGCAGGAACCGGAGATTTCATGCCTCACAACCCCATCCCGACATGCTGGCTCCAGGGCAAGCTCTCTCTGGCACTTCTCTCGGTGCTGATCATGCCTGCATCCGGATACGCCGAAAGCCTTCCGGTTGGTGATGGCAGAACTACGGCGCCCATATTCATCCCAGACCGCTTCGGAGCCGTTGCACAAAAACTGCACGGCTGGGACACCGTTATCGGTGCAGGCGTCATGTACCGGCCGAAATATGAAGGCAGTCGCGACATGGAGATTTCGCCGGTCCCCTTCGTCTCGGCGACGTTCTTCGACCGGTGGACCATCGATCCCTCCGGTATTGGGGTGAAAGCCTATGAGCGGGGGCTTTTTCAACTGGATGTCAAATTTGGTTACGATCTTGGCCGTTCCGAGGACGATTCAGATGATCTTCGAGGCCTCGGCGATATTAATGCGGCCGCCACGATCGGCGGTAAGGCGAGCCTGAATTATGGGTCCGCGACCTTCTTCGTTTCGGCTGACAAGATGATCGGCGGCAGCGATGGCCTCATCGGCAAAGCTGGCATCGAGATCACGCAACCCGTTACGGAAACCATCATCCTGGGCGCCGGGGCGTCCGTGACGTTTGCCGACAGGAATTACATGGAGACCTATTTCGGCGTGGATGCAGGTCAGGCAGTTCGCTCCGGTTACAGAACCTACAAGCCGGGCGCGGGCGCAAAAAGCATTGATCTCTCGGTCTCCGCGACCTATCTGATCAACGGCAACTGGATGCTGCGCGGCGAACAGACACTGGGCATGGTTACCGGCGACGCGGCCGACAGCCCCATCGTCAGGCAAACCCTCCAGCCTTCAAGCCTGCTGATCCTCGGTTACCGATTTTAGGTGTGCTTACCACGGCCGCGAGGCGCCGTGAACGGCTCGAAGCGCACGGCCGTCGGAGCGGCTGTTCCATTCAAATAGTTGTGATCGCCGGTTGTGGGAAAGCGGATTGCTGCCGCCGATGCGGACACTTCGTGCTCCGGAGCTGAATCAAACGCAATATTTTCAAGGCCTGAACCCGGACAACCCGCCATCAGCCTGCAATCGGTGCTCATGAATACCAATCCGCTTGGTGGTCATCTTGCGGTCACATTTTCCTATTGACAGAAACTGCATGCGTTCTATTCTGTTATAAGAATACATATAACATAATAATGGAACAAATGGGAGGCTCCAATATGAAGATGATGACAGCACTTTTACTCGGAACGGCATTGACGGTCTTACCCTCCAGCCTGTTTGCGCAGGAGAAGGGGGGCATCGTCAACGTCGCTACGATCGGCGAACCGCCGACGCTCGACCCGATGTCATCGACCGCCGATCTCGTCGGTATCGTCACGCAGCACATTTTCGAAACGCTCTACACGTTCGACAAGGGCTGGAAGGTGACGCCGCTTCTGGCCGAGAGCCTGCCGGAAATCAGCGCCGACGGTAAAACCTATACGATCAAGTTGCGTACCGGCATCAAGTTTCACGACAATACGGACATGACATCCGACGATGTCGTCGCTTCGTTGCATCGCTGGGAAAAGATCGCTTCGCGTGGCAAGCAGGTGGCCGGCTTCATCACCTCGATCGAGGCCGTCGATCCCGCAACCGTCAAAATCACGCTGACGCAGCCCTATGCGCCGCTCGCCTCGCTGCTCGCCTTCAACAATTCCGCTGCCATCATCATTCCGGCTGAAAAGCAGGATGACGTGATGAAGGACTTCATCGGTACGGGTCCTTACATGCTGAAAGAGCGCAAGGCCGATCAGTATATCCAGCTGACCCGCTTTGACGGCTACAAGTCGCGCGGCGGCGAGAGCGATGGTTATGGCGGCGCCCGCCACCAGTATCTCGATGAGATCCGCTTCGTTCCTGTCCCGGATCCGAACACCCGCGTCGAAGCTGCAATCTCCGGCCAGTATGATTATGTCGACTCGATCGCGGTCGAATCCTTCGACAAGATCAAGGCTTCGTCGGCGACGCAGCCGATGATGCTGAAGCCGTTCGGCTACCCGGTCTTCGTCTTCAATACGGCTGAAGGTGTGAGCAAGAACGTCGCCGTGCGCAAGGCCATCCGTCAGGCGCTCAGCATGGAAGACATGATGGCCGCTGCCTTCGGCAGCCCGGACTTCTTCTCGCTCGATGGCGCAATCTATCCAGAGGCTTATTCTTGGCATACCGAAGCAGGCACCGATGGCGCCTATAACGTGGCGGACCCGGAAGGGGCTGCGGCTGCATTGAAGGCCGCCGGTTACAATGGCGAGCCGCTGCGCATTCTCACCAGCCGCCAGTATGAGTTCCACTACAAGATGGCGCAGGTCGCAGCGGAATATCTGAAGCTTGCCGGCTTTACCGTCGACATGCAGGTTGTCGACTGGGCGACGCTGACGCAGCGCCGTGCCGATCCGAAGCTGTGGGATATCTACATCACGCATAGCCCCTTCTTGCCGGAGCCGGCTTTGATCGGTTCGCTCTCGACCAGCTCGCCGGGCTGGTGGGACACGCCCGCCCGCAAGGCGGCGGTGGATGCCTTTACGGCGGAAGTCGATCCCGACAAGCGCGTTGCCTTGTTCGGCGATGTCCAGAAGGCAATCTATGATGACGTTGCCTTTATGAAGATCGGCAACTTCAACGCAGTTGCAGCCAAGTCGACCAAGCTTGAAGGTGTCGATCCGGCTCCGTGGCCATACTTCTGGAATGCCTCGATCGCGAAGTGATCATCGGGTAATCGACGACACCGGCTCATCAGGGCCGGTGTCCGTTCCGGGCCTGCAGGTGTCCGGAGCATAAGGATCAGGCTTTCATGATACGGTACATTTTCCAGCGCCTTTTCGGCATGATCGTCGTGATGTTTCTCGTCGTCACGATCGTTTTCGTCATCGTGCGCGTTACACCCGGCGACCCGGCTGCGGTCATGCTCGGACCAGACGCCACGCCCCAGGACATAGCCGATCTGCGCACGCAGCTCGGGCTCGACCGGTCGCTCGGCGTTCAATACATCTATTATATGGGCCAGTTGCTGAGGGGGGATCTCGGTCAGTCGATCTTCCTGAATATGCCCGTGACATCGGCACTGCTCGACCGGGCCGAACCGACCTTTTTCCTGACGCTGTTCTCGCTGCTGATTGCCTGTGCCATCGCTCTGCCGATCGGCATCTATGCGGCCTACCGGCGTGGCTCGATCTTCGACCAGGCCGCCACGGCACTGGCAATGCTCGCCGCCAGTATCCCGAGCTTCTGGCTCGGCCTCATCATGATGCAGGTGTTTGCGGTCCGTTTCGACATGTTTCCAGTGTCCGGTTATGGCGGGCCGGGATCGACCTTTACGGAGCGGATGTACCATCTGGCTTTGCCGGCGTTTGCACTCGGGATCGTTTCTTCCGCGCTGGTGCTGCGTTTTACCCGCGCATCGATGCTCGATGTTCTCGGTGATGATTATATCCGCACCGCCCGCGCCAAGGGTTTGATCGAGCGCCGCGTCATTCTCAAGCACGCCCTGAAGAATGCGCTGATCCCGATCCTTACCGTTATCGGCCTGACGGCGGCGGTTCTCGTTTCAGGTGCTGTCGTCACCGAGACCGTGTTCGGCCTGCCAGGGATCGGCAACCTTGTGGTGTCGGCCGTGCTGCGGCGCGACTATCCGGTCATCCAGGGTGCACTGCTGGTCATCGCTGCGCTCTACGTCCTGATCAATTTTGCCATCGACATGCTCTATCTGCTGGTCGATCCGAGGGTGCGTTACTGATGACAGCAATCGTCTCCAAACCGGCGCTCAGCGAGCGCAGCAAGTTCATCCGGCGGCTTTTGAAGCGCAAGACGGTGGCTTTCGGATTGATCGTCCTGACGATCTTCGTGCTGCTGGCTATTTTCGCGCCGCTGATCGCACCCTATTCGCCGTCGAAATTGTCGATCGTCAATCGGCTGAAACCACCAAGCGGAACCTTCATTTTCGGTACCGACGAATTCGGCCGCGACGTGTTTTCGCGGACGATTTATGCCGCGCGACTGTCCCTGCTGGTCGGTGCTGCCGTGGTAACGCTGTCTGCCGTGATCGGTGTGACGCTGGGGCTGATCGCCGGGTTCTTCAAACAGTTCGATGCGCCGATCGCCCGGCTGATCGATGCGATGATGGCGTTTCCGGATATTCTTCTCGCCATCGCGCTGGTGGCGGCCCTTGGTCCGTCGCTGACCACGGTTATCATCGCGCTCAGCATTGTCTATGCGCCGCGTCTGGCGCGTATCGTCCGCGCCTCGACGCTGGTGATCCGGGAACTGCCGTATATCGAGGCATCCCGGGCGTTGGGTATCTCGACGCGGCACATCATGACGCGTCACGTGCTGCGCAACCTGTTGTCACCGATCCTGGTGCAGGGCACGTTCCTCTTTGCCAGCGCCATGCTGGCGGAAGCCGGCCTCTCGTTCCTCGGCCTTGGCGTCAGCCCGGAAATCCCGACCTGGGGCACGATGATATCAGCCGGACGGCAATATATCGGCCAGGCCGACTGGATGACGTTGTTTCCAGGCTTTGCCATCATTCTCTCCGTGCTGTCGCTGCAAATGGTTGGCGACGGATTGCGCGATCTGCTCGATCCAAGACTTCGAAAGGACTTATAAATCATGTCTTCCGGATATGAGGCGAAGGGGCCTGTGCTTCTCGCCAACGTCAAACCCATGGCCTTCGGCGCAGGTGTACCCAGCACCTCGATCGATATTCTCATCAATGCCGACGGCCGCATCGCTGAAGTTGGCCCGTCGCTTTCAGTATCCGCAGATGTTCAACGCATCGACGGCAAGGGTGCGTGGATCTCGCCGGGCTGGATCGACCTGCATGTGCATATCTGGCATGGCGGCACGGATATTTCGCTGCGCCCGTCCGAATGCGGCGCCGAACGTGGCGTCACGACGATGGTCGATGCGGGCTCCGCTGGCGAAGCCAACTTCCATGGTTTCCGCGAATACATCATCGAGCCGTCGCGCGAGCGCATCAAGGCGTTCATCAATCTCGGCTCCATCGGCCTTGTCGCCTGTAACCGGGTGGCGGAACTCAGAAGCATTCAGGATATCAATCTTGATCGTATTCTCGAGGTCTATGCCGAAAATTCTGAGCATATTGTCGGCATCAAGGTACGTGCGAGCCATGTCATCACCGGTTCCTGGGGCGTAACGCCGGTCAAGCTTGGCAAGAAGATCGCCAAGATCCTCAAGATCCCGATGATGGTGCATGTCGGCGAACCGCCGGCGCTCTATGACGAGGTTCTCGAAATCCTCGGCCCTGGCGATATCGTCACTCATTGCTTCAACGGCAAGGCGGGTTCGAGCATCATGGAAGACGAGGATCTGTTCGATCTGGCCGAACGCTGCGCCGGCGACGGTATCCGGCTGGATATCGGCCATGGCGGCGCGTCCTTCTCGTTCAAGGTTGCAGAGGCGGCGATCAACCGCGGCCTTCTGCCGTTCTCGATTTCAACCGACCTGCACAATCACTCGATGAACTTCCCGGTCTGGGATCTGGCAACGACCATGTCGAAACTGCTGGTGGTCGGGATGCCGTTCGAGAAAGTGGTGGAAGCTGTCACCCAGGCGCCGGCCTCGGTCATCAAGTTGCCAATGGAAAATCGCCTTGCCGTCGGGGAACGCGCCGACTTCACCATCTTCGATCTCGTCGATTCCGACATCGAAGCAACGGATTCCAATGGTGACGTCTCGGTTCTCAATCGGATCTTTGAGCCGCGCTATGCCGTCATCGGTGCCGAGGCGATCGCCGCCAGCCGTTACATTCCACGTGCGCGAAAACTCGTGCGTCACAGCCATGGTTATTCCTACCGGTAACCGGCCATTTTTACGTTTTTGCAGACACAGGAGTTCGCGTGAACAGTTCCACAGCAACCGTCGCCGGCAGGATGGGGTCGCCCGCCGAGCGGCTGGCCTCGCTCGGCCTCACGTTGCCGCCGCCGCCGCCGCCGATTGCCAATTTCGTCACGCATGTGCGCGAAGGCAATCTGATCTATCTCTCCGGTCAGGGACCGCGCGAGGCGAATGGCTTCATGCATACCGGCAAGGTGGGTACCGGCGGCGTCACGATCACCGACGCCTACGGCCACGCTCGGTTGACCGGCATCAATCTGCTGGCCGTGCTGCAGGATGCGCTGGGCGACCTCTCCCGGGTGCGCCGCGTGGTCAAGCTGCTTGGCATGGTCAATGCGGAGCCTGATTTCGAGGATCATCCAAGCGTGATCAACGGTTGCTCCGATCTCTTCGTCGAGGTCTTTGCTGACGCTGGCCAGCATGCGCGCTCTGCCGTTGGCTTCGGATCATTGCCGGGGAATATCACCGTCGAAATCGAAGCGATCGTCGCCCTTTACGACTGAGGAACCATCCGGCATGTCAATGGCTGCGCCAGCCCATCAAGGTTTCGATCCGCTCCGCCGACGCGCGGACATGGGACGTGTAATGCGTCTCGTCGGAAAAAGCCTTCTGCTCCGGCAGAACGATAGAGATCGTGGCAACGCACTGCCCTTCGCGGTCGCAGATCGGCGAGGCAATGCACGCAACGGCATAATCGGATTCGCCGGCCTGAATGGAAAGCCGGGCGTGCATGGCTTCCGCCGCCGCCGTGGCCAAGGTCGCCGGATCGACATCGGCGCGGCCGGTGGGCGACGAGCGGGCACAGCGCTTGAAGAGTTCGAGGCGTTCGTCATCCGGCAGATGGCCGACCAGAAGGCGGCCGGACGCGGTCCAGTTCAGGGGCACACGGGTTCCGACCCGCGAGGTGACCTGAAAATGACTGGGGCCTGCCGCCATCGCCAGCACCAGCATATGATCGCCGTCACGGCCGCAGACCTGAACGGTCTCCCCGGCCTCACGGCAAAGATCGTGCATTTCATGGGTGGCGACGTTCATGAAATCGAGCGAGCGGGCATAGGCCAGACCGTAATGGTAAAGCCGGGCGCCGAGCCAGATCATGCTGTCGGCATCGCGCGTCAGCAGGTTCTTTTCGACGAGATCGTCGATGATCACGTAGACGGTGGACAAGGGCGCACCAATCGCCTTGGCGATCGCGTAGGCGCCGGAAGGCGCACCGGTCTCGTACAGGTAATCGAGGATCTGCAGGGTCCGGTCGATGCCGCTGACGCGCGAACGCTTTTCGCCTTTGACATTATCCAGGACTGCGGTGGAAACGGGCTGGGTTTTGGTATCCAAGAGAAAAGCTCACATTGCGATTTGGTATCGTTATTACATTATTATGGCATAGCTGTCGACTGCCTGAAGGCGATGTCTTCAAATTGTGACAGCGGAATTTTTGGAGAAGACAATGCCCACTGAAGACATCCGCACATCGCTTGGCCTGCGTCCGGTGATCAACGTTTCAGGCACGATGACCAGCCTTGGTGCATCCATCGTCGTCCCGCAAGCCATTGCCGCGATGACGTCAATCCTGCCGCAATTCGTCGAGATGAACGACCTGCAGCGCAAGGCAAGTGCGGTGATCGCAAGGCTGACCGGCGGCGAAGCGGGCTTTGTCACGGCGTCGTGTTCGGCGGGTATCAGTCTGGCTGTTGCCGGAACGATCACCGGCAATGACCTGCTGGCCATCGAGAAACTGCCGGAAGTGAGCACCCAGAAGACCGAAATTCTTGTGCAGATGGGCCATGTCGTCAGCTATGGCGCGCCGGTCGATCAGGCCGTCCGGCTGGCGGGCGGCAAGACTGTGATGATCGGTCAGGCAACCTCGACGCACCGCTACCACATGGAAAACGCCATAAACGAAAAGACGGCGGCGGCGCTCTACGTCATCTCGCACCACGTCGTCGATTACGGCCTGCTCAGCCTCAAGGAATTTGCCGAAATCGCCCATGCCAAGGGCGTGCCCGTCATTGTCGATGCCGCATCGGAATATGACCTGCGCCTCTTTCTCGAACAGGGCGCCGATATCGTGATCTATTCGGGCCACAAGTTCCTCGGCGGCCCAACCTCCGGCATCGTCGCCGGCAAGAAGGAACTGGTCCGCCACGCCTTTCTCCAGAACATGGGGATCGGCCGCGGCATGAAGGTTGGCAAAGAGAGCGTCTTCGGCGTCATGGCCGCGCTTGAAGCCTGGGAGACCCGGGATCACGATGGCATCCGCGCCCGCGAAACCGGCTACCTGCATTTGTGGCGCGACACGCTGGAAGGACGTCCCGGCGTCCAGGCGCTGATCGAGCCGGATCCGACCAACAACCCGCTAGAGCGCATGCGGGTGATCATCTCGGCGCCCGAAGCCCATATCACCGCCTGGGATCTTGCTGATGCGCTGGCCCGCGGTACGCCGCCGATCATCGTGCGCGATCATGAGGTCGAGCATCGCTATTTCTATCTCGATCCCTGCAACCTGCACCCCGGTCAGGAGACGATCGTTGCCAACCGTCTGGCCGAAGAGCTCGACAAGGCCAGGGCCTCGAACGAGGTCATCGCGACACCGCTGGAAAACCGCAGCAAGCACCGTTTCGACGGCGCTCTGCGCTGGCCGGATTGATCCGACCATTCTGAAACCCAACAAAGGATTCCGCCATGGCCAGTTCCCTCGCCCACAAGATCGACCCCGCGCAGCCCGTCCTGTCGGTGGAGAACCTGACGACATCCTTTATGGTCGACGGGGAGTGGAAACCGGTCGTGCGCAACGTCTCGTTCGCGGTCGCCCCCGGTGAAACGGTGGCGATCGTCGGTGAATCCGGTTCCGGCAAGAGCGTCACCTCACTGTCGATCATGCGGCTTTTGCAGACTGATACCAGCCGCATCGAAGGCAGTGTGCTGCTTGACGGGCGCGATATCCTCAAATTGCCGGAAAGCGCAATGCGCAAGGTGCGCGGCAACGATGTGGCGATGATCTTCCAGGAACCGATGACGAGCCTCAATCCGCTCTTCACGATCGGCGACCAGATCTCCGAAGCGCTTCTCTGTCATTCGGCGATGAGCAAACGCGATGCCCGGGCCGAAACCATCCGGCTTCTGGAAAAGGTGCGCATTCCTGCGGCCGCTTCCCGTTTCGACGAATATCCGCACCGGTTTTCCGGCGGCATGCGTCAGCGCGTGATGATTGCCATGGCGCTTGCCTCGCGGCCGAAGCTGTTGATCGCTGACGAGCCGACGACGGCGCTCGACGTCACCATCCAGGGGCAGATCCTGGAACTCATCAAGACCCTTCAGGAAGAGGAAGGCACCTCTGTTCTGTTTATCACGCATGACATGGGCGTCGTCGCTGAAATCGCCGACCGCACAGTGGTGATGTATCGTGGCGAACAGGTGGAGACCGGCCCGACCAGCGATATCTTCTTCCGCGCCAAGCATCCCTACACCCGCGCGCTTCTGTCGGCCGTGCCCGTGCTGGGGTCGATGAACGGCAAGGACCGGCCGATGCGCTTTCCGATTGTCGATCCGGCAACCGGACTGCCCGACACCCCCGCCGAAACGATCGACACGGTCGCCTCGGGCAAGCGCCCGGTTCTGGAAGTGCGCAACCTCACCAAGCGTTTCGACATCCATTCGGGCCTGTTTGGCCGTCTGACCAGCCGTGTTCATGCCGTCGAAAACGTCTCGTTTGATCTGCATGCCGGCGAAACCCTGTCGCTGGTCGGCGAATCCGGCTGCGGCAAGTCCACCACCGGCCGCGCCATCATGCGTCTGATCGAGCCGCAGGCTGGCTCCGTCATGGTCGAGGGCACCGAGGTCCTGACGCTCGACAAGGACGGCATGCGCGAGATGCGCAAGAGCGTCCAGATGATCTTCCAGGATCCCTTCGCCAGCCTCAACCCGCGCATGCGCATCGGCGCGGCGATCGCCGAACCCTATCTCGAACACAGGATGGGAACAGAAAAGCAGGCGCGCGATCTGGTGGCGGATTTGCTGGTCAAGGTCGGCCTGTCCGCCGACATGGCGTCGCGCTATCCGCACGAATTTTCCGGTGGCCAGCGCCAGCGCATCTGCATCGCCCGCGCACTGGCGCTCGATCCGAAGGTGATCGTCGCCGATGAAAGCGTCTCGGCGCTTGATGTCTCGATCAAGGCGCAGGTAATCAATCTGCTGCTCGACCTGCAGCAAAGCCTCAACCTCGCCTTCCTGTTCATCTCCCACGACATGGCCGTCGTCGAGCGCGTCAGTCATCGCGTGGCGGTAATGTATCTCGGCGAAATCGTCGAGATCGGTCCGCGTGCTGCTGTCTTCGGCAATCCGCAGCATGCCTATACGAAAAAGCTGATCTCGGCCGTGCCGATCCCCAATCCGGATCGGCGCCGGGAAAAGAACAAGATCAGCAATGACGAGATCAGAAGCCCGATGCGTCCGGCGGATTACAAGGCCGTGCCGATCCAGTATCACGAAGTTTCGCCGGGCCATCTGGTGGCGATATCAGTGTGACATGATGAAAAGTCGGCACACTTTATCCGTTTAAATTGTGCCTGCTCGAGAGGCAGTGCACCCGATGCGGATGACTGGTCACTCGGTGCTGCCGCCGAAAAATTTGGAAAGACTACGCAGGAAGCCGACCAGCCAGGCGCACCGCCTTTTGCCAACCCTCCCCTCCCGGCGCACGATGCAACCGTGTCGCAGTATCGATGGCCGTCAGGTTTCTGGCTCAACCTCGCGTCAGTGACGTCAACTTTTGGTGCAGTGCCGATGACATTTGCGGTCAAAGCGCCGAGATTCCGGATGACCTCTTGTCTCAACGCATGCCGCTCTTTCCGGGGACTGGCAGCGGCGTGCACCATCAGGGTTCAGGTATCTTTGCGGCCCAGCAAGACACTGCTCGCGAGCGGCCGGTGGCGGCTGCGCGGTCGATTGAATCTGCCGGCCCCGCTAGTTAGGGCCGGCAACAAGGTCACTATCCAAGGCGGCTGCCTTGGACAGTGATGGCGGCAGGGTCGTCAAAAAGCGACCCTCAAAGAAAGCGTGGCCGACCGGGGCGCGCCCAACATCCATTGTGTCGAACTGCCCGAGGTAGCATAAACCTCGTCGAACAGGTTCTCGACAAAGAGGTCGAGTGAAGCCGTCTCGGTCGGCCTCCACTGCAGGCCGGCATTCACGACAGCATATGCCGGCCGTGTCGCCGTGTTGGCATTGTTGGTGTACGCCTCGCCGGCATAGTGGACCCCGGCCTGCGCCATCCAGTTTTCAGCGAAGTCCCAGGAGGCATAGAAATTAGCGGCAAAGCGGGGGACGTTGGGTGGCGTTTTTCCGGAAAAATCGCCACTCGCCTGAATATAGTTGTCGAATTCAGCCTTTAGAATGGTGCCGTTGGCATCGATGCGCCATCCTCCATTAAGCTCCAGTCCGATTGCCGCCTGTATGCCCTGGGACGACTGCTGCCCGATCTGGCGGATGATGGTGTGGTTGTTGGGGTCTCGGGCCAATACGTTCGTCTTGACGATACGATAAGCCGAAAATGTCGCTTCGGCTCGGTCGTCCAGGAAACTGTATTTGACCCCAACTTCATACTGTTCTCCCTCGGGGAGTGCGTAATCCTTCTGCGCATCCGACAGCGACAAAAGGTTGCCGATCGGTTCGGATGCCGCGGAGTACTGTGCGTAGAGCGCCACGTCGGGGTGTGGATTGTAAACCATACCCACCCGCCAGCTCAGCGAATCGTAAGTCCGCTCGAAAGCGACGCCGGTCTGTGGGTTGGAGCGGTTCACGGTGGGGCTGTCGTAACGCAGACCACCAACGATCGAGAACTGATCCGTCAGCGCCAGCCTGTTGTCGGCGAACAGTGAATATTGCCAGACCGTGCTGCGGTTGTTCGTGAGGAGGTTGTCTGGCCCGATGAATTTACCTGGATCGAAATCGATGGCAGGGACAGTTGAGGCGCCCGGATAGGGTGAGTTGTTGGTGTTCGCAAAGCGAATGCGGTTTATGTCGAAACCGATGACGGTGTTGTTGTCCATACCGGCAACTGTGCTGTCGAGCACCAAATCCGTGCGGTTGCCGTACTGCTCATAATCATGGTGGACGGCAATGTAGTCGCTTCGCAACACCGTTTTGGTCGCTGGCTGGTAGAGGTAGCTCTCGACGTTTCGCCATTGGCGGTCGCTCGAGATGCGGTAGCTGGTGCTGTTGAGAGTGAGATTTTCCGCAGCCTGCCACTCGGCCTTGATCTGAGTGAAGTTGTCCTGGTAGCGGTTGAGTGCGTCGGCGACGTTGTAGTTTTGCTTGCGCAGGCGTTTGTCCAGTTTCCCATCGACAAGCGGGGTACCGAAATATGCGGTGGGCTCGGTGTCGCCGTAGTCATGGGAAAAAGTGAGTTTCAGATCATCGGTGGCCTGCCAGAGGACGCTCCCGGATATGGCGAGATTCGACGCATCGCCACGTTCGATCCAGCCTCGCGTATCCCTCGCACTGACATCAAGACTATAGGCCAGGCTGTCGTTGATCGGCCCGGCGCTGCCGAAGGCCAGCCCCTTCTTGCCGTCGGTGCCGATCGTCGTCACGATCTCATTGCGGCGGCTATCGGTAAGCGGCCTCTTCGGAATGATGTTGATAGCACCGCCAATCGCACCCTCGCCGTAAAGAACGGAGGCCGGCCCATGCAGGATCTCGATGCGATCGACCGTGTACGTATCGAAGGGAAAGCTGATGGTGCCGGCTGCGGGATAGAAGCGCGTACCATCGTAAAGGCGCGCTACGGCTCCATTGCCGGTGAAGCCGCGCATGCCGAGGGAGGTACCCCCATTGCCCGGCGAGCCCAGAAAGGTGATGCCTGTGCCGTTACGTGCGATGGCCTGGTTGACGTCGGTCTGACCGCGCTTGCGGATGGTGTCTCCGTCAACGATCTCGACACTGGCAGGCGTTTCGAACGGCGTGAGATCGAGGCGACTACCCGCGTTCGACCGGGCCTTGAGATTTGGACCCGGCCCTACTCGATCACCCTTGCCGGAGACCCTGATGGTTTCCAGCTCGGTGACCTGGTCTGTGAGTGGCTTTTTACCTCGCACGACCTCCTGCGCTTCACCACTCGCCGCCGTCAAGAGGACGGCGGCGAGTGCGCTGCCAGACAGTAATGTAGCACGAATTGGACGATACTTGGGATCGAGGCGGAGGGCGGCATTTTTTGAGGCGCCTATGGCGTGAGGTTTGGAAAACAAGGTGGAATGCTCCAGCGGTACGTTGCACGTCACCGCGACCAAAGCCGCCTTCGCCGCATTGTTTTGCGGCGAAGATTCGGCTTTCACCAGGACACCCCGCCCAGCGTGTTCACGTATGACAACGGCTGACGGCAGGTCTCCTGACTCGCGGTTCGCTGCTCCCTATCGCCTTCCCAGGCGGAGCCCAGTGGCGTGTTGACAGGAAGCTAGCCGCTTACAGTTGCGGGGGCAGTCGCGGCATTGGATGCATGACATCCGCACCGCGTTCCCTTTTGATTCCCTTGCGGGAAACCGTCGCGCCTTTGTTGCGGAGCACGCGCCGGTTGTGCAAGTCACGTTTGAGACTATAGTGGCGTTCTCATGCCGTGCGACCTGTCATGATAAGGAACATTGCCATCGGTCATCCCGGTCTCCGTCGGGACAACCTGTTGAGGCTCCACAGCAGCTACGATCACATTGGTGATCCGGCGGCGGCAATGGTCCGTTCAAGGGCCCCGTTTAACGCCGCAGGATTGCAATGAAGGCAAGGCCGCCGACCAGACCGGTTATCACGCCGATCGGTATGTCCTCCGGCGCCATGACGACACGGGAGGCGATATCGGCAAGGATCAGCACCACGGCGCCGGTGAGCGCCGACAGCGGGATAACACGGACGTTGTCGCTACCGGCGGCAAGCCGGACGAAGTGTGGCACCATCAGCCCGACAAACCCGATGGCGCCCGAAAAGGCCACCATCACCCCAGTTACTAGAGCGGTGATCACGAACAACTGTGCCCGAAAGCGGACGACCGGGATGCCGAGCGTTGCGGCAGTCTCGTCGCCCATGGCCAGCGCATTGATTTCCCGTGCGCGCAAGATGAGCCAGACGAGGCAGCCGCCGAGAGCAACGGCGGGATAGACAAGGTGTGGCCATTGCGCCAGCCCCAGGCCGCCCAGCAACCAGAATACAACCGTATGAGCGGCACGAGGATCACCAAGAAAGATCAGGAGATTGGCAAGAGCTGTTGCAACGAAGGCGACGGCAATGCCTGACAACACCAGCCGGTCCGCCGCTTGGCCGGTAAAGCGGGTGACCGCGACGACGGCGATAGTGGCGAGAAGCGAACCGATGAATGCAAACAGTGGCACGGTGACGAGACCGAAGATGAGGCCGGTGTGAAGCAGCGCCAGGATCGCGCCGAGCGCGCCGCCGGAGGAAACCCCGAGCAGATGCGGGTCGGCGAGCGGATTGCGTGTGACAGCCTGCAACACGGCGCCGACGACGGCAAGACCCGCACCCACCAATGCAGCCAGAATGACGCGCGGAAAGCGGACATCCCACACGATACTATCGCGGCCTGCCGACCATGTGACCTCGATCAGGCCCGGGGCCAGCTTGTTGACAACGATGGACCAGACGGTGACGAACGAAATGGGAGCAGCGCCCAGAGAGACACCTGCCGTGATACAAAGGCCGATCAGTATTGCCGGTACGGTCACAATCAGAAGAAGTCGGCCACTGGTCATGTCAGGTCCATCTTGTCCGCAGAAAGCAAAGGCCGGGCAGATCAGCCCACCCGGCCGGGTGTTTAGGGGCCGCGGAGGCTACATGTTGCGGGGATGAAATGCGTCAGCGAGGCGGCCGATCGCATCGATGTTGCGCGGGCCGGGTGTGGCTTCGACATAGTCGAGCACGACGAAACGGTCATTCTTGACGGCATCAAGGCTTTTGAAGGCGGGATTTTCCTTCATGAAGGCGATCTTCTGCTCGGCGCTCACGTCGCCGTAATTGACGATGACGATCGCTTGCGGATTGCGCTCGATTACCGGTTCCCAGGACACTTCGGTCCAGCTTTTCTCCACGTCTTCCATGATATTGATGCCCCCGGCCGCCTCGATCATCGCGGTTGGAATACCGAAACGTCCGGATGTAAACGGTTTTCCGGTGCCGGAATCATAGACAAAGACGCGCACGGGTTGCTTGACCTCGCCAATCCGGTTCTTGATGTCGGCAAGCCCTTTTTCGTAGCTTGCGACGAGGGCTTTCGCCCTGTCGTCGACGCCGAAGATTGCGCCGAGATTGAGAATATCGACAAACATGTCGTTCATCGTCGGCTTGGCCTTCGCCATGATGTGAATGCAGGATTCCGTCAGTTCATAGACCTTGATCTTGAACGGATCGAGTGTTTCGGGCGTCACCTCGCCACCGGCTTTCATGCCGTAGTTCCAGCCGGCGAAAAAGAAATCGGCGTCGGCATTGAGCAGGACTTCCTTGGTTGGATATTTTTCCGCCAGCTCGGGGAGCGCTTTGACGCCTTCGCGCAGCTTCTCGTCCAGCGTTTTCCAGCCGGATATCCCGGTATAGCCAACCATATGGTCTTGCAGTTGCAGAGCCAGCATCATCTCGGTGAGATTGACGTCGTGGGAAATTGCCCGCTTCGGCGCGGCATCGAAGGTGATCTCGCGGTTGCAGCTCTTGACGGTGACCGGATAGGCAAATGCCGGCATGGCGATGAGTGTCGTGGCGAGAAAACCCGCAGCGGAGGCGAGCAGGCGGAAAGAGGGCATGGTTGGTCCTTTCGGTTCAGGCGGTCTTGAGGGAAAATGAAAAACGCGCTGCGATGTTGCCCTCTACGGGATGAGCAAGGGCAGTGACGCCGAAGGTGTCCGAAATCGCGTGTGGCGTCAGTACCTCGTCCGGCCGGCCGAAGCCGACCATCCGGCCGTCGCGCATCAGCGCCACATGGGTAGCGAACGTGCTGGCCAGATTGATATCGTGCAGCGTGGTGACGATGGTCAGTTTCAGCCCGGCCAGCAGATGAAGAATTTCCAGCTGGTGGCGGATATCGAGATGGTTGGTTGGCTCATCAAGGATGATGATATCCGGCTCCTGCGCCAGCGCCCTGGCCACCAGCACCCGCTGCTTCTCGCCGCCCGATAGCGTCGAGAACTGGCGCTTGGCCATAATGGCGAGCTCGAGATGCTCTAGGCAGTGCACGACCTGTGCACGATCCTCGTCTCGCCAGCCTGTCAGCCCTTGGCGCCGCGGAATACGGCCCATCATCACCACATCGAACACGGTGAAAGGGAAATCCGCCGGCATTTCCTGAAGCACGACGGCAACGCGGCGGGCGACTGCCCGGGCTGAAAGCGTGCGAATGTCCTCGCCATCGATTTCGGTCCGGCCTTCCAGTGGCGCCACGCCGCGATAGAGGCAGCGCAACAGCGACGTCTTGCCCGCACCATTCGGCCCGACGATGGCAAGTCGGTCGCCAGCTTCCAGTGAAAAACTGACATCGCGAACAAGCATCAGATTCGTATTTGGACCCCAGCTGAGGCCCAAAACGTTGAGGCTTGCGCCCCTGCCGTCACAGCTCATGGATTGCCCCCCGGAACCACGGTTTCATTGAATGCGCTCTCCGGGATGTTCCGAGACGAGCAAGGCCGCCGGGATTCGGGCAATGGTCTTGCCGCCAAGGCCGCGGGGACGTTCGGCCTCGCGTGTCACGCCATCCGGCCGTCCGGCATAGATTACGGCGAAATCCACCAGTGCTGCGATATCGGTGTCCGGCGCGATGTCGCCAAACAGATAGGTCGCCTTGCCGCTCGCCTGGAACGCGATCGTGCAGGGACGCCGGCAACCGGCCATGCAAACGGTGCCCTCGATGGAAAAATCGGAGCCGCTGGCAACACCCATGCGCGACAGGCTGTCATTGAGGCGGGCAAGCAGTTCCAGTCCCGGGCGGCACGCGGCGCCGGTGATCCGGCAATCGGTGCAGACGGTTATGATGTGCTGTGGATGATGCGCCATGTCTTTTCCCCGGTGGCGACATCCGGAGTCCACATGGCAAAAAATCGCAAACGCGCTGAAACGTTGCTCTCAAGCCAGATTTTTTCCATCGGAACACCCCGTCCGTTGCAGTTGATCATCGATGATGGCAGGTCTCCTGGCTCGCGGGTCGATGCGCATCCACCCCTTCCCGGCGCTTGGCCAGTGGGATGTTGTGAATGCACTCTCCGCTTACAGTTGCGGGGGCAGCCACGGTTTTGGCCCCTGATGGGTCGTCCTCACCGTGTTCCCTTTTCAGCCGCTCCAAGGTCACCTGGAAGCAGCACCATCAGCTCGACATCTCGCACGATTCCACCAGCCAGGCAACGCCGGATACCGATCTTCCAATAGCCTTGTTGCGGCAGTAATGTTATTTAATAACATATTCAGTGTCAAGTGTCGCTATCGCCGGGTGAACCGGCTGGTTCTTCTCGCGTGTCGGATTTGCCGTGTCTGGAGCGCTGCCGGAATACTCCCGGCCTGGGTGGTGGCAATGCGATGTTCCTGCGGTAACTGCCGGATCCGGCAGGTTGAGCATAATCAGACTTCATCATCTGTGTTGGAGCGTCCAATGAACCTTTTCAATCCCGCCGGTCACCCGGAACGCAGTATCGCAATCTTTGCTCTTGTTGTGTGGCTAGCGACAATTGGACGGGCGATTACCATTACCTATGGCCAATGATGGCTGCAGCGAAAATGAAGATGGACGCCGAAGACGGATGAATCGCGGCTTTGGTCGCGGGCTGTTGCAGCTTGGTTTTCAGCGTTCTTGGCGGAAAACCGCCAGATTGATGAAGGGGTTCCTGCTAAAATTTGAGGGTCTGAACAAAAGACTAGGCAGATAATGTGAGAAATTTTGCCTTACGCTCTGGATTTGGTTCGTAAATTGCTCTACTGCCCCTGCCATCTCTAGTGAACATCAGACTTTGAAAGATTCACATGCAAGTATTGGTTCGCGACAACAACGTCGATCAGGCTCTCCGAGTGTTGAAGAAGAAGCTTCAGCGCGAAGGCGTATTCCGTGAAATGCGTATGCGGGAAGCATACGAAAAGCCGTCCGTCAAAAAGGCGCGCCAGAAGGCTGAAGCCATCAGCCGCCAGCGCAAGAATGCGCGCAAGCAGCTTCAGCGCGAAGGCCTGCTGCCGGCACCGAAGAAGAAGCCAACCCGCTAACAGCGGTAGCTTCTGACGAGATTGGGACTTTAAGTCCAAGGCGCGTCCGGATACCGGGCGCGCCTCGTTTCGTTGCTTCCATTACATAGATGCGCAGCTTTGTCGCCTGCCTGCTGTGAGGGCTCGAGGGCGAAAGGTAGTGGCTTGCCACCGGCGAGAGCGTGATCTGATTCCGTGCAAATTCCTTTGAGACATTTTTGGGTCGGATTAGCCGCGTTGCGCGCGTTCCCCCGTTCCGCTAAATCTCTGGCCTGCGGGCAGCACAAGCGGCTCCGTTTCGGTGCCTGTCGGGGGAAATCATGTCCGGTCAATCGCTTGTTACCTATGTCGGCGTGGCGCATCCGTGGATGTGCGACATCATGGGGCATATGAACGTTCGCCATTATGCGGCGATGTTCGATGATGCCAGTTTCCAGCTCCTCGGTCATATTACTGGCGCTGACAGTCTTGCCGATGCCAGCCGCGGCTGGGCCGATGTCCGGTCCGAGGTGGAATACAAGCACGAGACCAAGGCCGGCGCCCTGCTGACGATCCGCTCGCGTGTGATCAAGACCGGCCGCAGTTCGGTGACGTTCGAGCAGGTCATGTCCGGTTCGCTGGATGGCGTCGTCCACGCGATCAATAGAACGGTCAGCGTCCGGTTTGACCTTACCGCGCGGGTTGCCGTTGGGCTCGACGCGGAGATGCGGGCACGTGCAGAGGCGCTTCAGACGGACGCCGCAGCCAACGAAAATAGCGCGGGCTAAGCGCCATAAATCCGTTGATCGAGAGGTGTTTCGGCGATTGCGGTCTGGATGCCGGTGATCAGCGCCTTTTCGGCGCGGTTGATGATCTTTTCCGGGTTCACCAGCAGAAAGACATCGATTGCCGGTGGTGTCTCGTAGGGTGGCAGCCGCCACAGCACGCCGTCCGCGACATCGCGTCGGGCGACATGAAGCGGCAACGGCCCGATCCCGAGCCCCGCGATGATCATGCGGCGCACCTCCTCGAGGCTTGACGACACGCCAACAACATTGGTGGCGAGCTTCGCCTCGCTGCGCAGAAGTGCCACGGGCCTCAGCACATCAGCGATATTGTCGGTGTGGAACGAGACGGACGGTTCGCCTTTCAGGTCTGCGAGCGTCAAGTCCCCCTGGCCGAAGAAGCGATGATCCGGCCCGCAGAAAAAGCCGAAGAATTCCCGGTAGACCATCGTGTAATCGAGGGCGGCATCGCGGTTGCTGACAAGGCATAGCCCAAGGGACGCTCGCTTTTCACGGACCTGCCGCGTTACCTCGCCGCTGGTCGCGACCGAGATGGTCAGCGTGGCACGTGGGTGACTGCGATGAAATGCCGTCAGCGCCTTGTCGAAGATCGGCGAAATGACATGGCTGGCGACGGCGATCGTGACATGGCCGGTCACGTCATCGCCGACGCCGCGCACCAGTTGAGGCAACTGTGAAATCGTACCGAAGACCTCGATGCTCTGCTCATAGAGCAGTTGGCCGACATCCGTCAGTTCGAAGCGGGTGGCGTCGCGCTCGACCAGCCGGCGGCCGACCCGGTCTTCCAGGCGGCGCAGCGCATTGCTGACACTCGGTTGCTTGAGGTTGAGCTGCTCGGCGGCACGGGTAATGCTCTTCACTTCTGCAATCACCACGAAGGTCCGTAGCAGGTTCCAGTCCAGTTCCCAGACCAGCCGTTCAGATCGCGATGGTATCATTCCTGAAATCTATGCCTTCTATTTCCATTATCTATTTGCGCAATAATAGAACTAAAGCAATCATCAAATCCGGAAGGCGCGTCCACGCGTACCCAAGCGACAGAGAATGCGCTTTCATCCAGAGGAAAACAGTAACATGAAGACACTCATTTCAGGCCTCGTGGCCGCCACCCTGGCCCTTGCTGCCAGCTTTACCGCTTTTACGGCCAGCGCCGACGATCTGGAGGCGATCAAGTCCTCCGGTGAGATCCGCATCGCCATGTCCGGCCAGTATCCTCCGTTCAATTTTGTCAACGAGAAGAACGAAGTCGTCGGCTTTGATGCCTCGATCGGAACGGCGATCGCCGAACGCGTCGGCGTCAAGGGCACGCTCGTGACGACCGCCTGGGACGGGATCATCGCCGGCCTGCTTGCCAACAAGTTCGACACCGTCGTCGGCTCGATGACCATCACGCCGGAACGCGAAAAGGTCGTCGATTTCGTCGGTCCCTACTACCACGCCGGCCGGGCGGTCTTCGTCAGCGAAGCATCGACCGTGCAGAAGCTGGACGAACTGAAGGGCAAGACACTCGGCGTCACGCTCGGCGAAACACATGAGAAATGGGCTCGCGAACAGGGCGGCTGGGACGTGCGCACCTACAAGGGCCTGCCGGAACTGCTGCTCGAACTGAAGGCTGGCCGCGTCGATGCCATCGTCGTCGATAACATCCCGGTGATGGTTGCCGTCAAGGAAACCGGCGAAAAAGTCCGCCGCCTGGAAACGCCTGATATTGAAGGTGGCAGCGTCGCCATCGGCATTGCCATCCGCAAGAACAATCCGGAGCTGAAGGCTGCGATGCAGAAGGCATTGGACGAGATGATGGCGGATGGATCCTACGAGAAGATCGCCATGGAATGGGTTGGCAGCGACATCCGCTGATCGATCGATAGCCAAGACCATTTGGCCGGCTGAAATAAGCCGGCCAAATGCCGTTCGCAGGCCTTTTCCGGAGTTTTTCCCATGGATTTCCCGCTGATGCTGCGCGTCTTCCCGTTTTTCGTGGAAGCCGCTTGGGTCACCGTGCAGATATCGGTGCTGTCGTTGCTGCTTGGCCTTGTGGTCGCAGCCATTATCGCTTCGGCGAAGATGTCGGGTTCGTTTGTGCTGCGGGCAATCGGCAGTCTCTATGTCAGCGTGTTTCGCGGCACACCCTGCCTGATCCAGCTGTTCGTTCTTTATTTCGGCGGTCCACAGATCGGCATCAATCTCGATCCTTTTGCCGCCGGTGTCATCGGACTGGGGTTGAACATCGGCGCCTACATGGCCGAATCCATTCGCGGCGGCATTATCGGCGTCGATCGGGGCCAGGTGGAGGCCTCGCGCACCATCGGCTTCAGCCGGTTGCAGACGCTGCGCCTTGTTGTCCTGCCACAGGCGGCACGCCTGATGATCCGGCCGCTTGGCGTCAACGCCGTCGGCCTGATCAAGGGATCGGCGCTGGTTTCGACGATCTCGGTCGTCGAACTCACCTATACGGCGCAGCGTTTCATCGGTTCCACCTACAAGCCGTTCGAGATCTTCGGCATTGCCGCCCTGCTCTACATGATCATCGTCTACGTTGTGGCGCGGGCGGTCGATGTCCTCGACCGGCGCTACGCCATCAACTGAGGGAGAGGGCAA
The DNA here is from genome assembly GCF_964252935.1 of Rhizobium sp. LjRoot98. Taxonomy (NCBI): domain Bacteria; kingdom Pseudomonadati; phylum Pseudomonadota; class Alphaproteobacteria; order Hyphomicrobiales; family Rhizobiaceae; genus Rhizobium; species Rhizobium sp. LjRoot98. The sequence continues at coordinate 54,019 of NZ_CAXUPW020000015.1, forward strand.
CATGCAAGGTCTCGATTTCAGCGTCGTTACGCCCTATACCGACCTCCTGCTCATGGGAGTGTGGTGGACGGTGGTACTGACCATCAGCGGAGCCATCATCAGCTTCTTCTTCGGCATCTTCTTCGCCGTCGCTGTGCTCTATGCACCGAAGGTGATTGCCTATCCGATCCGCTTCTTCATGTGGCTGTTCATGGGGACGCCGCTGCTTTTGCAGCTCTTCCTGATCTATTTCGGCCTTGCGCAGATCGGCCTTAACGTGCCGGCGCTTGCTGCCGGCATCATTGGCCTTGGACTTCACTTTGCCGTCTACAATGCCGATGTCATGCGCGCCGGTATCGTCGCGGTTGATACCGGGCAGACGGAAGGTGCGCGCAGTATCGGTTTTGGCCGGTTCCAGACGCTGCGTTATGTCGTCATCCCGCAGGCGGTGCGCAACACCCTGCCCTCGATCGGTAACAATCTGATCGTGCTGTTGAAGGAATCGTCGCTGGTTTCGATCATCGGCATTGCCGAACTTGTGCATTCGGCCCAGCTGGCCATCAGCGAAACGTTCCGGCCATTCGAGTTCTACATCACGGTGGCAGCACTCTATTACATACTCAATCTCGTCCTTGAAACCGGTTTGCGGCAGGTCGAAAAACAAGTGGAGGTATCCCGATGACCGTCCAGCGGCCCATGGTCGAGGTAAAGGGCGCCCGCAAGGCCTATGGCGCCCTGGAAGTCCTCAAGGGGATCGATCTATCCGTCACACGCGGCCAGATCGTTGCCATTATCGGCCCGAGCGGTTCCGGCAAAAGCACGCTCCTGCGCTCCATCAACCATCTCGAAACGCTGAATGGCGGCGAGATCTGGCTTGATGGTGTGCAGGTCAATCAACCCCTGCGCGGAGCGGCGTTCGAGCGGCACATCAATGCGGTGCGCCAGCAGATGGGCATGGTGTTCCAGCACTTCAATCTGTTTCCGCATCTGACGGTGCTGGAGAACATCACCATGGGGCCGGTCATTCTCAAGGGCATGGCCAAGAATGCGGCCCGCGAGCTTGCTGTGGAGCTGTTGTCGAAGGTCGGGCTTGCGGAGAAGGTCGATGCCTATCCGTCACGGCTGTCCGGCGGACAGAAGCAGCGTGTCGCGATCGCCCGGGCACTCGCCATGCAGCCGAAGGTGATGCTGTTTGACGAAGCGACATCGGCGCTCGACCCCGAACTGGTCGATGAGGTCAATGCGGTGATGAAGCAGCTCGCTGCCGAGCATATGACCATGCTGATCGTCACCCACGAAATGCGCTTTGCCGGCGAGGTCGCTGATCGCGTCCTGTTCATGGATGGCGGCGTCGTCGTCGAAGAAGGGCCGCCGAGTGAGATTTTCCGCGCACCGGTACAGGACCGTACCAAGGCCTTCCTGAAGAAGTATCTCGCGGCATAAATGATACGATCCGTCATGCCGGAAGCTAATTCCGGCATGACGTTTGACGCCGGCGCAGTAGTGCCCGCCAGTCATCCGCGCGCCGCCATTGTTGCGGCAGGAACGCATGCGCCCCAGTGCCCCATCATCCTTGGCGGCTACCGCGCAAATATTGCCAATAGCGCCGCTATGGCCTGAAATCCTCTCCCAGACTGTTTACCCGGCACATCTCAAAATCGCGATGCCGAAGCCGGCGTGCGATACTGCAAGACAGCAGGGCTAATCTGCTGACGCTGCTGCTTCCAAAAGGATTTCAATCTATCGCAGCTCGCTGACTGCGTACTCACAGCGCCTCGCTTCACTGCGCATGGATGCCTCGGGCGGATACGGTCCATGCCAAATAGCTTCTTTCAAAGCTCTATTTGACTTTTGTCAACAGTGATGACTATTGTCTAATTCGGCGATTGAAGGAGATATGATGCCCATCCGGTCCACTGATCAGATCCTGCATAAGGCCGCGTGGCTTTACTATACCCATGGCCTTCGACAGGATGAAGTGGCGCAGCGGCTGAATATTTCCCGTGCGTCCGTCGCCACCTATCTGCGGCGCGCCCGCGAAACCGGCATCGTCAACATAGCAACATCGACACAGCTGTTTGCCGACGACATTTTGGCGCGGCAGCTGGAGGATGCACTCGGCCTGACCTCGGTGTGGATCGTGCCGGAAGACCGCCAGGCCATGGATCCAACTGCGGAAATGCCTGTGGTTGCCGCCGCAGTGTTTCAGGAGCTGATCAACAAGGGCGATCGTGTGGGGGTCGCCTGGGGCCGAACGGTCTACCATCTGGCCGATGTCATGCCCTATGCCGACCTGCAAGGTGTCACTGTCGTCCAGTTGTGCGGAAATCTTGGAGCGCCGTACTCCTATCGGCCTGACCAGTGCACTACTGAAATAGCCCGGCGCCTGAATGCGGAGGGCATCAATGTCTATGCGCCGCTTGTACTGAGTTCTGAACAATTGGCTGCTGCCCTGCGTGCCGAACCGGTGATCCGCGAGCAGATGGCGACAATTTCCGACTGCCAGCTGGCACTCTATTCCGTGGGTGGCATCGAGGATGATAGTCATCTGGTGAAATGCGGCGCGCTGACAGCTGAAGAAATGCACGCGCTGGGAGAAACGGGCGCTGCCGGGGTCATTGCCGGCCAGATCATCGACCATGCTGGCCAATGGCTGGACTGTGCCTATAACCGGCGCTGTATTTCCGCTGATCTGGATTCCATCCGGGCGATCGGCAAGCGCATGATGGTGGTGCAGGAAGACGGAAAGTTCGAGCCGCTGGTGGCGGCCATCAAAGGCGGCTTCGCCTCGCATCTGGTGGTGACCACCTCCATGGCCCGGCGGCTTCTTGAGCGCTGGACCACAGAGGCCCGCAGCCGCTCCGCGCCGTAAACCATCTCAATCATACCTGATCCGCCCGGCGAGGACCGGGCCTGAAAACCTGCCCAAGGGAGGAGCAAGCAATGAAAAATCTCTGGAGCGACACTGACGCCGAAGCCATGGTCGCAACCTATGCCGCAAAGGGCATCAACCGCGATCTGGCGCTGCGCACCTATACGACGCGGCTGCTCGGCGGCGATCCGCGGCTGGTTCTGCATGGCGGTGGCAATACCTCGGTGAAGACCACAGTCAGCGATCTGATTGGTGACGAATGGGATGTTCTCTGCGTCAAGGGCAGCGGCTGGGACATGGGCGTCATCGAACCGGCGGGCCTTCCCGCCGTCAAGATCGCGCCTCTCTTGAAGGCACGTAAGCTGAACAGGCTTTCCGACGAGGACATGGTCACGCTACAGCGCGCCAACCTGATCGATCCCGCCTCGCCAAACCCCTCCGTCGAGGCCTTGCTGCACGCCTTCATTCCGCACAAGTTTGTCGATCATACCCACTCGACCGGCGTTCTGGCGATTGCCGACCTTGAGGGCAGCATGGAGATCAGCGCCAAGGTGTTCGGGCCGAAGATGGGGCTGGTGCCCTATGTGATGCCCGGCTTCGACCTCGCCAAGCTGGCCGCCGAAGTCTTCGACAGGGATCCGACCGTGGATGGCCTGATTCTCGATAAACACGGCATCTTCACCTTTGGCGCCACCGCCAAGGAAGCCTATGACCGGATGATCCACTATGTGACGCTGGCCGAAGACCATGTGGCGAAGAACGGCAAGAACCCGTTCACTCCGGCCGCCCTGCCCGCAAATCTCGCCAAGCCCAATGAAATTGCTGCCATGCTGCGCGGTGCCGTCGCCGTTTCGAAGGGTGAAGGCCGGTATGACCGGATGATCGGCGAGTTCCGCACCTCGCCGGCGATTCTCGACTTCGTCAATGCAGCTGAGGTCGAGGACATGGCCTCGCGTGGCGTTTCGACACCGGATCTGTCCATCCGCATCAAGACCGGACCGATGGTGCTGCCGGCGCCGGATGCAAGCAATCTGGATGGATACAAGGTGGCGATTGCCGACCGCGTCGCGCAGTTCGTGGAAAACTATACTGCATATTTCGAGGCGAACGACGGCCGCGACGACGTCAAACGCGTCATGCTGGACCCAATGCCACGCCTGACGCTGTTACCGGGATTGGGCATGTTCGGCCATGGCCGGACCCTGAAGGATGCCAAGATCGCCGCCGATGTCGGGGAAATGTGGATTGAAGCCGCCCGCGACGCCGAATCCATCGGACGCTTTCAGCCGGTCAGCAAGCCCGATCTGTTCGATCTCGAATATTGGTCGCTGGAGCAGGCAAAGCTTGCGGGCGCCAAGGCCAAACCGTTCACCGGCCAGGTTGCCATCGTCACCGGCGGCGCTGGCGCGATCGGGGCTGCCACCGCAAAGGCTTTTGCCCGTGAAGGCGCTCATGTCGTGGTACTGGATCTCGACGGGACCAAGGCGGCCGAGATCGCAAAGTCGATTGGTAACCAGTCGATCGGCCTTGCCTGCGACGTCACCGATACGGCATCCGTGCGCGCTGCGTTCGACGCTGCTGTCAGCACCTATGGCGGTGTCGATATCGTCGTCTCCAATGCGGGCGCCGCGTGGGAGAGTCCGATTGCCACCATGGACGACGCCTTGATGCGCAAAAGCTTCGAGCTCAATTTCTTCTCGCACCAGAGCGTCGCGCAGAATGCGGTCCGGATCATGAAGGAGCAGTCGACTGGTGGGGTTCTGCTGTTCAATGCCAGCAAGCAGGCGGTCAATCCCGGCGCCAATTTTGGTGCCTACGGCCTGCCCAAGGCCGCGGCGCTGTTCCTGTCGCGCCAATATGCTCTGGAGCATGGCAAGGACGGCATCCGCTCGAACGCCGTCAACGCTGACCGTATCCGCTCCGGCCTGCTCAACGAGGAGATGATCGCCAATCGCTCGGCGGCCCGCGGCCTGTCGGTCAAGGATTATATGGGCGGCAACCTGCTTGGCCTCGAAGTCACGGCCGACGATGTCGCTCAGGCTTTCGTGCACCAGGCTTTGGCCGAGCGCACCACCGCCGATGTCACCACTGTCGATGGCGGGAACATCGCTGCGGCGATGCGGTAGGTCATGATAGCGACCTCGTTCAGGCGAGGTCGGTCAACGCGAAATCATCGCCCTTGTATGCAAGGGCGATGTTCAGTGCCTTCGTACAGGCGTAGCTGAAGCAGTCTCCGAAATTGAGATCTGCCGGGTGTCCAACCGCCTTGCCGTAGATCATGGCTGTATCGATGGCTACCGAGCCGATTTCCGGCGTCACCGCAATCTCCGTTGATCCGATTGCCGACAGGAATTCCGTGACGGCGGCATTGGCCGTGGCAACGGCCTCCTTGCTTTTCGGCTTGTCTGGCTGCTGGAACTTCCTGGCGAGGCCAAGCACCGCTTCGAAACGGACGACCGGCGAAATCACGAATGCTCCATCGGCGATTTCCAGCCGCTTGACGATCTCTTGCCAGCCGGGTTCGCGGGCAATGATCGCCACGATGACGGACGCATCGAGGAACATCAGAGATTATCCCACATCTCGTCAGTGAATGTTTTCATATCGAAATTCGGATCGCCTGCGCCCATCGCCCCGGCGATGGCTTGGGCCTTGGCAATTCGCTCCCGCAGCGGGCGTTGCTGCTGCACGCGATCAAGCTCATGCTGTAAAGCCTGACGCACGGCGTCTGTCTTGCTCGGCGCTTTGAGAGCCTTCTGCAATTGTGCTGCCAGGGCATTGACGGTGTCATCGCGAATAAAAAGAGCCAAGCGCATATCCTCTTCAGATATACATATATCAAAAATGTATATCGCATGCAATTGGCAGGCCGAACACTCTTCACCGAACAAAAAAGGGCGACCCGAGGGCCGCCCTGAAGTTCGCCAAGCGGTCTCTTACTTGGCGTTGGGATTGGGCATCCATGCGGGCATGGCAACGTCGGCATGGGCAAACTGCGGCAGCTTGGCGCCGAGTTCTTCCATGTTCTTGATGTCGTTGTCGTTGAGGTCCTTCTGAGTGATCAGCGTCGGTGGTACGATGACACTGCGGCCCGGATCTTCGCCGGCCAGCATCATCGCCAGCGTGCGCACGGAGACCTGGCCGACAACAGCCGGATTGGTGGCGGCGGTTGCTGCCCAGGCGCTGTCCGGTTCGCGCATCGCGGCGATATCGGAGGTCGAGATGTCGGCTGAGTAGATCTTGACGCTCGACGACATGCCGGCTTCGTCGACGGCAATCTTCACACCCTTGGCGAATTCGTCGTAAGGCGCGAACATGACGGTGATGTCCGGATTGGCGGAAATGACCGAACGCGCCTGGTTGGCGACCGAGTTGGCAATCGGGTTATCCATTGTGCCGAACATGGCGGCTTCATTGATGCCCGAATACTTCTTCTTGAATTCCTTCCAGGTCTCGTCACGGCGGTCGAGCGGCGCAATACCGGCGACGTAGACATAGCCGGCCTTCCAGCTCTCACCATTGTCCTTGACGGCCTGCTCCAGTGCCAGACGGGCGAGGTCGCGGTCGGACTGCTCGACCTGCGGGATCTTCTCGTTCTCGACATTGACGTCGAAGGCGACGACCTTGATACCGGCGTCCACGGCACGCTGGGCTGCTTCCTTCATGGATTCCGTCAGGCCGTGCTGGATGATGATACCCTGAACGCCAAGCGCGATCGCCTGATCGACCATGTCGGCCTGCAGAGCCGCATCCTGGCGGCTGTCGAGCACGCGCAGGTCGACGCCGAGCGCCTTGGCCTGTGATTCAACGCCAGCCAGATAGGACTGGAAGAAGTCACCCGTCGACAGATAACGCACGAGGGCGATCTTGACGTCACCGGGCTTGTCGAATGGCGCGGGCATATCGGCCGCAAATGACACGCCTCCCAGCGCCGTTGCGGCCATTATCCCAAGCGTCAGTTTTGAAAAAGTTCTCCGTGTAAAAGTCATAAGGGTCTCCTCCACAATAGACTTGTTGTTTGATTTGCAGTCCCGCACGGAGCTTTGCTCCTCAGCGTTTGCCCCTCCTCGAGAGCGCAAAGGTGAACACCAGGGCAATGACGAGCACGAAGCCCTTGACGAAGTCCTGGGTGTAATAGGGTGCGTTCATCATCGTCAGGCCCTGCAAGAGCACGCCGACGAACAGCGCACCGATGGCGGTGCCGAACGCATTCGGCTTGGCAGCGCCAAGGACGGCAAAGCCGATCAGGGCAGCGGCGACGGAATCCAGCAGAAGATTGTTGCCCGATGCGATGTCCCCACGACCGAGACGTGCGGCCAAAAGAATGCCGCCGATCGAGGCAAAGACGCCGGAAATGATGTAGGCCCAGATCTTGTAGGCATTGACCGGTGCGCCCGCGAGGCCAGCGGCTCGCTCATTGGAGCCAACCGCATACATCATCCGGCCGAAGCGGGTATATTCCAGGAAGAACCAGATGAGGATGGCGAGAACGATCAGCACCACGACCGACACCGGCACCAGATTGGGCAGGATGAAATCGAAACGGTGACGGCCAAGCGCCAGGAAGGCGGGGCTGAAGGTGCCAGTGGCCGTCGATCCGTCCGGCATGCTCATGCCGGTGGCGATCGAGCGGCCTTCTGTCGGAATACGCTGCAGGCCGACCAGCAGGAACATCATGCCGAGCGTCGCCAGAAGGTCCGGCACGCGCATGTAGACGATCAGGAAACCGTTGATCAGACCGACGAGGACGCCGATGGCAAGGCAGACAAGCGTTGCGGTCAACGCGTCGCCCCCCATTACCACCATGACGTAGGACGACGCCATCATCGCAGTGGTGGCGACCGATCCGATCGACAGATCAAAGCCGCCGACCACCAGTGTGGCGGTCACGCCGAGCGCCAGGATGCCGGTGATCGATACCGACTGGAAGATGAAGACCGCGCTCTGCGGCGAGGCAAAGCCGCTGGTCATGATGCAGAAATAGAGGATCATGCCGAAGAGCAGCGTGATGAAGCCATATTTGATGGCGATTTCGCGCGGCGTCAGCGTTGCCGCCACTGGTGCGGCCTTGTGGGTGGATGGACTGGCGGTCGTCTGTTCAATGCTCATGTCTAAAGTACCATTTCATGTTGGCCGGCAATTTCGGCCAGAAGTCTATCGACGTTGACGTCGGCGTTGCGGTGCTCGCCGACCAGCGTATGCTCCGACATCACCAGAATACGGTCGGCGATCTCGAAGGCTTCATCAAGCTCGGTCAGGAAAACGATGGTGGCGCGGCCTGAAGCCGAAGCCCTCAGCTTGGCGGCGATGTCCCGGCGCGCGGAAATATCGACGCCCTGGAATGGCTCGTCGAGAATGAGCAGGCGTGACGCCTGGCTGAGCCACCGGCCGACCATGACCTTCTGCTGGTTGCCGCCTGACAACGTGTTCATCTCGTCGCGTTCGGTGCGGCAGACGATGCCGAGCGCTGAAATCTGCTGCCGTGCCTGCGTGCGTTCGGCTCGGCGATTGGAAATGCCGAAATTCGAAATCCGCTTCAGAAACGGCAGGCTGACATTTTCATAGATGTTGAAATCTGGAACGATGCCGCTGTCACCGCGATCCTTGGCGACGAGGAAGACACCCTGATCGATTGCTGCCCGCGTTGACTTTGGCGCATAGGCGCTGCCATCAAGCGTCATCGAGCCCGAGACCGGTACGCGGGCACCGAACAGGGTTTCGGCCAAGGCGGTTTTGCCGACACCGACAAGCCCGGTGACCGCCACCACTTCGCCATCGCCCAGCGTCATCGAGAACGGTTTTGCGCCTCGCGCGATCGTCAGCTTCTCTGCCTTGAAAACGGGAGCTGTGCCATCGCGCACGACGATGTTGCTCAGGTTGATTTTCTGCCCGAGCATGGCGTTGACCGCGCCTTCGTAATCGAGATTGTCGCCCTCAAACAGCCCGGCAATGCGGCCATCCCGCAAGGAGACGATGCTGTCGGCGAGCCGGCGGATGTCGGACATGCGGTGTGAAATATAAAGGATGGCAACGCCACGGGCGCGCAAGCGGTCGACAAGTTCGAACAGCCGGTCAGCTTCTGCACTCGACAGCGACGAGGTCGGCTCATCGAGAATGAGTACCTTGGGTTCGTGCGCCATGGCACGGGCGATCGACACCATCTGGCGGTCGGCCAGTGAAAGATCGGCGACCGTGGCGTTGAGATCGATGGCTAGCCCCATGCGGTCGGCGACGGCCTGCGCCTCGCGGCGAACGCGGCGGGGATTGAAAATGAGGTGGGCGCCACGGCCGTTCAATCGGTCGAGCGTCAGGTTGGTAGCGACATCCAGATCGGCGACGACACCATCATTGATGTTCTGGTGCACGGTGACGACACCGGACCGGATGGCTTCTGCGGGCGTTGCCGGCGCATAAGGCTGACCGGCGAGCGTGATTGTTCCGGCGTCGCGTTCATAGACGCCGCTGACGATCCTCACCAGTGTCGATTTTCCTGCTCCGTTGGCGCCCATCAGCACCGTGACGGCCCCGGTACGCAAATTCAGATCGACCCCACCCAGCACCTGGATTGGACCGAACGATTTGCGCAGACCCTCAATACGGAAAACGTGTTCCTGTATCATCTGCTCCTCCCTGATCAACAGGTTAGGCTGCCATCTAATCAAATGTCAAGCCCATTGACATTTGACAGAATGTTGGCTTACCAAAAGAGAAAGGACGGCGTGACTGCGTGTGGAGACGCATGACGCCGGGAGCGGAACGAGGAGAGTGCCAGGTGTTTTTCTGCCCGGCGCGCCGCTCCGATGGAGAGGAGGAATCATGAGTACGAACAATTTCGAAGCGCTGACGCCCGAGACCTTGCCGCAGCGGCTGGGCAGCAACGCGGCCCTGGCCGGCAGGATCGGTACAGAGAGTACGCGCTGGAAAGTGCGTGAAGTCGGCGACGGCAATCTCAATCTCGTTTTCATCGTCGACGGCGACGCCGGCAGCGTTATCGTCAAGCAGGCGCTGCCTTATGTGCGCCTTGTCGGCGAGAGCTGGCCGCTGCCACTGAAGCGCTCTTATTTCGAATATCATGCGCTGAAGCGCGAGGCGGAACGCGATCCCGGCATGGTGCCGGAGGTTCTTTATTTCGACCGCGAACAGGCGATCATCGTCATGGAGTTCCTGACGCCGCATGTGATCCTGCGCCGGGCTCTAATCGACGGGCGACAACTGCCGAAGATTTCCCGGGACCTTGGCCTGTTTCTGGCCCGCACGCTGTTCCGCGGCTCCGATCTGTCGATGGAAGCACGCAAGCGCAAGGAAGACCTGGCGCTGTTTGCCGATAATATCGAGCTTTGCGATATCACCGAAAACCTGGTCTTTTCCGACCCGTATTTCGACGCCAAGCTCAATCATTTCACCACGCCCCAGCTTGATGGGATCGTTGCTCAACTCCGCGCTGACCGCGACCTCAAGGTCGAAGCGCAGCGGCTGAAACATCTCTTTACGGCCAATGCCGAAACACTCCTGCACGGTGATCTTCATACCGGCTCGGTCATGGTGATCGAGACTGAAACGAAAGTCATCGATCCGGAATTTGCTTTCTATGGACCGATGGCTCTCGATGTCGGCATGCTGCTGTCGAATTTCTGGATGAGCTACTTTTCGCAGTCCGGTCACGAACACGACGGTAGCCGCGAAGACATGCGGAGCTACCTTCTTGGTGTGATCGTCGAGATCTGGGAGACCTTCCGCACCGAGTTTTCGCATCTCTGGCGCACCGAGCGTACGGGCATCCTTTATCAACGCACATTGTTCGAAGACCAGGGCGATCACCTGGGATCGGAACAGGCGCTGAATGAGGTGCTGCAGACATTGTGGACCGACATGCTCGGCTTTGCCGGAATCGAGATGCACCGCCGCATTCTCGGCCTTGCCCATAATGCCGATTTTGAAACCATCGAAGACCCGGATGTCCGGGCACGCTGCGAAACCAAGGCGCTCAAGCTCGGGCGCCATCTAGCCGTCAATCGGCGCCGCATCCACAGCATTGCCGAGATCAATGCGCTTGCGGAACGCCTCGAGAAGGAGACAGTCATTTGAACGTCGGAGATCGCCATTACCATACCATCTGGCTCAACGAGGATGGCCGGTCGGTCGACATCATCGACCAGCGCTGGCTGCCGCACGAATTCCGGGTCGTCACGCTCAAGACCGTCGATGATGTCGCCGTTGCCATCCGCGACATGTGGGTGCGTGGCGCACCGCTGATCGGGGTCACTGCCGCCTATGGTGTCGCCATCGCCATGCAGGACGACGGCAGCGATGTAGCGCTGGATGCTGTTTGGGACGTGCTACACGAGACACGGCCGACCGCGATCAACCTGCGCTGGGCGCTGGACGAGATGCGCAACGGACTTCGGAAAGTACCGGTTCCGGAACGTGCTGCTGCAGCCTATCGCCGTGCAGCCGAAATTGCCGAGGAAGATGTACAGCTGAACCGCAGCATCGGCGCTAATGGACTGAAGGTCATCCGCGAAATCGCGGCGCGCAAGAAGCCGGGCGAACCCGTCAACATTCTCACCCATTGCAACGCCGGTTGGCTGGCAACCGTCGATTATGGCACGGCCACCGCGCCAATCTATATGGCAACGGAAGAAGGCATTCCGGTCCATGTTTACGTGGATGAGACGCGCCCGCGCAACCAGGGCGCACAGCTGACCGCCTGGGAGCTGAACGGCCATGGCGTCCCGCATACGCTGATCGTCGACAATGCCGGCGGCCACCTGATGCAGCATGGCCAGATCGACATGGTGATCGTCGGCACCGACCGCACCACAGCCGATGGCGATGTCTGCAACAAGATCGGCACCTATTTGAAAGCACTTGCCGCCAAGGATAACGGCGTTCCCTTCTATGTCGCCCTGCCCTCTCCCACGATCGACTGGACCGTGCATGATGGCGTCAGGGAAATCCCGATCGAGGAGCGCAACAGCGAGGAAGTAACCTTCGTTCAGGGCCGCGCCGTCGATGGCTCCATTGCCACGGTGCGCATCTCGCCGGAGGGCAGCCCTGCCGCCAATCCGGCCTTCGACGTTACCCCGGCCCGGTTGATCACCGGCCTGATTACCGAGCGCGGCATTGCCGATGCCTCGCCTCAAGGGTTGAAAGCCCTGTTTCCGGAACGGAGCTGAGCCATGAACCTCTCCAACCAGCAGTCCACCGAAGATGTCGCCGCCGGTATTCGCAAGCGTGTCTTTCTTCACACGATGCGCAACAATGGCGGCTATCTCAGCCAGGCCTGTTCGGCTGCCGAAAGCCTTGCCTTTCTCTACAACGAGGCCCTGACACTCGGCGAACCGACATTGCCGAAGGTGCCGCTGCCGTTTGGCGGCGTGCCGTCTGCCACCAACCCGGACGCATTTACCGGCGCCGGCTATCACGGCCCGTTTGCGCCGGAATTCGACCGGCTGATCATCTCGCCAGCCCATTATGCGCTGGTGATCTATTCGGCGCTAATTCAGGTCGGCCGCATGGACGAACATGCACTCGACCATTTCAATGTCGATGGCGGGTCGGTCGAAATGATTGGTGCCGAACACAGTCCCGGCATGGAAGTGACCACCGGCTCGCTGGCGCAGGGGCTATCGATGGCCGCTGGTATCGCCTGGGCGCGCAAGCGCAAGGGCGAGCCCGGCAAGGTCTGGGTCTATATGTCGGACGGTGAGTTCCAGGAAGGACAGACCTGGGAATGCCTAGCGGCAATGGCCTATCACGGCATCGACAACGTCCGCGTTATCGTCGACGTCAATCGCCAGCAATGCGACGGCGCAATGTCGTCGGTTCTTGATCTTGGCGATCTTGCTGCCCGAGTTGCTTCCTTCGGCGTCACCTGCCGCTCGATCGACGGGCATGATCTGGGGGCCATGCGCGCTGCCGCCGATAGTGCCGAGCCGGGCAAGCCGTTGATCATCCTTGCCAACACGTCACCCTACCAGGGCATGGAATTCCTGAAGAAGCGCTTCCCGCGCCTGCACTACGTCCGTTTCAAATCGGCGGATGAACGCCGGGAAATGCAGACCGCCATTGCCGCCGAACTTGGTGTCGATGAAGCCGAAATTGCGAGGGCCTGATCATGGTCGAAATCGTCAACCGTCCCTATGCCAAGGCTTTCGAAACCTTCGCGACCGCACGTCCGGATATTCTCTGCCTGTCGGCAGACCTCACCTCGTCCTGCGAGGTCGATGGCTTCCGCGACCGGCACCCGGACCAGTTCCTGTCGCTGGGCATGGCCGAACAGAACATGCTGTCCTTTGCCGGCGGCCTCGCCATGCAGGGTTTCAGACCGTTCCTGCATACGTTTTCGGTCTTTCTCTACCGCCGCCCCTATGACCAACTGATCAACTCGATCGCCTACTCCAATCGCCAGGTTCGATTGATGGGTTTCCTGCCGGGTATCACCACGCCGGGCGGCATCACCCATCAGGCGATCGAGGACATCTCGGTGATGCGCGCCATCCCCAACATGACGATCCTCGAATGCGGTGACGCCACCGAAGTCGAAACCGTGCTTGAAGTTGCCGACAGCATCGATGGCCCGGTCTATGCCCGCGTGCTGCGCGGCGAAGTGCCACGATTGTTTTCGACACCGTTCGAATTCAACAAGCTGCGCACGCTCAGCGAAGGCGATGATGTGCTGGTCGTGACATCAGGTGTTTGCACCGAAGAGGCACTGCGTGCCGCCGAGCCGCTGAAGGCGCGCGGTATCGGCGTCCATCATCTGCACGTTTCGACGCTAAAGCCCTTCGACCGCGAAGGCCTGATCAAGGCAGCACGTGGCAAGAAGGGCGTGGTCACGCTGGAGAACCACACCATCAATGGCGGCCTCGGTTCGCTGGTCGCGGAAATCCTCGCGGAAGAAGGCCTCGGCATCAAACTGCGGCGCCTCGGCCTGCAGGATACCTTCGCCCATGGCGCTTCCAAACCATACCTGATGAAGAAATACGGGCTCGATGCGAGTGCGCTGGTCTCGGCAATCGGCCAACTTCTCGGCAAGGATCTCGACATCGGCGACGCCGAGCTGGAGGCGGTTCGCATCGATACGGTGCATTCGGCCCAGAAGGCGGAGGCCCTGTAATGGATCGCTTTTTCGTTACCTACTGGATCGGCGTCGGGACAGAGGCGGAAGCCCGCGCCCGTGCTCTGGAGATTGCCGTCGAGCAGACGGTCGAAATTCCGCGCGATATCGTACCGGCCGGTTACATCGAGGACGAGATTCTCGGGCAGATCGAAAGCGTCCTGCCCTGCACCGATACACGTGGCGGGTTCCTCACGGAAATCTCCTATAGCGAAGATGATATCGGTGACGATTTTCCGCAACTGCTGAACATCGTCTTTGGCAATTCCTCGATCCGGACACAGACCCGGGTCGAGACGATGACGCTGTCGCCCGCGATCATCAAGCTGGTATCCGGTCCCCGGTTCGGAATACCGGGGCTGCGCGAGCGCACCGGTGTCAAACAGGGGCCGATCCTGATGTCGGCCATCAAGCCGGTCGGCCTCTCCACAGCCGAACTTGCCGGGCTCGCCCGTCAGTTTGCTTTGGGCGGAATGGACTACGTGAAAGACGACCATGGTCTTGCCAACCAGAAGACATCGCCGTTTGCCGAGCGTGTGAAAGCCTGCACCGATGCCATCGGCGACGCCAATGCAAAAACCGGCTTTGCGACCACCTATGTGCCCAACATCACCGGTCCGTCCGACCAGATATTCGAGCGCGCCTTCATGGCCAAGGAGATGGGAGCCGGTGGTGTCATGCTGGCGCCATCCCTGGTCGGCTTCGACGTATCGCGCGCTTTGGCCTCGAACCCTGATTTCGGCCTGCCGATCGTCTCCCATCCGACGTTCGGCGGCACCAATGTCATTACGCCGACCACGGGCTTTTCCCATCGCTTCTTCTACGGCATCCTACAGCGATTGATGGGCGTTGACGCGGTGATCTATCCGAATTTCGGTGGCCGCTTCAGCTTTTCCCGCGAGGAATGCCTGGCGATCGTCGATGGCTGCACCAGCGATCTCGGCGGGCTGAAGCCAATCCTGCCCGCTCCCGGCGGCGGCATGACCTTTGAGCGCGTGCCGGAAATGCGCGATGCCTATGGCGATACCGTGATGTATCTGATCGGTGGCGCTCTGTTGCGTGAAAAGGCCGACCTTCCGGCCGCCTGCCGAAAGCTTATCGACGCCGTTCGCAGCGGTAGATGAGCCTCTTGATTGAGGGGCGCCGGTTGTGGGGCCCCTCATGCCGAACAAACGGGCGTCCGGGCCGGTCGATGCCCCTATTCTTTCTCCGACCGCTGCAGCATGCCGAAAAGGTCGCGTGGATCATCAGGGTCGGCGATCATGTCGAGGTCCTGGTAAAATCCCGTTCCATTCAACTTGCTGCGGATATATCGCAGCGCTGAAAAATCCTCGATTGCAAATCCGACGCTGTCGAACAGCGTGATCTGGGCGGGGTCACGGCGGCCGATGGCCTCACCGTTAACAACCTTCCACATCTCGGTTACCGGATATTCGGGCGGCATCTGCTGTATCTCTCCCTCGATGCGCGTCTGCGGCGTGAATTCCACAAACGTGTCGGCACGGCTGAGAATGTCGTGATGCAGTTCGGTCTTGCCCGGACAATCACCGCCGACGGCGTTGATATGGACCCCAGCACCAACCATGTTGTCTGTCAGAATGGTGGCAAACTGCTTGTCGGCCGTGCAGGTGGTGATGATGCCGGCGCCTTCGATCGCAGCTTGCGACGAGGTGCAGGCGGTCACCTTCAAGCCCGAGTGAGCGAGGTTGCGCACGGCCTTTGACGTTGCCAGCGGGTCGATGTCGTAGAGTTGCACATGGTCGATACCGCACACCGCTTTGAACGCCAGCGCCTGAAACTCCGCCTGTGCGCCGTTGCCGATGATGGCCATGGTGCGTGCGCCCTTCGGCGCAAGATGCCTGGCGACCATTGCCGAGGTGGCGGCCGTGCGAAGCGCCGTCAGCAGCGTCATCTCGGTCAACAGGACGGGATAGCCGGTGGAAACTTCCGCCAGCAGCCCGAAAGCCGTGACTGTCTGTAGACCCTGCGCCATGTTCTTCGGATGGCCGTTGACATATTTGAAGCTGTAGATATCGCCGTCCGAGGTCGGCATCAGTTCGATGACGCCTTCCTTGGAATGCGAGGCAATGCGGGGCGTCTTGTCGAACAAATCCCACCGCCGGAAATCGGCTTCGATCACATCAGCCAATTCCACCATCACGGTCTCGATACCAACAGCATGAACAAGGCGCATCATGTTGGCGACGCTGACAAACGGGACGAGTGCTTTTTTCGATGGGAGGTGCGAGTGCATCGAAATATCCTTTTTTGAGCGCGACTTGCGCTTGGAAACGATTGAGCAAGGTGCGCCGCATTGAGCGGCGTTTGGCCGATGCTGCATACAGATCGAGACGCTGATAACGGCCGCAGCCTCGCCATCGGGTTTGGCAGCGGCCGGTTCAGTTTCTATCGAAGCGGAGCCAGATCGGCTTCGGCAAGGTCAAGAGCCACCAGCAGGCGATTTAAGGCGAGGTCGATTGTTTCGCGGGTCCAGACCAGTGGCGGTGACATGATGAGGGTGTCGCCCGTGGCACGGATCATCAAGCCGTTCCGGACGGCGTGATCCCGGACTTTGATCGCGGCGGATCCGTCCGGTTTGAACCGCGTCCGTTCAGCCTTGTCCCGGACAATTTCGACCGCTCCCATCAGCCCGATCGACCGTGTCTGCCCGACCAGCGGATGAGCGTTCAGCCGTCTGGCCAGTTCCTTGGCAAGATAGGGGCCGGTATCGGTCCGGACCCGCTCGACAAGGCCCTCGTTGTCGATGATTTCCAGGTTCTTCAAGGCGACCGCGCAGCACACGGGGTGGCCGGAATAGGTGTAGCCGTGGTTGAATTCTCCGCCCTTTTCCACCAGCGTATTGGCAATCCGGTCTCCGACCAGGAGCGCCGACAGCGGCTGATAGCCGGAGGTCAGCGCCTTTGCGGTCGTGATCGTGTCGGCCTCGATGCCGAAGGTGGTGGCGGCGAACCATTCGCCGGTGCGGCCGTAACCGGTAATGACCTCATCGAGCATCAAGAGGATATCGTATTTCCTGCAGATCCGCTGGACTTCCGGCCAGTAGCTTGCGGGCGGTATCCGTACGCCCCCTGCCCCCATGATCGGTTCGCCGATAAAGGCTGCAACCTTGTCGGCGCCGGCGGCAAGGATCGCTTCCTCGATGGCGTGCGCCGCCCGCAGGCCAAAATCATCATCGCTCTCTCCCGGCAAAGCCAGCTCGTACGCATAAGGTTCCAGCACATGGACGATGTTGGGCACCATGCCGCCCATCTGCTTGTGCATATGGCTCATGCCGCCGAGCGAGGCGCCGGCGACAGTCGATCCATGATAGGCATTGTTGCGGGAGATGATGATGTTTTTTTCCGGCTTGCCCTCGAGCGCCCAATAATGGCGAACGAGACGAACGGCGGTATCGTTCGATTCCGAACCCGACGAACCGTAGAAGACCTGGTTGATATTCGGCGGTGCAAGTTCGGCAAGTTTGGCGGACAGCTGCACCGGGGCGGGCGTCGCACATTTGAAGAAGGCATTGTAGTAGGGCAGTTCACGCATCTGTGCGGCTGCCACTTCCGCCAGTTCGTCGCGGCCATACCCGATGTTGACGCACCAGAGCCCGGCCATCGCGTCGAGAAGTTCACCGCCTTCGCTATCGTAGATAAAGGCCCCTTCGCCGCGTACGATCATGCGCGATCCTTGGGCTCGCAGTTCCTTGTGGTCGGTGAATGGGTGAAGAAAATGCGCAGCATCCTGCGCCTGCAACTCCGGCAGGGAATATTTGTGGTTCGAAAGGGTCATCATCGTGTCCTTGGTTTTCTGGCGTGTGGTGAAACAAGGTCAGATGGACACGGGTGGGGAATAGCCGATACGGGCACACAGCAGCATCAGTTCGGCATGAAGCGTCCGCGCCGATGGCGTGGAAACAAATTCATGCTCTCTGCGCACTGCATCCTTCGTCATAAGATGGTCTTTCGCGGAAACCGGTTGCTTGTCCATGCCGACGATATCCGCCGGCTGCCGATGCGGCAATACGGTTTTGCCGTCGTCTTCGATTGGCGTCAAAGACCGAGCCTGTCGCGCAGCCCATACCACCAGGCACCGATCATGGTGAACGGCACGCGAAAAGTCTTGCCGCCGAGGAATGGAAGGTTGGGTAGCGAACTCCACACGTCGTACCGCTCGGCGTGACCAGCCACCGCTTCGCCAAGAATCTTGCCGAGCAGATGCGTGGTGGTGACGCCATGTCCGCTGTCGCCATGGGAAAAATAGACCGTGTCGGACAGTCTGCCCATATGCGGAATGCGCGTCAGCGTCAGGGCAAAATTGCCGCTCCAGGCATAATCGATCTTCACTTTGGCCAGTTGCGGAAAGGTCTTCAACATATTCGGCCGGATGACGGCGGTCAGATCCTTCGGATCCTGGCCGCCATAACCGATGCCGCCACCGTATAGCAGCCGGTTGTCTGCGGTGCGGCGATAGTAATCGAGAACGTAATTGGCATCTTCGACGCAGTAGTTGGCTGGCAGCAGGGTTTCGATCAATCCGGCCTCAAGCGGTTCCGTCGCCAGTACCTGGCTTGAAACCGGCATCATCCGGCCGCCGATCTCCGGCAGCAGTTCACCGAGATAAGCGTTGCCGCAGACAAGCACATATTTCGCCCGCACTGACCCCGTGCGGGTGCGCACGACGGGAGATGGTCCTTGATCGACGCCGGTCACGCGCGAACTTTCGAAAATACGCCCGCCGAGGCTTTCGACCGCTGCGGCCTCGCCCAGTACCAGATTGAGCGGATGGATATGTCCGCCAAACCGGTCGATCATGCCACCGGCGTAGCGGCCGCTGCGGACATATTTGCCAACGTCTGCCTTGGATACCATGTCGAGACCGGCATGGCCGCGCGCCTGCCAATGCGCGCGGTGGTCCGCCATCTCGCGCATCTGCTTGTCGGTAAAAGCAGCGAAGAACCCACCATCGACCAGATGACAATCGATCGCGTATTTAGCCACGCGCTCGCGGATGATGTTGCCGCCCTCCAGCGACATAGCAGCCAGTTTCGAGGCCTTTTCCGGCCCATAACGCTTAGCGATCGTCTCCAGGTCGCGGCTATAACCATTGACGATCTGGCCGCCATTGCGCCCGGAAGCACCGTAACCGATCCGTTCGCCTTCGAGCACCACGACGGAAAAGCCGCGCTCGGCCAGTTCCAGCGCCGCCGAAATACCGGTAAAGCCTGCGCCGATGACACAGACATCCGCCGAGGTCTCGCCTTGCAGGATGGGCCGCAGCCG
The DNA here is from genome assembly GCF_964252935.1 of Rhizobium sp. LjRoot98. Taxonomy (NCBI): domain Bacteria; kingdom Pseudomonadati; phylum Pseudomonadota; class Alphaproteobacteria; order Hyphomicrobiales; family Rhizobiaceae; genus Rhizobium; species Rhizobium sp. LjRoot98. Next base: position 73,274 of record NZ_CAXUPW020000015.1, read on the forward strand.
CCGGTCGTTTGCCGAGGCCGCGTACCAGGACGGCGCATGACCGGGATTGGCGTTTTTGGAAGCGATATCAGCGATATTCATGTCAGACCGTCCTGATGTAGGCGTCGTACTCGACGTCCGTCACTCTGAGGGAAAACTCCGAAAGCTCCTGCCGCTTGCAGGCCGTATAAAGCGACCGGTATTTCGGCCCGAGCGTCGCATAGGCAAAACCCGACCGTGCGAAACTTTGCAGGGCATAGTCCCAGTTGGTCGGTAGCGGTTGGTGGCTGACGGCATGATCGTCGCCGGTAATGGCGCCGCCCGGCTTGGTCTTTTCCCGCATGCCGGTCAGGGCTGCACCAAGGATCATCGCCAGAACCAGGTAGGGATTGCTGTCGGACCCTGCGACGCGATGCTCGATACGGGTGGCCGGTTTGCTCGCGGTGATCACCCGCACCGCGGCAGAGCGATTGTCGAATCCCCAGGAGGCATAGGTCGGCGCATGTTCGCTCGGCCGCAAGCGTCGGTAGGAATTGAGATGTGGAGCAAACACCGCCATGCTGTCGCCCATGTTTTCGAGAAGCCCGCCAACCGCATGCATCAAGGTTTCGGCTGGCCCGTCTTCGCCGATGAAGATGTTGCGGCCGTCCTCGTCGAGAATGGAGAAATGCACATGCATGCCGGAGCCGGCCTGTGTGCCATAGGGCTTGGCCATGAACGTGGCATCGAGATCGTGCCTGCGCGCAACGCCCTTGACGATACGCTTCAACAACACGGCATAGTCGGCGGCCTTGAGCGCATCCGGCACATGGTTGAGGTTGATTTCATACTGGCCGGGTCCGTTTTCACGCAGAGTCGTATCGGCGGGCACGCCCTGAGCGCGGCACGCGGTGGCGATCTCGTGGAAGACATGCTCGAAATCCTGCAGCTCCGATATCGATAGGACCTGCGTCTGCCCCGTATGCCAGCGTCCCTCGCGGGTATTGGGCGGCCGTACCGGGTCGAGGGCCGAGCGGACCGGGTCGATCAGGTAGAATTCCAGCTCGGTCGCCACGACCGGCGTCAGCTTCAACTTGGCAAAGCGCTGCATCACGTCAACGAGCGTCTGGCGCGGATCGCTGTAGAAGCCGGTGCCATCGGGGTTCTTCATGCTGAGCAGGACTTGCGCTGTCGGGCGGTTGAGCCAGGTCACCCGTGATAGTGTCCCCGGAACGGGAAAGCACAGGCCGTCGGGATCGCCGGTTCCCTCCGCCAGGCCGGCATCGGTGACATCGCGTCCCCAGATGTCGAGCGCATAGACGGAGCGCGGAATGGCCATGCCTTTCATCAGCACATCCAGCGCCCGGTCGCGCGGAATCCACTTGCCGCGTGGCACGCCGTTGACGTCGATCACGAAGGCTTCCAGCACCTCGATGTCAGGGTTGCGATTTATGAAATCAGAGGCTTCATTCTCATCTATCATTGTCCACCAGTTCTGTGCCGTTGGCCAGGCGATTGCGGGTGCCCGGCCAAGGGGTGTGTTGCGATGTCACCTTCGGGCGTCGATCCGGCCGTTCGTTGGAAAGCTGTTTTAACCGAGCCGGGCGTCCCGCGTCTGAACATCAAGAACGTCGCACGCTCATAGTTATTTTGATCATTCTTACCCATTATATGATCAAATTGCAAAGGGATGTTACCTGGCGCGAGCTGACCACCAATCGCATTGGAAACGGTTCGGTCACGGGCGATGGTGGTAGGCGGAAAAATCGCGCCTCGACCGGGTCTCGGATTATCCATATTGATAGTATCAATCAGGGGAGGATCAGGGCTTTTGAAACAGATGGATGTGATCGGGCTGGTTTCGCTCAGCAAGCTGCCAATGGAATCGATGAAGCAATGGGTTTATCGCTGCCTGCGTCAGGCCATCATGACCGGCCGTTTTCCGCCCGGGCTGCCGGTGACCATTCAGGGGATCGCCGAAATGCTGCAGGTCAGCGCCATGCCGGTCCGCGAGGCGCTGCACAGGCTTGTCGCTGACGGTGCGCTGGAGCATCTCGATAACCGCCGTGTCCGGGTGCCGGATATCGATCCGGAAAAATTCGACGAGATCATTGCCGCCCGCATTGCTCTGGAGACCGTTGCCGCCGAGCGCGCCCTGCCCTTCATCGACTACCTGCGGCTGGCGCGTCTGCAGCAACTCGATGACGAGATCGATGTCGCCTACAAGGCTGGCAATATCGAGCAGGGCATCGAAGCCAATTTCGCGTTCCACCGCTGTCTCTACGAAGTCCGCTCGTCTGCCGTTCTTCTGCCGCTGATTGAATCCGTCTGGCTACGGCTTGGCCCCTTCATGCGCGAGGCGACGGAGAACCTCGACGAAAGCTACCGTGTCGACCGCCACGTCCAGGCTTTGGAGGCGATTGCTGCAAAGGATGTGACAGCGTTGAAGACGGCCATCGCCGCCGATATTGAGGACGGCGCCGGATATCTGGGGCACAAGCGGTTTCTGGACGTGGAGTCGCGGTTGCTCGCCACGCGAAAATGAACGTGGCGCCGGGGCTATTTGTCCGGCCCCTAGAGAAAGGGCGCCTTGTGGGGCCCGCCAAGGGTTAAGCACCGGCTAATTCGCCGGCTTTTTGGCCCTTCACAGGC
>NZ_CAXUPW020000016.1:0-63695 GCF_964252935.1 Rhizobium sp. LjRoot98
AAGATTTCACCCTTGACATCGACAGTGATCTTTTTGGACAGGTCACCGCTGGCAATTGCCGTAGCCACTTCGGCGATGTTGCGCACTTGACCGGTCAAATTCGACGCCATCGAGTTGACGTTTTCGGTCAAATCCTTCCACGTGCCGGCAATGCCGGGCACCTGAGCCTGACCACCCAAGCGTCCTTCTGTACCCACTTCTCGGGCAACACGGGTGACTTCGCCCGCGAAGCCATTGAGCTGGTCGACCATCGTATTGATAGTTTCCTTGAGTTCAAGAATCTCGCCGGATACCGAAACCGTGATCTTCTTCGACAAATCGCCGTTGGCGATCGCAGTCGATACCTCCGCGATATTGCGCACTTGGGCGGTAAGGTTCGAGGCCATTGAATTGACGTTGTCGGTCAGATCCTTCCAAGTACCGGCGACACCTGGCACCTGTGCCTGACCACCAAGGCGACCCTCGGTTCCGACCTCTCGTGCCACACGCGTAACTTCACCTGCAAAACCATTCAGCTGATCGACCATCGTGTTGATGGTTTCCTTGAGTTCAAGGATTTCCCCCGACACATCAACGGTAATCTTGCGAGACAAGTCCCCACGCGCGACCGCCGTTGTGACTTGGGCGATGTTGCGCACCTGTGCCGTCAGGTTGCCGCACATGGCATTGACCGAGTCGGTCAGGTCCTTCCAGGTGCCGGCCACACCCGGAACAAGAGCTTGACCACCAAGTTTACCTTCCGTACCCACTTCTCGGGCGACGCGCGTTACTTCCGATGCAAAGGAGCGGAGCTGGTCCACCATTGTATTGATGGCTTCCTTGAGCTGGAGGATTTCGCCTCTTACATCGACGGTAATTTTTTTTGAAAGATCGCCATTGGCGACCGCGATCGTGACTTCCGCGATATTTCTGACCTGCGCCGTGAGGTTGGAAGCCATGGAGTTGACGCTTTCCGTCAAGTCCTTCCACACCCCGGTCACCTCGGGGACCTGAGCCTGTCCGCCAAGTTTGCCGTCGGTACCGACCTCTCGGGCCACACGCGTCACTTCCGAGGTAAAGACACTCAGCTGCTTGATCATCGTATTGACGATCTCGGCTGAGCGAAGAAATTCACCTTTAAGCGGCCGCCCATCGACGTCGAGTGGTATCGTCTGAAGTAGGTCGCCTTTGGCAACTGCGGTAATCGTCCGGGTCACGGCGGCCGTCGGCCAGACCAAATCATCGATCAGCGTATTGATTGAAACTTCCATATCCGACCATGAACCGCCCGCAAGTCCCAAACGAACGCGCGTGCTTGTTCGCCCGTCCCGGCCGACGACTTGACCGACATTCTCGAGCTGAGTAGCCATTTTTTGGTTAGCGCCGATGATATCATTGAGGGTGTCGGCGACCTTACCCGTTACGCCCGTCAGGTCCGAGCGCATTCGGGCCGTAAAATCGCCGTTGCGCATGGCAAGCAACGCCTCCAGAAGCGCGCGAGCATCACTGTCGCTTATTGCCGCCCCAGCTCGTTCCTCAAATCCGTCTATTTCCCGATCGCGCTTAACGCCGCTGCCCTGCGTGCCCATTGAAAGCCCCTCCAATTTACGACCGCTAACTAGGGCAGCCGAGCAAGAAGTCCATGGGCTTTACCGTAGGGTCATCTAACATACGTAACACGGGCTAAAAAGAAAATTGGCGCGGCAAATGGCTAACTTGGATGGTTCAGGATGCCTAGACCGAGAGGCGTCAGCGTTTTGTTGTTTGGCCTGGTCTCGGAGTCGGAATGAGCATGTTGGCCTTTGTCTTCGGCATTCTGGTCCGGATTGTTCTTCATCCGATTCTGGAGACGTACTCGCGACGCGCTTTTCGCGGCCTTTGCCGCCGCGTTCTGGCTGTTGGCCCTTAATCAGGCCCTTCTTGCCTCTCCAATCTGCCGGTTGAAGAAAGAAGCTGGTTTTATCTGCTGCGTCTTGGTGCTTCCATTCTTATCATTTTTGCGATCGGATTGAAGAACCGCCGCAAGTAGCTCTATTCTGCCCAGTGATGAGGAGCCGACACGGCAACGTGACGATGGTGGATCGACGCGCATCAGCACCGAGCGTCGTCGCCAGCATAGTGAACGATGGAGGTTGATTACCGCCTTCGTACAAAGACCTGCAATCTGAACTGGCCAACGTAAAGCGATATTTGCTTTCGGCTATCTCTTGCTGGTTAATTCGAAGAACGCGCTGGCAAAGACAAGGCAGCGCTGACTGTCGGAAAAATCTCGCCTCTCCGAACGAAATTGAAGACCGGCCATTCTGCGGCTTTCGACTGGAAGCCGAAGGTCAGTTGCATATAACGTTTCCCATTCGTGGAGGCGAATTTCCGCGCTTCCAATCCTGGCAACGATCTTGATACTTCGTTAGCCGTGTCTCTTTCATCGCCGCTGCGCCTCATCATCTATAAATTGGCGGCTGAGACGATTCTCGATCGTTTCTGCTCTCCCTCGGCTGCATCCTGAGCGCGGCGCGGCTGCTTTCTCATTATGCGCGGACGGAACAAACCTCGTTTCCCATGGTTCACGAGTGCGCCCAACCGCAATTTCCTGAACCATAGGAGGTTTAAATGCAAAATGAGTTCATTGATCCCCCTGTCGGATCGAATCCAGGGTCTTTAATATCGAACGCGCATACGGCTTCACCGGATGGCTCAGAAGACGTTGCGTCGTTTTCAGACCTGAAGGAAAAGTTGACCGAAGATATTTCGAACGCGTCGGCCGCCATCAAAGCGGGAGCAGAAAGCGCTTCGGAGAAAGTCAAAGACGCGATGTCCGATCAAGCGACATTTGTAGCGACGCAAGTCGGAGGCGTAGCGACTGCGCTTCAGAAAGTCGGGTCCGAACTTGAAGGCTCCGAACAAGCGGACATCGGCAAATACGCAACGCAGATTGGACGCAGTGTTGAAGGCTTTGCCAAGCGAATGGAAGGCAAAGACATCGGCGAGATTGCAAACATGGCGGAAGAGTTCGGTCGTAAGCAGCCGCTGGCTTTCCTTGGTATCGCAGCTCTGGCGGGTTTGACTGCCAGCCGGTTCCTGACCGCCTCGGCGAAACGGACCAAGTCCAGCTCAATAGCCACCTCGAATACTTCCTTTGACCCGAGCATGACGGAAGGACGCGGAAATGGCTAAGTCTTCCGAAAATGCTCCTCTCTCCGAATTGGTCGGCAGCCTTGTATCCGACGTCACCGGGCTGCTACGCAAAGAAATTGACCTTGCCAAGACCGAAGCATCGGAGAAGGTATCGCAAGCGATGAGCGGCGTCGAAGTTCTTATCATCGGGCTTGTTCTCGCCATTGGCGCTGTGGGTGTCCTGCTTGCTGCCCTTGTGGGCGCTATTGCTGTTTTCCTTGTTGAACAAGGTTTCAATGACACGAGCGCGAGCGCACTTGCCTCCCTCGTAGTCGGCATTGGTGTCGCATTGATCGCGTGGGCTTTGGTCTCGCGCGGGATCGCAGCGCTGCGCGGAACCAATTTAGCTCTCAACCGCACTGCGACTTCGTTGCGTCGAGATGTCGAGACCGTAAAGGAGAAAATCTGATGGAAACCAATGAGAAAACGTCAGCCGATCTTCAGCGAGAGATTGATCGGGATCGCGAGCGTATCGGACAACGGATCGATGCGATCCAGGAACGGATGTCCCCAGGGCAGCTTGTTGATGAAGTGATCGCATATGCAAAAGGCAGCGGCGGCGCGGAGTATGTAAATAACCTTGGGCACGCACTCAAGAACAATCCTTTACCTGTCGCTCTGATGGGTGTGAGCCTCGCATGGCTGATGGCCAAAGGCTCGACGTCTACCGAAGCAAACGCGGCCCCATCCCAGGTGTCCGATTATCCATTGTACCAAGCTAACGGACCAGTTCGCCGTCTTGGACCTCCCGAATATGAATTTGGCTCACGATACAGCCACTTCTCCGACAATTCGGGAAAGCGGCTGCGCGCGCTGACCGATGAAGCCGGTCGGCGCGCCGGTCATTTCGTCGATGAAGCCGGTACAACCTATCGGGGATTTGCGGATGCCAGTGGCAAACAAATCGACCATATTATGGATGAGACAGGCGCTGCATTCGACGCGGCATCTGGATGGCTTTCCGAAAAGTGGGAGCAGACGAAGAACACAGTCAGCAGCATTGGGACAGCGGCGAGCGATACTGCTCATTCTATGTCCGACCGGGCGTCATCGACTGCAAGCTCGGTACGGGGACAGACGGACAAGCTGAATGAGATGATATTGACTCAGTTCCGGGACCAGCCTCTCGTTGGAGGTGCCCTGGCGTTCGCTGTCGGAGCGGCAATTGGCGCGGCGCTCCCCCACACGGAGGTCGAGGACAAGCTTGTCGGTGACGCAGCTGACAGTACCAAGGAAATGGTTTCGGCTGAAGCGCGCGTCGGAATGGAAAAGACCAAGGAAATGGCCTCCGATCTTAGCGCGAAGGTGGTCGATGCAGCCTCAACTGCACACGACGATCTTCGTGACCGCGTCGTCGAGGAAGTTGATGCCCTCAGGCAAGGATCATCAGATCGGAACACCGACCAAGCTTAAGGCGATCCATCGGGTCGTGTTTCTGGCTCGGCTAACAGGAAGTCGGGCCAGTTTTCCTCGCGAACGACATTTGTGCCCTCCGCACGAATTGCCGCCTTCGGACGCATCCGTGGCAAGACAGCGGCTAGCCTGCCCGCAGGGCTGCGCATCGTAGCGAAGCGAATAACTCAGTCGGTTGCGACAACTGGTCCAACCGTCGAAACACGTGTGATCGGAGAAAATTAAAGAGTGCTGACTGCTCCACGACCAAGGGTTCGACAGGTTGGGTAAGTTCCTCGACAGCAAGATCAGCGGCCGATGTACGCCAGAACAGACGACAAACGCGCACAGCAAGCGCTATCTTGGTGGCGGCAAGTTGCAATCTCCGTCGGCCGCTATATTCCAAAGTGATTGCAAAGACGGTGAGCCGAGTTGGCTCCTTCCCGGCACCTTGGACTTTCCATGCGTTGGGCAAAACACGTTTACGCGCCGCGAGCGCAGCGTTTCTCCTGTTCTTCTTGTCGGCATCGACTTCCATGTGATTTGAAATCGCGCGGAGGATTTCTTCGCGGAGCTTTGTGACCAGCTCGGGATCGCCGGTAGAAGCGCGGTCCGGCGCGAGCAGGACCTGAAGCCGCTTGGGGCTGCGGCTCCGGATTGCTGAGGAAGAAAAAGCGGAGGAGGTTCATGCAACTCTCCTTCCGAAGATCTTGCCGAACAGGCCTCGTTTGTCGCCGCGGATAACTACCGGGAGCGCCTCGCCGTTGAGCCGTCGAGCGGCCTCGAAATAGGCGATCGCCGGGGCACTGCGGCCATCAGCGAGGGTCACGGGCGAACCTACGTTCGAGGCCCTCAGCACGTCCATGCTCTCCGGAATGATGCCAGGCAGCGGGATCGACAGGATTTCCAGAACGTCATCGACCTTCAGCATGTCACCGCGTTCGGCGCGTGCGGTCTCGTAGCGGGTCAGGAGTAGGTGCTTCTCCATCGTCTCGCCATTCTCAGCCTCCAGCGACTTGGAATCCAATAGGCCGATAATGCGATCGGAGTCACAAACCGAGGAAACCTCCGGATTGGTAGGGACCATGGCCACATCCGCGTGGCGCAATTGTCGTTTTGCAATTAATCGCAAGACTCACGATTAAACAATTTCAACAGGATAGTGCGGCACTTAAATTGAGATCGGGCACTTAAACTGAGATTATAGGTTCGGTTTTGGTACCTAATGTGAGATTCGTCGCCGTGGAAAAGATGGCCATCTACAGCCAAGATTCAGTGGAAAATACCAAATATCACAAAGGTTGTTTCCGACTCTGGGAGCGTCAAGCGCCGAAAATCGAACCGAAGAATCTCAGATCAAGTGTCATAGCCTGCCGGAACGGTCGCATTCTCACAATTAAATGCCAAACCACAGTCCGCTCCGAGGCATCGAGCCGCTCCTTCCTCGATGCCCATCAGCTCCACGGCGATCTACGCCCACTTACGAAGGCTCCCCTGCGCCGCACGGCAATGCCTCATAAGCAGCGGCCCAAATTTCAAGAATATCGCAAGGGCCGCCTGACAGAGGCCACCCAACCGGCGCCGGTGTGAAGCGCGGAATTATCGCGGCCTCTTTCGAACCGATCTGTAAATCCCACATTGTAGCATAAGCAAACCCCGCCGATATTGACGGGGTTTGTTAGCAGTCTTACGGGGGTTTAAAGGCCCTGTCTTCGTGGCTAGAATTTTCCCTTTAGACCGACGTTGCCCGGCCGGCATAGCGCGCCCGCTCGGCGTCGATCTCCGCCTGCGAATAGGGATCGGCCTTGTCGTCGAAGGAGGTCCACCCCTGACCTTCATAAGCGCTCCGTCGTGCCGGAAGATCGACCCAGTTCGAGCGCTGGAGAATGGCTTCGACTTCCGGCGCACGGGCATCATCGACTTTGGCTGTCACCAAGGTACCGCCACGGCGCACCCCTTCGGCATAGACATGGGCATCGCGCTCGTCGACACCGGAATCCGTTAATGCGCCGACGAGGCCGCCCGCTGCACCACCGACGACCGCGCCAGCAACAGCGCCGGCAGCCGTGGCCGCAAGCCATCCGGCGGCGACGACCGGACCGACGCCCGGAATGGCCATGATCCCTAGGCCAGTGAGCAGACCGCCGACACCCCCCACGGCAGCACCGATGCCGGCGCCGGTGCCTGCATCTTCAGCCACATCATTGTCGTTGTCCTTGAAGCGTCCGTCCGAGTTGTTGGAGACTATGCTGATATCTTTGTCCGAAATGCCTGCCGCTTTGAGTTGGTCGACGGCCGAAGTTGCATCGGAATAATGGTCGAAAAGGCCGGTTACGGTCTTCGTCATGGTGTTTCTCCTCATTGTTGTTCTTGAGACGCGCTTACTTGGCGACGATGTTGCCCTGGTAGTCCATTGACACCATTACGGACTTGCCGTCCTTGGTCGCCTTGGCCTGCCACACGCCCTTGTCATCCAACTTCAAGTCGGTGACGTCGGCATAACCCGCTTCGGTGATGCGATCCTTGGCCTGACCTTCGGTAAAGCTGTTTGCGCCTTCGACTGGCGCGGTTGCGTTCTGGTCGGACGGGGTCGCGACTGCTGGCGTATCGCCGTCCGGATTTGCCGCCGGCTTGGTTTCCTGTGCGAATACCGAGGTTGCGGAAAAAGCGACGGCCGCCACTGCGATTAGAGGTTTCTTCATATTGTTCTCCTTGCGGGATCGTTGAATGATCCTCGGCAACAGAACACTCAAAGAATCAATTGGTTCCGAGGATCGGGGTCGCCAATTACGCACTGGACCTTTGCCCGATCCGTCCCAGACCAAAGTCTCATATCGTACGACTGCCGGACCAAGAGCAGATGGTAATTGTCAGTCGCAGTGTGGTGCTCAAACTTTTTCATCCGGAGCACGGCAAGGAAAACCCAGCCATGCTTGTTTGAGCGATTTCGCGTTTTTAGTATGGCGAATGACACTGGCGTCTCGGTCCATAGTTCGGCTGATAGGTGTTGTCGTAGGCGCGATAGCTGCGATACCTGTTCCCACACCATTCGACATGGCTGCCACCGTACCGAACTGGTCGGTCAACCACGACTCCACCGATGATTGCCCCGGTGGCAAACGCGGCGAGAGGAAACCACATTCCATTGTATTCACGATAGCCGCGGCGGCGCTCGTGATAACCACGGTGGCCATTATAGTAGGCTGCGTCACCCCGACGGTGGAAGCCGTGGCGGCGGATATCGTCGTGGTGACCCCGACGGTGCTGCACCGTCTCGACATCTAGGGCAGGCAAACCGATATGGGGCTGTTGAGGGGCGACGAAAGCGTGTACCGGACCGAACGACGTTGCGAACATGATGGCGGAAAGCGCCAGCGGTGCTACTCTTAAAGCTGAGATGTTCATCTTTATCTCCTGATTGAGCGGTGAGGTCATCTCACGCTTCGTCTACTGAATGATCCCCTCCCCTATCTGGTTCCCCGCTGACAGCCTTCTGCGACCTTTGCTTTGACACGTAGGGCTTTCGTCTAGCTTTCTCGAAGCAAAGGACCAAGAGGCGCGGTATCGACGCTCCAAACCGGAACCCTGTTCCAGCAGTTGCGTTCAGTGGCTCAATGCTATCGGGATGCGGCAGGTCGTTTCGAGTTCATTCTGAACCCTTCCCAAGATGACCGGCCTCGCTTGCCTCTCGGGAGCGGTCGGAACGCAGGAGCCAATCGATGACCTATCCTATCCTGCCCGTTCTGGGCATTACACTCTCTCTCACCGCGATAGCGGGGAGTGTCATGGCGATCCCTAACTACATTCCCGAGCATGACGCTAAAAAGCTGGCCAACATAGACGTCACATCGCTCTGGACCTCCGGTCCCGTGTCGGTCGATCCCAGCAAGCAGAATTTTGAGCGCCTTCCCGCTCTCACCGTCGAGCTGCCGGAATCAGCGGAGATGAGTGTTGACAACACCGTCACAAGTGCGATTCAACCTGCGAGGCAGCTTTTCCGAACTCACCTCTCCGGGGATGGCAAAATGGCGAGCGTCGGCCTGACCTCCAATTATCAGGTCGATCCGGAAGTGGCAGCGTGGTGCGCTGACCGTTACAGGTCATACCGCGTTTTGGACAACACATATCAGCCTTATAGCGGTGCGCGTCGACAATGCCGACCACCGTTCACTGCGTCGGTCAATGGTACGCAGACCGCCGACGTCGTCCAGGACGCATCCGACATCGGTGCGATAGGCTATTCCTCAGATCGCCATTCACAGTGGTGCTTCGCGCGCTACCGCTCCTATGACCCCGGCAACAACACCTACCGGGCATTCAGCGGCGAAATCCGCTCCTGCGTGTCTCCATATATTTGACCGGGCGGCGAGTGTAGATTCGTCGCCATTCCCGCTCCCACTCGTTGACGAACCGCCTCCCTGCCATAGTTTGTGACAACAGTTCGCAGGCAAACAATGCTGGGTGGGAGTATCTGACAAGGATGAACGCTTTCTCCAAAGGCGGTTACTGGAAAGCACCGTCGCTGGCTCAGCAGTTCCTACTCTTGGGAGGCCTGGTCTCGCTCGTCGCGACCATCATCGTCGGAGCGTTCGTCACAAGGCTGATTGAGGATGCGGTCACCAGAAATTCCGGGGCGGCGACAGCCCTTTATGTTGATAGCGTTATCGCACCTCTGCTGCCGGACATGCAGGCCAGCACCGATCTGAGCGACTCCGTGAAGCAGGCGCTTGACGAGACGTTGAGTCAAGGGGCGCTTGGAAAACGGCTGATATCATTCAAACTCTGGCGACCCGACGGCACGGTTCTTTATTCAAGCGACAGAGAACAGATTGGAGAGAAGCTGCCACTCAGCGATGGCCTGCAGACAGCGCTTACCGGACAAATGGTAGCGGAGTATGACAACATCGACGATGTCGGGAGCGAGAGCGAAGTCGAAAGCGGTATGCCGCTCCTCGAGGTCTACAATCCCGTTCTGCAACCTTGGTCCGGCGATGTCGTCGCGGTTCTTGAGTTCTACGAGATTGCGACTGATTTCCAGCACAGCCTGAACCACGCTCGGCTACAGAGCTGGATTGCTGTAGTGGCTTCCACCATGACATTCTTCGCCATTCTGTCCGCGCTCGTGTTCAAAGGGAGCAGAATGATCGACAGCCAGCGTGAGGCTTTGAAGAAACGGATCAAAGACCTGTCAGACCTACTCACGCAGAACGGCGAACTCAGTGCGAAGCTTCAGCGTGCGAGCCAACGCACCACGGCGTTGAACGAGCGATACCTGCGGCGGCTGGGGGCTGAACTTCACGATGGACCGGCACAGCTTGTCGCTCTCGCGGCGCTGAAGGTCGACAGCGACGCCATCCGCAACCCGCGTACGTCCCGGAAGTTACGGGACAGCGAGATCTCATCGATCAAATCCAGTCTGGATGATGCGATGCACGAAATCCGAACCATTTGCAGTGGTCTTGTCCTACCGCAAATAGAAGGAGCCGATCTTAAGGAGATTATCGAACGAGCCTTGAAAGCGCATAAGCAGCGTACGAACACCACGGTGAGGCTGTCGATGTCTACCACGTCACCGCCGCTCTCGGCGCTCTCGTTGTCCGCAAAAATCTGCGTCTACCGTTTCCTACAGGAGGCGCTCAACAATGGGTTCCGGCACGTTGGCGGAGCTGGACAGTATGTTGTCCAGACCTTTGACGGTGAGAACGTGTCCATAACTGTCGGTGACAGCGGTCCGGGCTTCGAGCCAGAGAAAATCAAACCGTCCAGTCTTGGGCTGTCGGGCCTGCGCGAGCGGGTTGAAAGCCTCGGTGGACATTTCGACTTGAAAACATCGAACCAAGGGACGGTGCTGCGCATGTCCCTGAATCTGCATGAGATGGAGTCAGCATGAGCAAAGAGATAACGATAGGCGTCGTCGACGATCATCCGCTGTTTCGCGAAGGCGTCATGCGTATACTCGCGGAAATCCCAGGCTTCCGGATCGTTGGCGAGGGATCCACCTCCGAAGAGGCTCTTTCGTTGAGCTCCACCCTCAAGCCGAGTATCCTGCTCATGGATATTTCGATGCCGGGCGGTGGGTTGAATGCGATCGAGCCTATCCTGCAGGCTAACCCTGCCCAGAAGATCATCATGCTGACGGTATCGGAAACGGGCGATGACGTGATGAGTGCGTTGTCGAAAGGTGCTAAAGCCTACGTGCTGAAAGGCGTCGGGTCGCGGATTCTGGCGGACATCGTGAGATCGGTGGACGCGGGCGACACCTATGTCTCGCCGTCGTTGTCGGCGCGGTTGCTGTCCGACATGTCATCATCTGAAGCCTTGGCAAAGCGGGGAAACCCGATCGACAATCTGACAACTCGCGAACAGGAAGTCCTGAACCTTGTAGCCGAGGGCCTCAGCAACAAGCGGATAGCCCTACGGCTCAGCGTGCACGAGAAGACGATCAAGCAACACATGACCCACATCTTTGCAAAGCTGGGGATCAGCAACCGAACGGAAGCGGCCATGACGCTACGGGACGCTACGGCCCGCACTTGAGAGATTTGCAGGACTTAAGTCCCGTATGATCACGGCATAGGTCGTGGCCGGGAACAGCTTTAATTTCAAGACGTTCAGCTCCTGTGAAAAAAACAGTGGAGACCGCCATGAACACGAAACTTATTCTCGCGTCCGCCTTCGTCACGCTCGCTCTAAGCGGCTCAGCCCTTGCCGATGAAGCCAACAGCACAGTCACAGGCGCCGCAGGTGGCGCAGTCACAGGTGCGATCGTCGGCGGCCCGGTCGGTGCGGCCGTTGGCGGTGTCGCTGGCGCGATCGCCGGAGCTGTGATTGATCCGCCGCCAGAGCGCATCGTCACCTACGTCCAACAGCAGCCTATTCAGAATTCCGTCGTTGTGAAGCAGCCAATCGTCGTCGGCAAACCTGTCCCGCAGGAAGTGGTCCTGATGCCGATCGCTGAGGATCCGCGCTATTCCTACACCGTCGTCAACGACCAGCGCGTCATCGTCGATCCGCAGACCCGCACTGTCGTGCAGGTCATCCAGTAAGGCTACAGCTTTCGCGTTCTTGGACGCGACGGACGCCAACGAGGAAGATGCGAACTGAACCACCTGATCTGCCTCGTTGGCGTCGTTGTCGTCATCGGCACACAAGCGCCGCCCCGGTATTCCCCGACCGAACCGTGCACCCACGAGATACGACAATGTCCTACGACGGGGCATGATCAACACGTCGGAGCGACAGGCGAAGGTCTTCATCCCCGTCGCGAGCGATACGCTAGCTGCGAAAAAATAGTTATGGCAGGTGCAGTCGTCCGCAGCACGCTGCTGTCAACCCGTCTCACGCATGCGACCGGGGACCAGGACTTCGGATTTTTGAAGGACATGTGGCCATGTGGCTTGAACTGACGTCTGAAAGCGATGAGAAATTGTACATGAATGTCGACCAGTTCGTCGTTATCTATCCTGTCAACAAGGACAAGCTCACGAAAGTTCTCACGCCTGCGGGGCCAATAATGGTCAAAGAGCCGCTGGCGCTCATCCAGTCCAAACTCGAACACTTGGCTGCCCAAAAGTCGGTTTGATCCGCAGCGTTCAGCGGCGAAAAAACCGCAGCCGGATCTCATCTCCCAACGTGGCACGGCGGTTGACGATGGTGCGACCCTTGGAGTCTTTCATGATGTATCTGCCATTGCGAACGACTTCGCTCATTCCATCATCGTGACGAACCGAGAGCGATGCCGGGCTGCCCTGGGTGGTCACGCCCTTGCTCTTCGCTCCCTGAGAATTCGAGTTTCCGCGTGTTTCGCTCTTACCGCCTTTGTTGCCGTTTCCTCCCCCGTTTCCATTCCCTCCGCCGTTGTTGTTGCCACCGCCATTTCCATTGTTGCCGTTTTTTGCCAGTGCGGTCTGCAGAGTAAGGGCGATGGAGTAGTCCGATATGCTCACCGAACAAGGAGCCGTGACGATAAACGCACTCAGGACGATCAAAAGTTGAAACTGGGCGGTCTTCCGGCGCGTTGGCATGGCTCACTCCCTGAATGGAAAATCACACTATCCGGCCGTCACCAGCAAAGCGGCTGAACGACATCCGAGACGGCGAGCGCCTCTTTTCCACATATACTCTGGGTGCGCCCGACTGAATCGTCAACGCGAGGCGTCGGCTTTAGGGTGAAAACGCGACCTTTCCGTTGGTTCACGTGAGACCAAGGTCCCGTGAAGGTTGGTTGAAAGTCCCACTCCGCAGAGAAATGCGACCTTGAGCATATGGACGCGCCTGCCCGGCCCAGACGCCGAAGGTCTCGGTCCCATGGAGGACTGAAGTCGGATGCCTTGGTGAGAGCACATTCGCTATGATGATCCAGGGACTAAGACGACACCGCATAGCGTGCCGTCGAGCAGGCGCATCGCAGTGGAGGCAATTCGTATGACGGACGGGTTCACGATCCACGCCTACAGGTTGGGGAACGGAAGTTCGCTGTCCTATGGCGCGGACGAAACGCGCGCGTATAATGATGCTCGCAGTCATCGCCCGTTCCTGCACGGAGATCCGAACCGACGCGTTCCCGAGCGGACGCGAATATACCGGGTTCAGCTGCGCTCCTTTCCCGTAGAAGCGATACTCGACATCCTGAACGATTACGGCAGCGTGGTGGAGAGGTTTGTGGAGGCAATCGAGCCCATCGGGACCGTTGCCTATTTGGAGGAAGTGGCACCGTGACGCATTACGCTTGGACTATCAAAGAGGGCGGGCAGCAAGACGTCCAGAAGGTCACGACGTTGCCGGAGCTTTATGATGTGCTCCAAATGCTGAAGCTGCCTGGGATAGCGCCCCCGGCGTGGTTGACCATGGATCCCTGGCGAGACGAACTGCCTTCTGATGGCCGTTTCGTCTGCAATGAGGGCTGCGCGAATGAGTGGTCGGTGGTCTGGACGAAGGTAGCATACGGTCCGGGGGACAAAGACTGAGTCTTCCCGATGGAGTTTTATCGTCCAGCCCGGCCTATTCTGAGAGGAAGCTGGCCCTCCCGATCTGAAAGGGCCTTTTTTCTTTTAAGGCTGTCGGTTTCAACGAAGACCGAAGAACGACAGGATTGCGATCACGATAACAACGAGGCCGACTATGTAAATGATGCGGTTCATGGCGGGTCCTTTTATTTGAACGATGATGAAACGCTCGGCTAATGTTTTGGTTCCTGGGTACCGCAGCGTCAATCTCTCCATCCCCTTGCGGCAAGGCTGCGCTCGCTTTTCATACTGGCTTAGGCCGCCGTGCGGCATGCGACCGCTTTCATCGATCTTGACTCGAGATTAGCGCGCGTGCTCAGCAAGTTCATGATCGTAAACCGTCCATCCTGTTAAAAGCATGCCCCCGATCGTGAGCACCGACAACACTGTCAATACGATCGTCAGGCCGTTGTCACGCATGAATTTCATCGATAACTCTCCGCTGCGCCCATCAACCAGATTTGGTTGGATTGGTTCCAGACATCGATGTAATCCTCATGGAACCAAATGGTCCCCTGCCGGTTCCGCGCCACGCAACGCTCGTGCCGAGAACACTGGAAATGCGTCACTTATGGAAAGCCACTTATGACATTCACAGATGCAGCCAAAGCTGATGCCCATGCGATGTTCAACGACCAACGCCCAGCCCCGGAGGGATTGACCGAAGAGGATGTTGTCGGCTTCGTGAGTGCGATGTGCTATCGTCCGATGGAAGACGGGGAGATGGTAATTCGGCTGGCCGGCGAGGAAGGGGAACTCATAGACTTACGCACAAATCCTGTTTGCGCAGGGCGTCTCGCGATCGCATTGCTTGATCTTATCAACCAAAACGGCTGGTTTGACGTTGATCTACGCCTCAGCGACCGGGGATCGGATATTGCTCGGATCAAGCCCTCTGCCAGGACCACTATTGTTTGCGATCCCGCAAATGATGCAAACAGTCAATGACTGCGTGATTGGGCGGATCGGCGGGTCTGACCGCGGCGATCTCTCTCTTACTATATCGCCTCGATGTTGGTGGGATTGATGAATGCTGTGGTCGCGCCGCTACGATACCGCTTTCAAAGAATCGTGCGGCCCCTGAGAGGACAGGGGGCTGAACGCTGTTCTTTCGCCTTACGTCAGCCAATTGGACCGACATCCGTAGGTCATGACCAGCACGTCGCACCCTCTTATCACAGGCCTCGAAATTGAAGTGACTGCCGTCAACTCGCTGCCGAAACCATCCTCGACGATTGAGAAGCTTTTTTCTGCCTCCAGCTAGCGCATCTTAAGCCTGCGCTCGGAACAATTGTGGCAGCTCTTAGTTCTTCCGCCATCACAACAGTGTGACCGCAACAAGGACCCGAACATGACCACCCCAATATCAACCAACCTCCCTCACGACCCGTCCTATGGCGTCGACTCGTCGGCGAGCGCCGCTTTCAACAAGGTTTCATGGGGAGCAGTTTTCGCTGGCGTCGCAATCGCGCTCAGTGCCCAATTTCTGTTGAACCTTCTTGGGGTCGGCATTGGCGCGGCCGTGCTCGATCCTGGCACCTATGATAATCCGGAAGCCAGCACGTTTTCGATTGCGGGCGGCATCTGGTTCGTTGTTGCGGGCATCATTGCTTCCTTTGCTGGCGGCTACGTTGCCAGTCGACTGTCGGGCCGTCCGAGCAACTCGACGGGGGGCTACCAGGGAGTGACATCATGGGCCGTCACCACGCTCATTGTGCTCTATCTGCTGACGACATCCGTCGGCGCTCTCGTCGGTGGCGCGTTTAGTGGTCTTTCGTCCGTCGTAAGTGGCGTCGGCTCCACGGCAGCGACCGCCGTAACCGCAGCGGCGCCAGCGATCGCCAACTCGACCAATCCAATGGGCGGAATCGAACAGCAAATTCGTTCGACAACGGGGAACGATCCGCAGGCTTTGCAGAACGCCGCAGTGTCGGCGATGCAGGCAGTCGTCATGGGCGACGAGGCAACAGCAGAGGACGCCCGCAACCGCGCGGCCGATGCTATCGCCAAGGCTCAGAACATTCCAGCCGATCAGGCGCGCACTCAGGTCGACCAGTATGAGAAGACCTATCGCGACAACATCGCGGCAGCCAAGCAGAAGGCCATCGATGCGGCTCAGGCCGCAAGCGCCGCCGTCTCGGCCGGAGCGATCCTCGGCTTCATTGCCTTGGTTCTGGGTGCGATTGCCGCGTGGTTTGGTGGCGTCTACGGCACCAAGCGTGCTCTTCTCATTGATATCTCCGATCGTCGCATTTCGTAATTACCAGCCGCTGGCATTGTGCAAGCGGCCTCTCCAACAAGAACGGAGGCCACATTGGCCGAGACTAAGAAGCTCCAAGACCTGTTTCTCGACACTTTGAAGGACGTCTATTTCGCCGAGCAGAAGATCGTCGAGACCCTTCCAAAAATGGAAGAAGCGGCCACGAGCGTCCAGCTCAAGGACGCCTTCACTAAGCATCTGGCCGAAACAAAGGTTCACGTCGAGCGTCTCGAACAGGTGTTCGAGATCATCGGCGAAGAGCCGGAAGCCAAGACCTGTGACGCGATCCTCGGCATCACCGACGAAGGTGCCGAGATCATTGAAGAGTATGATGGCTCCCCCGCCCTCGACGCTGGACTGCTCGCCGCCGCTCAGGCGGTGGAGCATTACGAGATGTCGCGCTACGGCACTTTGCGCACTTGGGCGCTTGAGCTCGGGCTGACCGACGCTGCCGGGTTGTTGCAGACGACGCTGGATGAAGAACAGGCGACTGATCTTACCCTGACGTCGATTGCGACGTCAGTCGTCAACCAGAAGGCTGAAGGCTGAACTAGAAACTTCAGGATCCACGCTTGGCGGTGGATGCTTCCCATCGGAGAATGACATGGAAATCGTTGGCAAGAAGGTACACGAAGAGAATTCCGGTGTAACGGTCGAGTTCGTCGGCGAAGGTGGCGACGTTGTGTCGGTTCACATGAAGAACGACGAGAACGGAAACCTCAACCGTCTCAACGCTGAAGAAAAGGCGAAGGCGGTGATGGTCCAGATCGCGACATTTGACACCGACCTGGAGGAGGCCAGCGAGGCATCGGCTGAGTCGAATGAACAACCCTCGCAATCAGCTCATACCGCATCCGTGCCGGCCACCTACGCGGAGAATCCCGAGACGTCTCCAGCCGTTTTGTCCCTAAGAAGCGCACGCGCAGCGCAGGATACGGGCACGCTTGAGGAGCATCTTGACGAAGGTCTGGAGTCATCGTTTCCGGCCAGCGATCCTGTTTCTGCAACGGTGAGCTCTATCCCAAGCGGTCGCACGGATCCCGACGCCAAGGTTGATTGAGAAACCGGACGGGACGACGGGAGATGTCCAGAATCGAACGGGGTTTTGCTTTGGCGGCGCGATGGAGATCTACGCCATCGGTGAGCCGTTTGGATCAACTGGGACCATGACGATGACCGCCGAAAAGCGATCGGCGGTCGTTTGACGATCTGGGTCGGCTACAAGACAGGTCTAGTGGTCAACATTACGGGCATCCCGAAGACGTATTCAAAGACACCGGGCGTCGTGCGGACATTCTGCGGAGAGTGCGGAACCTCGATCGCCTATCAAGATGAAGGGCTCCCGTCCGAAATCTACCTCTGCATCGGTTTTATGAATGCGCCCGAGCGCTTCGAGCCAGAGGCGCATGGTTTCTGGGAGCAGCCTTCCTTATGTTGAGATGGCTGACACCTTGCCCCGCGAGGCTCGCTATACGCGTCGTCGTGAGGGTCAGCACGCCTTTCCCCGAGATCGCTAGCGGAAGCTACGACGTTCGCACGACGTCAGGAACCATGCGCTGAACCGAGAGTTTATCCGCATATTGGAGGACGAGATGCGAAAAGTTCTGGTTGTGGAAGACGAGCCACTCATCAGGCTCACTGCGATAGGTGCGCTCGAAGATGCGGGGTTCACCGTTCTGGAAGCCGGCTCCGCCGATGACGCGATGGATATCATCAGTGAGGAAGCGATCCATTTCCTGTTCACCGATATTCAGATGCCGGGCGTTCTTTCAGGCGTGGACCTGGCACACGAGGTTCACCAGCGTTTTCCGGATGCAGGAATACTCGTGGTATCCGGGCGATTGACCCCGGCGGATTTTGACCTTCCGCCGAACGCACAGTTCGTTTCAAAACCCTATCGGTTCGACGATATTGCTCGCCGACTGAAATCGATGGCGGCCTAGATCACATCGCGTTCTCTACGCTCTTGTTTCCGGGCGGCAGATGAGTGTGAACGGCGCTTCGCAATCTTCCACGGGATCAGTCGGCGATAGATCTGCGGTGATTGTTCCAGCAGCGCAGACCTTGAGGCAAGCCAACCTGAACGCAATCGATCCCCGACTTCCGTTATTTAGACAGCGGCTAGCGGGCTCCTGAACCAATGCCACTCGAACCGCTGCAAATCCTGTGATCAGCGCAATCTTCGCTTCAACGCCACTGTGGCCATCGGGATGGCTGCCGCGGCGATGGACCCGAGGGGCAATTTCCGAAGCGATCGGGTTACGACATATGATGCAGCGGTCAGGGCTGCAAACTTCGCCCATGGATAGGCACCCAGTTGCGACCGCGCGCTCGCGTGAATCCAGGTGCCGCCCGATTTCGCAACCGCGCCGACTTGAGCGCGAACGATGTCCAGCCTCGCACGGAGCAACTCGATTTCCTTGTGGAGAATTTCATGCCGAAGCCGTGCATTATCTTCGGGAGATCCTGCCTTGTCGGTAACCGAGACCTCGTCCTGTCGTCCAGATAAGAAAGTTTCTTCCTGGCGGATGCCCTGTCTTCTCAACAACATGCCCGAACTCCTACTTCGACGAGTGATGATCGCCCTGGTCGCCTTCACCCGGCTTGGCTTTCGTCTTCGACTTGGTCCGCCGATCGGCGGATAATGACTTGCCGACATCCACGGACTCTTTGAAGCGCCCATTCTCGTCACGGCGCACATAGCGCTTGTCATTTCCGGTATCAATCAATTCCCGTTTCGACAGCACAGTTCTCTCCAATCGTTCATCAGCGGGAAAACGCACGAGATTCCAAAAAGATGCGGGGTGGAACGGTTTTCTTGCATATTCGGAACCATCACGCGAATCGCTCGTTGTCGCGCTGATCAAGGAGATTGCCAATGTCCAGCTTTCAGTTTCGCTTTTGGGATCGGGACGGCGCAGTCGCCACCGATGAGATCTACGAATTCCGGGATTTGTTCGCCGCAGTCGATGAAGCGAAACTGGTTCTCGCTGAAATGGTTCTCGACGGCATCCCGGCGAAGTCTGGCGATGTCATGGCCGTCGAGGTGATAAACGCCGACGGAGTGATTGCAGCGAAGGTCGGTTTGACATTGAGCGTGGACTACCCCTCCGCATGACCACACGTTCGCGGACCCGGACGACGATAGACGTTCCCCTGGTTGATCAAAAGAGTCGAATATGTGACGGGCCTCTCCGTGCATAAGCCAGTTTATCATCAGGATAAGGTCACACCTGGACGGGTCGGATGCTCGGCTGCCGTTTCGTTGGCCCCAGGAAGAAGCGGGAAAATCCCTGTGTTCATCATCCCCGTCGCGTTCGTTGACACAGGAGCGACCTGGAAGGGGAATTAAGGACTGGCAGAAATGTTCCAATCAGCCGCTCCCAGTTTTCAAGCTGCTCAATGCCACCTTGTTGCGAACACCCCCCGGAACATTCGGAAGGGATCGCGGTTAATAGCTCCAGCCGAGAGGAAGACGCCATGGCCTCCGCCGAAACCATAATCCCCCGCCATCGAGGAGCAACTGACTGTCGACAAGCGGACTGTGGTTGATGGATTGGTTACGGTCGGGACGCATACACAATTATGTGACGAAATCGCAACCGCCCAGCTTGAGCGGCGCATCGTGGAGGTGATCCGGGTACCGATGGACATTGAAGTCGATTACGCGCCGTCAATGCGCACCGAGGGGGACGTCACCATCGTCCCGGTCTTTGAAGAGCGAATGGTAAAAAGACTTTTCCTCGTCGAGGAAGTGCACTTACGGCAGCAAACCACCTCCAAGACGCTCGACATCCCGATCACCCTGCGCAAGCAATCCGTCTCAATCGAACGTAACGTAGAAAACAAGGAGAACTGAAATGGCCTACAACGAAACCGAAAATGGCTACTCGACCGCATCGGGCACATCGAGCGCCCTTACTGCATTTTTCGACAGCCGCGCCGACGCGGACAGCGCGATCGAACGTCTAGAGGATGCCGGGGTGTCATCTGATGCGATCCGTCTCGTGCCCGGCTATGAGGCCGACGGCGATAACGAGACCACCGCCGCGGATGATCGAAAAGGCTTTTGGGAATCACTCGGTGATTTCTTCTTCCCGGATAAGGACCGCCTTGTTTATTCAGAAGGCTTGCGGCGCGGCGGCTTCCTCGTATCCGTCACCTTGGTCGGCGATACGCTGTACGAAACCGCGCATGAGATCCTGGACGAAGAAGGAAGCATCGACATCGACGAACGTGCCGACACTTGGCGTAACGAAGGCTGGAACGACTACATCTCGACCTCGTCGACCTCATCAACCTCGACCTACGACGCAAGTCGGGCGTCGCTTGGCACAGCTAGCGACGATGCGTTCGTTCCCGACACGACCGATCACGATACCATCAAGGTGGTGGAGGAAAATCTTCGTGTCGGAAAGCGCGACGTCAACGCAGGCAGCGTGAAGGTCCGATCTTACACGATCGAGACGCCCGTGAGCGAAGACATCTCGCTGCGCGACGAAAACGTCACCATCGAACGGCGCACCGTCGATCGTCCGCTTTCGGATGCCGACGCCGCATTCCAGGAACGGACGATCTCCGCAGAAGAGCGCCATGAAGAGGCAGTGGTCTCGAAGGAGGCCCGCGGCGCCGAAGAAATCGGGATCAACAAGACGTCGACGGAGCGGACGGAGACCGTAAGCGATAGTGTCCGCAAGACCGAGGTCGAAGTCGCCGACCAGCGCATCGGCACGCAGAAGCAGGACGGCTTCAGCCAGAGCCAGGGCTTCAAACGCACCTGAATTGAGAACGCGGGCAGCCAGAATATGAGGCCGCCAGCGTGTCAGGACACCTTGGAGTTCCGATGCCGATCTATTTTCTTCATATCAAGCATTCAGATAGCGTCGACGAAGATCTGGAGGGTGCTTCCTTCGATACGCTCGACGAGGCCACCTCGAATGCGGCGGGCGCGTTAAGGGAATTGGTGGCGCAAAACCTGAGGGCGGCGCGTCAGATCGATATCTATGGCATCGAGATCACGGATCCGACGGGGGCCGTCGTCGCCTCAGTCTCGGTCGAAGACGCCGTGCTCCGCGAATTATACCAGAAGGACCGGTAGCCATTCGCGGCGTCGAGCCCCGGCCTCGTTTCTCACGCGTTCCCCAGCATCTCAGCGATCAGACGGCCGAACGCATCCATGTCGAACGGTTTGGTCATGATCTGCCTGTCAGGAGCAAGATGCTCTCTGTCGATCTGCGGCGGGTCGTCGCTTCGAACACTGCAATCCTCGTTTCAAGGATGGTATCGTCCTCGTCCGTTTTAAGAACAGCGTTTGCAAGAACAGCAAGACGGGATCCATCATGTTTCACAAGATCCACCGCGATCTAGTTAAAACAACCCTGCATGCGCAACCACGGAGCAAAGTGTGTCTCATAAAACACCCGACCAGCGACAGTCAGCAAATGAAGGAGCCGCTTGCCCTGCAGCTCATGGTCTTCTCTGCCAAGCCGGTTCCGCAATGTCGCGTTCACCAAGACGATACGACCTCGAGCGTCGAGTACGAGATACCCGCAGGGAGCGTTGTCGAATAAGTATCGAAAGTCGGTGTAATAGTTATGCCGGGCATGCAAGCCAAATTTTCGCATGCGTCGGGCTGTTCGCCCACGGGCTGTTTTCATGATCGGCATTCTTGCGGGCTTGGCGATAGTCTAGTGACGAGGCCGACGAGATGGCGAGCGAAAGGGGATTATCATTTTAGCAGCGACAGAGATATGCGACTGCGTGGTGATAGGCGGCGGGCCTGCAGGCTTGACGGCCGCGATCTATCTCGCGCGCTACATCTTACGGTGACTCATACGGGCTTCCCCGACGGCATCAGCGGTAGTGAGTTGCTCGCAAGGATGCGCGTGCAAGCCGTGAGGTACGGAGCTGAAATCCGGCGCGCTCAGGAAGTCCCTACGCCGGTAGAATGGCGTCTTTGTTCTGCAATCCGGCGATACAGAAATCCGGGCAAAAACGGTCCTGCTGGCCACCGGCGTCGTCAACCGCCGACCATCGATGCCGAAGGACAAACATGACGATGCGGTCGCCCGCGGCCTACTGCGGTATGGTCCTGTCTGTGACGGCGTTGAGGTCACCGACGAATCAGTCGGCGCGATGGGCTATGGATCAAAAGGCTTCCGCGAGGCCGTCTTTCTGAGGAGTTACAGCAAGGATATCACGCTGATTTCACCTGAAGAGGATCACGGACTCAAGGACGACGAATTTGATCGTCTTCGCACAGTGGGGATCGCTCTTGAGGTAGGCCCCTTAACATCGATCGATTTAGGGGACGGAGCAATCGTTGTCTCTTCACCTACAGGGATGCACAGGTTCCCATCCGTCTACGCTGCGCTTGGCTCGGATATCCGTTCGTCGCTGGCGGGGGACGTGGGCCGACTTGTCTGAGGAGGGCTGCATCGCTGTCGATCAGCATCAGCGGTCAGCCGTCCCTGACCTCTACGCCGCCGGAGATGTCGTCATTGGCCTGGACCAGATCAGCAATGCCATGGGGCAAGCGGGAGTAGCAGCCACGGCGATGAGAAATGACCTCTGTGAGAGAGAGATGCTCGTCCGTTAGGTGCTAAGTGCTCGATCCTGGATTATGATGGCGCTGCATCTCCCATGCTCGGAGGGCTGCTACCAGCGGGCGATCGCTACGCGGGAACTATCTGGTGTCAGTTGGGTTCTTCGCTACGGGAAGCAACAACTCTAACTCGCGCCCAAATGAACTTAAGCTCTAATCTAAATGGGATGACATGAAGCAGAACTGGCCAAAGCGCATCTGGATGGTACGGCACGGCGAAAGTGCCGGAAATGTTGCCCGCGATGCCGCAGATCTTGCAGGCCATGCACGCATCGAAATCACACAACGGGACGTCGACGTGCCACTAAGTCCACTTGGCCAACAGCAATCGGAGGCGCTGGGCGCGTGGTTCGGCGCTCTGCCTGAGCAGCCAGACGTTATTGTGGCGTCGCCCTACATACGCGCTTTGAGCACGGCGGACACGATCGCTCGGCAGCTCACTGCCTGGCCACGCCTCACTGTCAGCACCGATGAGCGGCTGCGGGAAAAGGAGTTCGGCATCCTCGATCGGCTGACGCGGCGAGGCATCGAAGAGCTCTATCCAGATCAAGCGGAGTTTCGCCGCATCCTGGGAAAGTTCTATCATCGACCGCCGGCCGGTGAGAGCTGGTGCGACGTGATCCTGCGACTGCGAAGCATGCTTGATACCATCAGCCTGCATTACGCCGATCGGAGCGTCCTGATCGTCGCGCATCAGGTTGTGGTCCTATGCATGCGATACATCATCGAAAATCTGTCCGAGGAGCAGATCCTTGAAATTGACCGGCAGGGGGACGTTTCGAACTGCGGTGTTACCGAATACATGACTGAGCCTGATACCGGCGTTGGCGGCGGCCTGGTCCTGACACGTTATAACTTTGTGGCGCCTTTGGTTGAGGCAGGGGCGCCTGTTACCGCTGAAAAAGACGCAAATGTTGCTGCTCGGTGATGGACATGCAGATCGTCAACCGAGACCTCCTTCGAAGCCTGCCGCTCCCCCAACCTGCAGAAGGCAGCAAGGAAGACCGCGGTCGGGTGTGCATTATCGGCGGAAGCAGAGAAGTTCCCGGAGCGGTCCTTCTCGCAGCTCTCGGCGCAATGCGGGTGGGAGCCGGCAAGCTTCAAATCGCCACCATCGAAAGCCGCGCAGCCGCGATTGCAGTGGCGATGCCGGAGGCGATGGTCATCGACCTACCGGAAACGCCAGCGGGTGGATTGCAGTTCCGACCGATAGTGTCTGCCGCTTCCAGATGGGCAGAGGCCAACGCGCTCCTCGTAGGTCCCGGCATGGTGGAGGAGCCGGACTGCGACGCCATTTTGGAACATCTGCTGGAAAGCAATACCGAAACGATCATCGTAGTGGACGCCGGAGCCCTGCCGCAGATCATTGAGCAAGGCGATGCGCTTCGAAGACGCTCCGGCCGCGTTATTGTCACACCCCATGCAGGCGAGATGGCCAACTTACTGGGGATCGGGAAGGCGGTCGTCGAGGCCGATCCGAGATCAGCAGCCGCCCGCCTGACGGACGAATTTGGGCTAGTGGTGGTCATGAAAGGAAGCCAGACGATTGTCACCGCATCGGATGGAAACTGGCGCTATGAAGGCGGTGGCGTGGGGCTTGCCACATCAGGCTCTGGAGACGTTCTTGCAGGCATCATAACCGGACTGGCGGCCCGTGGTGCCGACCCGGTAACCGCAGCGATCTGGGGCGTTTTTCTCCACGGCGAGGCAGGATTTAAACTGTCGGAAAGGGTCGGCCCACTCGGTTTTTTGGCGCGTGAAATTCCCGACCGTATCCCGGAGCTCCTGTCCGAGCTGCGCTATTGGTCAGACGAATGAAATGGTAGAGCGCACCCCGGAAGAAATCGAGCTGCGACGAGCCCGGCGCGCCGAACGTCGGCAAAAGCAGCGCGATGCCAATGTGATCCGTGCGGCCAAAATGCATCTCGCCCGCCTTTCAAGTGCCCCAGCCCCTCCAGCGCCGGATGACGCCACTGGCAAGGTTCATATCGGTTGTTCTGGATGGTACTACTGGCACTGGAAAGGCAAATTCTATCCGACCGGCACGCCTTCAAATCAGTTGTTCTCAATCTACCAGGATAATTTCGCGACCGTCGAGCTCAACGCGCCGTTCTACTCGTGGCCGACAATTGCTGCGGTTAAAATATGGATACGTCAGACCGTTCCTAGCTTCGTCTATACGATCAAGGTGTGCGAGCTCATCACGCACATCAAGCGGTTCGAGGACACACAGGAACTCGTGGAGGATTTCGGATATATCGCCGACCTGCTGGGGCCTCAAATGGGATGCTTCCTCTTCCAACTTCCACCAAGCGTACGCTATTCGCCTGACATGCTGCATTTGATCTTGTCGCAGCTTGATCCAAGGCATCGCAACGCCGTTGAGTTCCGCCATAAAAGTTGGTGGAACGAGGACGTTTATTCGGCATTCAGGGCGGCTGGGGCGATTTTCTGCTCTTGCAGCGGACCTCGGCTGCCGGGCGAACTCGTGCGCACGAGTGATGACATCTACCTCCGCTTCCACGGGACCCAGCAGTGGTATCGCCACGACTACAGCGACGCTGAGCTGACGGTATGGGCGGAGCGCATCCGGGGAAGTGGCGCCAAGACGGTCTGGATCTACTTCAATAACGACCGCGATGGCAATTCGATCAAAAACGCTAAGCGACTATCCGAGATGCTTGCGGCACGCAGCTAGTGACTGCCAGATTGTCGGACAATACTGATTTCGGGGCCGAGCCGCCGACCAGGTGTCAAGTACCGCCGCTGCGACCTTCGACCAGATAGGGCGTTGGGGGGGCTGCTTAGATCGGCTTACGGTTTTTGCCACAGCACTCGCGTCCGAGTTGCTCGCTCGATGGCTGCCCGGCGGGCGATATTTATGCAGGCGATGGCAAACGCCTCTTCATCAGCAGTAGCGAGGTGGTGAAACGCGGAATTCTCTTCAAACGCCTGCCGCGCCGCGACGTCGGTCATGGCGTTTTGCTGGTCAAGCAGGTAGCGCTCGATGTCCCCACCGCAGGCCTCCTTCAACTGAGCAACGGTGAACCCATCGGCCTCGGCTTTCAGCCAAAGCACTTTCGCATGATCTTAGAAATCGGCTTTTTCGATCATGTGTTCCCGGCGCGCCAATGATCTCCTGGCCCCTGTCATCTAAGCAGTGGCTGATTGTCTGCATAATGTCTGCTCCTTTCCAAGCTTAGACCGGCCTCAGGTGGGATATGTTTCTACCTCGTACCAGAGGCGTTCTCTTTAAGATCTGGGATCCCGGTATAATCACCTTCGCCGCAAATCTTGCACTGATATAGAGCGCCAGTGGCCGGGTCGTAGGTTCACATCATTTCAAGGCGAGCCATCGCTGCGTTCCGCAGTGGCAGCCATTTCAACACCGAAGCAGCCTGAGGAGACCATTTCGCGGCTTAGTCTGAGACATTGTGCAGTGCGTTTGCACCCCTGAAACCAGATTTGTCCGCTTTGTTTGACCGGTGAACGGCCGGACGTTTCAGGACGCGGCACAGTTTACTCGCTCGTCTCTCCGTGTGACGCGGCGACCGGCTTCAACTTAGGTGAGCCCCTGAAACGCAGAAAGATCGAAAGGACCACGATGACCGACGCCAATGGCAGAGGGATCGGCGATCGAATGTTATCTTGCCCGTCGGCGTTCTTTTCGGCGTCTGTCACCTCACTTACCGTTTAACTGAAATACCTCCTCGAAGAACGCTATCCGTTCGATCCCATTGTCAGTTTTCCGTTCGAAAACCAAGCGACCATCGCGCAGCTCTGCTCGCTGTGACCGTGTCAGCAACTTGATCGTCTTCCGAGACGGCTTTCCGATGAAGCTTATCGCCATCGCAAGCGGTCCGCCATCAAGCTTGCTGATGCCAAATCGGCTGGCCGCAACTCGCACCTTTATGAGACGAAACAAAATTGCTACGTCCTCGGGAAGCTCACCGAAACGATCCTCGAACTCCTGGGCGAATCCCTCCACTTCGCTACCAGTTACGGCTCGAAGCAGCCTCGCGTAAAGATTAAGCCTCACGGCTCCGTCGGAAACATATTCCAGCGGGATCGTTCCGGCGATGCCGAGGTTAAGGACGACCAGCTGTTCGGCGATGGCTGCTTCTCTCTTTGATCCATTGACCGCTCGCTCCAGGAGCTTTTGGTAAAGGTTGACGCCGATGAGCTTCATATGACCAGCTTGGTCAGAGCCCGCGACGTCTCCAGCTCCCCGAAGGTCGAGATCCTGCATGCTGATCGCGAGCCCGGCGCCAAGACGATCGTTTTCAACCATGGTCGAAAGCCGCAGTCGCGTTTGCTCGGATATGTCACCTTCGGCCGTGAGAAGACTAGCTACTCCCTGGACCTTTCCTCGCCCAACACGTCCGCGGAGCTGGTGCAGTTGCGCCAGCCCGAACCTGTCTGCGCGCC
The DNA here is from genome assembly GCF_964252935.1 of Rhizobium sp. LjRoot98. Lineage (NCBI taxonomy): Bacteria > Pseudomonadati > Pseudomonadota > Alphaproteobacteria > Hyphomicrobiales > Rhizobiaceae > Rhizobium > Rhizobium sp. LjRoot98. Next base: position 26,843 of record NZ_CAXUPW020000016.1, read on the forward strand.
AAATGACAATCGTGTTGGCGCGTGGCACATCGAGACCGCTCTCGATGATGTTCGTAGACAGGAGGACATCGCCATCCCCGTCGGCAAAGCCCACCATAACGTTGTCCATAAACGCGGCCTTCATCTTGCCATGCGCGATCCGGATCGACAATTCAGGCACCAGCTCGGCCAACATCTTGTGCACCTGGTCGATATCCTCGACCTGCGGCACGACCATGAAGCTCTGCCCGCCGCGGCGATATTCCCGCATCAGCGCGACCCGCATTGAGGCGCGATCGACCGGACCGAGGGACGTCCGGACTGGCCGACGCTTCGAAGGAGGCGTTGCAAGGATGCTGACATCCTGGACACCGATCATGGCCGACTGCAATGTCCGAGGGATCGGCGTCGCCGACATGGTCAGTGTGTGCAAAAGCGGCGCCATTGCCTTCATAGCCTGCTTTTCCCGCGTTCCGAACCGATGCTCTTCGTCAACTATCAAAAGGCCGAGATGGTCAAAACATACATCTTTTGCAAGAATTGCCTGAGTGGCGACGACGATCCTGATTTTTCCGTCGGCAAGGTCTAACTTAACGTCCTTGGCTTCCTGCGGGTCGACGACCCGAGACAACATCGCCACCCGGATCTCGGTGCCAGCAAACCTGCGCTCGAAGGTGGTAAAATGTTGTCGCGCCAGCACCGTGGTCGGCGTGATGAGAACGACCTGGCCGCCGGCAAGTGCGACAGCCGCCCCGGCCCGCAGTGCAACTTCAGTTTTCCCAAAGCCAACATCGCCGCAGATCAACCGGTTCATGACAGTTCCCGAGGCCAGATCCCCAAGAACCGCTTCGATCGCAACTGCCTGATCAGGAGTCTCCGCATACGGAAAACGGCGAACGAACTTCGCATATTCCATCCGTGGCGGAACGAAGAGCTCGGCCTTAGCCTCCAGTCGTTCCTTTGCAAGCTTCATCAGGTGCCGGGCAGCAACGCCAATATCCTTGTCGATGACAGCCCGTCTCTTCGACCATGCTTCAGTATGGAGCCGGTCGAGTGTGACGGCTTCGGGCTCAGATCCGTAGCGCCAAAGTTTTCCGAACTCATCGATCGGCACGAGAAGCGAGGCGCCATCGCGGTACTCGAGCCGGGCAGCGTCGCGCGTGACACCATCGACGGTAATGTCTTGTAGGCATTTCAAGATGCCAACGCCATGATCCTCGTGGACGACAACGTCGCCGAGATTGAGTTCGGGTTCGGCAAGAAAGAGCGCATTATCCGCCGCCGCCGTGCGTTCGCCAAGGATATCTTTCAGGGTAACCGCCGTGAGAATGGCTGATGCGAAGCCGCTATCCAGCGGACATTCCAGCGTCAAAAACGCACTTGGTTCGAAAGCATTTTGCTCTTTCCAACTGCTGATCGCTTGGCCCTCAGTTACTACCTCTTGCTCTACACGCCGCGCAAGATTTTCGAATAGACGCCCGCGTCCAGTCAACAGGACCCTGCGCCCGGCTATTTTCTCCGACTTCACGTAATCGATGAACGCCCTGCGGGGGTTCGAAGCGTCAGCAAATTTCGGAAGTTCGCGCGACTCTCCAAGATCGAGCTCAAACGTAGCAATGCTTTTCATGGCGCCGCTCCACTCGAACTGCTGCAAATAAAGCGATTGCTGTCGTTCGACGGCGCCATGATCGAAACGATCTCGAGCCTGTCGCGCTTCCTCAATGATATCGAGATAACTGCTCAGACGCTCTTCAGCACCTTCTCCGAAGGCGATATCGATATCGCCCACCATGTCGAAAACTGTTTGCATCGTTCCGTACAGCTGAAGTAATCGCTGCTCCGATACTTCGGCACCAGAGTCTTGGTCATCGAGGTCACCGTCCAGAGCAATCGCTTCTGATGCCGGGCCGAATACCATTACCTCGACCGTGCTCGTCGTTCTCTGCGTAGTCGGGTCGTAGGACCGAAGTTCCGCAACCGTCGAATCCTCTCCCAAAATGATACGGAAAGGCTTCGACGCGCCCGCCGGGAAAATGTCGATCACATCATCCCGAAACGCCAGCTCGCCTGGCTCATCGACGATACCGTCCTCGATATAACCGGTGCGGCCAACAAAACGCTCGAATGCCTGCCTATCGAAAGCGCCTCCAACGGCAAGCTCAAACAAGCTGTTGTTTATAATTCGCGCAGGCGGAATGCGCTGCAGAAGTGTATCCAATGAGGTGATTAACAGCTTGGGCTTTATAGAGGGCTGGGACCAAACCCGCAGGGCGTCCATCCGCCGTCCCATCGCCTGCCGGGACGGGGGAACTCGATCATACGGCAGACAGTCCCAGGGCGGAAGAACTACGATATCGAGTTCCGGATCAAGAGATCGAACGGCATCGGCAACTCTATTGGCACCGCCCTCACTCAATGCAATATATCCGCGAGGCCGCTTTGAAGTTGTCATCACATCGATGAGCGCGGCTGCAATCAGCCCAGCGGGACGTCGGTGAACTGGATTTAGATGATCGGGGACGACAGAACTATTGTACTCGATGACGCGCAACGCAACCTCCAACCATCTCGCCCCTGAAGACAGCCCTCGGGAGGCGTCGGCCAACCCGCCTTGCTGCTAAACCAGAGTTGTTGCGGATGGTTCCACCGAAAAGAAACGACGCCCTGGGGTAACGAAAACTGGAGTGGAATACGGTGCGGCAGATCAATCTTAGCGGCAGATTAAGGTCTGCATCAGAGGTTTGCTCTTGAACGGATTCGAACCGTCGGCCCACACGACTTGCTCCCTCAATACTTGAATGTAGTCGAACGTCGGGAAAGTTGGCGGCCAACGCTTCGAAATCAACGGCCTACCATCCCCGCCGCATTGATGTTAACGACCGTCTTGCTGACGCAGCCAATTTTCTGCTCCCGGTTGCCCTCAAGATAGGATCCGAGCGATTTCCCGTTCCAGCTGCTCCTGCGTATAGGGCTTGCCTAACCGGGGAAGATCCATTTCGGTACCTGCCGGCAGTTCGGCGTAGCCTGTTGCGACCAGGATCGGCAGGGTAGGACGCAAGTCGCGTGCAGCCTTTGCCAGCTGGGCGCCGTTCATGCCCGGCATCGAGAAATCCGTAATCACGAGATCGATGTTAGGCTCGCTCTTTATAACTTCCAGGGCCTGCTGCCCGGAACTTGCCTCCAGCACGCGATGGCCGAGATCCTCAAGCATGTCGACGGAACTCATGGCAATCAATGCGTCGTCATCGACCAGAAGAATAGTCATTGGCCCGCGCTGCATTTGGATGACTGGGTCCAGCGTCACTGCTTGACGGCGAACCTCAGTGGTCGCCGGAAGCCAGAGTTCGGCCAACGTGCCCTCCCCCCAACGTGCTAATGAGTTTGAGTGCACCGTAAAGCTGGACCGCCAGACCATGGATCATCGATAGGCCAAGCCCCGTCCCCTTTCCCAACTCCTTGGTAGAAAAGAAAGGGTCGACAGCGCGCCGGACTGTTTCTTCGTCCATTCCAGATCCGGTGTCCCTGACACCGAGGCACACGTAGGCCCCACGAGCCAGCCCGTCGGCTGGTGTGACGCTGTCCTCCGCGCGGACGCTTACCTCTTCGACGAAGATGGGCGGCAGGCGCGCCTGTGCGGGTTGCAAGGTTCCAAATCAGGACGCGAGGTTACGCCGGAAGTTATCGATCTGAAGGGTCACGAAGATGTATGGCTCCGGGCCGGACTGTTATCAGGCGCCAAGACCTCAATCAATATTCCTCCGCAGGTCTCGCGGGGCCTGGACGACATGCCTTGGCCCGAGGCGCCTCCCTCCGCCGTCGTCTTGCCGCTGCCAAGGACAGGTCAGGAACCAGCAGCGCCGGTGCGCCACCGAACGCCTCCAGCGCAAGCAGGTGGCATTCGATCCAATCAGTAGCGTCTCGCTCCAGCGAGCATGTGCAAACGACAAGCTCGATGCCCCCAAGACCGCAACAAACAGATGGGCTTGCCGCGTCTTGCCGGACAATCTGTCGATGACCACCGTGACCGTGTCGCCGGCATAATCGACGAACAGCTTTTCGCCAGCCGCATGGTCCTGGCGCATCGTCACCGGCAGCTTCAGTGCCCAAGCGCGATACAAATCGAAGTAGCGGCTGTAGCGATAGCCATCGGGATGAAGGCCGATATATTCGTCCCAGAGGATCTGCAGCGTCACATGCTTGCGTTTCAGCTCGCGATGAACATACGCCCAATCCGGCTCAACGCTGCGACGGTGACCGGTCTTCGTGCCGGCAGCCCTATAGAGAGCCGCCTCCAGCACCGCATCGCTGACATCGTCGCCCAACGGCCAGGAAAGGCCGGCAACCTCCACACGGCGGAGCGTCTCGCGCACCGTCGACGGCGCCGCACCAACGCGCGCCGCAATCGACTTGTGGCCGAGCCCTTGCTCAAATCCGTATCTCAGAATCTCGCGGACACGCCGCATCTTTAGTTTCTTCGCCGGCATCCCGTTCCTTCCTTTCAGGACACTGAAAGGACGAACGTCTCACCAGCAGGACACCCCGACAAACACCCCAAATCAGGGGGCGGCATCATCTCGGAACAAGGGGTCGGAACTGGGGGGCGGCATCATTTCGGAATGCGGGGGCGGATTGCCTCGGAATCTGCACCAGTGCCCGCACACCTGAGGCGGCTAAAAATTCGAAATTGCTGAGTCGGCGGCAGAAGGAGAATTATGGAACATTTAGTCGTATGCCAATGAGTACGCGATTGAAATTCTCCTTCCAGAGCCGACCGCCGTCGGCTGCAGGGAGGCCGTCAGCTGCATCGCTCGTGATGCCCGGTTCGCCCGTCTTTAAATATCCACGAGAAGCCACCTCTTTCACCGTCATGGTCCTATCGGGCGCAGGGGGGAACATCTGTCCCCGTGTGAAGTTGACTTCTCGAAAACGAGAAAAATCGTGAAACGAGGAACACCAAAATCAGGACAGGAAGGAACGACCGACCAGTCGCCCCGTTGGGAAGGACCTTAGGAAACACGACCGCGGGGATATTTGCCTGCAAGTGGCAATTCGGAGACAGACCGAGATGCGCTCGGTGAAAATCTGAACGATCCGGTTAGATCGAAGGTTATGGATGCGGGCAAAACCAAAGGAGATTCCTAATGGCGGTATCAGGAGAGACGAGCTGGCGGTTGAAGTCATCCACCAAGATGCCGAAGGCCAGTACGCCAAGGGTATTGACCGCAGAAGCAACGACGGCGTTGCAAGCGATAAACCGCGCGTTATCACGGGATCCCAACAAAGCAACGGCACATAACGCTGCACCCGGAAAAAGCTGGTCGGCAAGGAGTGGGACTTGAACTACGATGAGAGAGAGAGAGATGAACGAAGGCGACTTTGGAGGTTAGCCGACGAGCGCGAAAAACACCCGCTGTGCGAGTTGACCATCTCTGCCTTGAAGCCAGCGTTATAGTGCCCCCGTCCGCTGCTAGACCGCACACTGCGATTTTTTCCACGAAGCGGGAACCGCGGTTGATCTTGCCAGTTCTGCCACCCTGCAGCTACCCACAGGAGTTCCCATGCCTCACGACACCTATCCCGAACCGCCGCAACAGCGGCAGGAACAAACCCCACCCGGCGAAACCAAGTTTATGCAACCGGTTCCGGACCATGGTGAAATGACATACCGGGGATCCGGACGTCTGACCGGAAAAGTCGCTTTGATTACTGGAGCTGACTCGGGGATCGGCCGAGCAGTCGCAATAGCATTCGCGCGAGAGGGCGCCGATGTTCTGATATCCTACCTCAACGAGCACGAGGATGCAGAGGTAACCGCTCGCTGGGTCAAGGATGCGGGTCGTAATGTTATTTTAGCGCCCGGTGACATCAAGCACGAGAGTTTTTGCAATGTCTTGGTCGATCGAGCAGTTGAAGAGTTGGGTGCCATCGACATTCTGGTGAACAACGCGGCTTTTCAGCGCACTTATGGAGCAATCGAAGACATTCCTGCCGATCAATGGGATGAAACGTTTCGCACCAATATCTATGCTCCGTTCTTTCTCTCCAAAGCGGCAATCGCGCACATGAAGGCCGGAAGTGCGATAATCAACACGACATCTATTCAGTCGCGGCAGCCGTCATCCTCGCTGCTCGCGTATGCGTCGACAAAAGGCGCAGTGTCGAACTTCACGGCCGGCTTAGCGGAGATGGTCGCGGAAAAGGGAATCCGAGTCAACGCTGTAGCGCCCGGGCCGATCTGGACGCCTCTTATCCCCTCAACGATGTCGGCGGAAAAGACGGAATCGTTTGGGAAACAGACCCTCATGGGACGCGCCGGACAACCTGCTGAATTGGCGGGAGCTTACGTCCTTCTTGCATCCGATCTTGGGAGTTATATGACCGGCGCGGTCATTCCCGTGACCGGCGGCGAGATCATGATTTAGCCGGGCACGTCCCTCACCGTTTGCAAGTTTTTTCACAGTTTTTCTTCGATGAGCTTAGGAGGGGCTGGCATGCATGTTCTTGCTGCCGCGTCAGAGATTTATCCATTGATAAAGACCGGGGGGTTGGCCGATGTCGTCGGAGCGCTGCCAAAAGCCTTAATGTCAAAGGCGGTATCAACGCGCACGATTATACCAGGCTATCGCCAAATTTTCGACAAGCTCACTAATTTGCGTCATGAAGCAGATGTTGACTTGATGGGTATGAAAGCGGAATTCCTTTCGGGTAGCTATGACAATCTGGAGATAATCGTCGTTAAATCGCCGGCGCTCTATGAGCGGGATGGCGGACCTTATCTCGATCAAAACGGTCGAGATCATCCGGACAACTGGAAGCGCTTTGCGGCCCTCTCGCGCGCGACGGCACTCGTCGCGGCTCAAGGTTTGAACGGGTGGCGTCCCGATATCGTCCACTTGCACGACTGGCAAACTGCGCTTGCTGCGGCATATCTGAAGATCGTCAACGATGCGCTGCCTGTCATGCTCTCGATCCATAATCTAGCATTCCAAGGTCAGTTCCCGGCGGCTATTTTTCAGGAACTCGACCTTCCACAAGCATTATTCTCCACCGAGGGGATCGAATATTATGGCGGCGTCAGCTTCCTGAAGGCGGGTGTCAAATTTTCCGATTCGGTAACGACAGTCAGCCCGACTTATGCTCGCGAGATCCTCACGGATGATCTTGGAATGGGCATGCAAGGAATGCTCTCGACGCGGCGGGACGACTTAACCGGTATTGTGAATGGCATTGACATGGATGTTTGGAATCCAGCGACGGATGATTCTATTCCCGTTAACTACGATAGCCGCACAATAGGCCGGCGTGCAGGCAACCGGTCAAGAATTGAAGAACGCTTTAATCTTCTACCCGGCCGTGGTCCTATTCTGTCGGTCATCAGCCGGCTGACGTGGCAGAAGGGCATCGATTTGTTGAAGCCCGTGATCCCAGGTATAATTGATCGCGGTAGCCGTCTCATTGTCTACGGTCAGGGAGATCCAGATATCATCCACCCATTGATCGAGGAAAGCTGGCGCTATCCTGGACTGTTCGCGATCCATGTCGGCTTTTGCGAGAATGACGCTCATCTTTTGCATGCGGGAAGCGATATCGTCGTACAGCCCTCAAGGTTTGAACCGTGTGGGCTTACACAGCTTTATGCGCTTCGGTATGGCGCAATCCCAATTGTCGCTCGGACCGGCGGACTAGCTGAAACAATCATAGATGCCAACGATGCTGCAATGACCGCGCGTGTCGCGACGGGGTTTCAATTTCAATCAGGTTCGGTGGAAGACTTGTACCACGCCATCGACCGCGCTTTGACCGGTTTCCGTCGCGCGCCATTCTGGCGCAGATTGCAAACCCAGGCGATGAAAGCAGACTTCTCTTGGACGAGAAGCGCCGGCCGCTATGCCGATCTGTACACAGCTCTTCAAAGCCGGCCGTATTGAGCGAAAAGACTTTTGACAGTTCGATGACGCGTCCACGTTTTCGCGCCAACGACGCAAGACCTGATCCACTGGCCCCTCTACCAAACGAACCGAGTTTCAACTGGAACAATTGCGACTCAATCCGGTTCTCATAAGCGACACAACGCGCGCCGTTGAGATCTGCCCGTAGTCGGGTCGTAAACGTGAGGGAGGTGTATGATGACAGTGTCTTGGAGTGAACCGGTTGAGTTTGTCGTTCCAGGGAGTGGCGACGTGAAGGTAAGAGGTCCGCAGGATGCATTGGACTATCTCGTTATCCTCTGCCCATCGGATGACGGTGGAGCTTACCACACCTGCAAGACGGCTTGTAGCGAGGCGATCGATGTCGTGGTTTCCACCGAAACGGCGCGGCAAGCTTTTGTTGTGATTGTACGAGACGCGGGAATGGGCCCTAAAACTTCGCCTTCTAGTTTTTGACCCAATAGTCCGTCATTTTCAATCCGGCGACCAGCGCGGCTACAACCTTATAAGGCCTTACTTTGCCAGATATGGCGTCGGCTCAGTCTCGGGCCTTCGCTGTCATGTGACGCCGGAGACAGAGGCGCGCCTTGAATCACTCCCACTTCCTGTTCATCCGTTTCCCAATGCGACGCCAAAATCCAGCACCGAAGGGTTACAAGAAAATACGCGGTAAAAAGCCTAGCTGTTGCTGACATGAAATTCGACCTGGAACAGAGCTGATGACCGACCAGGCAACAAACGCAGAAGCCAGTAGAACGTCGGACGGATATCCCGATACACCTGACGGGCGATATTTCGTTGTCCGTGGGAGGCTGTGGCGCAAGAGCGATCCCAGGCTCGAAGAAGCCACGCGGGAAGATTGGTCAGAGAGTTGATGTCGGCAAGAAGGGCCGTTCGCGACGCCAGGGGCGACCCTAATGCACTTGCAAAAGCGCGACGTCTCGTCGATGATTCCAAGGTTGCTCTCGGCGAGCGCGGTGCTCCTTGGTGGGATGACGGCGCGCCGGATTATAATCGACACATGGCCAAGAACACGCCCTATGCCGAGTGGTTCGCCAACCTTGAACACTACTAGGTCGGCGTTAAAGCAGCAACGGTGCCACGGGCGCAGACTTCTTTTTCGTCCATAGCTCGGATGTCCGCTCCATCGTCACCAACTCGGGCGGAAATGTCCGTTTCTAGAACGCCACCGCATCATCGAAAGTACCGTGCAGCCATTGTTCGTACTCATCCGGCTGTAGCAGAACAGGCATCCGGTTGTGCACCGGTTGTATCGCCTCATTGGCGTCCGTCATGACGCCGGAATAGACGGGGCCCCATTCATCGCTGACCCGCCACAGACCTGCCCAGGCAAAGACCGGCTGGTCTTTGAGCGTGAACCACGTGCGGGTCATCTTGCCCTTCTCCCCTCGGCCTCAGCAAAACCTGTGACCGGGATCAGGCATCGCCATTGGGGTTTTCTGGCGAGGCCGATCCACATGCCCTTCGCAAGGTCAGCGATGTTGTTGACCGGCTTTGGCTTGGCTTCCGGCTTCATACCCTTGAGACGCAGGGGAAAGCCCCAGACCATCGAGCGAAGCTCGCGAACGCCTTCATTCTCCGTTACCACCATCCCGGGCGTGCCCGGATAGACTTCCTCGGGAGCGTTCGATTGCATCGGGTTCGGCACACGAAAGTGCGCGGCTACTTCCGCGGCAGAAAGACGGACGGTGTACAAGTTGCACATATGGCAGACCTTTCAACACGAAACCTTGGCTACATAAGCATGTTGTCCCGACGGGGTGAGGCCTTGGAGGGTGAAACGCCGCTTTGCCAGCGGTCGCGGCTATGCAGGATTTCGAAATCATCGGAAGACGGCGGATCGCGAAACTGGAAGGCGATAACATCTTCGATCGAACCATGAAGCCAGCGGTCGTATTCTTGCCGCTCGAGCAAAACGGGCCATTCGGTCGTTGAAGGGCCTGATCTTCTCGTTGGCGGTCATGGTCATGCCGGCGAACACAGGGCCGAAGTCTGGGGTGTTCTTGGCAAACCCCGCCCAGGCCATCAAAGGTTGGCGGTTGCTCGAAAACCACGATCGGGTTTTTGCCCCTTTGACACCGTCGGAGTTTGCAAAATACGTGAGCGGGATCAGGCAGCGATATCTGGGGTCAACGACGATGCGCTCCCAAAGCGGATTGGCGAGATCGGCAACGAGGCCGATGCGGTTCGGCGGTTCGCCCTCACGTCTCATGTCGCGGGTCTGTCGCCGAAAACCCCATGGGATCGATTTTAGTAGTCGCAGTCCGTCCTTCTTGATGACGATCAGTCGGGGGGTGCCTTCGACCTTTCGCTCGGCACCTCAAGCGACGGCGCCATGTCGACCGATGAAATGGGCGACAATCTCCTCCAGGCCTTTGGTGACTGCAAACAGGCGCGACACACCGGTCTCCTCAGTGGAAGTTTCTGGATTTGATCTTCAGATTATCGATATGAAGGTCGGGAATATAGATGTCGCGCGCTTGTACGGCGGGCTTGGGATTGTCCCGTGGATCGGGGCCTCCTCCGTGCTTGACCTGGTCGCCGCGACCGTGCGGAAGCGGGAAGTCGCCGTCCCGATTCCCAACGCTCGACAGGTCGGTGGAGAAATCAAACAGGCGCTGGGCAACGAGGTGAACGACCTCGCCTTCCCGCTGGATACGGCCATTGATGGCCATCATGCTCGCTGTCATCAGGATCCGCCGCTGGCGTTCGAAGAGCGATGGCCAGACCACTGCATTGACGATGCCGGACTCGTCTTCCAGCGTGAGGAACATGACCCCCTTTGCCGATCCCGGCCGCTGTCGCACGAGAACGATACCCGCAGTCCAGAGCCATTTCCCGTCGCGTTGCCCCATCGCCTCTGCGCAGGTGACGATGCCTTTCCGGTCGAGGTCTTTTCGGAGAAACGACACCGGGTGCGCCCGCAAGGTGAGGCCTGTGTGTGAGTAGTCCTCGACGACCTCCCTGCCCTCCGTCATCGATTTCAGCGCCACTTCAGGCTCCTGCATCTCAGCGATTGTCTTGGCCTCACGCTCGGCGGCCGCGGCCCAGAGTTCCAGCGGTTCATCCCGCAGCGCCTTGATATCCCAGAGCGCCTGCCGCCGTTCCAGTCGCAGCGATGGCAGGAACGCATCAGCTTCGGCCAGCTTGACCAACGACGACGGAGACACGCCCGAGCGTCGCCACATGTCATCGGCTGATACGAACGGCTGGTCGGCACGCGCCAGAACAATTCGTGCGGCGTCATTGGTTGACAGACCCCTGACGACACGCATGCCAAGCCTGACGGCAAAGCGATCGGAATTGCCAATCCGCTCCATGGTGCAGTCCCAGCGTGAGCGGTTGACGCAGACAGGACGGACCTCCACGCCATGGTTCCGTGCATCCTGGACGATTTGCGCGACACTGTAGAAGCCCATCGGCTGGCTGTTCAGCAAGGCGGCGCAAAACACATCGGGGTGATGACACTTCACCCACGAGCTCGCATAGGCGATCAGTGCGAAGCTCGCGGCGTGGCTTTCCGGAAACCCATACGAGCCGAAGCCTTCGAGCTGCGTGAACGTCTTCTCGGCAAATTCGCGGGTGTAATTGTTCCTGACCATGCCCTCCACGAGTTTGTCCTTGAACTTCGATACGCCGCCCGTGAACTTGAAGGTCGCCATCGCGCGCCTGAGCTGGTCGGCCTCGCCAGCCGTAAATCCCGCACAGGTCATCGCGACCCGCATCGCAGATTCTTGAAACAGCGGTACGCCGAGCGTCTTGCCGAGCACGGCCTCCAGTTCCGGCGTCGGATATTCCACCTTTTCCTTACCCTCCCGGCGTCGCAGGTAAGGATGCACCATGTCACCCTGGATCGGCCCGGGCCGGACGATGGCTACTTGCACGACCAGGTCGTAGAAGGTCCGGGGCTTGAGCCTTGGCAACATGGCCATCTGGGCCCGGCTTTCGATCTGGAAGGTGCCAAGCGTGTCGGCCTTCCTGATCATCGCGTAGGTTTTTTGGTCCTCCTGCGGAACGTCAGCCAGTCCCATTGGCTCGTTCTTGTGCTCGGCCAGAAGTTCGAAGGAGCGTGCCATGCACGACAGCATGCCGAGTGCCAGGACATCGACCTTCATAAACTTCAGCGCCTCGATGTCGTCCTTGTCCCATTCGACAACCTGGCGGTCCTTCATCGTCGCCGGTTCGATCGGCACCAGATCGTCGAGCCGATCCTGGGTCAGCACGAAACCGCCCGGATGCTGGCCGAGATGTCGCGGCGCGCCCATCAGCTGGGCGGAGAGGTCCAGCGCCAGCTTCAGACGGTAATCCGCCGTGTTCATGTTGTTGTCCTTGAGCTGCTTTTCTCCGACCCCTTCCGACCAGCCCCACACCCCGGAGGAAAGCTGGGTGATCAGGTCCTCCGGCAGCCCCAAGGCTTTACCGACATCGCGCAGCGCGCCCTTGGCGCGGTAGCGCGTGACGGTGGAACAGAGCGCCGAGCGTGAGCGGCCATAGGTCTCGTATATCCACTGGATAACCTCCTCGCGGCGGGCATGCTCGAAATCGACGTCGATATCCGGAGGCTCGTCACGTTCCATCGAGACGAACCGCTCGAACAGCAGGTCGCCTGTTTCCGGGTTGATGCTGGTGATGCCGAGACAGTAGCAGACAGCCGAGTTCGCCGCCGATCCTCGGCCCTGGCAGAGAATACCTTGTGACCGGGCATACCGGACGATGCTGTAGACGGTGAGGAAGTACGGGGCGTATTTCATCACCCGGATGAGTTCAAGTTCGTGCAGGATTGCCTTGCGGACCTTGTCAGGAATCCCTTCCGGGTATCGTGAAGCCGCACCCTCCCAGGCGAACTTGGTCAGTGACTGCTGGGCGTCCAGCCCCGGCACGAGGGCTTCCTCGGGATATTGATATTGCAGCTCGCTCATGTCGAAACGACAGCGGTCGACGATTTCGCGCGTTCGTGCCAGTGCTTCCGGATACTCGGAAAACAGCCGGTGCATTTCCTCCGGTGCCTTCAGGAACCGATCGGCATGCCGCTCGCGATCGAAGCCGACGCTGTCGATGGTCGTCCGATTGCGGATGCAGGTAACGATGTCCTGCAGCTGCCGACAGCTGGGGTCATGAAACAGCACATCGTTGGTGATGACCGTCTTGACCTTATGTCTCGCCGCCACGTTGGAAAGATTGTGAAGCCGCAGGCGATCATTCGGGCGACGGCGCAAGGATAGCGAAACGAAAGCCCTGTCACCGAAGATCGCGGCGATCTTCCTGAGCTGGCCCGCAGTGGTCTCGTCGGCCTCATCCGGGACAAGGATGGCAATCAGGCCAGCGCTATAGGCTTCCACATCAGACAGATCGAGGATGCACTTGCCTTTCCCACCCCGGCTCTTGCCGAGCGAAAGCAGGCGGGTCAGTCTCGAATAGGCTGGACGGTCAGTCGGGTAGACGAGGATCGACATGCCGTCGGAAAGATCGAGCCGACAGCCGACGACCAGTCTCACGCCCGTGGTCTTTGCCGCCTCCCATGCCCGGACGATCCCGGCAAGCGAATTGCGATCGACCACGCCAAGGGCGTCGACGCCAAGCGCTGCCGCGGTGGCAAACAGTTCCTCGGCCGAACTGGCTCCGCGCAGGAACGAGAAATGCGTGGTGACCTGAAGCTCGGCATATCTCATCCGAACACCCCATGTAGGAACCAGAGGTGCGAGCCCGTGTCGGCATCCACCCCATCACCGGCGCGATAGACCCAGTAGCGTTCACCCGCCTCGTCCTCGACGACGAAATAATCCCGGACGGCAGCATGTTCTCTCGGACGAAGCCACCACTCGCCGAATATCCGCTCCGGGCCGTCTGCCCGCTTCACGCGTCGGCGCTTTCCGCGCCAGGTGAACACCGCCGGCGGCTGGTCGGGGAGCAGAGCGGTAACGTCGATGCGCTCAGGGTTCGCCATCAGCCGCGACGGCCTTGGCCATTTGGCGGCCCATGTCGCTCCGGTCTCGTCAGCCGTCGGGCCGACGCGCATCACCGATCGCTCGGGAACGTCGGAGGCGACTGGGGTGACCCGGTAAAGCCGCTGGCCGCGATTGCCGAGAATGTCGACAAGCGGTGTCACGTCGACGACTGGTTCTTCGATCAGCGAGGATGCAGCCTGTCGCTCCTCAAGCGGTTCTACCATGATGGCGACGAGCACCAGGCGTTCGATACCGAAGCCCGGGTCGATTTTCTCGATCCGATCGCAGAGAAGCTTTGACAGCCGGGCGGGGTCACGCACCGGTTTTGCCAAGCCGGCTCGGATGCACTGGCGGGTGTTGTCGACGCGGTGGATGACGAGATCAGAACGCCTGACGCCGAGACCGCGTGTCTCCAGCTTGGTGGTGAGCTCGCCAACCAGTCGGCGCACATATTTGGCGATCGTCTCGGCGGTGCCGATCGGCTCCTGAAAGTTCTTGGCTGCCTCGACAAGCTCCGGAGTGCGCAGGGGTTCGATGGGTTCTGACATTCGCCCAAAGAGCTGATCCAGCCGCCGGCCGACTTCGGGACCGTATCGCAGCGTCACGGGGGCGCGCGGCATTGCGGAGAGTTCGCCGACCGTCTCGACGCCCATCACCCGCAGTCCATGGATTGTGTCTGGTGGAAGACGCAGACAGTGGATCGGCAGGCCAGTAACCGCTTTCGCCACACCGCCCACCGGAACGACGGTCGTTTCAGCCGAGGTCACGCGGGTGATCGCATGCGCTGCTCCCCACGTGTCGGCAACGGCGGCACGTGCCGTGAGGCCCCGTCCCCTCAAGCCGTTGACCAGCCCGGAGATCAGCAGATGTTCGCCGCCCTGCAGGTGATCGGCGCCTTCCGTGTCCATGACGATCCCATCCACACCATCGACGGCGACGACCGGGCTGTACTGGCGGAGCGCCCACAGCGCGAGCCGCTCAAGGGCAGCAGCGTCGGCGCTGGGATCAGCATCGATCATCGTGAGGTTGGCGACCACGGCCTGGGCTTTGCTCGCCGGCATACCGAGCTTGAGGCCGAGTTTGCGCGCGGCGGTGTCTGCCGCCGAAATCCAGCGTTTCGACCCCGATTTGGAAATGACGACGATAGGCTGATCAGCTGGCACGGCTCCCTCTCCATGTCGCCGTATCCGGTCTGTTGGCAGATTGGGGAAGTAAACACACACGACCCTTGGCATCACAGGCTCCTATTTCAAACTCAGCACACTCGCCTGCTTTCACGCGCATCAATTCCAACAGCCATCGGGCCCGTCCGACCCCTGCCACTGGCAGTTCCTCCGACGGAATCACGCTCACCCTCCATCGCGTCGTCGAGGCCGTCGGATTGCCGAAGTCCGACGCTTCCGTCTGCCGCCGCCATCTGCGGACAACGAGCCCCATGGTTCCCGTCTTTTCGGCAGCCAGCTGCAGCCGCCGGGATGCCACCATCGGCAATCGAACCAGTTCGCCCACCACAGCTGCCAAGCCACCGAAGGAGAGCCCCTCTTCCATGGACGCCAGCACGTCCTCCTCCTTGTCGCCTTCGCAGAAGATCACGCGGTCGGGATGTAAGCCTGCCTGGGCGATAGCCGGGAAAAACAGGTCAGGTCTCGTCAGGCACCAAAGGACCTTGCCCTTCGCGCGCGCGGCAATGCCGGCTGCGAACAAGGCGGCTGCTGCTCCGTCTACCGTACCGGCGCCGCCACCTGCGACTTCGTGAAGAGCGCCATAAGGAAGGCCGCCACCCGGCAGACGTTCATCCATCTCCCGAACGCCGAACGGCAACACGACGGCGTTTTTCGTCGCGCCGCCCTCAAGGTGTGCGATACGATCTCTGAGCTCCTCGATGACCCGAGGATTGCTGGCGCGCGACATCGTTCACGGACCTCCCCGGCTCGCGTTGCATGGACTTCATGTCCCCGAAAATTGTTGACGTTCCTCTTTTGTTCCCAGCCAGAGAAAGAGTCAAGCTGGTCTAAGCGATCTTGTTTAGGCTCCACTAAAGCGCCGTTGGCCGAATGTTGAGACGAATCAGGCCTCTAAACAGGTCTTAGCTAAGTCACTCCGCCGACTCATTTTTACAATTTCCCCAGATTCGTGCGATCCGAAACGGAGGGGTGCGAAACCATCCATGCTGCAACGTGCAAATAATGCAGATAATAGCCTCAAACTCGGTGTCTAAATCTGGTGCGGATGGCGATTGGCGGCTGGTCGGTCCCGTGCGAACAGAATTCCACGAGATCGTGCCACGGCGGGTTACACCGGCTCGCCAAACCTTGGGAGCGAGCCTGAAAAAGAAAGAAGAGCATGGGAGCTTTCAGCATAGCGCCGGCCGGAAAGGCCGGGAAAGCGGGAATTCTCGACGCGCTTTGGCCGGAAAACGGGTAGCCGCAGGAGCCTTAGCATAGCGCCGCAACGCGGTAGGCGGGACCGACTACCCCCGGCGAAAACGCTTCATAGCTCTTCTGGCTATGCGACGTCAGCTTTATATCAAGCTTGGCAAGCGCGTTAAGGCGCAGATCCGCTAACTGGGCTACCCAACCAAGAATGCGCTGAGCAACTGGTACCGCGAACACAAGCAGCATTGAGATCTGCGTGTTCGTTGTGTGCCTTGGCTGACTAGGCTCTGCCGAAGCCGGCAACATGCAATTTTGACGTGTTGAATTCTTCGTGAGTCGCTGAGACAATTCCCGTATCATCGGCAATGTCGATGATCACAACGGAAGGACGATGTCGTTTACCAGTCGTCTGAGCCCTCTCAAATAAACTTGCGGCGTCGATTCTCGCACGCTCATTGCAGGCTCGTCGGGTCTTGAAAGAAAAATCCATGCACGATGTTGGAACCCAACCTGCGGCAAATAGTTCGCGCTTCACGCCCACAGCATCCTAACGACCACCAGGAGTGAACAATGCCCGATCACAGACGTGACAATAGTGTTGATCCCAAAATGGCCCCAAAACTTCCGGCACAGAAGGCCGACCCTAAGCTCGAGCCACCAATCCGGGAGTCGAACGAACAACTCTCCAAAGATCTCACGGACCGTACGTTGATTCCAATCGGCCAGGATATCAAGAAGGGTGGCCCTTCTCTTGAATAGGCTGGTTGTTGCCGGCCCGTGGCCTTCAAAACTCAGGTCCCAGTGCCGTCCTTTGTTCCTCCCGGCAGCGGACGAGCATATGCTGGAACTGCGATAGGCCTCTCATTCTTCAGCGTGACGGAAATGACAGCACGGGAACCAAAGCGTCGGTTCCCCGTTCGGGTCCCGTTTCGGCAAGGCTATCGCTCGCATGTTAGTTGATGCAAGCACGGCACTTCACCATTGGCCTCAATCTGCATAGCTCGTAAGTCGTGCGCATTGACGATCAATACTCCGAGCAGTTCATACCTGGTCCGTTTGGTAGCTTGCCGCTCTTGTGGTTTTGATGGATGAATGGCCGGACCTCCGGGGCGCCGGTTATGTCAGAGCGCGAAGTTTCTGCCGCGCCGCAATCGCTGGACGCAAAGATGCCGAGGAAGCACGCGAAATTTTTGTCATCGCTGCAAAGGAAGCAAATCTGTTGCACTGACGAATGACCATACAGCGGCTATCTTACGATCAAGGAAAGCATATGACCGTTATTTAGAAGGATCCGATTGACCTCGTTTTTGCCGATAGCGGTAAGGTGAAGGTGCACGGTCCACAGGAAGCATTGGATTACTTGCTTGTCATCTGGCCAACTGAAGACGGCGAGCTTTATCTTAAGTGCAAGGCTGCCTGCATGGAAGCCTTGGAGGGCGTCATCCCTACTGAAGAGGCGCGCCGTCTTTTTGAGTACGCCGCCAAAGACGCTGGTATTCTTGCGTAAATGCCGATTTGAATGAAGCTGAAGAAGGTGGACGGATATGCATCCGGTAAAATCCCCGGAAAATGATGACCAGTACGAGCAGCGACACTCCGACTGCGTCAACGCGCTGGATGGAAAAGTTCAGCAGCTTTTTGAGGAAGCTTTCCGCGCTGGCTGGGCCAGAGAGGAAACAGCACAGGCCCTGCTTGAAATCGTGGCCGGCAGCGCGTCGGCCATATCAGACAGGCGAACGACATTTGAAATCTAACGTTATTGTATTGCCATGAACATTTCCGACATACTGCTAACCGCGTAATCCAAACCGGGTGCCACGACACTGTACCGACGCGAAGTTCCGCTGCGTCTCTTTGCTGACATAGACGTTGTTTTCCAAAGTAAAGCACGCCCGTGAGCCGTTTGTGCCAAAACACGAGGGACGCTGGACGAAGCTCGCGCATGCTCACGTCGTCACACATGTTTCAATAGGGGCGCGGAACAACTTGCGGTCCATTGGGTTCACAGCGCGCCATCTTATTGGTCTCGTCGGGTAGAGCTCAATCCGCGCCTGATCCTTCTTTTCTCATTCAACTTGCCGGAAATGTCATGATTGTCCCGACCGCCACGTATCGCCTCCAATTCCGCAATGGCATGACCTTCAAGCGCGCCACTGAGCTGGTGCCCTATCTTAAAGGTCTCGGAATTAGCCATCTCTACGCCTCGCCCATCTTTGCTGCCACAAGCGGATCCACCCACGGCTACGACGTAATCGACGCCAACGAGATCGAACCGTCGATCGGCGGACGCGCCGATTTTGAACGGATGGTCCGGACGCTGAAGGCCGCCGGACTTGGTCTGATCCTCGATATCGTGCCGAACCACATGGCGGCGTCGCTTGAAAACTCCTGGTGGCACGATGTCGTCGAATATGGCGAAAAGAGCCACTATGCCCGCCATTTCGATATCGACTGGTCGCGAAAGCTGACCCTTCCCTTCCTCGGCGACACGTTCGAAGCCGTGCTGAAGGCAGGCGAAGTTTCGCTGCAGCCCGATCCGAAAACGGGGAAACCGGTATTCGCCTACTACGAAACCTTCTATCCGCTTAATCCAGAGACCTATGCCGGCTGCGAAAGCGAAGTCCTAACGCTTTCGGACAGGGCGGCAATCACCAAGCTGCACGAACAGCAACACTATAAGCTGATGTCCTGGCGCGATGCACCGCGTGAACTGTCCTACCGCCGCTTCTTTGAGATCACCGGACTTGCTGGCATGCGTGTCGAGGACGGCGCCGTATTCAACGACACGCATAGGCTCACCCTCGAACTCGTGCGTTCCGGCGCCGTAGATGGCCTGCGTGTCGACCATGTCGATGGTCTCGCCGACCCTAAGTCTTACCTGGAACGTCTGCAGCAGGAAGCTGGGCCCGACTGTTACATCACCGTCGAAAAGATCCTCGGCGAAGGAGAACACATTCCGCCCGATTGGGCGATCTCGGGCACCACCGGTTACGAGTTCATCTCCGCCATTAGCGACGCATTGGTGGATGGTGAAAAACTGGATGACCTGCGCGCCGTCTACAATACGGCCGTCGGCCAGCCGGTCGACATGGAAGCCGAACTGCGCGCTGCAAAATTGCTGATGGCGGACAACAACTTCGCCGGTGAGGTCGCGATACTGCTGAAGCTCGCGCGGCAGATCGGCCAGACGGACGATCGAGATTCGGCTGTGCCGGAAGACACGGTGAAAGCGGCATTGCGCGAACTGCTCGTCGGCTTTCCGGTCTATCGGACATACGGCGCAAGTCAGGGTTTGCCGCCGGAAGGCCGTCAGATGCTCGCCGCCGTTTTGGAAAAAATTCGCAACGGGCAGAATTCACCCGACGGGACGGCGCTCGCATTCCTTGAGCGCATCCTTACCGGTGATGTGCAATCCTCACTTGCCGCAACGGCGGCCGTCTTCCGCACCCGTTTTCAGCAGCTAACGGGTCCCTTGATGGCGAAATCGGTCGAGGACACGCTTTTCTTCCGACACCATATGGCCCTGGCGCTGAACGAAGTCGGTGCCGAACCGCTGCCCCGCGCCTTCTCGCTCGAACGTTTCCATCAGGAAATGGAGACCCGACTGGAACTCCAGCCCGATGCGCTTTCTAGCACATCGACCCACGATACCAAGCGCGGCGAGGATGCCCGCGCACGCCTTTACGCCCTAACCGAAGCCCCTGACCTTTGGAGCGACGCGGTCAGCCGGTGGCGCGTGGTGAACCGAGGCGCGATTAGCACCCTGGACGACGGTCCCGCACCGGAGCCGGCGGTCGAATGGATGCTCTATCAGGCACTGGCGGGCGCCTGGCCCGTTGGCCTTCACTCGGAAGATCGGGAAGGCCTGAAAGCACTCGAAGAACGTTTTATCGCCTATGTTGAAAAGGCACTGCGGGAAGCAAAGCTGCGCACGAACTGGGGCGATAGCAATGAAGGTTATGAACAGGCTGTCATCGCATACGCCCGCCGCTTGCTATCTCCTGACAATCAGGCGTTCCTTACCGAATTTGCCGATACGCTTCGTCCGTTTGCCCAGGCGGGTCTCGTCAACAGCATTACTCAGACAATCATTAAGCTTACCGCTCCTGGCGTGCCCGATATCTACCAAGGCAGCGAGGGGCTCGACTTTAGTCTTGTCGATCCGGACAACCGCCGGACGCCGGATTTCGGTATGCTCCAGAAGAGCTTGTTTGAAACCGAGAAGTTCAGTTTCGACGATGATGCTTGGACAAGCGGTCGATTGAAGCAGCATGTCATTGTCGCGCTTCTTCGCCTGCGCCAGGAAATGCGAACCTTGTTTCGTAAAGGCAGCTATATCCCGCTCTCCAAAAGCGGAAAGAAGGCACGCAGCGTCCTAGCCTATGCACGCGCAGAAGGCGACGACGCTATTCTCGTCATATCGCAGCGTCTTAGTTTTGGAGTTCGCACGCTTGGTGGCTCGTCCTGGCAAGGGCTTACCATCGCTATGCCTGACGCGCTCCATGGCCGCCGTTTCGTTGATGTGTTCACCCATCAACAGGTCGAACCGAGTGGCGTAGTTGATCTTGGAAACTTCGACCGAGCGTTCGTTGTCCTGAGATCGATCAGCGAAACGTGAAGCTGGAAGGCGCATTGAGAGGCACTTAGCGCGTTCGTGCCTTTTCGCGGTTGAGCCGAACAATTACTCATCGCTGCTGATCAGGTTAGCTGTAAGGACGTTACCCGCCGGGTCACGTAGGAAGCTGATGTATGTTCGTCTCCTCCCGGGCGATTGGCACATCGTCATTATGACGGGATGTGGTCGTCAGGTCGCCGATGTGATGGATCTCGGCATTGGATAATCGGTCTTTTTCATGTCGCCTTGTGCATTAATCGGCTGCAGAACGATTTGGAGCGCAACTGTTCCCAAACACGTTCAGTGCGGCGTCCCAGTTCGGACCATCGCCGCCCCGACACGCTACTGTTCAGCGACGCCATCACCCGGACACGTCCGGTATCCGTCTCGAAGATTGTCTCCAATGCGTTGCTGTTTCCTCAGCACCAACGCTCGATGCAAAGTGGGCGTCCCGGGGTGACGCGAAGCGGGAGCTTCGGGATCGTGCAGTCGGTTGAACAGCGGCTGTGCATGCAGCGCCGGTGCGCGCCACTAGTCGATCGACCCATCAGCGCCCAATGATGCTATGGGTCGACCGTATCCCTGTGCCGCAGAGTGTTCAATAGGAAGGAAACCGCTGGAGCGTTCTGGCGTCATCGCGTGGAGCATTCGACCGTGCAATGGAGAGGTGACTGAAAGGAATCAGCAGAAGGGATGCCGCATTGTAACCGACGATAAAAAAGAGAAGCGCCAAAGCGTGAAAAGTTTTTTGTGTTCTCTGCTGGCTGCGGAACCTTGTGCAATCCTCGGGGTTTGCCAATCGACCTCAATATCCTAGGAGCATTTCCATGACCGATATCCGTCGCCCGTCCCCTCCCTACGGCGAACAGCAGCAGGAGCCCCCGGGCAAGACTGCACTGATGAACCCAATTCCAGACCACGGCGAAAAATCCTACAAGGGGAATGGCAAGCTCGAGGGCAAGGTCGCTTTGATTACCGGCGCCGACTCGGGCATCGGTAAGGCGGTGGCGATCGCCTTCGCTCGAGAAGGGGCCGACATCGTCATCTCCTACCTCAACGAAGACGACGACGCTCAAGACACCGCCAAATGGGTCGAGGACGTGGGACGAAAGGCGCTTTTGGTGCCCGGCGACATTAAGTCCGAAGATCACTGCAAGACGCTGGTGCAGCGCGCAGTCGACGAGCTCGGCGGGCTTGATATCCTGGTGAACAACGCCGCCTTTCAGCGGACTTATGCCGACATTGCCGACATTTCCGCGGAGGAATGGGACGAGACGTTCCGAACGAACATTTATGCGCCGTTCTTCTTGTCCAAAGCTGCCGCTCCGCATTTGAAGCCAGGAAGTGCGATTATCAACACGACTTCAATCCAGTCGCGCCAGCCATCGCCGCAGCTCCTGGCCTACGCATCGACCAAGGGCGCCATTTCGAACTTCACTGCAGGGCTGGCGGAAATGCTCGCCGAGAAGGGCGTTCGGGTGAACGCGGTGGCGCCGGGGCCGATCTGGACGCCGTTGATTCCGTCAACAATGCCTGCAGAAAAAGCTGCCAAGTTCGGTGAGCAGACACTCTTGAAGCGCGCTGGCCAACCAGCCGAGCTTGCCGGTACTTATGTTCTGCTGGCATCTGAACTCGGAAGTTACATGACCGGCGCGGTCATCCCCGTCACCGGTGGCGAGATCATGATTTGACGTCCATCGGCGCCTCTCCGGAGGTCTGGCTCTGCCTATCAGGTGGCAACGCCCTTGGCGCCTATCATGCCGGGGCGTACACCGCCTTGCACGCGGCGGGCATTCGTCCCAAGCGTATTGCCGGAACATCGGTAGGCGCGATCGTTGCTGCTCTGATCGCCGGAAACAGGCCTGAGGACCGGGTGGCACGCCTGGACGAATTTTGGCGACTGGCAGCCAGCGATGTTGCAATCGCCAACTTTGTCCGCTTCTGGGACGGGTCAAAGATAGCCTCATCGCTCGGCACACTGCTCCATGGCCGACCTGGCCTGTTTCAGCCGTCGCTCGGCTTGTGGTGGCGGCGCCTCAGCGGTCTACCGTCACCATCCCTGTTCGAGCGCTCGGGTATGCGAGCCACGCTCAGACGGCTAGTCGATTTCGACTATCTCAACGGCGGAGATATTCGCCTCATCGTCAATGCAACGGATGTCACGACGGGAGAAGAGCAGGTTTACGACACGGGGGAGATGGAAGTCACCGTCGACCATTTGATGGCGTCCTCCGCATTTCCCGTTCTTTTCCAGCCCGAACCCGTGAGCGATCGGCTTATGGTCGACGGCGGTCTGGTCGCCAATCTCCCGATCCTTCCTCTGTTTCGGGATCCGCCGGCCTGCCCCGTAAATTGTTTGGCCTTCGATCTTATTCAAGCGAACGGACCTTTGCCGAAAACACTCGATGACGCGGCCCACCGCATGCAGGACCTATTGTTGTCCAACCAAAGCAGACGGTCGGTCGAGCTACTGGAACACCGGTCATCGGGCTGGCCTGTGTTTCGGCGTTGAATATTGACCCCTCTGGCGGGGTGACCGGCGTCCAATTTTGACCCCCCACCTGTTTCGTCTGACCATCCGTCTTTTGCTGGCGGATGGAGGGGGAGTTGAAGCGAGTGGATACGATTGCGCGTGTTCGTCGAGCCTTCCATGTGCAGGGCTGGTCGGTGAAGAGGATCGTCCGGGAGCTTCATGTGTCCCGCAACACCGTGCGCAAGATTTTGCGAACCGAATGAGACTGACTTTTCCTACGAGAGAGAACGCCAGCCGCTACCGAAGACCGGGGCTTGGAAAGCCGAGATCGAGCGCTTCCTTGCCGCGAACGAAGGCAAGCCCTCTCGTGAACGGCTGACGTTGATCCGGATTTACGAAGAGCTCCGAGCGCTGGGTTATGACGGTAGCTACGATGCAATCCGGCGCTATGCGAAGGGATGGTCGAAGGTTCGAGGGGCAGCGACGGCCGAAGCCTACGTGCCGCTCTACTATGCCCCCGGCGAGGCTTATCAATTCGACTGGAGCCATGAGATCGTTTTGATCCAGGGCGTGACAACGACTGTAAAGGTTGCTCATGTTCGCCTCTGCCGCAGCCGGATGATGTTCGCGCGGGCCTACATGCGCGAAAGTCAGGAAATGGTATTCGACGCGCACGACAAGGCCTTCGACTTCTTCCGTGGCACCTGCACGCGCGGCATCTACGACAACATGAAGACGGCGGTCGAGGCCGTCTTTATCGGCAAGGAACGGCTCTACAATCGCCGCTTCCTGCAGATGTGCAGCCATTATCTCGTCCATCCCGTAGCCTGCACACCCGCATCCGGCTGGGAGAAAGGACAGGTCGAGAACCAGGTAGGCCTCGTGCGCGAGCGCTTCTTCACGCCGCGTCTCAGGGTTAAAAGCCTGGAGGAGCTGAATGTCTGGCTGCTCGACAAATGCGTTGCCTATGCCAAGGCCCATAACCACCCTGAACAGACGGCGCAGACAATCTGGCAGATGTTCGAGGCCGAACGCGGTTGCCTGGTGCATTATGTTGGCCCGTTCGACGGTTTCCACTGCGTGCCGGCCTCGGTGTCGAAGACCTGCACAGTCCGCTTTGACAACAACAAATACTCGGTTCTGTCGACCGCCGCCGGCCGACCTGTCGAGGTTCATGCCTATGCGGACCGGATCATTATCAAGCAGGATGGCGTGACGGTCGCGGAACATCAGCGCAGCTTCGGCCGTGGTGATACCGTCTATGATCCCTGGCACTATATACCTGTCCTCGCTCGCAAACCCGGTGCTCTACGCAACGGCGCTCCCTTCCGCGAATGGGTTTTGCCAGCCGCTATGGAGAAGGTCCGCAAGCGGTTGAAGAGCGCCGACGACGGTGATCGACAGATGGTCACCATACTCGGATGCGTGCCCGCCGACGGCCTTGCTGCGGTCGAGGCAGCTTGCCAGGAGGCGCTTGAGCACGGCGTCTGCTCGGCCTCGGTGATCATCAATATTCTGGCGCGAAGCCGCGATCCGGCTCCCGCGGCAACCCTGCAAATCCCCGATGCGCTTCGGCTTGCCCATGAGCCGGTCGCCGACTGCGCCCGCTATGATAGGCTCAGGAGGGCAAGTTGATGGAACGCACAGAGGTTCTCGGACTGATGAGCACGCTAAAGCTTTACGGAATGCGCGGTGCTTACGACGAGGTCATGGGCAATGGCATCAAACGGCAGCACGAACCGCCGCGCATCGTCGGTGAACTCCTGCAGTCGGAGATCGCCGAGAAACAGGCTCGGTCCATTCGCTTCCAGCTCAGTATCGCCAAGCTGCCGTTGGCGAAAGACATCGACGACTTTGACTTCGCCGACACGCCCGTCAATGAACCCCTGGTGCGGGAACTGACCACCGGCACCTTCGTCGCCGACCAGCGCAACGTCGTTCTCGTCGGTGGCACGGGAACAGGCAAGAGCCATCTGGCCATCGCGATTGCCCGTGCGCTCATCCGCAACGGCACGCGCGGTCGCTTCTTCAACGTCGTCGATCTGGTCAATCGGCTCGAAACGGAAGCGCGGAATGGCAAGCAAGGCCGGATGGCCGATTACCTTACACGCCTCGACTTCATCATCCTCGATGAACTCGGCTATCTGCCGTTCGCGCAGGCCGGAGGTCAGCTCCTGTTCCACCTGATCAGCAGGCTCTACGAGCGCACATCGATCATCGTCACGACGAACCTGGCCTTCGGTGAATGGCCGTCGGTGTTCGGCGATGCGAAGATGACGACCGCACTCCTCGACCGCCTGACCCATCACTGCGAGATCGTGGAAACCGGAAACGAGTCATGGCGCTTCAAAAACCGCTCTCAAAGCTAAAGCCGAAGATACACATCACCCGCACTTGGCCTACCCTTTGCAACCCCGGCCAGCGCCGGGAAGGCCAAGCGCTGATCGCCTACAGGGGGGTGAATATTGGACGCCGATAAGGGAGGTGCGGACGAATTCTTGGACTAACAGGAGATAGTTCATGTATTCGTACGAAGACCGCATGAGGGCTGTGCAGCTCTTTATCAAGCTCGGCAAACGGGGGAATGCCACCATCCGTCAGTTGGGCTATCCGACGAAGAATGCTCTGAAGCATTGGCATCGCGAATTCGCACGCGGCAACGATTTGTCGGTAGGCTACGTGCGCACCAAACAGCGTTATTCGGATGAACAAAGGAGGATTGCTGTTGAGCACTATCTGGAGCATGGCCGTTGCCTGGCATGGACCATGAAGGCGCTTGGCTACCCTTCCCGTCAAAAGCTTTCGGATTGGATCGATGAATATGAGCCAGACGGTAGGCGGCGAGTTCACACCGGCAACTCAAGCGGTACCCTCAGATCGGAGCAACAGAAGCGAACGGCCGTGATAGATTTTTGCTCCAGGCGTGAGAGTGCCCGCTCGCTGGCTCAGAAGGTAGGCGTGAGCCGGCAAACGTTGTACGACTGGAAGGACCAGAAACTTGGTCGTGAGGTCCCTGCATCCATGACACGCCATCGCGAATTACCACCGACTTCCAGCCGAGACGAACTCGAGCGTGAACTTGAGGCACTGCGCAGTGATGTGAAGCGCCTTCAACTCGAACATGACCTGCTTACGAAGGCTAACGAACTCATAAAAAAAGATCTGGGCATCGATCTGCGGCTCCTGGGAAACCGGGAAAAGACACAGCTGGTTGATGCCCTGCGAAACACATATGCCTTGCCCGAACTCCTGACGCGGCTTGAATTCGCCCGCAGTTCTTATTTTTATCATCGGTCTCTGCTTTCTCTTGAGGACCGATACGCAGATCTTCGCCAGACCATCGTGGTGCTCTTCGAGGCCAACCGTAACTGCTACGGATACAGACGCATTCATGCGGCACTGGCCAGAGACGGAGAACAGGTCTCAGAAAAGGTGGTACGCCGCTTGATGAAGCAGGAGCAGCTGGTCGTGACCACGGCTAGGCGGCGTCGATACACGTCTTATCAAGGCGAGTTAGATCCTGCGCCGGAGAATTTGGTCAATCGTGATTTCCACGCAGCGAAGCCAAACGAGAAATGGCTGACCGATATCACCGAATTCCAACTGCCAGCAGGTAAAGTGTATCTGTCGCCCATGATCGATTGTTTTGATGGCCTGGTAGTCAGTTGGTCTGTAAGCACGCGTCCCGACGCAGAGCTCGTAAACACAATGCTTGATGCCGCAATAGAGACAATCACCGGCAGTTCCGACCGACCTGTTGTGCACTCGGATCGGGGTGCACATTATCGTTGGCCCGGCTGGTTGTCGCGCATGCAGCGTGCTCAGCTGGCCCGCTCCATGTCACGCAAGGGATGCTCACCGGATAACTCAGCCTGCGAGGGCTTCTTCGGACGGCTGAAAAACGAGATGTACTATAATCGCACCTGGATGAATACGACCGCTAACGACTTCATGCAGCAGCTGGATTCCTACATCCAATGGTACAATCAACATCGCATAAAACTCTCATTGGGCGGCATTAGCCCCGTCGAATACCGCCGAAATCTCGGAATTGCAGCATAAGCAGTCCAAGAATTCGTCCGCACCTCCAAGGGGTCAACATTCCGAGCCGATTGACACCTAAACTGCCAGAGATTCCAAAAACGCCGATCTTTGGTCTGGAGACATTCCCCGGCGTTGAAGCCTTCGATGCTGCTGAGATCGCTCTCTCCAGTGAGCCTGACACCAATCCAGGTCTTGAGTCGATGTCTGCGAAGGTTCGAGAGATCGCCGCCCAAATCAAGGATGGTGCTGAAGAGCGGGAGCACGTCGATACCGTCATTAAGACAATAGCGGTTCCGGAAATCGCCAAGGCGGGAGCCATCATTGGTCATGGCAAGATCAGCAATGGCTGGGCGCGGCCAGGTGTGGTCGGAGAATATGGTATCGACTATCTCACCCGCACGCTGGTGAACTACCGCGGCTTGTGGGCGAACATCAAGCCGGAAGTCCTCTATTACCGCGGAGGAAGCGACGCCGATGGCGCGGAACTAAATGGCGACCATGCTTACACGCTGACATTTCCCAAGGATGCACTTCCGCCTCGCTTCGCCAAATACTTCTGGTCAGTCATCGCCGTCGACAGCACCCGCTTCCGGGTTCTTCCCAACCCGAAGCAGCGCTTTCTTTTGAACGACGCGACGAACCCTGAATACCGGGAAGATGGCTCACTGACGCTTTATTTCGCGGCGGAGAAGCCGAAGGACGCCCCGGATGGCAACTGGCTGCCCACACCACGCGGGCAGACCTATCGTCTGACATTCCGCTACTATGGACCGATCGACGGAGTTGCAAACGGCACCTATTGGCCGCCGGCGCTGATCAGGACAGACAAGTGACTTGAGACTGCTTCTGAGGAGAGACGACATGACCCGAACGACCCCTTCCCTGATGAGAGCCGCCTGCCTGGGTTTGGCGATGGTGCCGAGCCTTGGCGCAGCAACAGAACAACTCTCCTTATCCCCCTCCCTGCAGCTTGCCATGCCTGCCGGGCCCGACCGAAATGTCAGGATTACGGAACAGTACGTCCGGATGGTGGCGCGCGACGCCTATGTCTGGGGATGGCCGATGGTCAATATCTACAATCGACGGCTGGCCTTTGAGAAAGCGCCGAAGGCCGGCCTGATGAATGGGGTTTTGCCATTTGCCCCCGTCAACCAGATGTCGATGCTGCATGACTACATCCAGCCGGAACAGCGTTGGGTTGCCTGCCCCAACCAGGACGTTGCGTATGGGGCCGGCGTCGCGGCCTTGGAACAGTCACCTGTCGTCGTGCAGGTTCCAGATTCTGGCGATCGGTTCTGGGTCTACCAGGTCGTCGACATCCGCACGGACAGTTTCGCTCAGATCGGTGCGATGTACGGCACCCAGCCCGGCTTCTATCTGTTGGTTGGACCGGACTGGAAGGGCGAGGTTCCGAAGGGCATAACCAAGGTGTTCCGTGCCCGCACCAACACGGCCTTTATCGTTCCCCGTGTCTTCATGGACGACACCTCTGAGGACCGGACCGCAATCCAGGAAGTCATCTCCGGGATCGACATGTATCCGCTGTCAGAATTCGACGGCAAGGCCAAGCAACGCGATTGGAAATCCTTGCCGACGCTCGGTTCGCCAACCGCCGATGGCAAAGCGGAAGAAAACAATTGGGTCTTTCCCGAAACCTTCTTCCAGCAACTGCCGCAGGTCATGAAAGATGCGCCGCCGCTGCCGGGTGAAGAAGCAAGGTATGCCCAGATCGAGGCTGTTCTTGCGGCGGCACAGGCCGACACCTCCATAATGACGGCCATGGTGGATGAGGCCAAAAAGGCAGAGGCGGAATTGATCACGCCGTTGCTGCAGTTCCGGAACTGGGGCGTTCAGCTTCCGCACAACTGGTCGACCACTGACAACAATGCAGCTTTCGGCACGGACTATTTTACCCGAACCGCCGTCGCGAAATCCAACATTCTGGTCAACGCGCCAACCGAGACGAAGTACTTCTACCAAGATCTTGATAGTGATGGGCAGCGTCTGAATGGCAAGACTGCCTACGAAGTCACATTCCCCAAAGGTAAAACGCCACCAGTCCATGGGTTCTGGTCACTGACGATTTACGATGACCAGCATTTCTTTGTCCCCAACCCTCTTTCGCGCTATTCGCTTGGGACGAAAAACAAGGCGCTTGTCTATAACGACGACGGATCACTGACGATCTATGTTCAGGACAAATCTCCGGGTAAGGACAAGGAGGCAAATTGGCTTCCGGCGCCGACGGGTGAATTCTCTCTACCTTCGGGCCTATTGGCCAGACACGCCGATCGTGGATGGCAGTTGGAGACCGCCGGCGGTTGCACGGAATTAAACCTGTGTGAGCCGCTGCCAAAAGTTGTACCGGTCGCAATCAGCGGCCGGCAACTGGTTTTGAGGCAGGTTTATTGTTGCTCTCAAAGCCGAAGGACTGCTGTCCATGACCTTCCGGAGGGCAAGTCGGTTCCGGGATTTTCGATATTCGAGTAGTGGAGGTTGCTGGAAAGTCCCCTTATATAATTCCATGATTTCAGTAAACTGGATGTTGAGTCGCCGCCAAAATTTGCATGAAATTTGGAAAAAATTGCATTCACGACCATATGTCGCTATAGTGAGTGCAGGAGCTAACCCATGACGAAGTTACAGGAATTGAAAAAGCATCTGCGGTCCGGCAAGGTCTACCGTCGGGAGGATCTCACCCAATGGTCGTCGTCTGTCGATCGGCATCTTCAGCAGCTGCTGGCAGAAGGATACCTGACCAAGCTATCGACCGGCGTCTATCACCGGCCGAAGCAGACCGCGTTCGGCAAAGCCCCCGCCGAGGATGATGCGCTCGTCGAGGCTTTCCTGAAGGATGACCGTTACCTCGTCACCTCGCCCAATGCCTATAACAGCCTTGGTGTCGGCGCGACGCAGCTCTATAACAAGACCGTCGTCTATAACCATAAGCGCCACGGCAACTTCATGCTGGGCGGCCGAGAGTTCGAGTTCCGCAGAAAGCCAGCCTTCCCCAAAACCCTGACCAAAGAATTCCTGCTGGTCGACCTGGTCAACAATCTCGACCAGCTGGCCGAGGACCGCGATCAGGTGCTGGCCCGCGTGAAGGAACGTGCCCTGCAGGGCAATCGCACCGCCCTCACCCGTGCCGCCAAGGAATACGGCATGGTGCGCACGCGTAAATTCTTCAACACCCTCGCCGCCGACACGCATGCCAGCTGATTTCCTCCATAAGCACAAGGATTTTGCGTCCCTGCTGCGCATCGTCGCTGACCAGATGAAGGTGCAGCCGGTGCTGGTCGAAAAAGACTACTGGATCATGCATTGCCTGTACGGCCTGCAGCAGCTGGAGATGACGTTCGAGCTGAAGGGAGGCACCTCGCTATCGAAAGGATACCGCATCATCAACCGCTTTTCGGAGGATATCGATATCCGTATCGAACCGCCGAAGGCAATGGAGGTAAAATCCGGCCCCAATCACGATAAGACAGCGCATCGTGAAAGTCGCAAGGGCTTCTATGACTGGCTGGCGGAGACGATCACGATCGACGGCATCCAGAAGATCGAGCGCGATACCGAATTTGACAACGAGACGTATCGCAGCGGCGGCATCCGCCTCTACTACCCCGAGACGACCGGCACGAAATCGGATCTCAAGGACGGCGTGTTGCTCGAAGCCGGCTTTGACACGGTGGCTCCCAATATCCACAAGGATATCAGCTCCTGGGCCTATGATTACGCGGCATCGCGCGTCGAGCTGATCGATAATCGCGCACTTGCCGTTCCCTGCTACGAGCCCGGCTACACGCTGGTCGAGAAGCTCCAGACCATCTCCACTAAATATCGCAAGCAGCAGGAATCCGGCCAGTTCCCCGCCAATTTCCTTCGGCATTATTACGACGTCTACTGCCTACTGGACCAGCCGGAAGTGCAAGACTTCATCGGTACGGCAGCCTATCTCGCGCACAAGGACCGACGTTTCCCGAAGGCTGACGATCAGAACATAGGCAGCAATCCCGCTTTCAGCCTTTCCGACCCAGAGACGTTCAGACTTTACGAGCGCGCATACGAGCGGACGTCGGCGCTCTATTATTACGGCAGGCCCAGCCTGAAAAAGATCCTGGCCCGCATCACCTCCCACACAGGTCGTCTTTGACGACCCCGCCCTATTTAGGCTGATCTTTATCGGATCAACTGGTACACGCGCCAAAGGGATGGCTTGGTTGTCCGGTGCATGGTCGAGTTCATGTCGCAAATCCACAGTTGAACACAGATCACAACTCAGAACGACGCCATTTCCAAGCGGCCTTTTGCCTGCTCTTGAATGGATCAGAACCGGCGACAGTTTGTCAGATGGCTTAAGTGTTTGAAAGACATACTTTGTGCGTAACGTCTATTATACAACTATAAAACCACATGTTCCGTCGGACCAAGCGTTTCGCCCGCCTTAGCGCCTCCCTCACAAGTTGTATGGCAGGCCCAACAACGCTGCCGGAACTCCTTGGAACCACGCATATTAAAGCGTCCGTTCCTTTTATTTGAGTTGGACGTAGGCCAGGCCAGCGATGTCGGGTAACCGGCGGCTGTTTAGGCAGGTCATTCTTCCTCACGCGATACGGTCAAAGTTCAACGCTTAATCACAGAGGCCTCAAATCTTTTACTTCGCGAGCCTGCGCTCAGGGAGTGAGCGGCCTTTCGTAGGCCAGACTGCGGCCATGCAGCTGGCGCATCGCATCGTTTAACAGAATGGCCGGAATTCTATTAGGACCTGATGTTACCGGCCCGTCGAAAATTACGCGCCCCCCGGAACCGTTGCAGCGATGGGCGGTTTGGGGCGGGTTCAGTCACGTGAGGTCCAAATGAAAGCCGTTATCCCAACCATTACAGCTCTTATCGTAGCGGGGTGCGCCGAAACTACCATCGAACCCGTCCAGGGAGCATAACTTACGGGGGGTGCCTAGGGCGGGCCTTCAGAAAGCGCCGATTGGAAGTACGGTCCATAACTTTGTCGACGATCGCGGGCAAAGAAAGGAAGAGACGTACGTTGTTCTACCAGGTCTCTGAAGCTCGTCAGGACGGAACAGGTCCCAGACGACTGATCTTTTGGTTGGGCAGTATCTGGCGAGCCTGAAGGTCCGCTCCGGGCACCAAGGGTCCTGCGTCGTGCGTGAGGCTCTACGTTCGATCATGTTTTTTCCGGTCGGGGGGAACTTCCCGCGCCACTCGCAGTTCGAAGCGCCTCATTGAGTTCCTTTCCCCTCATGCTCAGTGAGATATTCGCGGGCGTCAACCTCCCAAGGCGCCCGCGTTTTTTTGGCGCAGATTGGCAAAATGATCGTAGCACGGTAAAAAACCGGGTAACTCAAGTGCGGTCGTTATTGGAGTTTCTCAGCAGTTGATGCGACATGAGCGGTGTTCACTGATGTCGGCGACGGTATATCAGGGTTGAAATGACAGGTGACGACATCAGGCAACGCGTCGCGAGAATCACGCTATTACGTAGCCGTAACTGCCTTGGTCTGTCGGAAGTTAGGTGCCAATCAGACCAAAAATCACCAACCCCGCGCCTAGGGCGATGATAAGCCCCAAAACGATAGCGACAGGATGCAAAGCAATGTCAGGTAGTTTTTTCACTCCGTTCGGCTTACGCATAGCGCCATCAAAATTTTCCTGAACATCTGGCTTGAGATGCCGACGGTCGGCTACAGCGATGCGCGCCTGCTCCGGAGTTATCGGTTGGCCGGCCGCTTCTGCGTCCGTTTCGATTGGTGCAGCGGCTGGATCAAATCCTGGACGGATATCTCCCGTCTCCCCAGACTGGATCTGTCCTCGAACCTGTGCACCCGTCGTATTTTTGTATTTGGTCACTGCTGATCCTGTGAGTTTATTACTGGTTTTGAGCCGCTCTGCGTTCTCCCGTCGAGTTTGTTCCAGGTAAGCGCGCCTCCGATAATAAGAAGGCCGATGGCAATGATCATGCCCGTGTACACAAATATCAGTCCTCGGGGCGTTCCTTGGTTCATAAAGCCTCCGTCCTCTAGGGCATCGAGGCCGACAGCTTGCCGGCAAACTCTTGGTGGTGCTACAGGTTAGTCTGTGCGAGCTACGTCCCGTAGTTTAACGCGCGCTTGGAATGCGACCTGTCTGTATTGCAACAAATCGACTCTTCGATGCCGCTCTCAAACAGCGATCGCAGTCGAATGTTCCCGCCCATCCTACCGTAACTGTGAATAGCATATTGTATTTCGGGCGAGTCTGTCACCCGATTGACCGGACACCGACTTCTAGCGACTGGTCAGTCTCACGATGAACGTTGTCGATACCATTCGACCGGATTTGGATCGCGATCCGTCATTATCAAGGCAATCCGGTGGTGCCCGGTCGCTGTAGCGACAGTACCACGTCGCGATCCCCCTGCCGGGTGGCAAAGTTGCAGATTCCGAGGCAATCCGCCCCCGCATTCCGAAATGATGCCGCCCCCCAATTCCGAGAATTAACCGCCCCCTTGTTCCGAGATGATGCCGCCCCCTGATTTGGGGTGTTTGTCGGGGTGTCCTGCTGGTGAGACGTTCGTCCTTTCAGTGTCCTGAAAGGAAGGAACGGGATGCCAGCGGAGAGACTAAAGATGCGGCGTGTCCGCGAGATACTGAGATACAGATTTGAGCAAGGGCTAGGCCACAAGTCGATTGCGGCGCGTTGGTCCGGCGCCGTCGACGGTGCGCGAGACGCTCCGCCGTGTGGAGGTTGCCGGCCTTTCCTGGCCGTTGGGCGACGATGTCAGCGATGCGGTGCTGGAGGCGGCTCTCTATAGGGCTGCCGGCACGAAGACCGGTCACCGTCGCAGCGTTGAGCCGGATTGGGCGCATGTTCATCGCGAGCTGAAACGCAAGCATGTGACGCTGCAGATCCTCTGGGACGAATATATCGGCCTTCATCCCGATGGCTATCGCTACAGCCGCTACTGCGATTTGTATCGCGCTTGGGCCCTGAAGCTGCCGGTGACGATGCGCCAGGACCATGCGGCTGGCGAAAAGCTGTTCGTCGATTATGCCGGCGACACGGTCACGGTGGTCATCGACAGATTGTCCGGCAAGACGCGGCAAGCCCATCTGTTTGTTGCGGTCTTGGGGGCATCGAGCTTGTCGTTTGCACATGCTCGCTGGAGCGAGACGCTTCCTGATTGGATCGAATGCCACCTGCTTGCGCTGGAGGGGTTCGGTGGCGCACCGGCGCTGCTGGTTCCCGACAACGCCAAGGTGGCGGTGATCAAGGCCTGCCATTTTGATCCGCAGGTCAATCGCACCTATGCCGGGATGGCGGCGCATTACCGAAGCGCTGTTCTTCCGACGCGCCCGCGCCGGCCGCGGGACAAGGCAAAGGTCGAAGCCGCGGTTCGCATTGTCGAGCGCTGGCTGCTGGGTCGACTACGCCACCGCGTCTTTTGGGCCTGACCGGCATGGCCAAAGCGTTCAACGAACTGATCAGCAACGGCGAGAGCGAACAACTCTCCCATGCCGAATGGCTCGGGCTTCTGTTGGAGCGAGAATGGAGTTCACGCCACGATCGCAAGCTTGCCGCACGCCTGCGGTTTGCCAAGCTTCGCCATCATGCTGTTCCTGAGGATGTCGATTACCGCAGCGAACGCGGCCTCGATCGGGCACTGTTCATGAAGCTGATCGGCGGCGACTGGATCGATGCCCATGACAACCTCGCGATTTGCGGGCCATCCGGCGTCGGCAAAAGCTGGTTAGCCTGTGCACTCGGGCACAAGGCCTGCCGCGACGATCGTTCCGTACTTTATCAGCGCGCCGCGACTGTTTGCTAATCTCGCCCTTGCCCACGGCGATGGTCGCTATGCCAGACTGCAATGCACCCTTGGACACGTCCAGCTCTTGATCCTCGACGACTGGGGCCTGGGACCGCTCAATGAGCAAGCACGCCACGACCTTCTGGAGATCCTTGAGGATCGTTACGGCCGCCGCTCGACAATCATTACCAGTCAGCTTCCGGTATCAGCCTGGCATGAGGTCATCGGCAATCCGACCTATGCCGATGCCATCCTCGACCGCCTCGTTCACAATGCCCATCGCGTCGACCTATCCGGCGAAAGCTTGCGGCGAAATCAGCGCCGGAAATCTTGACTCGTTACACGAATGAACTGACAACATTTATTGCCAGCAGGACCCCAGCCTCAAGGGGGCGAGATCATCCCGGAATCCGGGCGCGCAATCATCTCGGAACAAAGGGGCGGCTTCATCGGAATCGGCAGCAAAGTGGAAGGCTCGCTGAAACCGCTTCAGACGACGAGGTTTAGAAGAGACTTGGTGCTGACGGCAAAGCCGCGCTCCATTTTGAATTCTGTGAGCGGCGCTGAGGTCGACAAGGCGTACGTTGCCGCACAGTTCGAGCGCCACAAGAAACTGCTTGATTATTCGGATCGGTAACCACGGATAGAGGCACCTTTCCCTCGGAAGGCAAGCCTGTGGCCGGCGTTTTGCATTGCAATGACCGGTTTGCGACAGCGCAGCTCAATGGCGCTTCAACGCCCTCAGCGTGTCTTTCTCCATGCGCCCGTTCTGCGCAAACGCCGAACCAGCCATCGGAAGCAGGCCTGCCGCTGTCATGCCGAGTATCAAATCTCTTCTTTGCTTAGCAATCTCCTGAGTTTCACAAGGCTGCGAACCGTCAGAGATCCCTATAGTTCCAGCCAAGAGCGGGTACGAAACCGTACCTTGAAGTGATGCTTGGTTGCTCTTGCGCCAAAGAAGCATCCTCGACTTGCTTTTGCTCCCACATGCGTCGTTCACTTGGCGGCTGAAGACGCCGCTAGCTAGTCGGCCGCAAACGAGGACCCAACCGCACAGCCCGTCGACCTCGGCGCGCTGTGCGGTTGATAGGCACATCGGGCGACGGGGCCGTGCCCGAATGGGCGCACGTTCATAATTTTAAAGGTATGCGTTGGCCCCAGCATCTGTTTATGCACGCTCTCCAGGTGATGCGAACTGTCGGGTTCTGTGCCATGTCAATCTGCCCTCATAGCGCCATGTCATCTGGCCCTGCTCATCGAGCGCAAAGAGACTGAGCCAACCGTTATCGAAGAGCGCGCGGACTTGGCGCGCCGCGCCATCCGCATCGGCGCGCCGGCAACCCTCTCGCGCAACTTTCAGATGGAATTCCTGCGGCCCATACTCGGGCGGGCGGATGTCGACATGATCCTGCGCTGGGGCAGTACCAGTGAACTGCTCGGGGCGCTGGAGGCATTAAACCTCGACATCGTCCTTCTGAACCAGGCGCCGATGGCCGATTCAGTCACGCCCTTCATCGCCCAGCACGTCTATCAGCAGCGGGTCATTGTCATCGGCCGGCCGTCGTCTTACGGGCAAACGCGGCGCGAAGCTCGCAGACCTGCTCAGCGAGCACCCCGTCATCCTGCCGACGCTCGACAGCGGCGTGCGCTCGCAATTCAACGCCCTCGT
>NZ_CAXUPW020000017.1:0-55234 GCF_964252935.1 Rhizobium sp. LjRoot98
CAAAGTTAAAGTGTCCTGATCCCGCAAAGTAAGAATGTCACACTCCCCGGGGTTTTGATGACCTGGGCGATTGCGGATGGGATTGATTGCGATGAGTGAGCGTGATCTGCAGCGGATCAGGAAGACCTGTGCGGCGTCGATCCGGCACAAGACGATCGGCCGGCCGTCAAACAGCCGGATCGGCGATGGGGTTCGCGATTATGCTGTGGCTCTCATTCGAGAGCGCTATGCGGACTTTGGTCCAACCTTGGTGGCCGAGAAGCTTGCCGAGCGCGATGGGCTAACGGTGTCGCGCGAGACCTTGCGGCAATGGATGACGCAGGCCGACCTGTGGCTGTCGTGCAAGCAGCGACGGACGTTCCATCAGCCACGATTGCGGCGCGAGGCCTATGGCGAACTGGTGCAGATCGGTGACGAGCATCGTTGGTTTGAGGATCGCGGTGACCCCTGTTCATTGCTGGTGTTCATCGATGATGCGACTGGCAAGCTCTTGCATCTTCGCTTTGCTGGCTCGGAGAAGCGGTGTGCAACTTTACCCTTTGAGAGATTTTGTTTTTGCCATGCAACAGAACGAACCCGTCACCGGATCCGGTGACGGGTTCTAAATCGCCTCGCAATATAGGTCGTTGAAAAGTCGCTTAATACATAAAGTGGAAAACACTTCCGC
Source organism: Rhizobium sp. LjRoot98 (assembly GCF_964252935.1). Taxonomy (NCBI): domain Bacteria; kingdom Pseudomonadati; phylum Pseudomonadota; class Alphaproteobacteria; order Hyphomicrobiales; family Rhizobiaceae; genus Rhizobium; species Rhizobium sp. LjRoot98. The sequence goes on from NZ_CAXUPW020000017.1 coordinate 668, forward strand.
AATCAACGCCGTTCCGGTTTCGGCCAAGGTAACAGCATTCATAAATTAGCCTGACCTTATTTAAATGTCCATTCACCATTGCCTAAAACATGAAAGGCGCCGTGATTGCGGCACGGCGCAGTGATGACATTGCGCCGTGCCGCAAATGTTCTCCGCCAATCCTTATCCAAAGGCTGTACGCCAAGCTCCTTATGTCGGAATTGTCTCTTCAAACGCCCGGGGGTACAAAACGGCGTTGGCCTTGAACGCCATAGGGGCATGGCAGTTTGGCATATCTCGTAGCGCCATGCCCCGCCCAAGCTCTTGCTGATACTGAAGATTGTCCTCGGCTGAAAAAGCCAAACCGAGGGAAACAACTGGCAGCACCGTGCGGATTTTCTACGCCTACATTGCGATATGCGCTGTTCTGAGTGGCTTCGCTCTTTGGAGCCTGTTCCTGCTCGTCTCGCCGCCGGAACAAGCTGCACGGCCAACAGCGGGATTTTCCAATTCGGATTCGGTCGGCAAGCCAAACAAAGGCGCGCGAAACTCGTGCGCGATCGGCGGCATATGCCCCTGAAGACTGACGCCGGGTCTGTTTGCGCCATCCGGCGAAGGGTAAGGTTCGGGAAAACGTCCCTTGATGAAGGACAGCCCGGATGTGATGGATCGAAGACAACCTCTCAATTGTGCCAGCTAGAGGTTAAAACTCAGTCCAACCTTGATGTCCTGGGTTTTTAGCTCGGTCGGCTTTCGAAAAAAAACTGCCAAATCCGAGTGTTGCATATCTGGCGTCACCAAAATCGGTATACCGGTACTCAATTCGGCTGTTGATCCGATCTGTGCGACGCCCATGCCGACTGTCGATCCCACCTGCACCTTGGAGCCCGCGACAACGGCCCTGTCCGGTCGTTGCCGCGATGATCGGATCAATGAGGCAAGGTTTGCAACTTCTTTGAAGTCGGTGGATCATATTTTGCCGACCGTCCAGGAGCATTCAAACCGGCCTGTTTGAAGATTTGATCATGACCACCAATCCCGAACCCTGCCCGGTCTGCGGGCAACCGAAATGAGCTATAACGATGCGCATATGATGGTTATAATTCGGCTCGGACAGCGCGAATCCTAGTCCGAATGGATGATGGTCACTCATCGTTCGACTTAAATGAATGTGGCAATGTTTCACCGCTTGCCGAAATATGCTATCCTGTTTCTACACATTGAGTACGCATCCCGCAGTGGACTGCCCCGTGGCCAGCGTCTTGCAGCGTCTGCTCACCCGTTGAACTCAAGTGCTGAAAAGCGCGGTGGAGGAGAATGCAATGCATTACAGCGTGCAGTTTTTCACCTGGACCCCTAAGCAGGGCGTCCATCAGGTCGGGTCGACTATTGAAATCGATGCGGTCAGTCCGAAACTGGCCGCCGTGTCGCTGCTGGGGCTACGGCTGGACGAGACCGGTGTAGCCAAGAAACTTGCGGTGCGCGTCTGGAATACGCCAGATGACAGCAAGGCCGATTGTGCCTGCTTCTATTATCATTAAAGCAAATTGCTGCCCTACCCCACGATAGGCTGCCATGGAGAGCGGATAGGCTTCCAGCCGTCTATTGTCAATTGACGTGTGCCTTGTCGCTAAAGAGCGGCGGGTATGTTTGTTCTAACTCTAGGCGGATCGCTATTCCGACGCCGCGCGATCCTTTGGGAACCAAAGAAAAGGCTGCGTTCTTCCTGATATAATTTCAAATCTGTGGGAGATTTGGAGGCCTCGCCCGGGGTCGAGCAAATCAGCAATTTCAATATCTTGCCGGCGGATATTGCCACACTTGGCAGAAATAATTTCCTTTGATAATCAAAAGCGACTGCCACACCCAGCCACACCCAAGAGTATGTTTAGGCTTTGCTTAATTCCTTGCCTGGCTGGGCATCTGGCCCGATTATCTCTGGTCTCATCTCCCCGTTGATATGTTGACCTGGGCGCCGAAGCGACGGGTGCAGCGGCAAGCCGCTACAGTTTTAAGCAGGCTTTTAGTTTTTTCTCGTAATCGGTCGAAGGCTCCGGCGTGTTTAAGCCGCATGCGAAAAGAATAAAGGGGTCAAGCCGCCTACCGTTTTGTAACCCCAACTTCGTTTCCAGCGTCTCCAGCTTCCCTAGGCAGTGTGGACGGATTTGATCAAGATGAAGCCTGCGGCGATTGCGACGATGGAGGCGAAATTTTGTTTGGTCTTCTCGCATCGTAGCGCGATGCGCTTGAAGCGTTTGAGTTTTCCGACTGCTTGCTCGATGCGGGCGCGACCTTTGTAGAGCGCTTTGGGAAAGAACGTCGGCTTTGATTTTGCCGTTGAACGATAAGGAATGACGGGAACCGCACCCCGCCTTCTTGCGGCCTGCCGGTTAGCCTTGCTCTCATAGCCCTTGTCGCCCATGGCGGCGCGGGGATCTACATCAGGGCCAAGGCCAAGCAGGATTGGAAAGTGCGGAGCGTCACCTTTTTCGCCCCCGGTTAGATCGAAGGCGATGGGATATCCGTCGAAATCGGTCTTCAGGTGGATTTTGGTCGAGAAGCCGCCTCGCGAGCGGCCAAGCGCTTGGCCATATTGCCCCCTTTTGCGCCTGCTGCCGAAACATGCGCGCGCACTACGGTGCTATCGAACATCTGAACCAGATCGGCCGACGTGCTCAGACTGGCAAGGTGCTCGAAGAAAATCTCAAATACGCCTGACTTGCTCAATCGGGAAAAGCGCTTCCAGACACTGTTCCAATGTCCATAGCGCTCCGGCAGACCCCGCCAGGTGATATTGTTGACGGAGAAATAATGCAGGGCCTCCAAAAACAGCCGGTCATCTCGACCCTTGTCGCCCCGCCGCGGAAGCGAGGCGCGGAAAACCTCAAGTGCGACCGCCCAGTCCGCTTCTGTCATCTTCGTCAGCATCGCCGATCTCCTCTGAAACCGGCAACCCATGAATCATTCAAATACTGATTTGGGAATCGCAGAAATTAAACATGCGGCAATCCGTCCACACCGCCTAACATATCGAGCCCAGACCACAGATATTGAAGATACTGCGCGTTTACATGAACTCTAACCGCCGCGTTGGAAGCAAATTCGTTATATAGGCCGTATTTTTCAACGAGCTTTACAACATAATCGATGCTGTTGGGGCTTGAAGCTTCTGAGCACCCGCTCCGGAAGTAACGGGCTGCTGTTGCCTCTGACGTTGCTGCAAGCCGCGCATCATGCATGGCATAAGCCAGGCGATTGAGGGCAATTGACCTCGGCGTCGAAAAAACATCGTTGGCTAGAATAGGTAGATTGATAATTTCGGTTGCGATACCTGAACCTTCAAATGCCGGTCCTGTGTCAGCTCCATAGACCGTTAATATTTGGCCACTTGCTGCCCTTGCAAACTCCATCGCGTGACGAAGTTCGTGAAGTATAGTGCTGTAGTGTTCATATAGTGTGCGTGAAGTACCAATACCTATATTGATATTTCCAGGGTATGTTGTGGTAGAGTTGGACGAAGTTGTAACTTTAATACTTATTCCATGGTAAAAATTTTTTGGATTATTAGGATAATAGTTATAGTTTTTGGCCACCCAATCCTTTGTCTTTTCGAACATGTCGTTTATTTTATCGATATCTTCTTTGCGAATTTGCTCGTCGGGTTGATAGCCCCCGATCTCAACGACATCCTCCCTCCACGCAGCATCCCATTTATCCCGCAATGATTTACCGGAGTTTGCGTCAATAACTTCGAGCATCGCTGGGATTATATCCTTGTAGGCACCGAAAGCTGACGATTGCCGCAGCGCCTCCTTTATTGTCTGCCGATCTTGCAAGCTGAAATCTGCAGGATCGGGAAAGACGAGATCCAGGGCGGTGGAGGCGGAGTCGCGAAACTGAAGGGTTCGATCCGCGATGTATTCGCCAACTTTCTCATTATAAGATTCCAATGACGAGCTTTGATCATTGTTAAATTGCTGATCGGCCGAAAATGCTGTCCAAACCAGCTCGCGATCACCCTCTGTATAAATTGTGCATTTCTTTTTTGAGTCCGGTGATGCCTCTATTCGTTCTATCCACCAATTTTTAAATAATATCATAGCTTTAGCGGTGTCGTTGACTGCAGGGTCTCCCACCAACTTTGCAACAAATGAAGGGTTCGTCACATTGCAATATTTTTTTGCTGAGTTCCATGTACCGACATCTTGCCATTTGAGCGGCATGTTGTTTAGAAATATTGCGTTCGCATCTAGTAATACCTCATCATCATTCTGGTATATCTCTGGACGCTTTTGCTCTAGCTGATACCCTCCGAGAATATCATAGTTCCGGATCATCAATTGGCAGGCGCTGTCATTGTCAGCCCCTCCCCAGCTATCCCCAGTAAATGCGCCTGCTGAATAGGCGCGCATTTTGTAAAGAGCTTCTTCTCTGAAATGAATCTCAGTGGGACTGAGATCGTCATTTGCCAAGCCTCGCAATTCATCTGCAACTTTGAGGGAATAATCTTTAATGTCCGCGTAGGACTTTCTCTCGGGAAGTCTAATTGAGCCAAAAGGTGACGTACCGTCCCAGTCAAGGTTCTCAACTGCGCCGCGGGGGTATCGTAGTGTCGCTCGCTTCGCGGCATACTCTGCGAGGTATGCTTTTTTCAAAGCTTGCCCGAGGTCCTGATTTTTTATCGTTGAGAGCGGGTTTGAAGCACCCGCCGCGGAGGTGAATCTGGCCAGAAAGCGATTGATGTTCAAGTTCATCGCAGCCGTAGGGCATCGCAGCAGGTTTTTTTCTTTCGAGGCCAAGGCACTTGCGTCCCATTCGGAACTAAAGTGCGATAGTCGGGTTTCAGCAAGTACTGAAAGTTGAGATTGCGTTTGCTTCGGCAGATCATCCCATCGAGTATCGATGGGCAAAGGCTTCAGTAGTTTAGAAATTATCGTCCCGTCGGAAGCTGGTGTTGGATGCAGTTTTTTGTATTGACAGTCTTGCGATGCGAATGTTGGTGAAGCAAGCAGAACGACTGATACTGCGGTTACAAGGACTGTAAATGTACGCATGGCTCCCCCTCCTTCTGGATATTAGCATCTAGTATCTACGCAAGGGCGAACAGGTTGCAACGTTTTTCGTTGCGACACGCAATGGTTTGTTCTCGTTTGAACCGGCGCCTACGAACCCAGCAATCGCGGGAGTGGTGAGAGAGACATGACGGACTATGTAGGCCTTGCGCTGTCATCATCCTTATGATCGCCGCCCTAGCTGCGATTCTGGTTTCCCTAGCCATGCAAACCGTACAACTTTTCGGATGGGGTTGACTCTCTTTATGTTGAGAACATAATGAGAACTCTTGCGTCGGATGCGGAACGCCGATCTGAAAATCCATGCACGTTTGATCCATTGCTCGGGCACTGTGGAAGAGGGAAAGCTATGCCTACCATCAGCGCCGCAGCGCACGATATCCAATATCCTGGCCAAGTTGACGATATTGCCGCCGCCCTCGCCTTCCACCATGGTGACGTGCGTGCCACCGGAGCCTTGCTGGCAGATATCAAGTTTCTGAAGGAACAGCTGGCCATCACTCAGGTTGGGATGAGCATAGGCTTCGCCCCGTACTCTTGATGGCCTGCGTAAGCGGCCGTGTAGCCGAAATACAGGTCGTCTTCTAACGAGGCACCCGCAATGACCGCCTCGATGATCCCGAAATCGAACTTATAGGTTCGGCCCTCGACCGGCTTGGCACCAGAATGGATGCTCGGCATTGTTGCCGTCGAGGCCATCAGCGATTGCTGCAAAAAACCTGCCGCGAACGGCATCCGTCCACCTTCGATGTCGAGGGGCTGCATTTCCTTCACCCACATCGGCGGCGTTCTGGTTCCGCACGGCCTCGATGGCTTCCGGTAACTTTCCCGCGAAGTTGGCAACGGCGGCTGCAAATGACAGCGCAGCCATTAGGCAGCTCGTGCCCGATAACGGCGCAGGCCAGCCGCAATATAGTCGATGTCGTATTCCAACCCGGCACTTGCAGCCGATCTTGTGCCTTGCCGGCGCCTTCGGATCGTGAGGATACATCAGCATCGTTCCGTCTGGTGCTACGAATGGGATGTCGAGCGGTACGGCATTCTGTGTGGCCATCTGAACATGCTGCATACGTGGGTGTTCAGAGCCCGAATGCTTCCACTTCTTTGTCACATCTTGAGCGGTGATCTTCCCCGCCTCGATCTGTTGTCGGATCGCGTTGTCGCGCACGGAAAATAGGGCGGTGCGCGTTTCCTCAAGCCTGATCATCTCGCCGCGGAGCAACAGGTTTTTGTCGGACAGGCGCATGACGATCTTGCGCGCAATTTCCGCGTCGACAGGCTTCCCCTCACGAATGGCTCTGGCCACAGTTCGGTCGAACCGCTTTAAGGTCAACGTACTTGCTCATGGCCACCGGATCGCCGGACAAGAGGTTTTCCTTTGCTCTGGCGATGAATTCCACCTGTCGGCTCGTAAGGCCGATATAGCCGCCTTCCCGTCTACCGGTGATCCGGTTGAGCGTGCCGACAACGTCCAATGCCGTTTTCGTTGGGTTCTGGCCCTTGGACAGCCCCGCCTCGAAGCCCATGCGAAGGGCCTCCCGTTGATCATCAGTAATATTGGAGACCAGAGTAGCCGATTGCTCGCGGATAAGTCGCTCGGCTTCTGAGTTTCGCACTCCGAACTGGAAGAGTACCCGCATTCCGTCCGGTGAGATCAAGAAAGGCAGGCTCTGCGCCATGTTGATGCCGCCGGCGTTGAACGCTTCTCGAAGGGACAGTTCCAACGCCGCGAAAGCCTCTGGCTCAAACTGTAGGGCAGCCACCGTGCTGGCAATATCGCCGCGCTCCAATCGGTCTGCGATCGCCTTGAGCACGATGGAGGATTTGGTCGTCTCGATGGCTTCGCGAAACGCTGCGGCAACCTTTGGCTCATACTGGGCAAGAAGCTTGTCAAAGGTCATAATTCCCTACCTGTCATGAAAAAAAAGCCCGCCGAAGCGAGCCGTTTGTAGGTTTCAACTTCGGTATTCCAACTACGCTGGAAGCAGGTAATTGCACACAATCTCGGGCCGCCCACTTGTTTTTACGGTGGCTGCCTTTGTAGCACGATACACAGCGAGATAGTTTTGGAGGGCAGGTACGGCAAGCATTTCCGGACGAGATAGTTGCTGCTCGACAAATCCTGAAACGGTGTTGCCGCAATCCCAAGATCCGTACTTAAGTTCAGCCAATGAAATTTCTAGCAGTACTCCGAGCGGAGCCAATGCATAATCCGCGCGACCCGTATTATATCTCTTCCATGCCACGGTAAGAGCATTCCTGTAATGCTCACGAGCTTTCAAAATTCCAGTAATTCCATCCCGCCCCAATGTATTAGCGGCTAATCCGATGTAAACCTCTTGAGGCTCAAGGTTCTCTCTGTCCGCAGCGACAAGAGCTGACTTATAAAATCTCTGACCATCGTCAAATTTACCAATCACAGTAGCCATTTGAGCCAATGTTAAATTCTCAAGATAACTAGACCCATTAAGCACATAGTCAGGATATCGGCCAATCTTATCGAGCTGATAACTAATTTGTACCTGGCTGATTGTCGTCATCATGATGCCCGATTGGCCGCCAATGGACGATTGAGACTGCGCGAACTCCTTATAAACACGTGTCATTTCGCCTATGGCAACTTTTAGGCCCTCTTCCATTTCTAACTGACTGCTGAAATATGCACGCCATAGTTCACTTGGAAACGTCCAGGAAACGGAAATTATCAATGCTAAAACACCGCAAACATTCGCAGTGCCGTTCCATGTGGCCTTAATACGTTCCTTTACGCTGGCCTTTGCAGTCAGGCCCTTGTCATCTGCACCATTGTTTTCCATTGCGCCCCCGCACCAAATTTGATGGATGGACCAATAGATACGCAATTTCCCGCATTACGCGAGTGTTTGCTGGAAATTATATTCGACCCTGAGCAACGAAGACGACGTTGGTCACGCCGTCGAAATTGTAGGGATCGATGTTCACGATCTGGTAACCTTTGCCCCCGACCGTCGCGATGTCGTCAACCTGGGGCGTGATCGCTAGCCCAACCGCTGAGATGTAGATTTGCACGTCGCCGGTCTTGATCAGTGTCCCGTCGATGTTTCTGGCTTCGTATGCCATCGGCACCAGCGTGGCCGGATACGCTGTTTCCAACGGATCGCCGCCGTTCACCTGGTCTGGTGGGACAATGCGCGTCACGGTGCCTTGCAGGCCAAACTTTTCGATGAGCCGAGCTGCTGTGTCTCGCGCTTTCGAATAGTTGAATTTCATCGCGTACCTCTCCGGTAGTATTAGGTTGGGCTAAAATATAGCAGCAACGATTGGCTGCACTGTGGTATGCTCTCCGTAACCAGGGAGGGAACGATGAAACTGTCGACTTCTGTACTCACTGCTATAGTGCTTGTTCTCCAGCCCACGCTTGCTATGGCCGGGGAGCAATTTGCGACGGTTGAAGCAAGTACCTTGTCGAATAATCAGATTGTCACGGGGTCGCTCTACTCCAGTGAAATCGATAAGGCGCAAGACGGAACCTATGTCGTTCACGGGTATATGGTTGGTTCAGGGCGCACCATGGAGGTGGAAGCTCGGATCCCTGAAGGAGGAATAGAGGTCCCGAAACAAGGCCTGACAGTAAATGGTGCGTCGCTCACCCAGCTCCATTCCTATGAATTCAATACTTTGCAAACGAGAATTACAAAGAGCTTTTACAAGGTGGATGGTGCTGCATCTGGGGCAATCACAGTTACCGATGACCCTCTACCCATTATCGGTTGGCTTGTTATCGCGGGCGTTACGATGATACTTGTTCCGGCTGTCGTTTGCTTGGAGCAGGAAAACAAAAAACTGCTGATTAAGGTAGGGCTCAACTCAGACAACCGTCCCGAGGCCGGGCTTGAGTGTGTGCCTGCAACGTAAAGCGGTCATCAGACCACCAGCATCCCCGGCAGGATCGGGATGAGGAACGGCCAGAGCAGCCCCTCGATGGTGGTGACGACCGGCGTTGCCATGGCGACGAGATCGGCAATGTTCGTCGACGAAGATACCGAATACTCGACCTCAAGCTGCCCGATCTTCTCGCGCTTCACCGTTGCGGATCCGGTCACAACCGGCGACAGGCTGCCCGGGTTGGTCAATTCGAGGAAAGCCGCCTCATAGCTGGCGTTGACTATGGCAACCGGGATTTCACCGGTCGGGATCGCTTCGCCATAAAAGGTGGAAGCTCCTGTCCTTCCCCATGCCCGTTCCTGCTCGTACCCACCGGTGCGCGTGCCAGAGAAGAACCGCTCATACCGATCGATCACCAGCGAACCGCGCTGACAGGCCGCCGTGATGTCTGCCTCTTGGGTGCCATCGGGAATGACATAGCCGGCAGCCTCGGCATAGGCGGTAAGGCCTGCATTGTCGCCATATCCAGCCATGTCTCATCCTTGCACTGTATATTAGGTAATTACAAATCATTGAAAGGCAAAGTTCTCGGGCATGGAACTACCGGCAGATGAGTTTTGAGTACTGCCGGGACTTGAGGGCTCGCCAACCTTCTCTTTCAAGCGAGCCCTCTTCTTTCAGGCCAGCTTTGCGTCGATCAGTTCTTTCAGCTTCTCAGTGCTGATGTTCTTCGGATATTCCAACCCAAGTTCGGCTGCCTGCTTCTTGAGATCGTCCCGCTCCGAGAGCTTCGGATCGTCGTCTTCAACGCCGGTCACGATGAGATGTTCGGCGTTGATCCAAGCAACGACGACGGGATGATCCCTCACGGTATCCCAATCGGCCTGCTCAACATCGAGCGAGGACTTCCCGGCAATGACCGGGCCGCCGGGGATGCCAAAGCCGCCCGGCCGGGTGTTTTCGAGTTTGACCATGATCAGATCCCATCCAGATAGCGAACGGCACCCGGGCGGCGGATTTCGACGCCGCCGAGACGGAAGATGCCAGGCACCTCGAACTTCAACAAGCGGCGCTCCGCCTGTAGGTGCTCGCATTCAGCAGCGCGTTGAATGCGCGGCTCGTGCTGTCAGCGTCGTCGTCATGCTTGGCTTCCGGAAAGCACTTCTAGTGCCGCGAACCACGCGTTGTTCCAGGGAGCGCGCAAGATCACCACGTTCCCCGCTTCCGCCTGAGCGGAGAACGGGCTGAACCGCGTGATCTTGTCTCCTGATTCCGGAGTTGCTCGTACATTAAAGCCGGAAAGCATCTTCGTCAGGTTGGTGACCTGCGACTTGCCTGCCTGCCCCGGGTCCTGTGGCAGCGATATCTGCGTTTCGATCCCGTCGGCGTCGGCCGTATTCTTTATCAGCCGCTCGACGCCGGACGGCGACAGGAAGTCCGTGACGTGATGGCCAACGATATAACTGCCGTCCGGCAACTTGCCGATCTTCGTGCCGGCCGTTGCGTCCGGATCATTCCCTTCGATTTTCGGCGTAGAAGCCAAGTCCCACCCGCGCATCCACCGGACACCAGCTGGCACCGTATCGACAACCCGGCACCATCCGCGCTGGAACAGCAGGCCAGCAGCGGGCCGAATTTTCCAGTTGCCGCCAAGGAGTCGTTCCCGCTCGACCGTGGGCAGCGCCATGAGGCTGGCAAGGTAGCTTGGGTCTGCCGCCATAAGCGCGCGGTTGTCGCTGAGCTTGGCCGGGATGAACGTTACCGACTTTGGCGGGATCGGCGCTTCAATGCCGTCCTCATTCGGCGCGGTGTAGTGGGCAAGCTCCTCCGGGTGCTCCCCCAGATGATGGCGTCACCGATACGGACGAACCAGCGAAGCACGCCGGCACGCGACGGGATTGGTAGGCCCGTATCCTGATCGATCCACCAGGCGATGAACTCGGCGACCCAGCTGTCCGCATCTGGGTTGCATGTCGCCCTGATGTAGGGCTTCACCCCACTCATCGAGCGGTTACGCGAAACCATGTACCAGAACTGCTTGGCGCTGAAATGCGTCAGCTCGTCGAAGCAGATGAGCGGGATCTGCGAGCCCTGCCAGTTTAGGACGGTCTTGTCATGCTCGAGGTGAGCGAACGAGACCGATGCTCCGGATGGGAAGTTCCACTGCAGCACATGCTCTTTCGGAGCCGCGCCGATTGCGGGGTAGAGCTTCTCGCTCTCATCCCAAAGGCCACCCTCGTTTCGAACTTGCACTGTGGATCGCCGGAAGAACACGGCGCCGAACTGCGAATTGGCCACATGGCGCAGCGGTTCCATGAGTAGTGCCCACGTCTTGCCGCCGCCGGCCGAACCACCATAGATCGCAATATCGGCCGCTGACGCCAGAAAGGCCATCTGTGGCCCCGGTTGCGGCCGGATGATTGTCTGGGCTGCCGCGCCCTTCTCAGTTCCTGCCATTGTCGGGCAACTGGAAGATCGTCACCGGCGACACTGGCACCGGCAAATCCTTTCCGTCCTTCCCTGTCAGTTCGCGGCGGTTCGTGTAGCTTCCGCCTACTTCCTCTGCAGCCTGCTTAAGAAGCGACGACGCGAGCACCATGTTACCGCTGTTCTCAGCCTTGTCTGCCATGCGCTGCAATGCGCGGAGACGAACGGCCCGATGGCTGATGGCGATGGACGCCGTGTCTTCGAGGAAGGTCTTCCGGGTCTCTTCGAACAAGGCTCGCCACTTAGGCGCCAGACCGGAAGCCGCTTTCTTATTCGGATCGTGGCTTTCGACCAGCTGACGGCTGGCCTCGACGCCAAACTCCTTCTTGACTGCTGTCGACACGATCGACGGGCTATCAAAGCACGCCAGCGCCTGCACGATGTAGGTCTTGACCTCATCGGAGAGTTTTGCTTTTGCCATAGCTGTGTCAAAGTCCGGTCAAGGTGGGCAAGCCATTTGTGGCCGCCGGTGGAGTACCAATGAAGAGCCGATCGGAAATCATCGAGCTGCCGGAACGGCATGAGGTTTTGTCGAAGCTGACGGACTTGATCAACGGAGCGTGTTCCCCTGCCGAAGCTTCTGATTGGGCAAATCGTTGGGTACTTGCTGATCACGACCCAATCGTTGACGTCAGGATTGACGACCGAGCGGTTTGGGATGCCCTCATGCAGATGAGTGGTGCCGACCTGTATGGAGGCGACCGCGAATTTCTCCACGACCACGTGGACTATCAGGCGTGGCTCGACCAACTGCGCAATGGATTCGCCTAGGCCACCCGAAGCAGGCATGTCCCGCATGAATGCTCGATATGAGCGCGGGCAATCTCGGGCGGCCGGTTGGCTGCATCCACCATAGCACGAACGCCAGCGGCATCTGCCCCATACCGACGGACAACGCCGACGAACTGCTCTACGTCGTGTCCTCTAATCGTGAACACCGGCTGGCCTGTCATCTTGTTGAACTTGGGAGCGCCGAAAGCATCGACGTCCTGGGCGGCGTGGTAAAGCTCATGCTCGACCAGCGCCATGAACTCGGCATCGCCGCACTCCTGGCAGTATTCAGCATCAAGCGTGATGATGAAGTCCGGAACGGAGCCGAACCACTCGACGACCTGTTGCTCTGCTCGGGCCTTGGACCACTTGCCCATCGCGCCCTGAGGTGATCCGGTCTCGCACTGGCCTATCACCCGCTTGCCCTTGCGGTTGTTCTCAACCACGGTCCAGAGGTAGCCGATATGGGCATAGCAAGATGCTCGTGCTCTGGATTGGCAACAGGTGACGACGGGTCAAAGAATGTCGCCTCTACCCACTCGCTGACGTCAGGCGCCGGAGCGAACGATTTGAAACCGTCGAGGCCAAACATAGTTTCCGGGGGATATGGGCGCTGGGAGTTCATTCACCCACCATTCAACCTATGATACTTATAGACGTGTTTATTTGTGTTTGGTCGCTATCACTGTGAACAACGTGGATAAGTGGCGATTATCTTGGCTGATACTGACACTCGCCGGGATCGCTATTGCAACTCAGGGTCGTTCATCGTTCCATTCTGATGCAACCAGAAAGGGATAGATGCATGCTTTATAATGACCCCAAGTACTTTCAGCAGATAGACCACCAAAACTTCCACGAGGAACGGTCGCCCGGTTGGATATCCCCTGACTCAGCGATTTATGGGTGCGTTCACTGCGGGGACGAGATTGCTGCCAACAAAGGCAATCCTCTACCACCTCAGAATCATCACCAACACAACCCGCCAGCGCCGATACGATGGAAGTTGTTGGCGGTGGCCGTGCAGAAGTAGGGAAACTAATGAGCCGGACTTAAACACCCGGCTCTCCATTTCAGGACTGCGGGGGTTAAGTTCCCACATTGATCTATTGCCTTTGACGGGTGCTTGAGCGAATTTCGAAGGCCGAGCATTTCTATGGACTGGCATTGAAAGCTATGAGCAAAACTGTATTCGACACTCTGACCGGCATGTACTTCACGGTTGATGACTCCGATGGAAGCTATGGCACAGGCCAGGTCATTCGCCTCGCTGCGGAGGGCGTCTACTTCATCCGTTTCGACGGAAACGAGGTGCCGCTGCCTTTGGAACTGGCCTCAATCGGCGAGATGTTGGAATCCACTGAAGAAGAATTCAAACGCTGGCGTTTCTTCGACACGATCGAGGAGCGAGACAAGTGGATCGAGTGGTTGGATGCTCCTTCCAAGCCCCGCGTCGTGTCGCTCGTGAGGCCGACGAAGTAATTGGTGTCGCCCCCCCAAATGCAAAAACTCCGCCATCAATAAAGGCATGGGAATGCGGGTCGTTCTCTTGATGCAGCTAAAATACGTGATCGCTAAACCAAGCATGAACGGTTTACGAACGGACAATGCACGGCTGTCGAACTAGTCCGTAAAGCTAATCCTTTTGGTGTAGAGCTACGCCCTCTCACCGGCGGCGTTACTGCACGCGGCTTCTACGACCATTTCCGTTAAATGCGCAAAACCGATTCGCACCCTAGATAGGGCCGGCGCACTGGCAACCGCCAACTCCATTACATCCTTGAGCAATCGGCTTATGTACTGGGCCATCCGCTTTTCTGCGGCGGTAACGGATGAGCTGGCCAGTATCATCATGACGAGACCGTACATGCGCCGGTAGCTATGTGGCTGACGAGCTTCCCGGAGCCATTCAATTCGATCGATTTCCATGCGTCCCCCAAATGTGAAGAGGGGAAACGGTAGAGGCTCTCGATAGTTTCAGAATACGGCGGCGAAAGGTAAATGATCAATTAAGGTTGCCAGAGGTGCGGCGCCCGGATTTCATTGAGTGCGCTCGACTGTCTGTCGCCCTCGTCGCTTGCCTTTGGTCGACATCAGGAAGACAATCACTGGCGGGCACACGGACTGGCTGGCCTTGCGCTCCATTAAAGGAGAAAATCATGAAACTCAAATATACGGTGACAGCGATCGCTATTGCGCTTGCGACTTTGACGATTTCGGCGTGTCAGACTAGGCCAAACTACGATAATCGCCCTTCCTACAGTGGCAACGACCATGGCGGCGGCAACAGCGGTGGCGGTAGTTCCGGATACTAGCCTGCCCCCCAATGAATCTTGCTGGCACTGGAGGCGTCAGCGCTCCCATTCGGTTGACAGAACGAAAACCGTGATCTCTAAATCAAGCATGAACGGTTTACGAACAGACAATGCACGGTTGCCGTAAAGGTAGTCCTTTTGGACGAGTCGCTACCCTTGGATAGCGGGATAAATGGTTGCCCTAGTTGGACCCGAAGAAGACCAGCCGTCTCACGAGGACTTTCCCGGCACGCTTAACCGACACTGAGGGTATCGACGGTTACCCCGTCACGGCATTCTCGGTGGTTTCGGGCAGTATCCGTCAACCCGTGGCGAGATGTGCGCCTGATTTAACCCGCCGCCTCTTATGACCTACCTAGCCGCAATCACATATCTGACGCCGCGGCCTATTCCATAAAGCGCAGCGGCGATAACGAAGAACACAACAACCTTTTCCAAGTCCCCTGAGCCGTTGCCCAGCACAAGGCCAAGCGCCCCGATAGCGGCTGAAAGGATGGCGAGAGCAGTAAAGCCCCAGCAAATCACATTCGCCAGGCGAATCATCATGGGCGATGATGTGGCGGGCTCAGACATGGCAAACTCCAATTGGGATGTTGCCGTATCGCTTACACCAGAAATCCTAACTGGATTGCAAACTCCAAGCTATCTGCCGGGCTACCCCCCCAGCTTGGCTGACGGTGCTGGGTGCGTATCCAGCAGCTTGCTTTAGTGCGGGGCTCGTCAGCTTCCCCTCGGATATGGTTGCGGACACAGGATTTGAACCTGCGACATCCAGCTTATGAGGCTGGCAAGCTACCGGGCTGCTCTACTCCGACAAACTGAAAAATTGGCAGCGTTCTTTTTGAGCGATTGGCGGTGAAAAACCGATCAGAGGCCCGGTGATACCGCAACAGATCAGCCATAAAATCACCTTATGGCTTGAAATATTACACTGCTTCGGAAAATTCAGAAATATCAAGCTATACGGGTACCAAGCCGTTCAGCGTCTCAATCATCGCTTTTATGGTGTTGCGGCCGGTGGCGTCCACAACATATCCGCCCATACCCTTTAGGAAGCCGCCATTGACGACGACGCGGTGGTTTTTCGGGAAAACGTCGCGAGCTTCTTTCCGGGTGAGTTTAGGGCCAGCCTGGTTTTCCTTTTCGATCCGGCGGGCCGGTCGCCGTTCCATTGATTCCAGTTCGGCCGCCTCGGCGGCGCGGATGTTCTCGATGTCTGTAGCTAGGATGCGCAGCGGGCAACCGGCCACACCAAGGATAGCCGAAACTCCGTCGCAGTCGGAAAGCGTATAGAAGCTGTGGGGATCGCGCACGAAGGCGTAACCTACCATCAGTGGGAACCGTTTCACGATGCACGCGTCCGTCCGGTGAAGCGAAGCGAGGGGAAGACGCTGACGACGGTGAAGACTGGCGGGCGTCTGCATGACGGACGTGGCCAATATCGATCTGCTATGTGGAGAAGAACAAGAGCCGTCACGGCACGATGCGCTATTACCTGCGCATCGATGGAAAGCGGATATGCCGACTTCCGGATGATATTCAGAGCGAGCAATTTTCCATTGAATACTGGAAGGCCTGCAAGACCGCCCAGCCCGTGATGGCGCGTGTCGATATTCCGAAAGCTCTGTCCTTCATCGTGAAGCCAAACAGCTTCCGGCTCTGCGTGGAATACATGTGCAGCAACGCTTTCACCACGCTCGACAAGTCCACGCAGGATCGCCGGCGGAATATCATGGAGGCGATGTGGCTGGAACCGTTGAGCGAAAAAGACGGCAGGCTATTTGCCGACATGCCGGTGTCAAAAATGGATGTGGAAAATTTAGAGGTCCTGCGGGATCGCAAGAAAGAGGTGCCCTTTGTGGCTGACGATGCGCCGTGTCTTCGACACGAAGAAGGATGGCAAGCCCGTGGTGCCGAACATCGCTCGGCTCGTTGAACCATTCCGCGCCTATAGCGACGGGCACCACACCATCGCGCCCGACGAGATCGGCAAGTTCATCGATCACCACGGCCAGAAGTCGAAAGCCGTACTGGCGCTGTCGCTGTTAATGCAGACCGGCTTTCGCGTATCGGACTTGGCTGTTATCGGCCCGCAGCATCGGTGTGGCGATATTCTCAAGCTGCGGCTATTCAAGAACCGCAACCGGACGCCGGTGGATATCGAGATTGCCATTCACCCGATCCTTGAAGCCGTGATGGAGTTGCACCCTGTCACCGGGCTCACCAATGTGCGGACTGAGTTCGACAAAGCTTTCACAGTGAAGGGACTTGGAAACAGAGTGTCCGCATGGTTCAGCCAGGCAAGGGGCTGGCAACTGATCAGGCGCACAACGAAGCCACCGACTATATGCTGGAAGCGATGTTCGGCTGGAAGGACGGGAAGACATCCAAGATCTACACGCGCAACGCAGACCATGCGCGGCTGGCCAGACAGGCCGTATCGAAGATCAACTGTGATGGGATGGGCACGAATTGCTCGAAAGCAAGGACGGGACGGAGGGGTGAAATAGGAACCGACTGCCACACCCGCTATATTTTCGATTGATTTCAAGGTCTTACTGGTGGAGCAAGAAAGGTTTGGAGGCCTCGCCCGGAATTGAACCGGGGTGCAAGGATTTGCAGTCCTCTGCGTCACCACTCCGCCACGAGGCCTCACCAGTTCAAATAGTCGAACTGTGGCGGCGGTTTAGAATGATCCTAGACAAATCGCAAGAGGGTATTTCTGAAAAACGTTCTTGGTCATTTCTGAGATGCCGTTTCCGAACCCTTCTTCCACAGCTTTGGGGATGAACAAGCCGGTGTGCGAGGAGCCGAAAACGAGATTGCGGCGTCCCGGTCAAAGCGCCACGTCCCTGCCCTGTTGCCGGGCGCATTCTCACGAAGGTGACGGGCGACGGATTCGTGAATTGGTGCGCAAGTGCTGCCGTCGGCTGTTCGATTGATGAAGCGCCAAAGCCCTTAGCGAAACGGCACTGTTTCTAACGCCCTAACGATGCCAATCGTTCAGCTCTTGGCTGGAGCGATCCGCATTATCTGTCCACGTCTCAATTGACGCGCGGGCAACCCTGGCGGTTTGCAAGTTTCAAGACAGTGTATTCGCCACGGCGTCCAATGCCGTCAACGACAACAAGGCGCCGGTTTATCGAGCGGATGCCGGGATCACGCATTCCGTACTGATAGGCACGGCGGATTGCCTGCCGTTCACTGCAATTGCTGCGCGGACGATACTCATTATTGTATCGCCGGTCTCTGTATTCAACTGCGGGACTGTCGCGTCCGATGTATATGTCCAAGGATTGGGCCAACGATGCTGGTGCCTGAACAGTCGAAATGACTGTGGCCATCAATGCCACGACCAAAACTTTTGTAAAAACGGTTCTCACATTGGCCTCCTGGGTTCCGTCCACGAATAGAGCCGATAGGTCAACGAAATCCTACTAAATAGGTTCCAAAAATAGGGTGCGATAGGGGAACGGCAACATTTGCCGATGCGCAAGCCGCATTGAAAATTCATAGGCTTACAGCCCGTTAATCGGGCGTATTGAAGGAAAAATCATGTCCCTTATTTCCGCCGCTACTCATGATTTAGAGTGCTCCGGTCGGTTCATGAGGTCGCTAAGGCATTATCTTTCAGGGGGCAAAACTATCGTCGCGCCGGACGGTGACAGGTTTGCAGCCATGTCTACAAATCACGCAATCTTCCCCACTCCTTTAAGCTGCCATAGCTGAAGTGATATCAGATCAATGATAACGGCGGATCAGCCCGACGAGTTTTCCCTGTATCTTGACCCGGTCCGGTCCAAAAATCCGCGTCTCATAGGCAGGGTTGGCGGCTTCCAGGGCGATCGAGGCGCCTTTGCGGCGAAACCGCTTCAATGTCGCTTCCTCGTCATCAACCAGGGCGACGATGATTTCACCGGGGCTGGCGCTGTTCGTATTGCGGATGATGACCGTGTCGCCGTCGAGAATGCCCGCCTCGATCATCGAATCACCGCGCACTTCAAGTGCGTAGTGCTCACCGGTCCCAACCATCTCGAGCGGCACGGAAATATCATGTGTATTGTTCTGGATCGCGGAGATCGGTACGCCGGCGGCGATCCTGCCCATGACCGGTATGGAGACGGTATCGTTGTTTGCGGCGGCCTTGACGGGTGCGGCAGGTGCCGGTTGTGCACCAAGACTGCCCTGGATGACGCTCGGTGAAAAGCCGCGCTTGGGCTGGAGGCTCGTGGTATAGGCTTCTGGTAACTTGATCACTTCCAGCGCCCTCGCCCGGTTGGGCAGACGCCGGATGAAGCCTCGCTCCTCAAGCGCTGTAATCAGCCGATGAATGCCGGATTTCGACGCAAGATCCAGTGCATCCTTCATCTCGTCGAACGATGGCGGTACGCCCGATTCCTTCATTCTTTCGTGAATGAACAGAAGCAGTTCCTGTTGCTTGCGGGTCAGCATGAACGATCACTCCAGAATCGAGAAACAAATCAAGAACGAACACTATCTGTTCCATATGTGTTCCGCAAGTCCCTAAAATTCGTGAGTGTTTTCAACGCAACAGAAAATCATGCTGCATAGCGGCTCCTTTCCGCTCAGCATTCCGCCTGCCATTTATCGCGGGAAGCTATCTGTTGGAACCTTTGCGCGGCCGGTACCGTTTCGGTTTATCTCGTAACAATGCGATGGACGGCCTGCTCCGGATGCCGTCCGAGGAGGCTTTGATGGCGAAATACACCGATGAGCGCGCTTCCGATGCCGATGTGCAGAAAACCGTGGAATTGAGCGGCGTGCAGGCCCGTCAAGGCTTTTTAGGCCGGCCGGTACTGATGGTATTAATCTGCGGCCTGGTCCTTGCAATGCTCGCCTGGGCCGGTGCGGAAGTGTTTGGCGAAAGCACAGACAACGACGCTGCGACCAAGGTTGAGGAAAAGCTGCCTGCCCCGAACAATGGCGCTCCGGCCACGCAGGGAACCCCGGCCGATCCGGCGCAAATGGCACCTGCGGACAAGGACCCGACGCCACAGACAGGCTCAGGCGGATAAGCGGATCGGATCCGGCTCAAGCCTCTGCCGAATCGGGAGAAGGCCTTACGCCCAGCTTCCTAGCTGGAAGCCGGCCATTTGCGCGCCCACCAGACCGAAAGCCGCCGCCGCTTTCGCCGGACGAAGGCAAGGTCGTGCGACAGGACGAGAAGGCCAAGGGGAATCATCCAGAAACCGAGAACCGGGAGAAAACCGAGAATGCCGCCAAAGATCAGCGCGCCGCCGATGGAAATGCGCAAAAGGCGCGATTGCGGCAGCCGCATGCGCCACGTGCCGATGACGAGTTCGTGGGTGCGGGCATCGATGCCGAATTTTTTTGTTTTCCGCTGTTCTGCCATCAAATACCACCTGCCAAATGTCTGGCCACCCGCCATGCCCTGCGAACGCTGCAATCCTGCGGGTTTACCCCCGGCAAATCAACGGCGCGCTTTCAACTCTCACATGGGGAGTTGTCCACAATCAGACAAGATTGTGCATTTTTTTTGAAAAACCGCTTGGCAAATCGGAAAAGCATTTGTATTAGCAGCCTCACTTCTGCAGCACACACCGCCGCAGATTATCCCTGGTAGCTCAGCGGTAGAGCATTCGACTGTTAATCGACAGGTCGCCGGTTCGAATCCGGCCCGGGGAGCCAATTTCCAAAGGCCTTGCTGAAAAAGCAAGGCCTTTTTGGTTTCTGGCAATACCGCCCTGCGCCGCCTTCATGTCCTACCGGTAACCACTGGCGTCCGCCGGTTTTCCGGCATCCTGCACCTCGGTCATGTAGCGCCAGCAGTCCGGCCGCGATCCGTCGAGATCGGTAAAGCCGTAAATCTTGGCGAGATCGCCGCTTGAGGTCGATTGCCCGTTGAGGCGTCCCCGCTCCGGATCCGCAGCCAGGGCTGAAACGGCGCGGCCGGTAAAGCGCGGGGTTTCGGAAATCACGAAATGCGGCTGGGCCTTTATCGCTTCCATCCAGTTTTCCTCGCGCACACCAAAGATGTCGAGCATCATTTCAGAACGCATCCAGCCTGGAGAGATTGCCACCGATGTCGCTGCATGCGGCGCCAGATCCTGCGCGTGTGCCCACGCCATGCGAATGACACTGGTCTTGGCGAGATCGTAGAACGGGCTGAGCCGGTAGTGGGTGGCATTGTATTGCGCCGTGCCATCGGTCATCTCGACCAGCAAGCCACCAGGATTCTCGATCATCAATGGCAATGCGTAATGGGCGGTGACCAGATGGGTATCGATCGCCAACCGCAAGAGTTTCAGGCCATTTTCAAGCGAGTGTTCCCAGACCGGCTTGTTCCATTCGGTCAAATACTCGCCGCCCCAGATGTCATTGACAAGGATATCGAGCCGCTTTTCGTCGCGGCGGATGCGGGCGACCACAGTCTCGACTTCGGCGTGGATGAGATGATCCACCCGCACGGCAATGCCTTTGCCACCAGCCTGTGTCACAAGTTCAGCGGTTTCTTCGATCGTTTCCGGGCGGCCATAGTCCGATTGCCGGGTTCGTGTTGTGCGGCCGGTCACGTAGACGGTTGCGCCCGCTGCCCCCAGTTCCACGGCGATGCCACGGCCAGCACCACGCGTCCCGCCGGCCACAAGTGCGATTTTCCCTTGCAGGTCGCTTACCATGTGAATGTCCTCCTTACTGGAATCGGAACCACAAACAGAGTTGATAATAACCGAACGTTCGTTCATAAACAAAGTGAACGCAAGGGGAAAATAATGCCGCGCCCACGCACATTGTCTGACGAACACCTGCTTGATCTGGTGCTGACGCTGATCCACGCAGAGGGGCCGGAGACGGCGACGTTTGCCGCTGTCTCCAAGGCAAGCGGCCTGTCCGGCTCGACACTGGTGCAACGTTTTTCGACCAAGGCAGCGATGCTGCGTCAGGCTTTGCTGCATGCCTGGGATCAGCTGGACGCCGAGACGGCCCAGCTGTGCGAAGCAATCCCTAGGACACCGCAAGGTGCCGTTACCTTGCTTGCCGGTCTGTCAGGAAATTATGGTGACAGCTCTGCCGTCTATGCCGACGGCCTGCGTTTGTTGCGAGAGGACTTTCGGGATCCCCAACTGCGAGCGCGGGGTGCAGCCTGGGGGCGAACGCTGGTCGGGGCCCTCAGCACGTGTTTTACGAATGCCAACCGCCCGGAAGTGACCGCACGGCTGATTCTTGCTCAATGGCAGGGCTCACTGGTTTGGTGGGGATTTGAGGCGAATGGTCCGGTCGTGCCTTATGTCGAATCGCAGCTTCAGGAATTTCTCGCCGAACTCGGCCATTCACCTCGCCCCTCGCCGGCCGTCGCCGCCAAGCGAGATTTCGCGTAAAAACTTGGACATTTTCTGTCCGGTGATGGTGAAATCGCGGCTCGCAATATCTATCTGGGGCGGAGGCGTGAAATCGCCTTCGCCAAGCAAGTCGTGGGGGATGGTGCGTGACTGACTATCGATCCCGTGCAGCCCGGTTGAAGAGCTTTTCTCTCGGAAGCCAGTGGATTGCCTATCATCACGGCGAATCGGGTGATGCGCTGTTTCGGCGTGCCGATGGTAGCGCCTATGCCAAAGTGGCGACCGGCAGCGGCGTGGCGCTGCTGGATGACGAGCGCCGGCGCACTGCATGGCTTGCCCCCTTCAAGATCGGATCCCCGACCGTTCTCGATTGGCAGGTGTCGGACGACGTCGCATGTCTCGTGACAAGCGCCGTGCGCGGCATTCCTGCGGACCAGCTCGAAGCAGCGAGCCTTCTCAAGGCCTGGCCTTCGATCGCGGCGCGCGTGCGCGATCTCCACGCTATTCCGGCAAAAGATTGCCCGTTTGACCGTGGGCTTCAGACCATGTTCGACCGGGCGGCTGATGTTGTTGAACGCGACGGCGTCAATCCGGATTTTCTCGATCCGCGCGATCAGGACACGCCGCCGCACGTCTTGCTCGACAGAGTGCGGGCCGAGTTGCCCGAACGCCTTGCGCAGGAAGACATTGATCGCGTCGTTTGCCATGGCGATGCCTGCATGCCCAATTTCATGATCGACCCGGAAACGCTTCGCTGCACGGGAATGATCGATCTCGGACGGTTGGGCATGGCGGACCGCTATGTCGACTTGGCGCTGCTGACCGGCAATACCCGTGAAATATGGCGCACCGCCGAAGAGGCGCAGACCGCGCAAAATCGTTTGTTCGACCTCCACGCGATCGCACCTGCCGACCGGGGAAGGCTCGATTTTTACCTGCGTCTAGACCCACTGACCTGGGGCTAGCGAAGGACGGCGGCCACGCGACTTCTTAAAAAACATGGTGTATAGATCAGGCTTACAACCATGATCGGGAAGAGGAGCAGACTATGCCGTCGATCGAGATTCTTATTGCTTTCATCGCTACTACGGCTGTCTTTGCCTACATTCCCGGCCCGGCCATGCTGTATGCAGCCGCCCAGACTATTGCTCGCGGCCGCTGGTCCGGGCTGATGGCGGCGCTTGGCATTCACCTCGGCGGCTACGTCCACGTCATTGCTGCGGCCGCTGGCCTATCGATCCTGTTTCACGCCGTGCCGACCCTGTACATGATCGTCAAATTGGCCGGTGCAGCCTATCTTGTCTGGCTGGGCATTTCCCTGTTTCGGGCCAAGGTCGAGGGTGATACCGCCCTGCCCGGTATCGAACCGAAGTCCGGCCGGCGTGCCTTCTTCGAAAGCGTCACCGTCGAAGTCCTTAATCCGAAGACGGCGATCTTCTTCGTGGCTTTCCTGCCGCAGTTTGTGGATGCGTCAGCTGCTTTCCCGGTGTGGCTGCAACTGGCGATCCTTGGAATGATCGTCAACATGATGTTTTCGTCTGCGGATATCGTTTGCGTGTTTCTGGCCGGTGCCGTGATGACCAAGCTGCGCCGCTCAAGCTCCGCGCAACGCCTGATGCAGCGCGCTGGCGGCACCATGCTGATTGGGCTCGGTGCGCATCTGGCTTTCCAGAAAAGCTGAATTCCCCTCGCCGCTAATGGCTGCGGCCGTCGCTTTCTAAAGAGAAGCGGCGGTTGAAATTTCGCCACCGGCATTCCGTCGCAAAACGATGAAATAAAAAGCTTTCTCCGCGAAACCTTTGATCTGTCATACCCGTATCTGCGTACACACTGACGTAAGATGTGATGCGCGGATTAAAATGAAAAACAACGGCCTTTCCCACGAAAAACCCATTATCATCTGGTTTCGCAAGGACCTGCGGCTGGACGACAATCATGCGCTGCATGCGGCTGCCCAAACCGGGCGCGATATCATCCCTGTTTATATCCGTGAACCTTCACGGCTCGGCACCGGGCCGCTTGGGGCAGCCCAGGCCTGGTGGCTGCATCATTCGCTGACGGGACTGGAAAAGGCGCTCAAGGGCCTTGGAAGCCGGTTGATCCTGCGCAGCGGCAAGCCGGACAGTGTTCTGTCCGAGCTGATAGCCGAGACCGGTGCATCGACTGTCCACTGGAATCGCAGGTACGATCCGGATGGCATCGCCGTCGATAGCCCGCTGAAAGATACGTTGGCTTCGGCTGGAACAACCGTCAAGAGTTTTGCTGGCCAGCTTCTGCACGAGCCCACCCGGTTGAAAACGGGCTCGGGAACGCCCTATCGGGTCTATACGCCGTTCTGGCGGGCGCTTGAGGCATCCGGCGAACCGGATCAGCCGCTTGACCGCCCGGACGCGCTGGTTTCTCCAACCAAATGGCCTGGCAGCGATACTTTGGCCTCTTGGGCGCTTTTGCCAGCCGCGCCGGATTGGGCAAAGACGTTTTCAGACGTCTGGACACCGGGTGAAGAAGCGGCGCTCGAGCGGCTGGAGGCATTTGTCGAGGACTGTCTGTCAGGCTACAAAGTCAGGCGCGATCTGCCGGCCGCTGATGGCACATCGCGGCTCTCGCCGCATCTGGCCATGGGAGAAATATCCCCTGCCCGCATCTGGCACGCCACCCGCAATCTAAGGGACACTCCTACTGAGGATGTCGTCACGTTTCGCAAGGAACTGGTCTGGCGCGATTTCTCTTATCACCTGCTCTTCCACAATCCGGATTTGCCAAGGGAAAATCTCAACCGGAAATATGATGCTTTCGCATGGTCAGGAACCGGCGATGCGTTCAAACATTGGACGAAAGGGCAAACCGGCTATCCGATCGTCGATGCGGGCATGCGCCAGCTCTGGCGGCACGGCACGATGCACAACCGGGTCCGCATGATCGCGGCATCCTTCCTGATCAAGGATCTTCTGATCGACTGGCGCCGTGGTGAAGCCTGGTTCCGTGACACGCTGGTGGATGCGGATCCGGCCTCCAATGCGGCAAGCTGGCAGTGGGTGGCCGGCAGCGGCGCCGATGCGTCGCCTTTCTTCCGGATATTCAATCCTGTCCTGCAGGGCGAAAAATTCGATCCTGATGGCGTTTACGTCAAAACCTTCGTGCCAGAGCTGCGAGACCTGCCTGCAAAGTTCGTTCACCGGCCATTCGAGGCGCCTCCGAGCATCCTTGATGCCGCCGGGGTGACGCTCGGGGAGACATACCCGAAGCCGCTCGTGGATCATGCAAAGGCGCGCGACCGCGCTCTTGCCGCCTATAGCAAGATCAAGGACGCAGGATGAACGCCCCGTTTTCCCATGCTTCGCATCATGTACCTGGCCACCGCTTGTCGATTGCAGTCATAGGCTCAGGCGTCTCCGGCAGTTCGGCCGCCTGGGTACTTAATCCTGTCCACGATGTCACGCTCTATGAAAAGGATGATCGCCCCGGCGGCCATACGGCAACCGTCGATATCGATTATGATGGCACGCCGATCTCGGTCGATACCGGTTTCATCGTCTATAACGAGGCCAACTATCCGAACCTCACAGCGCTGTTTGCCGAACTGGATGTCACCACGCACAAGAGCGACATGAGCTTTTCGGTGTCACTCGATCAGGGACGGCTGGAATGGAGCGGCGACAATCTGGCGACCGTCTTTGCCCAGAAGCGCAATCTCGTCCGGCCGTCCTTCCTGTTGATGCTGCGCGAAATCCTCCGCTTCAATCGCATCTGCCTCGAAGATCGCAGCGCCGGGCTGCTCAAGGCCATGTCGATCGGCGACTATCTCAATTGGCGCGGTTTCTCTCCCGGCTTCACAAACAATTATCTGGCACCAATGGCTGCCGCGATATGGTCGTCACCGGCAGCCAGGATGCTGGATTTTCCGGCCGAGAATTTCATCCAGTTCTTCGATAATCACCGCCTGATCTATTCCAAGCCACACCCCTGGCGCACGGTTACCGGTGGCAGCCGCAATTATCTGTGCAAGCTGCTGCGGCCGCTTGGAGACCGCGTCCGTCTCGGCTGCGGGGTAGCGTCGATCCGGCGGGAGGACGGCAGGGTCACTATCATTGACGTGCAAGGCACAACGAAAACCTTCGACAAGGTGATCATCGCTGCGCACAGCAATCAGGCGCTGGCGATGCTTTCCGATCCGACACCCGCAGAGCACGCGCTGCTGTCGGCCGTTCCCTATCATCCCAATCGGGTCATCCTGCACCGCGACACGGCGTTAATGCCGAAACGGCCAAAGGTCTGGGCGTCATGGAATTACCTGCGGTCGGTCAAATCCTGCGGCTCGCAGGGCGTCGCCGTCAGCTATTGGATGAACCGCCTTCAGGGTATCGCCCCGGAGCATCCTTTGTTTGTGACGCTGAATCCGGAGCGCGAGCCAAAGTCTGGGGCGGTGTTTGCCGAATTCTCCTATGATCATCCGCAGTTCGACGCAGGCTCCATGGCCGCCCAGCGTGCCCTGCAGGCGATTCAGGGCGATAACGGTACCTTTTTTGCCGGTGCATGGACCGGATATGGTTTTCATGAGGACGGCCTGACATCCGGGCTTGCAGCTGCAGAGGCACTTGGCGGGGGCATCCCCTGGCGCCAGCAGGTCTCATCGGTGCTCAGGGAGGCGGCAGAATAGAGATGCGCGCGTCACCCGGCTCGGACATGACGAAGAATGGCGCACCGCCACAAGCGGCGGCCGTGCTTTATGCCGGTAAGGTGATGCATCAGCGGATGAAGCCGGTCGGCCACCGTTTCAGCTATGGCGTGTTTTCTCTGATGATCGATCTGGACCGGTTGGACGAGGCGGATCGGCTGAGCAGTGTTTTTTCTGTCAATCGCCGCAATCTTCTATCCTTTTATGAAGAGGATCATACGGGCGACAGCGCGGTGCGGCTGCGCGGCTATGTCGATGCCCTGCTGGCCAAGAATGGCTTGCCGATGCGGCCAGAACGCATACTTCTCGTGTGCTATCCGCGCATTTTGGGCTTTGTCTTCAATCCACTGGCTGTCTACTACGCCTATGATAGCGGCGGCGCGCTCAGTGCGATGATCTATGAGGTCCGCAACACATTCGGCGAGCGCCACACCTATGTCTGTCCAATCGGTCCCGGTGATGTGTCCGATGCCGGTATCCGCCAGCAATGCGACAAGCTGTTTCATGTCTCACCGTTCATTCCAATGGCCATGCGCTACCAATTCCGCATGCTGCCGCCGGGAGAGGAAATCCGCTGGCGCATTCTGGAGACGGACAAGGATGGGCCTTTGCTTGCCGCAACCTTCTCCGGTGTTCAAGTGCCGTTGAAAACAGGCAAGATTTTGCGTCTTGTTGCCCGCATTCCGCATCTTACATTCAAGATTGTCGCAGGGATTCATTGGGAGGCATTGAAGCTCTGGGGCAAAGGCGTCCGCTATATTCCGCGGCCGCAAGCGCCGGAACTGACGAGCGCGTGGAAGGAGGGTCGCAGGACAAGCCTTGTTTTTTCTCCTGAATCCCAGGTTGGCGGTCCGGCGGAATGAGGTTATTTTGCGTCAAGAACAATGATTGCTGAGGATCTGTCGCATGAGCACAGCAGGCACCGGTTATTGTGATCCGAAAGACGGAGAGCGTCTTTCCGCTGAAAATCTTTCGCGCATAGTCAAAGGATTGCCCGCCAAAGCGCAGATGGTTCTGCGTGGTCTTGTGCACATGCAGGCCGGTTGTCTGAAATTGACCTTACCCGATAGCCGCACCGTGGTCGTCAAGGGCAAGGTCCATGGACCTGTCGCCTCCGTGACATTGCACAACTGGAATTTGCCGCAGCGCGCGCTGACCGGTGGCACCATCGCCGTTGCCGAAAGCTATATGGATGGTGACTGGGACAGCCCGGATGTCGGTGCGTTTCTCGAACTCTTCCTCGTCAACACCGATGTTGGCCGCAATTTCTCCAATGGCGCACGCGGCGTGCTGCGTCTGGTCGAAAAATTCCGTCACTGGATGAACGCTAATACCAAATCCGGTTCCAGGAAGAACATTTCTGCCCATTACGACCTGGGCAATGCCTTCTACAAGCAGTGGCTCGATCCGACGATGACCTATTCGTCTGCGCTCTATTCGACGGGTGCCAATGACCTGCAATCTGCCCAGCGCGCCAAATACAAGGCCCTGGCGGACGCGGCGGGCATTACCTCCAGCCATCATGTGCTGGAGATCGGCTGCGGTTGGGGTGGTTTCGCCGAATATGCGGCGAGTGAGATCGGTTGCAAGGTGACAGGCCTGACCATCAGCCGCGAACAGCTGGCCTTTGCCAATGAACGCATGAGGAATGCGGGCCTGTCCGATAAGGTAGAGATCAAGTTCCAGGATTATCGCGACGAGGCGGGCCTCTATGACCGGATCGTTTCCATCGAGATGTTCGAGGCCGTCGGCGAAAAATACTGGCCGGCCTATTTTTCCCAATTGCAACGCTGCCTGAAGCCGGGCGGCAAGGCTGGGCTTCAGATCATCACCATCAAGCCTGAAGCCTATCAGGAATACCGGGCCAATCCGGATTTTATCCAGAAATATGTCTTCCCCGGCGGCATGCTGCCCACCCCGCAACATCTGATCGACCTCGGCCGCAAGGTGGGCCTGAAGATCAGCGGCGATTTCGGCTTTGGGCTGGATTACGCTCGCACGCTCGCAGAATGGCGCCAGCGCTTCTGGAGTGTCTGGGACAAGGTAGAGCCGCTCGGCTTCGATATCCGCTTCAAGCGGCTATGGGAGTTTTACCTGTTCTATTGCGAAGCCGGTTTCCGCGCCCGGAATATCGACGTCCGGCAAATCGTGTATGAATAAGACCGCAGCAGGGCGGCTCGGCTCAACCTGCCGCCATCACACCGCCTGTGGATCCCGTTTGAGCATGTCGACGGCATGTCCACCGGTCACCAGCGGGCGCGTTTTCCATCCCGTAGCCTTGTTGATCAGCCAGAAATAGAGACTGTAAGGCAAGAGGTTGAGCAGCTTCATCGTCAAGGTGAAGCGCTTTGGAAACGTGATCTCGAAGCCGCTGGATTTCAGGCCGTCGGCAATGCGGTCTGCTGCGACCTCGGCGCTGACCAGGGCAGGCATCGGGAATGCGTTCCTGGCTGTCGCTGCCGTTTCGACGAAACCCGGATTGATGATCTGCAGGCGCACGCCGACCTTGTCGAGATCGAATTTCAGGCTTTCCGCCATGTTGATCAACGCTGCCTTGCTGGCCCCGTAGGCCGCGCTTGTCGGCAGGCCGCCATATCCGGTGACGGACGAGACGATGGCAATCTGGCCATGCCCCCTCGCCCTCATGTGACGCACCGCCGGTAGCAGGCAATTGACCGTTCCGTGCAGATTGACCGCAAAAGTCTTTTCAAAATCTTCGCGGTGCAGGTCCTCGCCGTGAACGGCAACGTAGACGCCGGCATTGAGAACCGCGAGCACCATCGATCCGTGCTCGTATTCGATCGCGGAGAAAACCCGCTCCATATCCCGCGGATCGGTCACGTCGCCGTCGAGGACGATGATCTTGCCGGGTCCGGGAGATTCGTGCTGCAGTTTGACCAGTTTCTCGTGGTCGCGCGCCGTGACAACGACGTTGTAACCGTCCTTCGCCAGCCGTAACGCCAAGGCGCGGCCGATGCCCGAACTTGCCCCCGTGACCCAAGCCAAACCCATATCAGGGTGTGCGACATAGTTGGTCATCGGGCTTCCTTTCGCTGCTTCATTGTGGACCCCGGAAGCCGGGATCACCAAACAATACGCATTGAAATGTAGTTTGTTCCCGCATTCGGGCCAATGTTCGGCAGAACTCAGCCGATCAGGTCGCCGAGCAATTGTTTCCATGAGCCGGTCAGTTTGAGCGGTGCCTGGAAGACGGCAAAGCCGATGCAGGGACATTCCGATTCTGCCACGGGACGGTGGTCGATACTCTCGTCTGCGACCGATATGTCGCCCTTGGCAAAGCGCCCCCGCGTATCGTTGAATGCGCCGTCTAGCACCAGCGAGAGCTCGTAGCCTTCGTGCGTATGGGCCGGAATTACGCGGCCGGGCTTCAACCAGAAAAAGCTGACGTCGCAGCCATCGATTTTTCCAAGACTGTATTCCTTGAAACCGGGCAGTTTTCGTTTCCAGGGAATTTCGGTAGCATCGAGCCCGGCAAAATCACGAATGGCCTTTGGAAAAAACGCGCTTGCGGGCTGTACTGGTGCGACCTTGGCGGCTGCCAGGGGGGGGGCTGCGAAAATGGCTCTCAATGCGCTGTCTCTTGACCTGAAAGAGACTGGCTCCATATGTTCCAGAATATCACCGGCGACCGTTTCGTACTCGGCGACCCTGGGCCTGTTGACGGATTGAATCTCGAGATGTGCTTCGACAAGCACGCGTGCTGGCTCCGGCAGAACGCCGGCAGCATACCGTGCCATCAAGGCATCCACTGTATCCAGCTGAACATCAGCCATTCATTTGATTTACCTGTTTTGCCGCATGAGCGCCGCGGAAACTATCGCCTCATTACGCCAGGGGTCAACAAATGGATCACGCCGATTGCGAAACGCGATCTTCCACTTTTGGGTCAATTTTGCCCACGACAGCGCCAAGGCGAAACGCTATTTCTTGCTTCGACGGGAGTGTGGGCCGAAAAGACGCTAGGATTTCGGTATGTTGAACGGCAAGGGCTTTTGTGGCTCAGGCCGTTCCCATACGACCTGTTCAAATCGTCATCAGCGTCAGGTTCTGCCTGAAGCGACCGCCTGCAGCCAAGAGGTTCACTCATGTCCGTTCTGCCTTCCGTTCTCGATGCCATCGGCAATACGCCGCTGATCCGCCTCAAGGGTGCCTCGGAAGCGACGGGATGCACCATTCTTGGCAAGGCGGAGTTTCTCAATCCGGGCCAGTCGGTCAAGGATCGTGCCGCACTGTCGATCATCCGTCATGCTGAAAAATCCGGACAACTGAAACCAGGCGGGGTGATCGTCGAGGGGACAGCTGGCAATACCGGCATCGGTCTTGCCCTTGTTGCCGAGGCGCTCGGCTATCGCACGGTCATCGTCATTCCGGAGACGCAGAGCGAGGAAAAAAAAGATGCCCTGCGGCTTCTTGGCGCCGAATTGATCGAAGTTCCCGCGGTTCCTTACAAGAACCCCAACAATTACGTGAAGCTGTCCGGCCGCCTCGCTGCCCAGCTTGCAAAGACCGAGCCGAACGGCGCGATTTGGGCCAATCAGTTCGATAACGTCGCCAATCGCGACGCCCATGTTGAAACGACCGCGCCGGAAATCTGGCGCGATACGGACGGCAAGGTCGATGGATTCGTCTGTGCAGTCGGGTCGGGTGGTACATTGGCTGGCGTAGCGCTTGGCCTGAAAGCAAAGAACCCGGGCGTCAAGATCGGCATCGCCGATCCGGAAGGGGCGGCCCTTTACAATTTTTATGCCCATGGCGAGCTGAAATCGTCTGGCGGGTCGATCACCGAGGGCATCGGCCAGGGACGCATCACCGCCAATCTCGAAGGTTTCACGCCGGATTTCGCCTATCAGATACCGGATGCCGAAGCCGTACAGCTGGTGTTCGATCTTGTTGAAAAGGAAGGCATCTGCGTCGGCGGCTCCTCGGGCATCAATATTGCCGGTGCCATTCGCCTGGCAAAAGATTTGGGACCGGGACATACCATCGTGACGATCCTGTGCGACTATGGTAACCGCTATCAGTCGAAACTGTTCAATCCCGCATTTCTGAAGTCAAAAGGCCTTCCTGTTCCGGCCTGGCTGACGCGGAATTCCGGAATAACGGTCCCCTACGAACCCGCCGGATAAGCATCTCATGACAACGACTGCCCTTTTTCGCGACGACTTCTACCTTTCAACCACGGAGGCGATCGTCACGGGAATACGGGAGGACGGTGGCATCGAGCTGGATCGGACCTGCTTTTACGCGACCTCGGGCGGCCAGCCCGGCGATAACGGCTTTTTCGAGCGTGCCGATGGCACCCGCATCGAGATAGCAACGACGCGCCACGGCGATACCAAAGACATCATCATTCACGTCCCGGCAGCCGATCAGCCATCCGTGCTGGTCGGTGAAAAGCTGGTGCTGCATATCGACTGGCCGCGTCGCTACAAGCTGATGCGCATGCACACGGCTTGCCACTTGCTCTCCGTCGTTTGCCAGTATCCGATTACGGGTGCGGCTGTCGGTGAGGATGAGAGCCGTGTCGATTTCGACATGAGCGAGACCATCGACAAGGACGCGGTCACGGCTGCGATGATGGTGCTGGTTGAAGACAATCATCCGATCTACCTGCAATGGATCACCGACGAGGAATTGGCAGGCAATCCCGATATCGTCAAATCGAAGAATGTCCGCCCGCCGATGGGCCTTGGCCGGGTCAGCCTTGTCTGCATCGGCGAGAATGCCTCGGTTGATAGCCAGCCCTGCGGCGGCACGCATGTGTCGGAAACCCAGGAGGTCGGCGCAATCCACATCGCCAAGATCGAAAAGAAGGGCAAGGAAAACCGGCGTTTTCGAATCCGTTTCGGTACGCCGGACGCCGCATCCACCGGAGAATAATCGATGACCGAACAGAAAAGCGCCTTCGTCGTTTCCGCGGATTGGCTTGAGCAGCGCCTCAACGATCCTTCCGTCAAAATCCTCGATGCCGCCTGGTATCTGCCGGCGCAGAAGCGGGACCCTAAGGCCGAATATGCGGCCGGCCATATTCCGGGCGCCGTCTTCTACGACCAGGACGCCATCGCCGATCTGACCAGCGGTCTGCCGCATACCATCCCCTCACCGCAATCCTTCGCCGAATCTCTTGGCCAGCTTGGAATCAGCGAGACCGACACGATCATTGTCTATGACGGCCCTGGCATATTCACGGCGCCCCGTGTCTGGTGGCTGTTGCGCACAATGGGCGCCCAATCGGTGTTCGTACTTGATGGCGGTATCGATGGCTGGAAGGCCGAGGGGCGGCCGATCACCACTGACGTTCCTCAGCCGGCACCTGCCACATTCCATCCGAAGTTCAATGCTGAAGCCGTGACCTCGTTTGCACAAATGCGCGACATCGTCGCCACCGGCTCCCGCCAGATTGCCGATGCGCGCGGTGCTGCACGTTTTACCGGCGAGGAAGCGGAACCGAGAGCCGGCATGCGATCCGGTCATATGCCCGGCGCCAAGAGCCTGCCCTCCGGTGTTTTCTCGACCGGCGGCAAGTTCAAATCGCTTGACGCCCTGCGCGAAACGATTGAGGCAGCCGGTATTGATCTTAACAAGCCGGTCGTCACCTCCTGCGGCTCAGGCGTCACTGCGGCGATCATCACGCTGGCGCTGCAATCTCTGGGCCATACGGACAATACGCTCTATGATGGCTCTTGGTCCGAATGGGGCAGCCGGGCAGACACACCCGTCGTTACCGGGAAAGAATGATCAGCATGACCAAGGGCAACGCAGCCGAATCGCTTGATGTTCGCATCACCGAACTGGAAATGACCGCACCGCCCAAGCAGAGCCTGCCGGTGCCGGTCAATATCCAGACGGCGATCATGCGCGTGCCGGAAATTCCGCTTCCTTTCTATCGTTTCCTTTATCTGCAGGTCGGTAAACGCTGGAACTGGGTCGACCGGCTGCGGATGAGCGACACCGACCTTGCCGGCGTCCTGCATGACAAGCGCAATACCGTGACCGTGCTTTATGTTAACGGTGCGCCGGCCGGTTTCTTTGAGCTGCTGCAGGTGGACGAGGATACCGTCGAGCTTTCCCATTTCGGTATGTTCGAACATGCACTCGGCCTTGGGCTCGGCAAATGGTTTCTGCTGCAGACATTGTATGCCGCCTGGAGTTCGAATCCGAAAATCGTCCGGGTTGCGACGAACACGCTCGATCATCCGCGCGCACTGCAGCTTTACCAGCGCTTTGGCTTCTCGCCGGTTTCGACCCATGATGCCAAGGTCTTGCCACTCACCGACGACGAACTGCTGGCATTCGCACGCGGACTCTGAATCTCGCTACGGCAAGTTTCGGGTGTCGCTGTATGTCGGCACATGGCATTTCCTTCAGTATTGAAGCTGGAGGAACCAAAGATGCCGCTAAACTACCAACCGATGCCAAGCGATCTTGCTGCACGCTACCGCCGGCGCGAACCCGACGCCTACGGTCTGACGCCGGAACGGCATGTCTCCGATGGCCAAGGCATGCCCTGCCGCCATTGCCTTGCCAATATCGCCAAGGGCGACCGATATCTTATCCTTGCCTATCGCCCCTTCCCGGAACTTCAGCCCTATGCGGAAACCGGGCCTATTTTTCTGCATGCGGACCCATGCGACGCCTATGCCGGTGGCGAGACGGTTCCACCGATCCTGACCACCAGCAAGGATTATCTTTTGCGCGGTTATGGTGCCGACGATCGGATCGTCTATGGCACCGGCGCCGTAACGCCGGTTGATACCGTCGACGCCCGGGCAAGCGAATTGCTGGAACGGCCCGAAGTGGCCTATGTCCATGTCCGCTCGGCCCGCAACAACTGTTATCAATGCCGCATCGAGCGCGCATGAAAACGGGGCCGGATGTGACCGGCCCCGCCATAATGCTTGACCAGCGACGGGGTCAGGCGGACATCAGCACAGCTTCCGGGGCATAGCTCTCATAACCAAGCGCTTCGGCAACTGCCTTGTTGGTAACGCGGCCCTTGTGAACGTTGAGGCCAGCCCGCAGATGCCGGTCCTCGGCAATCGCCTTTAAGCCACGGTCGGCCAGCTGTAGGCCGTAGAACAACGTCGCATTGTTGAGCGCATGTGCCGAGGTCACCGGAACGGCACCCGGCATGTTGGCAACGCAATAGTGCACGACACCATCGACTTCATAGGTCGGATCGGAATGTGTCGTCGCATGTGATGTCTCGAAGCAGCCGCCCTGATCGATGGCGACATCGACAATGACAGCGCCTTTCTTCATGCCGGACAGCATTTCGCGCGTCACCAGTTTTGGCGCTGCAGCACCGGGGATCAGCACAGCGCCGATGACGAGATCGGCTGAAAAGACTTCCTCTTCCAGCGCGTCGATCGTCGAGAACCGGGTGTGGACACGGCCGGCGAAGAGATCATCGAGTTGGCGCAGGCGTGGGATGGACCGGTCGAGAATGCACACATCTGCGCCAAGGCCGGCCGCCATGCGGGCTGCATGCAAGCCGACGACGCCGCCGCCGATTATGGTAACCTTGGCAGGCAGAACGCCTGGTACCCCACCGAGCAAAATGCCGCGGCCGCCATTGGCCTTCTGCAGCGAGGTAGCTCCCGCCTGAATGGCGAGCCGTCCGGCCACTTCCGACATCGGCGCCAGCAGCGGTAGGCCGCCGCGATCATCGGTGACGGTCTCGTAGGCGATTGCGGTCACGCCAGAGCCAAGTAGCCCCTTGGTCTGCTCGGGATCGGGGGCAAGATGCAAATAGGTATAGAGGATCTGACCATCGCGGAGCTGCGCCCATTCGGAGGGCTGCGGTTCCTTGACCTTGACGATCATGTCGGATTTTTCAAAGACTTCCCTGGCCGTGGCGACTATTCTTGCGCCGGCCGCTCGATAGCTGTCGTCTTCCGCGCCAATGCCTGCGCCCGCCTTTGTCTCGATGATCACTTCGTGGCCATGCGCCACATATTCCCTCACCGAGCCGGGCGTCAGACCGACACGATATTCATGGTTTTTGATTTCCTTCGGGCAACCGACACGCATCTTCGCGTTCCTCTCCTATGCGGCTTACGCCTTTGTTGTTTTGCCCGCGTAGCGAAACAGAAAGATCATCGCATGTCCTTGCAAAATGACGGATCGATATCGTAATCTTTCGCAGATTATTGCGTTTTAAGTTAGAAACTCGAAGGATATTCGACTGATGGCGATGGATGCAATTGATGCTGCGATCCTGCGGATTCTTCAGCAGAATGGCCGGATTGCAAATGCCGAACTGGCCGAAAAAATCGGCCTTTCGCCGTCCGCCTGCTCGCGCCGGGTCGATATCCTCGAGAAGACCGGCGTCATCAGCGGCTATCATGCCCGTCTGTCGCACAAGGCGCTCGATTACCGCATCATGGTGATCGTCCACATCTCGCTATCAGGCCAGTTTGCCAAGACATTGACGGAGTTTGAAGCGGCGGTGAAACTCTGTCCGAATGTGCTGGTCTGCTACCTGATGTCGGGAGAATACGACTACATTCTGAGGGTCGCGGCGAAGGACCTTGAGGACTACGAGCGTATCCATCGGGATTGGCTTTCTGCCTTGCCCCATGTGGTCAAGATCAATTCCAGCTTTTCGCTTCGCGAAATTATCGACCGGCCGAATGTCGGCGTTTGAATGCGAGTGACCGGATAATTTCAAGCGTGTCCGACCACACGATTGCGTCCTGCGCGCTTGGCTTCATACAGCCGCATGTCGGCCTTCGACAACAGATCGCGAGTCGTCGTTCCATCAATAGGCGTCGAGGCAATACCAATGCTGACGGTAACGGCAGACTTATCCGAGGTCGTCACATCGCTCAGCACCCGTAGCCGCAACTGTTCGGCGCGTGACAAGGCGCTGCTATGATCCAGACCATCGCACAGGACGACGAATTCTTCTCCACCATAACGGAAAAGGTAGTCGTTCGGACGCAGTCCTGCCTGGATAGCATCGGTGATGGATTTCAGCACCCGGTCGCCTTCGAGATGGCCGAAGCGGTCGTTGATGCTCTTGAAGTGATCGGCATCAATCATGATCAGGCTGATGACACTCCCTGACGCCACCGCGTGGCGGATCAGCCTTGGCGCTTCGAATTCAAAGCGGCTGCGGTCGAGTACGCCTGTCAGCATGTCCCGTCCCGACTTCGACAGCAAGTCCTCGTAACGCTCCCGAAATGTCAGCGTGTTGAAAATGTCGCCGATCGGCTGCCGCACGACGGAGAGTACCGAATGGCTGGAAAAATGCAGGTAAGCACCGAGAATCAGTGAATAGACGACCGCTGCCCCCATCTTGGCAATCCAGCCGCCCCAGAACACCTCGGCCGGTGCATCGTTGAGCGCATGCAGCGCGACATAAAATCCGGCCTGGTCGAAGGTCAGAATAACGACGCCGCAGATGAGGAACCGTAAAGTGAGCATACCCCGCACCCACCGGCCGATCCGTTCGTAGAGCAGGATGATCAGCAGCGAATCGAGATAGAGCATCAGCGTCCCCCACAGCATCAGCCAGCCCATCTCGTCGATGAAGGCGAGATCGGCACTGCGATTTGGCACGGCCGAAACGGTCTGGTGCATCTGCAAGAGCAGGCTGAGCGCGACAGTGAGAAAATTACCCGCAAGAAGGCCATAAATCGGCTGACGCACTGTCGCCGCGTCCTCCTTCACGTAGAGAAGGAGGATCATCATCAGCTTGCCGGCAAACAGTACGGCCGAGCCCGGCGAAATCACGCCGAATGGCAATTGTACGTAAAAGACAGCCGCAAGATAGGTCTCGATGAAATGCAGTACGCCAAGCGCAGCGATGAAGACGCCGAGGCCCAACCGGTGGCGCAAATGCAGCAGCGTGACCATGACTGCGACGTAGACAAGGCCTTCGCAGAAAAACAACACTACATTGGTCATCGCCGGATGTTCACTCAGATTTTCACTGTGCGGATCTATAAACGGCAAATTTAAAGAAACGTTTAGGGTGTTGCCGCCGATTGTTGAAGGCGAACCGGCTCGAGCGCCGTTAGAGCCGAGTGTGCGAATGTTTACATCAGCACGGTAACGGCATCTGCCGATGGCAGGTCAAACAAGCAGTATCAAATGGGCGGAGTTAGACCTGCCGGGAAGCAACGTCGTCGGCAAACAATGACGGGCCGTGCTGGTCGATGATCTGATGCGCCTTGCGCAATGTCGCATCAATCACATCCTGTTCAGACGTGAAAACATCGGCGCGGATGAAGGTGCGGACACGCATCGTCCCTTCGACGTCCTTTTCAACCGAACCGGCCAGCCTGAATTGGGAGCCCTCGCGGATCGGCGTGGCGCGGATGAGGCAATCGCCATAGGTTTCCGTCTTGCCGGAGGGCGCAGCCGCCTCGGTTCCGGAGCCATTGGAAAAGCCGAACAGTTTTGACAGAAAAGAAGCCATGCAAAAGACTTAACCATGGCAAACAGGCCTGTCAAAGGCTAACTTCTTTCATCAGTAATCCATGCCCAGGCTAGAGGAGAAACGGAATGACGAGGCTGCTGTCGCGATCATGATATCGGGTTTTTCGGCCATCGGATCGATTGACGATGTCGAGGCATATCTGGCCGCCAGCGAATCGGCCCTTCCCGATATCAGGCCCGGCCTGGCCAAGCAGGTCATTTGGGCCGATCCTGCCGAAAAGCCCCGGACAGCGCTTGCCATTGTCTACATTCATGGTTTTTCCGCGTCCAAAGGCGAGGTCCGGCCCCTGCCCGATCTGGTGGCAAAGGCGCTGGGCGCCAACCTGTTTTATACGCGCCTGACCGGACATGGCCGCAGCGGCGACGCGATGACCGAGGCCTCGGTGACCGACTGGCGGGCTGACATGCGCGAGACACTGGATATTGCCGGCCTGCTTGGTGAAAGAACACTCATTATTGCAACTTCGACCGGCGCAACACTCGCCACGTGGGCCTTATCGCAGCCGGAGTGGGTAAACCGCGTCGCCGGTGCCGTCCTGCTTGCTCCGAACTTCAGGATCAGGGGGCGTGGCGCGTTCCTTTTGACTGCACCGCTTGCCCGTCTCAGCGCACGCCTTACCCTTGGCCGCCGCCGCTCCTTCGTTCCGATCAACGCCCTGCACGCCGCCTATTGGACCACGGACTATCCGGTCCGCGCGCTGCTGCCGATGGCATCGCTAGTCGCGCAAGCCCGGACACTGCCCTTTGAAGCGATATCAACCGCAGCGCTGTTCATTCAATCTCCGGGAGATCAGGTTGTCGATGCACGGCAAACATCTGCCGTCGCCGCGCGTTGGGGCGGACCTGCGGTAGTTCTCGACCCCGGTGATATAGACGATCCCTATGGGCACGTGGTTGCTGGCGATGCCCTGTCGCCAAAGACAACAGGGCATCTCGCAGAAATCATCGTTGATTGGTTTAATAAAACAAATCAACATTCAGATATAAAACGATAATATCAGATAACCAGGTTGGCCAATATCTCGTTGTTGGTGATATCCTGATAATGCAGACCGGCACCGTCAAAGGCGGCCTTCAGCTTTGGAAAATTCTCCGGATGTTTGGTTTCGATACCGATCAGGATGGAGCCGAAGTTCCGCGCCGATTTCTTCAGGTATTCAAACCGGGCGATATCATCGTCTTCGCCGAGCAGGCCAAGAAAGTCCTTCAGTGCGCCCGGGCGCTGCGGCATCCGCAAAATGAAGTATTTTTTCAGGCCTGCATGCCGCATAGCCCGTTCCTTGACGTCAGGAAGGCGTTCGAAGTCGAAATTACCACCAGAGACGACGGCAACGACGGTCTTTCCCTCCAGGGCCTCCCGCCCCAGCATTTCCAGCGCCGTGATCGACAAGGCTCCGGCCGGTTCCAGCACGACACCTTCGACATTGAGCATGTCGGTGATTGTCACGCAGATCGCGTTTTCTGCCAGAAGCAGAACCTGGTCTATCGAAAAATGCTTGAGAGCTGCGAAGTTGAGATCGCCGATACGTCCGACGGCCGCTCCATCGACGAAGTTGTCGACCTGTTCCAGCGTCACCACGGAACCCGTCTCCAGGCTGCGGCGCAGGCTGGGTGCACCCTCCGGTTCGCAGAACACGAAAGCGCCGGGAGCAACCTTGCTCTTCAGATAGCCGGTCATGCCGGCAGACAACCCGCCGCCGCCGACAGGCATGATCACCAGATCCGGAACGACGCCCTCCGGCAGTTGCTCGATCATCTCGACTGCCACCGTTGCCTGTCCCTCGATGATGTCGGCATGGTCGAAAGGCGGAACCATGACGCCATCGATACGCTCGACGTGATCGCGCGCCGCCTGGTAGCATTGGTCGAAGAAGTCGCCGACCAGCTTGATGGTAATGAATTCCCCGCCGAACATCCGGGTCTTGTCGATCTTCTGCTGCGGCGTCGTCACCGGCATGAAGACGACGCCCGGCACGCCAAAATGTCGGCAGACGAAGGCAAACCCTTGTGCGTGATTGCCCGCGGACGCGCAGACAAAGGTCTTACCGATTCCACCAGCCGCGATCACCTTACGGAAAAAGTTGAACGCGCCGCGGATCTTGTAGGATCGCACCGGGGAAAGGTCTTCGCGCTTAAGATAAATCGTCGCGCCGTAGCGGGCACTCAGGTGATCGTTGAGCTGCAGCGGCGTCGCCGGGAACAACGCGCGCAAAGCCTCGACGGCATTATCAACGTCCTGCTTCATGGGATGCGGTCTTTCGTTGGTGTTCGTATGGCCCTGCCTATGCCACAACGCCGCTGACGAAACCACAGCTATTCGTCAATAAGTGGAGTATTTAAATCACCTTTGTTTGAAGTGACGGCCTGCCTTGACACCGGTCGGCAAATACCGAACATCCGCAATCAACGCAGGATCAGGGGAGAGGCAATGCGCACCGACAATCGTAGAGGTGGCCTGACGGCCGCAATCAGCGCGCTACCGCTCCTGTTGTTGCTGGCGGCACCCGCCCTCGCCGGCCCGCTTGCCGACGCAGCAACCAAAGCCGAGGCGCTGGCAGCCTCTGGCGATACGCTGGGTGCTCATGATCTTTTGCGCTCGGCAACCGGCGCGTTTTCATCAACGCTGCCGTTTTCCATCGGCAAGGCTGTATTCGTAGGAGTTCCTCCGGTTGGCTACGCGATGTATGAGCCCAAACCGCAGCCGATATTCAAGCCGGGCGAAGCCCTCGTCTCTTATGTCGAGCCGATTGGCCTCACCTGGACACCGGCGGCGGCCGGAAAAGTACAGACGCATTTTACGGTCGACCTGGATATCCTCAGCGCTTCAGGTGAAGTGCTTGCCAACCAGAAGGCTTTTGGCGACTTCACGTTCACCAGCTTCTTCCGCAATCAGGAAATCTACGCGACATTGACCACGGATGTCAGTGGTGCCGCAGCTGGCGATTATGTGCTCCGGTTTCACTTCAACGATCTGAACAGCGGCAAGTCCGCAAGCGTCGATCAGAAATTTACGATCGCCGCAATGTCTCCAACGCCTTAGTAACTCAGGCGTTGCTTTTCGATGCGGCGATTGTCTCGATCATCGCCTTCACATCCGCTTCCGCCGCATCGAGCAAGGCTTCGTCGCGGGCACGGATCACCAGATCGGTCGAAAACGACGTACCGTCGAACTTTGGATAGGACCCGATGCTGGTCAGCGGATGTGCCTTCTGCACCTCGCCGAGTGGCCCGCCAATATCGCCTTCCCCGAAAGGAGAGCGCACGGTGCGCGATTTGACGACGGTACCGCTTTCCAGCTGTGGCAGGAGCGCATCCAGCATCGCCTGGAAGACCTGTGGGACGCCGGCCATCACGTGAACGTTGCCGATAATGAATCCGGGCGCTGTCGATACGGCATTCGGAATATGACGTGCGCCATCCGGCATACGCGCCATGCGCTGCCGCGCCTCGGTAAACTCCAGGCCGCGCCGCGAATACATGGCACCAAGCAGGGTCATGGCATCCGGGTCGTGAATGCACGCGACGCCGAACGCCCGTGACACCGCATCAGCGGTGATATCGTCGTGGGTCGGGCCGATCCCGCCCGACGTGAAGACATAGTCGTATTCAGCCCGCAACCCGTTGAGAGCCGCCACGATCGCCGGCTCGTCGTCGGCAACGATACGGACTTCCTTCAGATCGATACCGGCCAGCGTCAGTACATCTGCCAGATGGCCGATATTCTTGTCCTTGGTCCGGCCGGAGAGCAATTCGTCGCCGATGGCGAGCATGGCG
This sequence comes from Rhizobium sp. LjRoot98, assembly GCF_964252935.1. Lineage (NCBI taxonomy): Bacteria > Pseudomonadati > Pseudomonadota > Alphaproteobacteria > Hyphomicrobiales > Rhizobiaceae > Rhizobium > Rhizobium sp. LjRoot98. The sequence goes on from NZ_CAXUPW020000017.1 coordinate 42,393, forward strand.
GCGGTGACGATTTTTTCGCTGGTCATCGGAAGGTCCTATGTAACGCTGGGATCGTTCAGTCGAAAAATCCGATTGTCTCTTATTCTCGAACGGTCTGTCGCCCGCTTCGCTTCTGACAACGGACAGGTAAACTGATAAATCCGATCTCCAGCGGCAATCAAGCGGAATTGCCAACTCAAAGGAGAATACGATGGCTAAGGTATTGGTGCTTTATTATTCGGCATACGGACATATCGAAACCATGGCGTATGCCGTCGCCGAGGGCGCCAAGTCCGCGGGCGCCGATGTCACCGTCAAGCGCGTGCCGGAACTGGTGCCGGCCGACGTTGCCAAAGCCTCTCATTTCAAGGTCGATCAGGCTGCCGAAATCGCCAAGCCGGATGAACTGGGCGACTACGACGCCATCATCTTTGGCGCGGGTACGCGTTTCGGCACTGTCGCGTCGCAGATGCGCAATTTTGTCGATCAGACCGGCGGTCTGTGGATGAAGGGCGCGCTAGTCGGCAAGGTCGGCTCGGTGTTCACGTCCTCGGCAACCCAGCATGGCGGCCAGGAGTCGACGATCCTCGGCTTCATTCCGACCCTGATGCATCAGGGCATGGTCGTTGTCGGACTGCCCTATGCTTTCCAGGGACAGACAGGCGTCGATGAAATCAAGGGCGGCTCGCCCTATGGCGCATCGACGATCACCGGCGGCGACGGTTCGCGCCAACCATCGGAAATCGAACTGGAAGCCGCACGCTACCAGGGCGCCCATGTTGCCAAGATCGCCGCCAAGCTGTCGGCCTGAGCGACATAAAGACCATTACGACAGGTGTGAAGGGCGATCGCAAGACCGCCCTTTTTTCGTCTGTGCGCCATATGGGAAAGGCTAAAAGGCCGGGCTACTGCCTCCGGCAACTGGAAAACTGGAAAAACGCCGGTGTTTCATGCTACTTTGCGCTGCCAGGATGCGCTGCGGCAATGTGCAACGTAGGTTTTGGCGACGGGAACGTTTGCCACACTGGCCGTTCCAGTCCGGTCACGTCGACTCCATGAGATATTGGAATGCGGCGCACTCCAGGGAGTACGAGATGACCAAAGTGGTGTATGCGATTGTCGAGCACGATGGCGGCTGGGCCTACAAGCTTGCCGACGTGTTTTCCGAGACCTTCCCGAACCGCGAGATAGCGGTAGCGGCAGCAAAGGCCGCAGCAGCCGAGCAGCAGGTCGGCGGCGACGATGAAGAAATCAGTTTTCAGGATCCAAGCGGCCGATGGCATTTTGAACATGCAGACGGCGGTGACCGGCCGGAAGCCGTTGTCGAGGATCAATAGACGGCGGCGACGTGCCAACATAAGTGCGGCACATCTGGCGCGTTTGCGGTTTAACGAAACCAGAATGCCCCTCTCCGGCGCCGAAGAGGGGCTTATGGTTTGGTACTGAAAATGCCGAGTTTCCCTCCCTCGGCATCACTGGTTAAAGCGCTGTTCTACCGGTGCATCAACTGAAACCGTTGATTAACCTTCACGGGTAGGGTTAATCACTGGACCTAATGCCAAGAGGCCGCAGCTCAATCGAGATACTGCTCTTCATTCCCCAAAAACGATCAGCCGCTATTTCTCTGCCCCGGTGACTTCTGCCCCGGTGAATGATGACCGGATTTACCTCACGCCGCCCTTGCGGTTCCCTCCTTCGGGACCTGCTTCGCTTCAAGAATGGCCATGCAGATCAGATAACTCAGCATTACATTCTGCTGAGAGTCGGCTAATAACTTTGCAGCCTGCAGAAGATCCGTGACATGCGTTTTATCCGACATCGGAAGCCTCATTTTTCAACGATTGCGATACCGATAGTAATATTCAATGGTTGTAATTCAACTATGGGTTCTTGCTGATTATTATCGATAGTTGATTTTTTTGATAATACACGCTATGTACCATCCGCCTGGAAAAACCGTTTACGCCGATGTGGACGTGTTCAGCAGGCCCGCCAGCCGAAACCATTCGTCAATACTGGCCTGGACGGCGGCCTTCGCCTCATCCAGCGTTTCAGCGGACTGGAAGTCGTAGCGGATCGTGCCGTTGCAGCCGGAAACCATCCATTCCCAACTCGTCTGACCGTCATGCTGCAACACATAAGCCAGTTCCTGCTGGCCAAGCATGCCAGCGAACGAGCGGTTCCGGATCGGCTTCCACGTCAATGGGATTTCTTGCAACACGTCGTCCATGCCCCAGCATTGATTCATAATACTATTATAAGTCTGCAGCCGGTTTGGCATAACCCTGTGGTTTGAGGGGTTTTTGCAAATCGGCTATTATTGCTTAATCGGGATCAAATGTGTTGCCCGGATCATGTTTTGGGAAGCAGCCTATTGACCTTAAAGCCCAAGTGTCTGAAAGGAAAAACACGCGGACGTGGCGAAACTGGTAGACGCAAGGGACTTAAAATCCCTCGGAGAGATCTGTACGGGTTCGACCCCCGTCGTCCGCACCACTCCCGAAACCGGATGCCTCGATCAACTGGAGCTTGAGCATGTCACTTCCTGAAAAAGCATTTCCCGTTTCCTGGGACCAGTTTCACCGTGACGCACGTGCGCTGGCCTGGCGTCTTGCCGACAATGGCGGCGAGTGGAAGGCGATTGTCTGCATCACCCGCGGCGGCCTCGTTCCGGCGGCGATTGTCTGTCGCGAGTTGAACATCCGGCTGATTGAGACAGTCTGCGTTGCCTCCTATCATGACTATGATGCACAGGGGCAGATGTACGTCCTCAAGGGGATTTCGGAGGAGCTGAAGGCTGATGGGGGCGAAGGCGTACTGATCATCGATGACCTCACCGACACCGGCAAGACCGCAGCCGTGGTCCGCGCGATGCTGCCAAAGGCGCATTTCGCCGCCGTCTATGCCAAACCAAAGGGCCGGCCGCAGGTCGATACATTCGTGACCGAGGTCAGCCAGGATACATGGATCTACTTCCCCTGGGACATGGGATTCACCTATCAAGAGCCGATCGCCAAGGGATCGCGCGGCTGAGGCCGTCTTGTGAAGCGGCTTACTAGCCGCCGCATACGACGCTTCATGAATATCCCTGTGTAAACAACGATCTGTTTCACTAAATTAATCTATTTTCTGCGGCGCCTTCGCCGCGGAAACAGGCGCCGAGCAGAAGGCTCCAGGGCTTTTCTCAACGGATCGCAGAAGAAGGACGCATGACGGTGCGCAACACGCGCGTTAGGGCTGCGATTGGCGCAACGCTCTGTTTGCTGCCGGTTCCTCCGGCAATGGCGAGCGATGTTCACGTGGCGCCGGTCACCGCTTATATCGAGGCCAACATTCGGGCGTGGATCGAAGACCCGATCATCATAAAAGCGCTCAGAAGCCAGAACGCCCTCCATTCCCACATGAGCCAGACAGCGATCGATCGCCTGGATGCCAACTGGCGCGCAGAGTTTTCAGGGGACGTCCGGCCGCTGATCGATGCGGTCATCGGTAATCCGCTGTCAAAATTCCTGAAGGCAAAGCAGGCCGCCTCCGGTGGCGTCGTCACCGAAATCCTTGTGATCGATGCGAAGGGTTTGTCTGTTGGCGAAAGTGAGATCAGTTCCGATTATTGGCAGGGGGATGAGTTGAAATGGCAGAAGACCTACCTTGCCGGATCCTCGGCCCTTTTCGTCGATGCCGCGCAAAAGGATGAATCGACGCAAATGCTGCAATCGCAGGCCAGCCTGACCGTGTCCGATCCCAAGACCGGTAAGCCGATCGGTGCCATTACCATCGGTATCAATCTCGACGCACTTTGAGCCGGTTGCCCCTCTTTCCGAATCAGTTTGTCCCACCGCCACATTTCGCCCGGCTTGGCTATGACCGCCGGGCACCATGGTAAATATACTGTGGTTTCTCACCCGCAAAATTTTGCAAATTTGCTTGCCGCTGCGGACGATGCTGGAGGGAACCCGGCGAAGCATCTGATTTTGCTTGATATGCCCACTGTCCCCGTTTTCCACAGGTCACACACACAACATCTGGTGTTCGCAATTACGACACAAACCAGCCCTTGACGGACTCGGGTCGAATACCGTTAATGGTTTCTACGTTGCGGCGGCGGCGGGACCGGAAAGTAACGAGGCCGGTTCATTTCAGAAGAAATCGTCTGTGTTTTCAAAACTGTCCGGTGGATGATCCATTGGTCGTGACGGTTATTTTTTGTGATCTCTCCAGGCGCCAAACACGTCACAAAAAGCTGGCGTAAGGAAGCTGTTGATACTATATTTAGTATTTGCAGCTGCAATCAGCACAAGATACAGGGTTCCCGAGACGGGTTTCCCATCAAGGCGGAAAACGGAAACTGGCTGCACGCTCAACGCGCGGCCGGATGCGAACAATTGCGCCCTGAGCCTTTGAATGGGTTCGGGCATGCGGCAAACAAAGGACAAGGGACAGATGCAGATCGAACGTCGTTTCACCAAACCAGGCCAATCGGCCTATGCTGAAATTGAGTTCCGCAAGGCCATCAGCGAGATCAAGAATCCCGATGGCTCGATCGTGTTCCGTCTCGCGGATATCGATGTGCCTGCCCAGTTTTCCCAGGTCGCGGCCGATATTCTCGCGCAGAAATATTTCCGCAAGGCCGGTGTTCCCGCGCGCCTGAAGAAGGTGGAAGAAAATTCCGTTCCGTCCTGGCTATGGCGCTCGGAAGCCGATCTCGCCGCCATGAAGGACTTGCCGAAGGAAGAACAATACGGTTCCGAAACCGACGCCCGCCAGGTTTTCGATCGCCTGGCCGGCACTTGGACCTATTGGGGCTGGAAGGGCAATTACTTCGCATCCGAAGAAGACGCCCTCGCCTTCCGTGACGAGCTTGCCTACATGCTGGCCACCCAGCGCGTCGCGCCGAACAGCCCGCAGTGGTTCAACACCGGCCTGCATTGGGCCTATGGCATCGATGGCCCCGGCCAGGGCCATTTCTATGTTGATCCGTTCACCAACAAGCTGGTGAAGTCGAAATCCTCCTACGAGCATCCGCAGCCGCATGCCTGCTTCATCCAGTCGGTCGGTGACGATCTCGTCAACGAAGGCGGCATCATGGACCTGTGGGTGCGTGAAGCCCGTCTGTTCAAGTACGGCTCCGGCACCGGCTCCAATTTCTCGTACCTGCGCGGCGAAGGCGAGCGCCTGTCGGGCGGCGGCAAGTCGTCGGGCCTGATGTCGTTCCTGAAGATCGGTGACCGCGCTGCCGGCGCTATCAAGTCGGGCGGCACCACGCGCCGTGCGGCCAAGATGGTCGTCGTCGATATCGATCACCCGGATATCGAGGATTACATCAACTGGAAGGTCAAGGAAGAGCAGAAGGTTGCTGCCCTCGTTACCGGCTCCAAGATCGTTGCCAAGCACCTCAAGGCGATCATGAAGGCCTGCGTCAACTGCACGGCCGATAACGACGCCTGCTACGACCCGAAGCAGAACCCTGCCCTCAAGCGCGAAATCAAGGCCGCCAAGCAGAGCCAGGTTCCGGAAAACTACGTCAAGCGCGTTATCCAGTTCGCCAAGCAAGGCTACAAGGATATCGAGTTCAAGACCTACGACACCGACTGGGATTCGGAAGCATACCTCACGGTATCCGGCCAGAACTCCAACAACTCCGTCTCCCTCAAGGACGACTTCCTGCGCGCTGTCGAAGCCGACGGCACCTGGAACCTCACCGCCCGCAAGGACGGCAAGGTGATGAAGACGCTGAAGGCCCGCGATCTCTGGGAACAGATTTCCCACGCTGCCTGGGCATCGGCCGATCCGGGCCTGCATTTCAACACGACCATGAACGACTGGCACACCTCGCCGGCCGCAGGCTCGATCCGTGCATCCAACCCCTGCTCGGAATACATGTTCCTGGATGACACGGCCTGCAACCTCGCCTCGCTGAACCTGCTTCAGTTCAAGGATGCTGCCACCAAGAACATCAATATCGCCGACTACGAGCATGCCGTCCGCCTCTGGACGCTGGTTCTCGAAATCTCGGTGATGATGGCGCAGTTCCCGTCGAAGGAAATCGCCGAGCGCTCCTATGAATACCGTACGCTGGGCCTCGGCTACGCCAATATCGGTGGTCTGTTGATGTCTTCGGGCATCCCCTACGACTCAACCGAAGGCCGCGCTATTGCCGGTGCCCTCACCGCCATCATGACCGGTGTTTCCTATGCCACATCGGCTGAAATCGCTGCCAAGCTTGGCCCGTTCCCGGGCTACAAGCCGAATCGCGAATCGATGCTGCGCGTCATCCGTAACCACCGCCGCGCCGCCCATGGCGAAACCCAGGGTTATGAAAGTCTGTCGGTCAATCCGGTGGCGTTGATCCATGGTGAATGCCCGGATCAGGCACTGATCGCTCATGCGACCGCCGCGTGGGACAAGGCGCTGCAACTTGGCGAAAAACATGGCTACCGCAACGCCCAGGTTTCGGTCATCGCACCGACCGGCACGATCGGTCTGGTCATGGATTGCGACACGACCGGCATCGAGCCTGATTTCGCTCTGGTAAAATTCAAGAAGCTGGCCGGCGGCGGTTACTTCAAGATCATCAACCGCGCCGTTCCGGAAGCCTTGCGGACGCTCGGTTACACGGAAAGCCAGATTGCGGAGATCGAGGCCTATGCCGTCGGTCACGGCAACATCAACCAGGCTCCGGCCATCAACCCCGGCTCGCTGAAGGCCAAGGGCTTTGGCGACGACAAGATCGAGGCGATCAACGCCGCCACCAAGGCTGCCTTCGACATCAAGTTCGTCTTCAACCAGTGGACGCTCGGTGTCGACTTCCTGAAGGATACGCTGAAGGTCTCTGACGAGCAGCTCGCCGACATGAGCTTCAACCTGCTGGAGCATATCGGTTTTTCCAAGAAGGACATCGAAGCCGCCAACGTGCATGTCTGCGGCGCGATGACGCTGGAGGGCGCACCGTTCCTCAAGAACGAGCACCTGCCCGTCTTCGATTGCGCCAACCCGTGCGGCAAGATCGGCAAGCGTTACCTCTCGGTCGAAAGCCACATCCGCATGATGGCAGCCGCCCAGCCGTTCATCTCCGGCGCAATCTCCAAGACCATCAACATGCCGAACGAGGCGACGGTCGAGGATTGCAAGGCCGCCTACATGCTGTCCTGGAAACTGGCGCTGAAGGCCAACGCGCTCTACCGCGATGGCTCCAAGCTCTCCCAGCCGCTCAACGCCTCGCTGATCGAGGACGATGAGGACGAGGATGCGATGGAAGATTTCCTGGCAGCGCCCGCCGCCGCCCAGGCTGTGACCGTCACCGAGAAGATCATCGAGCGCGTCATCGAACGGGTCACCCGCGAGCGTGAAAAACTGCCGAACCGCCGCCAGGGCTATACCCAGAAGGCGATCGTCGGTGGACACAAGGTCTACCTGCGCACCGGTGAATTCGGCGATGGCCGTCTCGGCGAAATCTTCATCGACATGCACAAGGAAGGCGCCGCTTTCCGTGCGATGATGAACAACTTCGCCATCGCCATCTCGCTTGGTCTGCAATATGGCGTTCCGCTGGAAGAATATGTGGAGGCCTTCACCTTCACCAAGTTCGAACCGGCCGGCATGGTGCAGGGCAATGACGCGATCAAGAATGCCACGTCGATCCTCGACTACGTGTTCCGCGAACTCGCCGTCTCCTACCTCAACCGCCATGATCTTGCCCATGTCGACACGTCCGACTTTGGCAACACCGCACTCGGCAAGGGCATCCAGGAAGGCAAGACCAACCTGATCTCCACCGGCTGGACCCGCGGCCACAAGCCGACGCTCGTCTCTGGTGGCCAGATCGACCGTGCTTCCGGCGAGCCGAAGGGGGCTGCAACCGCTGCTCCCGCCAAGGCATCGTCGGGCGCAACGATCACCGCCTTCTCCGGCAGTGCAGCGCGTAAGCTCGAAACGACAGTTGCCATCTCGACCTCCGAAATCGTCGCCTTCAAGCGCGATTACGAGGAGCGGGCTGCGGAACTGGCCGAAGAGATCGCGGAAGAGACGACGGACGTCGAAACCACCAGCGAAGTGACGGCCCTCTTCTCCGACAAGGCAGCGGCCGAAGCCGCAGCCGCGAAGTCGGACGCAAAGAAGATCGAAGCCGAACGCCGCATCCGGTCGATTGCACAGGGCTACACCGGCAACATGTGCTCGGAGTGCCAGAACTTCACGATGGTGCGCAACGGCACCTGCGAGAAGTGCGACACGTGTGGAGCCACAAGCGGCTGCAGCTGATCGCCGGTTGAAAAATGCGCCGTGCCTACAGAAATGCGTCTTAGCCCCTGATTTGCGTGTGACGCACCCTATGAAATGCATCTCACTCATCGGTAGAGATGAAATATTAGGTTATCAACTCTGTGGAAGGCACTGGAATAACTAGAGTATTGTCGGCCCGGCATGTTTTGTCGGGCCGATTTTCTGATCGCCAGACAAACCTGTGCCTTCGCCTTTGTGGAGTGCGTTGCCCGCTCTCGCCGCAATCCGACTTCCTGCTAGTTTGCAAACCGGCACGGTATCTCAGCCAAAGAATCTCACTTTGACCACGGCAGGTTTTCAATATTAGTTGGCAGTAAGCCCGAGCCATTGCCTGGGCGCCGGTGATTCGCCCTGGTCCGAGCGAAAGTCTTCGTTACGCTGATAAGCCTTGGCTTTTACCGCTAGGCGCTTCAATGAAGCGACACACAACATCTTTGCCGGTCAGCTCAGCACAATGGAAACCGACCAGGACGTCATGCTCGAAGATAGCAGCGGTGATGCGGCCAGTTTTGTACGAGCCTGTATCTATGGCAATGCGGTTGGAGAAAACTTCGGGAAGGCCGGTTGGCGTAATGGAATGGCCATGCACAATTACTTTCTCGAATTGCTCCCTGTAATCCAGAAACTCTTCGCGGATCCATCGCAAAGTCCTGTCCTCTTGGTCGGCCAGTGACTTCTTCGGATCCACCCCTGCGTGGACAAAGCAATGCCTCTCAGTAACGACCATCGGCACTGCCCGCTCGAGAAGCCGTAAATGACTTGGGAAGGCACCGTTGACCGCCTCCCTAAACTCTTGAATGATGAAGCTATCGTAAAAGGCATAGGACTCCGCTGTGGTGTCGGCGCCATTGGACCACCATCGTTTAGCCTTCGCTATGTCCATATCGCCGCGCAAACAGTCTCGCAGATACTCGTCGTGATTCCCTAAAATTATTACGGAAGATGGCTGAGCTTCGAAGAACGAGCAGAGGTCCTCCATAACGCGAAAACTCGCGGGACCGCGATCAATGAGGTCCCCGAGGAATATAAACCTAGACTCGGAGGGCGAATATCGCCGTTGCAGCTGTTCGAGAAGGGGGCGAAGTACCTGGCACATCCCATGGATGTCACCTATTGCAATCGTGAATTTTTCAGGCACTTCAACACCACTAGTGATTTCCCTTTTGGCCATTTAGCAGTCAAAGAGTTAAAGGTTGCGTATTCGCCTGGCTTGGAGAACCAGCGCCAGTAGTAGCAGCTGAAACCACCAGTGCCGCCTTACAAACATTGAGAAAACTCAGCTGGGCAATTCTACAATTTCCTGGAGCTGGTCCTTTTAAATTTTGCGAGACAATTGATCTTCGAGTGCATTCCAAATCTTTTCAGTTTGAAAAACTTCACGATCTTCATCTTTTCGGTTGCGGGTCAAAAATTCTCGATCAACACTTTTGGTATCGAGGTGTGGAGACGCGATCAGATCGCTACCTGAACCACATTAACAAGCACACAACCGACTGAAGACGCTGACGGCTTCGCCCGGCGACAGTGATGACCTGTGCGTAGGAGCTTAGATTGAGAATGAAGAGTTACAGATCTGTCGACCTGTGCAAATGCTCGCCAACCTCCGTCTTGAAGACGAAAGCCGACAACCAATGAATTATTTGCATGGAGAGATTGATGTAATTGATGGACCTCAAAACGTCCCCGCATACGGACCAACATTGCCGATAGCGATAGCTCACGCGATGCCAGATCTGGCCAGTAAGCTTGGAAACGCCGACATGGTGCTTGGTATCCGCCCCCGCAGTGACTTCGAGCCGACAACCGAGCTATTTCCCCTCGTCATCAAGCCTTTCAAGAATTTGGCGGAGAGGGAAGACAATCGGTATCAGACCAAGGAGGTGCTGGTTTCCGACGAGCTCGTCGCTTTCGACGTCTACAGGAACCTGGATGATATTGAAGGTATGTTGCGTGATGCGGCAAACAAGAGGTTCGGCAGGCCAAACGAACCAAGCCTCCTGTCAGACCTTGGAATCGACTATATGGATGCGATCAATGACATCGCGGTTTACGATCCAGATGCTCGAATTCCACTTATTTTTAAACTTGAAGAAATATTTGACGGGGCGGATTGGCGACTTTGGATTCCGACGTCGGTACCATCGGTTGTCGACATACGAAACGTCGAGATTGTAGGACATGGCAGCGACGTAGGACATGGCATCGACGAAGCTCTTTTTCGTTTCGAATACTATTTTTCAAAGCCAGGCGGGCTATCGGTTCATGAAAGAGGGCTGGAATATGCTGACCTGAAGTGCGACCGATGGGTCGTGCGACAAGATCGATACAGCGCGTTGAGAGGGATTGACCCGCCATTTAAAGGGTTGCAGCTGCCGCAGGTCTATCACTCATTGCAATCGGCGCTGGATAGAGGGTGCTACGTGGGCAATCTGTAGGACGACCGTTTAGTATATACTGACCTGCAACCGACATGGCTGCTTCCAGACAGCTCTGTTCTCGACCTTTTGGACAGGTACTTCACTTTCATTCGAGATTGTTCGATATTCCTGGCAGGTTTGCATCTCGTCCGCCGCGAGCACTTTCTCTACCCCATATGGATCGAATTTGCCTCAGGACGAAGCCAAATACCCTAACCTCCACGATCTGGCGGCCAGCATAGGCAAAGTTCAGATCTACTGGAGCTTTCTCGAGACAGAAATGCGCACTCTGTTGGCAAAGTACGCACCACCCGGCGCTTCACGTGGGCCAGTCGTTGCGCGTTGGCGTAAGATCTTACCGATTATAAAGCCGGACGCCCTTGATGGCACCCTCTCCAAGCTTATCGCCGACATAGATAAAGCAGCGTTCAAGCGTAATATTTTGGTGCATGGCATTCAGACTGCTTCTGGGGATCCATGGCGAAGCGACGGAGCGTTTGTCGTATGCGCGGACCCTCAAGACCTACATCACACGCTTCGCATCGGGGACATCCTAGATTTGGCCGATGAAATCGACCGTATACGGCTTCTCTTGAAAAAGGTCGAGTTCGCGCCTGAACAGCCTCCTTCCTCTTCACGGTGACGAGTAGCACTCAACAAGAGGGCGTGCGTTTTTCCGCCTGAAATTACCTTGGGATTTCAGTTCTTGCTCGACTAATTCCCATTTTTGGAAAGCGCCCTGCCCTGGCGCATTTTTGAGCTTTTGTGTTGAAGCTAAACGTCAGATGGCGAGGTGCGTGTCGCAAGGTCACGCCATGCCGAGCTTTCGATACCCGATCGCCAAACTTGCTTCGGAGTGATGCTCCACGATGATTGGATCGTCCTCATACCCAAAAGCAAATATGAACCGCGGTTCCTCTGTACCCGCAATTCTCACCGAACATAGCGGCCCGCCTTTGTAAGCACCGGCATCCAAAGCGATGCGGTTGGGATACGGCTCGGCCCCCAAATTTTCGTCCGTGATCGAATGCCCGTGAACAACTCGCCGCTCATATGGTCCGGTGTAGCAGAGAAATTTCTCTCGGATCCATCGAACAGTCGCTTGGTCTTGTTCGGCAAAGGGTATGCCTGGCTCGACGCCAGCATGTACGAGGCACCAGTTGTCGTCGAGCAGCACCATGTCGGCCGCGCTGCGGAGCACGTCGACGTGAGTAGGAAAGGTGCTTGCCATCATCGCCGCAATCTCGTCGGGATCTTTCGATGCATCAGCAAAATAGGACCGAATTGTCTCCGCTCCGCCAAGTTCTGTCATCCAGTAGTCAGTTCGAGCAGTTTCACACGTACCTTCTACGGTGCTGAGAAGAAATTCATCGTGATTGCCGAGAACCAACAGTGAACCAGGATGGAGCTCAAGAGTTTCGATGACGACTTCCATCGCTAACCGGCTGTTCTCACCGCGATCTACGATATCTCCAAGGAAAACCGTCCTGGGCACAGCGTTGCCGCATCTGCTTGGATGGCTTCAATCAAGATCGCGAGGTGCCGGTGCATCCCGTGAACGTCACCGATTCCGTACACCGGCGAAACCTCCGAAGAGGTCATCTCGGTGGTCAACAAAGATCTGCTAAGTGCATTGCGGCCGAGCGCCAGACGAAGGCTTCATCAGCCAAAGCCGAAATAGCGTGGCCGATACGAATTTCAGACCAGGCAAGCCCCGCGACGGGAAGCCAACGAAACCGGAGCGTCTTTCTGTCGTCGTTGGTCATGAATGTCCCTTTTCCTGTTGCCCCCGAAAAACTGGCTTGCATTTCAGATTTCGATCACGAAACCCGGCCGAAAACCGTTGATCCCCCTCTCATGGAAGTAGCCTCTCGCGTTGCAGATGATCCGCGTTTCGTCTTCGAGATAGTCGAGGAAGTGATGCACGTGTCCGTGGACCCAATAGTCAGGCTTCCATTTTTTGATGACCCCCGTCAGGTCTGATGCGAAAGCACCGTTGGAGGGCGAACCCATGAAATTGGGATGGAGCGATCTTGGCGAAGGGGCATGGTGGCTTAATACAAGCGTCTTGCCATCAAATGGCCTTGCCAACTCCCTTTTAATATATGCCCGACTTCGAATATGGCGTGAGATCAGCTCATCGATGGTAATGAAACCAACTTCGTTATC
>NZ_CAXUPW020000018.1:0-48013 GCF_964252935.1 Rhizobium sp. LjRoot98
GAGCATCAACCGATCTGGACGCATCCTTAGCGAGGCTTCGAGAAGTTGCTGCTGCGTGACCTTGGCGCGGCCCTGGTCGCCTTTGGAGGCGAGTAGGGCAACGGTGTTCGGCGCGTTCGGTTTGAGTTCGCGCGTGTCCTCGATCGTGACAATGCGTTCTTCTTCCGGGATCTCCTTCAAGAGTGCATTGAGAAACGTGGTCTTGCCGGTGGACGTGCCGCCGGACACGACGATTGAGATCCGCAAGCGTACGGCGGTCCGGAGGAATTCCATGGCATCGACATCGCCTTGCATCATAGCGGCAAGCTCTTCTTCGGCGGCGGAGAGCGAGAGCTGGCGCCCGACGCGCGTATCCTCGAAAGCGCCGCGCTGCTGGTAAACGTCGAGGCCGATGTCATGAATGACCTGCTTGCGGATGGAGATGGCGCCGCCCTCTGGTGCAGCTGGTGGCAGCACGCATTGGAATCGCTCCCCCGATGGCAGCGATGCGGACAGGATCGGGTGCTCGTCATTGACGACCTGGTTGGTGGACCCGGCGACGCGCTCGCTCAACGTCCGAATCCAATCGGCCGTGAACTGCCCATCTTCGACCCGCTCCATGCTGCTCACCCCAAGGCGCTCGATGAACAGCTCTCCGGGGCGATTGACCGAGATTTCGGAGACGCGGTCATCCGAGAGAAAGGGCTTTAGCCGTTCAAGGGTTTTTTCGAGAAACGGGAACGCGCTCATTTGTAGACCGGTGCGATCGGATAATAAGGCGTGGGGTCGACATCCCGGCGGATCTGCCCACCGCGCTTCAGGCGCATCATCTCCTGGCGGACGGGATCAGCATAAAAATCGGAAAAGTCGAGGTCACGCCTGAGATAGACGATCACCGGCTCACCCTGAGCAACGTAGATCGTCGGCGGGATTTTCGAACTCTCCTTGAACGCTTCGTTAGCGATCTCCTGCAGCATGGATGAGGATTTCTCGGCGGCAATGGCGCGCGCCTCCGCGGCTGTTTGGCTGGGTTCGGTGGTGATCGTGGTGACGGCTCCGGTAACCGGATCGACGGTGGAGATGGAGCGCGCACTGTTGGTCGGAGCCTGGCCGAGGGCGGACACGTATTCCGCAGCACCACCGATCACCGAGAGCATGATCGCAGAACCAAACCGCTCCCAGAAATGCGTGTCGATGTCGCCGGTCAGGCCCGCGCGACCAAGCCGGTCGGCGCCGGGCGAGGCGATCTCGACCGACAGACCGTCGGAGCGGATCACCCGCGACCAGACGACGAAGATCCGCTTTTGGCCGCGTGCCAGCCCGGACTTGTATTCCCCGATCAGGCGAGAGCCTTTTGGGATGAGGATGCGTCCACCATCGAGCGAGCGGACGTCCTCGCGCACAACAGCGCGTACCATGCCGGGAAGATCGGTATTGATCGCCGTCTCCAGAAAACCGCGGATCATCGTCCCTTGAGCAACCAGTGCGTCGGTGCGGTCAAAGCGGGTCGCCTTGACGATGCCGGCCGTCTGCTTCTCCGATTGAGCCAAGAACGCCTTGTTTGCGTCGGTCTCGGCCCCTGGCACGCTCACGAGCTGGCCATCGTCAGCGATTGCGACCGACTGGTCGCTCGCAGGCAAACTCTCACTGTTTGACCCGTCGACAATGATTTGCTCGGAGCGCAGCCGCTCCCACCGGGCCTTTTCCTCGTCCTCGAGCCGCTTGGCTTCCAATTGCGCCAACCGCTCGTCTTCTTCCGCGCGCCGGCGTGCCTCTTCCATCCGGCGCCGCTCTTCCTCAGCAAGGCGGCGGGCTTCCTCGATCTGTCGCAGTTTTTCCAAGTCTTCACCTTGGTTGACCGTGACATCAACTGTCGCAGCATCAACCGGCTTTTTCACCTCGACCATAGGGATGTGCACGAGGTTGGGATCGGCTGCCTGTTCGACCGGCTCCTCCGGGAAATTACGAATGCTGGTATTCGATGTTTCGAAGGTTTCGGTTGCGCCCTCGTTGAGGCCGGGGTTCTGAGGACCTGTCGGCCAGTTGACGTAGGCGAGCACGCCCGCACCGGCGACGAGGAGGAGCGGAAGCGCCAGCTTTCCGAGACGGCCGTTGCGGGTGCTGGCGACACTGCTCTGACCATCGAGGTGGTCGAAATCGATCCTGCTCATCGCTGGCTGCCTTCCATGGTGTCAAGGTTCTTCGGACCATAGGCATCCTCGACGAGATCGAAGGACCGGCGGTTGGCCTGCCGGTTATACAGGCACAGCCATTTGTCGCCGGCGCGCAGCGTGAATTGGGCGGAGATCTTGTCGACCACGACGTATTTGCCCTGGGTGCGCAGGTTGACGAGCGACTCCTGGCGCTTGTCTTCGACGACGAAGATCGCCGGGATTTCATCCGGAAACTCGAGGTACATGTGGGTGCCGTCGTCGAAGGCGACGCGCGGCTTCAGGCTGGTGTCGCCCCGGAAGACATAGTCGTAGTTGAGCCGGCTCGGATCGAGGCCTTTCAGCAATGGATCCTTGGCACTATCCTGGGCAGCCGCCAGAAGGCGGGCGTTCACGTCTTCGTCGGGATATTTGAAGCGCACCTGGAACGCAGCTCTGAGATCGGCGGCGGCCGAGCCTTTCAAAAGAAGAGCATAGACCCGCTGGTTGGTGACGATGTTGACGTTGGTCTCGGCGTTTTCGCGCAGCGGTTTGACAAAGAGGATGCTTGACCCCTTCTTCGGCACGATCGACCAACTCGCCGTGTCGCCAGCCGAGATTGTCTCGATCACCTCGGAGCTCCCAAGCTGGATCATCGTCGACACGCCAAGCCCGGCGGGAACGGTGACAACGGCATTGTTGTTGAACGTGATGTAGCGGATGCGAGGATCGGCGGCCGCCAAGGGTTTTGCCGTGATCAGCAGCGACAGGGCGGCGAAAAACAAACGGGTTGTCTGCATCAGCGTGTCGCCTTATCGGCCGGCACGACTTCTGGCAAAGACTCCTGGTCGCGCCGATACTCGACGACCTGGAAACCAAGCGGGTTGTCGAAGCGATATTCGTTCTTCAGTGGCGCGGTCGTGTAGCGGAAGCGGACAACAGAGACCCAGTGCTCGCGCCGCAATGTGTTGTCGCGGCTGGTTTCCGTGGAAAAGCGCACTGTCGCCGTCGACGCATTGAGAAATGATACAGACTTGATCGTCACGGCGATGCGCGTGTCTCGGCCGAGCACCTTATCCCTCGACTTCGGGTTCGATGGCTCAAATTCGTGGCGCAGATCAACCGAGGCCTGTGCCGTCGAATAAAGCTGGGCAAGGTCGTAATTATCCTTCAGTCCTCGCGGATCATAGGTTTCGCGGGCTCTAATGTAGCGGACGATGTTGGCGGTCTTGATCGCATCGTTTTCCGAAAGCTTGCTCTCATCCAGCGAGCGTGCGACTTCGACGAAGCCGGTCGTCTTGTCAGCTACCACTACAACGGCCTCGAATTGCTTTAATGGAACGAGGAGATTGAGGGCTGACAGGCTGAGCAGCGTCGAAACGCTCGCGATCGTAGCGACCGTCCATGCGATTTTCCGCGATCGGCGTTCTTTGCGATAGAGTTCGGCCTCCCACGACGCACCCGCTTTCCAATATGCGCTCAGGTCAATGGGAAGGGTGGTGGTCTGTTGTTCAGGCGCTTCTGCATTGGCCATATCTGCTTCCAATCCGCGCGTTCACGGCGCGATAAAATATATTTAATTATGCGGGCATGGAGAGCCATGGGCCGATCTCCCCGCGTCGCTATGGTCGTGATCGTTCGGCTAGCAAATCAACGGTGAGAGCTCAAAAGCTGCCGCTGTCACGCGGGATTGCAAAAAGTTGAGCCTCAGTTGCACCACCGCATGAGTGTTCTCTCAAGCGCGGAATTGGAGAAATAGAAACTCTTGTCGTTTTCCACCTCGATCTCGACCGTATCGCGATCGCCATCAGCTTTGTCTGCCCCAGCCTCAATCCAGAGGACGTCGAGGACATAGGAGGCACCGTCCTGTTTGACGGATCTCACGGTTCCGGTGGTTTTGTTGGCGGCGATACCCTTATCCTCGATGTAAATGAATGCGGCCGCTGCTGCATCGCAGCCGCTGTCGGCTGGGGCATAAGCGCCAGTCATTATCGGAACGATCGAGCTTCTCGACTGGGCCATCGCTATGGCGGGAAACAGCATTGCAAACACTATGAGTGCTGCGGGAGTTTTGTTCATCAAGGTCTCCCAGTTTATAGGCCCAACATGCCGGTTATGCTGTGAAGGTAGCTGGTGGCAGAGCCGTACAGAGCTATGCAATATTCTCCGAACGGCTTGATGAGAACGACGGCGACGATGAAAAGCAGAAAACCGAGGTTGCCGCCTTTCTTCGACTCGGATCTGGCCCGTTCAGCCAATTCCTCGTTGACGCGCTCCTGTTCCTGGAGAGCCGCGGTATAGCGGCGATTGTCACCCCAATGTTGCACAATACGTTTCCTTCCATGCAAACTATATTTAACGATCACGCTCATTCTAGGCCAGCTTAAAGTTGAGCGTTCTTTTCTGTTTCTCGTTGAATGGCGCGGGCGCGGGCTGCTTGAACGTCGGCGGAGCTCCGCCGCCCCCCTAAACCGGTCCGCAGAATCCGCGCTCGCCCGGTGACCTGAAAGCTGGCACGACGCCACGATTCCTTCCCGCCCTGAAATGGAACGTCCCCTTGACCGAACGCCATGCCTCCGACGATGGCGCTGGAAAACGACGGGATAAATCTGAACACCACGATGCCGAGGAGGCAGACAATCACGAATGGCGCCACATATGACAGCTTGCTTTCCGTCGCGGTGTTATTGGCCGTGTTAATGGCGAGCTCTATAAGTTGGTAGAGGAACGCCAGAAACGACATCATCAGCGTCTGCGTCACCATCAGGTTGACCATGAGCAGCAGCCAGCCGTCGGTAAACCGGAAGGTCCAGCGATAGAGCGCCAAAATGATGAATACAGGCGCCAGCGCCAACGTGATGAACAGCATTAGCTTGGCCGCTAGGATCGCGGCGGCGGCTACCGCGATGAAAATCATTGCGACGACAAAGACCACGGCGCCAATCAGAGCGCCAACATATTCGAAGGTACCGGTCGCCACTTGCTCATAGACTTTGCCCGCCGTTTCAAACACCGCATCGAGGATTTTGACGACGCCGGTCGTATCGTCGGTTCCCCCGTCGAGGATCCCGCCTGAACCTGCAATCGACTCGATGATCGTGTCGGAAATGAGGTTCGGCACTGCTTGCACAAGCTGGTAGAGCGTGGCGGAAAAGGCGTCCCAGTTGGTCGCCATGTAATAGATGAAGAAGGCGCGCCCCAGCCGCCACGCGGCCTCCGGCACGGAAAATCCGTCCCGTCCGGCAAGAATCATGTAGCCCCACCAGATGACATAGAGTGTCAGCATCGACCCGAACAGGACGGTGACTTGAAGGGCCAAGCCTTCATAGGCGTTCGAGATAAAGGTCTCGCCGATATTGTCGAGCTTCTGGAAGATGTCCGAAATGATCGTGGTCGCCGCCATCTCGTTATTCCTTCAGGACGGACGTAAACACGTCATTGACCGGAAGGGCAGGGCCACACAAGTCCTCGGCCGGCCCATATCCGGAGATCGGCGGGCAGGGGGCGTTCTTCTCACCCTTTGTCTGGCAGCCGGCAACAAAGACCAGCCCTACCAGCATTGTCATCACGAGCAATCGCATGCGGTCTCACTTGAACGGGTTGATGTCTTTATATCGCAGCATCTTGGCGGTCTCGGATTGTTGCGTCAGTCGCATCTGCATCTCGGTATTGAGAGCGGAGACCGCGCCGTTCGAAACGCCGATCATCTCGTTGATGGTGCGCGCCGTCTCCAGCTGCATGCGGGTATTGGCATCGACCGAGCCCTTCACGTCTTCGGCCGAGCCGATCTGGCCAGTCGCCGACTGAAGCGACTGTTCCCTCTTGGAGATCCCTTGCGTCGCCTGCTGCGTCAGTGCCGAGAGCAGCGTGACTGTATTGACGGCGCCGGAGAAGGCACTGTTCATCGCGCCCGCATCTTCGCCGTCAACGATAGCCTTCACCTGTTTGACGAGCTGAAGGCCGTTGATCAACGTCGCCGCGATATTCTGGGAGTTGGCGTCGAGGCCGCCAAAGGACAGCGTTCCACCGTTCATGATGGATGAGAAAGATGGTGCTGCGGAAACTGACATATTTCCGCTTAAGCCGGTCGAGGAAATACCCATGGACCCGTCGCGACTTCCGGAGAGGGCACCAAGGATCGACTTGGTCTTTTCCAGGATGTCGGTATTTGTGTTCATGATTTTGCCAGTGTTTTCGGCATTCTTTCTGGCGATCGTCAGGTTGGCGTTGTCGATGACCGGAACGTCGGCAAACGCCGGCGTTGAAACGGCAAGTACAGCAGCGATAGCAAGTCTCGTTCTCATGATGAAACCTCTTAATCGGCCGCCTCTGCGGCAGTTTGGATGGACAGAAGATTGTCGGCGATCGCGCCGTCGGAATTGCCCGACGACGACCGCACCGACGTTTCCGCCTGCGCTTCCGCGATAACAGCGCAACGTGGCCAGTCGGCGCGCGGCACCATCATTTGCTCGAGAATGACGGGATCACAGCTATAGGGATTGACGGTGGGATCGGACTTCATGGCCTTAGCTGTCTCGGAGGTCTTTGACAGCTTCAGCTGCAGGCGCGCCTGCAATAGGTCGTTGAACAAGTTACGGGCAGTCATCAGGTTGTTGAGGAGCTCAGCATTGACGGCGCGCGCCTGCGTGTTGTCATCCCAGGCGTCCTGGTAGATTTCCGAGGCGCCAACCGATGACGACAGGGCTTCAATCCGTCGCCCGGCTTCCTGCACCCGGGCAGAGCTTCTATCGACACCGGAAACGGCTCTGTCGTTGGCGGCAACGGCTGCACCATTGGCGTTGCGCGACGCCTCAGATCCGTAATCGACAGTGGATTTGAAGGACGGCGACGAGATCTCCTCGATATTGGAGCCGCCAACGTAGGCGTTGAACCATCCATGGTTCCGGCCGACCTTGCCGGCCCAGTTCTTCTGTTCTGCCGCAGTCGAGCCATTGTACCAGGAGGCAAGGCAGGTATAGTCTGTCGTCCCGCACTTGTTGACGCCGAGACCCAGATATTTGACGCCGCCCTCGATATTTTCCTCGTTGATATCGCGATCGAGACCCATGCCCTTGCCGGTCCGCTTGGTCAACTGCATAACGCCCTTGACGCCGGTGGGTGAGCCCGAGCAGGTCGAAATCCCGGACTCCGCGTGCGCGACCGACAGCGCCAGGCCGACGGAAACATTGTATTTGTCGGCATAGTGCTTGATAAGCTCGACATTGCTGGTGTCTTCGCTCACTGCCTGCGCCGGCGATCGATACAAACGCCGGTTCTCTTCCTTCTGCGAGATATTGCAGTTGGTGACGGTCTGCTCCTCGAGCTGGTCGTCCTGCGTGTCATTATCGGTAGCCGAATGACCTTCTTCCTCGAAACGCTTGTCTCTCGCATCGTTATCAAGCACGGGCACATCCGCCCAGACAGAGGGTGATGGCGCAAGGGCAAGTCCTGCAGAGAGCAAAAGGATAACTGCTCTATGCATCGCTTGCGTCCGGTATCGTCCAACCGCAAAAATGCGGAAGCCAGGCGGCCGGCTCCTCGCCATACGTCTCTCGCAAACTCTCGCACTCGCGAACCGTTTCCGGACGCCCGGACAGCACCTTCACCAGGTCGGGCATGGCGGAGAGGTCGAGGCGGGCGATGATCGAGTCCTGCGCATGCTTGACCAGGAAGGTACGGCTTGCCTTATCTGCCTGCTTGATGAACCGAAACTCCTTCTCCGACAGTCCGAAGGCTGTGCGGTAACTCTCCTCATCGGCCGATGCGTTCGGGAAGAAGATGTTGGTCATCGTCTGCTCGATAATGGTGTTGCGCAGCTCAGAACGCACCACGTCGGACGCAGACTGGGTGCCGAAGCCGACAATGCCATTCATTTTTCGAATGGATTTTAGCCAGTCCTTGATGAAACCGGAAAACACTTCGTCGTCGAGCAGGCGCCAACCTTCGTCAAGAAAGATCATCGACGGCCGGCCATCGAGGATTTCCTGATTACGGTGAAACATATAAAGGAGGGCGGCCGATCGCGTGCGCTTGTCGGAGAGGATTTCTGTCATGTCGAAGCCGATCACCGAGCCTGAGAAATCGAGCTTGTCCTCGGCATTGTTGAACAGCCAGCCCTTGTCGCCGGTCGTCCATTCCTTCAACCGGTCCGCTAGATCGCCGATACCGGATCGCATTCGGCCCCTCAGCGCCTCCGCCAGCATATCAAGCCGACGCTGTGGCCGATCGAAGTCGGTATAGATGCTGTCGACAGCGGCGGAGATCACCGCCATCTCCTCAGCGTGCAGAATCCGGTCCGCCGGCGTGACCAGATAGGAAATCAGCGTCTTGCCGAAACTGCGATTGGCCGGTGTATCGTCGAGTTGCAGGGGCGCAAATCCGGTCGGCTCGCCTGGGGACAGCCGCTCGTAGCGTCCGCCCATGGCTCGCACGAAAATCTCAGCCCCACGGTCCTTGTCGATGAAGACGCAGCGCGGCCGCGGCTCGACGCGCATCCCTTGCGCAAGCAGGAAGGACAGCGCCACCGTCTTGCCGGAACCGGTTGGGCCGATGACGGTAAAGTTGCCGACGTCATCCTCATGAAAATTGAAGAAATAGGCTGTCTGGCTGGTCGTCTCCAGAAGCGAGACGGGTTTGCCCCAATGGACCTTATGGATCTGGCCCGACGGGAAATTGTGCGCAGAGAACAGACCCGCGAAATTGACGGACGAGATCAACCCTTGTCGCGCAACATAGGCAAAGTTTGCCGGCAATTGTGCCCACCAGGATGCCTCCTGATTAAGATCTTCGCGTACTGCGACAACGCCCATGCGGGCGAGCTCGGCGGTGACGTCGGCAACCGCGCGGTTAAGGCCAGCAGGCTCGCGGGCCAGCACCGCCACGGTCATATGGTGTTTGCCAAAGACGACTTCGCCGGAGGCAAGACGATCGCGGGCGGTCTCGACATCGTCCTCGACGGCCGTGCCGCCGTCGTCGGAATTGGAAATCTGCCGGCTGATCGTCGCGATCGCTTCGGTAACGGACGTGCGGTCTTCCGGGGCGAAGGAATGGGTGACGATGAACTCGTAGGGGAGACGGAGCAGACCGTCGAGTTGGCCCGGCGTCGTCATCGGCGGGTATTCCTTGATCGACACCATAGCGGCGACTTTGGAGGTGGCGCCGTCGTTTGACCAGATCTCCATTGCTTTGCGGCCAAAGAGGATGCGACCGGTCCCCAGATAGTCGGCAAGCGACATGCGGGGCAGGGGCATCAACCGCTCGTCGCCAGCGGCAAGAATCTTTGCGAAAAACTCCGCTGGCTCCGAAAAGATGCCACTCTCGCGCGTTACACAAGATAGCAGCTCCGGCCGATAGCTGCGGAAGTCGCCGACGATCCCCGAAACCATATCTTTCAGATCGCGCAGCGCTTCGCCTTTGGCCTCAACCTCATTGTCCGCCATGCGAAACACGTCGAACATGCGATCGACTTTGCCGGCACGGCCTGTCATGGGCCGTCGAATAACGGTCAGGTAAAGCTCGTTCACGAACATCGTCCGATGCTTCAGCCCATCCATGTAGCGGGCGTTCAGCTCATCGGCGAAGGGATTGTCAAATTCCCCGTCGATTTCAGGTACGATCTGGCGACGGATGATTGTCGCATAGAGCGCAAAGCGCGACGACCCGAGCGACCGGACCGTCATATTGCGGTTGGCAAGACGCGCGTTGATCTCCGCCTGGTCCATCGTCTGGTACGGAAGCCCGGAAAGCTTGATGACCTGCAGGAGCATACCGGTCTTGGTGACGATGGTCTCTTCATCGACATGACGCAGATAGGGAACATGGGTGCCGATGCCAATTTCGCGTGCGCGTTCGCGTCCGAAGTTTAAATCGTGATTGACGACGTTCACGGGCTATAGCTCCCCGCTCTCCAGAACCTCCTGTTGCGGATCGCCCTGCGCATCGACAAGAACACCTGGACCACGCGGACGATGTGGACGTCGCGTTGGCAAAGGTAGAGCCCGATAAAATGAGTGGGTAGGACGATGAGCGGCGCCAGGAAGCTCGACGTGGCTATGAAAAGGACGACCCCGAACAGTCCGTTGACGACGAAGACGATGATGTCGACGCCAAAATACATTGGCGGCCGGGTCAACGGCAGGATCAGCGGTTCAACGTCGGGAGCGTCCTCGCGCATGTTAAATGCCCGCCGACGACTTCATGGCATCGACGAGCTGGGCCGCGCCGAAGATGATTGCAATGCCGATGACGATGGAAATTGCCCCCTGCCACGCCATGCGGCCGGTCAGAAACAGAAAGCCCAGGAAGCACACGGCGATGATTGCCAAAGATCGCGCGACATTGCCTTGAAGCACGCCGACGAACCATTCGAGGATCCCTTCGACGGGACCGGCCGACTGCGCATAGGCAAAGCTGGGCGCGAGTGCCATCCCGGTTGTCAGAAGGGCAAGACCCACTGCCACCTTGAGACGGAAACGTGATGTGGCCGAAAGAATGGTCATGCGGAAGTCCTCTGTAAGTTGAAGGGAAAGTTTGGAAATCGGTCGATCTATTCGCCGTTCCAGACGTGTTCTTCTCGCCAGGGAGAGGGCGCCAGTGCCATCGTCCGTTTCTGAGCAGGGTGGTCGCCGGTGCGTCTTTCCCGAGCAGCCAACGCCTTGGCATTCAGCGTCCAGCGGTTCATCACCTTGACGACGTATTGGGCAGTTTCGTGGAACTCGGGAATGCCGCCCTTTTGGTAGACGCGCTCCGGACCGGCATTGTATGCCGCCAGCATCAACAGCGGATCATCAAACTCGCCATAGAGTTTCTTCAGGTAGCGGACGCCGGCGCGAATGTTTGCCTCTGGGTCGCAGCGGTCAAAAACGCCGTAGTCAGCGGCCGTGTCCGGCATCAGCTGCATGATCCCGACTGCGCCGGCGTTGGAGACCTGATGCTTTCCGCCAGCGCTCTCGACGTCAACCACAGCGAGTGCAAGCGCCGGATCCAACTGCTCTTCCGTCGCGATTGCTTTGACCATTGCGAGCGTACTAGCCGTTTCGATAGGGTCGCAGGCGTTGGCGGCATACGACGCTGAAAAGAGGAAGAGTAGCGCGGTCGTTTTCATGGGAAAGTTCCGGTTGCTGCGTCGTAGAATAAAATATAATTAATTCTAAAGGGATCCATGTGTCAATTCCAAATCGGAGAAATCTCAATGTGTGGACAACTTAAGGTCTTTGGCCTGGTAATCTCGCTGATGCTGCCCAGCGTGGCTTTCCCACGCGAAATGGGTGAACACCCGTATGCGGAGCCGGGGCCATCTTATCTTCGCAAGTTCGCCGAGGATGGCGAAAAGATCTTCGTCCTTGAGCGATTTGATGCCCGCGGAAGCCTGGTTGACCGCTCCATAGACCGGGTCAGCGGCGAGATCATCATTAACGGGGCAGTCGAGCGAAGAATTGCCGGGTACGACATTCAGCTACGAGGCCTGAACGGCTGCCCAGCGCTGACGGTGACCTACAACCGGGTGCAGACATGGACGTGTATAGACGCCGTTCGTGACTACGCCGGGGTGATCTATAACAAACGGGCGCACGTCATCCTCTGCAAGACCCTGATGCTCTCGACCGCGCAAGGCCAGGCTATACCAGCGTCCTGCTTTGCCCTCGTTGGTGGCGATGGCGAGCCCTACCGCACCGTCAATGACGATGAAAACATGGTGTTTCTCGGTCTCGCGGAGATCGGAAAGACGCCGGACGGTCGATCACGGCGTCCCGACCTCGAACAGGCACAATCGCTTTCTAAAACGATGGGGTTTCAAAATGCGGATTAAGGTAGGCTTGCTCTTTTCCCTCATGCTTGGGTCACAGGCTTTCGGGCAGGCGGAGACGATCCTGTTTCCCTTCGATGTCACCTTCGAAACTGGGGATGCCTGGAGCCACGAAGGCCGAAAATACAGGCTGTTCGGGGTTCAATCCTGCATCAGAGGTACTAATTTCCGTGCGCCGGAGGGGCCGGACGCAGATTGCGGGCTGCGCTCGCTCGCGTCTCTTGCGGCTCTGTTTACAACTGGCACAGTCGGATGCCAGCCGGTTGGAACCGCAAAGGATGCGGCGACTTTTGTTGTGTGCGCTGCCAACATCGATGATGCGACGGTCGATGTCGGAACGGCGCTTATATCCTCTGGTGCCGCTTTTGCCGCAACCCTATCTTCAGGCGCGCCGGTATCGGCCGCTTACGCGGTGGCAGAGCTGGCTGCAAAGGACAGCCGGAGAGGGCTTTGGGAAGGGTCCTTCGAGCACCCGGCCGATGTACTTTCAGGTGGGCAATAATCAGAGTTTCGTGAGGTCGATATCAAGGTTTTCCGAAATTGAGACAATCTCCCTAAGCGTCAGGTCTTCCCACTCCCCGGTTTGAAGTAGCTCCAGCCGGTCCTCTCCTACGCCGGTGATCTCAGCAAATTTGTGAGGTTGGGTTCCGCAACGTTGAAATTCCCTCGCAAGGATTCTGACAAGCTGAGGGGCACTTTTTATGGCCATTTGCGATCATCCTTTCCTTGCAAGGTCATCGTATGTTCAGCGGCGACGGTACTGTTTGCTCTGTCCATAAGCGCGACACGATTGCGGGGGTATCTTTGAGGGTGAAGGACAAGAAGCGAGCGAACCCCGCCTTGCATACAATCGCACGGCCTCGATACGAGTTAAGACTCCAGTTCGCGTGAACCATTTGTGGGCGGTGGAAACTATAAAAAATCTCTGCTCCCCCTCTTATCTGCGACCCAGGCATGAAATACCCAAGCCCGTTTGACATTGAAGCCTTCGGGGGAAATAGCTTGGTAACATACAAGAAGAAGTGCTGACGTGTCCTTTGCCAATGATTTTTTCCCACATCAAAATTGTCGGCGCGACGAAGTTTGAACTACTTATGCGTGTTCACAGCTAGCGATCTGCCTCCGGGTTCTGACAGTTGAAATGGCCTTTGCGTCAGACTCAGCCCGATGCCAGAAGGAAGTGGATTTTTCCATCGTCCGTTCTTCAATAGGTTGTGTGCTGGGGATGTTTCGACCAGACCCCTAAGCTCCAGCGCTATCAGCGCCATCGCGGAAAAGAGCCGTCCAACGCGGCGCGTTGGTATGCGGGTTTCGATCAAACGTGAATGAGTTCACCGGCTACCGCTCTTCCGATTGCCTGGGATGTCGTTGACACCCCGAGCTTGCGTTTTGCGGTCCGTAGGTAGAGGCGAACCGCACTTTCGGAAAGTTGGAGTTCTGCGGCGATCTGTTTTGCCAGTCGACCATTCGCGATCATATTGATGCATTGGAGCTCGCGTCGCGACAATCTCTTAACCGCTCCATTATTGCGAAACCCCGAGGTCGTGAGCGCTTTGTCATGCAAGTGGTGCGACAGAATTTGAAAATCGACCATGCAATCCGCGCGCAGGTGACGCCATTCGCTTTCGCGCAGGTTGGACGTCGCTGAAAACAACGAGCGCTCCCCTTGCGGACCACGCACGGGAAACGTCAGGCCAAATCGACCCACTCCGAACGAATGGGCTTGTCGGAAAAAGCGGCTGGTCTCACGACTGGCGTGATCGAGAAGTGACCAGTCGACAGGCAAGAAACCAGTTCGGCTCAAATGCACAACGGGATCGAGATCGAAGAAGTTTTCGCTGGTATAGAAATCCACCCATTCCCGAGAGTAGGTCGACAGGATCATTGGGTGCTTGCCACTGCCGGCCCCCAAGCTGACAACGTGAAAGACAAGGTGCGACAAGCCATAGCAATCCCGGATATGCGAAACCGTACCCTGCAAATCGTCCTCGCTCGATGCGGCATTGAGAACGCTGAGAGCGTGTTCTAGTAAAGAGCGCTTGGCCATTCCACAATCTCCCCGTGCTACTCCAGGCTCCCAGAGCCCTACCATAAGTGGAGTGATGAAGGGTGCACAAAATTTCGTGATGACGTCATCCAACACGACTAATCCTCGGATTCTTCCGAACGGATTTGTCGTTTTGCAGAGAATACTGAAATGCGAGGGTTTCAAGGCCGCACGTCTTCACCCGATTGCATAAGTGATCGCGGATGGTTGGATTGACGTCCCACAGGCCACAGGAGATTTTTCCAAATCGCGGCCACGAAATGGAAATCAATCTGGGCGACCAGCCGAGCCGCTTGTACACAGCCTGCATCGGAAGCTCATAGACGCCAACGATGCCTTCAATGTTAAATGCGTGCGCTAAGTCACACAAACCACACAGAAGTTGGAGGGCGATGTTCCTTTGTTTCGGCATCGTGTCACCCGGGTCGGCATGAACGCAAAACCGCGTGCACTCCCACACTGTCGGGCTCTCAATGTCCACCGGTTCCCGAAACATCGACGCGAATTCGTTCTTGAGCATTGTCGGACCCGTGGTCGGCAACACCCTCAAAGACCCAACGACGTTTCCTGTGTCGTTGAGTGATATCAGATAGAGGGGATCCCCGCTTCGATCGTACAGATCGAATTCCTTGCCGTCGATGACGTCAACATCCCAGTTCATCCGGTCGCGGAAAACCCTCGCTCTCCCGCGCAGCATTTCGTTGTAGGATGGATCCTGTTGATCACGCTTAGTCAGTAATTTTAACATCTTGCCCTCACCGTCAGCGCAGAGCGGTGAGGGTGCCGATGTCTGTCACAATCGACAATCTAACAACTTTGATAGATTGACCGCACCAGCCTTCGTCATTCACGACACGCTAAAAGCGGCGGTCCTTTTCAAACCTAGCGTACAAAGGTGTTGTGGAACGCCGTCGAGAACTAGCGGCGATCCGTCGCGAAATGCCGGATCGCGGCAATGCTCTTCGAAACTCCAACAACCACAAAGGAATGCCCTGTAGTTCCAAGGTCCTTCACTTGGGCCTGCCTAAATTTTCCAAACGGCAGAGTTGCCGGATATCTCGATCTTAGTACCGACCTTCGCTGAATGCTCTTGAAAGCGCATCAATATTCTCTCAGCATCATCACCACGGGCAAGTTCCGGCGCGAGGCGTTGCTCCAAAGCGTCAGTCCGTGACTGTTCGGCGCCGCCGATAATGATCGGATGAAAGGACATTCCGACGAGCTTGCCATCGTCGCCGAACGAGCATAGCCCGATCACACTTTCCCAGACCTCTCGAGCCATCCAGGGCGATTTCTCGGATCTCACGTGGAAGATGAAATTGCCCAGGCTGTAGAAGATTGGCCGTTGACGGTATATTTCGACCGGTTGGAGAACGGGAGCACCGTGGCTGACGAACATGGCCGCGCCGGCATCGATGCATTTTTTCGCAAACGCGCCCACCCATTCGGGAACCTGATACCAGTCCGAGGCCCAATGGTGGTGATGCAGGTAGGCGATGACGAGGTTCCCTCCCTCCGCCGCAGACGAGATTGCGGCGAGGTGGCGCGCTGTGTCGATCTCATCGACCGTGATGTTTCGTCCGACCTTATCGGAGCGTCTGAAAATAGCGCGGGCGATACTGATTTCCGCTTCGGGATCAACGTGAGGCGTATCGTCGGGTTGGCTGTCGTTGCCGAGATCCATCCGCGTGTAACCGACCTTGTCACGGACCCTTCGCAATTGTTCGAAAGCGTTGTCATCCACGTCGACAACCTTGGTCACCCTCAGCCGGTTCACCCCCGGACGTTCGGGACGACCAGGAGCGGCATCTCCCGCATACATAAAATCCGGTCCCGGACCTCCATCCATGGCCACGAGCGCCACATTCCTGCCGCCAAACGACCCTTTGCCGGGGCGCCCCGCCGCTGTGTGATTGCGCCCGATACCAGCGTGAAGGAAGCCGCGCCTTTCGACCTCTTCCGAAGTTGAGAGAATCCCGGACGGACCGAGATCGAATGCATGATTGTTCGATAACGAAAGTGCCTGGAATCCGAGAGCCTGAAGGGTATCGAGAACAACCGGCTGGCTGCATCCGAAGAACGATCCTTTCATCGGCCATCCGCCATGGCTTCCAAGGATCGTGCTTTCGAAGTTGGTGAACGAGAGATCCGCTTGACCAAGGATCTCACGCGCCTTTCGAAATCCTGGCGTATCAACACCGCGAATGTCGTGTTTGATAAGAGATTGCCCGGTTACGGCGATATTGAATGTATTTGTCATGACAGACTTTCCTTCGCAGCGGGTAGCCGCCGCCAGAATGTGGATGGTGTTAGGTAAAACTGGCCGCCGTCAGTGCGTAAATCGCCTGGGGCGGGCATCGATCAGGCTTCGTGTGTACGGGTTCTTCGAATGTGTGAAGATGAACTCCGACGAGCCCACGTCTTCGACCCTGCCATCCTTGAAAATGTAGATCGAACTGCAGAGCTCCTGCACGAGGGCAAGATCGTGCGAGATGAAGAGCATTGAAATGCCCTGCTCCTTCACATTCTCCCTCAAAAGCTGGACGATCTCTGCCTGTACGGACACGTCAAGGGCTGAGGTCGGTTCGTCGGCAACGACGATGCTCGGGCCCGCGAGAAGCGCGCGGGCGATGCATATGCGCTGCTTCTGCCCGCCCGAGAGCTGATGGGGATACCGGGGGAGGAGGCTTCGCGCCAACCCGAGCCGATCCATCATTGTCCCCACCATCGACAGTTCATTCTTGGTGGTGGTTTCGCCGAAGCGGACACTTTCTCGCAGTGTCTCACTGATCAACATTCGCGGGTTCAACGACATCGCCGGGTCCTGGAAGATCATCTGCACCTTTCCAAGTAGGCCGCTGCGCGATCCAGACCGCGCGGGATCGAAACAGGTGTCATCGATCTCGATCTTTCCCTCGCCAGCGGTTTCCAGGCCGGCAATGATCCGTCCTATTGTGCTCTTGCCGCTGCCACTTTCGCCAACAATTCCGGTGATCATCCCACGTTCCAACTGAACGCAAACATCTTGCAATGCGGGTGTCTGGGACCCCTTGCGCAACAGCGCGAACCCGCGACTGGAAAAGTACTTCGTTATTCCCCGTGCCACGAGGATTGGGTCCCCGCCGGGTTGCGCAGAACTAACGTGCAAGGGCGGGTCGTTCAGATGCTCGGTGGGTTCCTCGCTCTCCCCGGCGCCGGACACCCGCAGTCTTGGGACCGCGGCCAGAAGGCTTCGGGTATATTTCCGTTGCGGTGCGTCGAGGATGGATGACGTGGACCCCTGCTCGACGATCTCCCCATTTCTCATCACGATCACACTGTCCGTAATTTCCGAGACGACGCCCATGTCGTGGGTTACCAGGATGATCGACACATTGGTTTCCTCCACAAGTTCGCGGAGGAGGTAGAGGATTTGCTTTTGAACGGTTGCGTCGAGCGCGGAGGTCGGCTCATCTGCAATGATAATATCGGGTCTGCCGGCAAGCGCGATGGCGATGACGGCACGCTGGCGCTGCCCCCCGGAAAACTGATGAGGGTAATGGTGATATCGTTGGTCAATGTCCGGAATGCCGACGCGGGTCAGCAATTGGATAGCCTGGTCGCGCGCTTGCCGACGTAAAATGGTGTCGTTGGTGGCCATGATGGTTTCCTCAAGTTGGGAACCGATGGCCATCAGCGGATCGAGCGATGCGGTATGATCCTGGAAGATAGCTGATATCCTGCGCCCTCGGATCGTGGCCCATTGGCGTTCGTTGTTACCGTCGAGCGGTTTGCCATCGAAGAGGATGGTACCGGTCGTCCGTTTGAAGTCGGGCGAGAGCAGGCCGAGGATGGCATTGCCAAGGGAGGACTTTCCCGCTCCGGATTCGCCAATGATCCCAAGGATTTCTCCGCGCTGAAGGCTGAGGCTGACGTCGCGTAGGATCGGGGTACTGCTCGTCGTTGCGCGATGCATCAAGGTGAGATTTCTCACCACCAGCAAGGGGGCGTGTGGGCTATCGTGCGTCATAGGATCGACTCCTTGGATCAAGGCTGCGCCGGACGTCCTCGCCGACGAAATTGATGCTTGCGATGAGGCCGAACAGGGCGAGGCCGGGGAACAGACTGATCCAGTATTGACCGGTCATCAGGTACTGGAAGCCGTTTGCAACGGTCGAGCCAAGCGAAGGCTTGTCGACTGGAACGCCCAGCCCGAGAAATGACAGGGTTGCCTCGAGTGCCACAGCGTGCCCCAATTCTATCGGGATCAAGGTAATGGCCGGCGCGATACTGTTGGGAAGCAGGTGGCGAAAGATGACCCTTCTCTTGGGGAGCCGCAGGAGGCGCGCTGCATCCAGATAGGGCTTGCCGGTTTCGCTCAACGCAACACCTCGAATGACCCTGGCGTAGGTTGCCCACTGCACGATGATGATCGCCAGTATGATCCGATCGATTCCCGGTCCGAGTGTAACAATGGCAATCAGGGCCACCAAGATGGTTGGAAGGCTGAGCTGGAGGTCGACGATCCGCATGATGACGACATCGACCCACCTGCCGAAATACGCAGCACTGACCCCCGCGGTGAGTCCGATTAGTGCAGCGATAACGGTGCTGGTAATGGAAACGACGAGGCTGATGCGCAGGCCGTAGAGGATGGTGCTGAGTATATCGCGCCCCAGACCGTCGGTCCCGAGCAGATAAAAGTACCCGGCACCTCCCATGGTCCCCGGAGGCGACGACGCTTCCCATCCATAGATCTGTAATGGATCGTACGGATTTTGTGGCGCGATGAGAGGCGCTGCCAACGCCAGCAGAACGTAGGCTGCGAGCAGGAGCCCGGGTAGGCTAATGCTCATTCCCCTGTGGCGTTTCCAAAGCGTACGGAGTGTATTGGCTTTCATGGAATTTCCTTTCATGTGGAAAGGCGCACGCGCGGATCGAGCATGGCGTAAATCAGGTCAACGAGCGCATTGAGCCCGACGAAGGCGAGGGAAACGAAGGTCAAGGTTGCCATCACGACTGGCCGGTCGAGCAGTTGGATGGAGTCGATCAACAGCTTGCCTATTCCCGGCCAGGCGAAGATGGTTTCCACCACGACAGCGAAGGCCAGCATTCCGCCGAATTGCATGCCGACGATCGTGACGATGGGAATACTGATATTCGGCAGTGTATGCCGAAACAGGATGCGCCTCGGTGAGAGGCCCTTTGCCCGGCAGAAGCGGACGAAATCCTGGCTTTCCACCTCGATCGTTCCCGCCCGTGCAAGCCGCGCGATAAGCGCAATGTTGGGAATGGCAAGCGCCAATGCGGGCAGTGTCAACCGCCGTACGCCCTCCAACGTCAGGAAACTCCATTCCTGGCCAACCAAGGAGACCGTTGGTCCGCGGCCCCCTGACGGAAACCAGCCCAAAGTGATCGCACCGACCAGGATGAGCACCATGCTCAGCCAGAATGACGGAATGCTGAGTGCAAAGACGCTCGCTTTGAGAATGGCGCGATCGATTGCGCCACCCTGTCTTCGGCCTGCCAGCAGCCCGAGCAAGACGCCGCACGGAGCTGCGATCAACATGGCCATCGAGGCCAGCTCAAGCGTCGCAGGCAGCTTGCTCATCACCAGATCAAAAGCAGGCAGGTGGTAGATGTACGACGTTCCGAAGTTTCCGGTGACGACATTGCCCATGAAGAGAAGATACTGTCGCCAGAGCGGTTGATCCAATCCCAGCGCGATCGTTGCGTTGCGAATATCCTCGAGGGTGGCTGTTTCGATATTGACGATGTTGTAAACGGGGTTGCCGACGCTGTGGATGCCGACAAACCCGATCACCGACATGGCGAGTAGAAGGAGGGCGGCTTGTGAAAGCCTTCCAACGATGGTGGTCATCATGGGCGTGCCCTCACTCTTCCGAGGGAACGGCCTGCATTGCCGTCGTCCATCCGCGCGGATGCACCGCGTAGGAACCCACTTTTTGCCCATGCCCTACGATCAGGTGGAAATGATAAAGAGGAAGCATCGGATAGTCGGCCATGGCCAGTTCCGTTGCGCTGGCGATTGCCGCGCTCCGATCCGGACCATCCTCCATGGACATGGCCTTCTCCAGCATCGTGTCAAAACTTGGGTTCTGGTATTTTCCATAGTTGAGTGATCCGGCCCCCGTTTTCGCATTCGGAGAGCCCAGAACGGCTCGGAGGCAGAAGGTTACTGCCTCGCCGGAGCAGCCGCCGTACCACACAGGGTAGGCGCCATCTGACCTTTGCGTGGCGAAGACCGAAAACGGCGCTACGACCGGTTGGGCGCTGACACCTATTCTCGCCCAGTTCTGCGCGATGGATTGCAAGGATTCGCTGTCGCCGGGATATCGGCCGGCAGGCCCAGCGAGCACGACCTTGAAGCCGTCTGGAAAACCTGCCTCTGCAAGCAGGGCTTTTGCACCCTCATAGTCCGGCGGTGCTACCGTGAGGTTGGCCGACGTTCCTGACAAGCCGGTCGGAAAGAGCTGCGCTGCGGGCGTTCCGTAGCCGAGGAGGATCTTCTCGGCGAGGAAGGCACGGTCTGTCGCCATCGTCAGGGCCTGGCGCACGCGCTTGTCCCGGAAGGGATTTTGAATTGCATTTCCCGATTTGTCGGTTATGCCCGGTGGCTTTTCCCGGGCGATATCAAACTGCAGGAAATTGGACCGGGCAGCGCTCGTGCTTTCGACCGCCAATCCGCGGTCCTCAAGCCCTTCGACGTCACGCGCCGGTACGTAATCGGCGAGATCGACATCCCCTGTCGTCAACGCGGCGACGCGCGCCGCGGGACTTTCGATGACTTGGAAAGCCACCTCTGACCAGGCAGGTGTGCTGCCCCAATAGGCCTCGTTGCGCGTCAGGCTGAGAATTTCACCGGATTGCCAGCTCTGGAATTTGTAGGGTCCGGTCCCAACGGACTGCTTTCCAGAGTTGACATCCTGAGTGGTCGCAAAGTCTCCCGACTTGTGACCCATGATGAAAATGGAAGTCATAGAAAGCGGGAGGGTCGGGACGTCGATGGCCGTCTCGATGACTACAGTCATTGGATCAGGCGCCGTGATGGATTTGATCGCCTGCGTATAGGTCTGGAACCCGCCGCTCGGCGGCTTCAGGAAGTCCTGGATGCGCTTGATCGAGTAAATGACGTCCTCGGCAGTGAAGGGCGAGCCGTCATGGAAGCGGACGCCGTCGCGCAGCTTGAATTCCCATTGCGTCGTTGACAGACGTCTCCAGGAAGTGGCAAGGCTTGGCTGAGGGTTCAGCTGCCGGTCCTGAACCACGAGGCGTTCGTAGATATGGGATAGCAGCGAGTTGTTCTCATTAAGATCGGCGTAGTGCGGATCGAGAGTCATCAGCTTGAGCTGTGTCCCGATGCGCAGATCCTCCGCCATGGCCGAGGTTGCGAGAAACCCCGCCGTCGCAGTGGTGGCAACAGCCGCGGCGAGCAGGGTTGAGCGGATGTGGTACAGTAGTGTCATTACGATGTTCCCTCCTGGATTTTTTTTTGGTGCCACGCCGCCGCGACTAGTTTTTCGCCGCGCAAGCGTCAGCCGGCGCGAAGCGATAGACTCGTCGTTTGAAAGGGTGGGTCTGCCGTACTCGCAAGTCGGGAGAAGTTTGTATGGATGATGCAGACAAAGTTCTGCTATTCTCAGAATCAGCCATGATCCGAGCTCCTGACAGCTTGATTGTGGTCAGGCTGGATAGCGTGCTCTAACACGCCATCCAGCCGATTGCAGAACATGACCTACAGGAAGTACCGATGCCGCGCAACAAAAATCACCATCCTGTGGTGATATGAAATCCATCCAGTGCAAGTTGGCCCGCACGGCATTGGGTTGGGGAGTCGTTGACCTTGCGAAGGCGGCTAAGGTTTCGACGCAAACTATTGTTCGCCTCGAGCGCGGAGAAGAATTGCGCGATACTACACTCACTCGGATACGAGAGGTGCTCGAGAACGCCGGGATAGAGTTCATTCCTGAGAATGGTGGCGGTGTCGGCGTTCGCTTCAGAGACCGAACCAAGTAACACCGCGAGTTTCGCTAATGAGCGTCCGTAAATGGTCGCAAACTTAACTTATGCGCTCCACCCGTCACGGAATTTCCCGACTTTTGTGGAGCGACTGCAATAAATGGATCGGCCGACAGCGCTAATAAAGTGATTGAAAGCGACTGGATTGCCCGTCACGCATCAAAGACCGGACCACCGCCACTCATCTGACGCGCGGGTGATCTCGCCTGCGGCGATGTGTCCGGACAACTTCGCCCAGATAGAGTCCGTCGTAAAGCTGGCAAGTTCGCCACTGGCATCTACCAACGGCATCTCCGCGTAAATTGCTAAAAGGGGCAAAACGCTATGGGCACGCTCGATTTCTTGAAACGGATAGCCGCCGGATGGTCTCAGGACGCGGTGACCCCATAATCCGGGTCGTTCGTCTTCCCTGAGTGCTTTCAGGAGATTGAGATCGCCTGATCGTTCAATACAGAGTGACGCCAGATACCGCATCAGCGGAAAATAGACCGTCTGGCGGCAACCCCCGAGCACTCTCACCCCCGGTAGGATTGAGGATACCAGAAACGCCGTGAACAAGCTGGGAAGGACCGCGCGTTGACGAAGAGCCGTCGCAAGGCTGCCCGGGTTGAACCCAACTTCGAAGCTATTTGAAGACCCATCAGTTCGCAGTATGCCCGCATGTAGGCGCAACGGGACAACTCTGTTTTTTTCCAGGCGCCAAAAGAAGTCTGTTGTTCGGCGAACCCAGCCTCCCCACGCGGAAGCGTTCAGGCGGTCGATTTCGCTCAATATAGATTCAGCGCCGTCGCCGTCGCCCATCAAATGCGCCGACATCCATGATCCCTCATCACTGAGATGGTCAGCAATTAGGTCAGCAATGTCGAAGTCATCGAGTTGAAGCAGCTTTACTGACGCGGGGAACTTGCGGCGCCAGAGAGTTTGATTGGCCGTCCTGATCGCTTCGGCTGCCGACGGAAATGCAGCGGACGGCAATTCTTCAAGGAGCCGAGCCGCAGAAGTATTCGGTGCGACTTCGCCTCTGGAGTTCGAAAGTGCGAAACGGTAGGTGCCGTTCGAGCAAGCAATGCTGCTGCCGTCCATTCGGCTTCGCGGAAGGCCGAAGAGGTTGAGCGCTTCACCCTCGAGATGGAGCCAGCCAGGGCCCTTCTTTGCTTTTTCCTTGAACGCCGATGTCGAGACAAAATAGGTGACATGCCATTGTCGGCCATGGGCCATCAGACCGAGCAGGCTGAACAGATGTGTGTAAAAGGCGTCGGGTTCGAGTATTAGCAGGCAATGCGGGCCGGTCTGCAATACAGGCGATGCGAGTAGCTCAAGACTGGCGCTTCGAGCTTCGTCATCACTAAAGCCGGACCTGCGCGCTGCCCTTTCGATGCAATTGCGAAAGAGATCCATTGCATGGTCCCGCGTATGGCTGCCGGGCCGATAATGCTTGACGTCGTAAAGGGTGGACGCATATGCGCGCAACGGACGCGCCCAGTAGGGGGCAAGGTGGGGCATCAGATAGGATAATGAACGTCGCACTTCGGCCGCGCTAGCGTGCTCGCCTGATTCAGCAGATGGGCCCGTGTTCATTTCATGACGCCGGAGGTCGTTTTGGAGCGAGCACCGTCATCGTCTTGGCCCTGCGCCACGAGAGAGCCGCGGCGAGTGGGTCCGACTCCGTATCGATAAGCACAGTTGGGAGTTTTTCGTAGCAATAGGCGGGAGGGATCGCCGGTTTCACCATCAACGATACGAACTCCAGGATCGACGCCCGGGAATTCGATGAGACGATCGTGTAGAAATTACCGCTGTTCCAGGTCAGTGCGCAGTAGCGGAAAAACAATCTGAGAGCGGACACTGTGGTTTTTAAATCGACTTGGCAATTCGCCATCGTACCGAGGATCTCAGCCTTCTTCTCGGATATCTGACTTAAAGTGAAGTACCGGCTCTTGAACAACTCATCCTTCTGGCGTTCGCGCTCGTCGTAGGCATCCTGGTCTTCATTCGCGAGTTTTTGGACCTGCACGAGGATGCCTCCGTGCCGAATGCGTGGCGCGATGAACGCCAGTTGCTGCGCTCGATCATCATCGTACATTTGAAACGTCGTGTCTTCGACCAGGACGTCGAATCCATCGCGAAATGGCAGAAGATCCGGATCGGTCGAGTAGCGGTTGCTGTCCAGATCAAAAAACGGCCCAAGAAAGAAATGCGCGTGTTCGCTTCCCCGTTTGGCGAAAAAAGCCTGCCGATTGGCGGGTGTCGGACTGCAGGCGAGAGTCTGAATCCGTCCGTCGCCAAGAGTCGCGATGGAGCGTGCGAGGCAGCCCGTTCCAGCGCCCAACGTATAAACCGTCGCCGGTAAGCCGGTCCGAGCCCAAGCTTGTAAGGAGAAGGTGAAAATGGCGGCGCCGAGACGGCACGTTTCTTCAAGCCTATAGGGAATGCTGGCGTGATAGTGGCTGTCGAAGTTGCCAAAGAGGCGTGTGTGCGTATCACCATAGGCAGCACAGTCGAGATCGAAATCAAGTAGACTAAGATCCGGTTCAGGTCGTCCAAGGTCCGGGGCCCCTCCCTGTCCGCTCGCAGTTCTTTCGAAAAAAGTGGAGAAAGTTGTTAGCCGCGGGGCGTTACGCCACCGTTCGATTATTTGCGGGTCAACCATAATAGCGTCCTCCAAAATCGGTGGGAGCGGTTCGTCCGACGATTCATCTGGATGCTTGTGTGTAAATTCCGCCGCACCCGCCAGTCGTAAGATGGGCGCTGCCGAGTGAGCCGACAATCTAGCGATTTTGGCAGCTTGATGCGCCCGTGGAACGGCGTACGAGATAGAGTTAAGCGTAGCTAGGGGTGCGACCGCCACTCCAGATATCGATCAAATCGGGGCGATTTGCCTCGGCAACTGCGATGATTGGTCGTGGCACCGAGCTCTTACGTTGCCAACCGAACGTAGGTGTTCTGTGTTCCGCAAGATCGACCACAACGTAAAATGAATACCTGGCCGACACTGTTCAGGTGCAAACCAAAAGGCATGTGAATCCTCTCAGTTCGCCACGCCCTAGCTGCTACGGGCAGTGTTCCTGAGACACTTCAAGCAAGGGGAGGGGCGAGATGGGCGAAGGACACACGAACCCGCATGCTGCCCTATTTCTCGTTATTGTGGCGGGCCTCGTCAGTATCGCCCGTGCGATGACCTTGTCCTTTCTCGCAATAAAACTCCAGCAGACCTTCGGCCTCGGTCCGGCCACGATCGGCTTTTTGTTGGGCCTCGGCCCTTTGATTGGAGCCGTGGCTGCGCCTTTCGCGGGATCGATTTCGGACAGAGTTGGACGCAGGTTTGTACTCACGCTAACCTTGATCTTGATGGCGTGCGCCATGATCGGCATGGGGCTGGCCGAAACGGTGTTTTCGTTTTGCCTCGCGCAAAGCGGGGCCTATGTCGCGATCTCGGTTTATGGATCAATTTCACGCGCGCTGATGAGCGACATATGCGCCGAACCCGATCGACTGAAATACTTCTCTTGGCGATACACGGCATCGAACATCGGATGGGCGGTTGGTCCGTTGATCGGTGTTTGGGCGGGCATCGCCTCGACCGGCCTCTTTATCGCCGCCGGTACGCTTTACGCGACGCTCGCAATCGGCTTGCAGCTTTTGAGGCTCCCAGGACGTGAACGCGCCGACTGTCAAGCATCGAAACAAGTATCTCTGATCAAAAGCGTTATCGCCGCGATGAGCGACAGACAATTGGCGTTCTTCATTAGTGGCAGCACGTTGCTGATTGCCGTTTATGGTCAATGGACCGCCACGCTGGCTCCATACGTCACGCAGAATGTAACGGGCGGGGTAGAAATTTTCGCCTATCTCGTGTCGATAAACGGTGTGGTTGTCCTGACTGGAAACCCGATCGCGCGGCGTCTCATCGGACGCGCTGGCCCATTGGGCGCGCTTTTGGGCGGCTGCGCGCTTCTTTGCTTCGGCCAGGTGGGTTTCCTGGCGTCCACGGGATTGACGGGGTTCGCGGTTTCGATGGTCATCTTCACGGCCGGCGAGATTCTCGTGGTTCCTTCAGAATACATAATGGTTGATCGGATTTCGTATGCGCAAAATCGGGGCAGCTATTTCGGGGCCCATTCGCTCTCGACTGTCGGCGGTTTCCTTGGGCCGGCCGTGGGCGGTGCCACACTCGGTGTTTTTGGTGGCCCTGCCATGTTCGTCATGTTTGCAGGGGCTGCAGCCTTCGGCGCGTTGTTCTTTATTTTGGGCACAAACATAAAACCGCAGCCTGGTGAAAGCCGCTAGCCGCCTCGCCAAGGGATTAAGGACCGCCGATCGTCCCGGCGGGGAGTGTGATACTCTAACTTTGCCAGAATGGGACATTCTAAGTTTGCTGTGAGTTCACGCTGAACCGCGACCTGTGGGTTTCGAGAGCTAACCGGCGCTTGTCCTCGAGCGGGACGTGCGCGACATCGCAAATCTTGACAGCTTGATAAGCTCCCGCGCTTAACACAGCTTCTTTCGGAACAGGTGGGACAACTTGTCAATCATCAAGCCGTCGCAACAGCGCTTGGTCTTTCGATCCCAACAGTTCAAAAGTATGTCGCGGTCCTGGATCGCCTCTTCCTCGTGCGATCACTTTCCCCCTGGTTCACCAATCGCCGGTCGAGGCTTATAAAGTCGCCAAAACTCCACACGCTGGATAGCGGTCTGCTAGCAACTTTGCGCGACGCCGACCCAGAAGCGATCCGTTCCGACCGGACACGTCTAGGGCCTCTGCTAGAGTGCTTTGTCGTCGGTGAGTTTCACCTGGAGTGAGAGATACGTTACTCCTTCACATTTCCCGACGCGGAACAGGACGAAGTCGATCTCGTACTCGAGGATCGGAGGGGCCGGATCGTCGGCATCGAGGTTAAATCCCCAGCGACGCTGCGATCGAAAGATTTTTCCGGCCTGCAAAAATTTTAGGAAGCGGCGGGCGCCAATATGTTCGAGAAGCCCGTCACAATCCTCTTGGGCCTCGGTATCCCAACCGAGGTCAAATCGGTCATGCGTGCCTACCAGATCCTGATGGATTGGCGGAGGGCGGCAGATCATTCGGGCGAATTGGTGCTCAAAGCGTGCAGGCCGCGATCAACGGTGAAATCGAGGTGCAGACGGCCCGTGCCGTTTTTGTCGCGTTCGCTGAGCGGCACGATCTGCTCGCGCCGGGAGTTGACAGTTTGGTCGCCCAAAGTAGCGAGCGCAACAGCGACCCGCATGTTCGATGAGCTATATAGCTTTATGCGGCAGGTTAAGTCCTGCCGCATCGGTTCACACCTCTTCAACGCGCTCGAGCTCGAAGAAATAGACGCGGTCGTCGCCCTCGATCACCATAGCTCCCATGACGCGATTATCATCGACCTTACGGAAATAGTCGACGATGGGCTGGGTGTCATAGACCATTGCAGCACTTAACACCCCGTGAAACGGGACGGCCTTCAATGATGCTACCGGACCCTTGGCTCTCAGCCGGCGCAGCAAATAGGAAAACAGGTTGGCCGCGGCTCGGGTCTTGCCGAGCTTGTGGAAACGGAGTGCAGGACGGAGCGGAATCCGGGCCGGATCGATGGCGACCAGGCGTTTATCGCCTCCGTGGAACAACAGCGCATCAGCACGCATCTGAGCCGAGAACCGTTTGCCAAACCACCCGAGGTTTTCGAGCACGCCGTCCAGAGGGTGACCGGACGAAATACCCCGCCCCGTCCACAGTCCAATCATCTCACCCGGCTCCACAGGTGGAAGCCTTTGAAACCTTTCCATCTTATCCATCACTTGTCCCCGCTCAACAGGTTCTGCAATCGGACGTCGTCTCCCTGCCGTCTTAGCTCGGCGCGTCGTTTCGACCTGGCTTTCTGCCGGGCAGTCCGCAGTTCTTCGAGATCCGGCACCCACCAGCCGCGAGCCACTTCCCGCTCGCCGGGCGGCGTTCGGGCTGGCCAGGTCGCGACCAGTTCCTCAAGAGACCCCGGCCGCCAAGCCGCCCAGGCGTGTTCCCCGTTTGGCGGTGGTTGAAAATAGAACGCAGACACAATTTCCGGATCTGCCAGCTCGCCATGTGTCTCGGTGAAGATAACGACGCCCGCATGCGTACCGATGGCACGATCGAATGGGGGCATGTCATCGACCGGTACGGGATACCGTTTCCGGCGGCGCTCACTGGTTCTCGCCTTGGACGCTTCCTCCTCCTCGGTGCCTTTCAAGGCCTCACGCCGCGCCTTTCGCACATCCGGCTCGTTGCGCTCGGCCGCCGCTTCGATCGCTGGCCATCGTCGGCGTAATTCATCCAGTGATCGGTAAGGAACAGTCCACAGGCGGCGGTCCGCATCCCAGCGCGCCAATGGAATTTCCCGGATTTCGGTGACGATTGCGCGCGAATAGGGCGTCCGGATTTGCAGGCCAGATAGGGCAGCTTCGAGATAGCGGCTTTCGATCGGTTCGAACGCGAACGCATCCCTGCCCTTTTCGTCGGCAAAGGCATCGGCCTCGGCTTCCATTTCCGCTAGCCAGCGTCCGATGCGCTTGCCTGCAGTGCGGCCCGGCACGAACCAGGCATTCAGCCTATCGCTCCACCGGGCACGGGGAAACGTTTCACGAAACCGTTGAACCGTGACGCGATCATGAGGAAGGTCCGTCGTCGCTCCGACGGGTGGCTCGGTCTCTCTATCCATTGCTTAATCGCTTATTGCCATCCTCAAGCCGCAGCTTTTCGTGTTTTTGCAAGCCGCTTGATGGCCTGCTCCAGCGGTCTCTGCCCGTCGCAATAGTCCTGCCACGCGGTGCTCTTCTTCAACAGCTCGGGCACGGTGCGGATGGTGAACCGCTTAGGATCCAGGTCTGTCTTCACCTGGCTCCAGTTGAGCGGCATTGAAACGGTCGCACCTGGACGGGCGCGCGGCGACAATGGCGCAACCGCCGTCGCCATCCGGTCGTTGCGCAAATAATCGAGGAAGATGCGGCCCTCGCGCTGGTTCTTTGCCATCTTGATCAGGTAGAGCTCCGGATTGTCGCGCGCCATATCCTGACAGACGTCGTGCGCGAAACCCTTGGCTTCGTCCCAACTGAGTTTCTTTCCCTTCGGC
Organism: Rhizobium sp. LjRoot98; assembly: GCF_964252935.1. Classification (NCBI taxonomy): domain Bacteria; kingdom Pseudomonadati; phylum Pseudomonadota; class Alphaproteobacteria; order Hyphomicrobiales; family Rhizobiaceae; genus Rhizobium; species Rhizobium sp. LjRoot98. The sequence continues at coordinate 29,104 of NZ_CAXUPW020000018.1, forward strand.
ACGGCCAGGGGCGTGACCACATGCAGGCCTTTGCCGCCGGTTGTCTTGCAGAAGCTGACTAACCCGAGTTCTTCAAGGCGGTCACGGATTTCCCGTGCGGCCTCGACGACAGTCGAGAATTCAACATCCGGGCCTGGATCAAGGTCAAAGACCAATCGTCCGGGCACTTCTGGTTGCTTGGGCTCGCAGTTCCAGGGATGGAGTTCGACGCCGCCGATCTGGGCAATCGCAGCAAGCCCTTCGACACGGTCGATCTGCAAATACGCCTTCTTGTCGCCAAAGACGGTGACAAGTTCGAGCAGGTTCGACGTTCCGGGCATGGCATGGCGCTGGAAGAATTGCTCGCCGCCGATGCCATCGGGGGTGCGAATGATCGAACAAGGTCGCCCCTTGATATGGTCGATCAGCCACGGCCCAACCGCTTCATGATAGCGCGCCAGATCGACCTTGGTAACCGGTTCGCCATCGCCGGCATCCGGCCAGAGTGGCTTTTCGGGACTGGAGATCATCACACCCATGACTTCGGCCTTCGCACCCTTACGGAAACGCTTGGGAGGCGGCTTGGCGGTTTCCGGATGGGGAACCTCGTTTGCGACGGGAGATGCCGGCGTCTCGGCTTCCACCTCGTTGGCTGGTTTATCTTCCCTCAGACCCTTGAAGGCCGCCTGCCGAACCTGGCCGTCACCCGTCCAGCCGGCAAACTCGATTTCAGCCACGAGTTCTGGCTTCAGCCAGACGATGTCGGACGATTTTTTTGGCGCACCGATGCCAGTGAACGGTGACTTCGAGGTTTCCATTTCCTTTAGCTTCGGCAAGAGAGTTTCAACGACCTTTGCGCCATAACCCGTACCGACCCGCCCGACATAGACGAAATGGTTACCACGATTGACACCTACCAGCAGCGAGCGGAACTTGCCATTTGTGGTGGCGTAAGCGCCGATGACCACTTCATGACCGGCGCGACATTTGGATTTCGCCCAAGTCTCCCTCCGGCCGGACCGATAGGGAGCATCAGCCTGTTTCGAGACGATACCTTCCAGAGACAGGCGGCAAGCAGACTTAAGCACCGCATCGCCGCCTGTCTCGAAATGCTCAACGAAGCGGAGCCTGGGATCGTCGCCGGCCTCGGACAAGAATGCAGCGAGCCTGTCCTTTCGCTCGGTGAGCGCCAATTCGCGCAGATCCTCGTCGCCGGAGAACAGGAGATCGAACGCGAAAAAGACCAGGTCGTCCGTCTTGCCTTCCGAGAGCGCTGCCTGCAACGCCGCGAAATCAGGAGCACCGTTTTCGTCGAGTGCGCAGATCTCGCCGTCGATGATGCAGTCGGGAAGCTTAGAGGCCGACGCAGCAATGGCCGACCATTTTGCCGTCCAGTCCAGGCCCTTTCGGGTCTTGAGAGTGACCTCACCGTTCTCGACCCGCATCTGGATCCGATAACCGTCGAACTTGATTTCATGGATCCAGCCATCGGTAGATGGCGGACGCGCCAGGCTCTCGCAAAGCTGCGGCGCGATAAAGTCTGGCATCGAGGATTTTCCACTTTTGGAAACCGTTAGCTTTTTCGCTGTCTTAGCCACTGTCTTTATACCAGCCTTGCGCTCGTCGGCGGCAAGACCGTGATTGCTGTCCCAAACCGCATCGGCTTCGACCGCGCCGCCTTGCAGCATGAACGGTTTCGGCTTCTTGCCTTTGCCGGACGCGATAGCCTCCATCGTCCGGCCGGACGCCACCGAGGTATCGTTCTCTTCAAGCACGGCTGCGCCGCTCTCCTCGACCGAAAACTCGTCGTGGTGCTTGATCAGCAACCAGTTTGTGCGTTTGCCGCCATCGCGATCATTCCGCATGCGGACAAGCACGAAACTGCCATGTAGGCGATCACCCTCAAGCGTGAACTTGAAATCACCCTTCGCAAGAGCCTCTTCCGGCGTCTTCTTCCCCTCAGGCTCCCAATAGCCGCGATCCCAGAGCATGACCGTGCCCCCGCCATATTGGCCTTTGGGAATGGTGCCTTCGAAATCGCCGTAATCCAGCGGATGGTCTTCAACTTCCACCGCGAGGCGTTTGTCGCCAGGATCAAGCGATGGTCCTCTCGTCACCGCCCAGGACTTGAACACACCGTCGAGCTCCAGCCGGAGATCGTAATGCAGCCGGGTCGCATCATGCTTCTGGATCACGAACCGCCGACGGTTGGACGTGGAGACCTTCGCCTCTCCGCTGGGCTCGGCGGTCTTTTTGAAATCGCGTTTGCCGCGGTATTTCGAGAGATTGTCGACCATGGTTTATCATCCTGCCGCCAAGAGAAACGGGGCCAGCGTCAAGGCGGCCCCCGTAAATTGCTATTTGCCCGAAACGCGGATTGCTCCGGCATCTCCGAAGCTTCGCTGGACGGCTGCGATTTGATCGGCGGCGATATCCGCGGAGACTTCAATCTCGCCTTCTATTGCCCCATCGTGGCGAGCGCCGCCTTCATGCGAGGCATCGCCACCGGACGGCCTGGCGCCGGCTGTGTTTTCGCCACTCGCAGACTGAATGAAAATGTCAGGCCTAGAAATGCCATGTTGCTGAACAAGGTGTTCGACCGCGAGGTCAGCCGCCGCACGTGTCTCGAAAATCGCTCGTATTGTCGTGGTGCTGTCGTCTGCCATTAGGACCTTCTCCTTTTCTGTCACAGCACAAACGCCGCAAGTACCCCGCTGGTTTCCTCCAATCGTTGTTCGACAGCACGAATGTCGAAATAGCGGATGATCGAACCTGCACGACCGGGGAGCAGGACCGCGCGCTCGGCGGGCAAGGCCCGCCCGCTTGGCCGCTGAGTCTCCAAGATGCCACACCTCGTCATCAGGCAAAACTCGGTCGTTCCGGCTCGAGATCAAGGCAGCATCGTGGTCAGGCATAACTTCGCAACGCCAGGCATTCCGACGTCAAAGAGTTTCGGTGATCATCGACTAATCGGGCCGGCCGCAGGAACAAACCGCGCATGCCAGTGTTGACGGCTTAGAAGACAACTCATCGCTGAAGGACATGGAAAAGGCGAATATCTAGCACGGTTCGTCAGCTAAAAATGGTTCCACGCAGAGATCAAGGGGCACTCTCGGCTATCGACAATTGTGGGAGGCTCTGGCGCAGGAACATTTGCTTGATCGGGACGTTGAGCGGCGTGAACAATGTCCCCCAAAAGGAGAAGATAATGGCCGAGAAAACATTGGACGATCTGTTTCTTGATACACTCAAGGACATTTATTTCGCCGAAAAGCAGATCTTAAAGGCACTGCCGAAAATGGCCCGCGCCGCCCAGTCTGAGGAAGGCAAAGCCGGCTTCCTGCAGCACCGCGACGAAACGCAGGGCCAGATCGAGCGCCTTGAGCAGGTCTTTGAATTGCTTGGCAAGGCTGCGCGCGGGAAAACCTGCGAAGCCATCCAGGGCATCATCGCCGAAGGCGAAGAGATCATGGAAGAATACAAGGGGTCGGTCGCCCTCGACGCGGGCCTGATTTCCTCGGCGCAGGCCGTCGAGCATTACGAGATCGCCCGTTACGGCACGCTGATCGCCTGGGCCAAGCAGCTTGGCCTCGAGGAGGCAACCCCTCTTCTTCAGGCAAATCTTGCAGAAGAAGAGGCAACCGACCAGAAGCTGACGAAGCTTGCTGAAGCTTCCGCAAATCCCAAGGGCACAAAAGCCGCCTGATCATTCCGCAGTGTCCCAAGAGGCCGCCTCACGAGGGCGGCCTTTTCCCTAAATTCCAACAATCAAGAGGATCGACAGATGGTCAAGAAGTCGACACCGTCGAAAGTCGCAGCAACTTCGCCCAAAACGTTAGTGGCGAAGGCCCAAAAACCATCGGTGGCCGACACCGTCACGATCCATGACCAGAAGCTCCATCGCGGAGAAGGCGGTGAGCTCCACCAGTTCGCTGAGGAGGGGCGTGAGGTGTTGACGACCGCCCAGGGTGGTCCAGTGGCCGACGATCAGAACACGCTACGTGTGGGTGCCCGCGGCCCGGCGCTCATCGATGACTTTCACTTCCGTGAAAAGATCTTCCACTTTGACCATGAGCGTATCCCGGAGCGTGTGGTGCACGCGCGCGGTTACGGCGCTCACGGCTTCTTCGAAACCTATGACTCGCTCGCGGCCTACACAAGGGCCGATTTATTTCAGCGGCCAGGGGAAAAAACACCCGCATTCGTTCGGTTCTCCACGGTCGCCGGCAATAAGGGCTCTGCCGATCTCGCCCGTGACGTCCGTGGTTTCGCCGTCAAGCTTTACACGCAAGAAGGCAACTGGGACCTGGTCGGCAACAACATCCCGGTATTCTTTATTCAGGACGCCATCAAGTTTCCCGATGTGGTCCACGCCGCAAAGCAGGAACCAGACCGCGCCTTCCCACAGGCGCAAACTGCCCATGACAATTTCTGGGACTTCATTTCGCTAACGCCGGAAAGCATGCACATGGTCATGTGGATCATGTCGGACCGCACTATTCCGCGCTCCTTCCGCTTTATGGAAGGGTTTGGCGTACACACCTTCCGGTTTGTCAATGCCAAGGACCAGTCCACATTCGTCAAGTTTCACTGGAAACCGAAGCTCGGTCTGCAATCGGTCGCCTGGAATGAGGCGGTCAAGATCAACGGCGCCGACCCGGACTTTCACCGCCGCGATCTCTGGCAGTCGATCCAGTCCGGGAACTTTCCCGAATGGGAACTGTGCGTCCAGCTGTTCGACCAGGAGTTTGCCGACAGCTTCGACTTCGACATCCTGGATCCGACAAAGATTATTCCTGAGGAAATCTTGCCGGTTCAGCCGATCGGCCGGCTGGTGCTCGACCGCATGCCGGACAACTTTTTTGCCGAAACCGAGCAGGTTGCGTTCATGACCCAGAACGTGCCGCCGGGCATCGACTTCAGCAACGATCCGCTGCTGCAGGGCCGCAATTTCTCCTATCTCGACACGCAGCTGAAGCGCCTCGGCGGACCGAACTTTACACACCTTCCGATCAATGCGCCGAAGTGTCCGTTCCACAATTTTCAACAGGACGGCCATATGGCGATGCGCAACCCGGTCGGCCGAACGAACTATCAGCCGAATTCGCGCGATGAAGGACCGCGTGAGTCGCCAGTGAAAGGCTATCGGCATTTTCCCTCAGAAGAACAGGGGCAGAAGGTTCGGCTCCGTCCAGAAAGCTTCGCCGATCATTACAGTCAGGCTCGACAGTTCTATATCAGCCAGACCCCGCCCGAGCAGCGCCACATCGCCATGGCGCTGACCTTTGAGCTCAGCAAGGTGGAGGCGCCGGTCATCCGGGAACGCATGGTGTCACATCTGATGAACATCGATCAGACACTGGCAACGACCGTTGCGCAGAAGCTTGGCTTCCAGGCCATGCCGAAGCCGGCCGATGCGGCGATGCCGACGCGCCAGGACTTGGCGCCATCGCCGGCACTCAGCATCGTCGAACGCGGGCCTAAGCGTTTCGAAGGTCGCAAGCTTGGCATTCTGATCACTGACGGGGTCGATGCCAAGCTGCTCAAGGACCTGACCACGGCGATCACCAAGGAGAAAGCCGTATTCGAATTGATCGCTCCAAAAGTCGGGGGCGTTACGGCATCCGACGGTTCGTGGATCGAGGCGCATCACATGATCGACGGTGGGCCATCGGTGCTCTTCGATGCCGTGGCCATTCTCACGTCCACCGCCGCGATTGATGATCTGGTCAAAGAAGCGACTGCCCGGGACTTCGTCGCCGACGCTTTTCAACACTGCAAGTTCATCGGTCACGATCAATCGGCCTTGCCGCTGCTCGAAAAAGCCGGGATTGCCGGTGACGTCGACGAGGGTGTTCTCGTATTACCCGGAGAGGATGGCTTGTCCGCATTTGTTTCGGAGCTCGGCAAGTTGCGTGTTTGGGGCCGCGAGCCGTCGGTAAAGCTTGGCAAGGCTTCCCCACCGATCAAGTAGGCTATGGGGGCGCGGTTTTCCGCGCCCCAACTCTTTCAAAACCATCGGATGGCATCAGTCGACAGATCAATTCGCCAGCCGAAGTGCGCAGCGGATGTCGCTCTGCCGATATGGGTCGGCAAAACGGACTTTCATCGATATCGCACGCCCGCGTCTGTCACGATCACATCCATGGGAATGTCGTGGGGGAGGGGGTGGATGGTCCGGATCCTTTGAGTTGCGAACCCGACGCCAATCGTCAAGGGTTTGCGGTCGAAGCTGGCGAGTGTTCTGTCGAAGAACCCGCCACCGTAACCCAGCCGGAAGCAATCGTTATCGAAGCCGACAACGGGCGCGATGACGATATCGGGGACAGCTTGCTTCCCTTCTGCCGGCACTGGGATGTTCCACACACCGCGTACCAGCGGCTCTCCCGTTTTCCACGACCGGAAGATCAGAGGCTCACGTTTGGCAACCACGACAGGCAGCAGGCATGTCGCATCGCGCGCGCTAGCGTTGGCCATCCATTCCCGCAGATCGGGCTCGCCAAGGAAAGGCCAGAACAGGCTGATATGTTTGCCGGCAAGGTCGGTGATCACCTGATCGAGATGGATCGAGATTAATCGGCCGAATTCCTCACGGTGAGCAACCGGTAGGGATTTGCGTTCCTCGATCAATCTTTGGCGTTCTGTCCGCCGCCATGCCGCATTGTCAAAAGTGGCGGCGGTAGCTGCCGGCGGCAACCCCATATATGCAGGATCCACCTCGTGCATCAGGCAGGCAGGCGAAGCCAATTCGCGGGGTCCGTCATCCGCTTCTTGCTCGTCCGACATGACTATCCGCCTTTCCCAGTCAACACCGCGCAGCCAAAGGCTGGTATTCGCTTGAGCGACGTTCGTGATTTTCCTATAAAGAACTATAGGGCCTCTTAATTCAGGAATCGAGATTTTTCGTTGGACCTGTCCTCTGTCGAAATATTCCTCGCTGTTGCCAGCGAACGCAGCGTGACGAAAGCGGCAAAAGCCGTCGGGCGCGTGCCGTCTAATGTGACGACACGGGTCCAGCAGTTGGAGGAGGACCTTGGCGTCGTGTTGTTCAGCCGTGATGGCAAGAAGATGACGCTGACACGGGAGGGCGAGACCTTTCTTGCCTATAGCAACCGTCTCGTGGCGCTCGCCTTGGAAGCGCGGCAGGCGCTGCGGCCTGTTGTGCCATCTGGAACGTTGCGGGTCGGCACCATGGAAAGCACGGCGGCAAGCCGGCTGCCGGCCGCGCTGACGCAATTCAACCAGATGTGGCCGGAGGTTTCTCTCCGCTTGACGATGGGCGCGTCGCGCGATCTCGCGCGCGATGTTCTCAATGGCGCGCTGGATTGCGCGTTCATCGCGCGTCCACCCGCATCGATGCTGGAGCAAGATGTGGCGTTCGATAGCGAACTTCAGTCACTGGAAGCGGAGCGGGTTTTTATTGAAGACCTCCTGATCGTCCTGCCGTCCGGTCACCCGAAGATCACGTCTGCCGCCGACCTTCGCGTCGGATCGCTGGCCGCACTGGAGGCTGGATGCACCTATCGTCGGATTGCCGAGCATTGGGTCAGTCAGTCGAGCAGCTTGCCGACAACTGAACTCGGCTCCTATCATGCGATTCTGGCTAGTGTTGCGACAGGAGACGCGGCCGGTGTTATGCCCGGATCAGTTCTTGACCTGATGCACTGGCCGGCCAACGTTCAGACGCATCAGCTCGGGCCTGTCGAGACGCTGCTGATCTATCGTAAAAATGACCGTCCAAGCGCATTCAACGCATTTCAGGAAGTGCTTAGTGCGACAAAGGTCAGGGATGCGAGGTTGGCAACGAATTAGCAGTGTGCGCGCCAACCACATCAAAAACGGGCATCATCATTACTCCATTTCCAGTCAAAACGCGATGGAGGTTACTTCAAATGGAGCGAGCTGCGTTCGTAGCGTACGGGTGCCGAGTTGCGTCGTGTCTATCGACTGCTCCTCGCCTGTCAGATTGATGATCCAAGTCGTTTCGCCCGCCGCTGTGTCGATCGTAAACGCCATTACCTTGCCCGGGACGGAGGATGTGACGTTTCGCCATTTTTGTCCGGCAACGTCTGCCAGCTCTTTGATGATGGCATAGAGTGGACGCTTGCCGCCTTCTGCAACCGGTTCATTGCTGCCGGCATAGAGCCCGAACGGACCGGTCAGCGCCGACAAGGTCAGCGTTTCGAGACCGGCATCCAGTACCCACGCGGCATAACCGGCAGCGAAGGCACCTGCAAACTGGCCGTTGTGGCGGGGGTCACAGTCGGCCATCGGGATACGGGCGCCGTCCGGATTGTCCATCGTGCGGCTGCCATAGGGATTTTGACGCATGGAAATGGTCGAGGGACCGATACGGTAGGGCTTGTTGCCGTAAATGGCGCGCACGGAGCGGGTGATGAATGGCAGGGCTTCGAGTGTCTGCATGACGCTGATATCGTCGGCTGCGTGGACGATCGGATTGGTACAGTGGCTGATAAAGGCGAGGTTTTCGCCCGGCACGCGCTTGCGGTTGAGCTCGGTAAAATAGGACAGCATGCCACCACCGAGACGGACGCCACGAAAGGCGTTTGCCGCTGCCGCATACACGTCTTCGAGCCGCGGACAATCAGGCCATATGCTGCCAGGCGGGGTGGATTGCCGGTCGATGGACGGGCAAACCATGATGGCATCAGGCGCAAAACCCGCACGACGCATCCATGCGGCGATTTCCTGTAGTTCTTCGCTCAGAGTACGCTGGCAGGGGACGGCGATTTCGATCGTGGTGGTGCCCGCGTGAAGAGCGGCGATTTCGGCGAAATCCTTGAAAGCCGACCCGTCATGGCCGGCTGCCGGGTCGAAATGGAAAAGCAACTCCTGAACCCCAGCCGCATCGGGTTGCTGGAGAGCCGCGAGGCTGGCTTTGGCCTCCTCAGGCGTAATCAACAGGCCGATGGCGGGCATAATGCCGGCAACTGCTCCGGGAGTGAGCTGGATGATGCCGTCGTTGTCGGCGGAGACGGGAGGATTGCCCGAGGCGGCACGGGTGTCTGTTATGGTCAGGGTGATCCGCTGGGAGACCGGTTCGTTTGCCGGGATCTGGTAGGGCCATGGCAAGGCGAGTGGGCGAACATAGGTCTTGTAGGAGGCGTCCGACCAGTTGCGCTGGTCTTCCATCTCGAACGTGTCGCCTTCCATGCGGCATTCGACCGTGACGCCGGGAAACGCGGTGTGCGTGATGGCGCGCATGTCCTTGAAGGGTTGCCAGGGTTCGATCAGTTCAGGCAGCCTCGTGTCTTCAATAGAGCCATCGGCATGCTCGATGGTGACCGGTGTGCCGGCAACACCGACGATAGGATGCAGGATGCAAAAGCCGCAGCGATTGGTTTCGAAGCCGTTCGGGGACCGGGCGGTACCCCCGAAGGTCAGCCCGCCATCGGCGTTGCCTTCGATTGCGGCGGACACCTCCAGAAGGGAACCCTCCGGGCCGGTACAACTGGCGGTGTACGCAATGGCGAAGCCGGTTTCCGTTTCAGTGACGGTGAGATCGGATAGCGTGGGGTCGTACGTGCCCCAGTCACGATCGCGGACCAGGTAGGAGATCGCGCGCAGCACCTCGACGCCGTCATAGGTGATATTCCGCAGATTGCCGCCTGCAAGATGTGCGCTCAGCTTCCCGGCTTTCAATTTGCGCGGGGCTGGCTCGGCCTGCCTTGTGCCGTAGAGCGTGAAGGCGAGGTCCGCGTCCCTCATGTCAGCATCGTTCCGATATCGACGGTAGTTTTGGTCGCGGCACTTTCATAGGCGGCCTCGACCAGAGCGAAGGTCTTCAGATTGTCGGTGCCGGAGGTAGAGGTTTCTGTGCCCGCTTTCAGGCTGTCCGCCCAGTGCTGCTGGATGACGAACACGCTTTCCTGGATATTGTGCCACGGGCGCGATGCCCAGGGGAGAAGTGTCGGCGCGACGTCGGTGTTGACCGTACCGCCGGCATTGGTGACTTGCAGCTCGTAACCTTGGGACAAGCGGATCGAACCCTCAGTTCCGTCGATCTCGATCAGTGTTTCCGGAAAAGGCTCTATCGACTGTTTTGTCGCATAACTCACGTCGACGATGGAGGTTGCGCCATTGTCGTGATCGAGCAGGATGGTGGCGACGTCCTCGCCGTTGATCCTGGGGTTAACGCGCTTGGTCCGGGCGGTCAGCGAAGTGACGTCGCCGAGAATGTAGCGCGCGATATCCAGCGTGTGGATGCCGAGATCTTCGATGATGAAGCGTTTGCCTTCGGCGAGGTAGGGCTGGCCGGAGAACACATCATAACCAGAGCGGAACGAGAAGCGGCCCCAGAAGGGCGAGCCAATCGCACCACTCTCCAGCGCCTTGCGGACGGCTTGGATCGGCGTTTGCCAGCGGAAATTTTCGTGGATCATTAGCGGAACGCCGGCAGCCTTGCAGGCCGCGACCATAGCCTTGGCATCGGCAAGCGTCGGGGCAAACGGCTTTTGGCAGATCGCCGGGACTTTGTGCGTGGCGGCCATTTCGACGAGGGGGCGGTGGCTGTTCACGGTCGTGGCAATATCGACGAAATCAAAGCCGCCTTCGGCAAACATCTGGCTTGCATCGGTATATCGCCGTTCGATGCCGAACTGGTCCCCAACTATTTTCAGACGTTCGGGATCACGGTCGCAGATGGCAACGATGGCAGCGCCTTGAACGCCGTTCCAGCCGTGCATCTGGTTGACGGCGAAGAAGCCGCAGCCAATCAGGGCGCCTTTGAGGTCTGACATGTGGTTTCTCCGCATTTAGAAAAAAGAACCCGTCCCGAACCCTCTTCGCAAAGAAAAGGATTGGGGAGGGGATTTAAATCTTAGCCCTTCTTCGCCAGCTGCATCAGTGTCACCTGCTGCTGCAACCTGCGCTGTGCCTGGTCTACCACCACGGCGACGATGATGACGATACCCTTGATGACCATCTGCCAGAAGGAGGAGACACCCATCATCACCAAGCCGTCGGACAAGATGCCGATGACGAAGGCGCCGATAATGGTTCCACCGATTGTGCCGCGGCCGCCGGACATCGAGGTGCCGCCGAGAACGGCCGCAGCGATCGCATTCAACTCAAACGAATTGCCGGTTGCCGGGTGCGAGGCCATCAATTCGGACGAAATGACGATGCCAACGATGGCTGCGCAGAAACCGGAGAACATGTAGACGAACATCTTGACGCGATCGACGCGGATGCCGGACATCCGGGCGGCACGCTCATTGCCGCCGACGGCAAAGATCTGGCGGCCGATCGGCACGTATTTGGCGACATAGGCAGCAGCGAGCGCCACGACGATCAGGATCCAGATCGATACCGGCAGGCCGATGATACGGCCGGAGCCGAGGAAGCCGAAGCCGGTGGTGGCAAGTTCCGGCTTGCCGACAAGGTTGGGAAAGGTCTGTCCATCAGACGACAGCAACGCAAAACCGCGAGCGACATAAAGCGTGCCGAGCGTGGCGATGAACGGGGCGACGTTGAGCTTGGTGATCAAGAGGCCGTTGACCGCGCCGATGAGGATGCCGACGACAAGCGTGATCAGGCACACTTCAACGACGTTGAAATACATCGTGTAGCCGATCTGCAGATCGATGCCGTTGAGGATCAAGCCACCGGCGACCATGCCGCAGAGGCCGACGATCGAGCCGACCGACAGGTCGATGCCGCCGGTGATGATGACGAAGGTCATTCCCATGGCGAGGAAAGCGTTCAGCGCCACGTGCTTGGACATCAGGATGATGTTTGCGGTCGACAGGAAGTTCGGCGCAAAGATCGAAAAGAAGGCGATGACGGCAAACAGCGCGATGAAGGTCCTAAGCTTCATCAGCGTCAGGAGGATGGAGCCGCTATCGGCCGCCGGGGCTTTTTCGGTCGAGGTTGCAGTCGTCATCACGCAATTTCCCTTGTCGATGTGTGGCCGGCCGATTTGTGTCCCTCGGACGCAGCCTTGACGATGAGTTCTTCAGTAGCGTCAGCCCGGTCCAGGATCGTCGTAATCTTGCCATTGCTCATGACAGCGATCCGGTCTGACAGCGCCATGACCTCTTCGAGGTCGGAGGTGGAAAACAGGATGGCGAGGCCTTCGCCGGCGAGCTTGCGCATGGTGCGAAAGACATCGGCCTTGGCGCCGACATCGATGCCGCGGCTCGGTTCGTCCATCAGCAGAACCTTCGGATTGGTCATCAGCGCCTTGCCGATCACCACCTTCTGCTGATTGCCGCCGGACATCGAGGTGACGTCGAAATCCGGGTTCGGCGCCTTGATCGAGAGATTGCGGACCTGCTCCTTGACGGCCGACTGCTCGCGGTCGCCGGCAATGTGGAAGCCGAATTTTACAAATTTCTCAAGGCTCGCCAATGTCAGATTGGCGGCAATCGACAGGACCTGCACGAGGCCTTCGCGCTGGCGGTCTTCCGGAATAAGGGCGAGGCCCTTGCGAATGCGGGTGGAGGTGTCCTTGGCGGCGATCTCTTCGCCAGCGACAAAGATCTTTCCGGTCGAATGTGCATGCTGGCCGATGACGCATTCGAAGAACTCGCTACGGCCGGCGCCCATCAGGCCATAAATCCCCAATACTTCACCGGCGCGAACCGAGATCGACAGGTGATCGACGGCAAAGCCGCCAGTCTTGCGCGGCAGGCAAATGTCCTCGGCGCGAAAGGCCTCATTGCCCAGTTTGTGATCGAGCGGCTTTGCGAAATCCTTGGCATCGGAGCCGATCATCGAGCGGACGATCCATTTGGTGTCGATATCCTTGACCATCGCCTGGCCGGTAATCTGACCGTCACGCAGGACGGTGATGTAATCGCCGATGCGCATCAATTCTTCGAGGCGATGCGAGATATAGACGATGGCGACACCTTGAGCCTTCAGCTCGCCGATCACCTTGAACAGAATGTCGACTTCGGCAGCCGAAAGCGCTGAAGTCGGCTCATCGAGAATAAGGATTCGGGTATCGAGCGAGATCGCCTTGGCGATTTCGACCAGCTGCTGCTGACCGATCGGCAAGTCTTCCACCATGGTTTCGGCGCTGATGCCGGCATCGAGCTTGTCGAGGAACTGGTTGGCTTTTTGAACCTGCGCCTTGTGGTCAATGCCACGAAGACCGCGGGTAATTTCACGGGTGGCGAAAATGTTTTCGGCGACCGAGAGATTGCCGAACAGGTTGAGTTCCTGGAACACCATGCCGATGCCATGCTTCTGGGCGTCGGCCGGAGAGTTGAACTCGACTTCCTTGCCTTCGAGAAGAATACGGCCAAGTGAAGGCTTTTCGACGCCGGCGATCATGCGCATCAGTGTCGACTTGCCAGCACCGTTTTCGCCAACGAGAACATTGACTGCGCCGCGCCGCAGCTCGAGGCTGGCATGCTTGACGGCGACGATGCCGGAATAGACTTTGGTGACATCGTCAAGCTTCAGAATGGTGTCGTGGGTTTCAGCCGCCATGTCAGCCGCCGATCGTGATGGTGGCGGGTGTCAACAGTGCCGGCTGGCCGCTGGATGGCAACGGGTAGGCGCCGAGCGCCTCGACCTTTTTGCCTTCCAGGCCCTCTCTGGGCAGCTTTTCCAGCGTCAGGCCGTTAATGTGGACATTGAAGGCCTTGCCGAATTCGGCCCACTGGATCTGGTTCTTGAAGTCGTTGAAACTGACGAAATCGAGACTGTCGCGGATGGCCGTGCCTTTGATGACCGGGCCGATCTGGATGCGCACATCCGCCTTGCCGTCGCCATCGATATCAGTATCGAGATAGGCGGCGCGCGATGCTGTTTCGGCTTTAATAATCGTGCCGGAGACTTTCGCCGCGAAGGTCCAGGGTGCGCTTCCCTCCTTTTCCTTATGGCCGTATTTTGCCGCGGCGGCATTGAGATCGGATTTTGATAAGGCGTTGACCTCTTGGAACGGGCCTGCGCGTGTCTCGAGAAACGGTATGACTTTGCTGTCCCAGATGTCGGCGACCTGGCGAGCGGGATTAAAACCACCGCTTGCAGCTTCGGCAGCTTCTTCGGCTGTCGGGGTCTTGATGATCTTGCAGCCGCTGAGGGCGAGAACGATGACCAGCGGGATGGCGGCGGCAGCCCGGAAATTCGGCATAAAAGTCACTCCGTCAAATGGCAAAAAACGCACAGGGCAGAGTGTATCTGCCCTGTGCGCATCCTTGGGGAGGATTAGTCCTTGAGCGCGAAGGTTTCGAGCTTGGCGGCGTTGTCAGCGTTGATCAGCACGCAATCCATCAGCTGCTTTTCTTCCGCCGGACCTTTGCCAGTCTTGATGTACGTGTCAGCCTGTTCGACAGCCATCTGAGCCTGGGCATAGGCCGGCTGCAGCACGGTTGCCTTGATGCCGCCCGCTGTGATCGAGTCGCGCACATCGTTGGAACCGTCGAAGCCGACGACGATGACGTCCTTGCGGCCAGCTGCCTGGAGGGCGGCGATCGCACCCATGGCCATCGTATCATTGCCCGAGATCACGCCCTTGATATCGGGATTGGCCTGCAGGATGGTTTCCATCTTGGAGTAACCTTCCGTCTGGCTCCAGTTGGCCGACTGCTGGGCGACCATCTTCAATTCCGGATATTCGTCGATGATGTCGTGATAGCCCTTGGAACGAATGCCGGCATTGAGATCGGCTTCTCGGCCGAGCAGCTCGACATAGTTGCCCTTCTCGCCCATCAGCTTGACGAACTCTTCCGCACCAAGCTGCGCGCCCTGATAATTGTTGGAGACGATCTGCGAGACGGCAACGCCGGTGGCGTTGATTTCGCGGTCGATCAGGAAGGAGGGGACGCCTGCATCCTTGGCCTTCTGGACAGCAGCGATCGAGGCTTCCGAGCCCGCATTGTCAAGAATGATTGCCTTGGCGCCGCGGCCAATGGCGGTGTCGATCAGCTGGCTCTGCTTGTTGGCGTCATCGTCATGGACGAGAACGAGGGTTTCGTAGCCAAGTTCCTTGGCCTTTGCCTCAGCGCCGACGGCTTCCGCCTTGAAGAAGGGGTTGTCGTGCGATGGGGTGATAATGGCGATGAGGTCGGCAGCGAATGCCGGCATGGCGACGCCCAGTGAAAGGGCGCCGGCGAAGGCGGCAAGCGTCAGTCTGCGTGTCAGTTTCATGTGTTTCCTCCCGGTTAAGTTAAGGATGCGGCCCCGTTCCCGGCGGAGCCGCAATGTCATAAGGCAAAGGCCCTATCTTGATCAGGTGATGCGCCGGATGCTTTCGGCGATCTCCTCGGGTTCGAAGACTTTTTTCCAGTCGTCGCGCATCAGCGCGGGGATGCCGAACTCGATGGCCTTGTTGCAGGCATCGGAAAACACGCCCTGGACTTCGCCGAAAATGACGGCGCCGAGCACGTTGAGGTGGCCGAGCAGGAAGTCGCGGGCAGCTTCTTCCGGCACGCCGCGCTTCACGCACTCATCCATGGCCTGCTTCATGACGACGAGCAGCGAGGCGGCAACGGTTTCCGACAGTCCCGGTTCCAGCATCGCCATCTGATCGACAGTGACGCGGTGCGAGCGCATGACCGGTGCCCAGATGGTCTTGGCGATTTCTTCACCGAGGCCATAGGCTTCTTCCGGCCCCTGCATCAGGGCGGAGACGATGTGTTGCTTGGCAAACAGGCCGCCAAAATGGTCCTTCTTGGCCTGCATATCGGTCTCGTCGTTGAAGATCGGCGGATGGCAAGGATGAGTGACGAAATAGGTGAGGTCGGCACGTTCGGGAAAATGACCCGCAAAAGGAGCGGCCGCATCAAGCGCCACAACCATGGTGCCAGGTTTCAACTTGTCCGAAATGCCGGCTGCAACCTTGCCGATGGCCGTGTCGGGAACGGCGAGAATGACCACGTCAGCGCTTGAGAGCGCTGCATCGACATCGACGCAGGACAAGCCGAGATCATTTTGAAGCCGTGCCTTGCCGGCGTCACTTACTTCCACGTGGCGTACGTCGAAACGTGAGCCCTTAAGGTTCTTGGCAAGCCGGTAGCCCATTTTGCCGCCAGCACCGAAGAGTGCGATCGAAGTCATGTTTCCTCACCTGCGTTAGTTTCATCATTGTTTATGTCAGCTGGTATAATGAGTCAATCAGTATCTCACATAGTGAGGTGAGGTTTGAAAACTTATCTGCCTTGTCGTGCCCTAGCCCTTCAGGAACTCAAGCCTGACCAAAAATATCCAGGTTTCCGCGGCGTTTCAGACGATCCAAAAGGACTTTCGACCAGTATCGCTGGTGGACCGTGGGCGGATTTGGCGCTCGCACCAGTCAAGCCGTTCATCTCACTCTCACCAAATGCACCTTGCTCGGAAACGGTCCGGGCACGATGGCTTGCTAGCTTATAAAGCGAGATATTGTTCGACTTCTCAAACGTCAGCCGGGTGGGTTGCACCGCTTGAACTTCAGCTTTCGCGTCGGGTTTTGATGCGAGATTTTGCGGGCACATGCCGGACCACCTGCAGAAATTGAAAAACTTCTCCTGCGCCGTTGCGTTTCGTTGCGGCTCATTCGATGGACAAACGTGTCCAGGCGAGCGGCGGTGTCGCGCAGATGACGCCAGGTCTCCTGCCAAAAATGGCTGGAACTGTTTGCCGTGACACTAACCAATCTGGCCCGGAATATTGGCGAGGACTTGGTTTATGGCGACAGCAGGACGGTTCACGCCAAGCTGGCGCTTGCACTATTCTACCATCTGGCCGGGGACGGCCCGATCGTTAAGCGCTCTTAAACGCGGATGGTCAGGCTGGATTGGTTTTTTTAAACGCTGGTTCGTATTGCTGTCTTGACGCGTGGAAACTGCTTCTTCCATTAGGAGTTCGAAACATGTCCTGTGGATTGTCCGCCGCGATCATGTCGAGGATCGCCGACGATGGGAGAGTTTATGCCGGGCGCTAAAGATTACCCTTGCCGAGTTACCTCACTGACATGGTATTCACGGTGTTCGCAAACGACGCGCCTTGGGATACAGGCGCGACGGTCGTGGCCACAAGCGAAGAAAATTTGCGAATTTCAGCGAGCGACGAGTTGGCAACGTAGATCAGGTCGCGATTCCTAATCTTGAAGCTCTTCAAAATGAAGAAACCGTTGGGGTCTTTCAAATCCACTTGGTAGATGACATTGACGGTTCCGTCAGCTTGCACTGGACCGGCGTTCGGGGCGAACGCCCGAACGATTGCGGCGGGTTCTCGACGATAAATAAACACGGCTCTGGCGTTTGCTTTATCATCGTTCAGGCCACCTACTTTAGCCAGTCCTTGGTTGAGGTATAACTGGGTCTCATCGAATTGTACGGAGGCATTGGCCATAGCCGCCCCGAAGACGGTGAAACTTCGAGGTTGTCGAATAAGCGTGATCACATCGTTGGGCTGAACGTAGACATTCTCTCGAGGATCAGAAATCAGTTGTTCCATTGGGATGGTTTCGGATCTTCTACCTCGCGTGATCTGCACCGCCAATTGATGCGATTCAACCCGTGGACCTCCGGCATCCGCAATAACGCCAAGCAGACGATTTCCACCAGGTGTGAGCGGAATGCGGCCGCTTGCCGCCACTTCCCCGGTTACTGTTACTGCGTTGGAGTTGTTTTTCACAACACTGACAAGCGCCTGAGGCTGCACGGCCATTCTGGCCAAGGCCTTTTCAATGGTCAATTTAACAGCATCGGGGCTTTGGCCCACCACCCTCACATGCCCAGCGAAGGGGACGGAAATGGTTCCACCTTCAGTCACAACTTGCGGGGGGATTTGAGTTGAACTTTGGGTGCCGGTCGAGAAGAGCCCTTCCTTCGAGGCTTCCCAGATGGTCACACTGACGGCATCACCGACCCCAATGCGCGACATACTTTGTCGGCGGGCTGCACCGAATGCAGCCGACAAGGGCTTTTCTTGTTCTCGCGACAGCAGGTCGGCAAGTGCAGGGGTGACAGGAACAAGCTTATAGGGGGTTACAGCCGCTTTTTCACCCGATTGAATTGTCCCCTCACTGGGGCCGTAACCAGGAAGCCCGCTACAGGACGATAAAGCCAGGACCGATGATGCCGCGGCGGCTAGAAATAGGAATCTCACAACAGGTGGCATTCACCCAACTTTCACCCGACTGCTCCTAAATCCAGAGCGTAGTTCGTTCGATTTGGATGAGACTTATGACAAATGGTTTAAGCAATGCCAACCGTTCCAAACGTTTTTGATTTTTGTTTGGCCAAAGCTTCAAGTTCTTATTATCCGCAGGCACGGCAACCATTCCTCGACGCACTCCGGATCAGGCGTCGAGAGTTATGGTGTCGAGTTACTCAGCGATCACCGCGCGCAAACGAGCCCAGAAGCCTCTTTTCCTGTCTACATGCTTTGCCCGCAAGTAACAGGCAGTCACTCCAGCGCTGACAGTCGCGCCGAAATGACAATTGCAGACAATTCTGTGCAAATGCCGGTCGGGCAGCTCGAAAAATCGCCGTGCCTCGCCATAGGTATCGTTTTCCATCCCGGCAGCCCGTAGAACCGGATCGTCGTAGGCGACGGAGATAGCCGAGTCGTCGCAGCGCAAGAGTGCGCGGACCGCGTCCGGTTGATATTCAGTTTGCTGTAGTGTCGATAGGACGCGGTGCGGATCCCGGTCGAGAAGTTCCACCCAGCGTCGAAGGCGTTCGGCGCGAGGCATGATTTCTTGATGCGGGTAAGCTTGGTTGATCTTCGCGAGTGTTTGCAGTCGATTGAATTCGTGGTGCTTCATTTCGGCCTCCATTGAGACGATTGATGCTCCGCAGTTACAACCCTAGTACCCTGGCTCTTACAATGGATAAAGTCCAATCACGATTGAATTGTCGCTTCCACTTCCCAGGGACGAGGAGAATAGAAAAGGCGTTTGCGAGCCATTCTAGGTCCTGTTGACAAAGTGGGTTTGCAAATCACCTGAAGCATGATTCAACGCTGTCTTTTA
>NZ_CAXUPW020000019.1:0-47851 GCF_964252935.1 Rhizobium sp. LjRoot98
TTGGTGGACACTTCATGCATCAGAGCACTGCTCTTCAGAAGGCGCATGGAAATTCGCGCTTACTGTACAACGGCATTGATGGTGATCGCATGGAAGCCGCGCCATGGGCGGGGTGCTGAGCCACAAAATGGATGGACGCGACGGCTTCTCTCAGATCACGTCGCGTCGATTACCGTCTAAATTCTGCCATTCGCCGTTGCTGGACCGATCTGCGACGCAATTTCGGTCACCAGATCAGCGGGGAAACCACCTTCGCGAGCGTGCCTATAGATGATCTCGGCGCTTTCCGCCTCGTGGACGCAGTAGATCTTGTCGCCAGCGACATAGCTCGTCACCCATTCATAGGGCACGCCGAGGCCTGCAACAACATCGTTTGACTTAGCCGAGATGCCCTGGAGCTGTTCGGCATTGAGCTTTGATGCTCCCGGTATGTTCCTCTCGATCAGATATTTTGGCATTTTCAAGTCTCCTCAACGGATTTCATGTCCTCACCATGAGGTTGATACCCTGACGTAGAAGAGACCGCTTCGGGGAATGTCCCTATTTTCTCTTTGCGCATTCCCCATTTTTTGAGCTTAGTTGTGTTCAACGCCGCTGGACGATGATGGTCAGACGTCATGCAACTCTTGGAGCGCGCCGAACAACTGGATCAACTGCGGTCGCTTCTGATGGAAGCCGCTGTGGGAAATGGTCACGTCGCTGTCTTGGTTGGCGAAGCCGGGGTCGGCAAATCCGCGCTTGTAGACAGGTTCGTAGACTTGGTTGGCCCGACAACACGTATTCTGCGTGGTGCATGCGAGAATTTCGGTACGGCAGAGCCGCTCGGCCCCTTGCGCGATCTGGCTCGCGAAGCTGGGTGGGCCTTGTCGGAGACGCTTTCGTCCACCGAAAGTCGGATCGCCTTGTTCTCCGAGGTCTTTCGACTGTTGAGCGTGGGAGCGCCCACGAGCCTGATTGTGATCGAGGACATCCACTGGGCCGATGATGCGACACTGAACCTCATTCGATATCTGGGGCGACGGGTCCGCGACGCGCATATCTTAATTCTGCTGACGGCACGGGATGATGATGTTGGTTTACAATCACGCTTGCGGAAAGCCTTGGGCGATATCCCAGCCACCAGTCAGAGGCGGATAGACGTCCCTGCATTGAGCAGGGCTGCCGTAAGTGAACTTGCAATGCCACGCGGTTTGGACGGTGATGAGATTTTTCGTGTCACCGGCGGCAATGCCTATTTCATTACCGAGCTGATCGAGGCGGGCGGCTGGATGGTGATGCCGAGAACCGTTCGCGATGCCGTTCTTGCGCGTGCGGAGGGTCTAACGGCTCCTGATAGGGGTGTTCTTGCCGCAGCCTCGATCTTTCCCGATGCAGTCGACTTCAAGTCTCTCGATGCGATTTGCGGCGATGGCGCCGAAAAATCCTTGCAGGCATGCCTCGACTGCGGCCTGATGCGTCGGGTTGACGGAACATACTCGTTTCGTCACGAGATCACTCGCCAGGTGATAGAGCAATCTTTGTCTCCCATTCGCCGTCGTGGCTTGAACGCAACGGTCCTGGCAGCCTCCCGCCATGCCGAACATGTGCCGTGGGTGCGGTTGATACACCATGCGAACGAAGCGCAGGATATCGCTGCGATCTGTGAACTGGCACCGCAGGCGGCAGCAGAAGCGGCAAGGCTGGGTGCCCATCGCGAGGCCATCAAGCACTATGAACTTGCATTGGCCCACGCCGCTGCTTTTGATGAAAAGCAGCGGGCAGACCTGTATGAACACCACGCCTTCGAATGTCACTTGGTCGGCCAGGTCGAGCGGGCCATACTTTCGCAGAAAAAAGCGCTCGCTATTCATCATCGCCTCGGCGCGCCATTGCGAGAGGGCGAAAGCCTGCGGTGGCTGTCTCGACTGAGTTACCTCGCAGGCAACCGCGAGGATAGCGATGCCTATGGAAAGGAGGCCGTGGCCCTCCTGGAGGCGCAGCCTGAAGGAGCGGAGCTCGCCATGGCATATTCCAATCTCTCGCAACTGAGTATGCTCGCAGGCGACACGGAGACAGCCTGCCATTATGGGGACCGGGCGATCGGCCTGGCGCAATTCGAAGCTATCGGCAGACCCGATATTCTCTGCCATGCACTCAATAATGTTGGTACCGCAGTCTTGTGGCGTGACCCCGATCAAGCCCGGGAGCTCCTTGGACGTAGTCTGGAAATTGCCCTCGCTCACCAGCTCGAGGAGCACGCAGCTCGGAGTTTCACCAATCGAGGTTGGATAGAGCTACGTTTGCATTCTGTCGCAGACGCCGAGGATTTTCTCGGGCGCGGAATTAACTACTGTATCGAACACGACCTCGATACGTGGCGTGACTACATGCGTGGCGAACAGGCGGAGTTGTTCACCCATCTCGGCCGCTGGGACGAGGCGGAGCAGGCGGCAAGATTGGTCGTCGGCAACGTCAATGCGCCTCCCTTGTCACGATACCCGAATGTTCTTGCGCTCGCAGTTCTCTGGACACGGCGTGGCGAGCCGGCAGATGCATTACTGGAGGAACTGTCGCGTTTTCTTGAGACGGGCAGGGAGCTGCAGAGGCTGGCACCCTATGCCGAGCTGATAGCGGAGCGGGCTTGGTTGGGCTTGGAGGACATCGGACGAGCTTTGAGTTTGCTCGATCAGGCCATTGCTCTTTCCAGGGATGACGCCGCTGTTTCGCTACTGCATGTCTGGAAAAGAAAACTTGGAGCAGACGTTTCACTCGACTTGGCTTTCGGCGTAGACCAGGTCGTTCGCCAGATGCTGGCTGGTGACTGGGCGGCCGCAGCGGAGACCTGGAACGAGAGGGGATCGCCATATTGGCAGGCAATGACACTCCTCGATGGTGACGATAATGCCGTCTATCACGCACTAGACCTGCTTGAAGGCATGGGAGCCTCGGCCATTGCCCAGCATGTCCGTGCGATCATACGTGGCCGACTTGGCCGTGTTGCCGCCCGTGGGCCAAGGGCCAGCACGAAGGCCAACCCGGCCGGCCTGACGATGCGCGAGATGGAGGTGTTGCGATGGGTTGATCTGGGTAAATCCAACGGCGAGATAGCTGCGTTGCTGTTCGTCTCGGCCAAGACGGTGGATCACCACGTTTCTTCGATTCTTGCCAAGCTCAACGCAAAAACGCGGACAGCTGCTGCATCTCACGCTCGTAGTCGGGGTTTGCTTTCATAACCACAACAAAGCCAAGAATGAGATATTTGGACGCTCATTCCATTCGTCGACAGGTCGCCGGTTCGAGCTGTTCCTCCAGACAGGTTGAGGTAACCTTCCGAAGATTGGTGTTTCCTCGGCGCGGAACTTTCCAGACGAGCGCTAAGCGCAAACGAACGAAATGCTGCCTTCCTCAAACACGTCGAAGCCATGAGCGCGTACCGCGACGCTCTCGATTTCAGAGGCGGAAGGGCTGAAATAAAACGGCCATTCGCCCGCGAGCGTGCGAAATACACGGTCTTCATAGGCTACCAAGATACCGCTGCGGGGGCACAAGGGTTGGGGAAGCCGTAAAGGCCGGCTTCAACTCGAGCCGAGTGCATGTGTTTAATCCGACTACGCAACGTGCGTTCAACCGGTCGATATTGAGAAGGGGCTGTCAGTTCGATTCCCGTCAAGGCGGCCGCGGTTTCGTTGTCGAACGCCGAGGTGCCAGATTGGCGGCAGGGAATAGCGCTCGTATTCACCTTCATTCTTCACGTCGACAACGTCGTGTTCACTTTAAGCGGCACTGTCGCGGCGCTTTTAATCGCGCGTGCGCGAGAGGACCGTAGGTCTAGACCGCCAGCGTAGCAATCGCTATCTAGACGGTTTGTTGCGATGCTGGACACTTCGCTGATACATCACCGCGGAAATATCGGGGCTACATTTCGTGAAAAAGGTTCAACGCAGTTTCGTTATTGAGTACAAATCCGGGCGGCGAAAAACCGTTCCCAACTCGAACTCTATCTGGGGCAGCATGGATCTCAAGTCCGTTGCTCGAGATGTGCAGGAAGAAGCAATGCCATTCCTAACGCTGGGCGAACAAGATGGAGCATCCGACAGAAAGGTCTCCTTACCTATAGTAAAAGGAACGGGGCCGTTGTTGACGCTGTCAAGCGGGCATCCGACAACTGCAACGGCTACACAGGAGATACTCATGGCCGACGAAAACGATACGACAACAATTAGTGACGCGCCGGCTTCTGTCGTCGCAGCGATCGATGCGCCGAAGAAACAGCGGAAACCTCGCGCCAAGAAGGCAGCACTCGAGATGGCGCCAGTCGAAGTTGCTGCGGCGGAAACTGCAGGCGCTTTGGACAGCCCGGCTGGCAAGCGCGGCAAGCAGACGAGAGGACGGAAGCCGAAATTGCACGAGGTTGCGGCCAGCGCCAAGAAGGCACCGGTCAAACGCGGTCCGAAGGCTGTGAAAGCAGCGATTCCAGCACCGGCTGCTGCAATCGACGAGATGGCGGATCTTCTGAAGCTGGAAGAAGAAAACCAGCGACTGCGCAAATTGCTCGCTGAGAAGCTTCGTTCCGAAAATGCAGACCTGCGCAGGCGGCTCAACCTCGGTTGATCCCAGGCGCGGTTCATCGCCGATCGAATTTTTGTGCTCGTCAAGATGTGCGATTTGGTGGCGATCATCCCGCCGCCAAAGCTCAAGGTCGCAAACTGCATGCGAGGTATAACGCGAGGTCCAAACAATGGCGTCACCTTGGAGATTTCTTGAGCGACTGACGTCGAGGTGGCGTGGTTCGAAAGAACAACAGGACGGCGTCACCGATGATGTGAATTCGGAAGAGGCGGTGAGCCCTGAGCCTGTTGAGGCGGCGGCAATCGACAACACGCAAAATTCTAGGGACCGGCTGGTGGAAGCGGAGCCGCGACCTGCCGATCGACCCGATGCGGACATCATCGTACGGGAGCGTTCCGCAAAAGCGGGAAGCCGTGTGCAGGGGAAGATCGACCTCCAGAGCGCTAAGCCCGTCGATAACTCTGATCCCGGCTTATCCGATGACCCTGACGCCAGTGCGACTCGCGACGCTTCGACATCCTCGCCCTCCCTGAAGAGACCGAACGCTAAGCGAAAGCGGAGCCAGGAAGCTAGCTTAGCCAAGTCGGTTGAAGCCTTTCCGCAGCAGCTAACAAGCCTACATACTATTTCCGATGAGGTACAGAGCCTTGATGCGGAGATCGGGCTGCTGCGCGACCGGTTGGCTCGCAAACTCCGACTTCAGAATGCACAATTGAGGATGATGCTGGAGCGGTTTGAGCCCTGAGCACGTCATGGATTCCGTTCTTGGCGCCATTTAGTGGCGTGCCAATTCAATCCCCTTCAAGGCGCCCCATTCAGATGGGCTTAACATCCCCTTGCTCAGGAAAGACCGTACCAGGCGGCGCGGCCGGCACCGTGTAGGACGAGGTGCCCTTGATCCACGAGTGTCTTGAGATTATCCTTGATGGTGTGACGGCTTCCATCGGTGATCCGTGCAGCCTCCGCGACCGTGATCCGCCCGTGCTCGCGCGCCAACTCGAGCAATGTGACGGACAATTCCGGAATGTCGGCGAGGATAATGCGCTCACGCTCCATTTTCATCAGGGGCGGAGCAAAACAAGGCCACTCCAAACGTCGATCTCGATACCGGCGAAATCCTCACACCCTGATTAAAATCATCGCCGCCGACATGGAAATGGCCCCGATCGGGGCCATTTCCATGTCGGCACCACAGCCCTGCCGCTGGCCTGCTTTTGCTCCGCCGTTGACACCGGAAAACTTTTCTTGCACTTCAGCAAGGCTGGTTTTTCGACCCACCTGAACGATTTTGCAAAAGATGAAACACGGCGCGTTCACCTCCTGACGCCTGAAGATATCGTTCGACCCAATAGGTGAACGATTGAGCGCACAAAGCGGAGGGGCTTTTACGAAACCACAATTGGAACTTTGGTCGGCGAGGCCTTGACGCGGTTATAGAGGTCGACGACATCCTGATTGATCATGCGTACACAGCCGGAAGATGCCTGAGTGCCGATCGTCCACCATTCTGGAGAACCGTGCACACGATACCCGGTATCGTTACCGTCCTTGTAGATATAATGCGCGCGGGCGCCGAGAGGGTTGTCGAGGCCGCCCGGCTGGCCGCCGGTCCATTTCACGAGCTCCGGCTTGCGCGCGACCATTTCCTTGGGTGGCGTCCAGGTCGGCCACTCCTTCGTGTACTGAATCTGCGCGCGGCCATTCCATTCAAAGCCCGCCTTGCCAATGCCGACGCCGTAACGGATCGCTTCCCCCCCTTCCTGTACCCAGTAGAGATACCGTTCGCTCAGCCGCACCACGATCGTGCCCGGTGCCTCACCGGTCGGATCGAGGACGATCTGACGACGGAACTCCGGCTTGATCTTCCGGAACGGAATTGCCGGGATGACAAAGCCCTTATCGATCAATGCGGCATACATGCTGCTATTGTCGGTGATGTTACTGTCGACACTGATCGGTGGCACCGGTCTAATTGACCCGGTCGCCATGCGGTCAACGCCGCCGGACGGCATACCACCGGAGGGCTCGATTGGTCCCAGTGAGGGGAATTCGAGCACTTGAGAGCAACCTGAGGCGCCAAGCAAGGTCATGGCGCCAAGGCCCGAGAGCATGGCGCGGCGGGTGACGACGTGGGTGGATCCGATTACGGCGGCACCGGGCGGCAGAGCCTGATCTTGCGGTTTACGCATGCACATTCAACCCCAAAATGAACCGTTGGCGTCATACCATCCGGGTAGAACAGTATGACAATTCATGGTTAAGAAGGCGTGAACCTGTAGCCGTACCCACGCCGCCAGCGGGGAGAACCACAATTCCTCTTGTGCGCCGGCCGCCGTGATTTCGACTGAGGCAAGGCTCAAAGGACCATCCTGCATCGCGGCCCGCGTTGGGGATGCCGAAGGTGCCGTTTGGGGATACGCGGGCAACGCCTGGCCAGTGCAGCGTCGCTGCGGCCAGACAGGATCCGCCTTACACTTTGGAAATCGATGGCTGGAGTTCGTCCATTCCAGGCGCCTCGTCCGCGCGGATAGGCGAGCGGGACACCTTCCGGGTGCCGACAGGGCGTGGCGACGAATTCGCCCATTCCTCGCCGGGCAGTCCCGACAGCCGCGAACGGCCAACGATGGGCGTCAAGGCTCGGGAAATTTACATACCCGATCTGCACATCGACACGTTGACGGTGAAAAGCCGGAATTTTCAATGATTTACGCTGTCAAAGCGCGGGTCGCTGGTTCAGCTCCCATCAAGGCGAGGGAGCGGTAACCTTCACTGGTTCCGGCGCACAACATTCTAATCGGAAGTCAAGGCAGGCAACCCTTCCTCTCTGAGGTGGGGAACATCGTCGGGAGGGAGGCCACTGTTAAGTTGATCGGTGGGCTTGCATGGGCGACGGTCAAGCAGCTTTTTAAAAACTCCAAGGCTTGAAATGATGTCAATATACATTATATTTAATTGTATAATGTTAAATTGGAGATCACCATCATGGCCCTCACAAAGATAACCGACAAGTTCTCCGTCATGCCACAACCCGAGATCGCAGACTTTCGGTCGTTTGCGGAACAGGGGTTTACGACTCTGATCAACGCCCGTCCAGATTTGGAGGAGCCAGCGCAACCGGGAACGAAAGCCGAGAAAGAGGCTACAAACCGGGCAGGGATGACTTACGCCTACGTGCCAGTCACGGTCGCGACAATCACCGAAGCCGACGTCCGCGCATTCCGGCGGGCCATGGATGAGGCGGACGGCCCGGTCGTCGCTCACTGCAAGTCCGGCACCCGCGCATTGCTGCTGTACGTCATCGGCGAGGTTCTCGACGGGCGCATGAAGCGCGATCATGTTGTCGCCTTTGGCCAAGAGCACGGAATCGACTTGGCGGCCGCCGACGACTGGCTGAACAAACACTTTGCCCGCCGCCCGATCGTGAAGGGCTTCTTCGACGAACGGACCTGGAGCATCCAGTACGTGGTATCGGATCCGGATACGGGCAAGTGTGCCATTATCGATCCGGTCCGCGATTTCGATGAAAGGGCTGGTGCGACAGCGACGATCAATGCCGACGGGATCCTCGAATATATCCGGGAGAACAAACTCACGGTCGAATGGATCCTGGATACCCATCCCCACGCCGATCACTTCTCGGCCGCCCAATACCTGAAGGAGAAGACTGGCGCACTCACCGCGATCGGCGAGCGGGTTGTCGACGTTCAAAAGCTCTGGAAGGCCATCTACCACTGGCCAGAACTCGACGCAGACGGTTCGCAGTGGGACAAACTGTTCGTGCATGGCGAGACCTTCAAGGTCGGTTCGATCGATGCGAAGGTTATGTTCTCGCCCGGCCACACGCTCGCTTCCATCACCTACGTAATCGGTGATGCCGCCTTCGTGCACGACACTCTCTTCATGCCGGACAGCGGCACGGCACGGGCTGATTTTCCTGGTGGCGACGCACACATGCTTTGGAAGTCGATCCAGGACATTTTGGCTCTTCCGGAGAAGACGCGCATTTTCACCGGACACGACTATCAGCCCGATGGACGGCCCCCGCGCTGGGAAAGCACGGTCGAGGAACAGAAAAGGAGCAACTCTCACATCGCCGGCGTGTCGGAAGAGGAATTCGTGAAGATCCGAACGGCGCGGGACGAAACACTTCCCATGCCAAAACTGATCCTGCATGCCCTGCAGGTGAACGTTCGCGCGGGGCGGCTTCCGGAGCCTGAGGCCAACGGCAAACGGTACCTTAAATTCCCACTGGACGCTCTGGAGGGGGTCGCATGGTGATGGCCTTGGATCCAGACGCAAGCGAACAGTCTTCAATGACGCCGCAGGATATGGCAGCGCGCGCAGCCGAAGTGTCCGGTCTTTTGAAGACATTGGCCCATCCCGCCCGGCTGATGCTCGTCTGCACTCTCGTCGAGGGTGAGCACTCCGTCAGCGAACTGGAGGCGAAGCTCGATCTTCACCAACCGCATCTTTCGCAGCAGCTGACGGTGCTGCGGGAGGCGAATATCGTCAACACCCGCCGAGAAGGCAAACAGATCTTCTACAGCCTGACAGAAGAAAAGGCGGCCCAGCTCGTGGCGGCGCTCTATACGATTTTCTGCAAGGAGGAAGAACAATGACACACTACCTTCCTTCGCTCATCGGAGGCATGTTGATCGGTTTGTCGGCCGTCATGCTGCTTCTCGTTAACGGCCGTATCGCCGGGATCAGCGGAATCGTTGCGCGTCTTGCCCAAGGAGCAGGGATCGCAACGAACCTTGCGTTCGTCGTCGGTCTGATCCTCGGCCCGGTTGTCTACCTATACAGCTTCGGGCAGTGGCCGACCGTCGAGATTTCTGCTGGCTGGCCGCTGATCATCGGCGCGGGTCTGCTTGTCGGTTTCGGATCAAGGATGGGGTCTGGATGTACGAGCGGACACGGCGTGCTCGGGCTCGCCCGGCTTTCACCCCGGTCGATGGTGGCCGTCGCAACATTTCTGACCGCAGGCGTCGTTGCCGTGACAGTTCTGAGAGGAATCGGACAATGACACGCTACATCCTTCAGACGGCCTCCGCGCTAACATCCGGTCTAGCGTTCGGCTTCGGGCTTTCGCTCTCCGGCATGCTGAACCCGGCGCGGGTGCAGGGTTTCCTCGACGTCTTTGGGGCCTGGGATCCCAGCCTTGCCTTCGTTCTCGGCGGTGCGGTTGTCATAGCGTTCGTCGGCGTTCGCATCATGTACCGAATGGATCGTCCCGTTCTTGATGAATCCTTCCATGTCCCGAAGAACAAAAAGATCGACCCGCCGCTCCTTATCGGTTCGGCGCTGTTTGGCGTTGGTTGGGGCTTCGGTGGTTTCTGCCCCGGCCCGGCGGTTGCGTCCTTGTCGGTCGGCCTCGGTGAATCCTTCGTCTTTGTAATAGCCATGATCGTCGGCATGACGCTACACGACCGTGTGTGGAGGAGGGGATCGTGACCTATTCGATCGTCTCAGCAGTTGGCTCCGGCAGCGTCGTCGGCTTCATGCTTGGTCTACTCGGCGGCGGCGGCTCAATCCTCGCCACGCCGCTGCTTCTGTATGTCGTTGGCGTCGCCGAGCCGCATGTGGCCATAGGAACGGGCGCACTGGCCGTTTCAGCCAATGCCTTTGCCAATTTCGGGATCCATGCGGTCAAGGGTCACGTCTGGTGGCGCTGCGCCATCGTCTTCTCTCTCCTCGGGACAATTGGAGCGCTCTTGGGGTCAACTCTCGGTAAGTCGATGGATGGTGACAAGCTGCTCTTTTTATTCGGCATCGTCATGGTGGTGATCGGCGGGCTGATGCTGCGACCCAAAAAGTCCCTCTCGACCGTGCCACGTCCTATTGATGGCAAAATGTGTCTGATAACCGCGGCTGTTGCGTTGGCTTCGGGTGCTGCATCGGGTCTCTTCGGGATTGGTGGCGGATTCCTGATCGTCCCAGGGCTCATCCTCGCGACAGGCATGCCGATGATCAATGCAGTCGGATCATCGCTTTTATCTGTCGGTGCGTTCGGCTTGGCGACGGCAATCAACTATGCTGCGTCAGGACTCGTCGACGGGATGCTTGCCGTCGAATTCGTGGGCGGTGGGATTGTCGGCGGCGTGTTTGGCATGATCCTCTCGACGCGACTCAGTGTCTACAAAGGCCTGCTCAATCGGATGTTTGCGGGGCTCATCTTCATGGTTGCCGGATACGTGCTGTACCGAAGCCTGAGTGGAGTAATACCATAAAGTTCGTCAACGTTCGGTCCGATCCGTGGGCGCTTGTCAATCATTCTGCCACCGGTGTCCGCACTCGATGAGTTCATCCGCCGATGGGCGCGGGCGTCTTCTGTGACGCGCGCCGGGGGCCTTCATCATTCAGTCGGTTATCGGGTCACCAGGTAGACAGCACTACCAGCGCTCATTGCCAGTATAGAGGCGATCACGATAGGCAACCAATAAAAGAGCGTTCGCGATGCGATTGCGACGATCAGCCGCCCGACGGCATTGGCGGCGATAGCCGCAAGCACTGCCTGGCCGATGGCAATCAACGGCAGCGGCAGGCCGTCCTGGCCTGCGCGCAAGGCGCTGAGGACCGCAACGTCAACATCGAATGTCCCGGAGATGGCCGAAAGGGCGACAAGTCCGCTGTCGCCAATACGGGACACGAGCGCGGCGCTCAGGGTCGTGGTCAGTGCGAAAAGACTGGCAAAAACGACAATTGGGCCGAGTTCGAATGGGTTTCGCGCGGTAACTGTCTCTTCTTGTCGCGCGGCGTGCAACGTCATCAACGAGCCGCCGGCAAGGGCCAGCACCGTTGCCGCTGTAAGAGCAGCAGGGGCGATCAAGGGAAAGACCGCTGGCGCGATAACGAGAACGATCGCAATGACCCGAAGGACTGATACAACGGCCGCTAGGATCGCGGCCCCAGCCAACGGCAAAGGAGCCTCGCCGCTTCTGGCCTTCTGTCCGAAACTGGCTGTGACGGCGGTTGAGGAAACCAACGCTCCTGCCAGGCTACTGACGAGCAGACCCTTCGTCGAGCCAAGCAGCCGGACTGCGATATAGCCGGTGTAGGAGATCGTTGCGCTCAGCACGGTGAAGAGCCAAACTTCCCAGGGATTCAATCCGCCCCATGGATCGATTGTGCGATTAGGAATGAGGGGAAGGATGATCGCGGTCATCACAGCGAGAACGAGGGCCGAGCGCAACTCGATCCATGATAGGCGCTGCAGGAGGCCATGGAGCGCTTCCCTGCTTGCCAGCAGTGCTGCAAGGGCGGCGCCGGCCGCGGCGGCAGCCTGATAATCTCCAGCAACTGCGATTCCGCCAAGCGCGAAAACGCAGAGCGCTGCGCAAACTCCGGTGACACTGAAATCGTCATCACGACGGGCTTCGCGCAGCTTGAACCAGCTGAAACTCAGTGAAAAGCCGAGGAACCCTAAACCGAAGATCACTCCGCCGTTCTGTTCCTGCACCAACGTGCCGAATGCGCCGCCAAGCAAGCCCGCAATTCCATACGTCCGGATGCCGGCGGTGCGACTGCCTGCAGGGGCATCGCGATCCCGCCAGCCACGTTCAAGCCCAACCAGAAGGCCAATAGCGAGGGCGAGGCCAAGACGTGGAATAATCGAGTCCATCTTACTTTTCCCAGTTTCCTGGAAGTGGAGCCGGAAGCCCGCTCGCCAGCGAAACAGAACTGATCTTCATGATGCTCCACTGATTAACTTGTAGGGTAGCACGGCATGGCCGGTACCCAGACCGGCTTGCGTTGATCACCATTATATAAAATCCCAACGCTTTGCGTGATTACTCCGCATCGGCCGGGAAACGACCCAGCGCACGCAAACATGCGCAATCCGAAACTGAGGAGCCGTCCATATTCTGCATCGCTAGTGCGCTGCAGTTGACCGAGCCTTTCGGGTGACAATGCAACTGGCGCCGGAGATAGCTTCGGTCACGATCCTTACTGCTTCGCACGCAGCATCGGATTCGAATTCGCCAATTACCTCCACCACTGAATCCCGGACATTGACCTCCACTTTCTCCCGGCGAAGTCCCAATTCGGCTTGAAGCCGCGTCGAAACTGCCAGCCGTAATGCGTCATCACCGCGAGCGACGGAGTCTGGTGTTGCAGAGATGGCCTTGAGCACGTCGCGCCGGCTGACGATTCCCGAGAGTCTGCCGTTCGTGAGGATGGGAATCCGTTTGATATTATGACGGCGCATCAGCGCGACGATTTCGGCAAGCGTAGCTTGCGGCGAAGCGACGACGACGTTGGCCGTCATGCAATCTTCGACCGCCCGCCCGTGTTGTTTGATATAGCTTTCGAAAAACGCCACGTCCGGCTGAAGGTGTCCGATTTCATGCCCGCCGTTGAACTCGTGCCGCTTTAATAAGTCTCCCTCGGTCAACATCCCGCATACGCCTCCAGCATCGTCGACTACCGGTAGGCCACTTACATCTCGGTCGATCATAATTTCTATCGCCCGCTTGAGGCTCGTGCCCACCGTCACATAAGCTACATTCGTCGTCATCAGATCCCTGGCAAGCATCGTCGTCTCCTAAGGCCGCTATTGTTTAGTGCGTCGCCAGCTTCGGGGATTGCGGCGTTCACCGCCTTGATGCAGCGCAATTGAGTGCACCTCAATTCACGGTCGTTCTGCGTATCAGCCATTTGTCGAGTTCATTGACGAAAAGAATCGACGAGGCGGCGACGCAGATCCAGGCCCATTGTGCGAGCGAAATCGGCGTGAGTTGCAGTGTCTCGCGCAACCAGGGGACATACATCGCCGACAGGTGCAGTGCCTGGGACGCGACAATGCTCAAGAGCAGCAGCGGGTTGCCGAGGAAGGCCAATGCAAAGATCGACTTGCGTTCTGAGCGGCTGAGGAAAGTCTGGAAGTTTTCAAATATCACGAAAAGCAGGAGCAGCATGTTTCGTGCTTGCGAAACCTCGTATCCATGCTGCAGCAGCCACCAGAAGACAGCAAAACCTCCAACACCGATGGTCAAAGTCGACAGAACGATTCTGCGAACCATGAGCCGGTCAAAGATCGGTTCCCTCGGGCGGCGGGGCGGTCGCTCCAGTTCGTCTCCCTCCGCCTTTTCGCCCGCCAACGCGACATCCTGAATTCCGTTGGTCACCAGATTGAGCCAGAGCAACTGCACCGGCAGCAGGGGCATGGGCAGACCGAGCGGGATCGCCAGCAGGAAAAGCAACATTTCCGCCGCTCCCGTTGCCACGAGCATGAAGATGACCTTTCGGATATTCGAATAGGCCACACGCCCTTCACGAATACCGCTCACGATGGACGCGAAATTGTCGTCCGATACCACGATGTCGGCACTTTCCTCGGCGACTTCAGTACCCTTTCGCCCCATCGCGACGCCCACATGAGCATGTTTGAGCGCCGGGGCATCATTGACGCCGTCGCCGGTGACGGCGACGAAGTGCCCGTTGCGGGCAAGCGATAACACGATTGCGAGCTTTTGAGCCGGCACAACGCGCGCATAGAGTCGGGCATCTTTCGTCAACGCGTCCAGCCTACCGGGCCCCCCGTCTTCCGCCTTCCGGACATCATCACCCACGACCACCTGATCAGGCCGGAATTTCAGACCTGCCTGGCAGGCGATGGCGGAGGCTGTCCTCGGGTCATCTCCGGTGATCATTGCGACCTCGACGCCGGCCGCATGACAATCCCGGATAGCTTTGGGTACTTCCGGACGAATAGGATCCTGCATACCCGCAAGCCCCAGGAAGACAAGGTCGACGAGATGATGGTGACCAAATGTGCGGTCATTGGCCGCCTTGATCTCGCCCTCCGCAAAGGCGAGCACGCGCAGGCCGCGTCCTGCCATCTCCTCCTTTTGCGCGAGGAGCCCCTCACGGTCGATCGGCACGTTACGATTACCCGCATCCATGCGATCGGCCATATCGATCAAGGTTTCGGCCGACCCCTTGGCGAACATGTGGACACTCTCTCCCCGCTGATGGAAGGAGGCTGCATATTTTAGATCAGGCTCATAGGGGATGCGTGCCAGAAGCGGATAAGCATCCTGCATGACCCTATGCTCAAGACCCGCTTTGCGGGCAGCTGCCAGAAGCGCCACGTCGACTGTATCTCCGATGCCCTGCCACCCGGCTTCCTGTTTGGTGAGCGCGCCCTCGTTCGGCAATGAGGCAGCCTTGAGCAGGCGTGCGGCCTTTTGACGGGCGTCTGCCACACTCATGTTTGGGCCGCGGATCTCGCAACTATCGAGATCCGTGCCAGCGTCAAGTTCGAGGCAAGTGCCGTCGGGAAGCCGGATATCGGTAATTGTCAGCTCGTTGAGGGTCAGAGTGCCTGTTTTGTCGGTAGCGATCATCGTGCACGAGCCAAGGGATTCAACCGCCGTCATGTGCCGGACGATCACATTTTGCTTGGCCATGCGGCGCATGCTGATGGCCAGCGCGATTGATATGGCGATCGGCAAACCTTCGGGAACCGCGCTGACCGCAAGTCCGATCGACATCATCAACAGCTCGTTCCAAGGCAACCCTCTTATCAATCCGACCGTGATAAGCACGGCACTGGCGATGCCGACCAGCCAGGCGATCCTGTTAGAGAAATGCGCCAGCCGGATCATCAGCGGCGGCTTGGAAATGGACGCTTTGCCGACTTCAGAAGCGATTTTGCCGATTTGGGTTGAGGGGCCGGTGGCCGTCACCAGACCCTTGCCGCGGCCACGGGTGACCAACGATCCCGCAAATGCAAGGTCCGAGTTCCGATGTTCCCCAGGCACATCGGCAAGGCCAATGTGCTTGTGGACCGGCGCTGATTCCCCTGTCAGCAGCGATTCATCGCACAGCAGGCCGTTCGCCTCGATAAGAGTGATATCAGCAGGAATTTTGCCGCCGGCCTCAATGCGGATGAGATCGCCGGGAACCAGCAAACGAGCGTCGATCTCCCGTGCTTCTCCGTCACGAATGACGTTCGCATAGGGCTGCTCAAGATTGCGCAGCGCAGCGGCTGCGCGGCTGGCCGAATGTTCCTGAATGCCACCAATCAACCCATTCAGCAGAAGGACGATGGCGATAAAAACGGCATCTTCGGGTTCACTGACGGCGAGCGATACTGCAGCTGCGACAAGGAGGATGTAAATCAGTGGACTGCGGAATTGCCTTATGAAGATCAGCAACAGAGACGCCGCTCTGGGCTCGGGGATGGTGTTCGGACCGAATTGCACCAGGCGCTCGGCAGCCTCAACACTGGTCAGTCCTCCAGGCCCTTGTCCGGTGGCCTGGACGTCACGAGGCAATTGAGCGGTGGCGGTCATGCGACACTCCAGATCAGACGGTTGATCGTCGCGAGAAAGAGCCGACGATGATCCCGGAGTGTAGTGTTCATGATGCTCCTGGACATTGATATCGGTCAACGTCAGCATCTGATCTTGAACAGGCGCGACGGCGAATCCACGCCCGCGACGCGTTCAGGACAGCCAGTTTCTTCTTCGAGCAGGTTTGCCCGCGGATCCCAAGGCCACCTCCACATGGGCACCCTTTGGAATTATATATGGCTGGCACTGATCCGTCGCCTTGGATGAGCCTTACGACTGCGATTGCCTTGCTCGCCCGCTAGAACCGGCGCTGTCCCAGCCGGGTCCGCCTGCAATTCTGGCTCAGCAAGGTTTCGATCCGGACATGCGCATCACTGGTCCCATTTCCAATCGCGGATTTCCGGCATGTCCTCGCCATATTCGCGCACATAACGGGTATGTTCCACGAGTTTGCTCTCAAGAGCGGCGATGGCCGCATCGGCATTCTCCTTCAGGCCAGGCACGCGCTTGATCGCCTCTATCGCCAGGTGAAAGCGGTCGAGCTCGTTCAAAACAGTCATATCGAATGGCGTCGTCGTGGTGCCTTCCTCGATGAAGCCGCGAACGTGGATGTTCCCGTGGTTGGTGCGTTTGTAGGTCAGCCGGTGGATGAGGGCGGGGTAGCCGTGATAGGCAAAGATGATCGGCCGGTCTTTGGTGAACAGGCGGTCGAACGCGTCGTCAGATAGGCCGTGCGGATGATGCTCTTGCGACTGAAGGGAAAGCAGGTCGACCACGTTGACGACCCGGATGCTGAGTTCAGGGATTGCCTCGCGCAGCAGCTTCACGGCCGCCAGCGCCTCCAGGGTCGGTACATCTCCCGCGCAGGCCATCACGACGTCTGGCTCAACCGAGCCCTCCTCGTTGCTGGCCCAGTCCCATATGCCGATACCGGCTTCACAGTGCTTTGCCGCCTCGTCGATCGTCAGCCACTGAGGCTCTGGCTGCTTGCCCGCGACGATGACGTTGATGCGGTCCCAGGTTCTCAGGCAGTGATCGCCGACCCAAAGCAGAGTATTGGCATCCGGGGGCAAATAGATCCGCACCGTGTCGGCTCTCTTGTTGGCAACAAGGTCCAAGAAGCCAGGATCCTGATGGCTGAAGCCATTATGATCCTGCCGCCAGACATGCGATGTCAGCAGGTAGTTGAGCGACGATACCGGTTTGCGCCATGGAAGCTCCCGCGACACCTTCAACCATTTGGCGTGCTGGTTGAACATCGAATCGATAATGTGGATGAAAGCTTCGTAGCAGGAAAACAACCCGTGGCGGCCGGTGAGCAGGTAGCCTTCCAGCCAACCCTGGCACAGATGCTCACTCAGGACTTCCATCACTCGGCCATCACGCGAGAGTTGGACGTCGTATGGTTCGATCGCCTCCATCCAGACACGATTGGTAACTTCGAATACGCTCCCAAGGCGGTTCGATTCCGTTTCGTCGGGACCGAAAATCCGGAAATTGGCATTGTCGTCGTTGAGCTTGAGGACGTCACGCAGATAGTGCCCGAGAATTTCGGTCGTCTGCACCATGGAACCGCCGCGGGTGCTCACGGGCACGGCATAGTCCCGGATCGAAGGTACGACAAGTTCCTTGCGAAGCAGTCCGCCATTGGCATGAGGATTGGTACCCATACGCCGCTCACCCATCGGCGCCAGTGCCTGCAGCTCGGGCTTGAGCCGTCCGCCGACATCGAAAAGGTCTTGCGGATCGTAGCTGCGCATCCAGTCTTCGAGAATCTTGCGGTGGTCGGCATTTCCCCGGCAATTGGCCACCGGCACCTGATGCGCCCGCCAGAAGCCCTCGACCTTCTTGCCGTCGACTTCCTTCGGGCCGGTCCAGCCCTTCGGGCTGCGCAGCACGATCATCGGCCAGCGCGGGCAACCGTCCTGTGACGAACCATCGCGCGCGTCTTGCTGAATAGTGCGAACACGGTCGAAAACCGCGTCGAGCGTCGCTGCCATCTGCCGGTGCATGTCCGCCGGTTCATGTCCTTCAACAAAAAACGGTTCGTAGCCAAGGCCACGAAAGAGATTGCCGAGATCTTCGTCACTTGTGCGGGCCAACAGCGTCGGATTGGCGATCTTATAGCCGTTCAAATGCAGGATAGGTAAAACGGCGCCGTCGCGGGCCGGATTGAGGAACTTGTTTGACTGCCAACTCGCGGCAAGCGGCCCGGTCTCAGCCTCGCCGTCACCGATAACGCAGGCTACGATGAGGTCCGGATTGTCGAACGCCGCGCCATAGGCGTGTATAAGCGCATAACCGAGCTCACCGCCCTCGTGGATGGAGCCGGGCGTTTCCGGCGCGGCATGGCTGGGAATTCCGCCCGGGAAGGAAAACTGTCGGAACAGCTTCTGCATGCCGGCGGCGTCCTGCGATATATCCGGATAGATTTCGCTGTAGCTGCCTTCGAGATAAGTGCTTGCAACCATACCCGGCCCGCCATGACCCGGCCCGCAGACGTAGATCATGCTGAGATCGCGATTTCGAATGATGCGATTGAGGTGGGTATAGATGAAGTTGAGGCCGGGCGTCGTCCCCCAGTGACCGAGCAGACGGGGCTTGATATGCTCCGCCTGTAGCGGTTCACGCAGCAGCGGGTTGTCGAGAAGATAGATCTGTCCAACGGACAGATAGTTGGCGGCGCGCCAGTAGCGGTCGATCAGTGTCAGTTCTTCCGAAGTTATCGCAGGACTTGGGGCCAGGGAGGTATCTGACTGCATCGGTTTGTTCCTTTGGTACATCGGGAGCGTCGCGCCAGAGGCGGACCGTATCCACGATCGACTTATGAATGCGGTGGAAAATCCCGCGAACTGATGACGGCGAGGCATTCTTCTGCGATCACCATTTCCTCGTCCGTTGAAATAACGTAAACAGCGATCCGGCTCGTGGCAGTGCTGATCTTGAATGCGTTCATGTCATTGGCGCGCCTATCCAGCTCGACACCAAGCCAAAGAAGCCTTTCGCTGACGAGTTCGCGAACCCTCGGTTGGTTCTCACCGATGCCTGCCGTGAACACCAGGGCGTCAAGTCCCTTGAGCGTCGACGCAAGCCGACCGATTTCACCGGCGATCCGCAGGGTAAAGAGGTCGATTGCTTCCCTAGCCGCTGGCCCATTGTCGTCTAGCAACACCCGGACATCGCCGCTCAGTCCCGAGACACCGAGCAGACCACATTGATGGTAGAGCATTTCCTCCACCTCCCCGACAGTCTTTCCGAGCGGTCCCAGGAAATGCAGGAGCACACCGGGATCGAGCCAGCCGGGACGCGTAGCCATCGGGATACCGTCGAGCGTTGAAAAGCCCATGCTGGAATCGCGACTGGTCCCGTTATCGATCGCGCACAGGCTGGCGCCGCTGCCAAGATGAGCCACTATGATCTTGCCATGGGCGACTTCCGGCGACTTCGAGGCCAAGGTACTTGAAACGGATTGGTAGGAAAGACCGTGGAACCCGTATCGCTTGATACCTCGCTCGTGATAGACGCGCGGAATTGCGAACCGGCGCACGAGATCCAGCTGCGTGGCGTGAAACGTGGTATCGAATGAAGCGGTCTGGAAAAGATCCGGCCGCAGGTGTTTGACCGCTCTGACAAGTCGCAGCGCCTGTGGCTGGTGAAGTGGCGCAAGATCCGTCAGCGACGTGATCTGCTCGAGGGTCCTGGCAGTCAACTCGGCTGGACCGGAGAAGAGATCGCCGCCATGAACGACCCTGTGGCCTGCAGCCGTTACCGAACCAAGACCGGACAGCGCCCTGAAGACCTCTTCCATCAGTTCCGACAAATCGTCGCTTCTGTTACTCAGTCGAGCAAGGTCGAGGTGCGTCGTAGCTTCCTTCACAGTCAGCTGCAGCGAATGGGAGCCGAAATCAACAACCGCCTTGCCCCTCCGCTCCAGCCCCTTGTCACCCAACTCGAAGATGCCAATCTTGACCGTCGATGAGCCGGCATTGAACGTGAGGAGGAGGTTGCCCGTCATAGGATCGCCTTTGGCTCATTTCGTTTGGCGGCGGTCAGCACGGCCAGGGCTGCCGAGGCCATGCGAACCTTGGCCGAATCCGCACGGCTTGTCAGGATAATGGGAACGCGCGCGCCAAGGACAAGTCCAGCCGCATCCGCGCCTGCGAAATAGATGAGTTGTTTGGCCAGCATGTTTCCGGCTTCGAGATCGGGAACCAGAAGGATGTCTGCCTGGCCTGCCACTTCGGAATTGATGCATTTGGCCTGCGCGGCCGTGATGCTGATGGCGTTGTCGAAGGCAAGCGGACCATCGACAGTCGCGCCTTCGATCTGGCCGCGCACAGCCATCACCGTTAGGGCAGCGGCGTCTAGCGTTGCAGGCATCTTGCTGTTGACGGTTTCGACGGCTGCGAGCACTGAAACGAGCGGTCTTTCAACGCCGAGAAGCCGCATGAGATCGATGGCGTTCTGGCAAATGTCCCTTTTTTGATCGAGGTTCGGCCGAATATTGATTGCAGCATCGGTGATGACCAGCAGCTTGTTGTAAGCGGGCACATCCATCACGTAAACGTGACTGATGCGGCGGTCTGTTCGAAGCCTCGACGCGGGTGACACGACGGCGGAAAGCAGTTCGTCACTGTGTATGCTGCCCTTCATCAACGCAGCGACCTTGCCGGTCGAGGCGAGTTCAACGGCGCGGTCCGCTGCAGCATGGCTGTGCTCGACCGGCTCAATGTCGATACCAGCGAGGGAAAGCACCGCCGCCTCGGCAATCGCCCTGATCCTGTGCTCTGGCCCAACCAGCAACGGATCGAGAAGCCCTTGGGTTTTCAGATCAATCGCAGAGCGGAGGGTTTCCTCTGAACAGGGATGGACCACTGCCGTCCGCATCGGTGAAAGGGCGATCGCTTTGCGGACGAATGAATCGTAACGACCGTGTCCCGGCATCGTGTCCATTGGCCAATCCGTTCCTTTGCAGAGTTGCACGATGAGCGACAGCTTCGATCCCTGCGTCGCTCCGAACGGAGCGATTTCTCTGAATTGGTCAACGCAACATATGCGAAACCTCGCCGCCGTCGAGCGGGGCGGCGTCGGGTGATGGCTGTGGCTTGAAATCTCGGCGCAGCACGACCACGGTCGGGTCGTCTTCGTCGTCGCAGACCTGAAACTTCATATCGCGCTCCAGCTCGATCGCCGCGTGGTTTTCACGGTTTTCCAGGGACTCGATGCTCTTGAAATTGTGCCGCTCCGCATAGCGGCAGATATGCGCGAGCATTTCCCAGCTTATTCCCTGATGTTTGAAGTCATTGCGGATCGTGAGCGCGACTTCTCCGCGCTGAGCATCTTCGCCAGCCGCAAGCATTGCCACTGCCAACAGCGCTTCATTCGGAGCGAAGGCCAGGAAGTTCACGACCCGAGGATCGTCGGCGCGCGTCATTTCGAGGAGCCGTTCGTGAGATACGGTCTTCATGCCGGAGAGGAACCGAAATCGGATGTCCTCCGGGGTTACGTGTGTGAAAAACTCGGCCACGATCGCTTCGTCTTGCGGCGTGGCGTGGCGTACATGGAAACGGAAACCAGTGCGCGTGGTCAGGTCGTCATCGGTATCTTCGAGCATCTCATGTCTCCTTCGAGCCTGCACAACGGTCGTTGGCTAGCGCCGTTCAGTTGGGTCAGCCGCTGCGCCCTGTGGTCAAGGATAATAGCGATCCAATCTGGCTGCGCTTTGATCTAGCGCAACAACAACGCTTCATTTTGGATGCTGCGATCCCTGTGAGCCACCTGTGGCACCTCAGCTAGGTGGTATCCTCCCCTTGGGTGGTTGAAAGGCGGCAAAACGTGCTTCGGTCCGCAAATTGAGAGGAAAACCGCTGACGAGCGCGGTCGCGTGACGCCTGTCTGGTGTTTTCGAAAGCAGGTTCGACGGCGGCAATCTGATCTTTGACCCACGTCAATGCATTGTGTGCCGGGGCATGGTGAACTTGATGATCTGACCACGGCATCAGAAAGGTTTGCAAATGATCACTGAGGACCAGTCGGCAACCATCTCCTTTCTCAAGGACGCATTGTCCTTGAATGCGGCGCCCGTCGAGATGATGGAGACTCACATCTCGCGCATTTTTTTGGTGGGGCAGCGAGCCTATAAGATGAAACGTGCTGTGAAGCTGCCATATGCTGATTTTTCCTCAGCGGAGAAGCGGTTAGCGGCGTGTCGCAAAGAGGTCGAGCTGAACACCCCGACAGCGCCCGGCATTTATCTCGGGGTCAAGACTATCACACGGGAAAATAACGGCGGCCTTGCGCTTGGCGGCGAAGGACAGCTGCTCGATGCTCTCGTGGAGATGAAGCGTTTCGATCAGTCTTTACTGCTCGACCAGATTGCCATTTCAGGGGGATTGACGCCGACGATGGTGGCCTCGCTTGCGAAGGCGATCGTCAAGGCTCATCGTCATGCACCGATCATACACGGCAGCAGTGGCACCGCCAATATGGCGGCTGTGCTGAAGGTGAACGAGGCTGGCTTTGCGACAAGCCATGTCTTTTCAGAAAAGGAGGTCCACGACTTGACTGCGGCCTTCAACCGGCGCCTGACGCAGCTTGCCAATCTCTTGGACCGACGGGAACGATCTGGCAAAGTGCGGCGTTGCCATGGCGACTTGAACCTCCGCAACATATTCTTGCTAGAGGGCGAACCATGCTTGTTCGATTGCATCGAGTTTAACGACCAGATCGCCACGACCGATATACTATACGACCTCGCCTTCATGCTGATGGATCTCTGGCATCGCGGACATCCCGAACTCGCTAACCTCGTCATGAATCGATATCTCGACGAGACAGACGAGGATGACGGATTTGGCGCGCTGCCATTCTTCATCGCCGTGCGTGCTGCCGTCCGGGCGCATGTGATCGCCACACAGGCGGAAGATGCAGGTGACTTGGCAACGACGTTTGCGGGCGAAGCGCGATCCTATTTCCAGCTTGCCCAGTCTCTGTTGCAGCCGGTGGCGGGGCAGCTTGTTGCCATTGGTGGTCTGAGTGGTTCGGGCAAGTCAACACTGGCGGAAACGCTCGCGCCGCGTATCGGGCTTGCCCCTGGGGCACGTCTCATCGAGAGCGATCGTATCCGCAAGGCGATGCATGGCTTGCCGCCACAGACGAGGCTGCCGCAGGCTGCGTATCGACCTGAAATTTCTGCAAAAGTCTATCAGGAGATGGTCTGGCGGGTCCGCCTCATACTCGCGGAAGGTGGCACGGTGGTGGCGAACGCAGTCTTCGAAAAGGCGCACAATCGACAGATGATCGAAAAGGCGGCGGCCGAGGGCCGACATGCGTTTTCGGCCTTCTGGCTTCATGGAGATCCGGCATTGCTTCACCGGCGGGTTGCAACGAGGGTTGGAGGCACTTCCGATGCGACCGTTGATATACTGGTGCGCCAACTCTCTCATGAGATAGGCGACATTGAGTGGCTGCGGATGGATGCCAGCCAGCCTACCGAAGCACTCTGCCACGATATCCTATGCCGCCTCCACGGGCAGCCCCTGGTATCCGTCTCGATGGGCGAAAACGCTTGAGTTCCCTCGGCTCCATTCCGCTTAGTTTCTTTTGTCTTCGACCGGATCGATACTGACCTTCGCAAAGGTATCCGACAGAACGATCCGCGGGTTTCTGTACTGGGTCGAAGTGCCAGTGCGTTGGATAGTCTATGCGGCCGAAACGACCAAGGTGTCCGGAGCGGCATTTCTTGGGATGTCCAGAATATCTAAACTGAATTCGCCTGGGCCGCGGACGATATAGCCACGCGCGCTTTATGCGACCTTGTGCTGATCGGACCGCAGGCCACGCGCGCCGAAGAGTTTCGCAAGCGGGTGATCGATGGAGCCCTGTTCCACTCGCCGACGCCGATCATGCTCAACCCATCAGTCCTCGCGATCGATCCAGCTCCAAAAACAGTTCTGCTCGCCTGGGAATCGAGCGATGAGGCGGCCCGGGCCGCCCGCCAATCCTTGGGTTTTCTGCTGTCGGCCGGCGCAGTCCATGTGACGCTGGTCGATCCCTTCCCGACCCGCTCGACCGAGGGTGAAGAGTTGGGCGCCAAAGCGGTGACTTTCCTTTCACGTCACGGCATCAAGGCCGATGTCAACCGCCTCGCAACAAGGGGTCGTTCGGTCGCTGAACCGCTGCGGCAGCACACAAGCGACGTTTCCGCCGACATGATCGTCATGGGCGCCTACAACCACTCGCGCTTGAGGCAGCGGTTTTTCGGCGGTGTCACGCAGTCGATGCTCCCAAAGGCGAGCGTGCCGCTTTTTCTGGCGCATTGAAGCAGTGGGACATGTCCTGCAAGCACCGGCTCCCCGACGGGCTGGTGCTCGAAGATGACCGCAATTGACAAGCCCGGGTTCGGGTATCGCGGACTTAACGCATCCCCCATCAGAATGTGGGCTCTGGGACTCGCCATTCAGCCGGTCGAGCTTGTCCCCGAGTAAGCGTAGATCGCAAGGTGCTCGCCGCGCCCACCTAACGGCTCACGACCGACCTCCTGCCATGCGGAAAATTGTCCCGAGCGCATCACTACGATCTCAGAAGCCAGCAGCGCTGTATTAAACCGCTTGGTGGCCTGTTCGATCTTAGCAGCCACATTGACGACGTCGCCAAGCACTGTGAACTCAATTCGTTTGTCGTCTCCAATAAGACCGCAATAGACCTCGCCCGTGTGGATGCCGATCCCAATCCGTATAGGAGGATCAAATCCGCGCTTCGCGTTCCATTGATCCAAGAGTACGAGAAGCTCCTGGGCACAAGCTACAGCGCGGGTACAGTCATCACTCTGGGGATTTGGAATGCCGAATACAAGCAGTGCGCCATCCC
Source organism: Rhizobium sp. LjRoot98 (assembly GCF_964252935.1). Classification (NCBI taxonomy): domain Bacteria; kingdom Pseudomonadati; phylum Pseudomonadota; class Alphaproteobacteria; order Hyphomicrobiales; family Rhizobiaceae; genus Rhizobium; species Rhizobium sp. LjRoot98. The sequence goes on from NZ_CAXUPW020000019.1 coordinate 24,717, forward strand.
CAATGAACTTGTCGACCACGCCGCCGAAGGCCCCCGCCGCATGCGTCACCCGTCGCCGAAAGGAGGAGATGAAGATGGACAGCCGCGCCGGATCCATGCCCTCCGCATAAGCTGTGAACCCCCGTATATCGACGAACAGGATGGTAGCCTGTTGGCGGCGCCCTTGCCGCCACGTGGAGATATCACTCTCCCCCACCAATGGCGCGATCTCGGATGGCAGGAATCGAGCGAGGTTTGCCCGGCCGGTTGTCTCGCTGACAGCGCGCATGAGAAGGCGCCGAGAACGCAGCATTGCGAGTGCCGTTGTGAGACCGACTAGCGTGAGCATGACGGCCCGCATGAGATAAGGCGGCAGCGAGAACAGGCGACCAAGGCTCGCCTTCAGGTCAGCAGGAAATGCAGCGATCCCAAAGCCCTCCTGGAACGAGCGAAAGCCAAGCGCGGAAACGACGCCAACCAGAGCGATCATTGTTACAAAGGTGGCCCACACTTGAACGAGTGGCCGATATCGAAGGGCGCCGACGGCGAGACCGAGAGGTACGAGCCAGATGGTCGGTACTGCGGCGACCCAGTTGCCGCCTAGACCAATGCCTTCCAAGCCGAAAAATAGACTGGTTCCGAGAATGGCCGCGTCACCGGTAACGAGCACAAATGCCATCCATGGCCTGAACCAGTGGCGGATAACCAAGAGCAACGATACGATACCGAGGGCTAGAAATGCCCCGACCGTGAACAGGGCTGTGACACGAACTCGGCTCAGGCTGTATTCATCGGAAAGCTCGGCGGTCCCTGACGAAACGAGTAGACCACTCGCGAGGAGGGCGAGCCCCACGGCGATTCGAACCCATCCAATCGCATACTCCGCTTCAATCTCCGATTCCCGGAACAGCTTATCTACAGAAGCGCTTGTCGGGACCGAGCGGCCCGAATGGGATAGATTGGCGATCATTCGAAAAAGCCACCCCAACAGATCCCTCCAGGCACTCAGACGACAGGCACGCGAGATGACTTCGACGAGGCTGTGGCCACCCTAATATCATATTTAAGTGTGCAGCACTTTTTGAATTTTCGCGAGCTACGTTCTGTTGATCTCCGACGGGGGTAAATTCCGAACGATGCACGGCGATTAATATCGCTCTGGCCCCAAAGCTTCGGGTGCTCAGCAGACGTGGGTGCGTTGCGTGAGCTTGCCCTGCAAAGACTACCGTTGCGTGCGTGCGCAAGCGGCCACCGGCTTTCAGGAACCAGACAGAGTGCGCGGCAACTTGGAGAAGCCAGTGCCGGATCAGGACGGGCATGGCGAGCCCCGTTAATCGACACAAAATGCGGTGGTGGCTGGGGCTGAAAACAGGCGTCATCATCATGGGGATGATTGATGTAACGCAAAGCAGCAACTTCGCCTCAGGGGTATCATAAATGTTGGCACTGGAATGTCGTGAGAAACGACAGTGCTGCGGCAGTCGCCTCCAGTTCCTATATCTCAAAAGGAGAACGCATATGACGTTGACAAAATTGGCATGCGTGGCAACGGTCACCACACTTTTTTCAGGCAGCGCCATGACTATGACCTTCGCGCAGACGGCCCCGGCCGCGGACCAGAATTTACAGTCGGGGTCCTCGGAGATGATGCCAGGTGCGATGATGGGGCGAGCCGGTATGATGGGCGGAATGCGCGGCGGTGCAATGCGTGGTCACATGATGAAAATCATGTTCGCCATCGCGGATGTCGATGGAGATGGAGCACTTTCCTTCGAGGAAGTGACGACGATTCACAAACGGGTGTTCGACAACGTCGATGCAAACAAGGATGGCAAGGTAACAACCGAGGAGATGCAAGGTTTTATGCGGGACCAATAGGAGCCACTTACAGTGGCCTTTTTTGCCTTGCACCCAAGTAGATTCAGCTCAAATCGATCCGCGCCGACAAGAGAATGGCGGTGCGGATCGCATCGAAGCTGATGGCTGTGCCTTGCATCGGGCATAGCATCGGCACGAGTGCTCCGCACCGAGTTTGAAGGCTGGCCGCCGACGCCGCTGCACCGCGTAGCAGATGGTCCCAACAGTCGGCATCGCGGTAACCTCGCGCCGCTCGGCGTGGGGGTCTTCGTATACTCCAGCCGATACGATGAGGCGGAGAGCCCGGCCAACGCGTCGAACAGCAGATGGCCAGATCCTTTTTGCCCTGGTTCCAGCCGCCCTTGATCAGCGTCAAAGATGGTACTGTCGATCGTAAGATTCATTGTTTCAAGCGCCTCGATACCCTCCCACATGCCGGCATTTCGCGCGGTTAGAACGGTGGCGAACAGTTTCACACTCACCTTGATCGACTTAATCGCTGAAATCTTCTATGGGCGCGCCGAAGATCAGTTCGGTTCTTCCAACGCTCGGCGGATCCTGCGGATGATCACGCCTCGTGCTTTCTCGTCAGCGGCCGATGCCAATTGCTCCTGAAGATCAAGAATGAGAGCTTGAACGTCATTGTGCCAGTCGCGATGGCCCGCTTGCACCGGATCGATGCGCGGAGGAGGCGCTGCCGGAGAGATGTCCACGCCGCCTTCAGCGTCCAGACGATAGGCAGCGTCCAGCCGGGGCACAACGATCTGGTCCGGCCGAAGGAAACCCGACAGTCGCTGGCGCAGCCCCGCGAGGGCCTCCGCTTCGCCATGAACCAGGAAGATATCCTTCCTGATCGGCAGCCGCGCCTTAACCCATGCTTCGAGTTCCGTGCCGTCCGCATGACCGCTGTAGACGTCCAGTTTGCGAATTCTGGCGCGCACCATGATATCGTCGCCCTGAATTTTTACGATCGAGGCCCCGTCCGACAGGATACGTCCCAGTGTTCCGGCAGCCTGATAACCGACAAGCAGGACTGTTCCCTCTTCGCGCCAGAGCCAGTTCCTGAGCCGATGTCGAATACGGCCGGCCTCGCACATTCCGCTTGCTGCAATCACGATGTGAAATCCGTGAATGGAATCGATGGCTTTCGACTGTTCCGCACTTTCGGTGAACCGGACATTCCTCGACCTCATGGCCCGTACCAAAGCATCGCCGTTCTGGAGAACCCGCGCGTATTTTTGAAAAATCTGGCTGGCGCGGGCGGCCAGCGGCGAATCGATAATGACCGGGCATGATGCAATCTCGTGTCTTTCCATCAGGATGATCAGATCGGCCAGAAGTTCCTGCGTCCTTTCCACCGCAAAGGAAGGGATGATGAGCGCTCCGTCGCGATGGCGCGCAGCTGCCTTGACTTCGTCACACAGCCTGCTTCGCCGTGTCTCTTCGGACACCTCGGATCGCGTGGTGTCGCCATAGGTACTCTCGCAAATCATGTAGTCCCATCCTGTTGGTGCTTCCGGATCGAATTGCAGGAGTTTGTGGGACGGGCCGAGATCGCCGGAAAACAGGATGCGCTGGCGGTTACCACCGTCCCCAACCTCGAGTTCGACAGACGCGGACCCGAGAAGGTGGCCAGCGTTCCAGAAACGGAACCGAACACCTGTCACGACGTCATGCCAAGCCTGGAATGCAATCGCCTGAAACTGCGTCATACACACCGCAGCGTCTGTGGCGTTGTAAATCGGGGCTACCGGCTCCCTTGCGCGTCTTTGGTTGCGCCGGTTCAGGTGCTCGACTTCCATTTCCTGGATATGTGCGGAATCGGCAAGCATGATCGTACACAGATCGAGGGTCGCCGCGGTTGCATAGATAGGCCCGTCAAACCCGTCTTTGACAAGCTTCGGTAATAGTCCGGAGTGATCGATGTGAGCGTGGGTCAGGATCACGGCGTCGATCTGCGACGCGGCAAAGGGGAAGGGACGATAGTTCAGCTCCTTTTCCGTTTTCGATCCCTGGAACATGCCGCAGTCGATGAGAACCCGGTTTCCGTCGTGCTCCAGGAGGAAACAAGAGCCCGTGACGGTCCCGGCGGCACCATGGAAGTGAATGATTGGCTGAGCGTTCATGGTGGGTCTCCTCGCTTCGGTTCGGTATGCCAGCCTAGCTTCGCGTATTGCACGGGCAATGATCCGCATCAAAAGTCTGCGAAATAAACGAAAATCGATCTGTGCGGAGGCTCTTCTCCAACCAGGTTTCAGTCTGAACGGTCCGATATTTCCTATCCTGAGAATGTTTGACGAACAGGATGCTTAAGACGAGCGCGATCATAATGAGGAGCACAAACAACAGGAGCTTTTGCATCACGGTTGCCACTCCTTTCAAAACTGTTGCACTTGCCAGAGCGAGCGACGGTGGAATCTTGGCTTGCAGTTACGACGGATCCCGTGGCATCGTGCCGTCGATCCATGTCCCCCGTTTGCCGGAAACAATATCGATGGCTTCTTCGAGGTTGCCGATTGCCGCTATCTTGCCTGTGAGGGTGGTAAATTCGACTGCCGCGGCGACTTTCGGCCCCATCGATCCAGACGGGAATGCACTCACCTGGAGCGAAGCCGGGTTTACATGCCCCAGGGCGCAAGCGGCCGGTGTGCCGAAATCGCGATAGACCGCATCGACGTCAGTCAGCAAAAGCAGCATGTCCGCTTTCAGGTCTCTTGCAAGCATGGCACTCGCCAGGTCCTTGTCGATAACCGCTTCTACGCCGACCAGAATTCCGTCCTCTCGTTCCACGACTGGAATACCTCCACCCCCTGCGCAGATAACGATAACGCCTTGTTGAACGAGACTGGCAATGACTGGAACCTCCAGGATCGCCAGTGGCCGGGGCGAGGCAACCACCCGGCGCCACTTGTCTCCGTCGGCAGCGATCTTCCATCCCCGCTGGTCGGCCAAAGACCGAGCCGTTGCCAGATCATAGCCTGGTCCAATAAACTTGGTTGGATAGTCAAAAGCCGGATCAGATGGATCGACCTTGATTTGGGTTAGTAGTGTCGCAAACCGGCGGTTGTCGACGACGTTTGCCAGTTCTTGTTCAAGGACATAACCGATCATTCCAGCGCTTTCGGCATCCAGAACGTCGAGGGGAAACGGCGAACCCGGAGGGGTCATAGACTGGAGTGCAAGAAGCCCCACCTGAGGACCGTTCCCGTGCGTAACGACAAGATCATGGCCGGCAGAGATCAATGTTGCCAACGCCGATGCAGCCCGCTTGATATTGGCACGCTGGTTTTCAGCCGTCATACTCTCCCCTCGTTTGAGAAGCGCATTTCCTCCCAGCGCCGCGACAATCAACATCCTAGCCTCCCATCGTTGCGACGAGCAGCGCCTTGATCGTGTGCATCCGGTTTTCCGCCTGATCAAAGACGATGGAAGTTTTGGACTCAAAAACCTCGTCCGTGACTTCCATGCAATCCAAGCCGAACCGTTGGAAAATGCGGGCGCCCACATCCGTATTCCTGTCGTGGAACGCAGGGAGGCAGTGCATGAATTTGGCATAGGGATTTTCCGTCGCGGTCATCACGTCTGTCGTCACGCAGTATGGCGACAGCAGGCGGATGCGGTCGGGCCAGGCAGCCTCGTCCTCACCCATCGAAAGCCAGACATCGGTGTAGACGAAATCCGCCCTCAGGACGCCGGGACGGATATGCTCCCCAATGGAGAAGACCCCGCCGTTCTTTCGAGCCTCGGCCGCGAGATTTTCGATGACGTCGGGGGCAGGCCAGAGCTCTCTTGGCGAAACCACCCGAAAATCCATGCCCACCTTCGCGGCGCCAGTTGCCAGCGAGAGCGCGACGTTATCCCGGCCATCACCGACGAAGGCCATGACCATGTCGGACAAATGCTTATGGGTGAACTCGCGCATTGTCATGAAGTCGGCAAGAACTTGGGTTGGATGCGCTTCATTCGTCAGGCCATTGTAGACGGGAACACCTGCGAATTTCGCAAGGTCTTCCACTGAGCTTTGGGCAAATCCGCGATATTCGATCGCATCGTAGATGCGGCCCAAGACGCGCGCTGTATCCTTCATCGTTTCCTTGTGGCCGATGTGGCTCCCGGAAGGGCCGATATAGGTGACGTGCGCGCCCTGGTCATAGGCCGCCACTTCAAAGCCCGATCGCGTCCGGGTGGAATCCTTCTCAAAGATCAAGGCGATATTTTTCCGCGACAAGCGCGGCTGTTCCGTTCCGGCCAATTTCGCTTGTTTCAAATCGGCCGCCAGCCGGAGCAGAAACCGGATTTCATCCGGGCTGAGATCATCAAGCGTCAGCACGCTGCGTCCATGGAGATTGATCGACATTTTCGGGCCTCCGGTATGAGTTAAATGGGATCGCGGATGAGCGGGCATGTCATGCAGTGACCGCCCCCTCGGCCACGGCTGAGTTCCGCCCCCTCGATGGTGATGACCTCGACACCGGCGCGTCGAAGGAGCGTGTTGGTGTAGACATTGCGGTCATAGGCGAGGACGACCCCGGGTCTGACCGCCACAACATTGTTGCCGTCATCCCATTGCTCCCGCTCTGCCTCGTAGCAGTCACCCCCCGTTGCCACGACGCGCAACGCCTTCAGTCCCAGCGCGGCCGCCACGACCGAGATGAAACTCTCGCTCTCCTCTGTGACGTCGACGCTGCCTTGCGCAGAGCCCGGCCGCAGTGAAAAGCTTCTGATGCGATCAACGACCGGCGGATACATGGTCACCAGATCGCGGTCGCAGAAGGTGAACACCGTGTCGAGATGCATGAAACTGCGGTCTCTGGGCATCAACGCAGCGATCACATGTGTCGCCGTTCCTGTCCTGAAGAGATGGCGCGCCAGAGCATCGACAGCCTGTGCCGTCGTTCTCTCTCCCATGCCGATCAGAACAGCCCCGTTGCCGATCGGCATGACGTCACCCCCCTCAAGGCTCGCTCCGGCGCGCTGCGTGTCCGGGGAGATCAGCGGGAACCCAGCATCGCGAAAGCGCCGATGGTACCGGTAAACAGCTTCGACATTTGTAGCTTCTGGTCTGCGGGCCGGCCAGTACATGGCATTGACAGAGACGGTGCCATAAACCCAACAGGAGCTGTCTCGCGTGAACAACTGATTGGGCAATGGCGGCAAGACGAAGTCTTGCGGCGCAAGGGTGCGGCCGGTCAGACCCGCTGGTTGAAAAGGCAATTCGGCCCGGGCAATCCCGCCCACCAGAAGAGTGGACAGTTGATCGCTGGCCATCTCGTTCAGCCAGCCCCTCAGTTCATCCGCCGTATCAAGGCCGACAACCGAGGCGTCCGCGCGTTGATCGAGAAGCCATTTTCGCGCCTCCGGCAATTCCAGGGTCTCGGACAGGAGTTCACCGAAAGATTGCACCAGTACGCCCTGTTCACGCAGGGCATCAACAAAGATATCGTGTTCCTGCCGCGCACGCTTGACCCAGAGGACGTCATCGAAAAGGAGTGCCTTGCAGTTGTCCGGCGTCAGACGACGCAAACTGAGATCCGGTCGATGGACCATGGCCTCTCGCAACCGACCGGTCTCTGAGTGAACGCCAAGAGTGCTCATGACATTCTCCTTTCACAGAGCGCTGATCGCGCCGGTCCACATCTGGTAGGCGGCATAGAGGCCCAGGGCACCAAGAACGATCGCGATCGCGACCTCGACTGGATGGAAAAGGCGACGCTCCGTCTCGAAACGGGCCCAGGCGTAGAAAAGGATGCCGGGAGCATAGAGAGCGGCACACATATAGAGTTAGTTCAAACCTGCGGCATAAAGCAGCCACGCTCCATACAAGGTCGCCAAAAGACCAACGAGCATGGGCAGAACCCGGTTTTCTCCCGGTCGATAGTTTTCGCTGGTGATTGCAAGCTTCGCCGCATAGGCGCCCGAAAAGATGTAAGGGACGAGAATGGCAACAGACGCGATCGAGAACAGGGCCTGATAGGTGCTGTGTGCAAGCAGGGTCACAATGAGGAATAGCTGAACCAGTCCGTTGGTGATCAGCAGAGAGGCCGATGGCACACCATGTCTGTTCTCCCTGCTGAAGAACTGCGGCATAGTCTCGTCCTTGGCGGCGGCAAAGGGGATTTCCGCCGCCAGTAAGGTCCAGCTGAGAAATGCGCCAATCACCGAGACAACGAGGGCAAAGTTGATCACTACCGCCCCCCACGGCCCGACCACGGCTTCCAGAACGCCGGCCATTGATGGGTTCTTCAAATTTGCAAGATCCGACTGGTTGAGGATGCCCAGAGACAGCAGGGAGACGAGGGCGTAGAGCATAAGGCAGGTGAAGAAGCCGAGCACCGTTGCCATTGCAATGTCGCGGCGACGCTCTGCGCGCCCCGAGAACACGCTCGCCCCCTCGATCCCGATGAAGACCCACAAGGTGACGAGCATGGTACTTTTGACCTGTGCGGTGATTGAGCCGAGACCGGCATTGCCGAGCCCGGAAAAGTCGAGTGACCAAACATCGAGCTTGAAGGCCACTGCAACCACGCCGATGAACACGACAATCGGCGCGATCTTCGCCACGGTGACAACGAGGTTGGTGATGGCAGCTTGTCGGATCCCGGCAAGGATCAGAAAATGCACGGCCCATAGGAGAACGGAAGCTCCCAGTACCGCCTGCCAAGTGTTGCCGTCACCAAAGGAGGTATAGAAATAGGACAACGCACTGAACACGATGACCGCATACGAGACGTTGCCAATCCAGGCGCTGATCCAGTATCCCCAGGCGCTGTTAAATCCGATGAACGGACCAAATCCCGCTTTGGCATAGGCATAAGGTCCGGCGTCGAGTTCCGGTTTGCGGGTGGCGAGCGACTGATAAACGAATACGAGTGCGAGCATCCCGGCTGCTGTAATGCCCCAGCCGATCAGGATGGCAAGCGGTCCGGCGCCTGCCGCCATATTCTGCGGCAAGCTGAAAACCCCTGATCCGACCATCGAGCCGATGACGAGAGCAGTCAGCGACCCCAGACGAAGTTTCCCCGCTAGCGCTTTCGATGAGTTGCGGACTGGTACGCTGGTATCGATCGAAGCCATGGCTCCCTCCTGAATTGGGTTGACACCAGGAATACTGGCATCAAACCGCAAGGAGCGATTTGATGCCGGTCAAAGTCCCTGCGTTCTTCCGCCAAGAGCGACAAGGCAGGCCAGCGATCATGAAGAAGCGCTGTAATCCGGCCAATATTATCTCTGTCTTGTCACGCGCGTGGCGCGGGCATTCACGATGGTTTCGCTTAGCAGCTGCTGGATGGGGCGAATACGTCTATTTTGACCCACGTCAAAGACGCGGATGGTGTGCAGACAGATAGTTGGGGTGCTTCAAGCAGGAACGTTCCTGCGTCAAAAACGAAAGGACGAAAATTATGAGTGATATGGCTTTGAGGCAGAACATCATCGATGAGCTGGAGTTTGAACCAAGTATCGATGCTGCAGACATCGGGGTAGCCGTTGACAGCGGGGTCGTCACCCTGACTGGCCACGTACCCAGCTATTTTCAGAAAATTGAGGTCGAAAACGTCGTCAGCAGAGTAAGGGGCGTACGTGGCATCGCTCAGGAAATCGAGGTGCGCCCATTTGGGATCAACACGACGGCGGATGACGAAATCGCCAAGCGCGCGTTGAATTCAATCAACTGGAATACAACCGTTCCGAACGACGCGGTACTGGCCAAGGTCACGAAGGGTTGGGTCACGTTGTCTGGCAAGGTAGAGTGGCAATACCAAAAAATCGCAGCACTGGACGCCGTTAAACGCCTAACTGGCCTCATCGGCGTTACCAACAACATCGAAGTCAAGCCGCTAGTTTCCAGTTTTGATGTGAAGAAACGCATCGAAGATGCACTGAAACGCACAGCCGAAGTTGAGGCTAACGGAATCACGGTTCTGGTCGCCGACGGCAAGGTGACTCTGGAAGGCCATGTGCATGCTTGGCCGGAACGCAGCGCAGTCGAACGTGCCGCGTGGTCGGCACCAGGCGTGAACGCGGTTGTCGACCACATCAGAGTTTCCTGAAACCGAACCCGCAAGGCATCGGCGCGGCCGTGGTCGCGCCGTCCAGATTGTTGCTATAGGCAAAGATCTTCTAGGATCGATCGGTCTGGCGATGAAGCCGACAAGCGCGCTTCTGGAGATCATACGGCTCCATTGCCGCAGCAATGTCACCGATACCGTGTTGTGTTGTTTCCCTTCTCACCTGCGCCACGGCGGTCTCAGCGGTGCCGCCGTATTGGTGTCCTGACCTTGCCTCGATGGCCCCCATGATGTTGCTCCCGCGCGAAAAACCACCGTTTCGTAGCTTCCGATACAATGAGATACATCATCGTGATCGCCACGAGACCCAGCATGACTGACAATGGAAGAGGCACGAAGCCGAACCAATCAGCAAAAGGGAGATAGGGAATGGCGACAGCTAGCAGCGCGATTGCCAGCGTCATGCTCGAAAGCAAGGGACCCGGGCGGCTCTTCCAGAACGGAAAATGTGTGCGCACGATGAGCACGATGGCAAGTTGTGTGATCAGAGATTCGATAAACCAAGCAGTCCTGAAGATATCGGGCGTTGCGTGCATGACCAAAAGTAGAAAGCCGAAGGTCAGAAAATCGAAGGCAGAGCTGACGAGCCCAAAGCTAAACATGAACCTCCGCACCGACCCGATGTCCCAGCGGTGGGGCGCTTCGATCTGTCCCGGATCGACATTGTCGCTGGCTATAGCCAGCGATGGGATCGACGACAGAAGATTATTGAGCAAGATCTGCTTGGCCAGCAATGGCAGGAAGGGCAGGAACAGTGATGCAATGGCCATGCTGATCATGTTGCCGAAATTGGCACTGGTCGTGATCGACACATATTTCATCGTATTGGCGAAAGTCCGGCGACCATCGTCGATCCCGCGCAGAAGGACACCCAGGTCCTGCTTTAGAAGAATCATATCTGCGGCCTCGCGGGCAACATCGACTGCGCCATCGACGGAAATACCAATGTCTGCTTCGTGGAGAGCAGGCGCGTCGTTTATTCCGTCACCCAAATAACCGACAACGTGGCCATGCGACCGCAGCGCCGCGATGATCCGCTCTTTCTGGTTCGGATCGATTTCAACGAAAAGGTTCGTCTTGGACGCCTTGCCGAAAAGGGCACTCTTCGTCATCCGATTGAGCTCGTCGCCCGTCAGGACTTGTTCACAATCCAGGCCGATCGTTTCGGCCAGGTGCCGGGCGACATAACGGTTATCGCCGGTAATGACTTTTATCCCGATACCACGGCTGGCGAGATGGGCAAGTGCGTCCTTGATGCCGGCTTTCGGCGGATCAAGAAAAAGCAGGAAGCCGGCGAAGGACATTTGTGTCTCATCATCACGACTGTATGTCGGCTGGCGACTAATTTGGCGGATCGCCAGGCCAAGGACACGGAAACCTTGTGCACTCCAAACCTTGAACGCCTCGTCAAGGCTTTGCTTGCGTGCATCATCCAGGATCTCGGGCCGATCCGCGACCATGACCGACGTACACACGCTCATTACATTGCTCATAGCTCCCTTGCAGATCATCAGATCAGTCGGGTCACCGGGCGATTGGCGAACGACGACGGTCAGCCGCTTGCGAATGAAATCATACGGGGTTTCGTCGATCTTCGAATACGTGGACATATCCCGGTCGCCTGGGTTGTCGGGCGCCGCAGCGATCGCTTCATCAAGAGGGTTCTTAAGACCTGACTGGAGGGTCGCATTCAATTTCGCCCATCGATAGACTTCGTCGCAAGGTCTCGCGTCAGTACCAAAACAACCGTCGAGATGAATGACACCTTCCGTGAGTGTTCCGGTCTTGTCGGTGCAAAGAATATCCATGCTGCCGAGATTCTCGATGGCTTCCAGCCGTCTGACAATGACGCCGTTCTCCGCCATCCTCCGCGCGCCTTTTGAAAGGGTGATGCTGATGATTGCCGGTAGAAGCTCCGGCGTCAGCCCGACTGCAAGCGCCAGCGAAAAAAGCAGGGAGTCGATCAGTGGTCGATGCAGGAGAAGGTTGGAGACGAAGACAACGATAACGATCGTCAGCATGATCTCGGTCATCAGTGTGCCGAAGCGACGAATGCCCCTGGCAAAGTCCGTTTCGGGTATTTGGCGCTCCAGGGCTTTGGCGATCTTCGCGAACTCGGTCTGGTTTCCTGTGCTGACCACCAACACGGTTGCCGTGCCGCTGCGCACGGATGTGCCCATGAACACCATGTTGGTGCGTTGGGAGACTGTCGCACTAATTGCCGACAAGCCCGCAGATTTGACCACTGGGAATGTTTCCCCGGTCAACACCGCCTCACTGACGTTAAAATCGCGGCCCTCGAGGATGATACTGTCTGCGGGAATGAGATTGCCGGCCGACAATCTAAGTATGTCACCGGGCACAATCTCCTGCGCAGGCACACTTTTTTCCACATCGTTTCGCAAAACAACCGCCATTGTGAAAATCTGCCTGCGCAGGCTCTCCATTGCCCTTGAGGCGGAGTACTCCTGTGTAAAACTCAGGACGCAACTTGCTAGCACGATCAGGCCGATGATGACCGCCTCATTGCCGTTCCCGACCAAGGCCGAGACACCCGCAGCGAAGATTAGGATAAGGACAAGCGGATTTCGGAACTGCCGGGCAAATGTTGCCAACGCCGTAGCGTGCCTTTGCTGTTCGATGCGGTTGGCACCAAACTGGAGCAAACGCTGAGCGGCGACATCATTCGATAGTCCTCGGATCGAGGTCTGCATTTCCGACAAAAGTGAAGACGCGGGTCGGGACCAGTAATTGGCGTCAGGAGCGTGTTCGGTTGGCCGTCTCGACGTCCGGAATGTCTTTGACAGCATCGTCGCATCTCCCATTGGCTTAGAGCAGCCTGACGCAAAACAACGAGCGAGAATACCGCGTCATATCTTGTCAAACGCCATCGATTGTTTGTCACATAAAGAGGTGCCTCTGGTTTTGATCCGCATCAAAACCGAACGGTTATTGCTGATGGTCTCGTTAGCCAAAGCACCTCTATTTCACGCCGGCAACGAGCGAATTTTTCCTGGGTTTCACTCCCCGGAATCTGCCTCACGTCTCGGCCGCAATGCACGCAACGCATTCAAGATTACGGCAACATCTATAACTTCTTGGAGGAGCGCCCCATGCAGTGGTTGAAGATACCCGAAGGCGGCAGCGATCATGCCGGCGAGAGAAAGACCAAGGCCAGCGAATACGCTTTGTCTGGCTATATGAATTGTCCTTTGGGCGATACCTAAGGCCTCGGCGAGCGGTTCGAGGCGGTCGACGAGCAAAACGACGCCAGCTGACTGCGAGGCGGCGGCAGCGCCTCGAGCCCCTAAGGCCACCCCTACGTCGGCCATCGCCAGAGCAGGTGCATCGTTGACGCCGTCGCCGACCATAAGGACGGGTCCCCATTGGCGCGCAGATGCGACGACAGCGACCTTGGAAGCTGGTGTTTGCTCGCCGAGGATTTCGTCGAGACCGAGGCCTTTACCGATCCTGATCGCAACGTCCAGCCTGTCGCCGGACGCAAGAATAATCCGGTTGACCCCATAACGACGGAGCTTTTTGAGAACATTTAGTGCCTCTGGACGAACCCGATCCGATAGCACAATCGATCCGGCAATTCGCCCGTCGACAGCGACGGAGATCGTCGCTTCGCCCGCGCGCCGCCGGTTCGGTACAGGCGAATCCGCGATCTCTTTGACCCGACCGGCCACGAAGGGGTCACCGCCGACGATGACGCGATGGCGACCAATGGAACCTTCTATACCATCACCCGGCGCTTCATCTACATTGGTCGGCGGTTCAAGATGCAGGCCGCGGTCATGAGCGGCCTCTATCAATGTATAGGCAAACACATGGCCCGACGCTTGGTCGAGCGAAGCGGCAAGGCGCAGAAGCTCGTTTTCCTCCAGCCAGCCAGCTGTCTCGATGGCGGACACCGCCGCCTTGCCATGGGTCAGCGTACCGGTCTTATCAAGAATGGCGACCCGAACTCGCCCGAGCGCTTCAAGTGTGCCGCCGTCCTTGACGAGGCAACCCTGCGCTGCACAACGAGAGATCCCGGACATGATCGCCACTGGCACTGCAAGGATCAAAGGGCAAGGTGTTGCGATCACCAGGACGGCAAGAGCCCGTCGCGGGTCGCCGGACAACCACCATGCGGCAAAGGCGACTGACAGGGTGACGGCCAGGAAAAGGATCGCGTATCGGTCGGCCAGACGCACCATGGGCGCCTTGGTTTTCTGGGCAGCCTCCACAAGACGGACGACGGCGGCATAAGTGCTTTCGGCTGCCGGTCGAAGGGCGACGAGATCGAAGACGTCTCCTACCGACGTGGTGCCGCTCAAGACCTCCTGGTCGACAAAATGGTGATGTGGTACAGCCTCACCCGTCAGTGCCGACTCGTCGAGAGTCGCTTCACCGGACAGTATCACACCATCGACCGGCAGAACCTCGCCGCGGCGGATCATCAACCGGTCGCCTGCCAAGACCTCTATGATCGGGACTTCCTCGAGAGCATCGCCGGCATAACGCATTGTCGTGTGAGCGACCCTTCCCATCAAAGCCGTCATTTCGCGCGCCGCGCGGCTGGAGGCGAAACTCTCAAGCAGTTGGCCGCCAGCATACATTAGCGCCACGACATTGGCGGCAAGATGCTCGTTAAAGGAGAGGGCGACGGCCATCGATAATGCCGCGACGATATCGAGTCCGGCGTCGCCTTTGCGAAGTGACCGAACAATCTGGACAATTAGTGCCAACAGCACTGGAACGGTTCCGGCCATAAATGCCAGCCCGGCCAGCTCCGACTGTTGAGCAATCAGAAAGAGTATCCCGAGCAGCAAACTGATAGAGGCCGTCAGCACCAATAGGATGCCACGCGAGCGCAGGATCTTTATCAGTAATTCGCCGCGGAGCTTGGGAATCATCGGTCGTCCTTGCGAGCTGGAGGGCGCAACGGATGCGTTCTGCCGGGTTTTGGCTTGGAATGTCCAATTCAGCTTAAATTCAAAGGTCCGGCATTGATCTGGCGCAATGCAATAGGCTGGCCTTTCCGCCTTCGTAGGCATTCGAGACGAATGACATCTGCAAGCCTATCGCTTGAAAGGCGGCGTCAAGGTCGGCCTCGAGGCTCACGGAGGAAATGCGCATGTCAGCAACCTATAAGATTACACAGGTCAAGCCGTTTGACGTGGACAGAGCCTATCCGTTGATCGAACCCGTCGCCTCAACGCTCGATCTGGCGGCATGGCGACGATACTGCGCTCAATTGGCAACTAACACCGATGTCGTAGAGCAACGCGAGCAGGCGTGGATCGCGCTCAATCCGATGGGTGTGATTCAGGGCCTTGCTTTGTGCAAGCTCGGCGATGATTTCGCGCATAAACGAATGCTTGATGTGCCCATCTTCGTCGTTGCCAGTGCCGCAGACGAGGCCGGGGTCTCAAAGGCCCTCATCGACAAGCTGCGGGGCATCGCTGCAAAGGCCGGATGCACAAGCATTCGCTTCTGGACATTGACGTCCGACAACTGGACGCGGCGGCTGCAGCGTTTAGACTACAGTCGTTGGGATCATGGTGTTCGGCTGATCCTAAAATAGTCGTGTGCTATTGGGATCCAGGCTTGCCGGTGAAGACGTAGCCCACGCCCCTGACCGATTTGATCAGATAGGGCCTGGACGGGTCAGGTTCTATCTTTCTTCTTAAACGACCGATCTGTGCGTCGATACTTCGGTCAAAAGCATCGAGATTGCGACCTCGGGTGAGTTCCATCAGGGTCTCGCGTGAAAAAACGCGTTTTGGGTGGCGGCAGAGAACGACGAGCATGTCGAATTCGCCCGTCGTCAAATCGATCTCACTTCCGCCCGCAGTCATCGCAAGGCGCCGACCGAGGTCGAGGGTGAAGGTTTGGAAGGCAAGGACGTCGACATCGGCATGTCCGTTCGGAGTTCTGATCGCCGCGCGCCGCCGAAGCACCGTGCGCAGGCGCGCCAGTACCTCCCTCAGGTGAAAAGGCTTGGCAATATAATCGTCCGCCCCGATCTCCAGTCCGACAATTCTGTCGATAACGTCGTCGCGCCCCGTCAGCATGAGGATTGGAATGTCGGACGTTGTACGGATTTCTCTTGCGATCACGAGTCCGTCGTCGCCGCCGGGCAGGACGAGATCAAGGAGAATCGCGTCGAAGGTGGTGCATGCCATACAGGCGCGCATCGAGGGGGCGTCCGCCACCGCCATCACGCCGAACCCCTCATCCTGGAAATAGCGGGTCAGCATATCGCGGATGCGCGGGTCATCGTCGATGACAAGTAGGTTCTGCATTGCATGAGGCCCAATCGCGACAGTGTCGCAGGTAGTTTGGCATCTGTTACAAATTGTTGCAATTTCGCGCTAACTAATACAGGCGTAGCGTTCGCTCGTCATCTGTACCGGTTCAACTCCCCTCGTCAAACAGGAGAGAGGAAATGGTTATGGTCCCGGCAGAAACTGCTCGTCAATACCGTTCTGAAAGCGTCATTCCTCTGGCGTCCCGCCTGCAGCCGAGCCTGGCCTGCGTTTTCGACAGACAGCCGATCGAAACATTCGAGCCGGGACAGCCAATCTTCTGGCAAAGCGATCCCGCAAAGCACGTGTTCGAGATCGTTGAAGGCCTCGTCAGGGTGTTCAAGATACTCTCCGACGGCCGGCGCGTCATTACCGGGTTTCTTTACGCTGGCGATCTGATTGGAATTTCCCTGTTGGATCGGTATCTCTACGGGTCCGAGGCGGTGACGAGGACCAGGGTCCGGCGGTTTTCCAGGCAGAGCTTCCAGCAACGGATGGACCAGTCACCTGAACTCCGACCCAGCCTTTTTGCGCGACTGAGCGACGAGATGGCTGCAGCACAGGAACAGATGGTCCTGCTGGCGACGAAGACAGCAGAGGAACGCGTATGCACGTTCCTTGTCCTGACAGCTCGACGCGATCGGGAGGCACTCGTTGTGTCTCTGCTCGATCTACCGATGACCCGCCAGGACATCGCGGATTATCTTGGCCTAACAATCGAAACGGTTTCGCGGACGTTTTCCAGCCTCGCTTCGCGTGGTGTCATAACGGCAGACGGGCGTCATCAATACAGAATTAAGATCGAAAAGTTGATCACGCTCGCCGGTGAAGTTGACACTTCTCATGGCGAGGCCGATGTGCATGATAAGGTGAACGCGCGCAGGTTCGCCAGCGCTTAACATGAAGAACCGTGATGTCTCAATTCCAAGCGTTACAAACGGTCACCCACCACGGATTGGACGAGGTCGAACGGATTTTCGGGGGCGCGAGCGTCATTGTTCATCGCTTTGACGGGGTGATCGAGCGTTGGACCGCGGGATGCGAGGCCCTTTACGGATGGTCCCGTGCTGAGGCGATTGGTGCCATCGTCCACGACGTTCTTTCCACAGAATTTCCGGAACCTATCGAGAACATCCGTCGCAAGCTCCGTGAGACGGGCATCTGGTCGGGCGAGCTGAAACACCGGCATAAGGACGGGCACAGTCTCTTTATCGCTGCTCGCTTCGTCTGTGTGGTCATGGAGGACACTGGGACCTTGGTCGTTCTACAGACGAACAACGACATTACCGCGCTGAAACAGGCGGAGAGGGACCTCGCACAGCGGGAGGCACATTTGGCCTCCATCCTGGCTACGGTTCCAGAATCCATGGTGGTGATCGACAAAGCGGGTTCAATCACTGCCTTTAGCGCGGCTGCGGAACGACTATTCGGTTATCAAGCTGCGGAACTGAAGGGTTTGAATGTTAAGCAACTGATGCCCGAGCCGTATCGCGGTGCACATGATGGCTACCTTTCTCACTACATGGAAACCGGCGAACGTCGCATTATCGGATATGGACGGGTGGTCACGGGCCTGCGCAAGGACGGCACTTTGTTTCCAATGGAGCTTTCCGTGGGCGAGGCGATCTCCAATCGCGAACGTGTATTCACAGGCTTTATTCGCGACCTCACAAGCCGCCATCGGATGGAAGAGGAACTGCGCCAAGCACAGAAGATGGAAGCGGTCGGTCAACTGACCGGCGGCCTCGCACACGACTTCAACAATCTGCTGACTGTCATCGGCGGCAATCTTGAAATGCTCGAGGCGAAGCTTTCAGACCCGAAGCTTATCAATCTTGCCCGCGAGGCACAGTTGGCTGCAGACGACGGGGCGAAGATCACCGGTCAGCTTCTCGCCTTCGGGCGCCGGCAGGCGCTCAATCCAAAGCCAGAAGATATTGGCCGGCTGATCGACGGTTTTTCGGATCTTCTCAGACGAACGCTCGGGGAAAGAGTGGAGCTGCACAGCACCGTGGCTGGCGCGGCCAATCTCGCGCTTGTCGATGCGTCACAGCTGCAAAACGCCATTCTCAATCTCGCCCTTAACGGTCGCGATGCTATGCCCGACGGCGGACGTCTAACGGTTGAGGTCAGCCGCGTTACTCTCGATGTCGATTATGCCGCGATGTATCCAGACGTCCGGACAGGTGAATATGTGCTCATCGCTGTGAGCGATACCGGGAATGGAATGACGGACGACGTCAAACGCCGCGCCTTCGAACCCTTCTTCACGACCAAAGCCGTCGGCGCCGGAACTGGGCTCGGACTGAGCATGGTCTACGGGTTCGCCCACCAGTCTGGTGGGCATGTCCAACTCTACAGTGAAGCAGCCCAAGGAACAACTGTTCGGATCTTCCTACCGGCCCAGCAGGGCGCAGTCGTCCCCGCCGGTCCACCTGGCACCGCCAATGTCGCACTCCCAAAGGGCGAGGAACTTGTCCTCGTCGTCGAAGATGATCCACGGGTTCGACGCGTGGCTGTCTCGCGGCTGAAGGACCTAGGATATCAAGTGTTGGAGGCGGAGAACGGGACTGACGCGCTTGCCCTCTTCGAACAAACACCAGAAATCGCCCTCGTATTCAGTGACATCATAATGCCCGGATCGCTGACCGGCGACCAGTTGGCGCAGGCGGTCAAGGAACGGCGTCCCGATGTTGCTGTGTTGCTGACGTCCGGGTATGCATCGCCCGAGATTACCAGCGGAAGCCTGCTGAAAAACGCGAGCTGGCTCAAAAAGCCCTATACGACGCCCGAACTGGCGGTACGCTTGCGCCAGCTTCTAGACAGATAACTCCTCCACACGCTGACGTGATCGACTGAGAAAGAGGTGCGTGTAACCATTGGCGTGTCGGCGCTCGTCTTTGCGCCAGATCAATGTGACCAGTCGCTGACCTGACTATGCTGGAGGAGATCCTCAAACAGGAAAAGGCTCAGACCATGACGATAAAAACAGTTCTCGGTGTCCTCGATGTCACCAAATTCCACAAGGACCTGGAGAGTGCCATCACATTCTGTGAAACGCATCAAGCGCACCTAACCGCCCTTGTGGTATCAATGGGAGCCGCCCCCTATGTCGGCGCGTACGATGTCATTTCGACTGTCTGGGTCGAAGAGAGACAGCGCGAGATCGAGGAACTCGACACGGCAGCGAGTAACATCAAGTCGCTGCTAGAAAAAAGCGAGATCTCCTGGGACGTACAGGACATCTATACCGAATTCGCCTGGGCCGCGGATGATATCGCCGTGCGTGCGCTTTACGCCGATATCCTGTTGGTCGGACCTCAAGCCGCACGCGATGAGCAGTTTCGCAAGCAGGTCATTGACGGTGCTCTCTTCCATTCACCAACGCCGATCCTGCTCAATCCAACGGGTCGCGACATCAGTGCTGCGCCAAAGGCAGTTCTCCTCGCCTGGGATTCCAGCGACGAGGCTGCTCGCGCAGCCCAACTGTCCCTTGATTTTCTAAAAAGCGCGGGCGAGGTGCACGTCGCGCTGGTCGATCCCCTCGCGACTAGTTCCAGCAATGGTGAAGAGCCGGGCGCAGACATCGCTCGCTACCTTGCGCGGCACGGCGTCAAGGTTGCAGTCGATCGGATTTCGGGTGGCGGACGGCCCATCGATGAAACGTTGCGGCAACATGCGATTGATGTCTCTGCCGACATGATCGTCATGGGCGCCTATAACCATCCACGTTTGGCACAACGCTTGTTCGGCGGGGTAACACATTCGATGTTGAAAGAGGCCAAGATCCCACTGTTTTTGGCTCATTAAACCGAATTTTGGCGATGGCAAGGGATCGCAGAAACAGTAAGCAGGTCACGGACATCGACAAATGTACTGGCCGCCCAAGTGCAAATCTGGGCGGCCTCTTAATATCTGGTCGGGTTTTGACTATCCCACGAAGCTCGCTCTGCGTCCGTGGATCTCCCCAACGACAATCCCGTAAAAGAGGTGCGGAGACGTTGACGATATTGGCAGTTCCTCCGGCTTCAGGGCGCCAATCTCCCACCAGTCAGGATATTGCTGTAAAACCGACCAGGCGTGCAGTCTTTGATTATGCCACGCTTCCGTATCCGGATATTCTTCAAATCGACCCTCGACGATAACGCTGCCCCATCCTTTACCCTCGCCTTCCGCATCGACCTGCAGGCAGACGTTGTTGTTCGCCCGCATCCATTCGACCTTCTTGCCAGGCATCGAAAAGCTGTAAATCGCCCCGTAATCGGCGACAAAATAGATCGGCACGACATAGGGCTGACCGTCCTTGCAACAGGCGAGGTGGCCAAAGCGGGCTTTGCTCAGCACCGTACGGCATTCGCCTTCGGTCAGATCTTTCAAGATATATGTCACCAGAGAATCTCCTCATTCTAGCATACATCAGACTAACGCAGGTAGCCCCGCCTCATCTTTGATCGAGCGCAAAGTGTGATGCCGTCGATTGGTTCAAATTTAAAATGAGGTGCATCCTGCCTCTTGAACGGATGGAGTAAGACATGGACGACCGAAAAATTCGAAGGGATATCCTCGACGAACTGGAGTACGATCCGAGCCTCGACGCCGCCCAGATCGGTGTCGCCGTCGAACACGGGATCGCAACGCTTTCTGGTCACGTGGAAACCTATGCCCAGAAATTGATGGCGGAGTTGATTACGCAACGCGTCAGAGGTGTCCGGGCCGTCGCCAGCGAGATAGAAATACGGTGGCCCGGGCATAAGCGCCATGCAGATGACGAAATCGCTGCGAGAGCACTCGACATCATATCATGGGATACCGCACTTCCCGATGCCGCGGTTGACATCAAGGTTCACAAAGGTTGGATCACGCTTTCCGGGGAAGTGCCGTGGCATTTCCAGCGGCAAGCCGCGGAAGACGCGGTCAAGAAGCTCGGCGGGGTCGCCGGTGTTGTCAACGTTTTGGAAGTCAAGCCGAAGGCAAATGTCGTCGATGTCAAACATCGGATAGAGGCAGCATTGCAACGGCACGCTCTCATTGAAGCGGCTGCAGTCAAGGTCAATGTCGCACACGACAAGGTGACTTTGGAGGGTGACGTCCACGCCTGGAGCGAGCGCCAGGCTGCGGAACAGGCCGCGTGGTCGGTCCCCGGCGTCAGCCTGGTAGAGAATCATATTCGTGTACGCTGATACTGCAGAAGCGCGGGAGGTCTGAGCTCCCGCGCTTCGTTTTCAACTTGCACAACGTATTGGCCGTGATTAATTCGACTGCTATCAGGATGTCTTGATAGCGATCTTCCTGTTGTTCTTCTTCGCATTTGGCGTTTTCGGAAGCGTGATCTTCAAAAGTCCGTTGGCAAACGAGGCGTCAATCTTATCGGGGTCTGTCGCTTCTGGGAGCCGGATATCGCGCCGGAAGGATCCATAGCGGCGTTCGGACAGGTAGTAGTCCCCATCTTTCCTTTCCTCGCGCTCATTTTTTTCACCTTTTAACGTGAGGATGCCGTCCGACAGCGTGACATCAAGCTCCTTGGGGTCAATGCCTGGGAGCTCGGCGGTCAACTCAAAAGCGTCGTCCTTTTCGACAAAATCGATGGCCGGTGCGTTGCTATGAAAAGCCGCCGGCAAACGAGAAAAGGTCCGGTCGAGAAAGCCCGGCGTAAAGTCATTGAAGACCCGGTCGAATTCCGAACGCAGGCCTTCAAAGGGTGACCAGCGGCCCGATGTCGACGGTGTTTTTGGCTCTGTGTTGGTTGGAAGATTAGCAGGATGTTCAGCCATGTTTTCAATCTCCATTTCACCTGATGATTCTGACGGGAGGCGTGCTCCACTCTTTTTTCATCTCATGTGATCGAGATGTGTTTTCATCATAGCCTGTCGGAGGGTGTGAACATTGATCGGCATCAAATCGCGACCCGCCAATTGGCGTATTCTAGCAAACATCCTGGCATGATCGGTGTGCCCAAAACCGAGGCGATGACGCTCGATCAGCGCAAGAATCAGGATATCTTGAAAGGAGATGCCCCATGAAGCCTCAGTTTCACCTGCCGTTGACGACCTATCCAGATCCAAGTTCGTTCACGCTACTCCAGAACGCGATTACTTTTGCCCGAAATCAGAGCGCGGATCTGAATGTAACGATCGCGAGGGTGAAAATACCGAATGTACACAGCGCATTTCCACCCATCCTGGACATCGCGAAAATGAGTGCGGACGCTGAAGGTGCAAGTCGCGACAACGCGGAGTTTCTGACGCAAGCGACCAGGGACTACGCTGAAACCGCCGGGATCAGCGCGACGATCTCCTATCTCGAAACCTTGGAATCCCAAATTGGTGAGGCGTTTTCGAGAAGAGCACGAATCCACGATTGTTCCCTCATGGAAGCTGTTCCAACGGCCCGCTCGCTCGTAGAGAGTATCCTATTTGACAGTGGAAGACCTGTGATCCTGTATCCCAGCGAGCCATCCTGCGGGCGCGTCGACGTGATTGCGATCGCCTGGGACGGCAGCGCGACTTTGGCGCGGGCACTAGCCGGCGCGCGTCAGTTCCTCGATCAGTCCCCAAAGATCGTGCTGATATCGGTCGTCGATGACAAGGCGATAGACGAGGATTTGCATGATCGTTTTTCTGCAGCATTGCGAAAAGGCGGACTGTCGGTGGAGGTCGCGAAAAGGCGTGCAGATGGAGAGCTGGCCGCAACGGTGCTTCAGGGGGTGGCAAAGGAGTATCGCGCCGACCTGCTCATTGCCGGCGGCTACGGGCATTCGCGGTTGAGAGAGCGCCTTTTGGGCGGTGTTACCCAGTCTTTTCTTGCTGGGCCCGAAATCCCTATGCTGCTCGCACATTAAGGGGACGAAAATACCATAACGGCCGTACCCCGGCATCGACCGGTGTCCGCGAGACCCAAGCACAACTGAGGTAGCCCATTGAGACCACGCGTTCAA
>NZ_CAXUPW020000020.1:0-45978 GCF_964252935.1 Rhizobium sp. LjRoot98
TCCCGAGCTTCGGGCCGAGTGGATCAGTTCTTTTACCTATACGACGATCGCGCGCTTTGCGGTTATGGCGGGAAAACAGTTCGACGGGGTTTACGGCTCGCTTGCCGCAGCCGTTCGTCCATTCAAGAACAACCGCATTTTGCGAGCAACGGCGCGCTCGACCTTCGACATTCGCGCGATGCGGCGCGAGAATATGAGCCTGTATCTGGATTTCCGGATCCAGCAGGTTGCCTCCATTGGGCCGATCTTCAACGTGCTGATGGTCCAGTTCATGGACTACATGTCGCGCACCATGATGACGCGCGGCGAGCGCCGCGTTCTGGTCTTGCTCGATGAGTTTCAAAACCTCGGCAAGTTGGAAAATGCCCTCACCGTCGCGACCGTTCTTGGCGGCTACGGCATACCTTGCTGGTTCTTCGTCCAATCCCTGCGGTCGATCGACAACGTCTACACGCGCGAAGGTCGACAAACGCTGGTGAATTCCGCACGCGCTCAAATCTTCCTCGGAGCCCAGGATCCGGAGGACCAGCGGTATGTCTCGCAATTGCTTGGTGAGAGGAAAGAGGTCACTGTTGATAAGGCGGTTTCGACAGGCGTCACGCTTTTTGATCGCAAGGGGGCAACCATGTCGCACAGGACGGCGATGCGCCCGCTCATGCGACCCGATGAACTCGGAGCGATGAACGAGACACGCTGCATCATCAAGTTGCGCAATCAGCAACCTATATTCGGCCTTCGCAACTTTTACTATGCGGATAACGAGCTGATGAAGCGGGCTTGGTTGCCAATCACCCCAACCAATGAACAACCCAGGATGACAAGAACTCCAGACGTGGTGGTTGAGTCCATAGAACCGTATCCAGCAAACCAAGTCGCGCCAAGCCTGGTGGCACCAGGCGCGAAGTTTGCGCTGAAAGCCCCTCCCACTCATGTCGCGGCGTCGATCAGGGTCCCAAACGGACGAAACCTAGACGGTAGCAGCGAAGAGCCATCCAAGGTGAAGCCGGATTTCAGGGCCGCAGTCAACGCAAGCGCTCGTCGTCAAAGCGAGGCAGACGAGGCAATTGGCAGAGTCCTCAATTTATTTGACACCACACCAGCGAAGAAGCGCGCAATCAAAAAGCTACGTAAAGAAATTTCGGGGGCATTGAGCGATGAATGATCTGACTTCTGACGATTGGCGTCAGTTGAACGCTGGAAAAAAGTTCAAGCCTTTCTCGACTGCGGTGAACAAGGTTGGGCCTGTCGCCTTTGACAATGACCGAAATGGGGCCGTCTGCGGACCGGCAGCTCTTCGCAGAAGGGACGCGAAACCAGACCTTGAGATTGGAGTGATCTGGACGACGCACTGCACACGAGCGCCAACCTGCAGCAAAAGCAGATCAAATACGGCCTGACCGATCCCTCAGCGATTGCGTGTCACGAGGCCGGGTTCGGGGATCGGCATGTCGCGAGTATTCTCAATCTCGTTTGGGGAAATGTCGTCGACCGGGTCGGCGTCCGCGCAGCTTGCCAGCAAGAGAAGATCGTACGCGCGGTGCTCGTGCACATTCCAAGCTATTCGCCGGGGTCGCTGCTGAACTTGGAGGATGGGCTTGGCGCGCGGCATGACCAGATACGTCGATCGGAACGCGAGTTATTTGTTTGCGACCGCGCCAGATGCACACTAGTCGCTGACGCATCTCAACAACGGCTCTTTTAGCATCATCATGGCCGACATCCAGTGACCGACGTTTCCACATTGTGGATCGTGCGTGCTCGTCAATGGCAAGTTGGATGCAAGACGTAAGTTACTAGAATAGGTTGCCTTTTCGAAACGTGTGCTGCACGATGCCCGCAGCGCTATCGGGAGGGGTAGAGAACGCATGGGTCAGCTTACGACAGGTGAACGCGAGTTCGCTTCCGCCATACTTCTCGTCCTGATGATCCTCGGCATCGCCATGGCGGCCGCCGGACGCTTTGATCCGATGGGCGTCCACGGGGGCATGGTCTTCCTATATTCGGGGGCGTTGTTCTGGTGGATATTGACCTCCTTCTTCGGCAAGGAGCCAGATGCCGCGCGGTTCTCCAGCTACTACGACGATCCGATCAAGGTCGGCGTCGCCCTCACGATGCTGTGGGCTATCTTCGGCATGTTCATCGGCGTCTGGGCGGCGGCCCAGCTCGCATGGCCCAGCCTCAATTTCGACATGGCCTGGTCGAGCTTCGGTCGCATACGCCCGGCCCACACGACAGGGGTGATCTTCGGCTTCGGTGGCAACGCGCTGATCGCGACATCCTTCCATGTGGTGCAACGGACATCGCGTGCCAGACTGGCCGATCAGTTGTCGCCCTGGTTCGTCATCTTCGGATACAATCTTTTCTGTCTGATCGCGGTGAGCGGCTATTTCATGGGGGTCACCCAGTCGAAGGAATACGCCGAAGCGGAATGGTATGCCGACATCTGGCTCGTGGTCGTGTGGGTCGCCTATTTCGTGCTTTTCGTGCGCACGTTGGCACGCCGCAAGGAACCGCACATCTACGTCGCCAACTGGTACTACCTCGCCTTTATCATCGTCGTGGCGATCCTCCACATCGTCAATAACCTCGCGGTGCCCGTCTCGTTCGGCCACGCGAAGAGCTATACGGTGTGGTCAGGCGTCCAGGATGCGATGGTACAGTGGTGGTACGGGCACAACGCGGTGGCGTTCTTCCTGACCGCAGGCTTCCTTGGAATGCTCTACTACTACCTGCCGATCCGCGCCCAGCGGCCGATCTTTTCCTACCGGCTGTCCATCATCAGCTTCTGGGGCATTACATTCTTCTATATGTGGGCAGGTTCCCACCATCTCCATTATACAGCGCTGCCTCTCTGGGTGCAGAACCTCGGGATGACCTTCTCGGTGATGCTGCTTGTTCCGTCCTGGGCGTCGGCCGGAAACGCATTGCTGACTTTGAACGGGGCATGGCACCGGGTCCGCGATGACGCCACGCTCCGCTTCATCATGATTGCAGCGTTCTTCTACGGATTGTCGACATTCGAAGGCTCCTTCATGGCGATCAGAGCGGTGAACTCGCTGTCCCATTATACCGACTGGACAGTGGGACACGTTCACGCCGGTGCCCTAGGCTGGGTCGCAATGATTATCTTCGGATCGTTCTACACGCTCGTTCCATCGATCTGGAAACGCGAACGGATGTATTCTTCCACCCTGGTGGAGGTTCACTTCTGGTTGGCGCTGATCGGCACGCTGATCTACGTCTTCGCCATGTGGAACTCAGGGATTATCCAAGGCCTGATGTGGCGCACGTATTCGCCCGACAACACCCTTGTCTACTCCTTCGTCGATAGCCTGCTGGCGATGTATCCCTACTACATCGCCCGCGCCTTTGGAGGGCTGCTGTTTCTCCTCGGCGCAATCGTGGCAAGCTTCAACATCTGGATGACGGTACGGACGGTTCCGGCCACCGTACCTGTAACTTCCGACGCACCGTTGCCCTCGGGCATCTACGGTGCGTCACCTTCTCCGGCGGAGTGAGACATGAGCGAGCGCCTGCACGGAAAACTGGAACGCACGGCTGTCGGTTTCATGCTTGCCATCGTTGTTGCCGGAAGCGTTGGCGGTATCGTCGAGATCGCCCCACTCTTCACCATCCACGAGACGGTTGAAGACGCGCCCGACATGAGGCTCTACACACCCCTCGAAACGGCGGGTCGCGACATCTACGTCCGGGAAGGCTGCTATGCCTGTCATAGCCAGATGATCAGGACGCTGCGCGACGAGGTGGAGCGATACGGACCATATTCGCTTGCCGTCGAATCCAAGTACGACCACCCGATGTTGTGGGGGTCGAAGCGAACGGGACCCGATCTGGCCCGTATCGGCGGCAAGTACTCCGACCTCTGGCACGTGGCCCATCTGATCAATCCGCGTGACGTTGTTCCCGAATCCAACATGCCGTCCTATCGCTGGCTGGCAACGACCCAGCTCGAGCTGTCCGATCTGGGGGGCCATCTCGCGGCACTGAGGACCGTCGGGGTTCCGTACACGGACGAGATGATCGCCAGTGCCGCCGGGGACGCATACGGCCAGTCCAATCCGGACAGCGACCAGTCCTCCGGCGTCACGGAACGCTATGGCGAGAAGACGCAGGTATCGGCGTTCGACGGCGTCAAGAATACCGTCACCGAAATGGACGCCCTGGTCGCGTATCTCCAGGTCGTAGGCCGCCTGACCAATGCGGCCTACGAGAACACCGCGGCACCCGAGCAGATGCCAGACCCCAACAACTGAGCGCGAAGGGGATTGAAATGGACTTTACCCACGAGACCATGTTGGAGCTCTCCAAGGTGTGGGGGCTGTTGTATCTCATCCTGTTTTCGATCGGCGTGGTCGTCTACGCGTTCTGGCCCTCCAACCGCACACGTTTCAAGCGGGCGGAAACGGAGATATTTGACAAGGACGACACCCCATGGCGATAGAGGAAACCGAAACCGACCAGATCACCGGACGCCGGACGACGGGACACATCTGGAACGGCATCAAGGAATTGGATACCCCGATCCCGCGCGGTGTCCTCATATTCCTTATCGTCACCCACCTGTTCGCCGCGCTCTGGTGGGTGCTTCATCCCGCCTGGCCGCTCGGAACGACCTATACCAAAGGCTTGATCGGCGGCGACCAGAAGCAGACAGTGGAGCGCAAGATCGTCGAAGCTGCGGCCTCGCGCGTACCGTGGACCGAACGGATCGAGAAAGACTCCTTTGATCAGATCAGGGCGGATGGGGAGCTGATGGCGAAGGTCGATTCAAGCGGCCATCAACTGTTCGGAGACAACTGTGCCGCCTGTCACGGCCGGGATGGAAAAGGCGGACAGAACTATCCTGATCTGACCGACGACGACTGGCTCTGGGGCGGCGAACCGGAACGGATCGTCGAGACGATGACGGTCGGCGTCAATTCGCGGCACTCGAACAGCCGTGTGTCGCAGATGCCTGCATTTGGGGCGGACGAAATGCTCGACCGCAAACAGGTGACCGATGTCGGTGCCTATGTCTATTCCCTGAGCAGCAAGGAGACTTCGGATGCTGAAGTCCTCGGTGACATCGAGGCCGGCCATCAGGTGTTCTTGGCAAGCTGTGTTTCCTGCCACGGGGAGGATGCCAAGGGCAAGGCGGACCTCGGCGCACCCAACTTGACGGATGGCCGCTGGATTTACGATGGAACCCTGAGCGGGATCATCGAGACTGTGCATGGCGGACGGCAGGGACATATGCCGACCTGGGACGAACGCCTGACACCCGCCGAAATCAAAATTCTCGCGCTTTATGTCAGCGGACTGGGCGGGAAACAGCCATGATCTCGGCGAGCAGGCCTTCGGCGAGAACCGTCATATGGCTTTTGGTCGGCCTAGTCTTCGCGACGTTCGTCGGGGCCAATGCGCATCTCGTCTACGTCGCGATCGCAAGCCAGCCCGCCTGCGTCGAGCATATCAAGGAAAAGGGCCAGCAGCCCACGGAATTCAGGGCCGCTGCGGCGGCTTGCTGAACGAAGGAGAAGGATCAGATGGCTCAGGACGACAACTCCGCCCGATATCTGAGCGAGGTATCCGGAATCGAAGAGACGATGAACCCGAAACGGCAGCGGCATCTACCCGTCACTGCTCCGTTCGACTGGCTCCGTCTAGGCTGGCGTGACCTGCTCACACAACCGTTTCCAAGTCTGTTCTATGGTTTCGTCGTCTTCGTTCTCTCGTCGGCCGCTGTCGTGACCCTGTTCCGATCCGGCCTCGACTATCTGATCTTTCCCGTGATGGCAGGACTGCTGATCGTCGCGCCGCTTTTTGCCTCCGGTCTCTATGTCAAGAGCCGGACCCTGGCGGCGGGCGGACGCATTACGCTACGAGGCATGTTAGGCGTGCGCCCGCTCGCCGGAAAGCAGGTCTTCTTTACGGGGATGGTGCTCTGCATGCTGATGCTCGTTTGGATGCGGGCCGCGGTGATCATCTACGCGCTGTTTTTCGGGGTGAACCCGTTTCCAGGTCTCGACGGCATAGTCAGCCTATTGCTGACCTCACCCGAGGGCTGGGGTATGCTCTTGGTTGGCTTTGCCGTGGGTGCGCTGTTTGCCGGGTTTGCCTTCGCCATCGGTGTCTTCTCGATACCGATGCTCCTCGATCAACGGGTGGACGCGTTCACGGCCATGGGAGTTAGCACCGCGATGGTCTGGAACAATCTGCCCCCGATGTTGGTCTGGGGAGCGATCGTCATGGTCCTATTCGCCGCCAGCGTGTTGACGGGTTTTATCGGCCTGATCGTCGTCTTTCCGCTGCTCGGGCACGCCACCTGGCATGCCTACACGGCGGTCAGGTAGCCGCCGATGACCTGCTGCGCCCCCACTGACCTGGCGCATGGCCACGACCCCGGACAGCGGACGCCGGGGATCGAGGAGGTCATGCTCGCCAGCCGGGACCTCGGCGATGGTCTTCGGCAGGTCGCCCTGTCGGTTCCCGACATGCGGTGCGGCGCGTGCATGGTTCAGTTGGAGATGACCCTCGCCAGATTACCCGACGTTCGCTCGGTGCGCGCCAACCTGACGACCAAGCGGGTGACCATCAACTGGCAGGCGGACAACGGCAATTCGCCAGACTTCGCCGGGTCGATCGGAGCGATCGGCTACACGGCCGTCCTGCCGACGGACGCTGTCGACCAATCCGGCGAGGAGATGTCTGGGCTGTTACGGGCTCTGGCGGTCGCTGGCTTCTGCTCGATGAACATCATGATCCTGTCTGTCTCTGTCTGGTCGGGCGCTGACCCGTCGACGCGGCAGGCACTTCATATGATGTCGGCCGCGCTCGCCCTTCCTGCCGTGATTTACTCGGGCGCGACATTCTACCGCTCCGCATGGCGGGCGCTCGTACACGGCCGGGTCAACATGGATGTGCCGATCAGCATCGGCGTGCTGCTTTCGTTCGGTCTGAGCCTGTACGATACGTTCGTCGAGGGGCGGCATGCCTATTTCGAGGCCAGCACGTCGCTCCTGTTCGTACTGCTTGTCGGCCGCACGCTCGATCACATGATGCGCAAGCGGGCGCGATCGGCGGCGGCGGCCTTGGCCGACATGATGCCAAAGGGCGCGAATGTCGTACGCGCGGACGGTCGGATCGACTATGTCCCGCTGAATGAGATCGGCCCCGGCACCCGCACTCTGATTGCCGCCGGCGACCGAATTCCGGCCGACGGCACCATTCTTTCCGGCATCTCCGAACTGGACCGCTCCATGCTCACCGGAGAGAGCCGCTGGGAAAGTGTCGCGCCAGGCGCACAGGTCCGCGCCGGCGATTTGAACGTCGGCCATCCACTGACAGTCGAAGCCACGGCTGCACCCGAGAATTCAACACTCGCCGAACTGCACAGGATGCTGGAGGCCGTCGAGGACGGCCGGTCCGCGTACCGGACGTTGATCGACAGGGCTGCGCGTCTCTACGCCCCCGTTGTCCACGGACTGTCGGTGTTCGCGTTCGTCATATGGTTCGTGTTCACACGAGACATTCACCTCTCCCTGACAATTGCGATCTCCGTACTGATCATCGCCTGCCCATGCGCGCTTGGGCTGGCTGTTCCCATGGTGCAGGTCGTTGCCGCCCGCCGGCTGTTCAAGCAGGGCATCGTCGCACGGGACGGATCGGCATTGGAACGTCTGGCGGAAATCGACACCGTCGTCTTCGACAAGACCGGGACGCTCACACAGTACGATCCGATGCTGGCGGCAGGGACCTGGAAAGGGCCTCTGGAGTTTTCCCTGGCGCTGTCGCTGGCAAAGTTCTCAAGCCATCCAATGTCAAAGGCCGTCGCCGACTACGCCTCGCGCGGCAACGCGGAGACCCTGTCGTTAGAGGATGTCCGGGAGACACCCGGAAATGGACTCGAGGCGACTTTCCGCGGTGAGCGCTACCGACTTGGCCGAAGCGGGTGGGAGACGGGCGGAGACGTGTTTGATCCTAATGCGCCCTCCACCGTTGTGCTGACGCGCCGAGGGGGTGAGGTGCTGGCTTCCTTCCAGTTCGGAGAACGGGTCCGGGCGGGTTCGGCAGAGGCGGTGCAATTCCTGGAGGATCGCGGCATCGCCGTCCGGATGCTGACAGGCGATGTCCCGCAGGCGGCCAACGCCGTGGCGCGTGAGCTCGGGATCGACGAGGTGAACGCAGCGGCGCTTCCCAAGGACAAGGCCGAGATCGTCGAAGCACTTCAACATCGTGGGCGCAAGGTGCTGATGATCGGTGACGGAATAAACGATGCCCTGGCACTGAAGACCGCACGTGTTTCCATGGCCCCGGCGTCGGGAAGCGACATCGGCCGCAGCGCCGCCGATTTCATCCTGCTCAATGGAGACATGGATGGAATCAGGATCGCGATGACGACGGCTGGGCGTGCTGCCGCGCTAATTCGTCAGAACTTCGCTCTCGCCATCGTCTACAACGTGGTCAGCATACCGCTTGCGCTCTCAGGCTACGCCAGTCCGCTCATCGCAGCGGTGGCGATGTCGACGTCGTCCATTTTGGTGGTCGCCAATGCGGTCAGGCTCGATATGGACGCCGATGTGCTATCCTGGCGGCGAAGCCCGACAGCCAAGCTCGCGGGAGCGGCCCAATGAGCACATTGTCGTTTTTGATACCCATCGCTGTATTGATGGGGATCGCGGGACTAGGGGCCTGCCTCTGGTCTCTTCGCAACGGCCAGTATGACGACCTGGACGGCGCGGCGGAACGCATACTCTACGAAAACGACGACAAGCCGCTGGGCGGCTGACACGCACTGATGGAGGTCCGAATGGAAAACAGAGAGCGACAGTCTGCAATGACAGAACATGACGCCAGCCCGTCCTCGCAGAAACGTACCCTCGATCCCTCGGAGTCTGTGACGGGAGTCGGGATCGTCTTTGGCATTCTCGGCGCTGTGGTCGGTCTCGTTGCCACACTGTTCGTCGCAGATGCGTCGGGTGTCGCGGAGTGGGTTGCGTGCTGCATTGTCGGAGCTTTCGCGGGAGGTTCCGCGGGCGTCGTCATCGGCGGGATGATCGGAGCTATCTTCGGAGTATTCAGAGGGGTGAAGGTGCCCACAACTCGTAACCTTCGTCGGTAGAAACGCAATGAGTTCGGGCGGCACATGGACTTAACCGCTTCCGGCATCCAGCCCGCACATATCTGATTTGACGACCCATGGCATCATCCTAGGATGCCGGTTGAAAATGCTATGGGTCATGCGATTTCGCTCCGCAGTCCGAGAGCCTCCTGTTTAGTGCTAGCGGATTTTTGGAGCAACAGGCAAAGGGGCATCGCGAATATCACATCGACACGCCAGCCAACTACGCAAACCTTCAACGGCACTCTGGTGCTTTCTGGATGTTATTATCCGAATTGCAGACTGACTGCTTCCAGGAGCTTGAGCGAGTCTTGCAAACGACCGAAATGAAGGCGCAAAGCTGCCGCATCTCATGCCGACCGCAGACGACGAAACTCCCTCGTCTCACCTCTGAGATGCGCAAAATGCGGGTGAACTCGCCCCCTCGACCGATTAGAGGTAGCTTGTGTGAGTGACGCAGATACCGCTGCGTGCTCTCACGTGTAGCATTTGCTTAACGCTCGGACTCATCGCGTCCATTGTCGCGGTGACGCTCTTGCTCGGCCTGGCGAATGCGCTCACGACGCTGTTCGTCCTGCACGCCTTTCGCGCCACCCGCCTGATCGCGTGCTGCCCGGGCCGCTCGACCCGCAGCAATAGCGTTTTGCTGGACCGCGATGGCAGGATCCACACTTGCCGGCGGCTTACGGTTTTGATCGTGGCCGTCGCCCGCTCGAGCAGCTGCAGACGTTCCCCCTCCCCCGGAAGCTCGCATGGCCGACGGTATCTGCTGCAACTCGATGTCACGGCGCTGCTCGGCAAAGAGTGCCGAAATTTCGCGCCGCATTTCCTCGACCGCCTGGCGCTCGCCACTACTGTCGACCATCGTTTCCAGGCGGTCCATGGATTTGTTGGCGCGTGCGACGCGCTCATCGAACTGTTCCAGCGAGAGTGGCATCATGTTTTCCTTTCGATGTTTGATGTCTGAAACCAAAGTCATGAGTTTCGCCAGTGGCGTGGCTGGATCCGAATCCGTTCTCTGTGCCGATTTTGCAAAGCGGCTCTGCAGCCATGGCGTTGGCGCGCCATTCTGCGCAGCGCCGGCCGCCTTGATCGAAACGGCGGCACTGAGCCCCTGTTCGGACAACTGGCGCTCGATATTCTTGACCACCGCAAGGGTCTCCGCGCCTCGTCCAACCTCTTTCTGCTTCTTCAGCTCCCGCTCGAGCTTGCTGACGCTCGCATCGGTCGGCGCAAGAAGCAGTACAGTTCCACCTTTCATCGAGAAGAGTCGAGCATCACTGTTCAGCGCACGCTGAACAGTCTTCGGCACGGAGCCGCTGTCATGGGCACCGTGGATCTTGAGTTGCACAAGCACAAAGCCTCTCATCGCGCGTGGCGAAAGCTTCGGCACTTTTGCCGAAGCCGCAGCGGCAAACCGATCGGCAGCATCAATCACTGTGGATTTCGCCCCTACCTTTTTCAGCGCGTCCACGGTCGCCCGCCATTGTGGGGCCAGTGCAAGACTGCTGTTTGCGAGTGAGGAGCGGTCGGCGACACCGGACCGCTTTCGCTCGACGCGATTGTTAAGATCGCGGTTCTTGAGATAACGCGGATCGGAGAGACCACGTTGGTACGCGCCGGCCTGTGCCTGGCTGTACGGCCGCGTTGCGGCGACGTCGGCCCGGCGGGTCGCCACCATTGCGATCCCATGCTCACGCGCCTTTGCCGCGAACCGCTCTCGCCATTGATGAAGTTCGGGCTTGGTCAACCGCAGCGCTTTGCCAACATCATCGCGGGCGGAAATCATCGCATGGACGTGCACATGCCCGGTTTCCGGATGATGCGCCGTGACCCACCGGTGCCCTGCGACTTGCTCGCTCAGAAAATCGCGCACGGCGCGGTTCATCGCCTCGGAATCGGTCCCTGCGCGGGCTGAGAAAATAACGTGGAAAGCATTGCGTGGTTCGACGGTGCGAATATGCCCGGACCACTCCTGCCAAATTCCGTCTGCTGCTTTCTGAATTGAAGCGCCGCGTTCTACCCCGTCGCCGGCGCTAGTGATAATCCGCTTTTCATCACGAAGAAATTTTTCGAGGAAATAGCGGCTCGACTTTTCCGAAGTGGCAGCCCCAAGAACGCGAACCTCCGCCCGTCTGCCGGCATCCGCCAACCAAGCTGCAAGATCAGCTTCGGCAGATTCTGCCACGCGTACAGAGCCTTTGCCCGTCTCGCGGGATTTCAGAGCGCCGGCCAGTTTTCCCGCCGGCAGGTCCGTGACCGCATATACAGAAATCTCGCCGTTCGGGAGACGGGAACAAAGGAACGGCTTAGAGCCGAAGGCAGCGTTCAATGCCTCATGAAGATCGTCGTCTCCCACAGGTTCGGCGAACTTAATCGAGATGCTCGCCACCGCGTTTACGGAATAGGGCTCCCGGAACTCAGCGGTCCAGTCGGAGAGAACGGCCGCGCGCGCCTCCTTGCTTGCGATCGTGATCCCGTCTTGATCAATGACAGGAATGTCGACCTTTACCTTTCTGCCATTTTCGTTTTCGACCTCGCGCGTTCCAAGATAGGTGAGCAGGCCCGCGGCCGAAGTTCGGATGGAAACCGTTGATGTGACTTTGATCACAACCGGCTGGGCACCGGCAGCAAGCGCTGCCCGGCTGGCAACCTCTGACGACGCCTTGTCTTTCAACGAACGCCGCGTGGCGGTCGGCGGGTTGGCTTGACGTGCGGCGCTACCGCCGCCTCCCCCGCCCCTGCGCAATTCGTCGTCCTCTTCCGGTCCCATGCGTGAAGCTAACGCACCGACGAGCGCGATGACGTCCTGCTGAGAGGAGCGCGCTGGCTGCAGGATGGAGGCGATAGTCTGTTCCCCCGACGGGACGGAGATTGTCGCGGCCCTGGCTGCAATCCCTGTTGGCAGATACCGCTTCTCAGCACGATCACTGGTCACGGCGGGACCACTCGCCCGTCCGCGGCGCCGCTCCTCATCATCATCAAGGAGAGAAGCCGCCCGCCGCGCGGAGTAGCTATCGACTTCGCCGAGCAGACTTGCCCACTCATAGGCCATGGCCGCCCCCTCTCCGTTCACGCCGGCTGATCCGAAGCATCAAATCGACGTCGGCCCTCAGCCGAAACACAGCGTCGAGAAGCTTCCGCAGTGCTGCATCAAGATGCGGTTCATAGCCGACGCGGCCTTCATTCATGGCGCGTACAGCCTGGTTGAGGTTAATGCCGACGCGGCGTAATTCCTCGTTCGTGCCCCGCAGATGGTCTGCCTCGACCGGCCCGACGGGCAGCGGAAGACCGGCCTGATCGCGGAACAGCAGCCGAATGACGTCGCTTGCTGTGCGGTGTTCTCCGCACAGCGCGGCAAGCGCCTCGCGCTCCTCCAGCTTCATACGAACCCTGACCACCTCGCTTCGCATCGCTTACTCTCCATTGCCATGGGTGCCGGAGGCGCTACAGAGCGCCATATGGCGCGAACCT
Organism: Rhizobium sp. LjRoot98; assembly: GCF_964252935.1. Classification (NCBI taxonomy): domain Bacteria; kingdom Pseudomonadati; phylum Pseudomonadota; class Alphaproteobacteria; order Hyphomicrobiales; family Rhizobiaceae; genus Rhizobium; species Rhizobium sp. LjRoot98. The sequence continues at coordinate 12,596 of NZ_CAXUPW020000020.1, forward strand.
CAGCCCTGCCGGAGGCGGGCGTCGTCGAGTTTGTACCACAAACTTGACTATCCTGCCACAGAGTATTAATTATAGTTTTCCATTCGCACTGTCAACTCACACTCGCAGGTGAGACGCACATGCCGTCTATGGACGGCGACCGACAAATGGGTAATTGAAACGCTGGCAATTGCCCATTGTTAATTGAAACAGTGCCCGTTAGTGCACGGGTAATGCTCAGATAACCGTTATTAATCATCAAGTAACGCGTCATTAACTGCTCAATGGCAATCACCAATGGGTCGTTCCCCGTTGATGATGAACAGCTGGCAATTGTCGATCATCAATCATCAGCGGCCAATCAGCAACGGGCAATTGAAGCGTTGCCAGAAGAGACGGAGACGGTTAATTATAGTTTCTTTCGGAACGAAAGGAGCTTCCATGATCGTCACCATCGCAAACCCAAAAGGCGGGACCGGAAAAACCACGCTCGTGCGGGCGCTGTCGGGAACAGCCGCCCATGCCGGAAACGACGTGTTTCTCATCGACGCCGACAGCCGTGCCAACACAATGCGATGGGTGACGATGTCGAAGCAGATGGAGGTCTGGCCCGACAGACTTGAGGCGGAAAGCTGCCTGGATCCGGATCGCATTTACAGAATGGCGTTGGATCGACAGCGCGAGGGTAAGATCGTCTTTGTCGACATTGAGGGGACGACGAATGAAAATCTCTTTGCGGGTCTTTATTGCGCCGATATCGTCCTCATTCCCCTCCAGACCACCCAGGACGATGTGGTCGCCGGCATGCAACTGGCGCTCAATCATATTCCCGTCGTCGAAGACGACCAAAAACGTAAACTACCCTCTCTGATCGTCATCACCCAGCACGATCTGGTCACCGGACGCGCCAAGGCGCATGCGCCGCTTCGCGAAATCTTGCGGGAAAGCGGCGTTGCGCTTGCCTCGCAGCCGATCGCCCGGCGCGCTTGCTATCAATCGATCGGCGCCGCCGGCACGCTCCAGACAGTTGCAACTCCCGACCCGAAAGCCATTGCCGAGATGGAAACGCTGCTCGGCGAAATTCTCGCCCTTTACAGATCGACCGCCGAGGGAGTTCAAGCATGAGCGACGGACCAGACAGCAAGAACCTTGTTCTCGGGCTGATTTCGACCAACCGGCAAAAGCCGTCCGTGCGGGAAAAGCAGATCGCCTCCCCTCCTCCGCAAACCGAGGGCGTCCATCAAGCCTCGACTAACAAGCCGCCGATTGGCCGTCAACAGCTTCGCGACATGGTCGCCAAAGGCGAGAGCCGCGATCCGATCGCCGGCAAGCGCTTCCGCGACACAGAAAAAGTGACCACCGGTATTCATATCCGCGCCGACGTTCACAAGACGCTGAAGATCCTTGCCGCAATAGAGCGCCGCAAGTTCAACGCCTATATCGAAGAGGCGATCGACGACTATCTCGAAAAGATCGCAGATCGTATCCCCGACATTTCCTGACCAGGTGGACGCGGGGCTCATCATGCGCTCCGCTTCTCATCTCCGGCGTTCGCCCTGATCGCCGCCATCAGCATCGGCCCGAGACCGAACTCGCCGCGCGCCGCCTTTCGGGTCAAGTCACGCAAGTAGCCGCCGGCCGAGGTGATATGCCCTGCCCGCTCAAGGATGCAGGCAATCGCAACCGCGGCATTCTCGGCCCCCATAATTTCGCAGGCCTCTTGGTAGGCCGAAGGACTGACGCCGAGCATCGACCGGACCACAATGGCAGCCGACATCAACTCACGCCAATGGTCAATTCGGCCGCCCGGCGCGTAATCCGCCATCTGCGGGCACGCCCTCAACACCATGCTCAACGGGAACGCCTTCAACGGCTCGGCAACCCGTTTCGGTTTTATCTCCGGCTTTTCGCCCTGCTCTTGTTCAGAGCGAGGTTCAAGTTCAGAAGTAGATTCGGGATTTGAATTCTGTATGTGGCATCCATCCTGGATAGCATTGCCGTCGGTTTTTTCTGCTTTTAGCTGAATTTCCAGGACGTTGACGATTTCCTCGCGAAGCATTCGCATGTCTTCGAGCACGGCATCGACATCGTGGCGCCTCGGCGCGCGCGGAAGGCGCGCAATAAGGCCAACATACATCGCCTCGATCTTTGCCCAATCGCCGTCAGCGCCCTCTTCCATGGCAGCGGAAATCAGCTTGCGCACATCGCGCCGGCAAAGCGTCAAAGCTTCCTTGGCACGCTTGAACTGCACGCGCTCTTCAGCAACTTGCTGGGCAAGACCAGCCAGCTCGGCAGCACGCGCACGTAGCGGTGCCAGGCTGAAGCCGAACGCGTCCTCGATTTCCCCTCCCCTGCTCCGATGCGCATAACGTTTACCGTTCGGGCTATCGCGGCGCTGGATCAGGCCAGCCTCAACGAGCACAACGAGATGGCGCCGCAGTGTTGTGCCGGCGATGCCGTGCGCCCGGATCGACAGCTGCGTGTTCGACGGGAATACGACAAGACCATTGTCGTCCGAGAGCTCAGTATCCGGATAGAAGCTCAGCAACGCGTGCAGCACTGCGAGAGATCGGTCCTGAAGGCCAAAGACGTCCTTCGCCTCACAGAGATCCCGGAAGACTTTCCACTTATCTACGGGCTTGCTCTCGCTACGCTCTGCTGTTTCCAGCTGACCTTTGACCAAGGCAAGCGTCATCGGCCGCCGCCCAAAGGGCGTCGTCACACTTCCACTCTGCATTTTCCTTCACCTCTCAAAAGGCAAAAGAAATCCGCTCACCAAAACGATGCCAAAGACTCTTGACTGTGATTCGTGAAAATGCGATTCTCAGATTGCTACATGTGAGGAAGGCTTCCACGACGGAAACGTTTGGGGGCCTTTTTCTTTTGCGGTTTGTCTCTCCTTCGACCTTGCTTAACTCTTGCTGTGACCCCCCGCCCTATTGCGCGGGGTCGGCCGATTGATATTCGCGCATCAGATCCGGCATTCGATCCGCCAGCCAGCGCGCAAATGCTGCTTCTTTTTTGGGAATGATTACGGTCGTCCCAGAAGACGTAGACTTCATACGCCCGAAAACTCTTTGGTTAACAGCGAAGTCGCGGATCTCATCCTGCGCTTTCCCTTCGCCGTGCTTAGATATCTCACTTGCAGCTCTGATTGCCTGCGCGATCCGCTCCGCTCCATCGGCTTGCTTAAACTCTGTTGTTTTAACAATCCGGCGCACAGCCTCGGCCTTGTTCAAACTCTTCAAGAGGTCCGCAAATGCAGTCCACTTGGGGCGGCCCACGCCCTTTGCACGACCAATAGCGTAGACAATATCTTCAGGAACGATGTCGGTGACCCGGAACAGGTGCGAAATAGCCGCCTCAGACAAACCAAGGATGGGGCATATCGCACGATGAGAGAGCCCTGCACTTTTTAGCTGCACGGCCCACATTGCCTGCTCAATCCACGTGAGGTTCTCCCTAACGCCGTTTTCGAGAGACTGCTCCTCAATAAGCTGGCGATCTGTGAGATCACGGACGTATGCCTTGATCTTAACGGCCTCCGGTCTTTCGGCGTCCGCCATGATCGCCTTGACAGCCGCCCAGCGACGGTACCCGTAGGCCAACTGATAATGATCGCTCTTCGTGGGATGCGGTCGGACAAGAATGGGTATTTTCTGCCCTTCGCTTGCAATCGATAACTTCAGCGCTTCAAGTTCTTTGTCAGCCTCTTCGTCATTTTCGAAGCGATCCTTGTAAGGAGAGCGCTCCACTTTCGCGGGATCGAGGGAAATAATGCTGTCTTCGGTCAACTGCGAGAGCACTCTTCCCACGTTTGAAATGACCGGCGATGAGTGGCGTCGAGAAGGTAAAGCCTTGTCCAGCGCTTCAGGGACCTGGGCCGTATCACCGCGGTTTTCGGCATCCGCTGCCATTCTTTGAAGTATGCTCTTTTTCATACGCTACGCCCCCAAACCTTGTGGATCAGGTGAAGGATCTCGAAGTTAACACGATCCGCGCTTTCGATCGCTCGCTTCAGCGCCTCCCGACCAACCTCGCCGACTTCAAGCTCGTAAAGCGTTTTTTTAGCGACGGCTGCGCCAGCAATAGCAGTCGACTCCAGAGCCTCCGACACGAGTACGTCATCACCAAAAAGACGTCGCATGACTCCAGACATGTACTTCTGCGGTCCGTCGTTCGGATTCACACGTGTCAGAAGGAACCGGAAGAAATCATGCTCAAACTGGGCGCCGAACTGGCCCAGCGTCTCGGAAAGATCGGAAATCATGATGAGGAATTGATTGCAAGACGCCACGTCGAGCATGGCTGGATGAACCGTCACGATCAGCGACGTCGCAGCATACAGTGCTGCGAGCGTCGAGTAGCCAAGTGATGGCGGTGTGTCGAGAATGACAATGTCATAACGATCTTCCACACGAGCTAGCGCATTGCTGAGCCGCTCGAAAAAGAGACCGAGGTCGTCCCTATTCCTCTGTGTAAGGTAGGAAGGGGTGTCAAACTCGAAGTCCATGAGTTCGAGGTTTCCTGGCACCAGATCGACGCCTGGGAAATAAGTAGGTCGAATGACATCTGCCAAGGCTCGGCGCTCGTTGTCATAGCGTATCGCCGCATAGGCAGTCTCATTTTCGCCGAGATCAAATTCCGGTTGGATACCAAAAAGCGCCGTCATGGACGCTTGTGGATCCAGATCCATGCACAACACCCGGTAGCCCTGCAAGCCGAGGAAATGGGCCAGATGCATCGAGGTCGTCGTCTTCGAACTTCCCCCTTTGAAATTCGCAGTGGCGATAACCTGCAGCTTCTCGCCCTCACGGCGGTACGGCAAAAGCTCACCGGCATCATCCGGACGAAGGGTAGCGAGAAATGAGCGCAGCTCTTTCACCTGGTCTACCGTATAAGTGCGCCGATTGTTCTCGGCGCGCTCCGGTACAGGTCCCTTCCCTTCGATCGTTAGTTGCCTGAGGGTGCTTTCAGGTACTCCCAGCAATCGTACCAGATCGAGGGTCGAGAATGTTCTCGCGAATGTTTTTCGTGCGGCTGGTGGATAGACTGCTTCGCGCATATCTTGAAGCTCCGCCGAAAGCTTCGACGTGTACGCCTGGATCTTCGATGCGGTATCTCTGACGTTATGAGAAGCCGAGTAAAGCATTAAATCCCCTTGACGGTTATGGTCACGATACGCGACCCTTACCGTCAGAAATGCCAGAGAGACTCCGATTCTTCAAGGAGTTTTTCGTTAATGAAAAGTTAACACCACCAATCACCGGCGCAGGACTTTACAGTTGTAAAGTTCAGCGCGACCTGTAGTTCCCACTTGGGCCGGCGAGAAGGTTTGCCACCTCGACCTCCACCCGCGCCACCACAAGCTTTCGACACCGAGGTCAGGTGGACGACTCAGCCGATCGTTCAGGTACGGCCCCGCACTGGGGCCGCACCTCGCTGAATCAATCCCAGGGAATGACGGCCATCAGATCATCGTCGTCTTGGCCCGGGAAGCGCCCGAGATTGGCATTGAGGCGTCCGTATCCGGTATTGACCGAGAGGGTGTAGTAGCCACTACCGTTCTGATTGATCTTCTTCCAGATGCCGCCGATTTCTACGGAGCGTCCCCTAGGGGTCTTGGCAAGGATGCGATAAACGGGCGCTTTCGGGTTGGTGCTGCTGATTTCTTCGCCGGTCAAATCGATGTCATAAGCCATGGATGCGATGTTGCCAGAGAGGCCGGTTTCAGTGAAGCGGATGAAGTTTACGAGGTCGGACATTGCTGTATCTCCTTTGTTTGCGTTGCCGATGGACACGACAAAAGGGCGGGAACAGGAACGGCCGCACCCGAAGGGTCGCAGCACCTGAGAGCGGGACGATTTTGCAGCGCGAGGAGATTTGTAGGATCGGGGAAAATCGTTCCGATCGAGGGTTGCGGGCGTGACGACCGGCCTTAGTGATCCATCTGAAGGCATCGCGTACAAAGGAGATCAGCGCAGATGTCTCCGGATATAACGCCGCCCGTTTCACCGAAACCCGCATCGCCACCCATCGACGCCAGACGCATCTACCTGAAATCGACCAAGCGACTAAACACCACTTACCGGAAGAACCATCGGCATCCTCGCAACGACATTCGCCGAGAGCTGGGGCTCGTACGGAACTGACTGCATCTGGGAAGAAGGCTGATCACGCAGCGAGCCCATCGAAACATCGAGATCGGCTTCACCACCATGCCATCCCGGGAGCCTCCCCTGACAAGATCGCCGGTCTTCAGGACAGGAACGCTGATTGCGCTAGCGATTTACAGCTGCGTGGGGTTGCGGGCACGATCACAGTACGCGGGATGAAGATTGTTCCTTTCGCATTTAAGAGAAAATCCGTTGCTGACGGGTCCGACAACAAGCCACATCATCAGCGCCCGATCACATGCGGCCTCATCCAGCCAATGTCGTACCGGATATAAACGCTCGCGCGAGACAGGCGCTCGCGTGATTCCAGCGCTGCGCGGATCCTGCTTGCGAAGCAAAGCGCGGGCCGGGGTTCGATGCCCTGGACCGCGCTCGCGGGCGGGAAAATGTCTAGGGTAGGTCAAATAGGTGGCTCTGTCTTAAACAGGGTGCCGACCGCGCGGAAGAAGCGCGACCGGCTGGATAGCATCGGCGGGGGTTATTCCGCTGCTATCGGCAGGGACTGGGCCTCGTCATCGTCGATCTCGACATTTGCCTCGGCGCTCGGGTCGGATGCAATCCGGATTGGAGCCGGAAGCCAGCCGGTTCCCACAACCAGCCTGTCCGCGATCAGCACGGCCTCTGTCTTCTTACCCGCTGCCTTCACGGATAGGCTTGCGTCTTCGCCCTTGGCTTCCGCCACAGCGAGAGCAATGCTTTGCCGATTGATGTGATTAAAATAGCTGTCGGCGGTCGTCTCGAACCAATCCGTCATCCGCACATTGAGCGCACGACCAAGCTGGTTTGCCTGCTCGATACCAGATCGGCGGTCAGTGAATTTCTTCTCCACGGCGTTGACGGAGTGGGCTGCCGCATAGGCCAGCAGGAGCAGCAGTTCTTCGCGGCTCTGTGCAAGGCACCACTCGAACAGGTCGGCAGGGTTTCCGGGGATTTTATGCCCGTAGTTTTCCTGTACGCTGTCGAAATCGGCAACGGCCCTGCACTTTTCCGGCGATTTTATCGACCCTTCGACGCGCTCATAAGTCAGCGACACTTGCAGGGCGCTTTGCTCGGACACATAGCCGGTGTAAGCAACACGCAGCAGCATGGCGTGAACGACGGCGGCAAGCGCCACATCGGGATTGTGGACCAGCTCGACGCGAAGCGCTGCGGTCTTCTGTGCCGTCAAATCCTCGATCAGGGTTGCCGGGTGAGTAAGCTTCGGGGTGTCATCCTTGGTTTTAACGCTTGCGGGGGCGTTCCCGTTTTCGCCGTCGTCCGCGTCTGCGGCCTCGTCCTCATTCCTGATGATGCCAATCGCCGCTTCCAGCTTGCCGTGATAGTTGACATACAGCACGATGCCGCTTCTCGCCTTGTCTTCGGCCAAATAGCTTTCCTTGCTTTCGGAAATCTCGTCCAGCCGCCGGTTGATCGCATCAACGCGCTCGTGTGCCCCCTCCTCCTCAGCCTCGTTGTTGATCATTTCTGCCAATTCGTCATGCTCTTGGCAAAGCGCGTCGTATTCAGCTTGAACTTCGTCAGAAAGCTCGACCTCCACCGGATAGACACGCGGTACATTGAACATCCATTCCGGGCGTTCGGAAGTCGCTTCCACCCATTTCCAGCCTTGCTGACGATATGGCACCGTGGCTTCTTCCAGCTTCTCGGATACGAGCCTGTCGAGCAATGCGACATCAAGCGCATAGCCTCCGCCGTCCGCGTCAAACAGATCGCGACGAATGGTTCCGCCTACCTGCTCATAGGCATCCAGCCCGCCGACGAATTTCACCCGCCGGTCAGTGCTGGCAACCTCGTCCGTCAACAGGTTCGACTTGATCCGGCTTGCATGACGATCCCATGTGGATAGGCCATTCCAAACCTGTTCCTGTCGCTCATGGTCGTCGGAAACCGTGAAGGCGGAAAGTTGCTCGAAGGTCATCTCCTCCTTGCGGTAGAGGTCCAACAGTTTGGGGGAGACCTTCGCTAACGCCAGACGGCGGCGCACGATGATTTCCGTGGTTCCAAAACGGGCGGCAATGTCAGGGATCGCCTTGCCCTGATCCGCCAAGGCGCTGAAGGCCTCGTAAGCATCCACCGGGTGCATATCTTCGCGCATGACATTTTCCGTTAGGCTGATCTCCGTGGCATCCTCGCTGTCGCGCACTTTGCACTCAACCGCGTGGTTCTTCTGAATTTCGCCCTGCTCCAACAGCAGCAACAATGCCCGTCTGCGGCGCTCACCGGCCGTGACGAAATACCGTCCCTTCTTTTCAGCGGTCCGCACGACAAGGTTTTGCAGAACGCCGTTGGCCTTGATCGATGCGGCAAGCGCCGCAATGCTGTCTGCGGAGTAGGTCTTGCGGACGTTCTTTGGGTCTGCATCCAGCTTGTTCAGTTCGATGATGATGGTCGTCGTCATGATAGGATCTCCTGATGTCCCGTTTCCTTTGGGTTTCGAACCCGCAGTGGGCGAAGCCTTCTTCCTTTGGTCCGAAGGACGTGCTCACACGTTCCTCGGAACGAAGGGAGGGGGCGTAAGCCCGCTCCCGGTAGGGCGGAGATCGGGTCATGGGTCGGACGGGAAGAAAAAACGGAAGGTTTGACGCCCTGGCGGTGAAAGCCGTTTTATCTTCACGGCCGACAGCGCCCTGGCGCGCTTGCCCATTGGCGCGAGCACCGGCCAATCGTAAGAGCGGCATGTCACGGAGAAGATGCGCATACGCGCCTCGCGGATGCTCCTTACAGATGTGAGCGCGGGTCGCGCTCTCAACTTCTCGCCCTTTTACACGAGAACGCGCCGTGTAAGAGATCGTAACCCCGAATGGATCGCACCCGTTTGCGGGTTCGGTCGAGCAGAACACGATGCGGCACAGTTGAGCCCGCCTCGTGCGTTATGCGCCATCACAGCCAAAAACACATCGTCAGTGTGCACACGAGGGATGTACATTTGATCAATAAAATGCTATTGTACATCCACGTACACACAAGGATGCGCGCTATGCACACCACGAGAGCTTTCAAAAACGGAAATTCGCAGGCCGTGCGTATCCCGGCCGAACTAGCGTTTGACCGGACCGATGTCGAGTTGGAAATCGAGCGCGTCGGCGACGAGCTTCGCATCCGTCCTGTGCATCGCTCCCTGGCCGGCGTTCTGGATGTATTCGCCCGCTTCTCTCCGGATTTTATGCGTGACGGAAGAGAGTCCCATGAGCAAGATGAACGGGATAAGATCTGATGGCGCGCTACATGCTCGATACGAACATGTGTATCTACCTGATGAAAAACCAGCCGGAGCAGGTCGCCCGCCGCTTTGCCAGTTGCTATGTGGGAGACGTGGTCATGTCCGCCATCACCTTCGCCGAACTCGAGTATGGTGTATCCGCATCCGATGATCCCGCACGGGAACTTGATAATCTCGCAGCCCTGGCCGAGCTGATCACGGTAGAGCCGTTTGGGATTGCAGCAGCGCGTGCCTATGGTCCGGTTCGAATGGCGACAAGAGACCGGAAGAAAGATCATCTCGACAAACTGATCGCATCACACGCAATCGCCCTGAATACGGTCCTGGTTACCAACAATACGCGAGACTTCCTGGCGTATCCCGGACTGAAGCTCGAAAACTGGCTGGACGCGTAACGCAGAGAAACCAATTAACCCGTCCCAGCGGCCATGCCGTGAGGGCGGGCAGGGAGGGGGACCTGGCGGGGCGTTCGTGCCGGTGCGAGTGCCAACGACCAAGGCACGATCAGCGAAAAATGAAGAGTATCGGAGAAATCAGCATAGCGCCGCTCGCAGGTGGGATTTCGGGAATTCTCGGCGCGCAGGGAGCGGAAGAAGGCAGCCGTAGGAGCTTCAACATAGTGGCCCGAAGGGGAGGCGGGACCGACTGCCGCCGCGCGCTGCGCACCGTTTAGAGGCGCAAAGACGGGAAAAACTCAAACGCCAAAAAAAAGACCGTTTTCCACCAAGCTCCGGAAAACCCTACAGCGCAATGCGGAAGCGCGGGTTTCCTCCGCTTGGCTGCGCTCGCCTTTTCGGCTCGCTCCGGCCGCGGGCGCGCCGTCTGACGGCACTGCGGCTGGAAAACAGTCGAACAATACCGCAGAATGAACTCCACGATGGCTGTGAGTGCCCTCAGCCCTGGATCCAGGACAGGGGAGGGGGCCGGGCTCCCCTCGAACCGCGCGGCGCCCGGCAAAGAGCGCGCCAACCCGTCGGTTGGTGTCGCCATCTCTCGCGTAAGCAAATCGGCAAAGCGCAACGCACTTACAAAGGGCTTTGCCTCAAATCCTCGGAGAAGACCGCGGAACTTGCATAGGGCAGATTGTGCGTTCCTAACATTTGTAGGCGGGACAGTCAGAAAAAATGCAGGGCAGGGGAACACACCTCGCTTGCAACGAGCGCCTATAATGACGAGCAAACCCGGTGGGCCGGAAGGAAATGCGAGAGTGTGGGACTTGGCCGTACCCCGCGAAGCTATCGGCGCTCAAAGCCCAGACAACCTGGTTTTTTATCCGTGCTGGCTGCGTCGCTGTGGAGCAGCCGATCAATCGATCCTTGTCGTATTCTGGCGGAGGATTTTGGCAAAAGCCGCCAGACCCTGGCGTTCCACGGCCCCAACAAAATCTTCGCTTGAAGGCAACGATTTGCGAAGATTGCCTCGGGCACGAGCGACACTGTCGATCAGTGCCTCGGGAAACTGGCCGTAAAGCTCGACCAGAAAAGCATCGGGCGTGATGCACGCCACGCCATGCGATCGGAGATTTTCGATAGGAAAATCCTTAATATTCCAACTGACGATCAGTGTTGCTTTTCCGGTTATGGCGGCCGCCAGGACGTGCCGGTCATCCGGATCGGGCAAATCCAGTTCGGGAATGAGAGATTGGTAACCACTGACATTTGCTTGCGGCAAAACATCCTTCATCCGGTCGCGCGTGACCTCAAGTCGATCCACCGTGACATGCGGAGCGTTTGCGGCGAGATTGCGTATCCACTCTGCGTGAATGTCGTCGGACCAGTGCGCATCGAAAAGACCGTCGAAAGCGGCCTGAACAAGGAGGTTGCGAAGATGGAAGGGATAGAGAACGCAGGCATCAAGGACCGCGACAAGCGGTTTAGAGGCCATGGGTGCCGATCAAGTCCTCTGTATCGTCTGCCAGCGCCTCAAGAGCCTTTTGACGGGTGTCCAGTTTGGATTTGAGCGTTAAGACGTCTCTCAGCAACGCGCGGCGGTGTTTGCCCACATAGCGAAAGGGTAGATCACCCCGGTCCATCCGCAGCACCACAAGAGGTCGGGAAATCCCGAGAATTTCGGATGCATCTGACGGGCTCAACTCCTGATCCTCAGTGAGGAGAGCGACATTTTCCCCTCGCGACAGCCGATTGATCAATGTCTCGATGGCAACGGCTGCAGCCAGTGGCAGCGCCAATGTTTGGTCCACACCGTCGCTGCGTCGGACATGCAGTTCAATGCGATCGCCCGCCGCCAGTTTCGGCAGGGTCGCAACTTGTCTCCGGTCACGGTCCGACAGACCGACAAATTTCACGACGTGGCTGGCCATGGCTTGATCTCCTGTGCGGTCAATATAGAGGTCGCAGCGATTAACTGCAATAACTGAAATTCAAGGCTTGGGTTTAAAAGCAATTTGGCAAGCCATTTCGCGCCGACGGGCGGGAAGGGAGTGCGAGGGGTGGGGCTTTGGGGCACCCCTCGAAGCTGACCCGCCGCTTCGATAGCGGCAAGGGACAGCTACCACGCAGGCGGCTATGGGAAGGGAGGGCAAAGCGCCACCGTTACCGGCGACGCCTTATTCGGCAGGGGGGTCAAGCCTTCAGCGCTGCCATCCGTTCGCCGAGAAGCCATAGCGCCTTGTTTAACTTGATATCCTGATCAATGCCATTAACGGCGCGAGACTTCACACGGCGCGGCCTGCCAAGATCGTCACGGCCGACGCCACGCAAACCGCCCTTGATCGCATTCTCCTGAACGACGTTCCAGACGGTCCAAAGATCCTCTGCGCGATCATCATGGCGGCGGGGAAGAAGCAACTGCTCGGCCTTGATCGGCGTCTTCGTTTCACCGTCACCATCTCCAAACCGTAGCACATGGGCGGCATCGGCAAGAATGTTGGATCCCTCCCGATTGAGCCGAAGGGTTGACCAGTCCTGTGGAGCGGCAAGCGTGCGTTCGGCCTCGCCCAGCACGCGGTAGGTGCCTTCGATAACCTTGTGCTGAACGTCGCCGGAATGGCGCACCTTGATGGCATCGATCGTGCCGGTCTGGGTGACCAGAGAATTGAGGCAGCGGACACGGAACAGACCGGCCATCAGTTCATAGGCACTGGTCCCGTCATTGGCGTTCTTCAGCAGGATTTCGCAGACGATATCCCCGACATTATAGACCTTGCCATCGTCGACACGGCGCAGGCGAATGAGATGCTTGGTAAAATCGGCCTTTCCCTCGATGCGGCTGTTCGATTGCTTGGCGCCTACCGGCACAAAGCCCTCCCGCATCAGGCCGCGCAGAACCTCAATCGTCGGGATCGGCTTAAAACGTTCCGACCGGCTTTCATGGGCCCTGACAGCGAAGATGGACGGCGCGATCTGGCGCATCTCGGTTTCGGTCATGGCGCGGCCGGTATCGAAGCGGGCGGTCTGGGTGTAAATGCTCATGGGTCTGTCTCCTAAATTCCCGTTTCCCGAAGGGGAGCCCAATCGGGCGAAGCCTCCCCCCTCTGTCCGGGGGAATGGCCTCTGACATTCCCCCGGACAGAGGGGGAGGGCGAAAGCCCGCCCCGCGACGGCAACCGGGACTGTCAAGTGGCGTGGCGCGGAAGGCGGGTCATCTTCTCGGGTCCGACCACAGGGCGGGCTGGTGCGGAGGATGACCCGGCTTCACGGGCCGCTTGACCGGCCTGGGGGACGATGTCATGGGGCGGAAGAGACATGTGGCCCGTACGGCCTCGATTTCGGGAGCGAAGCGACCGAGAGGACAAGCGATCGTTACCGGCATCGGCGAAGACGGCCACCGGCCGGCTTCGTGCCATGGGCATAGGGCGCGGCCGGCCGGAACGGGCGGTGGCCTCAAAGGCTCACATCGGCTCAAGCGGCTTTCTTGGTGACCAGATTGAACAGCTGCGCAATGATATCGGTGGTGTAGACCTGTTCGCCGTCGCGCTCGTAGCTGGAATTGGATATCCGGGATTCGACATAGACGAGATCGCCGGAACCGACGTTCTGTGTGATCCATTCCGCCTGTTTCTTGTCGAGAATGGTGACCTGCACCCAATCGGTGGCCGTTTTCTTTTCCCCGTCGGCCTGCCACTCACGGTTCGCGGCAATGTTGACCTTCAGCACATTTTTGAGTTCCACCAGGTTCCCAACATGCCCGAGAATGGTGTGGCGATTCACGTGTCGCATCGATTTAAACCTTCCTTAACCGATCAAAAGTGTTTATTTGTGGAGTTCGAACCAATGCCGCTCGGTTTGACCTGAGGTTTCATTCTTGATGTCAAAGAAATAGGGCTCTGACTTGAGCGGTCGGGATATGGAGACCGTTTGTATGCAGCCTTGCTGTCGATCAGAGTTATAGAAGCCGTGCGTCCTGCCCTGGCACATATTCACTGTCGTTACGCAGAGGTTCTGCTCTCTGCCAAAACCGTTCCTATCTTGCCGACTTCCCACCTGATATCCCTTCGGGCATGCAGCATAACGCTCAAAGCCGGGGGAGCCTGTGCCGGCTGCCGGGCAGGTTGGCCAATCGAAGCCGGGCTTCTTCATCGCCGAGATCAGCCGCTTCATTGGCGGATGGCAGGAGGCAACGCCCCGCCACGACGGATTGGACGACGCTGCGCACAGCAACACTTCGCAGCCCCATTCGCTCGCCGCCGCCGGAGCAGCGAACACAGTTGCCGATACAGACAGAAGAATTCCAATGACGACGTTCATTCGTTTGACTTTGACCGACATGGACACCTCTCACATGACACAATGGACAATTAAATATAATTAATCAGATGGCAACGAGCAAGCGTAAGAAGACCGATACTGACCTGGGCACGATGATCCTGCGAAACATGGCGATGACCATGGAGCGCGAGCGGGAGAAGCGCGGCCTCAACAAGAAGGAGATGGCGAGCCTTTGCGAGATCACATCGCCTTATTATCTCCAGATCCTTGATGGTTCCGCCAACCCGTCGCTGCAGGTCATCACGCGGATCAGCACAAATCTGAAGATCCCCTTGCAAGTGCTGATGATGGGGCAAAAAGCGGAAGTCAAAGTGGACTGATCGATCATTCTGCCTTGCAATCTTGAAAAACTATAATTACTTCTTCCATCTGTCCGCTTGGGATGCGGTTCATCCGGACAATGATGGGAGTGACCGTGGCCTCAAAGCACCCGCTTATCGCCGTCCTACTGCTGGCGACAACAACCGCAAGCGCCGCGGATAATCCCATGTGGCGCAGCGGCTTGCTATGGACATGCACGTTCTCGTCGACCATTCGCTGTGAACGATCGACCGACTGCACCTCCCATCCGGATCACGGTACGATAAACCTGAACTACCAAGAAAACAGTCTGGTCGATCATGAGGGACGAAGCCATCCCATCAAGCGCCACTATGTCCAGACGGTGGCCGACAGTCCGATCGGCAGCGAGGTCAAAATCGAACTGGCGACGAACGAGGTGATCTGGCTTTCGGCCGCCGACGGGGGAGGGACCTTTTCCGACAATTGGACTGGCGCCATGGTTTCGCCGGGGGTCGGTGTGATCGTGCAGGAGCTACGGCCATTGATCTGCGCGCCAGAAAGCTGATTGGACAAACAACGATCACTTGCGGCTAAGACCTGAGACGTCGCCACGTCTGCGACGGCGACCAAATGCCCACAGATTGCTTCGGGGATATGGAAAGAGAAAATCTGAAGTGGCTTTAAGCCATTTCACGGCGCGAGCGAACGCTTTTGTCAGCCGCTTGGTGAATGCATGCAGACGTCCACCCCGCGAAACAAAGGTGCGGGGTGGTTCAGGTCGCGCCGCATTCACACGCACATATTAAGCACGAATTGCAACGCGCCTGAGCAAAAGGTCACATGACACCTTTCGTCGAAGGCAAAATTCCGCACGACCGTAACCAGAAAGACTCAGTCCTTCTGCGGCCCCAAGTGGTTTCCGAAAATATCCATAGGATAGCCCGTACTCACGATACCGCGATTGCTTATAGAATCGAGGCGAGCCAGGTGACGACCGCGGCAATCGCGACCACTCGTTCTGGTTTTTTGAAGAGAAGGGAAACTTGCATGTCGTGTGCTCCTTGAGACGTTGGAGCCTCAATGGACCAGAATAGATTGGCTTATGGTTACCGGGGGAACAGCCATCAGGCAGTGATCGAAATGGGATCCACATCAGGTGCCTTTTGTCTCACGCATGTAACCATTGACTTCATCCGGGAAGAGGCCCATATAGTAACCCATTGGGTTATAGGAATGACATGCAGACAGTTGCTGAAACGCCTTTATTCGTCAAGCAGGCGGCAGAGCTCTTCACCGAAGAGGAACGCAAGGAACTGATCGACTTCCTTGCATCAAATCCGGCCGTCGGCGACGAGATCCCGGGTACCGGTGGCGTCCGCAAGGTTCGGTTCGGCGCCAAGGGCAAAGGTAAGCGCGGCGGGGCGCGCGTGATTTATTACTGGTATAGCGAGGCGGCTCCGATCTACGCGCTTCTCGCCTACGGCAAGAATGAGAAGACGGATCTGAAGCCGGAAGAAGCCAAGACGGTCGCCGCATTTGCAAATGCAATCAAGGTAGCGAACAGGAGCAAGACATGAGTGAGATGACGAAATTTGGTGCCGACCTCATGCAGGCCATGTCCGAAGCCTTGTCGCATGCACAGGGCAAGGACGTACCGGGTATGCGGCTGCAAGCCGTGGATCTTGGCACCGTTGATGCCAAAGCCATTCGAAAACAGCTCGACCTGACCCAGGACGAAATGGCGACGGTGCTCGGGACCAGCCCGTCCGGCTACAAGAAGTGGGAACAGGGGACACGGCAGCCCTCTGGTGCTGCACGCACCTTGCTGCGGATCATGGAAAAGGAGCCGGAAGCGGTCCTCCGCGCTCTTTCGATCAGCGCCGACGCCAAAGCAGCTCATTGATGGTTTCAGAGCCTCCGGTATAACCCAGTGAGACCTCGACGCCTGAGGATAGTCGGGTGCGATGGCGACGGTCAATCGCGGCCAAGGTGGCAGCGGGCTTTCCGGTGGAAAGTGATGCTCGCTTTCTCGGTTGGATTGAGGAGTGGATTGCCGGCGATATCCCGATATTGGAGGTCAGCGCCGCTACGCCGAGCTCTTGACCGGCAGAACGCCGTCAACCGTCGATATGGTTGATCTCACAACAAACACGATCCTTGACGACGTTCGACAGCGCGTGCCTGAGATTGCCGGCGTCCTGCTCACCTCACCCGAGGATCGAGCTGAGCGAGCTCGAAAAATTGGTGACGCCTGGGAGTTGGAACAAGATTAGCTCATCAACAAACGGCTTTGCTGTTTTTGATGAATGGCTCGTCATTCACGTTTTCTTTGCAAATTCGACCGCAGTGTGAGGGAGCGCGGTTTGTTTTGCGTACGCGCCTTGCTCGTTGAGAGGGCAGGGGCTCTGGTCCTTGCGGCGACGAGCACAGGCCGATCGGGCGCTCCGCTCGACGAGAGAGCTGTCACTCGCGGTTCATTGACGGACGGTAAGTGTCTGGTGTGGCGCGCAATACGGGCTGTCCCGTCAATGAAAAGCGAACGACACAGCCATTCTTGCAGGGCTGAACCATAACGACTGATAATGCAACATTATCGGTCGTTATTCCATCGCGACGGGTGGTGCGGTTTTGGTGCACTACCTGACCGTGAAATGCACGTACCGGTTCGGTGATTTCGCGAGCCCGCGGTGCATTTAGTCGATTCGTTTGAGGTTTTCCGGCACCTGATAAGCAGTCCCCTCGAAGCGCAGACGACGGACAGTTGTGATCGCGTCTTTATCGTCCACACACTCTCCGTCCGGGCCCAACGTGCTGATAGTCTTTGTTTTCTTCTCCGAGACGAGGATATCGGAACGGCGGTTTGGTTGAAGGCGCCCCATGGCGAGCGTGCGCTCGATGGTCTGGAATTCCCCAGCGCAATTGGTATCCCATTCGCCCTGGTGCCCTGCGACCACAATGTTATCGAGCACAGGTTTCAGTTCGTTGTTGTCTATGACAAAGAACCACAGGACTGTCTCGCCAAACGGATTGGGGCTCGAACTTCCGCGCCGTTCAATGCGCAATCCGAAGGCAATCTCGCTTTCTGAAAGGCGATAGTATGCGGTGTCAAAAGCCACGCCTGAGACGAAGACGGCATCGTCGGTGAGAAGCTCTGGAAGGCGCAGCCGGTGCTTCAGCTTGAGATCGTCGCTTTCGACAACGAGCAGTTCGATATCTCCTTCGTTTCCGTCCTCGGATTGGCTCGTCATGAGAGGTACTGCGAAAAGCGTGAGCTCGGGGCGGGCGGGCCACGTCTTGCAGATCAGTTCATGAGGATTGTCGCCCACATCTGCCGGTAGCCCGATGGTCTGGACTCCAAGCTTGATTTCCCGTTCGGAAACTTGTTTCGCCGCGGGGTAAGCTTGCCTGACGGTGTCGGCGCCTCGAGCGCTACACTCGCTGTCGGCCGCCTGAACACTCGGAACGGTGAAGGCAACAATGGCCGACGTAGCGGCAAGCAGAAAAAATACCCGGCGCTGGCGAACGAAACTTGACGACATGCTGGCCCCCAACGATTGAGTATCTTCGTCCATAGTGGTCCAACGAGTGCGGAGAAGCCAGTGCGGCTTGTTTGGCTGCGGGCTTAGAGTCCCTCCCGCTGTCGAAAGATAGCGCAGGAGCGATTGCTCGCCGGTCATTGACCCAACTTATCGCGTTGACACTCTCGTCTTCAAATGAGAACGATTAGTGAACATTATGGAGGCTCACAGCCGATGATTCGCTAATCCCGCTATGTCGAGCCCGACGTCCCGCTGCAACGGGCAGTCCCAAAATCCCCCAGCCCGAAACCACGGACTGTTGTCGTGTCAACGGAGCACGCCGTGACGGAGCCGGCGCCCACATCTCTTAACACCGACAGGGTGCAGTCGGCTGCCGAGACCTTGTCGCCGGGCGTCGAGCAACTCGAACTGACAGCGCCTGACGACCCGCCGTCGAAAGCGAGGAAGAGTAAGTCCTCCGTGCGCAGGCCCAAGACCCAGCCGGCCGATAGCGGCACGGCGCCGGCATTGCCTTTGCTCACCGGGATCGAAGTCTAGCGGCGGCCGCGTCATCCGACATCTAAAACACTGCCTGCCGCAATATCGTAACCGCCCGAATGGCACCGCCTGCCGCTTAACGCCCTGATAGCCTAAGACACGTGTGTAACGACGTCGTTAGCGACGTGTCTTATGCGGGGATTGCGATGCGGGTTGAAATTCTTGGGCAAGAGCGGCGGCGTCGATGGCGCGATGATGAGAAGCTCGCGATTGTCATGTCGGTTGGGGTTGCGGGAGCCACGATCACAGAGGTTGCTCACCGGTACGATGTAACGCGTCAGCAGATCTACACCTGGCGTGGCGAACTCAAAAAGAAGGGGCTGCTGTCGGCGTCTGCGAATGCATTGTTTGTTCCCATCGATATGAATTCTGTACAGACCGATGTTCAGGAATGCAGGGAGAGCCGCTCCGGGATGATCGAATTGCGATTGAGCCGCGGTCGCATCCTTCGCTTCGGCAGCGCGGTCGATACGGCCGCACTGACGCAGCTTATTCGGGCGGTGGAAGCAGCATGATCGGGCCTGGGACCGGCGTTCGGGTCTATCTTGCGTGTGAGATCACGGACATGCGCAAAGGAATAGAAGGCCTGGCAGCCCTTGCCCAGGATGACGCCGGCTCATCCTTTCCGAGAAAGCCAGTCGCACCTTCAGATAACGTTCCACGGTGTAGATCCCGGGCCCTCCTGCATTCGTCGCAGAAGGGTATATAGGTGGCTGGGTTTTATTCCAGCGCAGCAGGACTATCCCGCCTCTACCCTGGCAGACTTTCTCACCGCCGCTCTCAGAGCACAGATCACTCATAACTACATCCCTCATGAAAATCGGGTTTTGCACTCTGGCCAGGTGGATTCACCTGAACGTCGCCTCTCGAACACTGGCGTCGGCGGAAAACAATTTTTCGATGCGGTCGGCTAGTCTCTGAGTGGCTGTGGACAAGCGCCCATTGTGCACCACGATGTGAAACATCTTGGGATTCACGACCCTGCGTTCTGCGACGGGTAGAAGGCCAAGCCTTCTGCACGCGTGATCGCCGTAAGGTGCGCGCACCAAAGCAATACCCAATCCCTCGGCCGCAGCAAGCAATGTCAGATCGTAGCCGGGCAGGTGTCTGTCCAGAGGACGGACCGCCAGGCGCGGCAAATCCAGCCACATTGGCCAGCCGTCATCATACTGGTCATGGATCAAAGGGTAGGATAGGATGGTTTTGGGATTTAGATCTGCGGGTAACGTTGCGGCGAGGCCCGCCGAGGCGTAGGGCCTGAACATCTCTCGCGCGAGTGGGATTGACCGGCTCGCGGGCCAGGGGCCAGCTCCGTAGCGGATTGCGATACGGTCGGTTGCCAAGGGCATCAGCCGTGAATCGATGTCGAGAAGGATGTGCAGGTCCTTGGGGTCGCCTTCGAGCCGCATCAAATTTGGTATCATCCAAAGCCGCGCGAAGGAGTTGATGACCCCAGTCCGCACAATTGGCATGTCTGCGCCGCGCGGCCCCGCAAGTCCGATGTCGCGAAACTGGAGAAGAAGGGTTTCCACCTGTGCGGCGATGTCTTGCCCCGCTTCCGTCAGCCGCACGCCGCGTCCGTGCCGCTCGAAGATCCGGAAGCCGGCCCAAGCCTCCACGAGGGCGATCCGGCGACTGATCGCCCCATGGGTGATGTCGAGCGCATTGGCAGCAGCGGAGAATGATCCCGTTTCGGCCGCGTGCAGTACGGCTGCGAAAGCGTCGAGGCTTGGCAAGCTGTGATCCATGCGCACAACAGAATATCGATGTGCGCCATATGTCAACAGCATCCGATGTGGCAAAACTCGGTCATGACCCAGACAATAAAGCTTCCCACCCAGACAACACTCTTACCCGCCCTCGCGGTCGCTGGAACGATTATCAGTTGGTCGGCCTCGTTCGCGGCCATCGGCATTTCGCTGCGCGAGTTGGAACCTCTCCCCATGGCGAGTGTCCGTTTTGCGCTCGCTTCGTTCCTCGCTCTCGGATGGCTGCTGTGGCAGCGCCAGTTCCGTTTTCCCACGCGCGACCTCTTTGTGATTCTGATATGCGGCGTGCTCGGCATTGCCGCATACAACATGCTCTTGAACCTGGGGCAGGCTTCGGTCTCTGCGGGGGCGGCCAGCTTTATCGTCAACACACAGCCCCTCTTCATGGTTGGGCTCGCGGTTGTTTTCCTGAAAGAGCGGTTCAATGCCTGGGCCTGGTGCGGCGCACTCCTTGCACTCTCTGGTGTTGCCGTCATCGCTTCGGGCCAGCCCGGAGGTCTGGTGTTTGGCGCGGGAACGATACTGATTGTGGGGGCAGCGGCGAGTGCGGCAACCTATTCGGTTCTGCAACGGCCGCTCCTCGCTCGCCACAACCCTCTGTCCGTAACGGCTGCGGTTGTACTTGCTGGAACCGTTGCGCTGTGCCCATGGCTTCCCGCAGGGCTCGAGCAGCTTGCCGCCGCCTCACAGGCAACTGTTGGCGCGGTTGTTTTTCTTGCCGTCGCGCCGGCGGCCATCGGTCAGTCGTGCTGGACATATGCGCTCAAACATTTTGGTGCGGCGCGAGCCGGCCAGTTTCTCTATCTCATTCCGCCATGTGCCATGTTTTTCGCTTGGGCCGGCCTCGGCGAGACGCCTGAAACCAGAACGCTTCTCGGTGGCGCATTGGCTCTGGGCGGGGTCCTCGCTGTCAACACGCTCGGCCGACGATAGGGCTATGCAATAGAAGTCCCACAGTTCTGGTAACCTGAAAACGGCCCGTACTTCCGGTGCCGGAGAGGCCAGGTCGGAAAAAGGGGAGCCGACGTCCGCTGACGACAACCCCCAATTTTTTTAATGCCTAGCTCAAACCCGTTTTAGCGCGTTGCTTTCCGGTTGATTGCGTCGCGAGGGGGATCGCCGCGTCCAGGAGCCACTTCCTGAACGCTGACATTGCAGGCGTTCCGCTCCGGGATTTTTGCGATGTGAGCCAATAGCTCCCACGCGACACGAAAACATCGAAAGGCTGCTGCAGCGAACCCATTGTCAGTTGCCGCTGGAACATCAGTGGCGGCGCGAGTGCGACGCCTGCGCCTTGCAGTGCCGCCTCGATCATGGCGAGGGACGAGTCGAACATTATGCCGCTTGCGATCGGCGGCTCTCCAGTCACGCCGGCCGCTGCAAACCATCCGGTCCACTCATCTGCGCGATAGGACCTCAGAAGAACATTCCTGAAAAGGTCTTCCGGGCGTTTCAGTTTCTTTGCCATTTCAGGAATGCAGATCGCAGAGAGCGGTGCATCAAACAGGTGTTCGGCTTCGATATTGTGCCAGGCGCCGCTCCCGAACCTGATCGCGAAATCCAAGCCCTCAGCTGCGATGTCCACGCGATTGTTGTTGGTGGATAGTCGCAGTTCGATCTGCGGGTGGTGTAGTTGAAAGTCAGCAAGACGTGGCAATAGCCAACCTACCGCGAATGTTCCGATGACGCCGACGGTGAGGACCTCCCGCACGTAACCGCCCTCGAAGCGCTCGAGCATATCGGCCATGCGGTCGAATGAATCGCGCACCACTGGCAGAAGCGCCTCGCCTTCTGCGGTTACCATCAGACCTCTCGAGATGCGCTTGAAGAGGCTGACTTTCAAGCGGTCTTCGAGAATCTTGACCTGATGGCTGACGGCAGCCTGCGTTACCGAGAGCTCAATCGCCGCCCGGGTAAAACTCAAATGCCTTGCGGATGCTTCGAAGGCGCGAAGCGCGTTGAGTGGCAGATGCGGACGGACCATGGTGACCCAAATTAAATTTGTATCTGATCCTAAATAACGTCGTTTGTGCGGAGGTATCAACCCCTATATCACACCATCATTGAAATAGCCGGTCGCAACAAGAACTCGGCGGAACGATCAGGTCGCCAAGAAAAATCGGGCTTCTCACGAGAAGAGAGGCTTGCTTTCGGCTGTCCCATGACTTGGCTCATGGAGAGCGGGCCGGATGTAGATGGAGTACGGAATGAAGCTTCTGGGAGGAATTTTGAGTGCCGCAATCAATCTCGGGCTCGTGCTTGCAGTGATGCTTTACGTCTTGATCGCGAATTTTAGCGCCGAGCTTCCCGACCATACGATGCTTGCCAACTGGCATCCCTCCGTCACCTCACGGCTCTACGCTGGGGATGGAACAATTCTGGCGGAATTTGCCCACCAGAAGCGTCTTTTCATGCCGATCGAGGCTGTGCCGCTGCGTGTGAGAGGCGCATTTCTCGCTGCCGAGGACAAGAACTTTTACAGTCATTCGGGTGTCGATCCACTCAGCATTGGACAGGCCTTCCTGTCGAACATCGAAAATAGCTTGAGCGGTGATCGCCTCATCGGGGCCTCGACGATCACACAGCAGATAGCCAAGAACTTCCTGCTGACGAATGACCGGACGCTTGAGCGCAAGCTGAAGGAAGTGCTGCTGGCTGTTCGCATGAGCCAAGCCTTCACCAAGGATCAACTGCTCGAACTCTACCTCAACGATATCTACTTGGGCGCCGGAAGCTATGGGGTGGCACAGGCGGCGTTGAGCTACTTCGGCAAGGGCGTGGCCGAACTCGACATCGCTGAGGCCGCTTATCTGGCGGCGCTCCCGAAGGGACCGAACAACTACCATCCGGTCAAGGCCCGAGACCGAGCAATTGCACGTCGGAACTGGGTGATAGAGCAGATGTTGGCGAACAGCTTTATTACCAAAGCGGACGCGCTTCGGGCCATGGCGGAGCCGTTGGAGGTCGTTCTCAGCGAAAATCTCCCCACAGTTGAAAAAGCGGAATACTTCACGGAGGAGGTGCGCAGGTTCCTGCTGGCGAAGTATGGCGAGGTTGAACTTTATCGCGCGGGGTTCAGCGTTCGGACAAGCTTGAACCCCGCGCTTCAACGTGCGGCGATGAGTGCGTTGCAAAGAGGTCTCGTTGAGTACGATCAGGCCAAGGGCTATCGTGGACCGCTGATCCATCTGGCGAACAACGCCAACTGGCCGTCCGCCTCAAGAACGATTGCGCCTCTGGTTGATGTGCCCGAGTGGCGCCTGTCCCTGGTGACACGGGTCCATGCGAAGGGTGTGGTTTTAACTCCGGATGTCAGCAATGAAGCTCCAATCGAGATAGATCTGAAATCGCTCGGTTGGGCTCTTTGCACCCGGCAGAAAGGCAAAAGACGATGTGCCAAGGACGCGTCCGACGTCTTTTCGGTGGGCGATGTCGTCTATGTCGAGAAGACTGAAGAGGGATATCGCGTACGCCAGCCGCCACAGGTTCAAGGTGCGCTGGTCTCCATGGAGGCAAGGACCGGTCGGATCGTGGCGATGGCCGGTGGCTTCTCTTATTCTCAATCACAATTCAACCGCGCGACCCAGGCTTTCCGTCAGCCAGGCTCATCGTTCAAACCGTTTGTCTACGCGGCTGCGCTTGACGCTGGTTACACCCCCGCGACCTTGGTGCTCGATGCACCCTTAGCCATTTCCGACGGCGCGGGCAGAATGTGGCGGCCCAAAAATTATGATGGCCGTTCAGGCGGTGCATCTACGCTCAGGACCGGATTGGAAAACAGTCGCAATCAGATGACGGTACGACTTGCGCGCGCTGTGGGAATGGATGTCGTGGCGCACTATGGCGAGCGCTTTGGCCTCTATGATGATCTGAAAGAATATCTTCCGATGTCACTTGGCGCGGGTGAAACCACACTGATGCGGTTGGTAGCGGCTTATGCCGTCTTCGCCAACGGTGGCCGCGAGGTGCTTCCATCGTTCGTCGACCGGATTCAAAGTCGCGACGGACAGACGATTTTCAAGCAGGACGAAAGACGCTGCGATGGCTGCAACGCTGCGCGTTGGAATGGGCAGCCGGAACCCACTGTGGTTGACGACAAGGACTATGTGCTCGACCCGATGACCGCCTACCAGATCACCTCGATGCTGCAGGGCGTGGTCCAGCGTGGCACAGCGAGGAGCGTTAACGTCCTCGGGGTACCGCTCGCGGGAAAGACGGGGACGACAAACGATGAAAAGGATGTCTGGTTCGTCGGCTATACGCCGGATTTTGTGACCGGTGTCTTCATGGGCTACGATACGCCGACCCCTATGGGCTCGGGCGAGACTGGAGGGGGGCTGGCTGCGCCTGTATTCATCGAGTACATGAAAACAGCGCTCGCTGGCTGGAAGACAGGCACGTTCCATCGGCCGGACGGCATGATCCTTCACCGTATCGACCGGCGAAACGGAACGGCCACAGAAGAGCAATCGGACTCGGTTTTGGAAGCCTTCAAGCCGGGAACAGGCCCCTGCGTGGCCCCGTGCGGCGTGATTGCTGATACGGCAGACCCCATAGTCGGTTCGTCGTCAGGAGAATTTGATGATGAGTTGCTTGATCGGCTGATGCGCAGCACCGGCGGTCTGTATTGAGATGCGCCGCACCTTGCGATCAAGGCAGCAGTCGAGCGGCCAGAGCCGAAATCGCAGGCTCCTGCTGATCATGGCGGCATTCCTGGGCCTCTTTCTACTCATGCTTGCACGTCTCACCTTCCTCGGCCTCCTGGAGCCTCCCTTGTTAGCCACTGTGCCGAAGGTTGTCGCGAACAGCCGTCCCGCAATTGTGGACAGAAATGGTGCGATCTTGGCGATGGATCTCCCGATCACCAGCGCTTTCGCAATACCGAGGCTGATCGTCGATATCGACGACGCAGTCGAGCGCATCACCTCCGTGTTCCCGGACCTCGACCATCGTCAGCTCTATGACAAACTTGCCACAAGAGCGCACTTTGCTTGGATCAAGCGGCAGATAACGCCGCTCGAAGAACAGGCGTTGTGGGACGCCGGCGTCCCAGCGGTCAGTTTCCGGAGTGAGACAAAGCGGTTCTACCCCAACGGAGCACTGGCAGCACATGTGCTTGGCGCCGTGAATGTTGATAACATTGGTATCTCGGGGCTTGAGAAGTGGATGGAGACAGAAGGACTGGCGGACCTTCGTTCAAGCGGCATGGACACCTCGGCTGATGCGTTGGAGCCCGTTGTTACCACGATCGATATCCGCGTGCAGCATGCACTCGAGTCCGAATTGAAAAAGGCGATCGAGAAATATTCAGCCAAGGCGGCGGCGGGGCTCGTGCTTCAGGTCGAGACCGGAGAGGTTTTTGCCCTCGCATCCTTGCCCGACTTCGACCCGAACGCTCCCTCGGCGGCGCTTAAGCCCGATCGCATCAATCGAGTTGCCGCGGCAAATTTTGAAATGGGTTCAACGTTCAAAGCGCTGACCACCGCCATGGCGATCGACTCTGGCCGATACTCGATCCATTCGGTGATTGATGCCAGTAAGCCACTCGCTTTCGGTCGCGCGCGGATTCACGACTTCCAAGGCAAGTACAGGCCCTTGTCTCTTCCAGAGGCATTCATCTACTCGTCGAACATCTCGATGGCGAAGATGGCCCTGGACATCGGGAGAGAAACTCACCGGCGCTTTCTGCAGCAATTTGGACAGATGGAAACCCTTCGGACGGAACTGCCGGAAACAGCCACTCCGATCCTTCCGAAGCGCTGGAACGACATCGAAACGGCGACCGCCTCTTTCGGTCACGGTATTGCGGTCACACCGCTACAGGCGAGTGTCGGCGTCGCTGCCCTGGTCAACGGTGGAAAGCTCATCCGACCCACTTTCATCAAGATGTCAGCCCTGGCTCCCCGTCTCCTCGGCACGGACCTTGTCAAGGCTGGAACGACGAAGGCCATGCGCTACCTTTTCAAGCTGAATGCCGACGTAGGCTCCGCTCGAAACGGTAGGGTATCCGGATACCTGATAGGCGGTAAGACCGGCACGGCAGAGAAAGTCGTCGACGGCAGGTATTCAAAGACACTGAACATCACCTCCTTTATGGGAGTGGTGCCTGCCGACGCCCCCAGATTTCTTGTGCTGACACTTCTGGACGAGCCAAAGGGGCTGCCGGAAACCTATGGTTTTCGCACATCCGGGTGGAACGCCGTGCCAACTGGCAGCGCGGTTTTTAGCCGCATTCTTCCAATGCTCGGGGAGCTTCCCTCATTTAATGAGCCTCCCGACCAATCTTTCTAACGGCCCTGAACTCTCGCATTCACGGCCGATCTCACGTAATTGTCCATGAGAGGATAAAGTATGGAACGCCTGGTTTTACATGTCGTCGCCCTGTTGTCTTGCGCATCACTGGCCGTGGCCCAAGACGATCTTTACCCCGGTAGACCTGGTCTGACATATCCAGAAGGGACACCCCAGGAAATTGCGACTTGCGCGAATTTAAGCGGAACAATTCTGAATTTTCAGGCTGAAAGTTATCAACGGGTCGATCTGTGGGCAACCGGACCTTTGACGATCGTGGATACAGACGGAGTGCTCTGGTATATCGGCATCTGCTCTTTGCCGGGCATCCGTGTGTTGTGTGTGACGTATTCTGACAACGGAATGCGTGTCGGCGAGGTCGTGACCGTCCGCGGTGGCATGGCGATTCAAGATAGCAAGCATGTTTTGCTTGACCCTTGCCTTGCCTCGCGCGATTGATGTCGCCTCTAAAAAGAAATGTTGGCACAACAGCTTCGAGCAATCCAGCATGGGGTGAAGCTCCATCGCAGCAATTCTCCCGAACCGTGACTTAGCGGATAAAGTGCAGGACCTTGGCGGACACGACTAACAGCTCGCTAGCTATAGTTCCATAATTCAGTGCGGCGTACCGGTGTGGCGCAGGTGAAAAATCAAAGACTTAACCAAAGAATGGAGTCAATCGGTTTGATTCCGTTCAAGGCGATGCGGTACTTCGCTTTCATCTCTACGTGCCGAGATTACCCCGCCTACGCAGCCACGGTTCGCTCCAAGAGTGCATTCGCCAAACAAAAGTGGAGCTTCTTGGCGACACGCTGAGCGCGGAGGCAAACTGCAGAAGCGTTACCGTAAAGTTGGGGAACATGTCGTTCAAGATGCCTGTGGACAAGAACTGCGCATCGGGCGGCATCATTGCCGCGCCGACCTTCATCATACTTTGCCCCAAAATACCTTGGCCGAGTTAAAAACCCTTGAGCAAACGGTAGCGCTGTTAGCACCTTGGGGGCGGAGCAAAAGCTGTTCCTCCAGACAGGTTGAGGTAACCTTATGAGCAAAACAGTAATCGACACCTTGACTGGTATGCACTTCACGGTTGATGACGCCGATGGAAGCTATGGTACGGGGCAAGTTGTTCGCCTCGCTGCGGAGGGGGTTTACTTTATCCGCTTTGACGGCAACAAGGTACCGCTCCCCTTGGAACTAGTGTCGATTGGCGAGATGCTGGAGGCCACCGAGGAGGAGTACAAGCGCTGGCGGTTCTTCGACACGGTCGAGGAAAGAAACAAATGGATCGAGTGGCTGGATGCTCCATCCAAACCTCGCGTCGTTTCGCTGGTGAGGCCGACAAAATGAAGGGCTATCTGGCTCGCTAAACCCCGGCACCAGTAAAGGTGACGAGGCTGTTTATATAGCGCTTTTCAGCTACGTTATTTATTGATGGCTGTGACTGCGAGGTTTGTCATCTTGCTGTTCGCAGCTTTTTCCTGGTCGAGAATTTCACTGAGGAACACATGTGCTTCCTCGTTACCCAGCACCTTCGCCCATTCCCGAAGTGATCCGTAACGCGCGATTTCATAGTGTTCGACTGCCTGACAAGCTGCGAGCAGGCCGGCGTCGAGAGCAACACCCTTTGCCTCTTCGATCAGGCCTTCGGCTTCCTTCAGCAAACCGTCGGTGGCATCGCATTTTACGCCTTCGGGCTTCACGCCAATGGTCTTGAAAACCTTATCCAGAGTTTTGATCTGGCCTTTAGTTTCTTCCAGGTGGTGGTCGATGGCCTTCTTGAAGTCAGGATTTTTTACCGCCTTTGACACCTTCGGCAGTGCTTTGGCGATAGCATTCTCGGCGTAGTACGCCGGAGAATTCCTCTTCCGTCGAGCAGTCACTGACGCCGGACCGCGACAGTGACGACGAGGGCCGGCGTGTCGAGGTCTCGTACTGGGAATCGGTACAGGAGAGTGACGATCCGGCCGAATACCGTCTCTATTTGAAGCGTTTTCCGGCGGGACAGTTTGCCGAATTGGCCAGGGGGCGCGTGGAAAACGGTGGAACTGGCGAACCCGATCCCGGCATCGAAGTCGCTTTCTGGGAGACCGTGCGAGACACAGCCAATTCGGAAATGATCGAAGCCTATTTGGCCAAATATCCGCAGGGGCAGTTCAACGGCCTCGCCAACATAATGCTGAACCAACTTCGCGCCAAGGCGAAAAAATGAAGACATAGGGAAAACCAGTCGCAGTCGTTGTGGCTTCGAAAATCCCGGCGTACCGCCCGGAGATGTCCGGCGTATCCACCTTCTGCTGAGGAGTTTCGATGTCACTTCAAATGCGCCCGAACATGCCACCGTTCATCATCACGCTGGGCGGTCAGGCGCACCAGCAGACTCCCGATCCAAGAAGCCGCCATCCCCGAAGGTGAACCGATTGATCTAGGCAGTGTGGACGGATTTGATCAAGATGAAGCCTGCGGCGATTGCGACGATGGAGGCGAAATTTTGTTTGGTCTTCTCGCATCGTAGCGCGACGCGCTTGAAGCGTTTGAGTTTTCCGACTGCTTGCTCGATGCGGGCGCGACCTTTGTAGAGCGCTTTGGGAAAGAACGTCGGCTTTGATTTTGCCGTTGAACGATAAGGAATGACGGGAACCACACCCCGCCTTCTTGCGGCCTGCCGGTTAGCCTTGCTGTCATAGCCCTTGTCGCCCATGGCGGCGCGGGGATCTACATCAGGGCCAAGGCCAAGCAGGATTGGAAAGTGCGGAGCGTCACCTTTTTCGCCCCCGGTTAGATCGAAGGCGATGGGATATCCGTCGAAATCGGTCTTCAGGTGGATTTTGGTCGAGAAGCCGCCTCGCGAGCGGCCAAGCGCTTGGCCATATTGCCCCCTTTTGCGCCTGCTGCCGAAACATGCGCGCGCACTACGGTGCTATCGAACATCTGAACCAGATCGGCCGACGTGGTCAGACTGGCAAGGTGCTCGAAGAAAATCTCAAATACGCCTGACTTGCTCAATCGGGAAAAGCGTTTCCAGACACTGTTCCAATGTCCATAGCGCTCCGGTAAGCCGCGCCAGGTGATATTGTTGACGGCGAAATAATGCAGGGCCTCCAAAAACAGCCGGTCATCTCGACCCTTGTCGCCCCGCCGCGGAAGCGAGGCGCGGAAAACCTCAAGTGCGACCGCCCAGTCCGCTTCTGTCATCTTCGTCAGCATCGCCGATCTCCTCTGAAACCGGCAACCCATGAATCATTCAAATACTGATTTGGGAATCGCAGAAATTAAACATGCGGCAATCCGTCCACACCGCCTAGGTCGGATTGCAAAATCCGACCTAAGAAGAGAAGTCAGCGCTCAACTTGACCGCTTGGCGCGAAATGGAAAACAACTTCAAGAGATATCGCGAACGGCTGAGTGTATCCATGCCGATCTATCAGCCTGCACCCAACCGATGCTCTCAAAAAGAAATAAAAACAAGACGTCAACACATTTATGCCGTAATCTGGCGGCGGGCGAAGTTACTAAACTTTAAGCCTTTGCGTCGGGGTCAGCGGACGTTTTTCAATATTCGTCGGAAAGAATTTCCCTTTTTGCCAAGTCGGAAGGTAAATTTGGTTATCGCCAGTCGGAACCGGGACGGTAACAGAATGCAAGATAGATCGGGCCTGCATCAAGGGATCACCGTGATTTGGCCCCACGTCAACGTTGTGTATTGGCAGGGCTTGCGAAGCAGTTCCTCGTGACCGGCAAGAGACGGACTTTACCAGCTTTGCACAAAGCAACGAAGGGGCCAACAATGAAACGACAGGAGTTGACGAAGGTGAGATTGTTTGCCGCCGATCTTGATGGGACACTGGTTGGAGATCGGGAGGCAGAGGCGTGTTTTTTCGAGGCTTGGACCAGCATCGAGGAGACCCGCAGGCCGCTGCTCGTTTACAATAGCGGAAGACTTCTCGATGATATCCGCAGGCTTCTGCCCGCAACCAATCTCCCGCCGGCCGAGGTACTTATCGGCGGCGTGGGAACGATGTTGCTCCGCTTTAGCTGCCTTGGGGATGGAAACGATTACACGAAGTCTTTCTCGACCGGATTTGACTGGGCTGCGATCGAGGATCTTCTAAAATCCACCGAGCCTCGGGCCGAATTACAGCCGATCGAGCATCAATCCGAATACAAGTCGAGTTGGTATCTGCAAAACGCCCAGCAGAATGAGTTGCACAACATTGAAACGACTTTGTCGGCCGCGGGCCTTCGCGTAAAGCTCGTATATTCAAGCAATCGCGATCTCGATGTCCTGCCATTGGGTGTCGACAAGGGGACAGCGCTCGTTTGGCTTTGCCGTCGGCTTCACGTTGACCTCGACGAAGTGCTGGTCGCCGGTGATACCAATAACGACCGTGGCATGCTCGAATTGCCGGGGATTAGAGGAATAGTCGTTTCCAATGCACGCGACAACTTGAAGATAATGGCGCAAAAAAATCCCCGTATTTTTTGTGCGTCGGCTGAGGAAGCGCGCGGCGTCATCGAAGGGCTTCATCACTTCGGTGTCCTGGAATCAAGACCGGAGCAATCGCTATGTTCTTGATGACAGCTGCCACTGCCGCTCTGCAGACCGCTCATGACCATTGAATTTTACGTGGTTATATGGCTTGCGGGTGCACTGTCGATATCAGTTATTCGAGGTATCACCGAAAGGTCTGCGGAGCAAAGCTATCAGAAATCGTGGCAGCTCCTTCTCGCGTTTTTTTGGCCACTTTTGGTGGCGGGGTTTATTTTGGGGCTTCTCCTGTGGATTCCCGGCACGCTGTTGCACCTTTACAAGAGATCAAGGCGGCCTCGACGCTAGCCGTGTTCCTCATCGCTTACAGTTTCGTTGCGCGAAGTTCGATTCGCCATTCAGGAAACGAGGCTACTGGTTGATCTCTGTTTTCGGTTTATTCCAGCTATATATCGAACAAGAAATCCTTAACATCGGGATTGCTTGGCTCGATGGACGTTGAACCTTCCTGCGTTCGGTGGCCAAGCAGGAGATCTATTTCGCTCTTTTCTGCTCCAAACTGGCTGATGATCCGAATTGCCTCCTGAGGACTGAGGCCGTAGTACTTTACGAGATCGTCAGGTTGGTAAGTTTCAGCAATCACTTGGGCTGCAGTCATGGTTTTCTCCTTTAAACAACAAGCCCGCTAAGGCGACATTGTTCCTCACGCCGATGCATGACGCCGATCCGAGTGAAATGCGGTCGCTTTCCTCTGCTGTTCAGTCCACCAAATGTTGGGAAGTATGACAAAGCGCGCGCAATCTATTTATCCGGGGCTGGCGCTTGATTGGAACGAGATCGCTTGGCGAGACGTTTCGGAAGACCAACACGGGGGCTAATCTAGACCATGAATTTCAAAGTAGCGGTGGGTCGGCGGGCTGCGTGGGTTGTACCCATTCTGGCGTTCGGAGTTTTTCTGGCGTGCAACTTTGCCTTCGCGGCTGAAGGAAAGCCGCAGGCGCCGTCTGAGGCGCTTTTTCTCATTCAGATCATGGTGCTGGTTGTCGTCGGCAGGCTGCTTGGGGAAGGCATGGTCCGCATGGGCCAGCCTTCGATCATGGGGCAGATCATTGGCGGTATCTTGCTCGGCCCATCAGTCTTCGGGTTGTTCCTGCCGGAGACCCAAGCCTATCTGTTTCCTGTGTCAGCAACGCAAATGGCGATGACTGATGCAGTCGCTCAGTTGGGTATCCTGTTTCTCCTTCTCCTGGCGGGCATGGAAACCGACATTGGCCTCGCCGTTAGACTGCGCAAGGCTGCCGCAGGCGTATCCATAACGGGTATTGTGGTGCCGTTCGCATTGGGTTTCGGATTGGGTCAGCTTTTACCGGAAAACTTGCTGCCAGATCCCGATGCCAGACTTGTGACGTCCCTTTTTCTCGGAACCGCGCTGTCGATTTCCTCGGTTAAGATTGTCGCATCCGTGGTTCGCGAAATGGACTTTATGCGCCGCAATGTGGGTCAACTGATTGTCGCATCCGCTATCATCGACGATACGGTCGGCTGGGTAATCATCGCGATCACCTTCAGCCTGGCGCAAAATGGCTCCGTAGATCTGGTCATCTTGGCGAAGAGTGTTTTGGGTACGCTGGCATTCATGGCGTTTAGCTTTACGATCGGGCGACGTCTTGTTTTCGAGATCATCCGTTGGACCAACGACAGCTTCAAGAGCGACCTGCCGGTCCTGAGTGCGATTATCGCGATCATGGGCACGATGGCGATCATCACCAATGCAATCGGCGTCCACACCGTTCTTGGCGCGTTCGTCGCCGGTGTGCTGGTTGGACAGTCTCCAATCCTCACCCGGCAGATCGACAGCCAGCTTCGGGCGATGACGACAGCACTGTTCATGCCAGTATTTTTCGGTCTCACGGGGTTGCATACGGACCTGAGCGTCCTAACAGATCCGTCGATACTACTTCTGACGCTGGGCCTTATACTCATCGCCAGCCTCGGTAAGTTCGCAGGCGCATTCGCCGGAGCAAAAATCGGCCGCTTCTCGAACGCAGAAGCGCTTGCTCTTGGATGCGGTATGAATGCCCGCGGTTCGACCGAAGTCATTGTGGCATCCATCGGGCTTTCTGTCGGGGTCCTAGACGAAAGGTTGTTTTCCGTCATTGTCGCCATGGCGGTGGTGACCACAATGGCTATGCCACCGACATTGCGATGGGCGCTTGCTCGACTTCCGATGCGCGAAGACGAGCGCGATCGTCTTGAACTGGAGGCGTTTGAGGAGAAGAGTTTTCTTTCAAAATTCGAGCGTATTCTCCTGGCAATCGATCATTCGGCCAGCAGTGACCTCGCTGCACGGATCTCCGGCCATTTTGCAGCGGTG
>NZ_CAXUPW020000021.1:0-42631 GCF_964252935.1 Rhizobium sp. LjRoot98
AAGAGCTGCGGAAGGGGAAGGACCGCGACTGTGCCGCTCGGCAATACTCTGCCACTCGGCCTTTAATGAAAATCTCACACGGGAACAAATCCCCGTGAGCGGCGTTACCGCAGCAGACCCCGTGCCTGGCACGGCAGAAACACGAAGAGGAAACAACATGCTCGGTACAATTCTCCTGATCGTCCTGGTGCTCTTGCTTATCGGCGCACTACCCAGTTGGGGCCACAGCCGCAATTGGGGATATGGACCGTCAGGTGGCCTCGGGCTGGTCATCGTGATCCTCCTCATCCTCGTATTGATGGGCCGCATCTGATCTGCCCGCACCGTCGCTTTTCGCCCATCAACACCCCTTGAAAAGGAACCAGTCATGAAGAAAATTCTCCTCGCAGCCGTTCTCATTCTTCCGCTCGCCGCGTGCACCCAGACCGAGAAGGGGGCCGGAATCGGCGCCGCATCCGGCGCCGTCATCGGAGGTGTGGCAACAGGCAATGTGCGCGGGGCAGCAGTCGGCGCTGCAGTCGGCGGCGTGGCCGGTGCCTTGATCGGTAATGCCAGCGAACCGGGCCGCTGCGTCTACCGCGACCGTTATGGCCGCCGCTACACGGCATCCTGCTGATCAGACAGCAGAGATAAGCCAAAACAGGAAAACGGGCTTTGGCCCGTTTTTTTTGCGTCTGGATACCCTGGAGTGAATGACCGCGCATTTGGATCGGTCATCGAGGACTTTTTGCTAATTCCGCACCTATGGACGACCTGATGGCACGTCCCATCAAACGCTAAACTTTTGGAGTGTTAACCAGCCTGCCGGGAATCCGCAACCTTTGCGGGCAAGGCTCCACACCTGACGAATCTATCCGCAAATGCTGGAGGAGAGCGTGAAAAACTCAGCCGCAATCCAAGCCGTCAGATACCGGAACCAGCCATTCAGGTTGCCCAGGTGGTTTACGGTCAGAAAAGGCTCTCATCAATGGTTTGCCGTTGAACGGCGCATTCTCGCGCCAGAAAATCGATGAGGGTGCGTACGGAGGGCAGCAGACCGCGCCGGGACGGAAATACCGCGTGCACGATGCCTGACGCTGGGCGCCAATCTGGCAAGACGGGCACCAATGTGCCTGCGGCAAGATCCTGCCAGATCATCATGGTTGGGAGTTGAACGATCCCGGCTCCATCGAGTGCCGCGTCCCGCAGCGCTGTCATATCATCGGTCAGGAAGCGGGGGCGATGGGGAATTGCAACCTGCTCGCCATCCCGTCTTTCAAGCCGCCATTCATAAGTATTGGATACAGAGGTCCATGCTATGCTGGGCAATCCCCGCAGATCGGCTGGCGTTGCGAGCGGTCTTTCGAGAAATCCCGGCCGCGCGACGAGATATTGTGAACTATCGTCCAGTTTCCTCATCAGGAGATCGGTCTGCTCCAAGGGCGGGAAGCGCACACGAATGCAGACGTCGAAACGCTCGCCGAGCACATCCACACGGCGGTTGGTGCTTTCCAGATGCAGTTCGACCTTTGGATGGGTCGTGAGAAATTTGGCAAACAGCGCACCGAATTGGAACGAAATGAGCGCGGTCGGGCAACTGATCCGAACCACGCCCTGTGGCTCATCGCGGTGCTGTGCGATGAAAGCCGTTGCAGCCTCCGCCTCAACGAGAACCGCCAGACAGCGGTGGTAGTATTCGCGTCCGAGATCGGTGACTGAAAAATGGCGCGATGAACGTTGGATCAGGCGGACGCCAAGCCTCTCCTCGAGAAGAGCGATACGACGGCTGAGTTTTGACTTCTGTACGCCCATGGCGCGTCCCGCTGGCGCAAAACCACCATGGTCCACCACCTGGACGAAAAAATAAAGGTCGTTCAGATCTTCCATCGTCCTATGAATAGAACGCTTCGTCGCCTTTGGCAATCTTCCGTGTCTTTCGTTGTTGATATATTCCTTCTCAACGCCACGGCGCGACGTGACGAGCTACGGCCCAAACCTTTAGCCACGAAAAGGAAATGTCCGATGACCAAGCCATATGTACGCCTCAACAGGGATGACGTTGCCGTTCTTCTCGTTGATCATCAAACCGGCCTGCTTTCTCTGGTACGGGATTTTGATCCGGACAAGTTCAAGAACAACGTGCTTGCGTTGGCCGATCTTGCAAAATATTTCAAACTCCCGACAATTCTCACGACCAGCTTTGAAAATGGCCCCAATGGCCCATTGGTGCCGGAACTCAAGGAGACATTCCCCGAAGCCCCGTACATTGCCCGGCCTGGCCAGATCAACGCCTGGGACAATGAAGAATTCGTCAAGGCGGTGAAGGCTACCGGCAAGAAGCAACTGCTTATTGCGGGCGTCGTTACCGAAGTCTGCGTCGCTTTTCCGGCATTGTCGGCCATCGAGGCAGGATTTGACGTATTTGTCGTCACCGATGCCTCAGGGACCTTCAATGAAGTGACCCGCCATTCGGCCTGGGACCGCATGAGCGCCGCCGGTGTCCAATTGATGACTTGGTTCGGCGTCGCCTGTGAATTGCACCGCGACTGGCGCAACGACATCGAAGGTTTGGGCACGCTGTTTGCTAACCACATTCCGGACTACCGCAACCTGATCACCAGCTACAACACGATGGCATCCGGCAAGTAAGCCGGCGCCAGCTACTCTCCATGGCAGCTGCATCCGCTGCCATGGAGTTGAAGGTTAAAGCAATACGTCATGGCCGCCACCTCCGGTGGAGGCCATGACGGCTCAGGGCTGTTTGTTCGAGCCAATAGCAGCAAGTTGCTGCAATCTTGCTGCACCGGTTGATGTCACCCTTCACGTTTTCCGGTCAGCGCGCAAATCCGAGACTTCAGGCTCCGGCAAGGGGTTGCGCCGGCATTGCCTCGATGCTGCTCTGGTAATGGCGGATCCCTGCCCGTGTGCCCGAAAACATGCGTGCGGCACCAAGCTGTGCAGCAAAACCCGATGCGCGCACGTAATCGAGC
The DNA here is from genome assembly GCF_964252935.1 of Rhizobium sp. LjRoot98. Lineage (NCBI taxonomy): Bacteria > Pseudomonadati > Pseudomonadota > Alphaproteobacteria > Hyphomicrobiales > Rhizobiaceae > Rhizobium > Rhizobium sp. LjRoot98. The sequence continues at coordinate 2,970 of NZ_CAXUPW020000021.1, forward strand.
ACCTCGGGATTGAGGTCCGCGAGCCATAGCTCAATACCCTGCCCCGCAAGGTTACGCTCTCCCTCCATGATCATCTGAAGGGCCGAATACTCGATATCCACAACGCGGCTGAGATCCATCAGCAAAATGCGTGGCTTTTCCTGATCGACCAGTTCGCGGATACGATCGCCGACCAACTGGGCATTCAAGAAGAAGAGGCGTCCCTCCGGCCGCAAGATCAGAAGGCCTTCGAAGGTTTCATCGTCCTGGCGCTCTGCCGTAAGCGGCCGCAGCAAATCCTCCCCTCGCTTGCGGCCAATGATATGGAGACGTGGATTGGCGACCTGGCTTGCGAGACCAACCAGCGAAAGGATAATGGCAACGATGATGCCTTGCAGCGTACCAAAAAAAAGCACTCCCAAGAAAGCTGCCAACGCCCAGCGAAACTCCATGCGGCGGGCCTTGCGGATCGACATGAACTCTGCGGGGTTGATAAGGCCGATGGAGTAGACGATCACAATGGCTGCGAGCACGGCCTGCGGCAGCAATCCGAGCAACGGCGCAAGTACCAGCATCGTCGCAGCGGAAGCCGCCGCGGTGACCAACGACGCTTTCTGCGTAGATCCGCCCACAGCACGCACCACCGCCGTCTGCGACGTGCCGCCTCCCGCCGGCATAGCGCCGAAAAAGCCGCCACCGAGGTTGGCGAGGCCTGTAGCTACCAGTTCGCGGTTGGGCCGGATCGGCTGATCCCCGGGCACGGCAAACGCCCGTCCGGCGGCAATCGTCTCTGTGAAACTCATCAATGCGATACCGCTTGCACCCGGAAGCAATTGCAAAATGAGATCGGTATCTGGCAAAGTCAAGGACGGTAGTGCCTGAGGAATGTGACCCACGATCGGCACGCCGCTGTCGCCAAGCCCAGCCATCCAGGACACAGCAATGCCTGCCCCGAGCACGGCGAGCGGCGCGGGGGAATGGGGCCACATCCGTTCCAGCAGTAACAAGAGCGCAAGCGCGGTCACACCAATGCCCAACGTGACGATCGATGCATGGGGCAAATCTTGCACGAAGTTTAGGATGTCGCGGAAAAAGCCCTGCTTGACGATATGAAGGCCGAACAGTTTCGGAAGCTGATCGAGAACGATCACCAGTCCGATCCCCGCCTTGAAGCCGGTCAAGACCGACGAAGATATGAAGTTGGCAACAAAGCCCAAACGGAGAGCCGCCGCCACTATGAGGAGCAGGCCTGTGAGTGCAGTCAACGTTGCTGTCGCCGTCAGCAACTGACCAGGCTCTCCGTCCGGCACGACGAGGGCAAGCTGGCTTGCCGTCAGAATGGCAAGGGTTGTCGTGGAGCTGACGCTCAGCACCCGGGAGCTACCCAGCAGCGCATAGACAATCATCGGCACGAAGGCCGTGTAGAGGCCGACGTTGACCGGTAAGCCCGCAACCGTTGCGTATGCCATCGCTTTCGGCAAGACAACCGCAGCAGCGGTCAGGCCCGCGATGATGTCCAGGCGCAACGTCCCGTCCGGCGGCAATGGCAATTGACCGGCATTCGGCAATGGAACCATGACTTTGCACCTCCATCAGTTTAACAGCGTCCGGCCGGTTGACACGCCGTTGCCCGAGGTCACCTGTTGATCGTTCCAGTCGCTGCATAGGCAGGTTAGCAAACGCCGAAATAGTGTAGTGTAACTATACCGGCACTGCAGGGCCGAAACTCGAATGGTAGAACCGCGACTTTCCATTTGTTTCATTTCTCGGCAACGGTAAGGGACCGTTGCGGGTGAAATGCAGAAATTCAGGGGCTTAAGCATATGCCAGCAAGCAAAAGGTCCAAGCCTAGTGCGAAGAATATGAGACGATTTTTCTTCTCCGAACTGCTACAGCAAATTCGCATTTTGTGGCCCTTGTTCTCCGGAATCCTCGTTATTATCATTGGGTCTGGAATAGTTGTTGGATACATCGAAGATTGGCGAATAGATGAATCATTGTACTTCACTTTCGTCACTGGACTGACCATTGGCTACGGCGATTTCGTGCCCAAACACCTCATGACCCGCCTATTGTCTCTGCTGATTGGCTTTTCCGGTATTGTCCTTACAGGCTTGGTGGCGGCCGTGGCCGTGCGGGCGCTCAATGCGACGGACGACGATAGAACGAAGTAGAAGGGTATCTCGTCGAGCTCGTAGCATGACACCGAAACCCGATAGACGCACCCAATCCCGGTGCTGCCGATAGTTTGTCAAACGGTCAGTTCCACCACGCGATCCCGCTGACGATCGGCGCAGCGGGGGTGTCTCCGAGAACGGCAATGGTACTGCCAAGGGATGTCCCGGCCCGCGCGTAAAAAGCCCGCGGATGAGCATGCAGCCCCGCTCCGCCTGCTTTCTCAGCAAAGATTGGTCATCTTTTCGCCTTCGCGGCCACAACACCCGGCTTGACCAGCTTCAGTCCCCGCGCCTTTTCGTAGCCATGGATTTCTTTCACATCCAATTTGCGCATGAAGTCGATCGTCTCCTGTGTCAGGACCTGTCCCGGCACCATGATTGGAAAGCCTGGCGGATAAGGAATGACAAAGTTTGCCGAAACCATCTCCGGGCCTTCGCGCAAACGCCGGTCGCATTCCGCACCGATGAGCGGCACATATTCGCATACCGAGGCATCATATGCTTTGAAGAAGGCGGTGCGCATGTCGCCCTCCGGTGTCGTCCGGCCAGCGTCGCCGCGGAAGGCCTCATGGAAGTGGCTGAAGTTGGGAAGATCAGGCACGTCCGTCATCAGCGATTTCACTCGCCTTGCGAACGTCGCACGTTCCCCCTCGCCGCCGTCGGCCAGACGTTTCTCGATCCCGCGGCATATCTCGACGAGAACGCGGACGAGATGCGCGACATCACTGCGCGTATTGTTGATATTCGATTGTAGCAGCACGCTGTTGCGGGATGTCTTGTTCAGCTGGATGCCGTACTCATTCGCCAGCAATCCCTTGAATTGGGTTCCATCAAAACCTGCAGTCCCGCAGACCAGTGTCATGCGGGTGGGATCAAGATAGAACTCATCTTCACGCATAGCCTTCACAACTGTGGCCCAAGTCGATCCAGGTGCCAGATAATCCGTGAAGCCGGACTGCCGATATATGCCGGGGATCATCTCATCAGCACCCAGAATGTGGAAGTACTTCGAGATCAGCGGATGTTCGTTCACCGCCCGGCGAATTTTGAGCGCAATCTCCAGCGCATTCATCACCAAGCCATAGCCCTCGAGCTCCATTTGCCGCCGGGCAACATCGAGACTGCCGATCAGCTGCTGGTTGGGGCTCGTCGAAGCGTGCGTGAACACCGCCTCGTGAAACTGGGCTTCAACCGTGTGAAAGTCCACGTCTTTCACCAGCAGCATGGAGCCTTGCCGGATCGCCGACATGGATTTGTGCGTCGAGTTTGTCTGGTAAACGCGAAGGCGAACCAGACGAGGATCGGGGATCAGGTGGGCGGCAAGCAGGGCATCATCCGTCGGATTTTTGCCGAGTTCCGCTTGTTGCCGTTCATACTCCTTGATCGAGCCTGGAGCGCGCAACCATTCCTCAAGATCCGCTGCGGCTCCCATCGCGGTGCGTGGACGCAGAAACGGTGAGAACCTGGCAAATCCGGACCATGCTTCATCCCACAGAAAAATCAGGTCAGGCTTGATAGCGAGACATTCCTGCATCACCCGCCGGACGTTGTACATGTGTCCATCGAAGGTGCAGTTGGTGAGATCCAGCAGCCGCAACCGGTCGAGACGACCCTCCGCTCTCAAGGCGAGCAGCGCGCGTTTGATCGTGGCGAGTGGGACGGCGCCATACATCGAGTATTCTGTCATCGGGAAGGCTTCGACGTAATATGGCTGCGCGCCTGTCAGCACCATGCCGTAGTGGTGCGATTTATGGCAGTTGCGATCGACAATGGCGATATCGCCAGGTGCCAGAAGCGCCTGCACTGCCATCTTGTTGGAGGTGGACGTACCGTTCGTCACGAAAAAGACGTGGTCGGCGCCAAAGGCGCGCGCTGCCATTTCCTGCGAGCGTTTGATAGTGCCGGTTGGCTCAAGGAGACTGTCGAGGCCGCCTGTCGTCGCACTGCTTTCGGCCAGAAACAGGTTGAGCCCATAAAATTCGCCCATGTCGCGGATCCAGTCGGATTTGAAGACCGACTTGCCGCGGGCGATGGGCAGCGCGTGAAATGTGCCGATCGGCCGACGGGCATACTTCTTCAAGTTGTCAAAGAAGGGGGTCTCATAACGCGCCTGCACACCTTCGAGAATGGCAAGGTGCATCTCCAGCGGTTCCTCCACCGCGTAAAAGACCCGGCGCACCGCATCGGCCGCAGGGTCACTGGCAATTTTCTCGACCTGCCGGTCGGAGAGTAAGTAGATGTCGAGTTCAGGCCGGATGCGCTTGAGGGAGCGTGCGAGGCGCAAGGCTGACATGTCCGGCCCCTCCTCTTCCCCCAGCGGATCGAGCACGGAGCGAAGGATTGGCGCATCATGACGGGAACGATAGGGAAACCCCTCGGCGAGAACCACGGAAATGATATCAGGGTTCAATGCCGCGGCACAAAAAGCGTCTTCGAAGGAGCCCACCAGAATCGGCTCGTAAACAAACGGATCCTCAGGCCTGCGCAGTTTGCGAAGTTCTGTCGCGAGCGCCGGCCATCGCGCCGCCGGCTGGCTATTAACGTACAGGACTTCGAAATAGGGTCGGCGACTGCCAGCCTCAGCCGTGCCGTGGGGTAGGACATCCGCCACTTCGGTGGAGGAAAGTTCCTCATGAATGTCCCACTCGCTCAAACGCTTGCGGTAAGCATGCGTCAGCAACCCGTTTGAAATGCGGCGTGCGAGCATTGCCGCCCCACCCGCATCATTCGCGGCAATGCGCTCTGCCAAGGCTGCGAGCAACCGTGCACCAGGATAAGCGTGATACTCCTCTGCCGCCGCGCCAGCAGCGATCGCGGCTTCCAGCGCCGCGCGCAAGCCGCGATTAGCCGCCCAGGCATCGGCCAACGTGGTGATTTCCCTCCAGCAGTCGTTACGCACTGAATGGATGAGCAGAAATTGATCGATATGTGTGGTCTCATTTTCCATCTGATGCTCCCAACTTGTCCAGATGCTGACCATGCCACCTATTTTCTACGATGACGGGTCGTCGCCACAATGGGTATTAAGGTTGCAGCCAGGCCGCTAGGCAACGAGCATCACGATCACCATTCCCCAGATCGTCAGGAGTGTGTTGCCGATGGCGTATGTGACTGTATAGCCCAGAGCCGGCACCTGGCTTTTGGCAGAATCTGTGATCATGCCCAGAGCGGCCGTGGTGGTGCGGGCACCTGCGCACGCCCCGAACAAAATGGCCGGATCGAATTTGAACAGATACCTGCCTGTGTACATTGCCAGGATCAACGGGATCGTGGTGGCGAGCACGCCCCATAAGAAGAGGCTGACGCCGAGTTCCTTGAGCCCAGCCACGAAGCCGGGTCCAGCGCTGATACCAACGACTGCGATGAAGATGTTCAGCCCAACCGAATTCATGAACCATACGGTCGATGAGGGTATCCGCCCAAATGTCGGATGCACCGATCTCAGCCAGCCGAAGACCAGACCGGCGATCAAAGCACCGCCTGCTGTCGACAGTGTCAGAGGCACACCGGCGATGTTAAGGACGAGCGAACCTATCAGCGCACCCAAGGTAATCGCAGCACCGATGAAAGCCACATCGGCAACGTCGGTCGCACGATCAGCATAGCCGATATTTGTCGTCGCCGCGGCAATGTCCTTCGACCGGCCGACAAGCGTGAGGATGTCGCCGCGATGGATCGTCGTGTTGGGCAGGATCGGGATCACCGCAGCGGTCGCGCCTCGAACGATTTTTCGCAGGAAGATACCGCGGGCAAGCGGTAGTTTGGCAATCTCCGACAGCTGTTTGCCATCAAGCTCCTTGCTTGTGACATACACATCGACGCCTTCGGCGGGAACATTCAGCAGTTCGGGATCATTGATCTCTTCCGCCTCACGGCCGAGCACGTCGACAAGGACATCTCGGGGGCCGACCAGGGCAACGACGTCGCCGGCCTGCAATGTTGTCTCCGCAGTGGCTTCCTGAATAGTACCGTTTCGACGAAATCGCTCTATGAAGACCCGTGCATTGGGCACGAGAGCCTCAGCCTGTGTTGCGGTGAGACCGACGACGGGACCATCGGGTTTGATCCGATATGCCCTGAGCTCGAAGCGATGCCATGCCGATCCCGCCCCGCCCAATTCGGCTGCCGCACTGTGGCGAGTTTCATAATCTTTACACGCGGCAGCGAGATCGATCCCGAGAAGCCGGGGACCGATGAGAGCCAGGATGACGGCCGAACCCGCCGTACCGAATATATAGGTTACCGCATACGCGATAGGCATCGCGTTCAGTGTTGTAGCGGTCTGATCCGCTGGCAAACCAAGGCGGTTGATCGCGTCCGTAGCAAGGCCCATAGAGGCGGAGATCGTTTGCGTTCCTGCATAAAGACCGGCAGCGGAACCAACATCATAACCCGCCAGCATGGCGATGATGACCGGAACCGCCAGGCAGTAAATGCAGACGACCACGGCAAAAGCGGCTTGTGGCAAACCGTCGGAAGCGATACCGCGGACAAATTGCGGGCCGACCCCGTATCCCACAGCGAACAGGAACATCAGAAAGAAAACCGACTTCACATTCGGCGAAATGACGATTCCCAACTGACCGATGACCACGGCGGCAAGCAGTGTCGAGGTGACGGCTCCAAGGCCAAGCCCCTTGTAGGTAAACTTGCCAACGAAGTACCCAATCGCGAGTGACAGGAAGAGGGCAATTTCGGGGTACTTTTGAAGCGTCGCGGTGAACCATTCAAACATGACGGTATGATCTCCTGAGCAGGGCTATACGGCAGGTGAGCGGGTTTCCTTTATCAAGGTTGCGCCATCTCTCCCTTGGAGGCTCGATAGGCCTGCAGATAGCCGCGTGCTACCGCCCGTATTGCGCGTCCGATAGCGTCGTAAGCTTCGTCAGGCAGGTTGGCGAAGGATACCCGCACCGACCAGTTTGCTGCCTGGAAACCGGATCCGTTGAGAACCACGATCCCGTGGTCTTCGGCGAGCTTGAAGGCGATGTCCAGCGGATGGATGTTCTCCTTGACCCAATCGGTGACTTCATCGCCAACATACTTCCGTGCCCAGAATTCATAGTCGATGATGCCGTAGTACCGGTCGAAATAAGGCCTGGCCTGGAATTCGATTCCCATACCGTTCATCAGCCTGTCGAAGCGGCGTTGGCAGATGGCCATGCACGCCTTCTGATAGATCTTGTCGACATCCATCATTTCCACGAGGCCGAACAGTGACATCATCACCTGCTGCGGAAGCGAAAGACCCGCAGTGTGATTGAGTGCCACATCGCGGCTGTCGGCAACGATGCGATCAATGAACTTCAGGTCTCGAGGCGTCAGCGTCAGCGCCTGATAGCGCTTGTCGAGGATTTTCTGCGTGGCTTCCGGATGATTACGGATCATCTTGTCGAAGATGTTGTCCTGGGCCACGGCAACGACCCCGAGACGCCAACCCGTGCAGCCGAAGTATTTGGAGTAGGAATAGACGCCAATGGTGTTGTGTGGCAGGTGGCCCATCACAGATTCGAAATTCGGCACGAAGGTGCCGTAAACATCATCCGTCAGCACCATCAAATCTGGACGTTTCGTCTTCACGAACTTGACCAGACGATCCATCGTCTCGGGATCCATGGCCACGGCCGATGGATTCCCGGGATTGACGATGAAAAGGGCCTTGACCGTCTTGTCCTCAAGCGGCTTCAGATCATCATCCGTCAGCTGGAAACGATCCTCGGCATCGGCCGAAATGTGTATCTGCTTCAGCGCATAATCTTCCAGATGCGGCATCTCCAGATAGGGCGTAAAGATCGGCGTGACCATCGCGATCGTATCGCCAGAGTTCAGCAGCCGGGCATTCTTCAGGGCCTTGAAGATATAGCACATCGCGGCTGTGCCACCCTCGACGGGGTATAGATCGAATTTCGCAGTGGGACGATGGCCCGCGCACATGGCCCACATCAGATACTCGTGGGTAATGGCTTCGTTGTGCACCAGGGAACGGTCAGGTACGGGATAGTGGTCGCCGATAATTGAATCGGTCAACTCATTGACGAACTTGTCGGGTTCGAAGGCGAATTTCTGGATTGCAAAATCCACGACCGCCTCCAGCGTCTCGGCGCCGGGCGTGTCGGGATCGCCCTTGCGCTTTTGCACCCAGGCTTTCAGACGGCTGTGGCACCCGTCTGTCGGAGGCATGCCGGCAAGGCCGGCTGTTTCATCGTGGAAAACCCGTTTGGATTCTGTGAGCGCGAATTGCCCTAGCAGAAAGAATGCCTCGCGCGCCCGCGTTGCGACCCAGTTCGGGTTTCCGCGCCCGGCGTTCAGATACGTGCGCCCGGCTTTGTCAGCTTGCGCCAAACGGATGAGTTCATCCTTGATTTCAAATGGGCTGAGATCTTCGAATTTGGCGTAGATACCGGCGTTGGCCATAACCTTATCCTCCTTGTAGCACAGCGCATTCCAATCGCGGAGCGTGGAGGCGTTGTTCCTTTGAATTTGCAGGACGATCCGTTGAATGCAGCGGATATGGAAGTAGGTTACGCTGTAGTCCGGGGTAGAATACGTTGGGAAACCGGTCTGCTCGGTCGATACGCGACGCCGAACCGCTAAGGCTCTGCGCAAGCTTTGCGGCAACCCGCCACCAGGGCGGATAACCAATACTAGGGATGTTCCCGTATGTTACTTCTGGCGTGCTCTATCAGAGCTTATTCTGAGGCTACCAACAATCCGGAGCCGCTGACATGCCGCAAAACCCTCTCGATCCGAACGCCCCCGTTCCCAGCGCGGACGAACTGCGCAGGGAGATGCTTGAGAAGCAGCTTAACGAGATGGAGCGAGAGGACAAAATCAGGGACCTCAAGCGTGAACAACTCTCGAAATTCACCGATGAGTTCTTCAACAAGCATGTCGGCGAACAGGAACGTTCAATCATCCGCAACGTCGTTTCGCGGGCAGTGAAAGATGGCAAGATGGAAGCTCTGGTCTATAGCTTCCCTTCCGACTTCTGTACCGACAGCGGCCGTGCCATCAATAACGCCGATCCCGATTGGCCCCAAACCCTGCAAGGCAAGGCCAAGGAACTCTTCGATCGCTTCAAGGAAGTGGCGCAGCCGCAGGGTTACCGTCTGAAGGCTATGGTGATCAATTTCCCTAACGGCGTCCCCGGCGACATCGGATTTTATCTCAACTGGGAACCACCGGTCACCTGACGCGGTGCGTCGGCGCCAATTCTTCGAGCTACCGGCATGCCCCGGCCGCAGCACGCTCTGGCACCGGGATCCAAATCGACGCGGTTTTCACCGAAAGAGTTGCCCATGGACGACAGGCAGACGCCGTCCGCCGAGCTGGACATCAGCGGACGTCCCAGCATTGAAACACGCATCACCGATTTCGTCCGCCTGGGCGTGGTCGTCCTGTTCGCCTACTTGTCCTATACGCTCGTCGCTCCCTTCATACTGATCGTAATCTGGGCAGCCATCCTCACCGTAGCTCTTTATCCGCTCTACGAACGCTTACAAGCATTGCTGGGCGGCCATCGCCGCATCGCGGCATTCTTGATCACCATTCTCTGCCTCGGTATCATCATCGGCCCGCTCACCGCCATTGCCTTGAATTTCGTGGAAGCCATACAGTGGCTGATCGTCAAGCTCTCGACAGGATCGCTGCATTTTCCCGCGCCCCCTCAATTCGTGCGCGACTGGCCGCTCGTTGGCGAGCGAATTTTCTCAGCCTGGGTGCTTGCCGCCTCAAATCTTGCGGGAACACTCGATCATTTGCAGCCGGCGCTTATCCAGGCCGGGAAATTCATCCTTGGCAAAAGCGCCGTCATCGGCCTGGGTCTGCTCAGCTTCATGACCTCAATCATCATTGCGGGCTTCTGCTTCGGCCATGGGTCAAAGCTTGCATCTGGTGGCGACCGGTTCGCCGAGCGCATCGCAGGTGAAAGAGGCCTAGGCTTCGTTCGCCTTGCTGGTGCCACCATAAGAAACGTTGCCAGCGGCGTTATCGGCGTTGCCGTCCTGCAGACGTTTTTAGCAGGGCTGGTGCTACGCTTTTTCGCCGTCCCGGCATCCGGAGGCCTGACCTTCGTGATCCTAATCCTCTGCATTATCCAGATCGGGCCTGCGCTGGTGCTGCTCCCCGTCGTCATCTGGAGTTGGACAACGCAAGACTTTACCTATGCCTTGTCTCTCACTTTACTGCTGGTCCCGGTCGCCATCATCGACAACATCATGAAGCCTCTGCTCGTCTCCCGGGGACTCTCCACCCCCATGCTGGTGATCTTCATGGGCGTGATCGGAGGCACGCTCGCCTACGGTTTGATAGGCCTTTTTCTTGGCCCGATCGTCCTCAGCGTTTTCTATGATCTTCTGGTCGCATGGGTGCGCGGCCATGCGTTACCCCATCAGCCGACGTCGTCCTCCTGATCCATATTTTCAGTAGAGCGGTTTGAAATAGCTCACCCAATAACGCCGTTTTCGCCAGGTTGGACAGTCTTCGCGTGGTGAAACATGGGGACAGGCTTCCTCACAGGCAGCCGATGTGTTCAGCGCACAGCATTCTCGATATTTCAGACTCCGGCGGCTTGCGTCTTTTCACTCTTGGGGTTGGGACAGTTCCTTGTTCTGGGATACGCGGGTTTGCGCAACCTCTTTGCCAACCCCTGTTGCGTTATGCAGGGATATATCGAGGCCCGCCTTTCGCAAACCATCTATAAAATGCTGTTGATCCTCGGCGCGCAGGATACGTGTGGCCACCTCTTTGCGCGGATCCTCGAGGAATTCAGGCGCGTTGCGTGCGAGCCACTCCCGTTCTCCCTGTGCCCGTGCCAGCTCTCCCATCTGCCCATAAATGGCGAGCAATATGAGGTGGTAGATCGGATTGTCGCGGAGATTTGAAGCCCGGGCCCAGTTCTCCGCACCGGGATAGTCTTGCTGCATATAGGAGCAGACAGCCATGGCCGACTGAAAATACTCTACAGGGCCAGGATTGCGTTTGACACTCTTGGAGACCAACTCGCAGCCACGGTCCCATTGGCCCGACAGAGCGAGGCGGAAACCGTATTCGCCCGCAAACTCGGTATCGTTGGGATTGATGGAGAATGCCCGCTCACCAATAATCAGCGCATTATTGACATCGCCACTGAAGAAACGTGCAAGCATCTCGGCCTCAAGCGCCCGTACATTGGCGGGATCAAGCTCAACTGCCCTTTCAGCAGCCTCAACGGCGAGGTCTATGGGCGGCGGGCTGGGCGATTTAAGCCGATAGCGGAAGCGCAATTCGTCGAGGTAGGTGAACGATAACAATGCCCATGCTGTCGCATAGTTGGGAAATTCAGCAACAACCTCCTTAAGGCAATTTTGAACTGAAGCGTGTGTCTGCCGGTTCAAGGCTGCACGGTAGCCATAGTATGACAAGGTACACGCGAAAGCCTTGGAGTCCTTCGATGAAGTCTGAGTGACCTCTGACGCATTCGCCTGAAAGATAACTCCGTACGGTTGCGCAAGCGAAGTCGCTATTTCGCTCGCTATCGTTGTTTCGATGTCAAAAAGCTCGCGCTGACCAAGTTGTGCATTATAGGCCTTCGTCCAGACAATTGCGCCATCGGCCTGATTTACCAGGCGTGCAGACAGGCGCAGCCGATCCTGATCCAACCTGACCCTGCCTTCCAGGCCATAGACCGGCAGATCGGAACTGGTGGGTAAACCTTCAGGCGAAGAAGTCGGTGATTTCCCCGCAATGACCACGATTTCCTTGAAGCGGGCCATCTGGGAGGTCACCTCATCTGTGAGACCCCGCGCGAGAGTGGCCGAGCTTGGCATCCCTGTGATGTCCTCGAATGGAGCAACAACAACCCTTGGGATTTTCGGAACGGTATCAGCCCCACCGCTCGATTTTGTCGTTTGGAACAGCTGAACCCCTGATTTATCAAATAACCAGACGCCCGCTACAAGGAGCACCACCACAGCGGACAGGAGACTCAGCACACCACTACTGGTCTTGAGCGTGGGAGTTTGGTTTTGCTGAGGCGGCCTCTCGGCATTTGGTGCCGTCTCATTGAAACGCGTAAATGCTGGAACATATCCGCCTTTCGGTATCGTGATGAGAACGGCATCTCTCTGACCGGCGAGCAGATAATAATGTTCGAGCGCACGCCGCACGCGGCCAGCTTCAATGCGAACGACGGGGTCGTTTTGGGCATCGAAGGATGCATTTCGGCCAAAGACCTCGAGCGCAATTGAGTAGGCCTTGATCCGGTCTGCACGCCCCTGCAAAGCTTCCTCGACCACGTAGCACAAAAATTTTTGAGCGCGGTCAGGGGCATCGAACGCCGGACTGGCGCGAATCTTTTCAAGTTGATCTCGTATTTCGCGGTCCAATGGAGGAACAAAAGCGTCCTCCGGAAGCGTTCCCGGAAGTGAAAAACTCATCATCTGCCCCCTACTCAAACGCCCGTTCAATGAACATTTTAACACGGCTAGGTAAAGCTAAAGAACTTTACGCAACAAGAAGCAGGTAGGCAACGAGAATTATATTACAATTTTCCGTCTGTTACTCGTTGACGACGTCCCAGGTGTCTCCGGGGTTAAACGCCCGGATTTTTTCAGCGACACTAGCGGTTTGATCTCCCAGGTCCGCTTCGTAAACTATGCCGCTTTTGTTAACGACGAACGTTTTGACACCGGTAATCCCATATTTCACCGGCCACGCGACCAATCCGAAACCCGCAATCATGTTGCCGTTGATGATATAATCGAATTTTCCACCCGCAACATTCTCTCCCTGCCCGGTGAGTATCCGGTATCGGTAACCGTTGTAGCCAAGCCCCGCCTTGGCCTTTTCAAGAGCATTGCCATCGACGAGAGCTGGGCCGGCGGGACTTTCCTCTCCATCCCCCTGCTCGGAAGGCCAGTAAAGCCCGTCATGCTGTCCATCACTGCTGATCAGCTTTTGCGCATACTCGAGCACGCCGTCACCATCGCGATCTTCCGAAGCGTAGTCTTCCTGAGCATCGACATAGGCCCGCATTGTCTCAAGGGTTGAAATTTCGTTCTCGCCAACGCGGCGGTTTGCGATCTCCTCAAGTCCGGCATAGGTGTCGAACGCCCACTTTCCCTCCTGCGTCTTCACCAGGGGGAAAGGCAAAGGCCAAAGCTGGTTTCCGATTTCCAGGATCTTGCCACCGTCCTGATCCTCGACGACGAGTTTTTCCTTCAAACCGGATTGAATTGCAGCGTAGTTGTCGCTCGCGCCATCACTGGATTTGGCTTTTGCGGCATCCAGTCCCAGGAGCTGCGCCAGCTTGTTGAAGTCGCCGCCATTAACGGTCGACTTGAAAGCCTCGACGGCCTGCTCCGGCGTGTCAAAACCAGTTGATTTCTGCGCTGCCATATATTCTTCGAGCGGCGGGTCGTTATCCTGATCCGCCGCCATGACAGGGGCTGTCAACAATGTTCCATTGAGAAAAATCGCCCCGAAAGTGATGAGCGTCAGTCCTTCACGCGCTAGTCTCATCGTCGTCATCTCCTCAGCATCGCTGTGTTACCGGCCCCGTCCGCCACCACGTCCACCACCGCCACCACGGTGAATCTGCCGCCCGCCGCCCCCGCGATGTCCCCCCATCGACTGAGGTCGGCGGTATCCGCCGCCGCTCATCGATTGGCGGCCACGGTGCGATGACATCTGCGTCTGACGTTTATTGCTGACGTTTCCAACAGCCGAGCGATTGCTAGACTTCCTGTTGACCTGCCCCCCCGGCTTCGGTTTGTTGACCTTGCGGTTGGCGTTGCTCTGCTTGTTGGACACCTTTTTGTTGTTCGCTGCGGGTCGGTTCGCGGCTGCCTTACCGCTGTTGTTTCGGGCCGCAGCTGCTTGGCCGGCCTTGTTGCCGGCGTTGCCGTTGGCTCTCGCAGTCCGGTCGCGGTCAGCGCGTTGGCGGTTGGCATCGACCTTGCTCTTTCGAACGTCGTCGACCGTCACCTTCGGTCTGTTGGCCATGCGATCCCCGCCGGCGGCGCGAGAATCCCTGGCGCGATTGGCGATATTGTTGCTGCGGTTCGCCTTGAAGTCGTTCTTGAACTTGCTGCGGTCGATATTGGCGATCTGGTTCCTGTCGAACTTGATCTTCGAACGGTCGATATTTTTCCAGTCGACGTCGCCCATCTTGAACTTGTCGCGGTCGATATCGATGTTGTTGAAGCACTTGTTGCAGTCGATATCGACATCGCCATTCCAGCGGCCGCCCCAAACTCCCCAATCGTCCCAGTCGATCACGGACGCCCAGATCGCAGCGCCGGTGATGGCGGCTGCGAAATACGGCGCCGAGGGATAATAGTAGCTCGGATAGGGCTCATCATAATATGTAATCGGCGCTTGCACGTAACCTGGCTCATAGAGCATTTCCGGTTCGTATTTCGGAACGTAGATCTTTTCCGGGTTCGCCGCCTGAATGACGACATTGTCGCCCTGGGTCTCGACCTTCACTTTCTCATCCGTCTTGATGACGCCATTGGCCACGGCCTTGTCGCGGAGGTTCTGGATGGCTATCAACACATCCTTCTGCTGGTAGGCAAGGGCACTACCGAGCGCTTGCGTCCAGTCGAGGTCGTCGCTCATCATCGAGACGATCTCGGGATAATTGAGCACCGAGATGATACTGTCGTCCCAGCTGTCCTTGGGTTTTGCGTCCTTGTCTTTCTTCTTTTGTTCAAGGAAGCGCTGCGCCTCGATGATCTGCAACGGATAAAGCGATGCCGAGGAGATCAGCGCCACGAGTTCATCCGGATAGAGCGCGATACGCGCCACCAGCACCTCGAGTTCATCTTCTGAGAGCAGGTCTGGTGTCTCATCAGCCTGGTTGTCATTTGCCGCCGCCGCAGAAGCAGGCTGTTGCGCCAAGGCGGGGTTAGATGCACAAACTCCGAAGCCAATCGCCGCTGCCAGAAACGTGGCAGCCAGAGAGCGAAGATCGATCGACAGTCCGCTGAATTTCATCACTTGAATCCTCACGTTCGCGGCAACGTCGAAGCAGCGCATCTGTGGAAGAGTACTGAACGACGGCAAGATACCGGGCCGGCATTGGCGCCAGCGACCAGGAAGCGGCAATCAGGCCAACAGGCCCCCATTCGATCCTGCTCCTCCATTGCAGCAAGCGGTAGTATTCCACCTGTAGATACATGTAACTTCGCGTGCGTAACGCCATCAATCATGTGGCCGCCGCCGACGATGGCGACGATGCGGCAACCGGGTTCACGCCACGTCGGGCACAGTCCGGCGCAAACCTGTATCCTCGATGTAGTCACTCGGCCGCTTTTGCCGTTTCCCCAGTTCCGGCGGTTCGAATTTGATGCGTTCGTAGGGAATGGACTGGAGGATGTGCGATATGCAGTTGATGCGCGCGCGTTTCTTGTCGTCAGAGGGCACGATCCACCATGGCGCATGCTCGCTGTCGGTCATCCGCAACATGTCATCATAGGCGCGGGAATACTCCCACCACTTCTGGTAGGATACAACGTCCATGGGGCTCAGCTTCCATTGGCGTACCGGATCGTCGATACGGCGACGAAAGCGGCGTTCTTGTTCATCCTCGCTCACGGTCAGGAAATACTTGAGAAGGATGGTGCCGCTTTCGACGATCGCTGCCTCAAAACGTGGCGCAAGTTCCAGAAAACGGCGCGCCTTTTTTTCGCTGCAAAACCCCATGACACGATCTACACCCGCCCGATTGTACCAGCTGCGATCGAAAATCACGACCTCACCGCCGGCTGGCAAGGCGGCAATGTAGCGCTGCATATACATTTGGGTCTTTTCGCGATCGCTTGGCGCCGGTAGCGCCACGACACGAAAGACACGCGGGCTGACACGCTCGGTAATACGCTTGATGATGCCGCCCTTGCCGGCGGCATCGCGTCCTTCGAAGATGATGACGATACGCGCGCCTGCCTTTTTTACCCACGCCTGCAAATGAGCCAGCTCGATAACGAGTTTCTCCATCTGCTCATCGTAATCGCGGACAGTGTTGCCGCCATTATCTTCGGACGGTGTGGATTCGCGCGTGCCCTTCTGTTTTTTAGCCATTGCAACTTCTCCCCGGTTTAGGACTTTCCGTCGATTGCGTTAAACTGCTCTGACTTCCCGGCGCCCAAAGTGTGGAAAGCCTGGAGGGCGTCATCCAGGTCCTCATAGATATGCGCTGCCCCGATGCGTTCGATCAGCCCAGCTCTTTCGAGCAGCGATCGTGCTTCCGCGTGCAATTCAGCCAAACACAACTGAATACCCCGCTCTTCGAATTCGACGCGAACCTCTTCCAGCATCGCAGCGGCGGTGCTGTCCATCTGGGCGATCGCACCCGCGTCGATAACGAACCAGCGGGTATCGGCAGGCAACACACTGGTAATTTCCCGCAGCCGCTCCCGCACATAGTCCGCGCTAAAAAACAGAAGGCTGCCTTGAAGGATCCAAACCACGACACCAGGCACCGCCTTTGCCTCGGCAACATGATGCAGCTTGTAGAAGCCGTCACGCCCTTCGATCCGTCCTAGAAAGGCATCACGCGGAAACATCATGCCGCGCAGCAGGTAAACCAGCGTTGCCGCAATGGCGATAACAACACCGTTGAGAACGCCGAAGCTGATTGCGCCCCACATAGAGATCAAGGCGAAAGCAAATTCCATGGGATTAATGCGCCAGATCGCGCGCAACTCGCCGACGTCGATCAAACTGAAGGCGGCGGAAACGAGGATCGCCGCCAATGCCGCGACCGGCAGGATGCGCAACGCGTCGTTCAGGAAAAGCAGCGCCGCCATCAGGGATGCCGCAGACACGAGGCTCGCAAACTGCGACTGCCCACCGATCGACAGATTTATCGCTGTCCGGGAATCCGAAAAACTGATGGGAAAGGCACCGAAAAGCCCCGACGCCACTTGGGCGCTGCCCAGGCCAACAAGCTCGCGGTTGGCATCGACCGGATCGCCGGTGCGCACGCCGAAGCTACGCGCCGTAACGATGCCAGAGCCAAAACTCACCAGAAATATAGCCGCCGATCCGAAGATCAGGCTGTCGAGCGGCACGCCTGAAAAAGCCGGCATGCTGAAACTCGGGATGCCGTGCGGGATTTCACCAACAACGGCAATGCCCATGGACTGGAAATCCAATAGCGAGGACAGGACCACAGCGAGAACAACAACAATGACTGGACCGGGCACCGGAGATCGAACAGCCTTTGCGGCAATCAGCACGATGAACATGAAAGCCGTCAATGCGATTGTCGGCCAGTGGATCAAGCCCACCTTGCTTGCGAATTCCATCAGCGGCGTGAACAATCCGTCAGACTCGATCTTTACGCCGGTCATGCGGCCAAGTTGGCCGATGAGGATCGAGACAGATATGCCAGCGAAGAAGCCGACAAGGATGGGCCGTGACAGGAAAGTAGCAAGGACGCCTAACCGCAGCAGACTGGCTGCGATGCAGATGCATCCTACGCCAACGGCAAGGAGCCCGGCAATCGTCACCCGGTCTGCCGGGTCCTCAGCGGGCATGCCAGCAATGATCGTGGTGATGGCAGCAGCAATCACGGTCATGGACGCGGCATCAGGACCGACGGTCAGCCGGCGGGAAGCGCCAAAAATCGCATAGGCAATCGCTGCCACGATACTGGCATAAATCCCAGTCTCTGGCGGCAAGCCTGCAATGGCAGGGTAGGCAATCGAACTCGGCAACCCGACGGCTGCGATCGAAAGCCCGGCCGAAATGTCGTTGCGGACCCATTCAGGCCTGTAACCGGCGAACCCTCTGAAGAGTGGCAAGCCAGAAACGTTGTTCATTTCGGTATCCAACCAATACCCGAAGCCCGCCGCGGGCTCGCTTTGCTGAGCGAACCCGTGACAGAACACGCGGGGCTTGATGAACCGCCCCCCATGTCAGTGCTCGAGGAACACATAGTTCATCCAGGCGCTCATGCGCAGGAGGACTTTGCGAAGGATGGCAACGTGATGCCAATGATGGGTGTAAACAGCGACATCCGCGACCACACCGCCCGGAAGCTGGTAGGCGCTTGTGTCTTCGAGAATATCGATTCGAGCGAGCGTTTGCCCCGCCTGCGAGCGCTCGGGCGATTGTGGATCGATCAGAGCGCCGGTGGGCTGGAGCTGCCCTTGGGCCATTACATCAATGATGGCGCCGACTTTTGCCT
Source organism: Rhizobium sp. LjRoot98 (assembly GCF_964252935.1). Classification (NCBI taxonomy): domain Bacteria; kingdom Pseudomonadati; phylum Pseudomonadota; class Alphaproteobacteria; order Hyphomicrobiales; family Rhizobiaceae; genus Rhizobium; species Rhizobium sp. LjRoot98. Next base: position 21,300 of record NZ_CAXUPW020000021.1, read on the forward strand.
TGAAGATCTTGCCGGGCACCGCTTTGAATGACACCTCGGCTTCATCGCCAACGATCACCCGCTGCAACGAATTCTGGACGAAAGCCGCAGCCAACATCCGGTCCTCGCTATCGATGAAAACCATAACCGGCCGCAACGGCAGTGGATTTGCCATCATGCCCGGACGAAGAAAAACCTGAGTAACGTAGCCGTCGCCGGGCGCGCGGACCGTCGTTTGATCAAGATCGAACTCCGCGTTGAGAAGCTCTGCCTGCAAGCGGGCAACGGCCGGGTTCACGCCGTTAATCTCGGATTCGTAGGCCAACCGTGCCTGGCTAGCCTGGGCTTCCGCTGTGGCGACAGCTGCGACCTCGGTCATATAAAGACCACGCCGATTTTCGACGTCGAGTTCAGAGACTGCTGTGCCACCACCGCGCGCCTTCGATTTTTCGTAGATATCAAGGTAGCGTTCATAGCTTTGTTTCGAGCGATCGCGCGTGGATCTGGCACCCTCGACAATTGCGGTCGCAGCATCCAGCGATGCCTTGAGCTGAAGTACGGCTTGCTTGGCTTCAGCAAGCGCCGCTTTTTTCTGGTCGACAGCATATTGATAGGGACGTGGGTCGATACGAAACAGGATGTCGCCCTTTTTCAAGGGCGTATTGGCCTGAACCGGCACCTCTACGACAAGGCCACCCACAGCAGGAATAACCGGAGCAGACGTGAAGTAGATACGTCCATCACCGGAATATGGGTGATTGTAGCTCATCAGCAGGATCAACGATCCGATCAGAAAGATGCCACCCAGAACGGCTGTTGAAACACTCCATTGATTAACTGGAATGCGGAAGATCTTGAATACTGCGATGCAGAGGGCGGTGTACGTGAGGATGAGGAGCAGATCCATCAGACAGCCTCCCTCGGCTCTTGTTTCAGTTGTTGCTCCAGTTCGAGAACACGCGCCTGCAATACCGCAACCTCAGCATTGGCCTCGACTTCCGCCTGAAGCTTGCCGCTCGGCTGGATGCCCCAGCCTCGGTCCTCACGGTAAATCGTCGCCCAGATGAACAGAAACGGCCAGATTGCGTGCAGCGTGAAAAGACTGACCCACCCAGCCACATGGATGGCATCCTGATGCGGGTGGTTCCGCGCCTTTGCCAGAAGATGAGGGATGTCGTGAATGGCTATGACACCATAAAACAACGTGAGCACCATGAAGAAAAGGACACCCAAAGCAAAGTAGTCTAAGAACACGTTCACCCCTCCCGCAGCAGCACAAATTTTCCAATTTTTACCAATTTCCCGGCGCTTTACCAAGCAGGCTGCCAACAATGATCACCATTATCTTAGGCCGTTTTCGAAGGAGCAGCCTGTAGCATCACGTAGCCTCTATCGGTCGAGCTTGTATACGGTCCGACAATCCGCCAGGAACTCGCGCCTTGCCTGCCGGTCATGCGGCGGTATTGGCCTTGCAGGCGTAGGCCACGGTGTTAGCACGCGTGTAATCTCAAGTATGTTACCTCAAATATGACCCGCATCATTATATCCTCGCAGCTTATTACGACGAGACGCATCGCCTGACTGGAGATTTGGCCATGACGGAGCGGACTGGCTTCGAGTTGGAAGATGAGGGGCTGGCTGCGGCGCTCCGGCGATTTCCAACGCATGCGGCTCAGATGCGTACGTTGATCCAACGAAACGAGAGTTTTCGCGCAATGTGCGATGACCTCGCTTGCGTTGAGCAGGCACTTCTTTCGGTCGACAAAATGCCTAGCGAGATCCGCGATGAGCGCCGGCGCGAATTCACCGAGCTTGTCGATGGCCTGGCCGTCGAGATCGAGCGCACTTTGAGCCAAGTAAAAGTCATTTCAATTGCACAGTACATTAATCGTGGGCAATAGCAGAATAGCCGGGTCGCCCTGTGCACCGCCCCTGCTTTCGGCGTCGCGATCCACGTAGCAAAGCGGCCTCAATGATAGCAGCGTACCGGCAGGCTTGTTCGAAAGATTCACTTGCCAGGTTTGAAGGCACGCTCTGGGCTATTGTGCGTCCGGCCATCGCGCCCATTCCACCTGGCCCGGCTTTGATCAGTTTTCAGAAACACAATCGAAAGCGGGATCAATACGATCCAGAAACCGTGACATCGTGTCGGTCCCTGTCTCCGGTTCGCTCCCAACCATGACGGCCACTGCGATTGCTGTCAGTGAAGAGGTCGGGTTGTGGGTCGATGCCCCGGCCCTGATGTTCATCACAAGCGTCGGGCACAGGAAAAGTGCAAGCCGGACGACGCGGCGCCAATCGTGCGGAAGCAGGCCCCGGGCATCCAGCGCGCTCAAAAGAGGCCGCCACATATTGTCGGCTTTCACGTCCAGCAACTTGCGTCGCACCGCGCTCAAATCCCAGTCGGTTTCCAGGAAAAGTGTTCCAGCTTCGTAGCGTGCAACTCCCGAATATCGTTTTTCGGCTTCAGCTGGATCGTAGAGCCACAACGGATGTGCGAAAATATTATGGAAGGTCGTCTTTACTTCAGCCAGAAGCGCCGGCACGTTCTGTCCAGCAAAGGCCGGATCGAAATAGGATAGTTCCGCCCGGCCATCCGCCTCCGTGTACCAGACATTCGCATTGTGCGCATCGCCATGCGCGACAACGCCACCCGCGTCAGCAAGCTGGTCAGGTCTCAAGCGGACGCTCGCAAGGTCGAAGAGTTCTCCGAAGCTGTAACGATAGCGCTTGCCATTGATGACGATCCGGGCTTTCGAAAAAGTTTCCCAGTCAAGATCCACGCCTGGAAGAAGAAACTGTTGGCCGACATAGAAACTTTTGTAGCGCCCGCCCGGAATGGCGCCGGATTGCGGATCGGTGAGCCTGTCGTAGAACAGTCTATGAATCGGCTCGGCCGCCACCTCCTGCGGCGTTACCTCATGCAGGGTTTCGAGATAGACGGAAAGCACCCGGGCAGAAAGAACCTGTTCTGCAGCGACGGCTTTCGATTCCGCCGCCGGATCCGGCTGAAGGTCCAGCGCCCGCAGCACATCGGAAAAGCGCGGGTCGCTGCGCCGGCGGTAAATGAGGATTTGTTCGCCCGGCAGAACCGACATATAGAGCGGCTGATCAACAGGAAGCCCGGCACGCGCAAGAATGTCGGCGCGATAATATTCGCCGGACATCGCCTCTTCACCGTCCTCCTGATGAAATTTGAAGAAGAAGGACTGGCCGCCAGCGTCGAAAAAGCCGTTCAGCGAATTCAGGCTATACTGGTCGTGATTGATGCAGACCTGCTCCGCCTTCAGTGAAAACAAATCCAGAAGCAGGCCGGCCAGAAGTGCTGTTGCCGCCGGCTCATCGGTTCGCGCCATCCGGCGGATATCCGCTGTCCTGCTGTTGCTTTCGGTCATCTTCATCTTCCAGTCTCTGACGTTACTTCAACGATGACGGCGCATAGCGGCTGCCAAGGGAATACCGGTCCCCGGCGTAGGTGAGCCGATTAACCGTCGCGACTTTTGTGCCGGACCAGGTGCGGCGGTGAAGAAGCAGGCAGGGAGCCCCCTCTTCCAGCTTTAGCAGCCGTGCGGTTCCCGCATCCGCACCGATGGCGGAAATGACATGTTCCACTTCGGTCATCGGCGTCGAACGCTGGAGATAGTCGTAAGTGGTCATGACGGCGAAGTCTTGCTGCTCGTAGTCCGGCACGAGTTCGGAATTGACGAAGCGCTCCTCCACCTGGACAGGGATGCCGCTGTCGAAATGGACGACAATCGAATGGGAAACGCGAATCTGCCTACCGGCTTCGAAGGCTGCTAGGAGTTCGATTTCCGGCCTTATAGTCTCGAGAAGAATGACCTCGGCCCGATGTTCTCCGCCACGCCCGCTGATCTCGTTGGCGATGTTGGCGACCTCGATCAAGGTCGACTGCGGTTTGGGTGGCGCGACGAATGTTCCTACCCCCTGGATGCGCAGAAGATAGCCCTCGGATGTCAACTCGCGCAGTGCCCTATGAATGGTCATGCGCGAAACGCCGAGTGCCGCCACCAGATCATGCTCGGATGGCAGCTTGCGGTTCTTGTCCCATTCGCCGCTGCCGATATGCGCAAGGACATAGTCCTTGACCTTCTCGTAGAGCGGGCTCGCATTGTCCGTCAGTGGCTTCGTCGCAGCCGGCTTTGCGTCGGGGGATTGGCTCACGGGCGGTACTCGTCTTGGGTAAACCGAACGATCGTTTTGAGACCCGTTGCGTCCCCGTTGAGAAGGCGTTCATAGGCCTGCGGTATGGCATCCACCGCGATTTCCCGATCGATCAACTCGGCAAGGGCGGCCGACAGTCCAGGAAGCATGGCGACCGATTCCGGCAACTCGCTGGTAAAGGCGTGACAGCCGACGAGTGCTATTTCGCGCTCGACGAGCAAGTTCGGGTCAAGCTCGATGCGGCCGTGCGTGATGCCGACCAACGTCAGTGAACCGCCGCCACCAAGAAGGGCGATAACCTGCCTCAGGACATCGATATGGCCCGTCGCATCGAGCGCGTAGCGTATCACCCGTCCAGAAAGCGCGTCGCGGAGAGATTCTGTGTCGAGAGTGACACTTGCGGCCGCGGCCACCCGCGCAACCAGCTCTGCGCGATCCGGGTTGCGGTCACAAACAAGGATCGGGCCATCATGAAGGCGCGACAGCAGAAGAGCGGCAAGGCCTCCGATCGGGCCGCAGCCGATAACGAGAACTGGCTCGCCCGCCGGAACCGCGTGCCGGCGCACCGCATGCAGGGCGACAGCCAGCGGCTCGGCCATGGCCGCAATGGCGGGATCGAGGGCCGGATCATGTTTCACCAGCAACCGCGCCGGCAATGCCACTTGCTCCGCGAAGCCACCGTCGCAGATTTCTCCAACGAAGCCGAGATGATCGCAGATGTTCTGCCGGCCGCTTCGGCAGGCAGAGCATTCGCCGCACCAGAACCGGGAATCGGCAACGACGGTATCGCCAGCGCTGAACTCACGAACGCCAGCTCCGACCTCCGTAACCACGCCGGCAAACTCGTGGCCTGCAACCGAAGGCGACCGCGTGATCCACTGTCCCGTGCGAAAATTGTGAAGATCGGAGCCGCAGATGCCAGCGGCGCTAACAGCAACACGGACCCAGCCGGGCGCAAGGGTGCCGGGGATTTCGATATCCTCGACCCGCATATCGCCTGCAGCGTACAGCCTTGCCGCTTTCATCTTCACAGATAGTCCTTGCGAACATCAGAGACTGCATGCTCGTGCGAGGAAAAACCCTCGTAGCGGGCCAAGGTACGGGCGTGTTTTGCAAATTCCGGATAGGCCGATGCGGTGACATAACCGATCGACGAGCGTTTGACGAAATCGGCCACCGATAACGGCCCATAGGTACGTGCCCAGCGACTTGTCGGCAGAACGGCGTTGGGCCCGAGACCGAAATTGCCGATCGAGACCGGCGTATGCGGTCCCATCAGGATTTCCGCGGCTTCCGTGATATGGCCAAGATGGGCGAAGGGATCGGCCGACAGGATTTCCAGATGTTCCGGCGCATAGTCGTTGATGAAGCGATAGCTTTCTTCAAGGGAGGACGTGAGCACGATGCCGCCGCAGCGGCCGGTGAGCACCGCCTTCGAGAACGCCACCCGCTGTTCGGTCATGCGGGCCCAGTGATCGGGCAAGGCTGCGAGAGCTTCTTCTGCAACCCGGCGGCTATGGGTGACGAGATAGGCTGATGAATCCGGACCGTGCTCGGCTTCGACCAGAAGGTCGAGCGCCGCAAGGCCGCCCTTCACCGTATCGTCGGCAAAGATGACGGCTTCGGACGGACCGGCAGGCAGGCCGGGATCAATGACGCCGGACAGAAGCCGCTTGGCCGCGACAACGAAAGGGCTTCCCGGCCCAACGATCTTCAGCGCCGGTTTGATGGTCTGCGTACCATAGGCGACAGCCGCCACAGCCTGTGCACCGCCAACCTTGTAGACGTTGGAGACACCGGCGAGACGCGCTGCAACCAACGTCGCGGCATCCACGGACCCATCCGGCGCCGGCGGCGTGACAATGGCAATCTCCGGCACACCGGCGACGACGGCGGGAACGGCCGTCATCATGGTCACCGAAGGGAATGCGCCCTTGCCGCGTGGAACGTAGAGCGCAACGGACCGGATCGGGGTGAAGCGATCGCCGGCATAGGCGCCGGGACGCATTTCCTTCAGCCACATCGGTTCCGGTTTCTGCACCTCGTGAAAGCGCCGGATATTGTCAATGCCGAACCGGATGGCCGCAATGACATCCTCTTCCACCAGATCGAAAGCGGCGTCGAATTCGGCTTCCGTCGCCTTGAGCCGGCTCTCGTCCAGGTCCGCCTTGTCCAGATCGCGCGCATAGCGCACCAGGGCTGCGTCGCCCTCGACGCGAACCGCTTCGATGATCGGCTTCACCGTTTCCATGAAGCCGGAGAGGTCGGTCTCCGAGCGGCGCAAGAGCGCTGCGCGGCTCGGCGCATCCAATGCGGAAAGATCGTGAAAGGAAACATCTGACATGGCTGTTTTTCCCGTTTCGCCGGCGCACCCGCCGGCTTCTGCGTCATTTGGATTTGAGGAAGATTTCAAGACCGACGAGACGATCAAGCAGAACGATCGCCAGCGCCGCACAGGCGATGAAGACCACCGAGATCGCCGCAAGATCCGGCGTGATGATGGAACGGATGGAATTGTAGATCTGGACGGGCAAGGTGACGATACGCGCATCCGTCAAAAGCAGGCTCACCAGGAACTCATTCAGCGCCAGAATGAACATCAGCAGCGACCCGCTGATGACCCCGGGCATGACAGCGGGCAGAGTTACGTGAAAGAAAGTGGAGAGCGGTGGCGCACCGCAACTGGCGGCGGCGAGCTCAAGGTCGGGATCAAGGCTGGAGGCGCTTGCGGTTACGGCCCAGATCATGAACGGGAGGTTGATGACGCAGCAAGCAAGCCCGACTGGCCAGAGCTGGCCCAGAAGCCTCGCCTCACCGAAGATCAGCATCAATCCGATGCCAGAACCGATGAGCGGGATGGTGAACGGCAGCAGAAGATAGATTTGCACCGACTTTTCAAAACGGATTGCGTATTTTGCAAGCGCGATACCAGCCAGCGTCCCCACCGGGATGGCGACGACCGTGCAGATTGCCGACACATAAAGGGAACGCAGGAAAGCATCCCACAGATCCCGCGAGGTGGCGATCTTCTCATACCATTTGAGGGAAAAGCCCTCTGGCGGAAAGGTGATGATGTTTCCGGACGTGAACGATGCGCCAAGGATCACGATTGTCGGTGCCGACAGAAGAACGAGTACCGCGACGACGAAAATCCAGAGAACGATGGTTTTGCTCAAGGGAGCGGTCATTGGCGCGCCCTCCCCATGGCCAGCGTGCCGGCACCGAACAGAGTGAAGACCAGCCCCACCAGCAAGGAACCGGTAGCGACGAGCAGGAGCGCCAGCGTAGAACCCAGTCCCTGATCCGACGTGCGGAAGAACTGGTCGTAGATGGCGTTGGCGATAAAATCCTGGCTGCCGCCGCCAAGGATCGCGGGCATCGCGAAATCGGTGAGCGATAATGTCAGCACCACCAGTCCGGCACCAACCAGCCCCGGTCTGGCAAGCGGCAGCACCACGTGGCGGAAGGTACGGATCCAGTCGGCCCCAAGGGAGCCAGCAGCGGCTTCCAGCTCTTCCGGAATGGCGGTAAGCGCCGGAGCCAGCATCAAGACGGCGAAGGGCAGCATGTACTGAACAAGGCCGAAAAGCACGGCCCAGTAGTTGTAAAGAAGGCGGATCGGCGCGATGCCGACAAGACTAAGGGCCTCATTGACCATGCCCTGATTGCCCAGAATGATCAGCCAGCCATAGGCCCGCACAACCTGGCCGATGAAGAAGGGCAGAAACAGCGCGATCAGCAATAGCTTGCGGATGACCGGAGAGGACGTGCGCACCATCACATAGGCATAGGGAAAGGCGAGAATGAGGGTAGCGGCCGTGACCATCAGCGATCCCGCCAGGCTGCGCCAGGCAACGACCGCAAACAGGCTTTCGGTGAAGGCCCGCCGGTAGTTCGCAAGCGTATAGGTTTCCGACATCAGGAACGTGCTCGTATCCAATGTCCGCAGGCTGGCATCGCCGATCTGCCAGAGACCCAGCACCAGAAGACCGACAAGCAGCAGTGCAGGTGCGAGCATCAGCCACGGTATTGCACGGCCTAAGCGCGCGGGCCAGACGAAGGCCGCGAAGGCTTCCAGTGCATCCATGATGCGCCAGGTCAGGGGATAGGCAGATTTCGCCGCTCGCATGTCAGTCCTTGTTCGGTACCTGGGTCCGTGCTCGGGAGCGCTCCCTCATCTGGTCTGTTGGCCACCTTTCCTGCGTAAACAGGGAGAAGGACCGGGAGGCAGACACGCTCGCTCCCTCTCCCCACCGGGGAGAGGGAAATATTAGGGCATCCGAGGGCTCAACCCTGCATGATGGCCTTGAACTTCGAGAACCACTCGCTTTCGTTTTCCACCTGCACCTTGGAGGAGATGCGGATCAGGTGTTTGAAAGCGTCTTCAGTGGTGGGATAGGAGGGATCGTCGACGAGATCGGCGGGCGGCTTGACGCCCGGCACAACGCCCGGCAGACCGAGCCCGTCAAGCCAGATCTGCTGGGCCTCGACCGTCAGCGAGTGGTTGATATACTCCTTCGCCCAGTAAAGCTCGTTTGCCGGCAGACCCTTCGGGATCCAGAGGCCATCCGTATCGAACTTGGCCCCTTCTTCCGGCACGATCCACTTGATATCGATGCCGTTTTTCTTGGCTTCGCGCGCATTGGTGGAAATCGTGCAGGCAGCGTCGATCTCGCCCTTCTGGAACCACGTGGTAAAATCCGGGTCTTCACCGAGCAGCGGCTGCTGTTCCTTCATCTTGGCGACGAAATCCCACGCTGGCTGCATGTTGGCCGGAATATCCTCAAGCTTACCGCCGCCGGCGACCTGCGCGGGGAAATGGAAGCCGATGCCGTCATTGTAGAGTGCGATGCGGCCCTTGTACTTGGGATCAAGCAAGTCTTTCCAGGACTTCGGCGCACCGTTGGGAAAGGCATCCGGACGGTAGGCAAGGACATAGACATAACCGTAGGTGTTGACGATCGGATAACCGTCGAGGCCCACCGGCTTAGCAAGATCGGTCGTATTCTTCAGGTTGGAAAGATCCGACAGATCCTCGGTAACGCCGCGCAGCGCCGATTTCGTGGCGTTGGTGGTCGTGTCCCAGTTGATGTGGATCGGTGGCACGCGGCCTTGGGCTACGGCTGCCCAAACCTTTGGCTGGATTTCGTTGTCTTCCGTCAGATCGTGGCGGACTGCGATGCCGGTCTTGGCGGTAAAGCTATCGGAAACGCCGGCCTTCAGCGCGTCCACCCAGCTCCCGCCCCAGGCGCGAACGATCAACTCCTTCGGTTTTTCTGGCTCCTGCGCAAAAGCGCTGGACAAGCCCAGCGACGACAGGCCCGCAACGCCGCCGATTGTGGCTGCGCCTTGCAGGAACCGGCGGCGGCGAAGCATCAAGGATGTCAGCTTATCTTCCCTCATAATCATTCTCCTCTGGTTGACCGGTTTTTCCGGCTTACGGTTTGAATTCCAGGACATCGCCGGCGGTCCAGCCGAGATAAACGGCAGATCCGGCTTCCAGCTGGCTATGCGCAGACGGATCGTGATCGAAAACCCGAAGCAGCGCATCGCCAAGCGATGCGACCCGGACTTCGTAGACGACCCTCTCGCCCTCGAAAATGGCGTCCACGACCACCCCTTCGACAATCGTGTCGGTCCCGGCCAACCCGTCGCGGATGGCAGCGATGCGGATTTTTTCCGCCCGGATTGCCCGGCGCTCGCCGCCCTGTGCATCGAGAAAATTCGTAACGCCGATGAAGTTGGCAACAAAAGCGTTCGAGGGGCTCCGATAGGTCTCGGCCGGCCGCGCCTTCTGCTGGATTTCCCCACCGTCCATGACGATGATCTCGTCGGACACGACCAAGGCCTCCCGCTGGTCGTGTGTCACGTTGATCGTGGTCACGCCGAGCTCGCGCTGGATGCGGCGGAACTCAAGTTGCATTTCCTCACGCAATTTGCGGTCGAGAGCTGCAAGCGGTTCATCGAGCAAAAGCAGGTCCGGTTCGAACACCAATGCGCGGGCAATCGCGACACGCTGCTGCTGGCCGCCCGACAGTTCGTGCACCCGGCGCGCGCCATAGCCGCCAAGACGCACCATATCCAGGTAGCGTTCGACCCGTGCGGGGATGTCCCGCGCATCACTGCGCCGCATTTTCAGAGGAAAGGCGACATTTTCCGCTGCAGTCATATGCGGAAACAAGGCGAGCTTCTGGAATACCATGCCGATTGATCGCCGATGCGGCGGCACAGCGCTGACGGCTGCGCCGTTAATGAAGATTTCGCCGCTTGTCGGACGCTGGAAACCCGCGATCAATCGCAGCAGCGTGGTCTTTCCTGAGCCGGAAGGCCCCAGAATCGTCAGGAACTTACCCGCCTCCAGATCGAACGACGCCGACCGGACGGCATGGACCCCGTCATAGACCATGTTCACCGCCCTGACGGATACGGCAACACCGGCCTCCTCCGATTTGGCTTTGATCGACGATCCGTTGAGTACAGCCGGCATTATGCTTTCCCTCAGCGGCGCTCCAGCCGCATGTAAAATGTCAGATCGAGGCAAGATAGCCGCCGTCGACCGGTATGCAGTGCCCCGTCACATAGCGCGACGCATCGCTCGCAAGAAAGACGACCGCGCCCGCCACGTCTTCCATCTCGCCGAAACGGCGCTGCGGGATCTTTTCCAGCATCGCATCCTGCCACGCTCCGTCCTGATAAAAGACATCGGTCATCGCGGTGCGAAAATAGCCGGGGGCGATGGCGTTGACGCGTATGCCCTGCTGCGCCCATTCGGCGGCCAGCGCATGGGTCATGCCCATCAGGCCGGCCTTGGACGAGCCGTAAGGCGCTGCTGTGGGGACACCCACATAGGAGGTCAGCGAGCAGAGATTGACGATAGCGCCCCTTCGCCCGAGCGCGACCATGTTGCGCGCTGCTGCCTGCGCGCAAAAGAATGCACCCTTTAGATTGGTCGAAACAATCCGCTCCCACAATGCCTCGTCAACGTCGAGCGCCGGACGGATTTCTTCATAACCGGCATTGTTGATGAGGATATCAAGCCCGCCCAACGCGTGCGCGGCAGCATCGATGACAGAGGAGCAGGAATCGACATCGCGGACGTCGTGTGCGTAGGCAAAAGAGCGCTTCCCCATAGTGCTGATACGCGCTCTTGTCTCCTCGAGCCCCTTGACGTCCCGCGCCGTGACTGCGACATCCGCGCCGGCAGATGCGAGCGCTTGGGCTATTGCCTGCCCGAGACCACGGCTTGCACCCGTCACAAGTGCTTTTCGCCCAGTCAGATCGAAGAGTGCCGGTACATTCATCGGGCGTGCCACGGGTCCAATTGTTGTCTCTACCCCCTCATAGCATCACCTTTTTTGAAGGTTGTCTATACATATATGTACAAATAATAAGCTCATCCAACGAGTGGGCAAAAAGCAGTCAATTTTGAATTAATTGAGCGATACGTCATCTTATGGACATGCTGCCGAAACTGCCTGCCGCGCGCGGTTACGCCTCCCCAACGCCATCTGCAAGCCCGCACCCCTCAGGGACTTTACAGGCATTTCAGACATTCCGCCCTGGCTGTTGCCACCAGTTTTTTATTACAGCACGCAGATATGCGGCAGGCGAAGCGTTCAGCGACGCGGCGATGGCCCGCTAACCCTGCGAAAAAACACGCGTTGTGCTGGCATCGGGGACACATGCCAGGACGATGCATGTCTGGCGCCCCGATTGGCGCAAACACACAATTCCGCGGGCTTGTTACATCCGGATTTCCAGCTTGTTACCGTAACGTACTTCCGCCTACGCGGTTTTCCGGCAAACTCCCGAAGTCAAAGCGACGTCCACGTCGGGGCAGATTCCGGCCCGTCCGACCAAAAGGAGAGCGGAATGTGCAATGACTTTACCCGCTGCATGAGGAGAAAGCCGACATGAGTACTACCTTTTCGCGCCGCCTGCTGAGCGCCACCGCCGCAGTCGCGCTGACGCTGACGGCTGTGCCGTTTGCCGCCTCGCCAGCATTGGCGCAGGACGCAGCCCCGCCGAACATTCTCGTGATCTTCGGCGACGATATCGGCCAGACCAACATCAGCGCCTATTCCGACGGCGTTATCGGATACACGACGCCGAACATTGACCGCATCGCCAACGAAGGCATGAAGTTCACGGATTATTATGCCGAAAACAGCTGCACCGCGGGTCGTTCCACATTCATTACGGGCCAAGTCTGCCTCAGGACGGGTCTTTGCAAGGTCGGCGCTCCCGGCGTGACAGTTGGCTTGCAGGATGGCGACATTACGATTGCCCAGGCGCTGAAGCCGCTCGGCTATGCGACCGGGCAATTTGGCAAAAACCATCTCGGCGACCGGGATGAATATCTTCCCACCAAGCACGGCTTCGACGAGTTCTTCGGCAACCTCTACCACCTGAACGCCGAGGAAGAGCCGGAAGCCGCGAACTGGCCGAAGGACGATGCCGAGTTTCTCAAGGCATACAATCCGCGCGGCGTGATCAAGGCGTCCGCAGACGGCAAGGTCGAAGACACCGGCCCGCTGACGATAAAGCGCATGGAAACGATCGACGACGAGACGACGGCCGCCGCTCTCGACTTCATCGACCGCCAGGCAAAGGCCAAGAAGCCCTTCTTCACCTGGATGAATACGACCCGTATGCACCTGTTCACCCATGTTCGCCCCGAATACAGGGGCAAGAGCGGGATGACGGGCAACGAGTATGGCGACGGCATGTGGGAGCACGACCAGGACGTCGGCAAACTTCTGAACAAGCTCGATGAGCTCGGTATCGCCGACAACACGATCGTCGTCTACGCGACCGACAACGGCCCCAACCAGTTCTCCTGGCCGGATGCTGCAACAACCCCGTTCCGCTCTGAAAAGGACACCAACTGGGAAGGTGCGTTCCGCGTTCCGGCGATGGTTCGCTGGCCCGGCCATGTCAAACCCGGCCAGGTCTCCAACGGTATGGTTTCCGGTCTCGACTGGTTTCCGACCCTGCTTGCCGCCGCTGGCGATCCTGATGTGAAAAATCGCCTTCTGACAGGCTGGAAGCCTGAAGGAAGCGACGCGAGCTTCAAGAATCACCTCGATGGCTACAACCAGCTCGACTACATCACCGGTAAAACCGACAAGAGCGCGCGCAACCAGTTCTACTATTTTGATGATGACGGCAATCTCGTCGCAACCAGGTTTGATGACTGGAAAGTCGTCTTCCACGAACAACGCACACCTGGCGGGTTCGGCGTTTGGCAGGACCCCTTGGTCACCCTTCGTCTTCCCAAGCTGTTCAATTTGCGCATGGACCCTTATGAGCGGGCTGATACAGTCTCCGACCAGTACAATGACTGGCTGGTGCGCAACGACTTCCTACTCGTGAAGGGCCAACTCCAGGGTGCCGCCTTCCTCGAGACCTTCGTCAAGTACCCGCCGAGCCAGCGCGTCGCCAGCTTCAACATCGAAGGCGTACGCGAACAGGTGAACAAGGCGATCGACCAGTCCTTCAAGGATCGCGGCATCGAGAAGTAGGCCCTGCCACCGTTGCGAAAGAATGACCTGCGGACGCACGTTCCCCCGTGCGTCCGGTTCAAACAAACGGAGTTCGGCATGACAGCACGCGACGATATCCTGGCGCTTGGCAAGAGGATCGGCCAATCCATTATCGGCCAGGATGAAATGGTCGAACGCCTTTTGCTCGGCCTGCTTGCCAATGGCCACCTCTTGGTCGAAGGTCTTCCCGGTTTGGCAAAGACCAGGGCAATCAAGAGTCTCGCAAAGAACCTGAATGCGGAACTGTCGCGCGTTCAGTTCACCCCCGACCTGCTTCCGGCCGATATCACCGGCTCGGAAGTCTATTTCAGCGAGGGCGGCAAGGGCGAGTTCAAGTTCCAGCAGGGGCCGATTTTCGCCAACCTGATCCTCGCCGATGAAATCAATCGCGCACCCGCCAAGGTACAGTCGGCGCTTCTCGAAGCAATGGAAGAGCGGCAGGTCACGGTCGGCGGCAAGAGCTATCCATTGCCGGAACTGTTCATGGTGATGGCCACCCAAAACCCGATCGAGCAGGAAGGCACCTATCCGCTGCCGGAAGCCCAGCTCGACCGTTTCCTGATGCATGTCGAGGTCGGCTATCCCGACGAAACCTCCGAGGCCGCCATCATGCGGCTGGTGCGCAGCGAAGAGAGCGCTGACGGGCAAAAAGCCAAGTCAACGGCAGCCGAACGGTTGGATCCGCAGGCAGTCTTCGATGCGCGCAAGGAAATCGGCGCGGTCACCGTGTCGGAACCTGTCGAGAAATACATCGTCGCTCTGGTCTTTGCGACACGCTATCCGGAGCGCTACGACAAGGATCTTGCCAAGCTTCTCCAAGTCGGCGTCAGCCCCCGCGGCGTCATCGGTCTCGACAAGGTATCGCGCTCTTACGCCTGGTTTAAAGGCCGTGATTATGTCACCCCGGATGATGTCAAAGCCGTCGTGCACGATGTCTTCCGCCACAGACTCATCCTGTCTTATGAGGCGCACGCTTCGGATACGACACCCAACACGGTCATCGACCGCATCGTCGAACTCGTCGCGGTATCGTAAGGAGTGGCGATGCCCACGACTGAGAACACGCAAGGCGTTCATGTCTCTACCGACCAGCTCGTGGCGCTGGAAGCGCGTGCCCGTGACTTGAGCTTCGTCCAGAAGTCCCGCAGCCACCAGCAGCTTTCGGGCCGCATGCAATCCTCGATGCGCGGCCGCGGGCTGACGTTTGAGGAATTGCGCGACTACCTGCCTGGTGATGACATTCGCTCCATCGACTGGCGGGTGACAGCGCGCACGAACAAGCCCGCCGTGCGCGTCTACAGTGAGGAGAAGGAGCGGCCGGCCCTCATCATCGTCGACCAGCGCATCAACATGCTCTTCGGCAGCCGGCGCTCGATGAAATCGGTGACCGCGGCCGAAGCGGCGATGCTTTGCGCGTGGCGCGTCCTTGGTTCCGGCGATCGGGTTGGGGGCTTCGTCTTCAACGATACCAGTATCGATGAAGTCCGGCCGCACCGCAGCCGCGAATCGGTGATTACGCTCGCGGCCAAAATCGCGGCTCAGAATGAGAGCCTCGACGCCGCATTCGCCGGAACGCCATCGCCCGCGGCGCTGGACACCGTGCTGCAACGCGCAGCAGGCGTCGCCCATCACGATCATCTTGTGATTGTCGTCAGTGATTTTGATGGCCACAGCACCACGACGCGGGATACCCTTCTCCGGTTGGCGAGCAGGAACGACGTCATCTGTATCCTGGTCTATGATCCTTTTCTCCTCGACCTTCCCACGTCAGGCGACATCGTGGTCAGTGGCGGCCGGCTGCAGGCAGAACTGTCGCTGAACCGTGCCGACATCAGGAAGGCGATCGATACGTTTGCCAGGGATCGTGGCAGGGAACTGCGTGACTGGCAGCGGCAACTTGGCCTGCCAATGCTCCCTGTCTCGGCGGCAGAACAAACCGCGCCGCAACTCCGCCGTCTCCTCGAGCAGGCCGCCTGGCGGCAGCGGAGGCGTTGATGGAACCCGACAAGGTGGCGCCTCTTGATCCGCTGACAAAGCTCGCTCTCAAGCAGCTGAAGGACATATCGGTTCCAGAGCCAGTGTCATGGATGCCGCAGACTTGGGGATGGGGGGTGGTCGCCTTTCTGTTGCTGTGCCTGATCGTGTTTCTCTCGCTTCAGGCACTCCGCCGCTACCGGGCGAACGCCTACCGCCGGCAGGCGCTTGCCGAACTGCGCGCCATCGAACTGCGCATCCGGGAACCCCAGACCCGCCACGACGCTGTCGATGAGCTTGCTGAACTTCTGAAGCGTGTCGCACTCGCCGCTTGGCGGCGCGAAGACGTCGCGGCTCTATCAGGTGCGGCCTGGGTCGATTTTCTTGAAAAACATTCAGAGGCTGGCACAGCGCAATCCTTGCGGACGCTGCTCGATGCTTACGAATACAGCCATGATCCCGGTTCAGGCGGCATGCCCCACACCGTCTTCGATGACTTCATTTCCTCGGCGAGGTCATGGATCGGACGGCATCATGTATCAGCTTGACCTTCCCTGGCTCTTGGCTGTCATACCTTTGCCGTTCCTGGTGTGGCTGCTCCTTCCCGCCCATCGGGAGACGGCTGCATCGGTAAGGTTGCCATTCTTTCGCCAGGTCGCCGAGGCCGCTGGCATCGACCCCACGGAAGGTTCCGTGATCGCGCGGCGCAGTTGGACGCAGCTGCTCTGCGAAACGCTCGTATGGTGTCTGATGGTCGTGGCCCTCGCCCGCCCGCAGTTCGTCGAACCGCCGATCGAGAAGGTCGAACCACAGCGCGATCTGCTGCTGGCGCTGGACCTGTCACAGTCAATGGATACCAAGGATTTCCGTTCGCCTGACGGCAGCACTGAGGCCCGCGTCGATGCGGTCCGCAAGGTGGTTGCCGATTTCGTCACGAAGCGCCCTGGCGATCGCATCGGGCTGATCGCCTTCGGCGACGCGCCCTACCCACTCGTGCCCTTCACGATGGATCACAAGACGGTCCAGGCGGTAATTACCGATACGCTTCCTGGAATTGCAGGCCCGCGGACGGCGCTCGGAGACGCCCTTGGGCTTGCCATCAAGATGTTCGAGAAAACGACCGTTCCCGAGAAGGTTCTGATCGTTCTCACCGACGGCAATGACACGGCCAGCCGGATGCCCCCGGCGAAGGCCGCCGACATTGCTAATCAGAAAAAAGTCGTCATTCACACGGTCGGTATCGGCGACCCGAAGGCGACCGGCGAAGATAAGCTCGACACTTCGATCTTGCAGAAGATCGCCACTGATACGGGCGGCCGTTATTTCTTCGGACAGGACCAGACACAGCTCGCAACCATCTACGACACGCTCGATAAGATCACGCCGCAGGACCAGAAGAACCTCTCCTGGCGGCCGCGCATCGAGCTGTTCCACTGGCCGCTTGGATTGGCGATCGTCATCCTTGCCGCATATTATCTTTTGGCCGGGCTGGCAGGGCTCTTCAGAAGGAGGGCATCGGCGTGATTGAAGACTTTCACCTGCTGAGGCCGTGGTGGCTGCTCGCGCTTGCCCTCCCCGCAATCATCGTCTGGATATCGTCGCGCTCTGCCGATACACGCCGCCAATGGAAAGGCATGATCGAACCGCATCTTCTGGACAGTCTTGTCATAGACAGTTCATCCGGGTCACGCATGCGCCCGTCATGGCTGCTGGCCCTGGTACTGTCTTTGGCAATCCTGGCTGTATCCGGGCCGACTTGGGAGCGGGAGTTGCCCCCCTTCGTCGAGGACACTGCTCCACTCGTCATCGCCGTCGATCTTTCTCCAGCCATGGATGCGATCGATGTCAGCCCGTCGCGGCTGGAACGTGCCAAGCTGAAGATCAAGGACATCATCACCGGACGCTCCGGTGCGCGCACCGCAGTCGTTGCGTACTCCGGATCCGCCCATCTGGTCCTGCCGCTCACCGAAGACGGGTCGCTGATCGAGACCTACACGGATGCCCTGGCGACACGGATCATGCCTGTCGATGGCAAGGATACGGCCAAGGCTCTCGAGCTTGCCGAAACCACCCTTGCCTCGGAGGATGTGCCAGGCACGATCCTGTTTCTGACTGATGGGATCGAACAGAAGGCATTCGATGCCTTCAAGCTCAAGTCGAAGCAAGGGATCATTGTGCTTGGCATCGGCACGCCTGACGGTGGCCCCGTGAAAGGGGCGGATGGCAGTTTTTTGACCGATGCAGCCGGCGGGCGGGTCACTGCAAAGCTCGACGTCGAAGGATTGAAGAACCTCCACGCGCTCACCGGCGCGGATGTCGCCACATTCACGGACGACGATACCGACGTCCGGTGGGTATCGCAAAGAATCCGCACCAACTTCGCCCAGAAACGGGCGGCCGAAGGAGATCACTGGCGTGACGCCGGATGGTGGCTGATCGGTCCATTGCTGCTTCTGTTCGCTCTATCTTTCCGCAAGGGCTGGATCGTGCGGGTTGGCGTGGTTCTCCTTTCCGCCCACTTGTTACTGCCCTCGGATGCCCGGGCCGCCGACTTTGCCGGCATGTGGCTGACACCGGACCAGCAGGGACGCATGGCCTACGAGAACGGCGATTTCGAAGGTGCAGCAGCACACTTCGCCGACCCCATGTGGAAAGGAACATCTTTCTATCGCGCCGGGAAATATGCTGAAGCGATCGACGCCTTTGCCACCGTTGATAGCGCCGAGAGCTGGTACGATCAGGGAAATGCACTGCTGCATCTCGGCAAGCTCGATGAGGCGGTCACCGCTTATAAAACCGCACTGAAGAAGCGGCAGGGGTGGCCCGACGCCGCCGCAAACCTTGCCATTGCCGAAAGGCTGGTGAAAGTGAAGAAGGACGAAGAGCAGGAGCAGCAGGACGACCCGAACCTGCCGCCGGACAGTATCCAGTTCGACAACAAGGGGAAACAGGGCAAGGCGGGCAAGATCAACATCGCCGAGCAGACCTCGGAACTCTGGATGAAAAATATCGTCGTCAGTCCGGCCGACCTCATGGCGCGCAAATTCGCCATCGAAGCCCAGGGAAAGAAGCCATGATGCTGCTCCGCGCCGTCGTCGCATTCTGGCTCGTGCTGGGCTCGGTGGCCTTTGCAGCCGAACCTTTCACGCGCGTTGCCATCGAAGACAAAGGCAGCATCGTGCCAGGCCAGCAGGTTCGGATCACGGTCGACGTCTTCGTGCCGGATTTCTTCACGTCGCCGCCAGAACTTCCACTGTTCGACCTGCCAAACGCGATGGTTTCTTTGGTCGATGAGCGCTCTCAGAACCTCATCGAGACGATCGACGGCGTGCAGTATGCCGGAATCCGGCGGACGTATGCTGTGGTTCCAGAGACCTCCGGAACGTTCACGCTGCCGCCTGCGGTGATCACCCTTGGCTATTCGCAGGACGGCAAGCCCCTTCCAGGCCAGGCAGTTCTGCAGCCGCTGAGCTTCACCGTTGCAGATCCTCCCGACAGTTCCGCCGCCACGCCGGCGTTTCCCGCGCGCGGCGTGACGATAACCCAGTCTTTCGATCGCGATCCATCCAAGCTGAAGGTTGGCGACGCAGTGGTTCGAACGATGACTATCTTCGCCGAGAACACGCAGGCGATGATGATCCCGGCCATCCCCGCCGTTGCCGCCAACGGCCTGAAACAATATTCGAAATCTCCGCAGCTCGCCGACGGTGTGGAAACCGATGACCGCAGGACGGGAAGCACCCGGACGGAAACCATAACCTATGTTGCCGGGACGGAGGGAACGTTCGAGATCCCCGCCATCTCCTATCCCTGGTTCAACGTCGATACGCAGGCCAGCGCAATGGCTACGCTTCCAGCGGCCACAATGAGGGTGGCAGCGCCCGCTTCGGCTCACACGGGGCTGGCGCCTCAGCTCGAGCAGGAAGTTGACACCAGTGCACACGCCTGGCTGACCAGGAAACATCTTCTGGCGGCAGCGGCGGCTGCCATCGGTTTAGCGGCGGCAGGCTATGTCCTCCTCCGCCTGTTGCCCTGGATAACAGAGAGACTGCGAACGCGCAGGAATGCACGCCGCAATTCCGAGCGCAGTGCGTTCGCGGACCTGATCGCGTCGATCGGATCCGGGGATCCCGGCATCATCTACCGTCATCTGGAAATCTGGACTCGCGCAGCAGGCTACAAATCGATCGCGGACTGGGTTTTGCAATGCGGCGACGACGATGCCGCGACGCAAATACGCAAGCTGGAGAGTGAACTCTTTGGTGCCGGTCGCAATCGCCCCGCTCTTGACCGGGCGGCACTGAGACACGCTATCGAGGCTTGGCGGAAAATTCCAAAACCGGGGGACACCAGGCATGCCGCCTCATTGCCCGGACTAAACCCGATCGCCTAAACTGGCGGAGGAAAAGCTCGTGCAAGAAAGTTTGGGTTGACCGCTGTCGATAGCAAAGCGACACTCTGCTTGCAGCAAAGCTGGAGACAAAGCGATGGACGAACCAGGCAGGTGGCGCCCCATGGGCAGCGCACCGAAAGACGGTAGCCGTATCCTCATCACGGTCCGCCCGTCTGAACAGGGGCCGGCGGAAGTTGACCTGGCCTACTGGTCGAATGGCGATCAGTTCGGCGTAGAAGGTTGGCGCGCCTCTGATTCGTCCCCTGGCTGCGTCATTGAATATGCCGAGCCGGAGCTGAAGTGCTGGATGCCAATGCCGTCCGCCAATGGCAATCGCACATCCATGCCATTGCCCTGGGAAGGCGACGACGCCCAGCGGTTCGACGGATCGGGAATCTAGCGAACCCGCTGCGGCGTATTGCACGCCCGGCAGCCCTGCTGTGAAAGCAAGACAGCGAACGGCAGTGAGGATCAGAAAGGCAGGCACAACAGACCGGGGGACGTACATAACCGTTTTTCCGGCCTGTTTGCCCTGATGGGTGAAGCCTAGTATTTCCGATGCAATCCGATCCATGGCTAGGCTCACTTCCCCAAATGAGCATCCGGGAGCCGACTTTCCGCTGGGACCGACCGACGGAAAGCCCAAGGGACCGGACCAGCGCTCTCCGTCCTTCAACGACAAACGCCCGCCGCGAAAAGCGTCGCGAGCCTTTTGTTTCATTCGCTGAGCCGAATCAGGCTCGAACGTCAATCGTACCCATCATGCCGAGCTGTTCGTGCTCGAGGATGTGGCAGTGATACATGCGTGGGCCTGGCATATCCTGACGCAGCAGTATCCTGACCGTCTCGCCTGCCACGATATTCACGGTATCCTTCCAGGCGCGATAGGGTGGCGTGGTGATCTTCCCGTCCTTTTCATGCTCGACAATCTGAAGCTGCGCCCCATGCACATGGAACGGATGCCCCATGTCCGCACTCGACGCGGATAGGAGTTGTCGGAGTATGGCAGGCCATCGAGTTTCACGTGACGGGACGGTCGCTCGGCGGGGCTATCCAGAAGCCGGCAAGCCAGCTTCTCTCCCGGGGAGAGGCCTTGTACGAAGGATGCTGCATGGATCGGCTTTGCCGAACAGGATAGAGGCCCGCTTGCAAAGGCCAAGCTTGCCGACCTCGTGGTGCTCGACAAGCCGTTCTTCAGTAAGCATTGCGAACACCCCACGTTTTAACGGGATTTGAGTTCGCGCATAATTCTTATCTTT
>NZ_CAXUPW020000022.1:0-37910 GCF_964252935.1 Rhizobium sp. LjRoot98
GGATCTGACGCGTCGAAACTCTGAGAACGCGTGGGTGCATCGCAACGGCATTCAATCTGCGTTCTGGGCCCGTCGCGTGGCATCCGGCGCTCGTGACGCCGCAAACATCAGCCAGCCCACCCCAAAGAGGGCAGTCGGCGCCCACAGGATGAGATGCGCCAGCAACACGACAGCTGCTGCAATCCCTGTCTCCACCCCGGCCAACGCAAAAGCCTGAAGTCCGAAAAATTCAAACGGGCCGAAATGACCGGGAAGACTGGGCACTAATGTCCCGAGTGTGCTGAAGGCGAACGCCAGAAACGGTTTCATTAGGACATCGATTGCCCCACCCAAACTCACCCAGGCTCCGAGGAAGACGACGCTTTCCAAGAGCCACAAGGCAAGCGACATAATCGTTAGTGTGACCAGGCTGCGCCAGGAGCTGATTTGCCTGACAGCCTGGGATGCAGCTTTCAACGCGGCGATCACCACCACAACGGGAGCGAATTTTACCCGGTTGAAGAACCTTTCGAGCAGGCGGCATAATAGCGCCGGGGCGAACAACAACGTCGACCCGCCGGCAAGGGCGATGACTAGCAAAAGCTGGAAATTCCACACCAGTGCGGGCGGAGCCTTCAGGTCCAGCATGGCCAGTGCCACACCGCCCAAAAAAGCGATGGTTACCAAATCGAGGATGCGCTCCACCAGCATGGTGCCCATGACCGTCCCCGCGGGAATGGAGAATTGGCGGCTAAACCACAAAATCCGAAAGGCGTCTCCCACCCGCAAGGGAAGAACATCGCTCATTCCAAAACTGGCAATAAAGGGGCCGATCGTCAGCCGCAACGGAAGATCGCGACCACTCGTCGACTGCAACATCATCCAAAACCGGACCGCCCTCAGGAAGAAGTCGGCCACAAACGCAAGGACGGCAAGCAGGAGTGGCGCAAGGGTCGCACCGGCAAGCAGGGTGACAACCTCATCGAGCCTGACATTGCGCATGGCAAGGTAGACGAAGCCCACCCCAACGATCACCCCAAGTCCGACCCGGACAATTCTGGCCACGCGGCCCTGTGTGACGGCGGTTTGATCAGCCACTTTGATTGGCCGTATATTGGACATGGAGCGCGGCAAGCGTGGTGCGATTGGTGATCTCCAATTTGCGATAAATGTTGTGCAGATGGATGCTGATCGTTCCTTCCGTTGTTCCCAGTTTCTGTGCAATCGCCCTGTTTGATAATCCGCCGCAGATCAATACCGCGACCTCCCGCTCACGCGTGGTCAGCAGATTGAGTTTTTCAGGGGTGTTGGACGGCAGCGCGCTCGTTGCCCTGGTCACCAATTCGGGGGGCAACCATTTCTCTCCGCCTGCCACCTGTCGCATACAGTCCAGCAGTGCTTCGGGAGCATATTCCTTCAATAGGATACCCCATGCCCCCATGGAGATCGCATCCGCGATCTGGCGGCCCGTCAGGCTCGCAGCGAGGAAGATCACCTTCACCACCAACCGCCTCTCGACAATGGCCCGCTGAATTTCCAGCCCGCCGGTATCCGGCATCGAAACATCGAGTACGGCCAGATCGGGCCGGAGATCGCATATGAGCGACAGCGCCTGCGTCCCGCTCGCCGTTGCCGCCAGAACCTCAAACTCCGTCGCTGCGTTTAACAGACCCTGCAGTCCGCGAAGCAGCAAAGGATGATCGTCGGCGAGCACCACGGAATACATCAATGGGCTCCCTGCTTCAAAGGTAATGCGATCAACAGATTAAGCCCCGGCGATGCGCGGCCGATCGTCAGGTTCCCCTTGAGTTCGCTAACGCGCGCGGACAGTGACAAGGGCCGTTTCGACATAGCGTCGGTTTCTATCCCCAATCCATTGTCGGAGATTTCGAGTTCGAGCCTCCCATCGACCAGAATGAGCGTGATCCGCACTTGTGTCGCCTTGCCGTGCCGGATGGAATTGGCCGTAGCCTCAGACACAAGCTGCATGATTTCATGCAGCATCGTTTTGGGCAGGTCGATATCCGGTGGGTCCAGGGAGATCTCGATCTGGCAATCCCATTGCTGTTGTAGAAGCTTGATCAAGCCCGGCAGCGTCTGGTTGAGTGGCGCGTCAGCATACTGGTCGATCGATCGCTGACCTTCGACATACCGCCTGATGCGCTGTTGCAGGTGGAAGACAAGTGCGTTGACATCCGCCACATTCGCCTTCGTTTCGTCGGGTGCCGATTTGGCGATGAGCTTGAGCTTCAGGCTTGCCGCCGTAAGGTCCTGCAGAATACTGTCATGCAGGTCCCGGGCGAGGCGGGTGCGCTCCGCTGACCGTGCCGCTTCGGTAGCTTGCTGCATCAGTGCCAGGCGCTCCAGCTCTGACCTGAACCTCATCGCAACAATTTCGGTGAGCGAGACGCACTCGTCTGAACGGCATGCCGGATCAATGACGAAGACCCGGCCGCGATATCGAACACTGGAAAACATTGCCGAGCAGATGTATCTCACCGGCCTACCCGCCTCGCCTGCCAACTCCGGCAGGTCACGGAGAATGGCCGACAACGCTTCCGCGTTGACCACGGATGCTTCGCCGCGGCCGAAATCAGGCATATGCTCCGGATCGTGCCGATCCCAAAATGCAGCACCGCTAACGTCTATGAGCCGCAGTTCCCTATTCAGCCAGTAGGCGACACTACCAATATCCTGTTCTTGATCCCGCCAGACGACCACCACGCAAGATGCGCCCAAAACTCCAGCTGCGTGTCGAAATAATCCGCCGAGCCATGATGCCCGATCGCCGGTAATGGCATCGAATGGCCAGTCGGCGAGCTGCGTCAAACGTTGCCGGTTATGCTCGCGATAAGCCCCGAAATAGCCAAGCATCACGGCCGCTACCATGAAGTAGGTCGCACGCATAATGAACACATTGAGCTCGGATTCGCCATCTTCCAAATCGGGTAGACCGACAATGATAAGAACGATCTGCATGGTGAGCGCGCCGAGTATCGCCCCCCTCAAGCCCCAGCGGATGGTCATCGCCAACAGGATAAACGGTAGAAAGGAGAAAAACGGGCTGGTGAGTTCGTTTGTTAAAAAGGCGAGCCAACCAAGCACCGCGGCATCGACTAGGTGAACGATGAGGTGGATCGGGCTGTCGAGCGGCATGCGCAACGGGAACACGACCAGGAGCAGGGAGAAAACCACGTACAGTCCGAGGCTTGTCTGCGATTCATCGAGAAATACCGCCGGCTGCGTGGGATCAAGATAGACGGCCAGTACAGCAAAGAGCGCCGTGACGAAACGCCCGATGCTGATCAACCATTCAGGGTCGGCTGCGAGCAGAAAATTCCTGGTTAACCCTCCCGCCCTTCTTGCCGGGCCGCTGCTGGAACTGGAGCGGTTCGCCTGCGTCACGGGGCCGGAAACAAGCCTTGCCATGCGAAACTCCTTCTCGAAGCACCGTTAGCAGCCGCGGCCGGCAGGATCCATTATATTAAGTACTGCTAAATTCTCGTTGTTTCCGGGTCCTGTGTCAATGATGGGATGCGTTTCAGTCCATAATGCCCCGCAGATCGGCACGCGCGCACGGTTCAGCCCACCCATCCGAATTATGAACGCGTTATAGGCGTTGTAAGACCGGCCTTACGCCTTACGGATGGCCCGGATGCCGACAGCGCATTTATCCCATACGGGAGGCGTAGCAGTGATGCGCGCGGCATCAAGCGCCGCCCATCGGCCAATGCTCAGGAGGATGACGATCCACTATATTGTGGTAATTTCAGGAAGTGCTAAAATTAAAGTTGGCTGGCTAGAAAAGCCCCATTCTGGTCGGCTGGGGTTTTGGCTGTCCCCAAGGTCAAGCCTCTGAAAATCGCCACCATTATTAATGGGAGGAGCGATAAGAGGCCTGGGTGGCGACCTTGCACGTTACCCAGGCCTTTTCCTTCTAAATCCACCGACCTTCCGTCGTTTCGCGCCAAACCTGTAAGGCCTGGATCTCGTCCAAACCTTCGTTTGATGGCAGACCGCCATTCAAATGGCTCAGCTGATCAGACCGTTGTTCGCCGCAGCGAAGACGTCGGTATATCCTGTATGCCGCCACGAAAGTCTTGGATGTCCTGAAGCTGGAACTTGTTTGCCCGGCTTTCCTTTTGACGTTGGACTGGACGCCGCCAGGGCGCCGATGCTCACCTGCTTTTGAGGTGATCACCCATGGTGAGGTAAGGCCCAAGCAGGGTTGGACAGGATATGCTCAAAATTGCAATCCCTATACCTCTGTGAAGAACACAGTATTCCCGTTTTCATTCCGGCAAAGTCGGGTCAGATCGCCAGTCAATATTGTCTAGAATTTCTATAGACTATAAGGTAGAGTTTGTGATCTGAACTCTGGCAATGGCAACGAAGCTACTCGCAAAAACGTCACTCCGTTTTGTAAAGGAAGCAAAGCATGGCTCCGCAAATATGCCTCAATCAGACACTCGCCGATTTCCACGACAAGCGGGCAACAACCATGCCGGCCGATCAGCTGAAGGCGAATGTGGATCAGCGACGTTTGCTTGCAGAAACGGCCGACCGCTCGCTTTTTGTCAAGCGGGGAGACAGTGTGCAGGCCTTCACCCTGGCAGAGGTTGATGAGGGTGACCTCACTCTGGATGTGCTTCTGGAAAACGGGCCCCTCGTGCTGATCTTTTTCCGTTTCGCCAAATCGCCAACGTGCAATGTCACCCTCTCCTACTATAATCGGTATTTAGCCCCCGACTTGGCAAGGATAGGTGCAACTCTGGTTGGCGTCAGCCCTCAAGCGCCGCAAAATCTGCGGGAGATCAAGGAGCAGCAAGCGCTGGACTTCCGGATTGCCACGGATAGAAACAACGTACTCGGCCGCCGCTTCGGCATACTGTATTGGTTGGACGAGCCTTCGCGGCGCGTAGCGTCCAGCAGCTTGGTCCAACTGGAGGCAACGACAGAGGCCGGAAAATGGGAACTGCCAATGCCAGCGGCAATCGTCATCGATCGAAACCACACCGTGCGATTTTCCGACGTTAGTCCAGATTGGCTCGTGCGCACGGAGCCGGCCGATATTATCGCCGCCGTTCAAGACCTTGTGGGCCTTCCCGCCGCGCAGCAACGGATGCACGTCCTCGTGTAAATGGCACCGGTCGGGATGGAGGCCGCTCAGCCAACAATCGTTCCCCATCCGTCATAACCTCCAGCGCAAGATTGGCGAAAGGATTAGGCTGCTTCCCGCGCCCAGCGTGGCAATCGCGCCATAAATGATGACTTCGAAGACACCCTCGCCCACGTAGTTGGCCTGGGAGTGCGAAGGCGCTTGGAAAAGCCTGCCGTATGGGTGAGATGTCACTTGCTGGCGTGTCCACGGCGAGAGGCACCACCGTTTCTCGAGGTAAATCATCACCCATGCAATCCAGCTAAAGTTCAGATAGCCTTTGAGCCCGCGCCTCGAAGGGCAAGCTTTCCCCGCGGCTTTTTCCGTTTCAGCTAAGTGCCATAGGCGCGTGCACTATACCTGACAGAATGCTGACAACCACGCTCAGTGGCCTGTCAGTTGCCGAATGCCAGTCTCCGCCCGTCCCGAAACAAGGAAAAGGATAAAGACATGCATAGCGCATTCAAGAAGATGTTGCTCGTTTCGACAATCGGCCTTCTCAGCGTGACTGGAGGGCCGGTCGTGACCTCGGTACTGGCACTTGGTCCAAACCATCCCCTGGCAGCGACGGCGCTCGCAGATAGCGGAACCACCAGCAGCTTCGAAGCCGGCCCGAATGGTGGCTATGACACCAGTTCTAGCGGCGGCAACGACAACGGCACCGGCGGTACCGGAAGTGACACAGGCTCTGGTGGTTCGAGTAACGACTCAGGTGCTGGCGGTACAAGCAGCGACACAGGTGCTGGTGGCGCGAGCAGCGACACAGGTGCTGGCGGCGCGAGCAGCGACACAGGTGCTGGCGGCGCGAGCAGCGACACAGGCGCTGGCGGCGCGAGCAGCGACACAGGCGCTGGCGGCGCGAGCAGCGACACAGGTGCTGGTGGTGCGAGCAGCGACACCGGCGCTGGCGGTGCGAGCAGCGACACAGGTGCTGGTGGCGCGAGCAGCGACACAGGTGCTGGTGGCGCGAGCAGCGACACAGGTGCTGGTGGCGCGAGCAGCGACACAGGTGCTGGCGGCGCGAGCAGCGACACAGGCGCTGGCGGCGCGAGCAGCGACACAGGTGCTGGTGGTGCGAGCAGCGACACAGGCGCTGGCGGTGCGAGCAGCGACACAGGTGCTGGCGGTGCGAGCAGCGACACAGGTGCTGGTGGCGCGAGCAGCGACACAGGTGCTGGTGGCGCGAGCAGCGACACAGGTGCTGGTGGCGCGAGCAGCGACACAGGTGCTGGTGGCGCGAGCAGCGACACAGGTGCTGGCGGCGCGAGCAGCGACACAGCTGCTGGCGGTGCAAGCAGCGACACAGGTGCTGGTAGCTCAAGCGGTGAGACAAGTGCTGGCACCGGTGGCGCCGGCTAATCGAGCAACGCTAACTGCACGGAGGCGGCAGCTTCGTCGCCTCCCTATGCCGGCCGTGTTAGTCGGCCATGAATCCAGGCGCCCCGCATCAGAACTGATGCGGGGCGCCTGGATTTGATCGAAAATTATCTGCCGGCCCGTGTTTCGTCACTTTTATGGTTAATTCTGCCGGGCAACTTGTCGAGGGGTAATGAAAATTCGTGTTCGGCTGGATCTGATGGGATTGCGCGATGCCGTGCCGCGGAGGCGACGGCATCTTGGCGTTCTTTTGTCGTGGTCCCTTGCCTTGTCCCTCGCACAGATGATCGGGGGCAGCGAGGCATTCGCGGATGGTGGCGCGGCAGGCAGCGAGGCAAATTCCGGCTCGAACGGCGACCGCGATGCACGCAATCCGTCCACGGCGGACACAACTGATGGCGATAGCCGTGATGGGCAGCCGACCCAAAGGCAATCGGAAGTCCGGGAAAGTACGGACCAGGAGAACGCGCGTGCAGCCGTAGCTCAAGGGCGGGTCCTGCCTTTGAAAGATGTGCTCGCTGGGGTTGATCCAGATAGATACGGCACTGTCATTGCCGTCGATCTCCGGCAGTACATGGGTAAAGATGTCTATCGGTTGAAGACACGAGACGGTTTGGGCGTGATCCACGAAATCAGAATCAATGCACATACCGGCAAATTCATAAACGTCTTCGGATTTTGAGGCACACATGCGCATACTTCTGGCAGAGGACGATCTCAATATCGCCGGTCATGTGCGTGGAAAACTGGAAGCCGAAGGCTATGCGGTCGATACGCTGGCGCACGGGCCCGATATCTGGGAGCGGGGTGAGGATGGCAGCTATGCGGCGATCATCCTTGACCTTGGCCTGCCGGGCCTGGATGGACTATCGATTTTGAAGCGATGGCGGCAGGATGGGGTTGAAACACCGGTCGTGGTGTTGACGGCCCGTGGGTCGTGGATGGAGCGGGTCGATGGGTTCGACGCCGGAGCAGACGACTACATACCAAAACCATTTCGCGCGGAAGAATTGGTGGCCCGGTTGAGGGCGCTTCTGCGCCGCGCCGGACCAAGGTTTCAAGTCGTCAAGTCGGCGGGCCGCTTTACCCTGGATGAGACAACCCGTCGTGTTA
Source organism: Rhizobium sp. LjRoot98 (assembly GCF_964252935.1). Taxonomy (NCBI): domain Bacteria; kingdom Pseudomonadati; phylum Pseudomonadota; class Alphaproteobacteria; order Hyphomicrobiales; family Rhizobiaceae; genus Rhizobium; species Rhizobium sp. LjRoot98. Next base: position 7,628 of record NZ_CAXUPW020000022.1, read on the forward strand.
CTTTCGATGGCGGGGTGCTCGAACTCAGTCCCTTGGAATACCGTATGGTCGCGTATTTCATCGAAAGAAAGGGCGAAGTCCTGACCCAGTTCGAACTGGCAAGCCATGTTCAGGGCCGGGACGATGATTCAGCGAAAAATGCGGTCGAGGCGATGATTGGGCGATTGCGCCGCAAAACCGAAAACGCCGCTATCGAGACACGGCGCGGCTTCGGCTATCTGTTGCCGGAAACGCCTTCATGACGCGCTCGCTGCGGCTGCGACTGGCGGTCGGGGCGGTGATCGCGATCGGTCTGGTAGTTCTCGTGGTTTGGCTGTCGCTCGGCCGATTCTTCACCGACTATGTCGTTGCCCGGTATCGCGGCGAAATGGCCACGATAATCGACACGCTCGCTGCCGAACTTGCAGTGCGAGACGGCGAGCTCGCATTGGGCCGCGGACCTGCGGATCCGCGTTTCGACCTTCCGACAGGCGGGCGATACTGGCAGATTTCGCCCTTGAAGGGCAAAGCCATGCGGTCACGCTCGCTGTGGGACACAACGATCGACGTCAGCACGTCGACCGACTCTCCCTATGAAGGATTTTCCATCAGCGAAGGTCCGGATGGGCAACCATTGCTCGTCCAAAGTCAGGTTCTGTCACTCGGCGCAAATGCGCCTTCGGTGCGCTTCGTCGCATCTGCGGCGTTCCCGCAAAAGGAGCTTGATGCCGCGCTCGGTGATTTTCAGGGACGTTTGAGGCTGATGCTGGTTGCGACCGCCGGCGTATTGGCCGCCGGCGCATTTTTTCAAGGCGCCCTCGGGTTGGTGCCACTTCGCCGCCTCAGCGAGAGGGCGGCGGCGGTGCGAGCCGGCCGCGCCCGGGACTTTGGAACGGCGGGCCCAAGCGAAATGCAGCCGCTGGTCAGCGAGATCAACCTGCTTCTGGAGGAGCGGGAAGTCGCTGTGGAGCGCGCCAGGGCACGGGCCAGCGACCTTGCCCATGGGCTCAAAACGCCGCTGACGGTCCTTGCGCAGCTTGCCGAACACCTTCCGCCCGAAGAACGGAAGTTGGCACTTCGGCAGGTTGAGCTTGCCCGCCAGCGTGCCGACCGTCAATTGCAGGCGGCGCGCATGGGCGTCGAACGAATGGCGACGACGTCCATCATGGGCCTCGGCGGCAAGCTTGTCAGCGTCTTGAGGCCTGTCACCGCCGAGCGGGATATCGCCTGGCGGGTCTCCATCGATAGCTCGCTCTCGCTTGACGTCGATCCGGCCGACCTGGCTGAGTGCCTCGGCAACCTGCTCGACAACGCGGCAAAATGGGCGCGATCGTTTATTCGCTTCTCCGCTCATCGATCAAAGGACGAGATTGCGATCCTTATCGAGGACGACGGGCCCGGGATCGCCGAACAAGATCGCGAATCCATCCTGCAAAGGGGGGCGCGGCTTGACAACGCAGACGACAGGGAGCCGGACGGAACCGGGCTCGGCCTGGCAATCAGTGCGGATATCGCCGACGCCTATGGAGCCTCTTTGACCCTCGGGCAATCCGACCTGGGCGGGCTGAAGGCAATGTTGACCTTTCCGGTAAAGGTCGCCCGACGGCCACTGCGCGATCCTGTTTGACGGCATAGCACCCGACCTCATCGGTTATCAGCGGGCGTTGTGGAGACAACTTGTCACCAATTGCGAAAAACATTCAACCAATGAGTTGACTATACGGAGTGACGCGCATATATTCAACCACATGATTGAACAACATGCATTGCAAATGAATTCCGTCTTTCATGCCCTTGGTGATGCCACGCGCCGGCAGATGCTCCGTGACCTGGCTGGGGGAGAGCGGACGGTGAGCGAACTGGCCGGGCCGTTTTCGATTTCATTGGCCGCGGCGTCAAAGCATATCAAGGTTCTGGAGGGTGCGGGCATGATCCGCCGCGAAGTGCGCGGACGCACCCACCATTGCCGCCTTGAGCCTGCGCCGCTTGCCAGCGCCCATGAGTGGCTAGGATTCTACGAACGCTTCTGGACCGACCGCCTGGATGCCCTCGAACAATTGCTGCGCGAGGAAGACGAAAAAACCAAGCCTTGATCACAGAGGCTCCCACTGTTTGCAGCAGAAGGAGACGACCGATGAACACGCTTGCCCCAACGAATTCGTATGGCGTGCTGATCGAGCCCGCCACGCTGAAGATGGAACGCCTGCTACCCGGCCCCATCGACCGGGTCTGGGCCTACCTGACCCAGAGCGACCTGCGCAGCCAGTGGATGGCGGCGGGCGAGATGCCGATGAAGATCGATGCATCCTTCGAGCTCGTCTGGCGCAACAACACCCTATCCGATCCGCCGGGCAAGCGGCCAGAAGGCTTTGCCGAGGTTCAGCGCATGCAGAGCCGGATTACTGCGCTCGATCCGCCCCACAGGCTCGCCATCACCTGGGACGGCAGCGGCAGCGTGTCCTTCGAACTGGAGCCGAGAGGCAAGGACGTGCTCCTGACCGTCATCCACCGCCGCGTGCCGGACCGCGCCGCGGCCCTGATGTTCGGTGCTGGCTGGCACATGCATCTCGACACGTTGGCCGCCCGCCTGAGGGGCGAGGCAACGGAACCGTTCTGGGATGGCTGGAGCCGCCTAAGGACCGAATATGACCGGATCATCCCGGCCTGAACATAACCCATGAAACGGAGACAACCATGACAAGTCACAGTTTCACCACCAGCTTTACCGTCGATCAAACACCGGAGACTGCCTTTGCCGCCATCAACAATGTTCGCGGCTGGTGGTCACAGGCCATCGAAGGCCCGACCGACGTGGCCGGCAGCACGTTCGACTATCACTTCCAGGATATTCATCGCTGCACGATCAAGGTGACCGAGCTGATCCCTGGCCGAAAGGTCGTCTGGCAGATCATCGACAACTATTTCAGCTTCACCGACGACGAAACCGAGTGGAAGGGCACTCAGATCATCTTCGATATCTCGCGAGCCGGCGGCCTGACAGAAGTTCGCTTTACCCACGAAGGCCTTGTTCCTGAATACGAATGCTACGACGCCTGCTCCGATGGATGGAGCACTTATATCAACGGCAGTCTGCGAAACCTGATCGCGATAGGCAAGGGTGACCCCAATCTCGGCGACCCAATGACCAATACGGAACAGAAGCTGACGGCCTAAGCCGGCCTACGGCGCTGCTGCGGGCTCAGCCGGATGCAGCGCTGCAGGTTGCCGCGGCCATGCATCGCTTTCGATTTCGGCTAAGAGGCGAAATTCGCCCGGCGATTAAACGCGACCACCGACCGCAGCCCGGTGATGACCCGGCTGGTTCTCAGGCAAGCATCGTATTCCATGAAATGGAGATCAGCATGAACGCATCTTCCTATCGCTGGATCATTGTTGCAGCCGGCGGCCTGCTCGGCTGTCTCGCAATAGGTGCGATGTTTTCCCTACCCGTCTTCCTTTTACCCATCGCGCGCGGTACCGGCTGGTCTGTCACCGGCATTTCCAGCGCCATGACCATCGGCTTCCTGGCGATGGCGCTCGCGAGCATGGTCTGGGGCTCCCTGTCGGATCGCTGGGGCTCCCGCATCGTCGTACTGACCGGGTCGATCATCCTGACGGCCAGCCTCGCGCTTGCCAGCAGGGCAACATCACTGATTGAATTCCAATTGGTCTTCGGCCTTGTCGTTGGCGGTGCCACCGCGGCCATCTTTGCGCCGCTGATGGCCTGTGTCACCGGGTGGTTCGACACCCATCGCAGCCTTGCGGTTTCCCTCGTCTCAGCCGGCATGGGCATGGCTCCGATGACCATGTCTCCGCTCGCAGCTTGGCTCGTCACCGTCTATGACTGGCGACAATCGATGTTGATTATCGCAGCCCTCGCCGCCGCCATCATGATCCCGGCATCGCTCCTCATCCGCAACCCGCCAGTATCGAAGCAGGAGAGTGACGGTATCCCTGGCGAAGAGGGACCACAGGCGGGGATGACCACGGGACAAGCACTGCGCTCGCCGCAATTCATCGTCCTGATGCTGACCAACTTCTTCTGCTGCGCCACACATTCCGGCCCGATCTTCCATACGGTCAGCTACGCCATCAGCTGCGGCATCCCGATGATCGCCGCCGTCTCGATCTACAGCATCGAGGGCTTGGCCGGCATGGGCGGCCGTGTCGCCTTCGGCCTCCTAGGAGACCGTTATGGCGCCAAACGCATCCTGGTCATTGGTCTGTTGATCCAGGCATTTGGCGCACTCGCCTATGTGTTCGTGCGCGAGCTCTCGGGCTTCTATGCCGTGGCCGCCCTATTCGGTTTCATCTATGCCGGTGTCATGCCGCTCTACGCCGTTCTGGCGCGCGAAAACTTTCCCCAGCGGATGATGGGCACCATCATTGGCGGAACCGCCATGGCCGGCAGTCTCGGCATGGCAACCGGCCCGGTGGCAGGAGGTCTCATCTACGATACATTCGCCACCTATAGCTGGCTCTATATTGGAGCCTGGGGCATCGGCATCGGTGCGTTCCTGATCGCGATGACCTTCCGGCCGTTCCCGAAAGCAGCCCAGTCGCAACTGGCGCCGGCTTGAAACTCCCGCCCGGCTCCGGTTCCTGTGCCTCGGGTTGAAAACCGGGAGGCGGCCTGAAGGACCTAGACAACCGAAGCCGCCCCACAACTGGCCCAACAACTGGATTGTGACCCGGCGCCGATTATGCGACCATTCGCGCGGGAGGATGTCTGCATGGCGTCAGCCCGCGTGATACGCCGGTCCGGCGATCGCGCAGGAAGCTTACATCGTACCCGAACTCAAGCTGCGTGAACATCGGGAGCAGGCCGAGGAACTGATCCGCATCAGCCGTTCGGGGCTCGAAGCTCTTTTCACGCAGATCGCTGAGCAGAATTATGTACTGCTGCTGTCTGATGCGCGCGGCGTCACGGTCGATTTCATGGGTGATCCGACTTTTGACAATCAGCTGCGCAAGGCAGGGCTCTATCTCGGCTCCGAGTGGTCGGAAAGCCGTGCCGGCACCTGCGCAGTCGGAGCGTGCATCGTCTCCGGTGAGCCTGTCATCATCCATCAGGACGATCATTTCGACACCAGCCATATCGGGCTGACCTGCACTGCCGCCCCCGTCTTCGACACGCTGGGAGACCTCACCGCAGTGCTCGACATGTCGCAACTCCGCTCGCCGACGGCTAAAGCCAGCCAGCAACTGGCGCTGCATTTGGTCGCGTCCACCGCGCGACGCATCGAACTTGCCAACCTGATGACCCGCACGCGCAATGACTGGGTGCTGCGCCTTGCCCGCTCTCCAGAGTTTCTTGACGTCGATCCCGATGCCGCGATCGCGCTCGACGGAAGCGGCCGTATCACGGGCCTGACGCATGGCGGCTTCGGCGCGCTCACCCGCTCCATGAATATGCGTGGCCTTGCGACACGCGATTTCCTCGGCCAGCAGATATCCAACGTCTTCGACATCGATATTGACGATCTGCCGCGTTTCATGCGCGGCAGGCCGAACGGCGAGCGGCTGCTCCGGGCGCGCAACGGCCTGGTGCTGTTCGCCAGTGCCATCGCTCCTGCTGTCAATATCCGCGCACCTGCCGTGCCGGAGCCGCGCCTGCCGGGTGCACTTCGGGACCTCAGCAACGGGGACGCCGCTATGGAGCGGTTGCAAATTCGCGCGGCCAAACTGGCGGCGCGCGATATCCCGATCCTTATTCAGGGCGAGACGGGCAGCGGCAAGGAATATCTAGCGCGAGCAATCCACGACAGCTGTGGGGGCAGCGGAAATTTCGTTGCCGTCAATTGTGCCGCCATTCCGGAGCACCTGATCGAATCCGAGCTGTTTGGCTATGCGCCGGGCGCGTTTACGGGGGCCAACCAGAAGGGAAAGCGCGGGCTGATCGAGGAGGCAAGCGGCGGCACTCTTTTCCTGGATGAAATCGGCGACATGCCACTACCCCTCCAGAGCAGGCTATTACGGGTGCTTTCGGAAAACGAGGTCCAGCCGGTCGGCGCATTAAAGGCAAAGCCCGTTCGTCTTCGGGTGCTGTCCGCCTCACACCGCGACCTTGCCGATCTCGTCAAGGAAGGCCGCTTCCGGCAGGACCTCTACTACCGGCTGAACGCCGCGACGGTAAATCTGCCTGCACTGCGCGAACGCGAGGATCTTGGCTGGCTGGTCGATCAGCTGCTCCGGCGCCTCCAGAAGGAAAATGGCGCGGCCTACCGCATCGACAAGGCAGCGCGGGCGGCGCTGCTCGCGCACGACTGGCCGGGCAATCGGCGCGAACTCTCCAACGCACTGCGCGTGGCGGCGGCGCTGTCGGACGCTGGTGTCATCGATCTCGACTGCCTGCCGGAACACCTCTTTACCGGGAGCGCGACGATCTCGTCCAAGACAGACGGCGACCTGCGCCAGGCGCTCCACGACTGTGGCGAAAACGTCTCGGCGCTGGCGCGAAAACTGGGCGTCAACCGGTCCACGATTCACCGCCGCCTGAAGCGTCTGAACTGACGCAACGGCTGCAACACCTGTTGCGCCCAAGGTGTTGCATCTATCTGGCCGATCAACAATGTATCTTCACAACATATTGAGAACGCGAGGGAAATAGGCCTCAGCCCATTCTGGCACGCCGCTTGCTGACCTTCTGTACAAGAACAACAGGAGGAAATTCAATGAAGGCACTGCGCTTTCACGCCGCCAAGGATCTGCGCATCGAAGAGGTGAATGCGCCCGCCGCGCCGGGGCCGGGGGAAGTACTTGTCGAAAACAGGTTCTGCGGCATCTGCGGCACGGATTTGCACGAATATGCCTATGGCCCAATCTTCGTGCCGAAGGAACCACACCCGTTCACCGGCGCGCATGGGCCGCAAATTCTCGGCCATGAATTCGGTGGCTCGGTCAAAGCTGTTGGCGAGGGCGTCAGCCATGTACAGCCCGGCGACCGCGTATCGATCCAGCCTCTCATCATGCCACGCCATGGCGACTACTATGCCGATCGCGGCCTCTTCCACCTGAGTGCCAATCTCGCGCTCGCCGGCCTCTCCTGGCATTCCGGCGGCATGGCTCAACAGGCCCTTCTCAACGACTACAACGTCCAGCCGATCCCTGACGCGCTCTCCGATCAGGAAGCCGCACTCATCGAGCCGACGGCTGTTGCCGTCTACGCCTGCGACCGGGGCGGCGTGACGGCCGGCCACAGCGTGCTCGTCACCGGCGCCGGGCCGATCGGCATTCTTGTCGCCATGGCAGCCCGTGCGGCCGGTGCCTCGCAAATCTTCCTTTCCGATCTCAATGACACACGGCTGTCACTGGCAAGGGAGGCGCTCGGTGAGGTTCGCACCATCAATCCGAAAACAGAAAAGGTAGGCGATGTCATCCGGGCCGAGACCGAAGGCAATGCCGGTTGCGATGTCGCGATCGAGTGTGTCGGCAACGAACATGCGCTCAAGAACTGCGCCGACGCCGTCCGCAAGCAAGGCGTCGTTGTGCAGACAGGGCTCCATCCCGGCGACAACCCGCTGAACTGGTTCGACGTCACCTTCAAGGACATCGATATCCGCGGCTCCTGGGCTTATCCGACCCACTATTGGCCGCGCGTCGCACGGCTGATCGCCAGCGGCCAGATTCCGGCGAGCCGGATCGTCACGAAATATGTTTCGCTCAACGAGGCCGTCACGGAGGGCTTCGACCAATTGCTCGACCCTGGCGGCAAGCACCTCAAAATCCTGATCGACCTGTCACGATAGACCGATCCGTCTTGCGGGGCGGTTGAGGAGCCGTCCCGTTTTGCAAACTGAGCTGGAGGAGAAACACGATGCTCGACAAGACCCCCACCACCCGCCTTCAGGCGCTTCTCGATACGTTCGGGGCAGCGCTCGAAGCTGGCCGGATCGACGATGCCGTCAATCAGTTCGCCGAGGACTGCTATTGGCGCGACCTCGTCGCCTTCACCTGGAACCTGAAAACCGTCGAAGGCCGCGATCAGGTGCGCGATATGCTGCAAGCGCAGCTTTCAACGGCCAAGCCATCGAACTGGCGCGTTGCCGCGGGAGAGGAGGCGACGGAGGCAGACGGCGTCCTCGAAAGCTGGATCACCTTTGAGACCGCAACCGGGCGCGGCTACGGCCTGGTGCGTTTCAAAAACGGGCAGATCTGGACGCTGTTGACGGCGCTTGCCGAGTTGAAGGGCCATGAGGAGAAATCCGGCTTCACGCGCCCGCTTGGCGCCAAGCATGGCCAGGACCTCGGCGCCAAGACATGGGCCGAGGAGCGCGAGGAGGAAGCCCGCACCCTCGGTTACGAGAAGCAGCCCTACACCGTCATCATCGGCGGCGGCCAGGGTGGTATCGCCCTTGGCGCCCGGCTGCGGCAGCTCGGCGTACCGACCATCATCCTCGAAAAGAACGAGCGGGCCGGCGATAGCTGGCGCAAACGCTACAAGTCGCTCTGCCTGCACGATCCTGTCTGGTACGACCACCTGCCCTACATCGACTTTCCGAAGAACTGGCCGGTCTTTGCGCCGAAGGACAAGATCGGGGACTGGCTGGAATTCTACAGCAAGGTGATGGAGCTGAACTACTGGACCCGTTCTGCCGCCAAATCGGCGAAATGGGATGAGGTGACCAAGGAGTGGACGATCGTCGTCGATCGTGACGGCGAGGAAGTTGTGCTCCGGCCCAAACAACTGGTGTTTGCGACCGGCATGTCCGGCAAGGCAAACATTCCGGATTTCGAAGGACGGGACCAGTTCGAAGGCGAGCAGCACCATTCCTCCCAACATCCAGGCCCAGACGGCTACAAGGGCAAGAAGGTCGTGGTCATCGGCTCGAACAACTCGGCCCACGACATCTGCGCGGCACTTTACGAGGCGGGTATCGACGTCACGATGATCCAGCGTTCGACGACGCATATCGTGAAGTCCGACACACTGATGGATATTGGATTGGGCTCGCTCTATTCGGAGCAGGCGCTTGCCAACGGTGTCACGACGGCCAAGGCCGACCTCATTTTCGCCTCCCTGCCCTACCGGATCATGCATGAGTTCCAGATCCCGCTCTACGACAAGATGCGAGAGCGCGACGCGGCCTTTTATACGGCGCTTGAAAAGGCCGGATTCCAGCTCGACTGGGGTGCCGACGGCTCCGGTCTTTTCATGAAATATCTGCGCCGTGGCTCCGGCTACTATATCGATATCGACGCGTCGCAGCTCATCATCGACGGCAAGGTGAAACTTGCAGCAGGCCAGGTGGAGGAGATTACCAAGAACTCCGTCAAGCTTTCGGACGGAAAGGAAATCCCCGCTGATGTCATCGTCTACGCGACCGGCTACGGCTCGATGAACGGCTGGGTGGCCGATCTCATCGACCAGGAAACCGCAGACAAGGTCGGCAAGGTCTGGGGCCTCGGCTCGGATACGCCGAAGGATCCCGGCCCTTGGGAAGGTGAGCAGCGCAACATGTGGAAGCCGACTCAACAGGAAGCGCTGTGGTTCCATGGTGGCAACCTGCACCAGTCGCGCCATTATTCGCAGTATCTGGCACTGCAACTGAAGGCGCGGATGGAGGGCCTGCCTGTCCCGGTTTACGCTCTTCAGGCCGTTCATCACCGGCGCTGATTGGGCAACGCTCAAGCCGGAGGCATTCCGCCAGCCAAACTACGATGTAAGGAGTGAGGGGTGTTCCGCCCCGCACTCCTTGTCCTGAATTTTGGGCTGGGTATCGCAAACCGGCGACGCGATGGTCTCGCCTGCCCACCTTGCTCACCGTCAAGACACAATCCGGAGGTTTCGGCCCACACCCCACAGTGAGACGCAGCGCGAACGGCAATCCCGCTATTTGCGATAAGCCGCAGCTTTTTGTTATGGTCAGGCGGTTTTCAGCACGTCGCCGAGCGCACCCACAAGCGTATCGGCATTTTCGCGGGAAAAGACGAGTGGCGGGCGGATTTTCAGGATATTGGCATTGGGGCCAGAGGCACTGATCAGGACGCGCCGATCCCGCAGGCCGTTGACGATGCGGGTCGTCAAGCTGGCGTCAGGGCTCTTTGATATCGGGTCACCGATGATTTCGACACCAATGAACAGGCCCGAGCCGCGCACGTCGCCGATGGCGGGATGGGACAAGCTCTTGAGACCGTCCATCAGATAGCGGCCGACTTCCAGTGCGTTCTGTTGCAGCCCCTCGATCCGGATCGTATCGAGCACGGCCTTGCCGGCGGCGGCGGCGATGGGATTGCCTCCGAACGTGTTGAAATAGCGGGCGCGCGGCCCGAATTCGGCGATGACCTCCGGACGCAGGACAATGCCTGCCATCGGGTAGCCGTTGCCCATCGGTTTACCGATCGTCACCATGTCGGGTGCAACGCCGTGGCGCGCAAAACCCCACATGGCTTCACCGGTGCGGCCAAAGCCAGGCTGCACTTCATCGGCGATGAAGAGGCCACCTGCCTCATGGATCGCGTCCACCGCCGGTTTCAGAAACCCCTTTGGCCCGGCGAAGATACCGTCACTCGAGAAGATCGTATCGGTGATCAGCATGGCTGGCTTGATGCCATGGCGCTGCAGGTCAGCGATGGCCGCACGCACGTCGCGGCCAAATTTTTCCATCAGTTCTTCCGGCGAGTGACGATAGCTGTCCGGGGCAGCAACGGTACGCACATGGGGGCCGAGCGTCACGGATTCTCCGAGCGAGGGCGAGAATTCCGCCACCACACTCGTCAGGCCGTGATAGGCAAGTTCAGTGGCGATGATGCCGGTGCCGCCGGTGACATAGCGGGCAATGCGCACGGCAAGGTCGTTCGCCTCGCTGCCTGTGCAGGTGAACATGACCTGGCTTAGCGCTTCGGGGAATGTCGCCGTCAACGTCTCGGCATAGTCGACAATCCCTTCGTGCAGGTAGCGCGTGTGAGTGTTGAGAACTGCAGTCTGCTTGGTAATCGCCTCCACCACCCGCGGATGGCAATGTCCAAGCGAGGCGACATTGTTGTAGGCATCGAGATATTTTTCGCCGGCGGCGTCATAGAGGAAGACGCCTTCGCCACGAACCAGATGAAGCGGTTTTTCATAGAAGAGACGATAGGCGGGGCCGAGCACCTTTTCCCGGCGCGCGATCAGCGCCCGTTCCGTCTCGTTCAGCCGTTCGAAATCTTCGCGCGAGAAAGCATTTACCATCGACATGATTCAGGCCTCGGACAAGTTGGGCGCAAGCGTTTTCAGCCCCGCCGGTGTAAGATCGGATATATTGAGGAGCCCCTGCCAGGCGGAGGCGTGGTTGCGCATGATGTAGTTGTGGTTCTCCGGAAAGCGTGCAGAGCGCCACTCGGCGATGATGATCGACATTGCGAGCCGTGCGCGGGTGAGCACCGGCAACAGTTCCATTTCGGCGGGCTCCAAAGCGCGTACCGACAGGAAGCCCTCCAGGAACGCACCGGCGCGGGCCGCCCAATTCTCCGTCGCCAAATGATAGGAAAGCGCGACAGCGAGATCGTTGACCAGCGGGCCATGCACCATATCGCCGAAATCGATGATGCCAACGACCTCGGTGGGCTTTGCCGGGGCGAGAAGAATATTGTGCGGGTTGAAGTCGTTGTGGATGATCTGGCGCCGCTTAAGCCCGGTGATCAAGGGTAGAGCACGCTCGAATTCGAACAGTACGGCTTCCGCCTGCGCGCGGCGTTCAGGGGCGACATGATCGACGACGGCAGCGAGATCCAGCGTGTGAGAAATGTCCCACATCAGCTTTCCCGCGGGTGGACGTCCCTTGTAGTCCTTGAGACCAAGGCCAAGTTCCGCCAGCGCGCGGCCGACATTACGGCTCTGCACCTCGCAGGCGCGCGTACGGTACTGCAGCTCGCCGCGCAGGAAGGTCAGCAGGCGCATAATACGCGGCCCCTCCGAAGTGGCCAACGTGTGGCTCGGTTCGCCGTTCTTCGCCGGGACAAGGCGGGGTACGGGGACCGCAGGCGCGGCCGACGCCAGATGCAGCAACGCGCCATCCTGGAAGTCCAGTGCCGCCGGGTCTTCTGCGGGGTTGGCGATCTTGAGGATGAAATCGGTTCCGTCGCTGCGTATGAACAGAAAGGTCTCGTCACGTTCGCTGGAAAGCCGCTTTGCCGTGCCGGCAAGGCCATAGACGTCCGCGACTGCGGCCTCGGCGTCGGCAAGCGACGTCGGCTCCCATGTCGCAGACATGGAATCCGTTTTCTTGGTGGCGGACGATGGCTGCGTCATGTCTACTCCCTTGCGCGGCTTCCCGCATTTTTCTTGATCGCTGCCTCTTTCAGTGGGTTGTCTCCCCCAAGGAAGGCAGTTTGGCAGCCTAGGCACCGGCTGGCCGAAGATGCCTATTGCATCCGAGCGTACTTGAAACATGCCAGAAAAGATGCATCAAGTATCTTATTACTCGATTATTTGGATCGGTTCCATGGCTGAATTCACCACATTGGAATATGAGAACCTGAACAGCACCATTTATAGTGCGCTGTGCGACGCGCTGATCCAGGGGCGGTTCCAGCCCGGTGACCGGTTGAAGATTCGCGATCTTGCCGAACAGTTCGGCACGAGCGTCACACCGATCCGTGACGCCATCCTGCGGCTCGCCAATGACGAGGCAATCATCTTCCGCTCGCCCCGCGACATCCGCATCCCAGGCCTGAGCGAAAGCCGGTACCGGGAGATCCGAACAATCCGTATCCGGCTGGAGGGGCTGGCTGCAGAAACTGCAGCACAGGTTGCGACCAGCACCGATATCGAGGTTCTGGAGCGAATTTTGCGCGAAAACGAGCAAGCAATTGTTGCCGGAGACCGATTGAAAGGGACAGAACTCAACCAGGCCTTCCATTTCATGCTGCCGCAAATTGCCGGCCTTCCGGTGCTGAACGGGATTCTGCGACGACTCTGGCTGCAGATGGGGCCGCACATTTCCGACGCCTATATTCAGGGTGGGCGAGCGATGATCGACCATCATTACCCGGTCATCGAAGCCCTGAAACGGCATGATCCCGCGGCCGCTTCCATGGCGATCGTCGATGACATCCTGCTCGGCGGCAAGCCTATTCTGGACCGCATTGAAAGGGCGGAAGAGCGACAGGACCGCAAGGCATAGGACTTTCGTGAGACGAGGCTTGCATTTCGCGAGCCGCCCATTACGATGTATCAAGCATCAACGGAGAATGCGCCGATGACCGAAGACCGCCGCTACATGTTGTTGACGGGCGCAAGCCGCGGCATCGGCCATGCAACGGTGAAACTCTTCCAGGCGAAGGGCTGGCGCATCCTTACTGTGTCACGCCAGCCGTTCTCCGAGGAATGCGCCTGGCCGTCCGCCCGCGAAAGCCATATCCAGGCCGACCTCGCCGATCTGGCGCAAATCGACCGCCTCGCCGCGACCGTGCGCGAACGGCTGCCCAACGGCCGGCTGCACGCACTGGTCAACAATGCTGGTATTTCCCCGAAGGGGCCGGGAAAGAGCCGCCTCGGCGTGATGGGCACCGACGCGGATATCTGGACGCAGGTGCTCAATGTCAATGTCGTCTCGACGGCGCTGATCGCCCGCGCGCTCATGCCGGAACTCGAAGCGGCGAAGGGGTCGATCGTCAACGTCACCTCCATTGCCGGAACGCGCGTCCATCCCTTTGCTGGTGTCGCGTATGCGGCGTCGAAGGCGGCTCTCGGCTCGCTGACACGGGAGATGGCGCATGAGTTTGGCCGCCGCGGGGTCAGGGCGAATGCCATCGCTCCAGGTGAGATCGAAACATCGATCCTTTCGCCCGGAACGGATGAACTGGTGGCTGCGGAAGTGCCGATGGGAAGGCTGGGTGAACCGCGCGAAGTCGCGGAAACCATCTATTTTCTCTGCACGGAGCCATCGTCCTACATCAACGGTGCGGAAATTCACATCAACGGAGGGCAACACGTCTGACCACGGTCAAAAAGGGATACTCCCACTGACCGGCAATGACTGAAATGCATCAAGCGGCTGAAGCACCCAGGGGAAAAGGGCGCGATGCCCGCAGATACTGAACGCCACCGATACGCCAAAGGCGAAGGTGACGCCAGCAGTTCGCATGAGATCGTCATGGGAGCCGGGCCATCCGGTTCCTTCGCTAACAAAGAAAAGGGGAATACAATGAAGACTTTCATGAAACCCGGAATTCTGACGATTGCAGCCGTCGTGCTGTCTACAAGCCTTGTCGCACCCGTTTTCGCGCGGGACCTGACGGTCGTCTCCTGGGGCGGCAACTATCAGGATGCGCAGCGCAACATTTACTTCAAACCGTTCTCCGAGAAGACCGGCAAGCCAGTGCTCGATGAAGCCTGGGATGGCGGCATCGGTGTTATCCAATCGAAGGTCAAGGCCGGCGCGCCGAACTGGGATGCGGTGCAGGTTGAAGCGGAAGAGCTGGCGCTTGGCTGTGCGGACGGTCTCTACGAAAAGATCGACTGGGAAAAGATGGGCGGCAAGGACAAGTTTCTCGATTCTGCCGTGAATGACTGTGGTGTCGGTGCCATCGTCTGGTCGACGGCGATCGCCTATGACGGCGACAAACTGAAGGAAGGTCCGGCCTCGTGGGCAGATTTCTGGAACGTCGAGAAGTTCCCCGGCAAGCGCTCGCTGCGCAAGGGGCCGAAATACACGCTCGAATTCGCGCTACTTGCCGATGGTGTCTCGAAGGACGAACTCTATGATGTGCTGGCGACCGAAGAGGGCATCGCACGTGCATTCAAGAAGCTCGATGAGTTGAAGCCGAACATCGTCTGGTGGGAATCGGGCGCACAGCCGCTGCAATTCCTCGCCTCTGGCGAAGTGGCGATGGCATCGGCCTATAACGGCCGCATCACCGGTATCAACCGGTCGGAAGGCAAGAACTTCAAGGTCGTTTTTCCGGGCAGCATCTATGCCGTCGACAGCTGGGTGGTGTTGAAAGATGCCGAGAACAAGGATGCCGCACAGGACTTCATTGCCTTTGCAAGCCTACCCGAGAACCAGGCAAAGCTGCCGGAATTCGTGGCCTACGGACTGCCGAACAAGGAAGCTGCTGCAAAGGTTCCGGCTGAGTTTTCCAAGGATCTGCCGACCGACCCGGCGAACATGACGGACTCGATTTCGCTCAATGTCGATTTCTGGATCGACAACGCGGAAACGCTGACGCAGCGCTTCAACGCCTGGCTCGCCCAGTAGGAACATCCTCCAGGAAGGGCGCCCCATAAGCCGCCCTTCCTGTCTGGGCGGGCGCGTTCTCGCGGATTTTCCCGATAACGCGCCCTTTGCCTCAAGTGATGGAGCCTTCCGTGGCCGAATTCATTCGATTTGACCGTATCACCAAATTTTACGGCCCGCTTTGCGTGGTCGAAAACCTCGACCTTGGCATCGGCAAGGGCGAATTCGTCAGCCTGCTTGGCCCCTCCGGCTCCGGCAAGACGACATTGCTCATGATGCTTGCCGGGTTCGAGCAGGTCACTTCCGGCAATATCCTGCTGGATGGCACCGCCATCAACGACGTGCCGACCCACAAGCGGGACATGGGCGTCGTGTTCCAGAGCTATGCGCTGTTTCCCCATATGTCGGTCGGCGAAAACGTTGCCTTTCCGTTGCAGATGCGGGGCATGGGCAAGGCGGAGATCGGCAAGCGCGTGGCGCGGGCGCTGGACATGGTGCAGTTGTCGGCATTTGCCGACCGCCGCCCCTCGCAGCTTTCCGGTGGTCAGCAGCAGCGCGTAGCGCTTTCCCGCGCCCTGGTCTTCGAACCCCGCGTCGTTCTGATGGACGAGCCGCTCGGTGCACTCGACAAGCAATTGCGCGAGCAGATGCAACTCGACATCCGAGACCTGCATCGACGTCTCGGCCTGACCATTGTCTTCGTCACACATGACCAGTCGGAAGCACTGACGATGTCGGACCGCGTTGCCGTGTTCAACAAGGGCAGGATCGAACAGATTGGCACGCCAAGACAAGTCTATGACGAGCCGGCAACCCGTTTCGTCGCTGAATTCATAGGAGAGACCAACCTGGTGGAGGGCGTTGTCGAAGCGGTGCAGGGAGAAGAAGCCAATGTGCGGCTGGCCTCCGGCACACGGATCGTGTCGGCCGTCTCCAGCTCTGTGGTCCCGGGCCAGACGGTCTTTCTGTCCATCCGCCCCGAGCGTGTCGATCTCACCGAAGTTCGCGGAGATATGTCCAACTGTCTTGAAACGGAGGTTACCGACTCTGTCTATCAGGGAGATCACCTGCGAGTGCAGTTGCAAAATGCCGCTCATCCGCTAATCGCCAAGCTTGGACGGCGATCACGCGAATATCCGCCGGGCACCAAGGTCTACGCCGCCTTTTCCGCCGGCGATTGCCGGGTTATCGCGCCATGAGTGGGACGTCGCCACGAACAGGGCGATCGATCCTCCTTCTGGCGCCGCTGCTCCTCTTCGTCGTCGCGTTCTTCGTCTGGCCGCTGTTCAGCATGATGTCCCAGTCGGTGTCCGACACGGCGGTGCTGCGCCTTCTGCCGCGGAGCGCCGAGGTGCTGCGGGGCTGGGACCGCAAATCGCCGCCGACCATGCTTATGCAAGCGGCGCTGATAGAAGATCTGAGAGCAGTCGATGACGACCAGGCGCTCGGCGACATGGTGCGTCGTCTCAACAGCGCCCGGTCCGGTTTTCGCACGCTGATGTCCAAGACGACGAGCGCGCTCGCGGACACGGCGAATCCGCCCGCCGATCTCGTCTCCATCGACAAACGCTGGGAAAAGCCTGAATTCTGGCTGGCGATCGCCGATGCGCTCTCGCCGCTGACCGACCGCAACCTGCTCGCTGCCATCGATCTCGGCCGCAACGCCACCGGCGAGATTGAACACCTGCCAGCCGATCAATCGGTCAACCGCGTCATCCTCATTCGTACTTTCTGGATCGCCGCCCTCGTCACTTTCGCCTGCGCGTGCATCGGCTTCCCCTATGCGATCATCGCCGCTTCGCTGACTGGCTGGAAGCGCGACCTGATGCTAGGCGCCGTGCTGTTGCCGCTCTGGACATCGCTTCTGGTGCGCACGGCCGCCTGGTTCATCCTGTTGCAGGAAAAAGGCCTGATCAACGACCTGCTGCAAATGCTGGGCCTGATCAACAGCCCGCTGCCGCTGATCTTCAACCGCACGGGTGTCATCATCGCCATGACCCATGTGCTGCTGCCGTTCATGGTGCTGCCGATCTACTCGGTGCTCATCACCATACCGAAGAACCTGATGCCAGCGGCAGCATCCCTCGGCGCTCATCCCCTGCGTGCCTTCCTGCGCGTGCTTCTGCCGCTCAGCCTGCGCGGCGTCGCCTCCGGCAGCTTGCTCGTCTTCATTTCGGCGATCGGTTACTACATCACGCCCGCGTTGATCGGCGGTCCGGGCGACCAGATGATCTCTTCGATCATCGCCTTCTACGCAACGGGTTCGGCGAACTGGGGCATGGCGGGCGCGCTTGGCGTCGTGCTGCTCATCGCGACACTGCTACTCTACAGCATCTATGCACGGCTTTCTGCCGAAGAGCCGGAGAGACGCTAGGCCATGGCAATGAAGCTCACCAAAATCGCTTTTGCGGCGCTGACAATCCTCTTCCTTGTCGCCCCCCTCATCGCCATCCTGCCGCTCGCTTTCACTTCGAGCGTCATTCTCACATATCCGATCCCCTCCTGGTCACTGCGCTGGTTTGAAGAGCTTTTCACGGCGGATGCCTGGCGCCGCGCGATCATCAACAGCCTGATTATCGGCACTGGCACGACATTGCTTGCAACCATACTTGGTACGGCCGCTTCGCTTGGCTTACGGAACCGGCTTATCTTCTTTCGCGGGACGATACGCACGCTATTCCTGCTGCCGATGGTCGTGCCGGCCGTCGTGCTCGGCGTCGGGATGCAGGTTCTGCTTGCACGTTTCGGCCTGACGAACAGCTATGCCGGAGTGATCATCGCCCACACAGTCGTTGCCGTTCCCTTCGTCGTCGTCAGCGTCACCGGCGCGCTTGCCGGCATCGACGAGCGCATCGAACTCGCCGCCCAAAGCCTTGGTGCGCCACCCACAACGGTCTTCCGGCGCGTAACCCTGCCGCTCGCCATGCCCGGCGTGCTCTCCGGTGCTGTACTCGCCTTCGCCACCTCGCTCGACGAAGTCGTGCTGACCCTCTTCGTCGCCGGGCCCAATCAACGTACGCTGGCCCGGCAGATGTTTTCCAGCATCCGCGAAAATATCAGCCCGGCAATCGCCGCCGCAGCCCTCCTCTTCATCGCAGCGACCCTCATCATCGGCCTCTTTGTCGTGCTGTCCCGATCCATGTTGGCAAAGCAGCGGTAGATGCGCCCTATCTTGCTGAAATCCAGCGTCAGGGAAGCCAAGTGCTCCCTCTTCTGCGTGCTCAAATGGATCGCGGCATAAAGCCCGTCAATAGGCGGGGTGCATTGTTGTATCTGTCACGAAACCGCCCGACCGCTCAGCCCCGGGAAATGGCAGATTGCGCCCGAGCTTCTGTTGATGTCAGGTCAGGCCATTCTTGAACCGATCGCGAATAACGATCGGAATGATCTTCCAATACAATTGGATTCTATCGAAGATATTTCTCATTGTGGCGTTATCCTGAGTTATATTTTCGAGACAATCCGCATGACCGATTCTTCCGCCGTTTCCTCTTCAAAACCCGGAGCCTTAGCGGGCTTCATTCCCGGTATCGTGCTGGTGGCGGTGATCACGGCATCCGCCTACGGGCTGCGCAACCTGCCGTTTGTCTCGTCGCTCAGCCCGATGATCACAGCGATCTTTCTCGGGATGGTTTTTGGCAATCTCGTCGGGTTTTCCACGTCCGCCGAAGCGGGCATCTCGATTGCCGGGAAAAAACTGCTGCGGCTGGCGGTTGCCCTGCTCGGCCTGCAGCTGACCTTCGCCCAATTGGCCAGCATCGGGATCAACGGCCTGATGCTCGCAGCGGTGATCGTTGTCTCGACATTGCTTTTCACAGTCTGGATGGGCCGATTGCTGGGCGTCGACCGGAAACTGAGCCTGCTACTGGCGGCCGGTACCGCAATCTGCGGCGCCTCGGCTATCGCCGGCGCCAATGCCGTCACGCGCGCCAGGGACGAAGACGTCTCCTATGCGGTTGCCTGCGTCACTGTATTCGGCACCATCGCGATGTTCCTCTATCCGTTTCTGAACATCCTCTTGGGCAACGACCCGCAATCCTACGGCCTGTGGGTTGGACTGACAATCCACGAGGTTGCCCAGGTTGTCGGCGCCGGGTTCCAGGGCGGTGAGGCCGCCGGACAGGTCGCCATCGTATCGAAGCTTGCTCGCGTGATGATGCTGGCACCCATTGTGATTGCTCTTGCTCTCCACGTCGCCCGATCCGAACACAGTGCGGCCGGCCGGCCGGCCCTGACGCAGGTAGTTCCCTTCTTCATCGTCGGCTTCGTCTCGCTGGTTGTCCTGAATAGCTGGGGTTTGGTGCCGGAACAGCTGCGGGGTTCCATTATCGCAATGACGCCTGTCCTCCTCACCGCCGCCATGGCAGCGCTTGGCCTGGGGACGAGTTTTACCAAATTAAAGCAGCGGGGCCTGCTGCCGTTGCTTCTTTCCTTCATCGCCTCATTGTACATTGCCACAGCGGGCCTGCTGCTGGTCAACCTGGCTCAGTAAGGTTGCCGGCCATTCCGCACAGCCGGTGGTATGATTTGAAAGGCGTGGTGTGACACTCGAACAGTTGCGGATATTTCTTGCTGTCGCGGAGCGAGAGCATGTAACCCGCGCGGCAGAGGCATTAAACTTGACGCAATCGACCGTCAGCGGGGCGATCAACGCGCTCGAAAACCGGCATGACGTTAAATTGTTTCATCGTATCGGCCGCCGGATAGAACTGACCGAAGCCGGCAAGATTCTTGCTGAGGAGGCGAAAGCAATCGTCGCCCGCGTCAACGCGGCCGAGGCTGCCATGGCCGATCTCAGCGGTACCCGGCGCGGAACGGTGACCATCTTTGCGAGCCAGACCATTGCCAGCTACTGGCTGCCGCAACGCCTAGTCCGCTTCTATGAGCGTTTCCCCCAGATTGAGTTGCGGCTACAGGTCGGGAACACGGCACAGTGCACAAAGGCAGTTCTGGCTGGCGATGCCGATCTCGGCTTCATCGAGGGAACGATCGACGAGCCGGCCGTCTCCGTTGAGCCCATTGCCAACGATCGTCTCGTCGTCATCGTCAGTCACGACCATCCGTGGGTCAGCCAGCCTCCAGTCCTGCCGCGTGACCTTGACGGCACAGAATGGGTTTTGCGCGAACCTGGTTCGGGCACACGATCCTCCTTCGAACAGGCGGTGCGCGAGCTGGGGCTGAACCCCGGCAGCCTGCGTGTCCCGATCGAGCTCCCTTCGAACGAGGCAATCTGTGCGGCGGTCGAGGCCGGATACCTGGCCACTGCGGTCTCCGAAATGGTCGCCCAAGCGGGTGTCAACGCCGGACGGTTGCGCATCATGCCGCTCGAACTGCCATCGCGCGAATTCAGCCTCATCCTCCATCGCGAAAGGCATCGTACGCGTGCAAGCGACGCCTTTCGCGAGCTTGTTATAACCTGATAGAGCGGCATGTGTGGCGGCACAGCACGCGGCCAAAGGCCACCGCAGCTGAGCCCACAGCCAATTCGACCGGCTCACCGCAGTTTGATTGACGTTACGGTGCCGTAGCCGACAACGAGCCGATGGCCGACAGGCTGGATGCAAGGTCCCAAAGAAGATCTTCCTCGGCCTCCAACCCAACCGAAACTCTGAGCAAGCCGTCGGTGATGCCGGCGGCCGATCGAGCCTGCGCCCCCATTCCGGCATGCGTCATGGTTGCCGGATGCGCGATCAGGCTTTCAACACCACCGAGCGATTCAGCCAGCGTGAATACCTGCAACGGCTTGACGAAAGACCGCACGGCCTCAAGCCCGCCAGCCAACTCGAAGCTTAACATGGCGCCAAAGCCTGACTGTTGCCGTTTGGCGAGTTCGTGTCCGGGATGCGTCTCAAGCCCAGGATAGTGAACAATGCCAACCTCCGGCCTCCCCGCCAAAAAATTCGCCACCGCGACAGCGGTTTTCTGCTGGCGCTCGAGCCGGGGAAAGAGAGTACGGACACCGCGAAGCGTAAGATACGAATCAAACGGCGACCCTGTCACTCCGGTCAGATTTGCCCAGTCCTTTAACGCCTCCGCATCACTCGAACGGGCCGCGACAACCGCGCCACCGACAACATCGGAATGGCCGTTCAGGTATTTTGTTGTCGAGTGAATGACAAAATCCGCTCCAAGAGAAATGGGCTGCTGCAGCGCCGGCGACAGGAAGGTATTGTCGACAACGACGCGTGCACCGGCGGCATGCGCCTGTTGCGCAATGCCATTGATGTCAACGATGCGCATCAGCGGGTTGCTTGGGGTTTCGATGAAAACCAGGGATGGCGAGCCCTGAAGACCACTTCTGAGCGCTGTGGCATTTTGCTGGTCGATGAACTCCACGTCGAAATGTCTCTTGTCCCGGAGAGAACAAAGCAACCGGTATGTCCCGCCATAACAATCATGCGGTGCAATGACGCTGTCTCCGCTTTTCAGCAGGCTGAGAACCAAGTTGACAGCAGCCATTCCGGAGGCCGTCATCACGGCTCCGGCACCACCCTCCAGCTTTGCCAAGGTGTCACCCAAAAGGTCGCGTGTCGAATTGGCCGTCCTCGAATATTCGTAATCCTGCGTCTGTTCAAAATGTCGAAACGCAAAATTGCTTGAGAGATGGAGAGGCGGAGTGACGGCGCCAAAGGCGCTATCGGTAGCGATACCGTTTGCTGCAGCAATGGTTTTGACGTCTTTGGCCTTTCTCATTTCGATCTGACTTTCTGTGGTTGCCGGAGTGCGCGAAATTTTCGAGGCAGGACCATCCTCATCCAAGCCAGAGCGTCACCCTTCTTGGGAGGACTATAATTTCCATTTTGTGAATGACAGCAATCAATCATTCTCCAGTATCGGATTTTTGGCAGGGTGAGCGCAGATGTAGCTCAAGACGATGCCTGCTTTTCGGCCCGTCCCATCAGTTTTCCGACAAACGGCGGTAGAACGACAGCGCTATGCAGCCCTTCGCGAGCGGGGCTCTTCTGTCCCATCAAGGAAGCAGCCTTATAAAAATCGGGGTTTCAATTGCCCGGAAAATCTGCGAAAGGCCTTTCGTCCGCAAGGACAGGACGCGGCTGCTATTAGATTTAGAATAGGGCCGGGCGGGCAGATTGACGTCTCTCTCGCTGCCACGAAAGAACGTGGCCGTCCATTTTTTGCGACCTGCATCCGGCCGTATGATAGCATCAACTCGTTGAGTATTATCATGTTATGACAAGCCATCAGTGTTCGGCGGAGGTTCAACCTCTGCCTCTTTCGGATCGACAGCAAGGCAATTGGCCAGCTTTTTTTTCACATTGCAGCGGTTGCCGGTACAGGTGCACGGCAATCAATGCTAAAGATCGCGGCTATGTCATCGGCACTGCCTGCCGTAATCAGTCCATCGCGTTCATCGAAACGGCCCTGACTGTCACGGCACCAATATTTGAAAGGGCCATCCATGGCCGAGAAATTCATCGTTGTTCCCTACAAAAAGACGCGCGGCGGACTTGGACCGGGCGAGATGCGCCAGGCATCCAATGCTGCGAGCGCAGAAAAGATTGCTGCAGCCATGGCAGACCGGTTTGTCGGGGTCGCGGCCTATGCCGTCGAGGTCGATGAAGAGAGCGGCGACATGACGAGCCCGCGCCTGCTCGCCCAATTCGGGGATATCGCCGAACTGCCATCAAGCTGATCTTGCCAAGATCCGGCGCCTTTCTTGACGATTTTGGCTTGACGGAGGCCCTTTACCCCGCAGTTTGAAGGCTTTTACCGCCTTCGCCGGTCTTTTCGAGGAACATTCGCCCTACAGCGACGTTTATCGGGCAGTTGCCTTCAACGTTTGCTGGCACAGGCACCATTTCTCGAAAGGATATGTCCGCCATGAATCAACGTTTTGACCCCACTGAAAACCGTAACGTGAATCCTGCGGCATGGCCGGCTGAACAGGCAGGCCCGCGTATCGATCCGGTGACGGGCGCTCCGGTGAACGATCCGTTGGCCAACCAGCGGCGGCCGGAAGACCTCGAACCCCGATCGGCACGCTCGAAATGGCCGGTTTTGATCATCCTGCTTGCAGGCTTGGTTCTGGCGCTTCTCGTCTGGTTGCCAGCAGATATGTCGACCGATCAGACCAGTGGCACAGCAACTCAGCCCACGGCGACAGAACAGACGACAACTCCACCAGCCGACACCGCTACCCCGCCGGCTGACAACAGCGCGACACCGGGTGCCGTTGCGCCCGGCACTGCAACTCCGGACACAAACGTGACGCCGAACACCACAACGACCCCGAGCGCCACGCCTGCGACCCCGGAAACGCAAACCCCGGCAACTGGTACCGATACGCAGACACCAGCCACCGGCACTGCCCCGCAGAACTAAACGACGCTTGACACGTTCGATAAATGACGGAGCGGCTTCAGCCGCTTCGTCATTTGCTGTTGCCGGTCATCGCAAAAATATTCGGCAAGATTGTCTTGCAAATGAACCAAATGCCTCGTCATCCGTTTCTCCTCGGCTCTCCCAGAACAAGGACATGGCAATGACTGGAAAAACACCAAAATCCACAGGGCGCGAGGACGATTACCGCGATTACGAGGAACGAGATCTTAACGAGGGCTGGCCCTACGCCGACGCGGCGCCCGGATCAGACACCAGGGTCGGAAACCGGTCCTACGGTGAGAGCGCCGAAAACTTCGATGAAGCGGAAAATCCCGGATTCCAGCGCAGCGACGAGACGGCGATCGAAAGTAGCAACGGTCCCGACCTTTTCGGCGACGACACCGAGGCGGATGTTGACGACGATGCTCTGGAGGACATGATTGCCAATGTACTTGAGGACAGTGATATCGACGCATCGAGTGTCGACATCAAGGCCCGCCGTGGAGCCGTATGGCTGAAAGGTTCCGTCGATACCGCGCGCGAGCGCCGCCAGATCGAAGCGCTGATCTATGCAGTGTCCGGCGTGACCCGTATCCGCAACGACTTGGAAGCAATTGGAGCAGACAGCGGCATTCCAGCTGATTGGGACGATTGATCGCGCAGCAAGATCGCGAGCATGAAATTATGGTCCGGCACTTTGTCACTCACCCATCAAGGGCGGACTCAAAGGCATATGCGCCGCCATCGGTAGCTCCGCCTCGCCGCCCCGTCAGGGGCGACTCTCGTTGTGCGGCGAACGGATCGGCGAAACGGCGTTCCATCGTAACTGGCCGCTTAAAGGATCACCGTCATCAGGCTCCCAGAAGCTGGCCGATGGCATCGAGCGCCCTGCCGGCTTCGTCAGAAGGGCCTTTACCGCGTGTTTTGCTTCGGATGGATTCGAAAACAGCCGGCCATCCAGGCTCCATACGCCATATCTGACAGCGAGAAACCGAAACCCGTTATCCTCGCGTATCAGAGCGCCAACGGCTTCGCCGTTTAACTCTACGACCTGTTTCTGCATGAAATACCGCTCCCGCCACCGTTCCTCACGGCGGTCATTTCCAAATGCTGTTCATGACTCAGCCGACCGAGCCCTCGCCGTCAGCCAACCCTCATAACGGACGGCTGTGACGTTTGTTCCGGTCTTCGAAAAATTAATCGGAAAAGAATCGGCAGCAGAATTGGACGCCGGAATCACTCCCGGCGTCTGTGCCTCGTGTTGATCAGGCCAAAAACCGGTCAGGCCTGAACGGTTTGATGTCTATAACGGTTTTTTCGCCGGTCATTTTTTCGGCGAGCGCGCGGCCGGTGACCGGGCCAAGGGTCATGCCGTGATGGGCATGGCCGAAGGCAAACCAAAGACCTTCGTGACGCGGCGCCTTGCCGATGACAGGCATCATGTCCGGCGTGCAGGGGCGCGCGCCCATCCACGGCTCCTCATCGCGGCGCTCGGCAAGCGGAAAGAATTCGCGGGCGACGCGCTCGGCTCTCGTCAGCTGGACCGGGGTCTTCGGCGCATCGCGATTGGCAAATTCAGCGCCGGTGGTCAGCCGTATGCCGCGCAGCATCGGCGCCAGAAAATAGCCCTTTTCAGCATCGAGGACCCAGTTGTTCAGCTGCGCGCCTTCTTCCATGCCGTAGTGCATGTGATAGCCGCGCTTGACTGCCAGCGGGAAACGGTAGCCGAGTTTCTTGGTGACGGTATCGGCCCAAGGGCCGAGCGCCACCACGACTTCCTTGGCCTCCAGCGGCCCCTCCGGCGTTGCAACACGCCAGCCGGAACCTTCGAGAATATGTTCAAGTGTCGCCGCATCACCGGACATCAGGCGGCCGCCGAGCGACTGGAAATAGCTGAGATAAGCCTTATTGAGGCGGTGCGGATCGCGGATCGACCACGGGTCAGTCCAGCGCAGACCGCCGGTGAGGTCCGCCCGGATCGACGGCTCCATCGTCTTGAGTTCGCTGCTGGACAGTTTCTGGTGATTGACGCCGAACGTCGATGACAGCTTTTCGGCTTCCTTGTAGGCCGCATCCCGTGCAGCCTCGGTGCGGAAAACCTTCATCCAGCCATCCTTGCGGATGAGGTCGCCGGCGCCGGACGCGTCGATCAGGTCGGCATGCTCAGTGATTGAATTCTCGATCAGCGGTGCATACATCGACGCGATGTTCTGGTGCTGGGTAAAGCCTGAATTCCACCAGTAGCGGATGAGGAACGGCACGAGACCCGGCAATGCACGGAAATGATAATGCGCGTCGATCGTGTTGTTCAGCGCATAGCGGAACAGCGCCCCGAAATCATGCGGGAAACCATAGGGAAAAACGCCTTCGCGCTGGATCAGGCCGGCATTGCCATAGGACGTTTCCTCGCCAGCACCGCGTCGATCGAGCAGCACAACGGACTTGCCCCGCCGCGAAAGATGGATGGCCGTCGACAGGCCAACAATGCCCGCCCCCAAAACAACAACATCAGTCTTCATGCCGCCACCCCATTCTGCTTGCTGCGGTCTATTTCTTCAGTTTGGTCATTATCTGCTCAAGGAAGCCAAGCATCAGCGCCGAAATCACGAAAGCGAGATGAATGATCGTAGCCCACATCAGCTGCTCGCTGGTGTAGTTCGCCACGTTCAGGAAAATCTGCAACAGATGGATGGACGAGATCGCCACGATCGACGATGCCACCTTGATCTTCAGGCTGCCGGAATCAAGCTTGCCAAGGAACGAGACTTCGGCATCAGCTTCGTCGAACCGGCTTACGAAGTTTTCGTAGCCCGAGATCATAACCATGACGATCAGGCTTGCGACCAATGCCGCATCGATCAGGCCGAGCATGGCAAGAATCATGTCGGATTCGTCATAGGTGAAGACCATGATGGCGATCTTGTAGAATTTGTAGACGAAGGACACGGCGTAAAGTGCCAGCGCTGCAACCAGCCCCAGGTAAAAGACCACTAGGAGCCAGCGGCTCGACAGGATGATTCTTTCAACGATGAGTTCCAATGATTTCATGCTTGGTGCAGCTCCGGCATGTGCAATTGCGAGATAATCCGGTCATGAATAGCCAAGCCCATTGCCTTCGGCAAGGCGGAAGCGGCCTGTATTGGCGAGACATTTCGACCACAACAGCAAAAGGGAGCGATGCTTTCGCATCGCTCCCTTCTTTCACGCATCACCTGAGATGGGGTCAGGTTCGGCGCATCAGGCCGGCCACCAGCGAGATGACCAGGAAGGCGAGAAACAGGAAGAACAGAATTTGTGCGATACCTGCAGAAGCGCCAGCAATACCACCAAATCCCAGAACACCGGCGATGATGGCAACAACGAGGAAGACAAGAGCGTAATACAGCATGGGGAATTCTCCTTGGTTTAAATCATTGCTGAATAAACGCCGGAGGCGAACCTTTGTTCCGGTAAAAAAGGCAGGACGCGGCGCCTTGCGACACAAACCAATCGTTAACTACGACGCGAAAGATCGCCTCATTTTGACACGGTTTGGCCACGCATTTCTCGGAACCTTAGCAAGGAAGTGAACGTTGTGAAGGCATATACATCATGCGAGATAGTAAAATGACCGTATCAACAACGAATATCTGGAAATCTGCAGCGGCCTCGGTTCGCGTACCGAAAAAGAGCCGCGATCGGCACCTGCATATCGGCTCGACTTTGCGTGACCTCTACTTCACGGAAGCCCCACTGAACGCAGATGGCACGTTGTCTGATCTTCTTGCAGATCTCGATGCTGCCGAACGACGCTCGACAAGAGACACGGACACCTGAGTTTTAGCAATTGATCCGGAGTAAAAAGATGGCGGCCACACGGCCGCCTTTTTTTACACCCGTTCGCATTCAGACGGGTTTGTAAAAACAATAAAAGCCGGCGTCATTTCGGCGCCGGCTTTGCGAATACTCGTCAGTTTGCCGGCGTTGCCAGAACGATTCCACGCGGGTTGGCCTTGTAGGCCTCCTCGTCATAGGCAGCCTGGGTTTCCAGCTGCGCCTTGGTGAACGGCGAATAGATGGTCATCGTCCCCTTGGCATCGGCCATCACCTCAACGCTCTGCGCACTCATCGCAACCGGCTTTTGCCCGATGCCGAGAAACCCACCGACATCGATCACATAGGCTTCGATCTTGCCGTTCTTGTCGAGAAGAATGTCGCCGATCTCGCCCACCTTGGTATCGTCGGCAACCTTGACCTCGATGCCGATAAGCTTTTCCGCACTGACCAAAGACGGATCGACCGGCTGCATTTCGTCAGGCGGCGTTGCGGCTGTGGTGGTCGTATCGACCGGCGGGGCGATATCCGGATCGGACATCTGCGGTGTGGTGCCAATAGTTGGTGGCGTCGCTTCCGCTGCTTCATCGGTAATGACGGGAGCGGTTGCAGGCGCTGCGGCGCTGTCGTCCTCGGGCCCCGTCGCAGCGATACCATCCATGATGGCCGTTCGCTGGAATTCGGGGGCTGCCTGAAGGTCTTCCTTGGTCGCCGAAACGACGATGATACGCTGGCCGTCTCTGTCCGACCATGACACGCGGTCGAAACCGACCGCCACATCCTTTTCGCCAATACCGAGGAACCCGCCAACACCGATCACCAACGCCTCGGCGCCACCATTGGCGTTGATGACGACATCATTGACGTCGCCGATGGCTTCGCCCTGTTCATCAGCGCCTGTATAGACGGCCTTGCCAAGGACTGAGGTTGCCAGAACCTGCTCTGGTGAGGCGGAAAAATATCCGGCCGGGCCTTTGCCTGGCGCCTGAGAGGTAATGTTGGCGGCCGCGGCCGGATCAGCCTTGGCCGCGCCGCCTTCCTGCGCCCATGCGCCCGTGGTCAGCACTGTGGTTGTCAAGAACGCGGCAAGTGTGGTCGTCGCCATAAGAGTGCGGATCATTGTTGTACTCCTTCATGCAAGTCTGGGAGAAAGCCAGTTGTCCGGGAAAGCCAAGGGTTCAGCCGGCTGGGATTGCTCTGGACAACGGACCCGCGCGCATTTTGTTCCGTATTTCCGGCCAATGGCAGCCGGTGCCGGATGCGGAAACGGCACCCGGACGATTATCCGGGCGCCATTTGGCAACTTCAGAACCACTGCGCTCAGTAGCGCGACCATTCGTCGATCTGGCGCTCGGCTTCCTCTTTTTCGACGCCGTAGCGAACTTGAATCCGGCCAGCCAGTTCCTGGCGGCGGCCATTGATGACATCAAGGTCGTCATCCGTCAGCTTGCCCCACTGGGCCTGGGCCTTGCCCCGATATTCCTTCCATTTGCCTTCGATCATATCCCAATTCATGGTTGTCTCCTATGATTGAGCCTTGTTCGGCCGGGATTGAAAATGCTGCACAGGGGGGCTTAATTGCTCAACAGGCGCTGCTGATCGCGTTTGCCAGCAACCAGGATCGGCATGGCCGGCTCATCGAAGGTTATCTGGATGTCCAGTTCATTCGAGGGTGTTATGGCCCAGGTGATCGTTGCATCTTCAATATAGAGGGCCGGGTCGATAGCGGCACATTTGCCGTAGACGATCTTGTACTTGCTTCTGAAATCATTGAGCGACGGCTGCAGCAGTGCCTGGCATTCCTCGGCGGTTTCAAACCCGACCGCCGGTTCCGATAGCTCCTTGCATTCAACATTGCCCTGGGTACACCCGACAAGCATCATGATCGCTGCGATATGTTCCATCGTCGTGCTCCCTGCACAATGAATGATGTGGCAGGGAAACGGGGTGGTCGCCGGAGAAGTTCCGCAAATTTTGCCGGGAACATTTTTACCGCACACAGCGTTTTGTCTCTGCGTCAAGGAATGCCTTGCGTGAGTTGGTGAACCCGGATACCCGCGACGGCCTCGGCCGCGCCCGCCCCAGAAAACCAAGACTTCCAAGGCATGATTTGCTGACGCACAGCAAAGGAATGCCTTCAATGTTGCGCCCGCCGCCTCCCCATTGACTTTCCGAAGATTCAGGCATGAAAACCGTGCTGATCCACGGAATGGTCATGTCTCCGGTCTTCTGGAACTGTTTCGCGCCTGGCATCGTTCGCGAAGGCCGCGCCGCCGCCTATCCGCTACCGGGTCACAGTCCTTGGAGACTCGACAATCTCATGCAAAGCCTGACCACAGCAGCGATCGTCAGAGCTTACGCCGAAGCGATCGAGCGGGACTACAACGGAGAACCGGTGACCCTAATTGGACATTCGACCGGCGGCTTCATCTCGCTTCTGCTTGCCCGGCATCGGCCGGACCTTGTCAGCAACGTCATTCTCATGGGCGCCTTTGCCTGCGGCCGGTTTGAGGGGCAGGAGCGGCTGGCATCGCGAATCCTGCGCCTTCCCTTGCTCGGCCAGCACCTCTTCATCCGGTTGTTCACCCGGTGGATAGCAACACGGGAGGCCTTTCGGTGGGGTTCACTCGAATGTGTGTTCGACAAGACCGCCGGCTGGGAAACCGAAGAAACCATTGCGGCAATGGAACAGGTCCGCGAGCGCCTGCTGAATTCTCAGGCGGGTGAAATCGCCGCTTTCGTCTCCTGGATGTCGCAAACATCCATTGTAAGCGAGCTACCGTTGATCGATGTGCCGGTGCTCAACATCATTGGCGGCCGTGATGCCATCGTTCCGCCTTTGCACCAGATCCATCTGTCCGGACGCCTGCCCCGCGCTCATACCGTCATCCTCGACAAGGTCGGGCATCTGCCCATGGCAGAGGCTCGCGACAAGGTTGACCAGCTGATCGCCGCCTTTCTTCTGCTCGGGCCGCTGAGCCAAAATCATA
>NZ_CAXUPW020000023.1:0-34361 GCF_964252935.1 Rhizobium sp. LjRoot98
CCGCATCAGAGCCTCACAATGAGCTCGTCAGATACTCTTCGGTGAGCTCATTTGACGGCCCGTAGATCAACCGAAAAATCTATGGGGCGTGGACGTCGCATACGCTTCAACCTACACTTTTTGAAGTTAGCCAATTGAGTAATTTACGTTGGTCTCCGAACAGCTCTTCCTGCTGCCCCAGCAGGAGTTCAAACTGGCTCGTTTTTCATCCGTAAATAAGGTCACAGTGGACTAGGCCTTACTCAGAACCTTCTTTCGCCCGCTTCGCGCGGATGGCTGCAGCAATGAACACTCGTGACAGTCCATGGTATAGAGGCTCGCGCGACAAAACTCTCGATGTGACATATCCGATCATGGACACCGCCATGATAGAGATGACGGCATCATGGTCACCTGTCATTTCGAGGATGATGACGAAGGCTGTCATGGGCGCCTGAACAACACCAGCAAAATAACCTGCCATACCCAGGATAGCGGCAAGCGCGATGCTGCTTCCCATCATCGAACCGATCGTGCTCCCAAGGCCTGCGCCAACTGACAGGGAAGGTGCGAATATGCCTCCTGGTATCCCGGACATCATCGAGGCAAAACTTGCGATCAACTTTTCGACAAAGAAAAGCGCAGGCAGGGTTTGGCCTTCGACCGCGCTCCTCGCCCGATCATAGCCTGTTCCAAACGTATTGCCACCCGATAAAATGCCTATCACCGCCACTGCGACGCCACACCCGAGGGCAAACAAGACCATTCGTTTCAACGGGGCAGGATGCGCCCAGCGGCGGATGCGTGCCCCCACAAAGAGTGCGAACCCGCTGAAGGCAGCACCAAGCGCTCCGCCGCTGACACCGCAGGCAAGCACGAGGCCCCAATCGTCGAGATGAGTTGGGGCAACGGACGCCGTTCCAAAGTAGTTGTAGCTTCCAGAAATCCCCAGCGCGGCCAAACCGGAAAGAATGACTGCCGTCAAAACCAGACCATTTGTACGGGATTCGTAGGTGCGGCTCATCTCTTCGATCGCAAAAACGATACCCGCAAGTGGCGTATTGAATGCCGCAGCAATTCCGGCGGCAGAGCCCGCAAGAATGAGGCCACGCGTCTGGGCCATTCCTCCGAACCGCGCAACCGCGAGCATGAATGAGGCGCCGACCTGGACCGTCGGCCCCTCGCGTCCTATCGACGCTCCGGAGAGAAGGCCGAGAACCGTCAGCGCAATTTTCCCGAAAGCGAGGCGCAGCGACAAGAGATGCGAGCGGTCATCGTCATCACGCAAATGACGGGCGGCGATTGCCTGGGGGATCCCGCTGCCTTGGGAATTGTGAAGGAACTGTGCAGCGACATAAGCTGAAAGCGCAAAACCCAAGGGTGTGATGACAAGAGGCAGCAGGAATGCCCACTCGCCGGAGGCGGTGACACCTGCAAACACCTTCTGAGCAAAATCCGCGAGTTCCGCAAAAACGACGCTGACGACACCTATTGCCAGTGCTCCCGTCCAGAAAACCAATCTTGGCTTCCAGATCCTTGCTGATCCCCAGACCACTCGAGAACGACGAAATAGCTTTGACTTTCGATAATGGGGCGCCATTTCAATCAGTTTCTTGTTATTTGGATCACAGGAGGTGTTCGCGCGGGCCGTTGAGCTAGCCTCTCTTCCAGGGTTTTAATCAGTGGGTTGCGGCCTATTGCAACCCCTCTTTCTGCTTTTCTTATAAAGCAAACGCTGTCACATATTGTCGTCTGGCAGGGGTGACCTATCTATCCGTGTCTCGAAATCGGGTACTTTCAATGACATCACGCTGGCTTTGGCTGTTTTCTAAGACCATGCGTAGAATCTGGTTCAGAGCAACATTGTTTTCTGTTCTGGCCGTTGCAACGGCTTTGATCGCTATCATTGTCAGTCCATACATTCCAGGCGACTTGCCAACGAAGATCGGTGCGGATGCCGTAGACAATATCCTCGGTATCATCGCCTCCAGTATGCTGACGGTAACGACATTCTCGCTCAGCACGATGGTCTCGGCCTATTCCGCAGCCACGAGCAACGTCACGCCTCGCGCGACCAGGCTTGTTATGGAGGACAGCACGACGCAGAATGTTCTAGCGACCTTTGTCGGTTCGTTTCTGTTCAGTCTTGTTGGGATAATCGCACTGAGCACTGGTGCCTACGGGGAAAGCGGGCGGCTCATTTTGTTCATTGTTACGATCGGTGTGATTATCTTGATCGTGGTTACACTGCTGCGATGGATTGACCATCTGTCACGGCTTGGCCGGGTTACGGAAACCACGGAACGTGTCGAGAAGGCCACGAGCGATGCCATGCGCTCAAGGCGGCAGCGCCCCTACCTGGGCTGCAACCCATTGCTTGATCAGGCCGTCATCCCTGCGACGGCTCGTCCGATCTTCGTTTCAACGATTGGCTATGTGCAGCATCTCGATACAAGTGCGCTGTCACGTTACGCGAAGGGAGCTGGAGGGCAGGTCTTCGTTCGTGCCATTCCGGGCAACCTCGTCGATCCTACCCAGCCAATCGCGTGGGCGGATGGGATCAAAGATGAGGAGCAGGAAATCTCAATCCGGGACTGTTTCTCGATAGGAGAAACTCGCTCGTTCGATCAGGACCCGCGGTTTGGCGCGTCTGTCTTGTCCGAAATTGCTTCGAGAGCGCTATCGCCGGCGGTCAATGATCCCGGCACGGCAATTGATGTCATCACACGGGCGCTTCGCGTACTTGCCATCTGGAACGAGCCGGTCGATCCACAGACGGTAAACGAAATCCTCCACACAAATGTGTATGTGCCCGCAATTGAACTCAGCGATGTGTTCGATGACCTCTTTATGCCGATCGCACGCGATGGCGCCAGCTTGGTAGAGGTTTGCCTTCGGCTCCAAAAGGCGCTTAGAACGCTCGCAGCCTTTGACGATCACCGATATGCACAAAACGCCAGCCGGCATTCGATTGACGCCCTGGCGCGCGCGGAAAAGGGGCTCGTTTTCGAGGGTGACCTAACCCGTGTCAGGGAGGTTGCAGAGACAGTCGGACGGCGATGACCGATTTTTGGGCTGCTGCGACGGCCTCCAGATCAGGCAGAAGCTCGACTGCTTTGTCGGCGACATACGGTATCGCGGTGACCGGGGAGACCTCCTCGTCATGCGGCAGATATGGCGCTGGCGATTGATCGCGGCACTCGCAGTCGCCTTACCGCTTCTCATCATCGATGCTGGGTCCTTGGCTCCCAATGTCGCGAAATTCGCCCAAGGCGGCTTGGTTCAAGCAGTTGTTGCCATCTTCATCGCTTTTTTGATGCAGACATGGATTTCAGGTCGCAAACTGTTGTCCGACAGGACCCAAGCGGACGACGTGCCGCTAGACTTCCTTCTCGGCAATCTGATGAAAATGCAACCCACGACAGTTCCCGGAACAGCGATCTTTCTGACCAGCGAGGTGGAGGGTGCGCCAACTGCTCTTATTCATAGCCTCAAGCCTTACAAAGTCCTGCACGAACACAATGTGATTTTGAGTGTGGTAACACCCAGCTCGCCGA
Source organism: Rhizobium sp. LjRoot98 (assembly GCF_964252935.1). NCBI lineage: Bacteria > Pseudomonadati > Pseudomonadota > Alphaproteobacteria > Hyphomicrobiales > Rhizobiaceae > Rhizobium > Rhizobium sp. LjRoot98. The sequence goes on from NZ_CAXUPW020000023.1 coordinate 3,537, forward strand.
TCGTGCCGGATGACGAGAAAATTCGCTTTGAGAGCTTCAATCCGTTGTTCAGCCGTGCCGTCATCACCTTCGCTACATGGAGACGCCGAATATTCCGAAGGCTCTTGCGCTCGCACGAAAACTCCTCTGGAAGTTCGATATCATGTCGACGTCGTTCTTTTTGTCGCGCCGCACGATCAGGCCATCGGTGAAGGGCGGTATGCCACTTTGGCAAGATCGCGTATTCATTGGTCTTGCCCGCAATTCCAGCACCGCCACCGAATATTTCCAACTTCCGACGGGTCGTGTTGTCGAGCTTGGCATTCAGGTTACGATCTGATCCGGACGCTATTCGCTTAAGAATTCGGCTTCGGCAGCATTCGGATGAGCACGGTCGAGCTAAGCTCTTTGAGGCGACCTGCGCGGGGAGCTTGCGACAAGTGGCGCCTCTGTCGATCTAGTGATGTTTCAGGGTGATATCGCTGCGCACATTGCATCCGGCCACCTCAACTGCGATCGCTACCGCGCGGTCCGCAATCGTCAATGTCGGCGCAGTTCCCTCAAGGCGAACCATCCCGTATTCGGCGCGGGCAGTGATGCGGACATGTTGCATGCCTTCGCCATAGGCGATAGCTGACGTGACAGAAGCTGCAAGGCTCGAACATCCGGTACCACTTGAGCCGATAGTAGGACTGAATAAAGCAAATATGACGGTAACTCCTTTTTGGGAGAATCGGTCTCGGCGGCAGATTCCGTTCATCTGCCGTTCATGTTGTCAGGTTTTCACGGGTATGTCACGTGCACGGTTACGAATTCTATCGTGCCGATGGATGCGGTTAATTCTGATGCAATACGAAGAAAGGTGATGCACGATGCGGGTGGCCATCCATACGTTTGGTACGCGAGGAGACGTTCAGCCCTATATCGCCTTGGCATTGGGATTGATGGAGCAGGGCCATCGCGTGCAGCTTGCTGCCCCGGTTCAGTTTGAAAATATGGTTCGGGACAATGGTATCGCCTTCGCACCATTGCCGGGAGAGATGCTTGCTCTGATCGATACCACAGACGGAAAGGCAGCGATTGCTGGCGGCCAGGGGTTCAGCGCCGGTCTCAAGCTTCTCAAACACGTCCGTCCGATGATGCGAGCCTTGCTAGACGCGGAATGGAAAGCGGCCCAAGCGTTTATGCCTGATATCTTCGTGTATCACCCGAAAGCCATCGCGGTTCCACATATGGCGGAGGCGCTTCAGCGCCGATTTATACTGGCTTCACCCCTGCCTGGCTTTACCCCAACGTCCGCTTTTCCCAGTCCAATGTTGCCATTCAAGGATCTGGGCGGGCTCAACCGGATCAGCCATACCGCAGCCATCAGGGGCGCCGACCTGCTGTTCGGTAAAATCCTCTCGGCCTGGAGGGCGGAACAACTTGGCCTGACGCGACGGAGGACACCCGCTGTTGCTTTAAGTGGCACGCTCTACGCCTACAGTCGCCATACGGTTCCGGTCCCTCCGGACTGGGGCAGGGACGTCCTGGTCAGTGGCTACTGGTTTCTCGACAGCAAGAATTGGCGACTGCCGGACGACGTCGAAGCCTTCCTCGCGGACGGGCCGCCGCCGATTTATGTCGGCTTCGGAAGCATGCCCGGGTTGGATCCAGATCGCATGACGGCCACTGTTTTCGAAGCGCTCGCAAGGACGGGCAAACGGGGCGTATTGGCCCTTGGAAGCGGTGCCCTTTCCGCGGAACGAAGAGCCCGACACGTTCACATTATCCGTGACGCGCCTCATGACAGGTTGTTTCCCCACATGCACGCGATCATCCACCATGGTGGAGCCGGGACAACCGCAGCAGCTCTTCGGGCCGGCAAGCCCATGGCCATCTGCCCGTTCTTCGGCGATCAACCTTTCTGGGCAAGGCGGGTTCTGGAACTCGGAGTTGGGCTTCATCTCAACCGTAGAGCACTGTCCGTTGAGCGCTTGACGGCAGCAATCGTAGCCATGGATGCCCCACTTATGCGTCGCCAGGCTGAAGCGCTTGGCTCAAGGATCCGGGAAGAGGACGGTATTGCCACCGCCGTCCGCTTCATTGAGGCCGCTGCAAACAAAAGTTTGGCGGAGCCGTGAAGTCCGTGATCGACGCCCTGCGGCGCCGGCTATTGCCACGTCGAGAGTCCGGATTTCAACCCTAGTGGGCAAGTCAGGACCAAGGTTTAAGCCAGCGGTCACCTTCGCATTCTTCTTGTGGCGTTCTCACGCTTATTCGAGACGTTGGAGCCAATACGCGCGTGCATGAAAAATACGCTCCCTGCCATATATCGATGTCCTCGCATTCCATCCGCAGGTCTCTCGATATATCGTCGGTCGAGATCCAAGCGCTCATGCAGCGGAAGGTCAAGGGATGCTATTCAGAAGACGGAAGCCGCCCTCACTGGCCCAACGGATCCGTGCCGCGTTTTGGCCACGCAAGGGAATATCGCGGTCCATTCGGTATGTCGCCATTCGAGTGATTCGACTGAAAGCGACGCCCCATGCCGTTGCGGCCGGCGTTGCAGCAGGGGTCGCCGTGTCCTGTACACCCTTCTTGGGCTTTCACTTCATCATGGCGTTTTGCCTCGCCTTTATCTTGAGAGGCAACATGATCGCGGCGGCTCTCGGGACGGCTTTTGGGAATCCGCTTACCTTTCCGCTTATCTTTGCCGTCGCCTATCGGATTGGCATTTATCTGTTAGGTCAGCAGCCGTCGGACAGAGTGGGTGAAGCCAACCTGTTTTCCCTGCTCCGCCATCTCGATTTCCGACCACTCTGGCATCCGGTCTTGAAACCGTTGCTTATCGGCGGCCTTCCACTCGCCGCGCTATGCGGCGCGGTCTTCTATGTGTTGACATGGCAATGCGTTCGCGCTTCTCAGCGGCTCGGAAAGCGGCCAACTTTGTAGAACCCGAAAGCCGGGTCCGCCAGTCTTTGGAAGCGAAGACCTGGCCTCTCTCCTCAGGCCAGAATGGCCCTTCATGAACTCGCGTTTAAAGAGGCCATAGGACCAACGACAAACTCGCCAACAAGCTCACCAGCACCGCCATACCGCCGATCAACAGATCAACAGAACGGTTTTGGCAGAGTTTTCGTGTTCGATCCTCTGCGGCTGGTCTACCATCATTTTCTTCCAGTCTATGCGCGATCGACAACAGATATAGCTCGGCTGCCGATCGCAGTAGGGTTGGCTATGCAGGTATTTTCGATTTCGAATAGATTGCGGAAGGATGACACCTGATCTTCAAGGGCCGCAGAATGACCCTCGTGTGGATGGCGCTAACTGCCGTAGCCATCGTTCAGATTGCGTTTGTTGTCGCGGGTCTGGGCGGCTGGCTGGGCTAGCGCCGCCAGTACCTATTCTGGCTTGGCGACCCTGCGCCCGCTGACCCTCGAGATGGTACAACCACTCAATCCGGCGATCAGCGACCCCGCCAGAATCCCGAACTTGACGCGATCCTGCAACGCCGGATCGCCAAAGGCGAGAAGGCCGATGAACAGGCTCATGGTGAAACCAATGCCACACAGCAGCGCGGCGCCGGCGTCTGGCCCCAACTGGCTTTGGCGGGAAGGTCGGCGAGGCCGGTCTTGCCGAACACCAGTCCGGCAGCAACACGGAGGGTGATTGGTTCGAGCAACACGCCCGGTATGGCCCCCGCTGTGCCAAATAAATCGGGTTACCTAGGTGCGCACGGCTATAACCGCGCGCCAAGGGATCTTTCTTCGGCAGCAGTCTCTCAGTGCGAGCACCCATCCGCATCCTCCCCAACTTTTATCGCCGGCACCATCATCACTGTTCGGACATCTGGTCGGTCCCAATCGGTTGCGGTGTCACCCTGCCGTCTGCAGCGGCGACGCGCCAGACCGTGTTGCCGGCGTCATCGGCGACAAGCAGGGCACCGGTTCCGTCAATGCCGACGCCGACTGGCCGGCCGCGGGCTTGATCTCCCTTGATGAAATCGGTCACAACATCCTGTGCCTTGCCGGAGGGCCGACCGTTTTCGAATGGAATGAAGACGACCTTGTAGCCATTGAAGGCACTGCGGTTCCAACTGCCGTGCTCCCCAACAAAGGCACCGTTAACGAAAGGCGCGGGCAGCGCAGAGTTCAGGGAAAACGTGAGGCCTAGCGCTGCCACATGGCTTGAAAGAGCATAGTCTGGCTTGATTGCCTTCTCGACCATGTCCGGGCGCGACGGTTGAACACGGTCGTCGACATGGTCGCCGTAATAGCTCCAAGGCCAGCCGTAGAACGCGCCGTCTTTGACTGAAGTCGCATAGTCGGGAACGAGGTTCGGACCCAGCTCGTCGCGTTCGTTGACGACTGCCCAGAGCTCTCGGCTCTGTGGGTTGAAGGTAAGGCCGTTCGGGTTGCGAAGTCCGGACGCGAAGACACGGAAGGCACCGGTCTGGCGGTCCACCTGCCAGATCGCGGCGCGGTTTTTTTCCGCCTCAATGCCATTTTCGACAATGTTCGAGTTCGATCCGACCGAGACATAAAGGAAGCGCCCATCCGGGCTCAACGCTAGGTCCTTGGTCCAGTGGTGGTCGATTGGGCCACCCGGCAGTGGCGTCAACATTTTGGGTTGTGCTGTAATTTCGGTTTGCCCGAGAGCGTATGGATAAGCGAGAATGGCATCGGTCGCTGCCACATACAGCGTGTTATCAATCCAGGCGACGCCGAAGGGCGAGCCGAGGTTTTTCAGAAGATCATGGCGTTCATCAACCTTTCCGTCGCGATTGGTATCACGCAGCAGTGTGATGATATTGCTCTCCTTCTGTTCGCCACCGCCCCCATGGGCGATCGACATGATCCATCCGCGGATCATGTCCTTGGGGCGGGAAAGAGGTTCGACTTCAGGCCCGCGGGATTGAACGACGAGCACATCGCCGTTCGGCAGTGTATGCACGGTGCGAGGGTTGGCAAGGTCCTTTGCATAAGGCGTGATCTCCAGTCCGTCGGGCACGCTCGGTATCTCGTTGTCCTGCCAGCCCACGACTTCGGCGACCTTCAAATCAGGCAGGAGTTCGTATGAGGGCTCAGGCAGGACTGGATCGGCCCCAATCTGCTGAGCGGTGTCGAAATCGTCAGGTGCTTGATCGCAGCCGGCAAGCGCAAGCGTGGAGACCGCAGCAAGAAGGACGATCGGCATACGAAAGAAAACCTGAGTCATTGTGCGCTCCAGTTCGATGTGCGGGCCGCTCGTGCTGCGAAAACAAGTGTCAACAGGATGACGACGAACGTCGCCCCGGAAAGAGCAAGGCCCAGCGGCACTACCGCAATCCAGCCGTCCCCTGCATGAACGAAACTGTTGATCAAGGCGAGAAGGAGGGCGACGATGAAACCCAGAACCTCTAGCACAGAGGCGCGCAGAGCGCGGGTCTCCGGCCGTATCAGGTCAATTATCGCTGCAATTACAGCAAGTGCACCGCCGACCAACCCGGCAAACAGGAGCCATGCCGAAAAATTCTGCCACATTAGGTCGGCGGTTTGCCAAAACACGACGTCGGTTGCGAGCGCCAACGTGAAACTGACTAAAGAAACAGGGACGAACAGCTTTTGAAAGGGATAGCCCAGGCGATGAGTTCGTGAAATTTGCATGGCCTGTTCCCTCCTTGTCTGTTGATATTCCTTCCTTACGATTGAGACGCTGTTTTGTTCCAAAGCGAGGCTTCAATCGCTTGGCAGAGCGCTACGCCGCCAGACCGCGTAGGTCGCCATCACTTCCTTCAGCGGCTGCATGGGTTATGATATCCATCTCCATCTCCATCTCCATCTCCATATCCACATCCACGCCACCGCCCCGGATACCATTACGGAGAAGATTAAGCTGATTTCCGAGATCCAGCTCTCGATGTAACAAGGCGGAGGTAGCCCTTTTTGACTCCTGGAATGTCGTGGAAGACCAAGCGACGTCCGGATTCGTTTCGTCTTGTCATCTGACGGGCCGGCAAGGCGGGGCCCAATCCAGCAGAGAGGCAGGTCAGGCGTCAGTCAGATATCCGATCTGCCTCGCGCCCAATTTTGGATGTCGATCATTTGTTGACTGCTGTCACTGCGATGTTCGTAAGCTTGCTGTTTGCAGCTTTTCCTGTTCGAGGATTTCATTGGGGAAGACGTGGGCCTCCTCGTTACCCCAAAGCTTGGCCCACTCGCGCAAGGACCCATACCGAGGAATCTCATAATGCTCGACCGCTTCGCAGGCAGCGAGCATACCCGTATAAAGGGCAACACCCTTGCCTTCTTGGATTAAATCTTCAGCCTCCTTCAGCAGGCCGTCCGTGGCACCAAATTTGACGCCTTCCGGCTTTACATTGATCGTCTTGAAAACCTTCGACGGTCTTGATCTGGTCCTTGGTTTCTTCGAGGCGGTGATCGACCGCCTTTTTAAGCTCGGCATTCTTCACCGCCTTGGATACTTTTGGCAGTGCTTTGGCGATGGCATTCTCAGCGTAATGAACGTCTTTTAGGGTATCCGATACCCATGCCGATGTTTTGAAAGTCGTATTTTGGGTGCTGGTCGCTGGTCCTATCATCGGCGCGCTGGCTCACCAGTTCTACTACAAGAACGACGTTTCCGACGCATAACACGGCGGTGATCCCTGTTTGCATTGCCTTCTTGCTGGCCGACAGCTGCAGTCTAGATCAAAGTAAGGCGCAGACGCGCGGGGGCGCGGATTTCCCAGCATTAATACGCACCCGGACCGCTTGAATTTCGGCGACCCAGTTCCACCTTCTAAAGCGTATCGAGTGGAAACCGCATGATCGAGATCACAACCCTGTCCGAACTGACGATCGACGGGAAACTGTCACTCGGTCCAAAGGCCTCCAGTAAAGATCTGTTCGATTTCTATGGTGACGACCTGCGCGCCTGGTTCCACGCGCAGCGGGCGTTGAACGATGCAATTATGGTCGGTTCGGGAACCGTGGTTTCGGATGATCCAGAACTGACGGTGCGCCATGCTCCCGGACCAAATCCATTGCGCGTCATCCCGTCCTCGAGAGCTAAACTGCCTTTGGACGCAAAGCTTCTCAACGACGGCGTGCCGACGCTCGTCGCCGTTTCCCGGATGGCTGAGCATGCCGACGTGGCCGCCTTGGCGGCGAAACCCAATGTCGACGTGCTCACGTGCGGCGAGCGCAGCGTCGATCTGGTGGCTCTCATGGATATTCTGGAGGGCCGTGGCGTGAAGACCATGATTGTCGAAGGTGGTAGCCGCCTGCTCCACAGCCTGCATCAAGTTGGGTTGGTGAACCGCATCATCATAAAACATATTCCGGTGATCACTGGATCGATGCAGGCTCCGAGCTATATGCATCCCTATGAGCCGGGAGATGCATTCGACTTGACCAGATGGCGGCTCGTCGAGTGCTTTAGCAAGAGTGGTGTGGCCGTGACAATCTACGAGCCGATGACGGTGAGAGCATGAACGCAGTTACGCGCCAAATGCTGTCCGATGTTGGAGAACGTCTTGCAGCTCGCGCCGGCGCAGCACCTCCGTGTGTCTACGACGTGCGCACGGACGCCGCCTCGCTCGTCACGAGCGATTACGCGGAGCTTCAGAGATACGTTCAACATCAGACGCTGATGCGAAGCTATCAGGGCCGCTATGTCCTTCTGCCTAGCGCCGCGCCGAGCGAGTCAATTGTGGCGCGCCTACAGCGGCACTACGATCCGCGCGAAATTTTGCGTCTCGACGCCATGCGAGCAGATCTGGAAGATCTCCTGATCGCCCCTTTGGTTGAAAACGCGCGTAATATCGCGGCCGGGCAGGACTGCGCCGCTTATGTGAGCAATCTGGTTCCGGCCCTCAAAGAAAGCCTGCCGAGCGCATTCCTGGCATTTCTGGAGCAATCGCAGTCGCGCACTCACCACTACCGCAATTTCCTGATCCAATCGTCAGTGGATCTGCTGGCGGAGGCATCCGCCTCGGCACTGGGGGTGATCGGCGAATATGGCGAGCCTCAATCCGCCCTGTTTAGAATTCTCATCGATGAGTTCGGATACGGCACCCATGGCAAGAAGCATAGCGTACTTTTTCGATCGACAATGCGCGGGTTCGATCTGAGCGAGGAATACAACACCTATTGGGCGCTGTTCGACACGCCGACATTGGAACTGCACAATGTCATCCATTTCATGTTCCAGAGCCCCCGCAACCTGTTTCTTCAGATTGGCTTCCTGCTCTATGCAGAGGCAAGCTACCAGCGCTCGACGGAAGAACACTTCCGATATTTGAAGCGTTTCCATCCCGGCGTCGATGCTCACTACTTCGGCGAACATGCCCATATCGACATCCATCATTCGGCAATGGTGGCGGATGAAGTCGTCACCCCCTTGGTTTCAAAGTTCGGGCCGGATGTCGGAATCGAAATAGTCGTTGGAGCAGAATTGACGCGGATGGCGTTCGAGCGCTCTGGACAGCACATGCTCGAGGTGACGACGGCATTCGAGGAAGCGGTCCGGGACGGAGCAGCGGAGTTTGGAATGCGCGCCGACCTGTCGGCGCCAGCCAGCTGCACGGTACCGAGTGATAACGCGACGGAGCGGCGCGCGCTTCAGATCGGTGGGATCGGCATCATCACCGACCCCGCCGCGTTCAAGCGTTTTCCCCTTTCAAGCGTCGCGCGCGAGATTTGACAAATGGGCGAGAACGCAAGCTGGATCGGCCAGGATCTCCCACCCATTGTCAAGAGCGGTGTGGAATACTTCCTGCTCTCGTATCGTGGCCAACTCTATCTCGTACCCAACATATGCCCTCACCGTGGTGGCCCTTTGAAGTTCGGTTACATCAACGAGAAAGAGCAGATCGTCTGTCCGATGCACCATAACGCCTACTCGATCGAGCGACTGATCGCACGCGACACCACGTTGAGACTTTGCGTGGAGCCGTCATGAGCGTCCTCTATGGCCAGATCGTCTTGGAAGAGGGGTCGTTGAAACTGGCCAACGTCGTGACGGTCAGCCGTGGCCTGTTGATCGTTCCGATCCTTCTGCTGGAAAGCTATCACCACCTCGGTTACGCGATCGTGGTTTATCTGGCAGCATCGACAACCGATCTGATCGATGGCTGGCTTGCTCGGCAGTCTGGACGCGCATCGGAATATGGCGCTCGCCTTGACGCCATTGTCGACAACATTTTTTCGGTCGCCATACTGTTCTTCCTGCTCCTCTCCTATCCTGAGATTGCTTCACGCCATTCGCTGGCATTGGCAGTTCTGTTCGGCGGCCCGCTCTTGTATCTCATCGCCTCCTGGCTTCTCACTGGCAAGCTGATGATGTTCCATTTCTGGTCGGCCAAGGCCGGGGCGCTTCTCCTTTTCGCCTTGTGGCCAGTTCTTTATCTGACTGGATGGGAAGACATCATCGGACTGGCCGCAGCAGTGGTCGGCATCAGCAGGCTCGAGCAAATTGCCTACATTCTGCGTGGAGGTGCGAACCTCGACGCGCCCCACATGTTTGCGACGGTCGGAGTGCCATGAGAAATCACAGTCCCATTGCCAACAACATCGTGCCGAGGCAGGAAACGAATGCGAATGCGGTTGAACGCCTGTTTCCGCCGATCGACCTTTGCTGGGACGCAGCGTCGCCGCTAGAACGAGGCCCGATCCTTGCGGGTTCACAACCGGGACGAAACGCCATCGGAGTTCATGCCGGACCGTTCGCGCCGTACAGTGCGATCGCGATAGCATCGGGCGCATTGTCTGCGTCTCACACTCCAGACCTTGGGAATACGACGCCATCCGTCAACATCGGGCCATTCCCCCAGTGGTCCGATTCCGGCAAGATCGTCGCTCTCGATCCCTGGGGCCACCGGGTGGCTGGCGATTTTGCCCCTGAAATCGCATCAGGCCGCAAGGTCCAGCCGACAATCGCGGTGACGGACGGTCGGCTGATGATGCCGGAGATCGCCGATGCTCTGCGGGCAGGAAGGCTTGTCGCGGATGGGAGCATTGTCGACAGCCTCGGAGGGGTCCGGGTAACAAAAATCGCTATCGAGCCTGTCTGGTGGCTGCCCGGCATCGCCGACCGCCTCAACATAACGGAAACCGCCCTGCGACGTGCTTTGGTTGACGCGAGTGGAGGGATGTATCCTGATCTGGTTGCCCGCCCGGAGTTCAAGGCATTCCTCCCGCCCATCGGCGGGACCAGCGTCTATCTGTTCGGCGACCCCGCGTTGCTTGGAAAGGCGGATACGAAGATCGCCTGCCGAATTCATGACGAATGCAACGGTTCTGATGTCTTCGGATCGGACATGTGCACATGTCGATCCTATCTCGGTTTTGCAGCAGAGGAATGCGTCCGCACTGCACAGCAGAACGGGCTTGGCGTCATCGCCTACAATCGCAAGGAAGGACGTGCGCTGGGCGAGGTCGTCAAATATCTGGTCTACAATGCGCGGCGCAACGCCCGATCAGGTGACAGAGCCGACGACTATTTTTCGCGGACGGAGGAAGTGGCGGGAGTGCGCGACGTGCGATATCAGGAACTTGCCGTCGACGTGCTGCATTGGCTGGGCGTCACGCGGATCGACGCCTGGTTGTCAATGAGCAACGATAAGCGAGATGCCGTCGTTTCTGCAGGGATCGATATAGTGAAGCAGGTAGAGCTTCCCACCCGTCTGATCGGCCCTGGAGCGGCAGTGGAGATATCTGCCAAAAAGGCGGCCGGCTATTTCACCGAGACATCCGCCTGACGCTATTTTCGTTTGAACGAAAACCGTGACGTTGTCCGGATCTTGCCCTCGACTTTGTCGATGACCGTTTGCTCGAAACTGTTCTCGCCCGTCCGCTTGATCACCATCTGAGCGACACGATCTCCGTTGACTGGAGCGCCCCAAGTGACATTGAGAATAAGTTTATCGCCGCGCATAGTTCCACTTAACTGAGCGGGTCCGGTCCTGGCACCAGTATACGTTCCTGTCACGCGGTTATTGGATACCTTCGCCAAAGTCAGACCGAGGGACTGACGAAACAACAGGAATCGGCAAGTTCCATTCATTGTCGCATTCTTGGGCGAACCGCTGACCGAGACTGAACAGCCAGCGGTCACGTCTCCCAACCTCTTGAGATACGCCTGGCCCGATCCGGCCCATTTACCAGACAGATCCGCAAGGAAGTCGCGCGGGTATGCCGCCGAAGGATATGCAAGAGGCAGAAGAAGTAGAATGGCAATGTGGTGGACGCGCATGGTTACCCTCCCAAGATGGGCCAAAAACCTCCGTGATGGCGGAACGTTCCAAGTTGATGTCGCGCTGCCCGATTAAATCCTGAAGTGATCGACACATTTCGACAGCTAAGTTCCAGTCCGCACCGGGGTGCCACAGTCTTGGGACGGAACTGCCCCGTCGATTTGAATCATAGGGCCTGCGTTCAATGCTGTGCGATGGCCGTGCCTTGCCTACTGGAACCAAATCAATGCGAGTGAGTTCCATAATTTCGCGTTACGCGGCGGACGTTATTATTTTCCAGCGGCTTAAGCGGATGCGCTCACGGCGCCGACGGTTCCGATCCCTTCAAGACCTTCAATCTCAAACCTAGGTCCTCGCTCGGATTTACCGTCCTCTCATCAGCGAATTTATCTCCTTTCGCCAATCGTGCTGTAGCATGCAAGGGGGTCAGGGGTTCCTATTGGTAGGAAGTTCGCCGGGCTTTATCACCGGCATTGATCCCGTGGCCTCCGACGGAGCAATAATCTCACTGTCGCCCACCTTTGGCGGAACTAAAACACTGTTACACTCGTCAAGCTTTCCGGTGACGCTTTTGTCCTTGGCGCTGTCGGAGTCGATAGCACAGTTTTCGGTGCCGGGGGCATTCGATGTCTGTGCGGATGCCACACCCATGGAGCCAAAGGCAAGGAGGATACTAACCAGGCTCAGCCCACCAATGATTTTCGTTGGGTTTCTATAAGACATATAGTTTCCTCCTTGCGTGTGAGGGAACTTATCCAGAGCTGTCTTTGTTCCCTGTTACAATGATGGTCCCGAGGATCATCAGGTCAGGATGGTCAAAAACTTGACGTCATAGCGGATGTTGTCCAACAATCGCTTTCAACCGATAAAACGCTGCCGGCGTCGATCGACCTATGTGTGGATGTTTGCGGAACTGGAACTCTGTTCATGACATCACGTTGGCTTTGGCTTTTCTCCCAGATCATGCGCCGGATCTGGTTCCGGGCAACCCTGTTCTCCGTCCTTGCCATTGTAACAGCCCTGATCGCGATTTTCGTCAGTCCCTACATCCCCAGTGACCTTCCGACAAAGATCGGTGCGGATGCCGTCGACAACATCCTGGGCATAATTGCCTCCAGCATGCTGACGGTGACGACATTTTCATTGAGCACGATGGTGTCAGCCTATTCTGCAGCGACGAGCAACGTCACGCCACGTGCGACCAGGCTCGTTATGGAGGACAGCACGACACAGAATGTCCTGGCAACATTCGTCGGTTCGTTTCTGTTCAGCCTGGTCGGAATCATCGCACTGAGCACCGGTGCTTATGGGGAAAGCGGGCGACTGGTCCTGTTTCTCGTGACGATCGGCGTGATCATCCTGATCGTCGGCACTTTGCTGCGCTGGATCGATCATCTGTCGCGGCTTGGGCGTGTGACCGAGACCACCGAGCGGGTCGAGAAAGCGACGAGCGAGGCGATGCGCTCGCGGCGACAACGACCGTACCTCGGCTGCAAGCCGTTACGTGGCCCAAGTGCCGACATACCGGCAGACGCCCGTCCGATTTTTGTCGCGACATTTGGATACGTGCAGCACCTCGATACCGGTGCGTTATCGCGTTACGCAAAGAATGCTGGAGGACAGGTGTTTGTGTGCTCCATTCCCGGCGAACTTGTCGATCCGATCCGGCCGATCGCCTTTTCGGAGGGCATGAAGGATGAGGAACAGGAGGCATCGATCCGAAACTGTTTCTCCATCGGTCCGACCCGCTCCTTCGATCAGGACCCGCGTTTTGGCGCGTCCGTGCTGGCGGAGATTGCATCGAGGGCTCTGTCGCCAGCGATCAATGATCCTGGGACAGCGATTGACGTCATTACCCGGGCGCTGCGGGTTCTTGCCATCTGGCATGAACCGGTTGATGAGGAATTGGAGAGCGAAATCCCTTATTCCAACGTCTATGTTCCCGCGATCGAACTCGGGGACGTGTTCGACGATCTCTTCACGCCGATCGCCCGAGATGGCGCGAGCCTGGTGGAGATCTGCCTAAGATTACAAAAGACCTTCCGAACGCTTTCGGCCTTTGACAACGATCGGTATCGGGAAAACGCCACGCGCCATTCCATCGACGCTTTGGCGCGTGCCGAACTCAGGCTGGTGTTCGAAGGGGATAGACAACGCGTGAGGGATGTCGCCGAAGCGATCATCGGAGCGCACGAAAAAAAATCGGCGACGTGAAAACGCATATCTATGATGGGGACCATGAGGGATTGTGCCCTGAAACCGCCCTTGCAAAACCGGAACTTTGATCTTGGCCTTATCGATGTTTGATTTGATAGCTTTGCTTTTGACGCTTTGCGCCCTGTTTGGCTGGATCAACCGCAAGGTCTTCAAGCTGCCGCACTCGGTTGGCTTGTTGATCATGGGGCTCTTTTCGTCGCTTGTTCTCATTACCGTGGAATTCCTTTTTCCGGGCGAACCGGTTTACGACCAGGTCGTTAAAACGCTTCGCGCCGTGGACTTTTCGTCCGTGGTGATGGATGGAATGCTTGCCTTCCTGCTATTCGCCGGGGCCTTGACCGTTAATTTTGAAGACTTGCGCAAGCGAGCCTGGCCGGTCGCATATCTCGCATTTTTTGGTACCTTAATTTCGACGGCGATAGTCGGACTGTCGTTCTGGTATGCCACCAATATTCTCGGCCACCCAGTTTCTCTCGCTTGGGCACTTGCCTTCGGGGCTCTCATCAGTCCAACCGACCCTGTCGCCGTCCTCGCCGTGCTCAAGACAGTGCGCGTGCCATTGGCGCAACAGGTCGAGATGCAGGGGGAAGCTTTGTTCAACGACGGTATCGGAATCGTGCTGTTCACACTCCTGGTCAGCATCGCTTCGGCACGACATGGCGCAGAAGCGGTCGGGGTGCTCGACGTTGCAGAGTTGCTGGCATGGGAAGCTGCTGGGGGTCTGATGCTTGGTATTTCGACCGGATACATATCCTATCGGGCCATGCGCGCCATCGATGACTATCCCGTCGAAGTCCTGATCACGCTTGCGCTGGTGATGGCAACCTATGCCATTGCCCATAAGCTCGCCATGAGCGGCCCACTCGCGATGGTATCGGCGGGACTCATCATCGGGCATCGCGCCAAGAAAGATGCCATGAGCACGACGACGGAAGGCTATGTCGAAGCGCTGTGGACGCTTATTGACGAGGTCCTCAATTCCATTCTGTTCCTGTTGATCGGGCTCGAGGTGCTAGTGCTCGCGGCAAGCCTGAAGTCCCTGGTGGTTGCAGTTATCGCCATCCCCGCTGTTCTTGTGGCACGACTGGTTGCCATCTCGGCCCCTCTTTTCTTGTCGCCGTTCAAAACCAAACTGGCAGCGAGAAACGTACCGTTTTTGACTTGGGCAGGTGTGCGGGGAGGCATCTCGGTGGCGCTGGCGCTCTCGTTGCCAAGCAGTAGTGCCAAGGGCGCTATACTCGCCGCAACCTATTCTGTGGTGCTGTTCAGCATCATCGTGCAAGGCATGACGTTGGCATGGGTTGCGCAAAGGACATTGGCAAAGCCTGCAGACTAACGTCTTTCCCGGCAGCTTATCTGGGGACGAACGGTTGACGCGGGGTAACACGCGACTAGGTAACGGGAGTGAACCTTCCTTGCCGCAGTGCGTTCGTTACCGATGGATGCTGGGAGAACCAATGGCATTCACAACGACCCGATCATTTTTCCTCGCTGTCTTCGTGATGCTCGCGGCCGGCCCGCCGGCAAATGGCCAAGAACCCGCCGCATCGAGCGTGTCAGTCGAGCAGCCGGCCCAAAGCGAAAATCTAAAAAATCTGATCAAGGTTTTGCGAGATGATGCGTCGAGGCAAGCGCTTCTCGATGAGTTGGAAAAAGTTGCGTCCATTCCCGAGGCAACGACAGCCGAACCGCAGCAATCGCCGCCGGAGCTATCCATCGGCAACAGGATTGCCGCAATCACACGAAATTTTGCCCAGACGGCCGTGTACTCATCCGTCATCTTCGCCCAGCAGCTTGCCGCAGCACCCGCAACATTCGCCAACCTGAATGTTGCCGAGGGGGAGGTGCTATTGATGACGCTGAGAAATCTGGCGCTCGTCATCATCGTCACTTACGGCTGTTTTGCCGGTTTGCGCCTGGTGACACGCCGCGTTGATCGGTCATTCGGCAAGCGTGCCGTGTCGGCTGGGATCTTCGAGAAGCTATTCCTGATCGTTGCCTCCGCGCTGCTTGATATCGCCATTGTTTTGTTGGCGTGGGGGGCAGGGTATCTGGCCGCCCTGACTGTCTTCGGTGAACTCGGCCGGATGGATATTCAGCAGACCCTTTATCTGAATGCCTTCACCATCGTGCAGTTGGCGAAGGTGGTCGTCAGGACGATCGTGTCTCCCTCGACACGCGCACTGCGTCTGGTGCGGATCACCGACCAGGCCGCACGCAAGGTAAGCCGATTGCTGTCCTGGATCATCACCATTCTTGGTTATGGCCAACTTCTGCTTCAGCCAATCCTGGTTGATTCAGTCTCTCAGGCATCCGGGCAGGCGGTCTCGGGGCTCATAGCGCTTGTTGCCCTCGTCATCGCCGTTGCGGCTACGTTGTCCAACCGCAAGGTGGTATCGAGCTGGCTTATGGAAACGCCGGACCATACACCACGACACGCGCAGATGCGCTTCCTTGCCAGCCGGTGGCACTGGCCGATCCTTGCTTACCTCACTCTCCTGTTTTTCGTTGTGTTGATCGGCCCGGCCGAACGCCTGTTTAACGTCCTTATGGCCAGCGCCCAGGCATTCGGCGCGATTATTGTCGGCTTTGTTATCGCCGAATGGCTAGCCCGGGCCGTGACCAGGGGCGTAACGCTGCCGGAAAATGTCAATCAACGACTCCCCCTTCTGGAAAGGCGCGTCAACGGTCTCGTTCCGCGCTTTCTCTCCATCCTTCGGCTTGTCATCTTTGCCCTGGTCGTCAGCGCCGTGCTTTCTGCTATCGGCGTTTTCGATCTTGCGGCGCTGATCCAGTCGCGTATCGGTCTTGCCTTCACAGGTGCGATCGCATCCGTCTTCCTGATCCTGCTGCTCTCATATATTCTGTGGCTGGCGCTGACATCGTGGGTGGATTATCGCCTCAATCCGGCCTTCGGTTCGGTGGCGACGTCACGCGAAACGACACTCCTCTCGCTGCTGCGCAATGCGGCGACGATCGCCATCGTCGTGATTACACTGATGTTTTCACTGTCCCAATTGGGCCTCGATATTGCTCCGCTGCTGGCCTCGGCGGGCGTGCTTGGCCTTGCGATCGGCTTTGGTGCGCAGAAGCTCGTGCAGGACGTAATCAATGGCGTCTTTATCCAACTGGAGAATGCCATCAATGTCGGCGACGTCATCACGGTGGGAGACACGACGGGTACCGTGGAGCGTCTGACCATCCGTTCGGTCAGTCTACGTGATATTCGTGGCGCTTATCATATCATCTCGTTTTCCTCCGTGGACATGGTGACGAACCTGATGCGCGATTTCTCCTGTTACCTCGGGGATATCGGCATCGCCTACAGGGAGGATGTTGAGGAAGCGCGCTTGGCCGTCTTAGAGGCATTTGACAAAATTCGCCAGGACGAGGCAATCGACGCTATGATCCTTGGCGAGATGGAATGGTTTGGCGTGCAGGAATTGGCCGACAGCGCGGTCATCATTCGCGTGCGCGTGAAAACACGGCCGGGCATGCAATTTGCAATCGGTCGCGCCATGAATGGCGCCATCAAACAGGTGTTCGACGCACGGGGTATAGAGATTCCCTTTCCCCACCAGACGGTCTATTTCGGGATCGACAAGAACGGCGATGCACCGCCCGCTCATGTTTCCATTCGGGACCACGGGCCGCCTCGCGGCAGACGCCATCCCAGCACGGATACGCGTGCCTCGTCGGCTGCCTCCGATAGCGAGGATCTGGAGAATTGAACCCGCCTTGAAAGCAACTCCACTAGTTTTTGAGAGGTTTTGATGGCTCACGACGACGCCCACCAGACAGCAAAAATCGACCGGGGTCGGACGGCGCAGGCTCCGGGCCAAATTCCACTTCGCGGCCTGCGCGACGTATTCTGGCGAGTGGTGTCAGAGGTTTCCGCAGACCGCGTTACCCTGATCGCCGCCGGCGCGACGTATTATATGCTGTTGGCAATGTTCCCGGCCCTTGGCGCGCTCGTTTCGCTCTATGGTGTTATTTCCGACCAACTTACAATCTCACAGCACATTGTATTCCTTTCCTCGGCATTTCCCCCGGGGTCTTTCGATCTCATCCTCAGTCAACTCGACGCGCTCTCCCAACAGAAAAATTCCACACTGAGTATCGGCGTCGTTACAGGTTTTTTGGTGGCCCTTTGGAGTGCGAACAACGGCATCAAGGCACTCTTTGACGCTATGAATATAGCCTATGGGGAAACGGAAAACGAAGTTTCATCAGGCTGAATCCCCTATCCCTTGGCACACATTCGGGCGTTGATCATAGCGATCGCATTGATAACGGCGGTCGCCATCGTTCCGGCCGTTCTGGCGTACCTCTGGCTTGACCGATGGGCTGAACTGCTGGCCGCCGTCGCACGCTGGCCGGCCTTGCTCCTGCTGGTCGGAGTCGGCATCACGATGATCTGCCGATATGGACCGAGCAGAGAGCACGCGAAGTTGAGATGGCTTACCTGGGGCACCGCATTCAGCACATCGCTTTGGCTGGTCGCGTTCATCCTCTTCTCGTTCTATCTTGAGAATTTCGCCGACTACAATGCCACCTAGGGCACGCTGGGCGCTCTGATCGGCTTTATGGTCTGGATCTTGATCTCGGTAGTTATTCTAATTTTGGGGGCGGAAATCAACGCCGAGCTTGAACGCCAGACGGCCGAGGATTCAACGACCGGCGAGCCGCGCCGACTAGGGGATCGGGGGGCCTATGTCGCCGATACCATTGGGGAGGCGAAAAATTGAATTCGATGCAAGGCTGAGGCAGAATTTTGCGTGTAAACCGGAGGTTTAACCTGGTGGCCCGTCCGGTGACATCGTTTCCGGCGCAAGCAAGTGCAACAGTCTAAATCAACGAGCTGAAGTTGTGAGCGCGCATGTAAGATCGAAGGCGACCGGTAGACAAAATGCCGCCGCGCGACCAGAGGATACGCGCGACGGCAAACGACGCTCCGTTCAGGAAGCGACCGAAACTTCGCACCGGGCAAGGGGTCTCGAAGGGATTGGCTGGTCGTTTTCGGCCCGCCTTTATTGCAAATGGTTGCACTGCCACCGAAAATTCGCTTACAGCCCTCTGCGATTTACTCCGCAACGTTGCTACCGACCGGACTCGACCGACCGCACCTTTAGATGGTATTTTGGATTCCCAATTCGACGACCCGTCCCGTCGGCAACTTAAAATATTCCGTTGCATTGCTCGCATTATCAGCCAGCGCAATAAATACCCTGTCCTGCCAGAACGGCATTCCACCTTTGGCTGAAGGAATGAGGGTCCGTCGTGACAGAAAAAATGACGTCGACATGATATCGAATTTCCAGCCCAGTTTGCGCGCCAGGATCAATGCCTTGGGGATATTGGGCGTTTCCATGTAGCCGAATGTGATGATCGCGCGACTGAACTTTGGGTTGAAGCTTTCGAAGAAGATTTTTTCTTCATCAACCACGAACGGCGACGATGACGTGACGACGCTGAGAATGACGTTTTGCTCGTGCAGCACCTTGTAATGCTTCAAGCTGTGCAGAAGGGCCGTTGGCGCTCCCTCGACCTCGCTGGTCAGGAATACGGCGGTTCCGGGTATGGTCGGGAAGTCCTTTTTTGCCAGACTTCCCATCAAAGTATCAAGCGAGATCTCGTCCGCCTTCGTCCGTTTGGCCAGAAGGCGTCGACCCGACATCCAGGTTTGCATCAGGAAGGCTACAACCATTGCAACGACAATCGGCACCCAGCCTCCTTGCGTGAATTTTGCGACATTGGCCACGAAGAAACCGATGTCGATAACGATCAGAGGGACGAGGACTGCCAAGGTCACCATCAGGCTCCAGGACCAGATGCGCCGCATGACCACGAACAGAAGGATCGCTGTAATCAACATTTCCCCCGTGACCGCGATACCGTACGCAGCCGACAGGGCGCTTGAATTTCTGAAGTTGACCACCAACACGATCACGCAGATCAGAAGAAGCATATTGATCTGTGGAAGGTAGATTTGGCCGGCCTGCGTTTCCGATGTGTGCCTGACGTTGAACCGCGGCAAAAGATTGAGATGCATCGCCTGACGGATCAGGGAGTAGGCAACGGAAATCACGGCCTGGCTCGCAATGACCGTGGCAGCCGTCGCTAGAATGACCATTGGCAGGCGGGCCCATTCAGGCTGCATCTCGAAGAACGGATGTTCGACGCTTTCGGGATGCGCATATATAAAAGCACCTTGGCCAAAATAGTTGAGAAGGAGGCACGGAAAGACGAGTAGAAACCACGCAACGACAATGGGCTTTCGCCCGAAATGCCCCAGATCGACATAAAGTGCTTCCGCCCCGGTGACAGCTAAAAAGACTGCGCCGAGAATAAGGATCGCAATATCCAGATGGGAGAGCAGAAAGACAACGCCGTAATATGGGTTGAGCGCCGTGAGAATCCCGGGTGTTTCAATGATATGAAACAGCCCCGAGGCGCCCAGAGCGAGGAACCAGAAGGCCGTTATGGGGCCAAACACGACGGCAACCCGGCCTGTGCCGAAGCGTTGCACCAGAAATAGGGCAACGATGATAGACAAGGTAATGGGCACCACCCATTCCGAAAGCCTGGGCTCGACGACCTTTAATCCCTCAACAGCTGAAAGCACGGAGATCGCGGGGGTAATGATTGCGTCACCGAGGAAAAGTGACGCACCCGCGATACCCAGGACCAAAACCCAAATCGGCCGACCCGTGAAGCTTCCTCGGGCTAGTGCCATCAACGAAAGCGTGCCGCCTTCGCCCTTGTTGTCGGCTTTTAGAACAAAGCCGACATATTTAATCGTGACGACGATCGTCAGCGTCCAGACAATAAGCGAAAGGAGGCCGAGCACCTCGGAGCCGACGACAGCATCGGGAACTTGGCCGGACGCGTGCAAGGCTTCGCGAAAGGCGTAGAGCGGGCTTGTTCCGATATCCCCGTAGACCACGCCAAGTGCGCCAAGCACCAGAAGGGGAAAAGAGCCTGTTTCGCTGTGCGAACCTTGGACTTCGGGGTCGTCTGCTCGCATTTGGACTGAGGTCAAAAGTGTTCCAAAATTCTGTTGAATATTCCGAACCGCGGGCTGCGGAAGATAGGTCATAATGCTGATGGTTCTAGTTTACCGGCGTTATCGCGATGTGGTCGCGGACAGGACAGCCTGACAGGTCACGAGCAAGCTGGAGCGCGATTTCTCTTATCTCAGGCGTCGGAGCCGTACCGCCTAGTACAAGGCCTGACCCGCTCTGGCTTACGTCAATTGCAGCATCGTCAAGCTCGATCATATAGGCGAGGGCAGACGAAACAGATGCAATGACGGCGGAAAAGCGAATACCCGTCGCCGGCGACGGTGAAAACGCACTGCTGAACATGTTGGTTTGCTCCTTGGTTGCCGCAGGAGACTTTCTAGAATTTTGTTCATCTCCCGTTCATATTGGCATTGTTCGCCGGTCAAGTCACCCGTTCTATCGGCGCCTGTCGGCGGACGCTAAGGATGGTCACTGGGGAGAACGGTTTCCTTTGCCAACGCCTTCAGCGTATTTGAACCCGCGCCGTGCAAATATGCGGTCATCAGGATCGACGCGAGTTCCTTTGCTTTGTGTCCGTCGGCGGATATCTGGCGTTCCCCGCACTCCTCGTCGAGAACATCCCGCAACATCTCAAGCGCCGCTTTCGAAACGAATTCGTGTTGATGGACCATCATACCTCCTAAACAGGCCGGATTAGCGAAACGGTCTCCGCCACCGGCTGCATACCATTGCGTGCTTCGGCTGCCTTCACGCCGCCAGGGGTGAGATTAAAACGACCTCCCGCATCACACAGCGATAGGTCAAAAACCAGCTGCAGTGACGCCAGTCATATCTTTATTTATGTCACGACATGATCTATATCGTCAATGGTCGTTGCGCTCACTGCTCGCGGCTGACATCCGGTACATCGCTGTTGTGCAGACTGGAATTATAAAAATTTACTTTGGGTTATGCAGTGAATCTAGCCACGTCACCGAAGTCTAAAACGGAACAGGGGTTATCGCGTTTTGAATCAGAAAAACACAATTTCCGCAACATCTCGCGCTGAACCCATGAACTTAGAGGCCAAGCATATTGCACGCCAGTTCGGGTTGTCGGTTGTGGAACTGGAACGGTATTGTCATCGGGGTGCAATATCGGTGAGTTCAAGCCAGAAAGCCGGCATGAGGCACATTGAATATCGCCTCGGCAATCGCGTGTGGCAGGCGATCACTGATGATCACGGACGGCTGCTTTACGAGGAAACCAAGTTTCCCAGAGGAAAACGAGCGAGCCAAAATCGGAGTCGATGAGGGCGACACGCGTTTCTGTAAGAGGCTGCCTCAAAAAGAGGTGGGTGATTTCAGTAGGTTATGATTCCTTCGGATTTGCAAAGATTCGATGGAGTTCACGATGGCCTGGACCAAAATCACCCGTCGGCAATATGCCCGGCGGACGGCACGCTACGCAAGCGATATGACGGAGCGAGAATGGGAGTTGGTCAGACCTTTTCTGCCGATACCCCGCCGCCTGGGTCGTCCCCGGACTACAGATTTGCGCGAGGTCGTAAACGCTCTGCTCTACATCGCCACGACCGGTTGCCAGTGGCGAATGCTGCCGAAGGATTTCCCACCCTGTTCAACCGCCCAGCGCTATTTCTACGAATGGAGGGCGCTGGGGCTTTGGACACGCATCAACCATTACCTGGTAATGGAAGCACGCGAACTTGAAGGCAAAGAGGCGAGCCCTACTGCAGGTGTCATCGATAGCCAGAGCGTCAAAACCACGGAAAGCGGCGGTATCCGGGGCTATGACGCGGGCAAGAAGACCAAAGGCCGCAAGCGCCATATCATCGTCGACACACTCGGGTTGATGGTCGGTCTCATGGTGCACAGCGCCGACATACAGGATCGCGATGGCGCTCCTGATCTCCTGAAATCCATCCGCCACAGGTGGCCATGGTTGCTGCACGTCTTTGCCGATGGTGGCTATGCGGGCGAAAAGCTGAGGCGGCGGCTGGATAAGATCGGACGCTGGACGGTCGAGATCATCAAGCGCAGCGACAAGGCGAAAGGCTTCGAAATTCTGCCACGTCGATGGGTGGTCGAGCGGACCTTCGCGTGGCTGGGTAGATGCCGGAGATTGGCAAAAGACGTTGAAAGGTCCATCGCCTCTGCCGAGGCATGGATCATGATTGCACACATTCGCCTTATGACCCGCCGCATTGCAACGTATTGCGATTACTGAGACCTTTTCGAATCCGACTCTAAGGCATGTGCGGTTCACTCTTGGCAGAACGGCGCGAACACTCGCAACGCTATTTTGATTTTCGAATCGCGTGTGCGCCGTGCTGCGTGCGCAGCAACTTGTCAAGCATCGATAAAACGTCGAGCAGGGAAGAGCCGTTTCTGATCTCTGTTGCAATCCGCCGCTCCCACAAAGCAAGCTGCGCATTCGACCAGGACATCGTTATTGTCTGCTCCATGCCAAAGCGCCTCAATTCCAAGTTTACCGAAGAGATCAGTTAACTCTTCTCTCGCGGAAGGCCGTCTTCGCTCTCCAGCCATCCGAGTTCTCTACATTTTTGCTCACCCGCCGCAATTGCAGCAGCTTGATTGGCAAATGGTCCTGCCAAGTCAATCAAGTTGCCGCGGAATATAATCAACGCTCGCTTGCCAACAACGTCGAAAATAATCTGTATACCGGCTTCATATTTCATCAATTCCCCGCATCAAACCAGGCATAGGATCCAATGAAAAGCCGCCGAGACATCTCCATTTTTTCCATTCCCACGAACACACCTTTGCTTCACGAAGCGATAGGTCGGCGATCGTCGGTCAGGTATCACTTGCGATAGTGACCGGAAGCTCTTTCATACGAATGAGCTCTTTGACGCAATACGCCGCAGCACTTGGACCAAGATCCTCGGCGCCCTTAATCGTACTCCAGCCCCCGTCTTCGATGAACTTGCTTCTGTCCCAGTTCGCGGTGTTCCTCAACGTTTCCAAATTTTTCGCGGCTCCTTCAGCCGAAATGAACCGTTCAACGCAGATGCCGGCGGCAACGTCGTTTCGCGCTTGTCGGGCCGCCATTTCGGCCATTACAGAGGCACGGCCACCTGTCTGCCAGCCAGCACCGGCGAACCCGATCGCCATCGTGAGCAGCGATGCGCCGATCGTCGACCATAACCAAACCTTTTTCGACGGACGGTATGCGCTCCAGCGGCTTGAAAATGTCTCGCTCACGAACTCCACTCCCTGAACATTTTCCAATCCACCATTTATATCACGCCATGATATAGAATGCCGCGTGGACATCAAACACGTTTTGTTGATTAGGCAGAGAGAAAGCAACAGGCTCTCTTAAGGCGCGGGGTCAATGCGTTACAGAAGCTTGGCCAGGCGTCGCAGTCTAGCAAGGGATTCTGCCAACAGCGGTTCGTGCAGAAGCATTTCGCGAACATGTCCCAGCGCCAATTCTTCGAGAAGGCTTTGCCCCTCAGGCGTGAGCCCGACAAACACGCTTCGTTTGTCCTTCGTTGCCTGTGTCCTTTTGACGAGGCCCGCGACGACCATTCGATCGACAAGCTGCACTGCTCCATTCGGCTGCAGAAGCATCTGGCGCGCCAGATCCTTCATGGTGACTTCACTTTGAGGCGCCACCTTTATCGCCAGCAATGCTTGGTATTGTTGAGATGTGATCCCGGCCGCCGTCACTGTCGTCTCGCTATAGGCAAAGAAGTGCCTCATAGCCAACCGGAAGCCTGCCAAGCCTTCGTAAACACCAGGATCCAGGGTCGATTCTTCGTGGTGCTGACCGGCACTGCCAAGCGTCGTTTGGTCAGCAATGTCCTTTTCATTGGCCGCTTGGGGCAGGACGCCGGTGGTATTTCGTGATCCTGAAACGCTTCGACTGGGTTTGGGCATCCATGTATCCTTGCAACTATGTCATGTCATGATATAGTGCGGTTTGGCTCGGGAGGGGAGCTGCGATCGCACCAAGCTTATTTCAATGAGCCAGCTAAGCTGTGGTAACCAACCGTCCGGGAAGGGATGGAGTACAACAGTGGGCTTATCTGGAGCTTGGCGCGGTCGCGACATCACCTTTGAGCGGTAGAGCTAATTTCGAAATTGCGCGGGCATTGTGGCGGCATCTGGTTCAATTGTCTTCCTACCGATTAAAAGTCTGGCCTCGCCGACGACTCTTGTGAAAAGAGGCAAACATCCGGCCTGAACCAAGGGAGAGGTGACATGAAAACGGTTCCAATGCTTTTTCTTGGATTAATTGCACTTTGCGCATCGGGTCGTACAGCCGATGTCGCCTCCCTCTCTGGAAGACCCGTCAGCGAGTCGGCATTGACCCAATCAGAGAAAGCTCCCGAACCAGCAAGATATATTCGCGATGTCGAAGGAAAGACCGTCCGGCTTGTCGGGCGGCGGTTTTAGACTAATCCGGAAAAAACGCTCGATTTCCCCGGGCGGGATGAAACAAAACCTGCGGCATACTAGGGCAGATATGATTGTGCGAGACTTTGCTAATCCATGGCATGCCTTAACCCGGGACATACAGTTGAGCGTTTGGCAAGATGGGAAACTGGTGCGCAAACCGGTGCTTCTGTCAATCATCGGCATGCGCGAAGCGCTGCTTCAGGCGTCTGACTTCGACGAGGCAAAAGTCAACCTCATCTGCAAGAACGTCGAAAACCATGGCAATTGCTCGATGGGAGCCGGCGACGGATTGATCTATAGACTGGCGAAGGTGCTGGCTTCCTAAATTAGTCGCGCTACCGGATGGCTTCTTCATCCCGCTGCGAAAATCTACCGCTGGCTCTATCGCTAGAGGTTGTGGTGAACTTTAGATCTCGAATAGAAAATCGCCGAGCGTAACCTCGTCAGAATTGGGTGACGGCACGTCTGCGGCCCCCTTGTGGCCAAGCAAAAGGTCAAGTTCCTCCCTATCGCTGCCAAATTGCTTCAACACCCGCTCGGCCTCTTGGGGACTGAGGGAGTATTCTTCGACAAGGTCGTCCACGACCTAGTCGTCTATTAGCTCATTTTCGATGTGCATCTGCTTTTCTCCTTTATATGAGAATGGCCACGCCGCCAAAGAGTTCCAGCATATATAGGACGGACAAAGCGTCCCGCCTTTCAAATCGGGGCAGCATTAAATCGTGGCAACGACCGTCAGTCGACCCACGCTTGACCAGAAATCGGCAGCGACTAGCCGTCAAGATGTGTGCTTGCCATTGTCTCTTTCGCACGCCTGGCGCGGATCGCCGCAGCGATGAATACACGCGACAGCCCATGATACAGTGGCTCACGCGATAGAAGACGCGATGTGCCAAAGCCGATCATCGACACCGCCATGATCGATATCACGGCATCGTGGTCTCCCGTCATTTCGAGGATAATGACGAAAGCCGTCATTGGAGCCTGGACGACACCTGCAAAGTACCCTGCCATGCCGAGTATCGCAGCAAGCGCTATGCTGGCTCCCATCATCGAGCCGATTGTGCTGCCAAGACCGGCGCCGATTGATAGCAAGGGTGCGAAAATGCCGCCGGGAATTCCCGACACCATAGACGCGAAGCTGGCAAAGACTTTTTCGACGAAGAAGAGGGTGGGCAATGGCTGCCCCTCAATCGCACTGCGTGCCTGTTCGTAACCAGTCCCAAAGGTGTTCCCGCCTGACACAATCCCGATCAACGCGACTGCGATACCACAGCCGAAGGCAAGAAGGACCATTCGCTTTACAGGAGCTTAATGCGCCCAGCGCCGGATACGGGCTCCGACGAATAGTGCAAACCCGCTGAAGGCGGCACCAAGCGCACCACCACATGTACCACACGCCACTACGAGCGCCCAATCGACGAACTGTGAAGGAGCGGCCGACGCCGTCCCAAAGTAGTTGTAACTTCCCGATAGACCCAGCGCAGCCAATCCGGACAGAATGACAGCTGTTAGCACCAATCCATTCGTTCGGGATTCGTATGTTCGGCTCATCTCTTCAATGGCAAAGACAACACCCGCGAGCGGTGTATTGAAGGCCGCTGCAATTCCTGCGGCCGATCCGGCTAGAATAAGACCGCGGGTGTGCGCCATTCCGCCGAACCGCGCAACCGCAAGCATGAACGATGCTCCGACTTGAACTGTCGGACCCTCAGGCCCAATCGAGGCTCCAGACAGAAGGCCAAGGATCGTCAAAACAATTTTACCAAAGGCGAGCCGAAGCGACAAAAGCCGCACCCGGTCATCATCATCGCGCTAATGTCGCGCGGCGATTGCCTGCGGTATTCCGCTTCCCTGGGAGTTAGGAAAGAAACGGGCAGCGAGATAGGCAGACAATGCGAAACCCAACGGCGTGATGATCATGGGCAACATGAAGGCCCATTCGCCGGAGGATGTAAGATCGGCAAAGAGGCTTTGAGAGAAATCAGCCAGTTTAGCGAATACGACGCTGACGACACCGATCGCAAAAGCGCCAGTCCAGAAGACCAGCCGTGGTTTTCATATTCTGGTGGAGCCCCAAACGGCCCTTGAACGCCGCAGAAGCTTTAGTTTTCGATAGGCAGGTGGCATTTTGGTTCGCTCGGGGAATGCTTCGCTGGCTGCGTGAAGCAGATAATTTCAGCTAAGCCGCTTCGGTTCTATGCAAGGGTGTAGCACAGCTTGCATACTCGTGTGCGCATCTCGCACATCCGGTTATCCACGGCACACAACGCCAAAAACTTACTCTGCGGTTTTCCAATCAGGATTGTCCTGGCAATTTTCGATCAGGAACTGGCGGCTGTCATCGTCGCGCCCGAGCGTGCATTCGCCTGTCAAAGCAAAGTTTCGACAGGTTAGATTGACTTTCTTGCGTGGTCTGAAAGTGAAGATAGATCAGCACCTTAAACTAAATTAGCGCGCCTAAATACGACATTTTTGTGGTTTTTCAACCTAAGGTGCCTAGACGGATCGCCCTTTGGTTGCGTTAATTGAGAGGTCGGGCGAGGGTGCTCGGCTTATTTAAGTACGTAAAAATAAGCCCCGCTCGGTGGACACTCGAGCGGGGCCCAACCTCTGCTGCAGCATTGTACAGTTTTTCGCACTGCGCAATCCCTAGATTTTCGCCTATACCGTCAGTGTATTTTGCTTCCACTGGGGGCTAAAGCCAGCACGGGCAACCGACTACGATCAGTTTGTGTGCTTTTCGTCGATCATCGTACAAGCATTCCGACAGGGACATGTGCCTTGTGTTTTGCCCAATCGCTAGGTCGTAGGCTTAATGTTTACATGGCCGGGTCATTTCCAAGAATTCAGGAATGTTCACGTGCCGCAAGATACGCGACGCGCAAGCCGAAGACATTAGCGGGCCACCCTGATGTCGCTTGCTACCGTATTCCTGCCCGTCGTTGGATCCTTGTCGGTCGTGCGGAGCCTTAGGCCAGCATTTCCGATCTTCTCAATGGTCATCTCGGCGACAAGGTCATCGTTAATGTCCCGGCTCCACCGGACGGTTGGCGGAGTTTTGGCCTGGAACATTCGCCGATGCAATCTGTTTGCAGATGCCAGCAGGGCATGGAGCGCGATAAGCATATTTGACGGCCGCAAATGTGTAACGCTCTCGTTAGAGTATGTTCGGCCCCTGGGCGCTGGCTGAGTAATAGTCTTCTCTTCAGTTGTGTTCCGGCGCGGTGGTCATCAGTGTGGTTTCAGTCGACGCTGTCAGCGCAAGATAACGCTCCAACTGTGCCAGGACGTCTGCGATGATCTGATCCTTGCTCATCCCCATAATATCGTAGCCACGACTACCGTCTGTAAACGAGGTTCGCGCCTCATGGCGTAGCTCCATGTTGGTCGCTTCGAACGCAGTGTAAGCCGGCAACTTGCGAGTTGCAGGTTGAACCGCGTAGGCAAAATCGCGAACGCGTTCCGCAGGGACGGAAAGACTGACAGCGCATGCCTCATCTACCGACTGCACAGTCGCGATACGACCGCCGCGCGTCAACTCTTCTGCGACCGCTTGAAGCGCGGGTTTCACGACACTCTCAATGAATTTGGCGACGTCGCGTTCATCCGGCGCATTGAGGGCGAGAGCGAGCCGGCGCTGCCACGTGATCCCCGCTGCAGGTTGCGCTGCAGAATACGTTGGGCCGGTGAGAGCCGCGTGTTGCGCAACGTCGGCACGCATACCCTTGAACAATCCGACAAGTAGAGCCATCATGACGAAAACAAACGGCAGTGCTGAAGCGATCGTCGCCGACTGCAGTGCGGAAAGCCCACCGGTTAAAAGCAGAACAATGGCCACAAGCCCTTCAAGGGAACACCAGAATATTCGCTGCGCTGTGCCCGTATTCGTCTCTCCGCCAGCCGCAATTGTATCAATGACTAGTGATCCGGAATCCGAGGATGTTACGAAGAATATCGCAACCAGCGCGACGGCAAGCGTCGAGGTAATAGCCGGAAATGGCAGATACTGGAAGAACTGGAACAGGCCAACCGATATGTCTTGAGAGATGGCGCGACCAAGGTCTCCGGCCGCCACGCCTTGGTCGATTTCCATGGCGGTATTGCCGAATACGGTCATCCAGAAAAAGGTAAATGTGGTTGGAACGAATAAGACCGCTACGACGAATTCGCGTACCGTCCGCCCACGTGAGATGCGCGCGATAAACATGCCGACAAAAGGCGACCACGAAATCCACCAAGCCCAGTAGAACAAGGTCCACGAGTCGATCCACGGCGTTGGTTCATACGCATAGATGTTGAAGGTTCGAAGCAGAAACGTGTCGAGGTAAAGTCCGATATTTTGAACGAAGTCTCGCATCAGTTGCGATGTCGGGCCCACGACCAGAACAAACACCATAAGTGCAACTGCGACAATCAGGTTCAGCTCGCTGAGAATGCGGACGCCCTTATCGAGCCCGCTCACGACCGAAACCGTTGCAATAGCGGAGATGGCGACAATTAGAATGGATTGCACAACTGCGGATACGGGTACGCCGAGCAGGAAGTTCAAGCCGGCATTGATTTGCAGCACTCCAAATCCGAGAGACGTCGCGATACCGAAGAGCGTCCCACAGATCGCAAAGATATCGACCATGTGACCGATAGGACCGTTAATACGCTCCTTCAAGAGCGGATAGAGTCCCGAACGAATGGTCAGTGGCAGATTATAGCGATACCCGAAGTATGCCAGCGACAGACCGACCACTGAGTAGATAGCCCACGCGTGGATACCCCAGTGAAAGAACGTTATGCTCATGGCTTCTCGTTTTGCAGCAATCGTCAGCGGGTCGGCTTGCGGCGGAGCAGCGAAGTGGGTCATCGGTTCCCCGACGGCGAAGTACATGAGTCCAATACCCATGCCTGCGGCAAAGAGCATGGCGACCCAGGACACGTATCGAAACTCCGGCTGTGAATCGTCCGGCCCCAGTTTCAGGTCGCCGTAGCGACCGAAGGCAAGAATCAGTATCCCGAACAGGAATATCCCTACTGCCAAGAGGTAGAGCCATCCGAAGGATGCAAGGATCGACGCCTGCAATGCGCCGAAAATGGCCTCGGCTCTTCCAGGGAAGATCGCGGCCACGGCGACGAAGAGCAATATGATCGTAACGGATCCGAAGAATACGGGCGGGTTAATTGTAAACTTGAACATCATCGTCCTTTAGCATTTCGAACGCTGCCGACCAAGTCGCCTAAAAAATGTAGAATCTTTTCAAGTTTGTAAAAAGGCGATAGGGTCGAGGACGAACAACAGTGGCAGGCAAGAGTCCATGGCGAACGGATCTGCGAGCGCGCCTTTTGTGCGCCTGGCCTATAATGAGTTTAGACTTCGTTTTGTTCGTCGCGTCGTTGGAGACATTGAGGCTGATCGTGTTGTCTACGGTCTTCGGGCGCGGGACTATGCGATGCGGGTCGCTCACTCATATTGGATAGCATCTCTTCAAGATCAGCGTTCACCCGAGGCTTGGGCAGAGGACGACATCGCGTTTTGGCCATTCGAACACGGAGTATAGGAGTACGTTCCGGTTTGGCAGCGGGAAATTGCGGGTACGGTGGCGTGAGCACAAACGAGGGGCCGCTTTCGATGCGAAGGCGATGTTTGGGGCAGTGCTTCAGATGCTTATGCGCCGTTAACAAGGAGAGGCTGAAACAGCCGATTGAAACGAGCCGCATCCCGGGCCTCCGCACTGACGCCTCGAATGTCTCCTTTTCGCTTCGGCAGTCTTAGCAGCGTTCGGTCCGCTGGCGGCCCAACCTAGTCTAGCCAATCTAAACAGGTTAAATTTTGACCCGTCTATAGACTCCGCGCGAACGGAACTGGGCGGACGGTTCGTTTCAAAACGTAGGAGCGTCCGCTGTCCCAGCGGCAAAGCAGATCGGCTGGAGCTAGCTGAGAAAGTCAGGTGCTTGCTGTGTACAA
>NZ_CAXUPW020000024.1:0-33280 GCF_964252935.1 Rhizobium sp. LjRoot98
ATGATCTGCAGTTTGCGTTCGGTTGTCCAGCGTCGCCGCCGGACGTCACCGATCATCAGGTCAACCTGTCAAACTCGTTAGACATAAGCTTATCCTCAAGCCTGTGCTTGAGCCTTTCTGCTTATGCTGAGTGTCCGGTCGAAAGTGGGGGCAGTTCATATTGGTGGACACGCCCTGCTCTGATTTGCCAAGCTTAGCGCCCGCGTAGTTCTGATGAAGTCTCACGCGCACCGATCATACGCCCACGGATCAACGCTGCATGCTGAATAGCACGACGCATTACAAGCTCAGGCGTGACGGCATCGCGTTCCTTCAGCATTTCTTCGTCACGTTGCGCAGCGTTCACCGCCATTGCCCAAGCAACTTCGTCACGCTTGGTTTCATCAACGTCAGGCACAATATGCATGCCGAAATACTTGAGGAACATCCGCCCCTCCTGCACTCCAACCTCACTTAACTTAGCCGGATTATAATCGTGCGAATGGTAGACAACGGCATTGTCTACATAAACCTTCTCAAAGCCGAGGCGGATGATCTCTGCTGCCCAGATCATATCTTCTCCCCATGGGACATCCGGATATGGCAGTTCACGCCAAACCGATTTTCGTAAGCATGAATTATTATCGGAATAGAACTGCAAATGATATTGCCAAGCTGGAGAGCCTCGCTCGATGAAACCCGGAATATCCTTTGCCCAAGAGAATACCGGTCCGACACGCTTAAATTTGTCGAACATATCCGTGAGTCCTTTCCCCTCGAAAAGCTCATGCAATGGATATGCAACATGACGCCCGAACACGCCCCCAACCTTATCACTTGCCTGGAAACCACCTATTAGCCGGTTCAGCCAAAATGAAGAAGCCGGGCAAGCATCCTGAGTAATGATCGCGACTACATCGCCGGACGCCATATCGATACCCATGTTACGCGTTTTACCGTGTCCGAATTCGCTGCTAAGAATTTTGTGCAGCTCGATCGGATGACTACGCGCTTTCTCCTCAAGAATGGTAAGCGTCTCATCGGTGGACCCAGAGTCAATCACGACGATCTCGAAACCATCGTCTAATTGCTGGCCCACAAGCGCGTCCATCACAGTTTCGAACTCGGGGCCGGCGTTATAGGTCGGAATGAAGACCGATACCTTCGGCCGCGTGTACAGAGCGGGTGCCGCTAGGTGCTGTTTGGCCTCGCTTACCAGAGACGCAATGACCGGTGCCACATCGAAAGCGCCACCGGCCGAGACTTTTTCCCGAATGGCATTCGCAACTATGTTTCCAGAGCTCTCCCAGTTAGCAGTCTCGAGAAAAGACTTTGCGTTCAGGATCAGGGCTTGGCGATCGCCGGTATTCTTCAAAAGACGAGCGAGAGAGTCTGTTAACGCATGCACGGAGGGCGCCGAAAACCAAACAGCTCCCGCAGAATATGCTGCGCGCGTGCTTTCCGTGTCAATTTCAAGAACGGGAAGATCGCATGCCATCATTTCAAGCGGCACAAGGGAATAGTTTGTGCAAGAGAAGACCATGCCGAGATCGGTCTCCTGATATAGCGATGCCAGTTCCGCTGGCTTCAACAGGCCGTGCGCGGTGTAGCTGAACGGCTTGTCGCCGAAATCCAATTCCTCACCGAAGAAATCGACATGAAACTTCCAACCACGCATTGCGAGCAGGTCCAATGCCTCAAGACCCAGCCTAACTGCTCGTCGCGGCGTGTAAGCACGGGCATAGAATGCGATCCGGGGGATGGTCGCTTCTTTTGATGAAGTCTCGCCGAAGGATTCTAAAAGCTCGGTTTTTACGATACGCCCCTTTGGATTGAAGATGTCCGGTTTGCCGCCTGCCGGCCTGTAAGAGACGAGCGCACGCGGGTTCGCAGGCGGCTGATAAACGTCCAGATCGGCGCCTAGATACCAGCATACCGTGTCCATGCCCGCTTCCTTGGCTTTGGTTTCCAGCCATCTCCCGGCTGTAAGGCCTGTGAAGCCGAACTCATAGGTAGCGGACGCCATAAAGCGTAACTCGCCCGCAGGATAAAACTCAGCTTCCCAATCTTGAATAAAATAGAAGCGGTGGATGAAGCGCGTCATACGCGCGACAGGATAAGCGGTCCAGCAATCGGTTGCGATGACCACGTCGCCCGCGATGGCCTCAACATCATCTGGAAGAAATCGAACGACAACTTTGCTCGACAGCGGTGTGTACCAAGCACATATACGCGCTTTGGCAACTGCCGGATAACGGTGATTGAAAGCGTTTTGGAGCCAAATGGTCTGATTGAACCCCTGATCGTCCAGCATCTTCACAAAGCGGAAAATAGTTGTGTGCCCGCCTGCACCAGGTCCGAAATCTGGAATGACCCAGTGCACCTGCAATGCGGAACTATTGAATGCCGGCAGTCTCTCTTGAAGGGGTAAGGGTGCGGAAGCGGAAATTGCTGGCGTATCCCGCAACCAACGCCTGCCTATAACATCCATGTCCTCAACAGCACATGTTGCAGGATGCGCGAGCATTTGTGGCCGAGAGGGAGATGCATAATAGGAAGCGACTTCGAAGCCTATTTTTTTCGGCACGATGCACAACGCTCGCTCCAGCGAATGCGCTAACGTGCCATCGATCTGAGCCGCTTCCTCGCCGAATTCTTCGATCGTCAACCGCGCTTTGATTATCGGCAAGATGGCTTTCGTCTTCAGCCAACACATGGATCCGGCGGCAAAATCCGAAAGTATTTCGGGGATCTCGTTATCAAGGTCGAGCCGAGAAAAAAGCGCCCCAAGCGCATGTCTGTTGACGCCGTGATCGACGAATTTCTTTATTTCGAAATAATTGTCAGGATATAGAAGGCCGAGGCGATCATTCTTGACAAGTCTCGTTATGATCCCATTGACGCGTTCGTTCGAACCGAGCAATTGGTCCAGTAGATAGACACGCCATTTCGAACCGAAATGAGTATGAGGACTAAACTTGGTGTGCACGTGGCACCATATCTCATGATGCTCAAGCACGTCCGCAAGCCCCACAAAGAAAGGCCCTAGATCACGGCCTTGGTTCGGCACCAATCTGACATCCAGCTTAACTTGAGACGGCAAAACATCGCGCGCAAAGCTTTTAGTAGCTGCGATGTCCGCCTCCCTGGAAACTGTGATGTAAAGTGTGTACTCCAATGTTAGTGTGGACAGATATGAAAATACCTCTGGCAATAGCGAAATATAAAACGCGTGGCAATGCACACCGATTAATCCGCTCATAGGTTTCACATCAGATTCGACGAGAGAAAAAGCGTGTTTCGGCCTAGTCAAATTTCCCGCGGCACGTCCACTTTCAGCATAATGTTGCAGTGGATTAACGATGGCAGCATCACCACCTAGATAAGTCTGCTTATAAAAATAAGTGTCAAATTCACTCGAGGCATTACGATTTTCTCGCCAGCCCCAATTATTAAAGTGCTCTAACGCTGGAACGCCCGATTGGGCCACATCAGGATACATATTCAGATAGTATTGCTCATCGAAATGCATGATAAACTCACATTCTCAACATTAAAATATTATGGGAGGCTAAGGAGGAGGACGAACATGGCCTTACTTACTTTGCAGACCGCGACCTACTCAAAGCCGCGGCTGCATCGCCGAGGAGGCGAGCCTGTGGGTGCTGCCCCGCCTGTCGAAGGTCGGCAGAGCGGTTAAGGAACTCCCTGTTGAGCTGATCGGAAAGGATGGGAGGTAGCATCATGCCGACGCGTCGACGCGTTACATCCACCGCCGCACGTGCGAGCGCCGACTTATCGACGTCGGTGGTAGAAAACAAGCAGCTGCAGATTTCGAATGCCTCAGAGATTTTTCCAATGGAGACCATCTCCCCCACCAGAGCAGCCTGCGCTTCAAACGGCTTTGCCTGTTTAACAGCATTCTCCAAATCGCGGGTAAGCGAATTGCTGGCCTCATCAAACCTCCCGCGTTCGATGTACAGAGAACGCATAGCCTTCGAAGCTAGACCTTTAGGGTCGTAAGCCGCGATTTCACTATATAGAGATAACGCCTCGTCATCACGCTGCAAGATCTGGTAAAGTTGCGCTTTGATTAGCTTCAACGGCCAATTTTTTTCATCAGCGACCTCGACAGCGGCAAGTGCCATTCCCCAGCGCCTGTATTTCAAATTCGCAACGAGATCGGAATATTTGGCGTGGTTAATACCGCTGAAATCGACCACGATGGCCGGCGGAACGTTGCATCCTAACGCAAATAATTCTTGACGAGCATCCCTTCCAACTGCACCGTCCGTGCCGAGTCGTGCAGCGTGGTGATAAGCAGAGACCGCCAACTGTTTCTTCTCAAGCATCTTTAATACATGACCCAAATGCAGATAGGCATCCGCGTCCAATGCGTTATCAAGCGTTGCCCGACGATAAGCCTGCTCCGCGTCAGCCAACTGGCCCTGCTCCTTCAGGCAATGACCTAGCTGGATACGAATCGCAACATCCGCAGGACGCAATTGGAGTGCTTTGCTATAATGATCCGAAGCTTCGCGCCAGCGTTTGTCGGCGTTGGCGGCATTTCCCAATCTAACTAGGGTATCAAACTCCCCTCCATCTTGGCCCAATTTCTTTCTGCGGGAAAAAAACTTCATCTTGTACAACGTCCGTCAAATTGGTTCATTTAATGCGTGGGTGAGATATCGATCACGCGTGAAAAAACTATTCAACAAAAGTCGGTCACGGATTGTCGAGCAGCGCTGCTAGCAAATATTTTCCATATTCGCTTTTTCCATGTTTTTGGCCCAAAACTTCGAGCTGAGAACCATCGATAAATCCTTGGCGGTAAGCCACCTCTTCGGGACTATTTATTTTGATGCCTTGCCGCTTCTGCAGCGTTGCTACAAACTCACTAGCTTCCAGCAAGCTATCCGGAGTTCCGGTATCGAGCCATGCATATCCCCGGCCCATCTGCTCGACACTCAACTTGCCCCGATCGAGATAAATTCGATTGACATCGGTGATCTCCAGCTCCCCACGCGGTGAAGGCTTCAAATTGGCGGCTATATCGACGACGTCCTTGTCGTAAAAATAAAGTCCAGTAACCGCCCAATTGGAACGAGGCCTTTCCGGCTTCTCCTCGATCGAAACAGCCTTCATCATTTTGTCGAACTCGACAACGCCGTAACGTTCAGGATCATGGACGTGATAAGCGAACACCGTCGCTCCGTCTTCTCGAGCAACCGCGTTCTTGAAGAGATCTGTGACGCCGTGGCCGTAGAAGATGTTGTCGCCCAGAATAAGGCAAGACGGATCGGAGCCGACAAAATCCGCTCCAATGATGTAGGCTTGCGCTAGTCCGTCCGGAGATGGCTGCTCAGCATATAAAAGCGAGATTCCCCACGCGGAGCCATCGCCAAGCAGACGCTGGAAATTCGGCAGGTCATGCGGAGTCGATATTATGAGAATTTCTCGAATGCCGGCCAACATCAGCGTCGACAGCGGATAGTAGATCATCGGCTTGTCATAGACCGGTATTAGCTGCTTTGAGGTCACAAGTGTCATCGGATGCAGACGCGTTCCACTTCCACCGGCCAGAATGATACCCTTCATGTGATAAGTCCTAATTTCTGTCGCGGCCTCAGGCCGAAAGAAGACGGTTGATAATAGCCGCGGTGGAGACCTGCCAAACCGGCATGGTGACACTATGCTCAGCGGCAAGCTTGCTACAGTCGAGGCGCGAATTCTTCGGGCGCCGCGCCGGTGTAGGATATTCGGCAGTGGTGATCGGATTCACATTTGCCGTAGGACCACCATTTCTAGATGACACAGCGAAAATCTCCGAAGCGAAATCCGCCCAACTGGCCTCCCCTCTACCGGTTAGGTGGAACACGCCGCGTAAGCCGGCGAAATCTGAAGTAACAAGATTTGTCGATACCTTGATAACTGCATTGGCGATATCGAGCGCCGATGTTGGGTTACCGATCTGATCGGCAACAATATTAAGCTCGTCGCGCGTTTCAGCAACACGTAACATTGTTCTCAGGAAATTCGTTCCAAATGGACTGTAGACCCAAGCGGTCCTGAGAATGACATGATCCGCGCCCGAGGTTGCCAGCAGGCGCTCGCCCTCAAGCTTCGAACGACCGTATACGCTAACCGGATTGACTGCATCGTCTTCCAGATAAGCCGATATCTTTTCGCCGTCGAAGACGTAGTCGGTTGATAGATGAATCACCGGAATGCCAAGCGCCTTGGCTACCCGGCCGATTTCACCGACCGCGGCAGCATTGATTGCAAAAGCATTAGCCTCGTCGGTCTCGGCCTGATCAACTGATGTGTAGGCAGCTGACGAAATGATGGCATCCGGCTTGGCAGCGACAAGGGCGGCCTCTATTGTTTCTATGCTGCCGAGGTCCAGTGCTGGCCGCCCAACGGGAACAATAGTGATATCGTCAAGCAGTGCTCCACGCTCGATGAGCGAAAGTGCCACCTGGCCTTCAAGACCTGTCACCACATAGCGTCGGGCCATCACTTGGCTCCAGACGCCGCAAGCAGGCCAAGGCGACTGCCGTCATAGCCCTTGCGCAATGGCGCCCACCACCATTCGTTTTCGAGATACCATCTGACGGTCTTTTCGATACCTGAATCGAAATTCTCTTCCGCTTTCCATCCGAGTTCATTTTCCAGTTTGGTCGCATCGATTGCATAGCGGGCGTCGTGACCTGGCCGATCCTTTACATAGGAGATCAGGCCTTCATGCTTGGCGGGTTTGGGCTTGAAGCCATCCATGAGTACGCAAACCCGCTTTACGACATCGATATTGCGGCGTTCGTTGCGTCCACCGACATTGTATGTCTCGCCGATACGGCCACGTTCGACAATCAGATCGAGCGCACGCGCGTGATCTTCGACGTAGAGCCAATCGCGGATGTTGACGCCATTGCCATAGACAGGGAGTGGCTTGCCCTCGAATGCATTGAGAATGATCAGTGGGATGAGCTTCTCGGGGAAATGGTAAGGGCCGTAGTTGTTCGAGCAATTCGAGACGACGACGGGCATGCCGTAGGTGCGTGCCCAGGCCTTGGCGAGATGATCCGAGGCAGCCTTGGATGCGGAATAGGGTGAAGACGGGTCGTATGGCGTCTCTTCGGTAAAGAGACCGTCATCGCCCAATGAGCCATAAACCTCATCAGTCGAGACGTGCAGGAAGCGGAAAGAGTCCTTGCGATCCGCCGGCAAACCATTCCAGTAGTGGCGAGCAGCCTCTAGAAGCATAAAGGAACCCATGACATTCGTCTCGACGAAGTCACCCGCGCCGGTGATCGAGCGATCAACATGGCTCTCCGCTGCAAGATGCATGACGCGGTCGGGTTGGAAGCTGTCGAATGCCTCCTGCAAAGCCGCCCGGTCACAGATGTCCGCTTTCGAGAACCGGTGCAACGGATTGTTGTTCACCGTGGACAAGGATGCCATATTTCCGGCATAGGTTAGCTTATCAATGGTCAGGACCTCGTAACCCTTGACGCTGACAAGATGTCGAACGACCGCAGAGCCGATAAATCCGGCGCCGCCGGTAACAATTACACGCATGTTGGTTCTCCGGCCTCATCAAATGTCATAAACGAAATTGGTTTCCAGGTCAGCAAGCCGCGGCTGAACCTGATCCTTGCCCGAAAGAATAGCTCCCTCCGCACTGACCGGCCATTCGATACCGAGTTCGGGATCGCTCCACAGCAGCCCACGATCATGTTCCGGGCTATAGTAGTCTGTGACTTTGTAGGAAATGATGCTGTTGGGTTCGAGCGTGCAGAAACCATGGGCGAAACCCGGCGGCACCCAAAGCTGATGACCATTTTCGGCAGTCAACTCTGCCTTGACATGCCGCCCGTAGGTTGAGGAACCCTTGCGGATATCGACGGCCACATCGAAGATCGCTCCCGCGATACAGCGAATAAGTTTGCCCTGGGCGCGCGGGTCGAGTTGAAAGTGAAGACCTCGGACCGTGCCGATGTCGGCCGACAGCGATTGATTATCTTGAATCAGCTCGAAGTTCCCCACATTTTCAGCGAATATGTCGAGACGAAATGTTTCAGAAAAATAACCCCGACTGTCGCCAATTTTTTTGGGAGTTATAAGGATTACTTCGGAAATCGCTGTTTTTTGAAACTGCATTTCTACTGCCTTGACTTGCATACGAACAGAGTTATGCTCATAGCAAGGTGGTGTGACGCACGCAATCTCTTGCAACATTTCAAAACTTTTTAGCTTACTTATACGCTTGACACCTTAATGAAAAATCCTCGTGATCAAGCGTGAGGTTCTGGCTGTAGAAACGATCGTTAAGAATTTTGCCACCCCACACGTTCACCATGAAACCCGCTTCGCGCTTGAACCGTGCGGCTCTTTCGCCTGAAAGATCGAGGCCACGCGACACGCTTTCGTGATGAAAGAGACTAGCCCACGGCGTAAACACTGATCGCCAGCCTCGCTCTCGTAGCTTTAGACACAAATCCACGTCATTGAATGCGACTGTAAGATTCTCCTCATTGAGGCCACCCACAGCCTTATATTTGTCGGCTTCTATCACTAGGCATGCCGCAGTTACCGCAAGTACTTCCTGCTGAACGATAAGTCTGTTCATATAACCAGCAGCACCCGCCGGTTCATATTTGTGCCCGTGTCCGGTAACTGTGCCCACGCCTCCAATAATACCCGCATGTTGCACATGTCCACTGCCATACAGGAGCTTGGCGCCAACAGCACCAACCCCTGGATCAATAGCAATGGATACCATTTCAAGCAGCCAATTGGCATCCCCCACTTCCACGTCATTGTTTACCAGTGCAAGGACAGACCCTTTTGCTTCTGCAGCCGCGCGGTTGTTGAGCCGAGAGAAATTGAAGGGGCCATCGTCGCGAACTATTGAAATCCGGTCGTCCTGGCTAATGCTGGTGAAGTAGTCCAAGCTCTCCGGCTCTACACTGCCATTGTCGACGACGATGATGTCAAAGGACGGATATTCAGTGCGCAAAAGGACAGAATCGATCGCTGTCTTGAGGAGTTCGATACGGTCACGTGTCGGGATGATGATCGTTACATGTGGGGAGTGGGCCGGCATCGGCCATGCCAGTCTTGCAGTTCCGGGAATGCGCCCTGGCTCGACACGGACTCCAGATGCTTGCTGAGTCAGAAAATCATTAACGGTAGGGACGATATCCCTACCCTCCTCAACTTGGCGGCAATGCCAGACGGGTTTCGCGATATGCCGAACTCCATCTGCCCCAGCATTTTTCAGGACTCTAAGGAGCAGGTCGAAGGCCTCCATTCTCGGAAATTTGTCACGCCAGCCGCCAGCCGCATCGATCGCGGACCGAGAGAAGAGGACTGTATGACCGACGTAGTTGTAGCAGAGAATGTAGTCCATGTTCCAATCGGGCTTGAAGCGCGGTGAAAGGCGCCGCCTTTTCTCATCGATCTCGTCATGATCGCAATAGAAAGCCACCGCTGCCGGATTATCCTTGGCGCACTGAAGGAAACTCGAGACCGCCTCGTTTGCGAGAACGTCGCCAAGGGGCAGAAGTCCAATCAGGCCGGCATCAAGGAGCGACATTCCAGCTTCAATCCTCGCTGCAGTGGATGCAGTCGACGTCAGAACTGAGACTTCGATGCGCACATCCATCGCGGCATCCAGTTCAATGGTGGCACGAAGCGAAGTTGGCACGCTTTCATCCAATACCAACGCCAGCTTCCAGCGCCCGGATGCCTGCGCCCGCAAGGAAGTAAGTGTCGCCACGTAGTCGCCGGCGTCGTTCCCATTGACCATCGATACGAAACCAACCGTCCCCTCCTCGACCAAAGGCAGCAAGGTAGCTGGCGATGAGCGTTCATTGAACGCAATCCAACGCGCATATTCATCTGCCATTTCGATGGCGAAGTGGCCGTCCATCAAAGCTGACAAATTGCCCCGCAAAGCAGCTTTCAGGACATCCGAAATAGCGGGGCGATCCGGCGATGCAAGCAATTGCAGCAGAACCGAAGACCAAGACAGATGTGAGACTTCGAGGTCAGAGATGTTGAATTTCCCCGGCGTATGAATTGGGTCAAGCCGCAGCGATACAATTGATTGCGGCAGTCGAATGATCGCGCCATACGTGCTGCTCGTTCGCTTTTCCAACCGCGCTGTCTTAAACCGTTCCCACCCCGGCGCTTCTTCGATGTAGAGGATTGGATCGACAACGCACTCGGTCTCGCTGATTTTCAGACTGATCTTTAACCATTGGTTGCGGAGCGATTCGAAGCCCGAGCGTGTCTCCAGCTGGAGACGCATTCGCGGATTGTGTGTTGTGGCGCGATAGACGCCCAGCTCGAGAACTAGATCGGCTAAAGGCTCCAAAGAGGAGGAAATGCATTTTGTACTCCATGCCGGCGCGGCTTTCGTGGACTTCATCGTGCCCTGTGCGATTCGCCTACGTGCATCGTCTTGTTCCGCAAGCCACTGTTGCAGCGCCTCGTCCTGATGTCGAAGATTATCCGGCATCAATGGGAGAACATCACCCTTTCCGCCTCGAACTGCGTGTGAGGCGTTAAGACGAGCCACCCTGAGACCATTGATTTCCGGCCGCACGTGAGGACCATAAGGTATCCCCTCGACAGCCACGAATGTCTCGATCGCCTCGTCCGCTCGGCCCAACCGTTTCAGCAAGTGGCCGAGATGCACATATCCATCACTTGCTGTGCCATCCCAAATCAGCGCCGCTCTATAGGCCCTGGCGGCCGCCTCAAGGTAACCCGCCTCCTTGAGCATGTGACCGTACTGGATGATCAGTCCGGCCGATGAATCAAGCGGAATTGCCTGCGCAACGAGGCCTGCAGCAAGCTCCCAGCTCCGTTGATCTGCTGCGTCTACGGCAGCTTGTAAAATCTCGTTAAACGTAGGCTTTTGACTATTATGTGTATCTGTCATTCAAGATCGATTTCGCTGGTTCGTTTTTTTGGGACAACTGAAATGTTACCGCAATTCTCTAGCGCGAAGGTGAGGAATTTTTCCGGTGCCTAATTATCTGTTCGGGTGGTCGCGTGCGTGCGGCAACTTGAGACTATTGGGATTGCCGTCGAATTAGTGCGCACACTTTCATATGCGGAAATAATTGCCGTATTACGACCATTTCAGATCATCGAAGGAGCTACCTAGACAACCCCAAACCAGGACTATGATAAATCGCGAGGGCTCATAACCGGCACAGGAGACGATGGAGCCAGTACATCCAGGAGAGGCGGAGGTTGCAACGCAGAGTTTTGGACCACTAGAAGTGGTTTTGTTAGCGCTTGGTACGATTAAAGAGGTGGGCACAGTCGGAAGCTTTTTGTCGGCCTTTTCCCGATTACGGATATATTGTCTGACGACCTGCTCGCCTTGCGCCTTCCTGCTAGTGCCCAGAAATTCGGCAATTTTAGAAGACGGTTGAGCTTGAAGACCTGAAAACAGCTGCAGTACGGGTCTGTCAAAACCGACGGCGCAGGCGTAAGCGTCGATGCCAAACGAGATGAGGGTCCGGCACATAACATACCAGATTAGGAAGATCAAAAATACGCCCGCCCGCGGCAACGAAACGCCACCCCATCCCTCCAGCTTGTGGCTCGCGCCTATCAATTCGGCCCAAAACGAGAACTCCAAGCTGAGGCTACCCATCGAGATATCTGGCGCTTACGCGCCTATTCATGGATCGATTAATGCTCGTCGCAGTCTCTCTTCGCAAGAAAGATACCCGGTGTACTCACTTCCATTCGTGCGACTTTGCAGTATGGTACGGTCGTTGGGCTACGAATGCCCCAGGCTCCTCCACTATTGAAGTGAAGTCTAATGCATCGGCTTCGTCATTGAATCCAACGAAGACCATCAGCGTCGAGCGGGCGACCGCCTGACCTTTTTTGCGATAGGAAAAATTGACTGCGCAGTGCGGATATTGCGCATCCACCGATCGGCTCTCGGCGCCCTTGCCGGTCGCGACCTGGTCGGTCAGAGCCGCAAATTGGCCAAGCGCGAAAAACCGGTCGATTGCTGAAAACGCAGCCGCCTGTGAAATCTGTTGGTTCTGGCCAGTCGCTGCAGAGCGACCATAATACAAGCTGTCCGTCTGGCCTTTTCGTCGCTTTGTTTCGTAGACGACGAGGCTACCGGCTGCGACCAGCTCCAGTCGCACATCAAAGGTTTGGAAGCGTTCGGACCTGCGATCCAATTCGGCAAAAAGCACCCTCAGGTCCCCGATGTAGTCAGCATATCGTGCAACGCTCATGGAAATTCCGTCCAGTACATGTGGTGGCAGTTGCGGCTCTTTAACATCGGACCATGGAAGAGGACACTGCCTTTCGCCGCAATCGCGCCGGGGCGCTTCCCGTCCCGCGCTGATCAACAGAGCTGAGCACGACACTTGTCCGTGCGAAATTGTTGACGAGGAGTGATATCCCGCGAGCGTCCCACATGGTGCGCGTCGCTGCGCTGGGGGCCTGCCCTCTTGGGCATGACCGCATCAGGAGGGGACCCCGCAACGGATGGAGCTATAGATTTGGTGCGATTGACAGGTATTCTACATGTCTCCAGCCTCAGGGGTTGCGTAGCAAAACGATGTGAAACTGCAGATATCCTCGCGCTAAAACTCGGAATGCCCGTATCCCCAGATGTTTTGCCTCGCCCACCACGGCTTCAAACCGGTGGTCGGCTCTGTCTCCAGCGTCGGGATCAAGACGGCCGTTTCACACGGACATCCCAAAGTATGGTCACCTCTTCGCAAATCACGTCGAAGGACGTAGCCCCGTGCTTGCGCAAGCTCAT
Organism: Rhizobium sp. LjRoot98; assembly: GCF_964252935.1. Taxonomy (NCBI): domain Bacteria; kingdom Pseudomonadati; phylum Pseudomonadota; class Alphaproteobacteria; order Hyphomicrobiales; family Rhizobiaceae; genus Rhizobium; species Rhizobium sp. LjRoot98. Next base: position 12,797 of record NZ_CAXUPW020000024.1, read on the forward strand.
CAACGCTGCGGCGGCTGTCGTGATTATGGTTGTTTCAGCCACGGCGTCGCGGGCCGCCCCGCTCCAGACCGCTTCCCAATACTCCCGGCTGGAAAAACCGATCGGGGCTTGTACGATGGGCATGGCGCGCATCGGGATGATGGTATCGGCGAGTTCACCGTCTATCAGCCGGAAGAGGGTTGTGGAGCGGAAGGGGGTGAATTCGGCAAAGTCCCGGTTGCTGCCGATAATGGAAGTATTGGAACGGTGACTATGGTCAAGGAGAGGATTCCGGCAAGCTGGAAGTGGCCTGCGAGAAGGCGGGAATTCCTGTTTGCAACACGGTGCGCGAGGCGAAGACTGAAGCGGAGGCATTGCCTACCTGCCGCTGACTGCCATGTCCGGCCAGATCAAGAGACTGGTCGGCCTCTATCCTCTGCTTGAGATGCGACTGCCGCTGAACACCGTCGTCCATCTGCTCAATCCGCTGGGGGCAAGCCTAAGCCTGCTCGGCGTCGCCAAGCAATCGCATCGTGAGCTTCACAGGGAAACGGCGAAACTTCTCGACATGTACGAAGCGTGCTGCTCTCTATTGGGAAGGACCGCAAGTAGTTGCCGTAATCCGCCATGGAGTTCGCCTAAATATTAGCCGAAAAATCTTATGCTGATATTTTAGGCTAGCGCGCATTGCGCAATGTGCTGCACTGCGGCATAAATATCCGATGACCTATTTGGATCTCACCATTCTTGTGATCGACGAAAATACAATTCGCGCCTCGATCATTGAGGAAGGATTGCGCGAGGCCGGACATTCCAGGGTCACAGTCGTTCACGAGGTCAAGGGTATCGCGCGCGCGATCGAGACATTGCAGCCGGATGTGATCTTCATCGATCTTGAAAACCCGAACCGCGACATGATGGAGCACCTGTTCCAGCTGACGCGCACCGTTGGCAGGCCGATTGCCATGTTCGTCGATCGATCGGATACTGCCTCCATCGAGGCGGCCGTCGATGCGGGCGTATCGGCCTATATCGTCGACGGGCTGAAGAAGGAACGGGTCAAGCCCATTCTCGACATGGCCGTCAGCCGCTTCAACGCCTTCAGCCGGCTGCAGCGGGAGCTCGCGGACGCCAAGTCAGCACTCGAAGAGCGCAAGATCGTCGAGCGCGCAAAGGGTATCCTAATGAAGATGCGTAGCCTTTCCGAGGAACAGGCGTTTGCGCTGCTGCGCCAGACCGCGATGAATGAAAAGAAGAAGATCGCCGATATTGCCCAGAGCGTCGTCACGGCCGCCGGACTGCTGATGTGATGCCCGCGCCAGCAGGAAATCGTCCGGCGGAAGGAATTGGAGTGGACATGATCACCAAAATCACGAATTTCAGCGGCGACAGCGGCCTTGCCGCGCCGGCGCGCCTGACTAGCGAAGGCTGGCGCACCCTGCGGGCCGGTTTCATTCCGCTCGTTGACGCTTCCGTGCTGATTGCAGCGTCAGAATTCGGTTTTGCGCAAAAGGAAGGCATCGTTCTCGACCTGGTCAAGGACGTCTCCTGGGCCAATGTTCGCGACCGGCTCGCCTTTCGGCAGTTTGACATCGCCCATATGCTATCTCCCATGCCGGTTGCCTCCATGCTGGGACTGGGCTCGAATCCTTCACCGACGATTACGGCCTTTTCGCTCGGGCGCGGCGGCAATGCCATTACCCTGTCGACGCAACTTTATGCCCGTATGCAGCAACAAGCATCCTTGAGCGAAACAGCCAGCGCGCTCGAAAATGCGCTGGCGCTGGCAAAGGTCATTCTCGCGATGAAAGCGCGAAGCGAGCCGCTGCCGACATTGGGCGTCACCTATCCATTCTCCTCGCACAATTACGAGTTCCGCTATTGGCTGGCAGCAGGTGGCATCGATCCGGATCATGATGTCAAACTCGTCGTTGTGCCACCACCGATGACGTCCGATGCGCTGGCTGCCGGCGCCATCGACGGGTTCTGCGTTGGCGCGCCCTGGAACATGGTCGCCTCCGAGCGCGGCGTCGGACGCATCGTCGCCGCCAAGCAGGATATCTGGCCGTCCGCACCGGAAAAAGTCATCGGCATGCGGCCGGAATGGGCTGAAAGCAATCCCGAGATGGTATCCCGATTGATCGTGGCACTCGATGCAGCGGCACGCTGGTGCGACCAGCCGGACAATCACGACGCCCTGTCTGAGGCCTTGGCCGATAGCCGTTATATCGCCGCCCCGGTCGACACCATCCGGAGCGTGCTGGCAGGTGAGTTCAACCTTGATGATCAGGGCAATCACCGCATTACCGACGGCTATTTCCAGTTCCATGCCAACTTTGCCAACTATCCGCGCCCGAGCCAGGCGCTGTGGATTTACAGCCAGATGATCCGCTGGGGTCAGGCGGACCTTTCCTCCAAGGGAATGACAGATGCAACTGCGGCCTATCGACCGGATATCTACCGCTTGGCGCTTGGAACGAATGCCACACCGCCGATGGAGGAGGATATCCGCATCGAGGGTACCTCCGATGGAGACCATTTCGTAGACGGGCAGGTTTTCGACCCGAACCAGATCGCCGACTATGTCGCCAAATTTCCGGTCAAGAGCAGCATGATTGGCGACGGTTCAGACGAAGAAATCTAACCTTTCTCTTTCTGCACTGCACAAAATTTCCGCCTAGCTTTTGGTCGCATTACAGCAAACGCTAATTTTTTTTGCATATATCTGAGATGTCGAAGATTTTGGCACTCCCATAGAAGTCACAAAATTCCTTTCAATTTCAAAAGCATAATCTCCGCCAATGAAACTGGCACGGGCTTTGCTTGATATAAACCGTTGCGGTCAATGGCGATCGCAACAAGCCGAAGCCAAACAGGCCTTCGCAAAGACATCGACGTCGCAAGGGTTTTGCAGTCCGGGATTCCTCCTTCCCGAAGACGCAAGTCTCCGAGCGGCGTTTTTTATTGCCCAAAATCCGACCGGCCACTCTTAAGGGAACCTGTTCATGAAGACGACTTTGAGCAACGGCATCACCCGTCGCAGCCTTCTCAAGACGACCGCCACCGCAGCACTGTTCGCTGCGGCCAAAACGGCGTTTCCGTCCGGTGCCTTCGCCGCCACGGCTGGCCCGGAAGTGACCGGTGTCAAACTCGGCTTCATCGCGCTGACAGATTCGGCGGCGCTCATCGTCGCCAAGGAAAAGGGCTTTTTCGAAAAGCACGGGCTTCCCGATGTCGAGGTCGCCAAGCAGGCCTCCTGGGGCGCGACCCGCGACAATCTGGTGCTCGGCGGCGAAGCCAACGGTATCGACGGCGCGCATATCCTCTCGCCGATGCCCTACCTGATGCATACCGGCAAGGTGACGCAAAACAACGTTCCTGTGCCTATGGCGATCCTTGCCCGCCTGAACTGCGATAGTCAGGCGATCTCCGTCGCCAGGGAATATGCCGATACGGGCGTCCAGCTCGACGCCTCCAAGCTGAAGGCCGCCTTTGAAAAGAAGAAGGCCGATGGCGGCGAAGTGAAGGTCGCGATGACATTCCCCGGCGGCACCCACGATCTCTGGATCCGCTATTGGCTCGCCGCCGGCGGCATCGATCCGGATAAGGACGTCTCCACCATCGTTGTGCCGCCGCCGCAGATGGTCGCGAACATGAAGGTCGGCAACATGGATGCCTTCTGTGTCGGCGAACCCTGGAACGAACAGCTGGTCAACCAGGGCATCGGCTTCACTGCCGCGTCCACCGGCGAACTCTGGAAAGGGCACCCGGAAAAGGCACTTGGCATGCGGGCCGACTGGGTGGAGAAAAACCCGAATGCCGCCAAGGCGCTGATGATGGCCGTGATGGAAGCCCAGCAATGGTGCGACAGCATGGACAACAAGGAAGAAATGGCTGCCATCGTCGGTAAGCGTCAATGGTTCAACGTACCGGTGAAAGACATCATCGGCCGGCTGAAGGGCGACATCAATTACGGCAATGGCCGCGTTGTAACCGGTACCGACCTCTACATGAAGTTCTGGGCCAATGGCGCATCCTACCCGTTCAAGAGCCACGACACCTGGTTCATCGCTGAGAACATCCGCTGGGGCAAACTGGCCCCCGGCACGGACATCAAGGCATTGGTCGATCAGGTGAACCGTGAGGATATCTGGCGCGCTGCGGCGGCCGATCTCGGCATCGCCGCCGCGGACATTCCGGCTACCACATCGCGCGGCAAGGAAACCTTCTTCGACGGCAAGGTCTTCGACCCGGAAAATCCCTCTGCTTATCTCGATAGCCTGTCGATCAAGGCTTCGTCCTGACCCAAACAATTCCGGCGCATGACATTTGCACCGGATTCCACTTTACCTTCAGGAGATACTCCATGCCCGCACTCGCCCGCACGGAAAAAATCGCACCGGCTGTATTGCCCAAGACAAGCGCAAGGGTCGTGGCCTTGCCCGGCCGGCCCATGGCAAAATTCAACACCAGAAAGGTTGCGCTTGCCGTGGCTCGCAATGCCGTGCCGCCGCTGATCGTGCTGGCCGCCATTCTGATCATCTGGCAGGTTCTCTGTTCGGAAGCCGGAGCAACGCTGCCACCGCCATCGCAGGTCTGGCAGGAAAGTTACGATCTGATTGCCTACCCGTTCTTCAACTACGGATCGCAGGATATCGGGCTTGGCTGGCGGGTGCTGATCTCGCTGCAACGCGTCGCCTACGGCTTCGGACTTGCCGCCGTCACCGGGGTTCTCGTCGGCGCCTTGATCGGCCAGTCGATCTGGGCGATGCGCGGGCTTGATCCGATCTTCCAGATCCTGCGCACCGTGCCGCCACTCGCTTGGCTACCCCTGTCGCTGGCTGCGTTCCAGGACTCGAACCCGTCTGCCATCTTTGTGATCTTCATCACCTCGATCTGGCCGGTGATCATCAACACCGCCGTCGGCGTTCGCAATATCCCGCAGGACTATCGCAACGTCGCCAAGGTGCTGTGCCTCAACCAGTTCGAGTTCTTCTTCAAGATCATGCTGCCATCTGCTGCACCCTACATCTTCACCGGCCTTCGCATCGGCATCGGCCTGTCCTGGCTCGCCATCGTTGCGGCCGAAATGCTCACAGGCGGCGTCGGTATCGGCTTCTTCATCTGGGATGCGTGGAACTCATCACGCCTGCCCGACATCATTGTCGCACTCGCCTATATCGGCGTCGTCGGCTTCATCCTCGACAAGCTGGTTTCAGCCGTCGGCTCCGTCATCACCCGCGGCGCATCCGCAAACTGAGGGCCAAGATCATGAGCGCCTACCTGAAACTCGACCATATCGACAAGTACTTTGACCGGGCGGGAAGCCGCGCCGAAGTGCTGAAAGGCATCAACCTGACGATCGAAAAGGGTGACTTCGTTTCGATCATCGGCCATTCCGGCTGTGGCAAGTCGACTTTGCTCAACCTGATCGCCGGTCTGACGCCGGTCTCCTCCGGCGCGGTGCTTTTGGAAAACCGGGAGGTCAATGCACCCGGCCCGGAGCGGGCCGTCGTCTTCCAGAACCACAGCCTGCTGCCGTGGCTGACGGTCTATGAGAACGTCAATCTCGCCGTCTCCAAGGTTTTCGGAAGAAGCAAAAACAAGAGCGAGCGCCATGACTGGGTGATGGCCAATCTCGACCTCGTGCAGATGGCACATGCGAAAGACAAGCGTCCATCAGAGATTTCCGGCGGCATGAAACAGCGTGTCGGCATTGCCCGGGCACTCGCCATGGAACCGAAGATACTGCTTCTCGACGAACCTTTCGGCGCGCTCGACGCCCTGACGCGTGCGCATCTGCAGGACGCGGTGATGGAAATCCATCTTCGCCTTGGCAACACAATGCTGATGATCACCCACGACGTTGACGAAGCCGTTCTCCTCTCCGACCGGATCGTCATGATGACCAATGGCCCCGCGGCCTCTATTGGCGAAGTGCTTGACGTTCCGATCGCCCGCCCGCGCAACCGCATCGAGCTCGCCTCGGACCGGACCTATCTCAAATGCCGCGAGGCCGTGCTCAAATTCCTTTACGAGCGTCACCGCTTCGTCGAAGCCGCGGAGTAACCGGCATGACCCAGAAACTCATCATCATCGGCAACGGCATGGCACCCGGGCGCATGCTGGAGCACTTGTTCGAACAGGCACCCGGCCTGTACAGCGTCACCATCTTCAACGCCGAACCCCGCGTCAACTACGACCGCATCATGCTCTCGCCGGTGCTGTCCGGCGAAAAAACCTACGAGCAGATCGTCATTCATGGCGACGGCTGGTATATCGATAACGGCATCACCCTCTACAAGGGCCACAAGATCGTCGCCATCGATCGCGCCCGGAAAACTGTGACGTCCGATCATGGCGTGACGGAAAGCTACGACAAGCTGGTTATCGCCACCGGCTCCGTTCCCTTCATCATTCCGGTACCCGGCAAGGACCTGCCCGGCGTCATCACCTATCGCGATCTCGACGATGTGCAAGCCATGTTGCTCGCGGCCCAATCGCGCGAAAAGGCCATCGTTATCGGCGGCGGCCTGCTCGGGCTCGAGGCGGCGGCAGGTCTTGCCTCGCGTGGCATGGATGTGACCGTGCTCCATGTCATGCCGACGCTGATGGAGCGCCAGCTCGATCCGGCCGCCGGTTACCTCTTGCAAAAGGCAGTCGAGGAACGCGGCATCAAGGTCATCACCAAGGCCAACACAAAGGCCATTATTGGCAATGGCAGGGTCGAGGGCATCGAACTCGACAACGGCACGATCATCCCGGCGACGCTCGTCGTCATGGCGGTCGGCATCCGGCCAAGCGCAGGTCTCGCCAAGGAAGCCGGCCTCGCCGTCAATCGCGGAATTGTCGTCGATGCCGGCATGCAGACCTCGGATGGCGATATCATGTCGCTCGGCGAATGCGCTGAAGTGGATGGCATGGTCTACGGTCTTGTCGCGCCGCTCTACGAAATGGCCCGTATTGCAGCTTCGCATCTCGCTGGCGATCGTTCGCCCGCCTTCGTCCATTCAGACACGCCGACAAAGCTAAAGGTGACAGGCATCAACCTCTTCTCCCTTGGTGATTTTGCTGAAGGGGATGACCGCGAGGAGATCGTGCTGCGCGACGCAACAGCTGGCGTCTACAAGCGGCTGGTGCTGAAGGATAATCGCATCATCGGCACCGTACTCTACGGTGAAACCGCCGATGGAGCCTGGTTCAATGACCTGAAGAAGAAAGCCACTGATATTTCCGATATGCGCGAAACGCTCATTTTCGGTCAGGCCTACCAGGGAGGGTCTCCGCTGGACCCTATGGCGGCCGTTGCAGCCTTGCCGGATGATGCGGAAATCTGCGGCTGCAACGGCGTCTGCAAGGGCAAGATCACCGGGACGATAACGTCAAAGGGACTGACCTCGCTCGACGATGTACGGGCTCATACCAAGGCATCCGCCTCCTGCGGCTCCTGTACCGGCCTTGTCGAACAGCTGATGACCATCACGCTCGGCGACGCCTACAATCCGGCCGCCGTTCAGCCCATGTGCAAATGCACGGAGCTTGGCCACGACGACGTGCGCCGTTTGATCAAGGCCAAGGGCCTGAAGACCATTCCCGCCGTCATGCAGGAACTTGAATGGAAGACCTCCTGCGGCTGCGCCAAATGCCGCCCAGCCCTCAACTATTACCTCGTCTGCGACTGGCCGGACGAATATGCCGACGACTACCAGTCACGCTTCATCAACGAGCGCGTCCATGCCAATATCCAGAAAGACGGCACCTATTCGGTAGTGCCTCGCATGTGGGGCGGCGTCACCAATTCCGGCGAATTGCGGGCGATCGCCGATGTGGTCGACAAGTTCGAGATTCCGCTGGTCAAGGTCACCGGTGGCCAGCGCATCGACCTGCTCGGGATCGAAAAGGAAGACCTGCCGGCCGTCTGGGCCGATCTCGGCAAGGCTGGCTTCATCTCCGGCCAAGCCTATGCCAAGGGTCTGCGCACGGTCAAAACCTGTGTCGGTTCCGACTGGTGCCGCTTCGGCACGCAGGATTCGACCGGGCTTGGCATCCGCATCGAAAAATTCATGTGGGGGTCTTGGACCCCAGCCAAGCTGAAGCTTGCCGTCTCCGGCTGTCCGAGAAATTGCGCCGAGGCAACCTGCAAGGATATCGGCGTGATCTGCGTCGATTCCGGCTTTGAAATCCACTTTGCAGGGGCCGCCGGCCTCGACATCAAGGGCACAGAGGTTCTGGGCTTGGTGAAAACCGAGGACGAAGCGTTGCTGTACATCGTCGCGCTGACGCAGATGTATCGCGAGCAGGGCCGCTATCTCGAGCGCATCTACAAGTGGGCCAAGCGCATCGGGCTCGACGAAATCCGCCGCCAGATCATGGGCGATGCGGACAAGCGCCAGGCCTATTACGAGCGCTTCGTTTTCTCCCAGAATTTCGCCCAGATCGATCCCTGGTCGGAGCGCGTCTCCGGCAAGGACAAGCACGAGTTCCGCCCCATGGCGACGGTCGGTTATCCGGAGGCAGCGGAGTGATGGATATGAACTGGGTTGATATCGGTAACATCAACGACATCCCGCTGCGCGGCGCGCGGTGCGTGAAAACCCCTCAAGGCAAGATCGCCGTGTTTCGCACGGCGGAGAACGAGGCCTATGCCATCGAGGACCACTGCCCTCACAAAGGTGGACCACTCAGCCAAGGTATCGTGCATGGAACGGCCGTCACCTGCCCGCTGCACAACTGGGTCATCTCGCTGGAAACCGGCAAAGCGCTGGGTGCCGATCAGGGTGAGGTGCGAACAATCAAGGTGCGCAACGACAACGGCGCACTCTCCATCGCGCTCGAAAGCCTGATGATGGCGGCGGAGTAGCGATGCGGATCAAACCTCTCCCTCGCCTGTCGGATTTCTCCCCTTCGAGCGGAGAGGCCATGCACAGGCGAGCGGCGCCCTCCCTCTTCTCCCCTGCGGGGAGAAGGTGGCGTGTGGCGCCGGATGAGGGGGGCTTTCGGCGCGCTCCCGATATGCCGCACCACCCCCTCATCGCCTCGCATGTGCTCGGCACTTCTCCCCGATGTGGAGAAGAGGGAGATCGCCGGGCGGTCACTGGAACGGCAGAAGTTCTGCATCTATCGGGAGCCAAACATCATGGCTGAAACCAAGACCACCTGCCCCTATTGCGGCGTCGGCTGCGGTGTTATCGCCAGGATCGACGATAATGGCACCGTTAGCGTCAAGGGCGACCCTGATCATCCTGCAAACTTCGGCCGTCTGTGTTCCAAGGGCTCGGCTCTTTCGGAAACCATCGATCTGGACGGCCGAATTCTTCATCCGCACATTGGTGGAGAACGCGCAAGTTGGGATCAAGCGCTCCACCTCGTCGCCTCCCGTTTTTCCCAAGCCATCGCTGAACATGGTCCTGACTCCGTCGCCTTCTACGTCTCAGGCCAGTTGCTAACGGAGGACTACTACGTCGCCAACAAGCTGATGAAAGGCTTTATCGGCTCGGCCAATATCGATACCAATTCGCGGCTATGCATGTCTTCTTCCGTTGCCGGGCACAAACGCGCCTTCGGCAATGATACCGTGCCGGGTATTTATGAAGACATCGAGCTTGCCGATCTGGTCATCCTGACCGGCTCCAACCTCGCATGGTGCCATCCCGTCATCTACCAGCGGCTCGCCACTGCCAAGGCAGCCCGGCCCAGCATGAAGGTCGTCGTCATCGACCCGCGACGCACCATGACGGCCGACATTGCCGACCTGCACCTGGCGATCCGGCCGGATGGCGACGTGGCGCTGTTCATGGGCCTCCTTGCCCACCTCGCAGGCACTGCCGCGATAGACCAGAACTATATCGGCACACACACGGCCGGATTTGCCGAAGCCTTTGCCAGCGCATCGGCCCTTGGCATAACCGACCTGATGGAGCTGACAGGCCTGCCTTCCATGCAGTTGCGACAGTTCTTTAGGCTTTTTGAGGAAACCGGCAAGGTCGTCACCTGCTACAGCCAGGGGGTCAACCAGTCCGCCTCCGGTACGGATAAGGTCAACGCAATCATCAATTGTCATCTGGCAACCGGCAGGATCGGCCGGCCGGGTATGGGTCCCTTCTCGCTGACCGGCCAGCCAAACGCAATGGGCGGGCGCGAGGTCGGTGGTCTTGCCAACATGCTCGCTGCCCATATGGCGATTGAAAGCCCGCAAGACTGCGACCGGGTCCAGCGTTTTTGGCAATCGCCCGATATCGCCCGAAAACCAGGGCTTAAGGCCGTCGATATGTTTCGTGCGGTGGCAGACGGCCAGATCAAGGCCCTGTGGATCATGGCGACCAATCCGGTTGCCTCCATGCCCGATGCGGACGCAGTGGCCGCTGCGATCGCAGCCTGTCCCTTCGTTGTGGTGTCGGACGTCCTTCGGAAAACCGACACGACGCAATATGCCCACGTTCTTTTGCCCTCGCTTGGCTGGGGCGAAAAGGACGGGACGGTCACCAATTCCGAGCGCCGCATTTCTCGCCAGCGCGCCTTTCTCAGCCAACCCGGCGAAGCGAAGGCAGACTGGTGGCAGATGGCGGAAGTCGCACGCCGCATGGGGTTTACCGGCGCCTTTTCCTTTCCCGCCACAGCCGATGTCTTTGCCGAACATGCGGCCCTCTCGGCTTTCGACAACGGCGGCAGCCGCGATTTCGATATCGGCGCATACGGGCAGATCAGCGCCGCCGATTATAATGGGTTGGAACCGTTTCAATGGCCCCAGCCTGAAGGCGCGCAGACACGGACCACCCGCTTCTTCGCCGATGGCGGCTTTTACCATGCCGATCGCAAGGCACGTTTCATTGCCGTCAGCGCTCCCGCATCGGACCGGACCAACGTGGACTTCCCGCTGACGCTCAATACGGGGCGCATCCGCGACCAATGGCACACGATGACGCGGACGGGTAAAAGCGCCCGCCTTTCAGCCCACATCGCCGAGCCCTTTGCCGAAATCCACCCGCGCGACGCGATGGATATCGGTGTCGCGAGCGCAGCTCTCGTCGAGATCGAGAGCGTTTATGGCAATGCCGTGGTGCGCGCGCTGGTCACCGACCGGCAGGCGCGCGGCAGCCTGTTCGTGCCGATGCACTGGAACGGCCAGTTCGCCGCCAAAGGCCGTATCGACGCGGTCGTCGCGCCGCTGACCGACGCAATCTCCGGGCAACCGGCCTCCAAAAATGTTGCTGTCAGAGCCCGGCCGCTCACAGTGAAAAGCTACGGCTTTGCGGTCTCCTTCACCAAACCTGAAAACCTCGACACCGTTTACTGGGCTCTGGCCAAGGCCGCCGGGGGCTGGCGCCTGGAGCTTGCCTTTGATGCTACACCCGAAAACTGGACCGATTGGTGCCGTTTGCATTTCGGCATTCCCAACCATATCGAACCACTCGGTTATGCGGATGCGCAATCCGGCGACCTACGTCTCGCCTTCTTTGATGGCGGCCGGCTGCTCGCAGCCTTCTTTCTCGCCCCCCAGCCGGTCGCCGTTGCCCGCAACTGGGCGATCGAACAATTGACTATCCAGCATACCGAACTTGCAAAACGCTTCGCGGTTATCGCTGGACGCCCGGGCGCCGGGCGCATGGACCCAGGGGCCACCGTCTGCTCCTGCTTCGGCGTTGGCGTCAACCAGATCGTCGCGGCGGTGCGCGGTGGTTGCCGAAGCGTGGAGGCTGTCGGCAAGGAATTGAATGCCGGAACCAATTGCGGCTCATGCCGCGCAGAAATCAGGGGGATCATCGATGGATGTCTTGCAGCTGCTGCCGAATGAAATGGCCTCTCGTGCCGCTCCTGCCCGCATGGCACCTCTCGCCACGCTGCCGGTCTTCTGGTCGCTTACAGGAAAACGCGCCGTTGTAGCCGGCGGAACGGACGCCGCCGCCTGGAAAGCGGAATTGCTGGCCGCCTGCGGCGCCGAGGTGCATGTCTATGCCACGGACCTGAGCGAAACCTTTTCCAATCTCCTGCATGAAGGACCACAATCCGGGGAGGGCTGCTTCGTCCTTCATCCCCATGACTGGCATGCCGGGTCCTTCGAACATGCAGCCCTCGCCATTGCAGACTGCGCTGACGACGCGGCAGCAGCAGCTTTCTTCGCCGCCGCGAAGAACGCCGGCGTTCCCGTCAACGTCATCGACAAACCTCGATATTGCCAGTTCCAGTTCGGATCGATCGTCAACCGCTCGCCTGTTGTCGTGGCAATCTCCACGGATGGGGCGGCACCCATCCTCGCCCAGGCGATCCGCCGGCGGATCGAGACACTGCTGCCGCCATCGCTGAAGTCATGGGGCGAATTGGCGCGTTCCATCCGGGATCAGATCAATGCGACATTAGGAACTGCGGCCGCCCGTCGCGCCTTCTGGGAGGCTTTCGTCGATCGTGCTTTTGGCGGGGATCCCAACGCGGGCACCAAGGCAGATCTGCTCGCCGATGCAGGACGCATCCTTGCGGCGACGCAATCCTCATCCGTTGGCCGCGTGACGCTCGTCGGAGCAGGTCCAGGCGATGCTGAGCTGTTGACGCTGAAGGCCGTGCGGGCCTTGCAGGCCGCCGATGTCATTCTCTTCGATGACCTGGTTTCTGATGAAGTGCTGGAGCTTGCCCGCCGCGAGGCAAGGCGCATGCTGGTCGGCAAGCGCGGCGGCCGCACCAGCTGCAAACAGGAGGACATCAATGCGACGATGATCCGGCTTGCAAAGGCCGGAAAACACGTGGTGCGTTTGAAATCGGGCGATCCGATGATTTTTGGCCGCGCTGGAGAGGAAATCGCCTGCCTGCAACAACAGGGCATACAGGTCGATACTGTGCCCGGCATCACCTCCGCCAGCGCCATGGCTGCGCGTCTTGGCGTGTCGCTGACCCATCGCGATCACGCTCAGGCCGTCCGTTTCATCACTGGTCACTCGCGGCAGGGGTCACTGCCTGCGGACATCGACTGGCACGATCTCGCACTGTCCGCGACCACGACGATCTTCTACATGGGGGGTCGCACCGCAGGCCAGATCCGCACGCGCCTGCTGCAAGCCGGAATGGATGCTGACATGCCTGTCGCAATCGTCAGTGCGGTGACCCGCAGTAACGAGGCGCGGTGGACCGGATGCTTGGACGACCTAGCGTCCGCCGTTGCCGGGATGGGCGTGGATAACCCAATCCTGATTGGGGTTGGCCATGTTTTTTCGCAAACGGCATACGCAGCAAAGACGACGGCCGTGCCGCAACAATCGGCCGGTTTCCAAACATTGAGGGCGAGCATATGACCCCGATGGACATCGTTGCCGCCCTCTCGCTGAGCCTGGCCATCGCCTTGAGCTGGCAAGGGTTTCGCCCGATCTTTGCAGTCTCGACCGACGAAGCTGTTCTGCGCTCTCCGGCGACCATGCTGGCAAGTTCGGTCTGGCTTGGATCTCTCGGCCTGGCTTTCAGTGCGGGATCGATCGGGGCCGGAGGATTGGTCGTGTCGTTCGGTCTTTTTCTGTCCGTTCTTCTTCAAAAATCGTCAGTCCGTGCACCAGCTAAGGTGTCGTTGGCTTTGGCTACCGTATTTCTCGTGTCCCATCTTTGCATCAGGGTGTGAACGAGACGGGCTGAATTATGGATTACTTCAGTTGCCGCGATCCTGGCGCGGCGGTTGGCCGGACTGGTCACTCGCAACAGAGTTCGCCGGATTGCGCCAAAGACCTTGAGCACGCTCAACGGCCTTGGCGATCACTTCGCAGCGTAAAGCGCGCGCGACCGTTCCAGATGCTTCAGTACCGCCTGCTCAGCAGCATCGGGGTCACCGGCTTCCAGACAGGTGATGATCTCTTCGTGTTCGGCCAGGGTGAATTTTTCCTTGCCGGTCCAGATCAGCATTTCCGTATGGTATTCCTTCAGCCAGGCAAGCATCGCCTCGCTGACGGCAATATAGATCGGGTTGCGTGAAATCCGTGCGATTCGCGTGTGGAATTCCATGTCAGCGGCGATGAAGGCTTCGGCATCGCCAAGTGATGCATGCTGCCGTTCAAGGACTTCGCGCAAGCTTGCGATATCCTTGGCATCACTCTTCAGGGCAGCCTCACGCGCCATACCCCGCTCGAAGAAGATCCGGGCACTCTTTAGATGTTCCAGCGTATCGGAGGATTTGGCCAGCATGATCTTCGCAGTCATGTCCATCTGGCGAAAGATCGATTGCGCCGTCAGCTCCAATACCTTGGCGCGTTCGCCATGCGAGATGACGACCAGCCCCATACCGGCGAGTGCCTGCATCGCCTCTCGGATCGCTGGCCGGCCAACGCCGAAACGCTCCATCAGTTCACGCTCTGATGGCATCTCGTCGCCGGGCTGGAGCTCGCCGGACGTGATCATCGCCTTCAGCCGCGCAAAGACTTCGTCGGACAGTTTGCGGCGAACGATCTGTTCGGTCTGGTGGCCCATAGTGTCTCGCTGGTTTGCATTCGCCATCGTTATGCACCGCTCTTGTTGGGAAGGAAATCCACGCCTCTGATTGCGAGACTACAGTCCACATTGATTGACGGGTATGCAAGCTTCCTCTTGCTTAATTGATATACTCATTATACCAGTTGCCGACGACGCGCCAGCTCAAACTGGCCGGGCTTTGACTTACCGGGAGGCTTTTGCGCGATCATGATTGTCGTCACCTACAGAATCGAAACGCCGGGCAGCATCGAGGCCATGGCGGATAAGATCGCCAGCGATCAATCGACGGGAACTTTCGTACCCGTGCCCGGCGAGACGCCGGAGTTGAAGGCCCGTGTCGCAGCCCGGGTCCTTGCCATCCGTCCCCTTGCCGACGCCGCCACCGCGAGCTGGCCAGAGGCTGAAACAGGCCACGGCGCGATCCAGCGCGCCGATGTTGATATTGCCTTTCCGCTCGATGCCATTGGCACCGATCTTTCCGCTCTAATGACCATTGCGGTCGGCGGCATCTTCTCGATCCGCGGCATGACCGGCCTGCGCGTTGTTGATCTGAAACTGCCCCAGGAATATAGATCCGCCTATCCCGGCCCGCAATTCGGCCTCGCCGGCAGCCGCAAGCTTACCGGTGTCTATGACCGGCCGATTATCGGCACCATCGTCAAGCCGGCGCTAGGCTTGCGTCCGCAGGAAACGGCTGAGCTTGTTGGTGAGCTGATCGGTTCCGGAGTTGATTTCATCAAGGACGATGAGAAGCTGATGAGCCCGGCCTATTCGCCGCTTAGCGACCGCGTCGCAGCGATCATGCCGAAAATTCTCGATCACGAGCAAAAGACCGGCAAGAAAGTGATGTACGCGTTCGGTATCTCGGCGACCGACCCCGACGAGATGATGCGCAACCACGACCTTGTTTTGAAAGCCGGCGGCAATTGCGCCGTCGTCAATATCAACTCCATTGGCATGGGGGGCATGGCGTTCCTGCGCAAGCGCTCCGGTCTCGTTCTGCACGCCCATCGCAACGGCTGGGACGTGCTGACCCGCCATCCCGGTATCGGCTTTGATTTTAAGGTCTGGCAACAGTTCTGGCGGCTCCTCGGTGTCGATCAATTCCAGATCAATGGGATCGGCGTCAAATATTGGGAACCGGACGACAGTTTCGTCGAAAGCTTCAAGGCTGTCACCACGCCGCTGTTTGATCAATCCGACTGCGCCCTTCCTGTTGCCGGCTCGGGACAATGGGGCGGACAGGCACCGGAAACCTATCGCCGGACGGGACGGACCACCGATCTGCTCTATCTGTGTGGCGGCGGCATTGTTAGCCATCCGAACGGGCCGGCTGCAGGTGTGCGCGCTGTGCAGCAGGCTTGGCAGGCGGCTGTTGCCGATATTCCGCTTGATACCTACGCCAGGGATCATCCGGAACTTGCCGCTTCCATCCAGAAATTCGGTAGTGCAAGCGAGTAGGCATCATGACGGCACAGATCAATCCGCTCCTCTCCTATTACGGCGACGACCTGACGGGCTCGACCGATGTCATGGAAGCGCTGGCCTCCAATGGCGTCGACACAGTCCTGTTCATGGATGTTCCGGACACGGCCCTGCTGACGCGTTTCGGCCATTGCCGCGCCATCGGCCTTGCCGGCACCAGCCGCAGCGAAACGCCGGACTGGATGGATGAAAACCTGACACCCGCCTTTCACTGGCTAAAGAGTCTGGGCGCCGACATCTGCCACTACAAAGTCTGCTCGACTTTCGATTCCAGCCCAAAGACCGGCAACATCGGCAAAGCCGTCGAGATTGGCAGGACGATGTTCGGGCAGCCTTATGTCCCTGTTCTTGTCGGCGCACCGCAGCTGAAGCGCTACACGGCCTTTGGTCATCTGTTCGCCGCCTATCAGGGCGAGGTCTACCGCATCGACCGCCACCCCGTCATGAGCCGCCATCCGGTCACACCGATGACCGAGGCTGACCTGCGACTGCATCTAAGCGCACAAACGGCCCTGAACATCAGACTGGCCGATCTCTCCATGCTTGCCGCTGCTGATGCGGAGAACCGGATCGATGATCTTTGCCGCGATGCGGACGGCATGGTTCTCTTTGATGTCGACAGCCCTGAAAGCCAGTCCCAAGCCGGCCACCAGCTCTTGCGCCTGCGCCGCGGCGGCGGGTGGTTTGTCGCCGGTTCTTCCGGCGTCGAATATGCGCTGCTGGCGGCCTGGCGTGCGGCCGGCCTGACGGAAGGCAAGAAGAACTTCCCTCTGCCCGGCAAAGCGGACCGTATCGCGGTCGTTTCCGGTAGCGTCTCGCCGACTACCGAACGGCAGATCCGCCATGCGACCCAAAACGGCTTTTCCGGTATCAATCTCGACCCGCTGGAACTGCTCGGTGAAAACGGCAATGCGGCGCTGGAACAGGCAATTGCTGCTGGTCTTAGCAGCCTCAAGCGCGGTGAGAGCGTCATACTCAACACAGCGCTCGGTCCATCCGCCGATCGCGGTGGCGATATCGATCGCATCCCGGGCAGCCGCCACCGTCTCGGCCGCCTGCTCGGCACGATCCTGCGCCGCCTGGTCGAGGAACAGCAACTGACCCGCGCCGTCATTGCCGGCGGAGATACGTCGAGCCATGCGCTTCGGGAGTTGCATGTGCAGGCGCTGACCACGCTGCTGCCATTGCCACAAACACCGGGATCGCCATTGTGCACGGCCCACGGCGCTTATGCAGCGACCAACGGTCTGCAGATTGCGCTCAAGGGCGGTCAGGTAGGATCAGACGGTTACTTCGCGCAGATCCGCGACGGCCTTCAAGGGTAAAAAAGCCCATACCCTACTGAATCGCTCGAGCCCCGTTGCGGCGGTCCTTCGGAGGCACGGGTGAAAACGACGCACGCAGACTGGCATTGAACTGCGCCAGCAGATGCCGGTCAAAATGGCCTTCCGATTTCAGCATCATCCTCAGTGTTTCGGCGGGCGTCCATGCGCGTTTGTAGGGTCGCGCCGAGGTCATCGCATCATAGACATCGCAAATGGCCGCTATCCGGGCGGACGGGCTGAGCTGCTCATCCGATAGACCGAAGGGATAGCCCTTGCCGTCAATCCGCTCATGATGATGGAGGCAAACATCCAGCACGATCTGCGGCATGTCGGCCTGGCGCGACAGCAATTCGTAGCCACGAACCGGGTGGGTGCGGATCTGCGCCATTTCCTCGTCGGTCAGTGCACCCTTCTTCGACAGCAATGCGTCAGGCATGACCATCTTGCCGATATCGTGCAGCAGGCCGCTGACGCCAAGAATCCGTACGGCCTGCTCATCGAATTTGAGAAAGCGCGCGAAATGTACCATCAGCGCGCTGACGGCAAGCGAGTGCAGGAACGTATATTCATCCTTGGTCTTGAGGCGGGTAATACCAATCAGCGCTGCCGGATTGCTCTCCATCGATTTGGCGATCTGTTCGACAGCGCGATCGGCGGGCTCGAATGTGGCCGCGCCACTCAGCCTTACGTTGGCAAACAGCGTGTCGAGAAGCGGCCTTGTTTGCTCGATCGTCTGCAGCGCTTCCTTGATCTCGGCCTGGGTAAACGCCCGGGAAAGGCTGGACAACGATGCCTCGCCCTGTCGCGCCTCCGGCTGGGCCGGACCGGAACCCACATCGACTCCCCTGCGGATATCGATAACAAGACTGATGATATTGCTGGCTCTGACCTTCGCCGCCGCTGCTTCATCCTTCAAGAGAAAGCTGCGCACAGGTGCCGCCTCGTCCCGCAAGGGATCCTCGATATCGGTGACAAACATCCCCACCCGGACTTGGTGTCGCTTGATACGTTTGAGCATTTCACCGCCTCCCTCAATCATCACGCGCACTCAACGGAGTGACACCAGTAAACCGTCGATTTCCGAGTATAAATATTGATCTTTCACCCACGAAAAATGAAAGCCTCACGTTTTCACTCAGCAACACTATCGGCGCCGCTACTCTCCCAAAGCGTGATCTTTGGGCAGAACCATTTAATCGGCGTTAAGACCCGGGCTTCAGCTTTTCAAAATAATCAAAACCTAAGAGAAAATGAACTTGCTTGTTCTAAAGAGCTTCTATGCGCATTGCCGGTCGCGGCACGACCGGAGCCCCATGCATCGCTAGCGGGATCCAGCTCTGTTGAGTCGCAAATGCTTTAGAGACGTCGCAAGTCGCCGACGTCTGCGGCTTCGTCACGTGAAGGTGGCGCAGAGCACACCTCCACGGCCAATAGAAAAATATCATCCGTGGGCTGGCATCAGTTCGTCGAGCTCGGCCGAGCGTCGATCCAAAGACAATCGTTTGCGGCTTGCAAGCCCACTTTAACCGTGTTGGATTTCGAACTCGCCCGCGATTCTTGGGCAGTTTGAAGGTGCTTTTTGCTCGCGTTTAGATTTTGGGAGAATTGATTTTTGCGCAATTTTCGACAGATATTTTTCGGCCGGTCTCGGGCCATTCTCTTGAGCGCGGCATTTGTTTGCTTTGGCTTCGGGCAGGCTCACGCACTGTGCAATGCTTCAAGCGTGCTCGTGTATGGCGGGACACCGGGTGGCATAATGGCCGCAATACAAGCAGCAACGATGAAAAAGAAGGTCATCCTGCTCGAACCAACTGCCCATGTTGGCGGGATGATGTCGAACGGCCTAACGAAAACTGACGCCTCTCCCAGAACGAATGTCTATGGCGGACTGGTCGCCGCTTTTCTCAGGCAGGCGCGCAATCATTATCGAAGTGCTGATCCGGTGCGAATATATTTTGAATCTCATTGGGCGGAACAGACATTCAAAACGGGATTATCTCGGGCAGGCGTGGTTGTTAGGTATGGCCAACGCATCACCACAGTGACGCGCTCCGGACGACAACTCAAACGCGTGCGCATGACGACTGGCGAAGAATATTGCGCCGATATTTTTATAGATGCGAGCTATGAGGGCGACTTGATGGCGAGATCAGGCGTCTCGACCATTATCGGGCGGGAAAGCAGTAGCAAGTATGGAGAGAGTGCTGCAGGGGTGCAGCGGATCAACTACCCTACTGTTGGCCCGAACGACATCGAAATTAAGGTTGACCCGTATGTCAAACAAGGCGACCCGCGAAGCGGCCTCTTGCCGGGCGTTATTGACACGGGACAACTGGCAATTGGGTCAGCCGACAAGAGCCTGATGGCGTTTAATTATCGTTTCTGTATCACGCGGACAGGTCAAAAGGTGCCGTTCACCAAACCGCAAAACTATGATCCATTGCGCTATGAAACGACTGCGCGGTTTCTTCGTGCTGCTCAAAATGCTGGCGTCAAAATCTCTGCAACCCATTTTACCGGTGGCGGAGTAACCGTGAATGGCCAACAGGATGTCAACTCTACACCGTATTTCTCCACCAATGTATGGCATATCGGCTACAGCTATGTCGTGGGAAATGAAGCGAAACGCAACGCCATAAGGAACATGGTACGTGACCATATTCTCGGCCTTATGTGGTTTGCAACAACAGACCCGCGCGTCCCCGCTCACGTGAGGGAATTGACTGCCCAGTATGGCCTTTGTGCAAACGAATTCCAGGACAACGGCAATTTTCCGCGGCAAATATATGTTCGCCAGGCGCGGCGGCTGGTAGGGCAGCTGGTTCTGACACAAAACGATTTGCAGAATAAAACCCGGTTCCCGGATTCCATTGGTTTGGGTTATTATCCCATGGATGAGCATGGCATGATCCGGACCGTCAAAGCCGGCTACATCGCCGACGAAAGCCGTGAAAGCATCAGCGTCGGCCCCTATCAGATACCTTACCGCGCCATGCTCCCGAAGCCGACCCAGCTGATCAACCTCATTGTACCGATCGCATTATCAACCAGTCACGCCGCGTATACATCGGTTAGGGTTGAACCAACCTACATGGTTCTCGGCCAAGCTGCTGGGGCAGCAGCCGCACTTGCGACCAATGGCGATGCCTCCGGTGTGAATATAATTAAATTGAGGAAAACCCTTGCCGCCGCCGGCCAGATCATGGAGTAGCCCACCCAGACGCGCTTCCGATCGGTGGGCCCACATAAGCGCGAGATT
>NZ_CAXUPW020000025.1:0-27341 GCF_964252935.1 Rhizobium sp. LjRoot98
GCGCATCAGAGCCTCACAATGAGCTCGTCAGATACTCTTCGGTGAGCTCATTTGACGGCCCGTAGATCAACCGAAAAATCTATGGGGCGTGGACGTCGCATACGGCTCGACACAAAACTCTTCAATTGTTTGTAAGAAAAACTGCTTTATCGCCGCCTGTTTTCCCAATAACCGTCTCGATCTTGGCTGGTTTAGCTATAAGCGGGTGTGTGCCGACGGGCCTTGATCCCACCGGCACCCTTGCCATGATCCAATTCGAACGCTCTCGAAAACTAAGCCAAGAAATGGAGCAAAAAGCGCTTTCACCCGAGCATACTGATCAGATGGAGCGCAATATGCGTAGCGCGCTTCGTTATTGTAACGCAAACATGCATATTGAAGGGTGTCAAGCAGCCGTTGCTCAAGAGCACGAAACAATGGCCGCGATAGCGGCGTTTCGCGACGTTAATAAGTCGCAGGCCGCTGTGTCTCAGTCTCCTTAAGAACTGTAACGAAGGCAACTCAATTCATTTTACTGTCGCATTTAGCTGTAAATTGCTTTGAGTTTCCTCGCCTCGATCCAGCTACGGCTCTTGCGACCACCTTCAGTAATTACCGTATCGACAAGCGAGAGCGGACCAATTTTGTGGGCGGCCGCCGTCCCGAATTTATCGGGTGTGACGATCGCAGCCACCTCAGCGGCTGCCTCAATCATTGCTGACTTTACGGCTACCTCGTCATATCCGGCAGTGGTCAGACCAAAATCCTCATGCATGCCATGAACGCCAATGAAGCAAAGGTCTGCATTCATTGAGCGTAACTGATCCAAAACGCGAGCCCCTAAAGTCATTTGGCTACGCTTGTCAAACACTCCACCCAACAGGATCACTTCGAGGTACGGATGCTCGGTCGTTGCTGTAGCAACTAATGGACTGTTCGTGACGATTGTAGCCCGAAGATCGGTCGGCAATTGTCGCGCCAGTTCAAGGTTAGACGTGCCACCGTCAATGATGACCACCTGATCTCGAAGCACCAACTGAGCGGCTAGGCGCGCCAATTTAACTTTCACATCTGCGGCAATTTTGTATCGTCCCTGAAAGGGCAAGGAGCCTGGAGAAATTGGCAATGCTGCGCCGTGGACGCGCTTGATTAAGCCTGCCGAAGCCATTTCACGAAAATCTCGCCGTGCGGTGTCTTCAGAAACCGAAAAATGCTCGGAGAGATCGGTTGTTGAAAGCCGTCCTTTGGTTTGCAGACTTGAGAGTATGAATTCCCGGCGTTCATCCGGGGTAGAGTCAAAAGACACGGTATTTCTCCATTGCATTTTTCTGCACACATCGGTAAAGACGCGCATAATAATCCACAGACATGGAGCGTATTATGGGCAATCTGCTCATCAAGGGCAATGTTATCTTTCCCGACCAAATTGTCGAAAACGCTGTTATCCGCTGCGAGCAGGGAATGATATCTGGCATCGAGGAGTTTTCACCAAAGCATATAAAGGAAAACATCCTCGATTGTTCTGGTAAGTTTTTGTCGCCGGGTTTTGTTGACATCCACGTGCACGGCGCTGCAGGCGCCGACTATATGGATGGCACCGTCGACGCCGTTAGGAGGGTTAATGTGGCTCATGCAAAACATGGTACGACTTCGATTTTTCCGACGACCACAACTGGGTCCTTTAAGCAATTAGATGACATGGTAACTGCGTGCGAAACTATACAAGCGTCTTGGAAACCGTCTGATGGTGCTCGTATAGCCGGCATCCATTTCTACGGGCCCTATTTCGCGGAAGACAAAGTCGGGGTGCATTCGGTTGAAGGCCGCCGAGACCCTGTTCGCGAGGAGTACGAATACTTCCTGTCCAAACCCATTATCAAGATTGCTACCTGTGCATCCGAACTTCCAGGCGCACTGGAATTTTTTGCTTTCGCCAAGGATAAGGGCTGCTTAATAACCTGTGGCCATTCAAATGCGTGTTGGAGCGAACTAGAGGCGGCGTTCTCTGCAGGTATGAGACATGTTGACCATTTCTGGTGCGCGATGAGTTCGGTTTCGTCACTCCGCAAGCGGTTCGGAACGCCAATGCAGGCCGGCATGGAGCAGTACGTACTTTTCAATGATGCGATGAGCACTGAAGTAATTGCTGACGGTTACCACCTGTCCGATGATCTTCTGCGGTTCGCCTATGAGATGATCGGCTATCACAGGACATGCCTGGTTACCGATGCGAACCGGGCCATGGACGCGCCAGCCGGGAAATATCGGTTTGGATCGAACGAGGACGGCACGTGGGTTTACAGTGACGGTCACACGGTGCGGGGAGAAGACGGCGGTCTCGCTAGCTCGATGCACGGAATGGACAAGATGGTGCAGACCATGGCTCGGGCGGTCGGAAAAAACATGCCAAGTATTATCCGCATGGCATCTCTAACACCAGCCGAACTCGTTGGAGTTTCAGACGTTGTCGGTAGCATCGAGCCAGGAAAGCTGGCCGACATTCTTGTTCTGGATAAAGAGCTGAACCTTCATAGGACGATTATTGGAGGGTCCGACGTTTTCTCGGCGAGTTCAGCAGAACAGCCTCAGTGATGTCTGGATCGAAATCTCTTTTTCTTGGTGTTGACGTTGGCGGCACAAAGACCCGCTGGATGGCGGGTTGTGCCCAAAACCTCGTTTTGGATATGACGGTTCCTACCGCGTCTTGGCGGTTGAACAATTACAGCGCGCAGGATTGCTTGCGTCTTGTGGAGATTGTCGAAGCTTCACTGGGGAATGAGACACCTGTTCGGGCTGTGGTTGGGGCTAACGGTTGCAACAGCGATGAGAGGTTGCGAGCTTGCGAAAAAGCATTGCGAGAGACATCGGGATGGGAGGTGAAGGTCGTCAACGACGCGGAACTCTTACCCGCAACTGCATGCCGCCTTGGTGGAATATCACTGATTGCCGGGACCGGCTCAATTGCAGTCTCTCGTCGGCCGGACGGCTCGCTTGTCACGGCAGGAGGCTGGGGTTGGCTCCTGGGAGATGAGGGTGGTGGCGCAGGCATTGTACGCGAAGCGATAAGAGCGTGCTTAGCTGTAAATGACTGCGGCCTAACGGGGGATGCGCTTAATGACCTTTTGTGTGAAAGCCTGGAAATTCCAGAAATTGGGCAGGCAAACGAGCGCTTGTGCCGCAATTTGAATTCCGCTTCTTTCGCGTATCATGCCACGTCTGTTTTCACGGCGTTCGATCAAGGTTCGCTCATGGCAGCTAAAGTCCTGCAAAAACAGGCCGAGATGCTTTGCGCGAATGTATCAAGCCTAATTCGCCAAGGCGCTGCCGGCCCCGTATTTCTGGGAGGAGGAATATTTCAAGGGCAACCTCAATTTTGCCGACAGGTCACGTCCCTAATAGCTCGGGAATTTCCTACGATGTACTCTTACATCGTTACCACTTCACCTGCAGAGGGGGCTCTTTGGCTGGCAGCTGTATCCGCGACACGATAGTCGCCTTTCACCACCTCCTAAAAGTGAGCGTTGTTGACCCGTGTTTTGATATCCTGGGAGAGTGTAGTATCACCCGAGCGCGCCGTGATGCATGATTGTTTTTGACGCCAACAAATGCCCGGCATGTACCGCGTTACCAACAGTCTCGCCGTTCAATCTCGCTGCGAGGTAACCTGCGTTAAACGCATCGCCGGCGCCCGTAGCATCGACGCATTCTACGATTTTGACAGGAGCGTAAGTTTCAAACGCCCCCTCGAGCGCCACATGTATCGGTTCGCCCCCGTTTTTAACGACAACCTCCCTGGATCCGGCGTTTGAATATCGTCTCGCACATTCGTTAGGTGTTCTATCGTTAAAATGCGCATACTCGTCGGCAAAGCTTGGCAAAACGATGTCTGCGATCGCTGCGGCACCGGTAATAGAGGCGCGCATTTGTCGACGGGATATCCAAAGGTTACGACGGATATTGGGATCGAATACGATTTTGGCTCCGCCGTCACGTGCACGCGCAACAGATTGTAGGAAGAGCAGTCTTTTCATAGGAGATAGAATAGCTAGCGTTACTCCGCTAAAGAAAATTACGTCCGCCCCACTCAGCGACGACCAGAGCAAGCTCTTGTCGTCTGCTAAGTGCGTCGCAGCGGAATTTCGTCGCCAATAGCTAAACCGTCGATCGCCGTGTTCTTGCTGGATAAGGTACAGCCCGAGTTGGTGGTCGCTCAATTCCGGGCTTCCCAGAAGGTCAACTCCGGAGTCATTTGCGAACGTTCGAAACTCTCGTGAGTAAACGTCGGTCCCGGTGGCGGTGTAAAAAGCTACATTCCAATCGAGCCGCGGGAGTTTCCTACGAAGGTGCCACGCCGTGTTGAAGGTATCGCCAGCAAAGCCGAGAGCTAAGTTCGGCGTCGTTCCTGCGAGTTCAATCATCGCCTCGCCAATGGATAGGATATTTTTCATGATTGTGATTTCAGCCTTTACCTGTCACCACATCACATCTCCGCCATTCGGAGAGATACTTTGCCCAATCATGAAAGAGGCAGCATCACTCGCAAGGTAGAGATAGGCTGAAGCGATCTCATCCGCGGTGCCTATCCGGCGGATAGGCAGCTGTTCGGTCTTCCAGTTTTTCCAGTTCGGATCGCTGCCGTGCCACATGTTTGTGCCGGTCGGACCAGGACATACACAATTTACGGTAATGCCTTTTGACGCTACCTCTTGCGCTATTGAAACCGTCATCGCGACGAGAGCTGCTTTCGATGCCGAATAGGCAGATTGTTTTGGTGCAGGTTTATGAGCCAACTGCGACGCTGTATTGATAATACGACCGTAACCACGGTTTATCATGTGCGGGATTACGGCTTGGATGGCGAACAGTGAGCCAGCAACGTTAACAGCAAATACCTTTGACCAAACATCTGTTGGGATGTCTTGGACGTCCTGTGCCGGAGTACCTACGCCTGCATTATTGATCAGGATGTCAATATGACCAAGGCGCTGGATTGCGACATCAACGACTTGCTCGACATTTGTCTTGTCGGATACGTCACAAAATAGAGCGTCTCTATTGTTCTCCGCGATTTCGGATTTGTCGAACAGATCCGCAATAAGGACTCTCGCGCCGGCTTGTTCAAAAAGCGAACCGACTGCGGCTCCAATTCCAGTTCTTCCCCCAAAGATTAATGCGGTGCGGCCCTCGAGCACAAACATCTTCAAACCTCTACGCGCTCTCGGGAAAGAAACTTTCCATATCCGGCCTCGCCACAGAATTCACCGTCGCGCACTATCTGTTTGCCCCTTAGCAAGACGGACACCACCCTGCCTCGAACCCTCATTCCTTCGTATGCGGAATAATCGACTGCATGATGTAAGTTCTCATTGCTGATGGTTCGACTGCTTGCAGGATCAAACAAAACAAGGTCAGCGTCGTTTCCTATGCCGATTGTTCCCTTCCGTGGCGCAAGCCCGAAAGTTCTAGCCGGACGTGATGCCACCAGGTCCACAAATTGTTCAAGCGAGATTTTTCCACTCACTACACCTTGGTAGAGAAGAATAAAGCGTTCCTCTATGCCGGGGAGTCCGTTTGGTATTTTGGTAAAGTCGCTGCGCCCCACTTGCTTCTGGTCATGATAGCGAGTGGAAGAGTGGTCAGATGAAACTGTTTCTAAGACATTGTTTCGCAGAGCTCTCCAAAGCACTTCTTGATCTGCCCTGCTTCGAGCAGGGGGCGAAAACACGAATTTCGCTCCTTCAAATCCTTTTCGATCCAGATCGTCTGTTGTCAGGAAAAGATAATGGGTACACGTTTCGGCAAGAACATTGACGCCTCGCTGTTTGCCGCGAACTACTTCCTCCAGAGCTTCACCACAACTAACATGAACCACGTAAAGTGCTGCACCCGTTATTTCAGCAAGCGCGATCGCTCGCGACGTCGCCTCGGCTTCTGCCCGGGCAGGGCGGCTCGCTGCATGATACAGCGGGGCGGTCTTGCCTTCGCTTAGAAACTTCCGCTGCAAGAAATCAACAGCGTCTCCGTTTTCCGCGTGGACCATAATTAGTGCGCCGCATTCTCTGGCTTTCGCCATGGCGCTCAGAAGAGCCTGATCGTCAATCATCGCGCTCCCCTTCCCCGACATAAAGAGCTTAAAACTGGTGATACCCCTGCCCGGTAGAGTCGCGAGTTCATCTGCAATGCGATCATGGAAGTCTGGGATGAGCATGTGGTAACCATAGTCGACAGCTGCCTTGCCTAATGCCTTTTTGTCCCAGTTGTCGATGCCTTCCGCTAAAGTACCGCCGGGCGACTGTTGACAGAAATCGATAATGGACGTCGTTCCACCGCAAGCGGCTGCAACTGTACCTGTTTGGAAGTCGTCTGCTGTCATCATCCCAAGCGAGGGTGCGTCGAGATGGGTGTGCACATCCACGCCTCCTGGCAGGACATACAGCCCCTTCGCGTCGATTACTGTTTGCGCTCGGAGAAAGCTTCCACCAATTTGTGCGATTTGCTCTCCGACGATTCCAACGTCGGCACGATAGGTTCCGGCGTTGGTCACAACGATTCCGTTGGTGATGAGAGTATCGACCATTTGCATCCATTCTGTATATAGAATAATATCCTTTTAACAGAACATAAACGTTCGAGCAGACTTTCGTCAATGCCTTTTGGTTTGAAGCCGTGATGAGGTGTGTTAGGTCTCGGCAAACGATTAAGGATGTGCCCATGAAATCGCCTCGAAGCAGCACCACAGCATTCGACACGGCCTCGCTTCAGGCGCATGAAAAGCTAAGTCGCGACGGTGACCATTGGACAGTCACAGCAAGCGCAGGCAATACGCGACGATTAGGGCTGGGACTTGTACCAGCTTTGGATAAAGCGATATCAGTGATTGAATTCATAAACTGGCAGCGGCCGGAGAACACCACACTCGCAAATATTTCCACCGCGCTCGATATTACGAAAAGCCATTGCCATTCCATTCTCAAGACTTTGCAGGAGCATGGCTGGCTTCGTTTTGATGAAAGCGCAAAAACCTACGCGCTTCATCCTGGTCTTCTCGGTAGCGTGTCGAAGTTGCTCGGAATTCCGTCCATCGAAATCATCAGGACCGAGGTTTCAAGTCTCGTTTCGCGCATCCGTTTTCCGTGCGTTTTGTCCCAGCCGATGCCCGATGAGACTTTCATGTTGATCGACAAGTTCCATGACCCGCTTCGCATCGAGGTCTCCCTTCCTATTGGATTTCGATACCCGAAAGATGCATCTGTGCAGATGCGCGCCCTTCTGGCGTGGGCTCCTAAGGCGAAAGTCGATACCTGGTTTGAGACGTGGAAGCCCACCCAGTATACCGCGGCGACTCCTATGACGAAACAAACTGTTTTAAACGAGCTCGAACAGACCCGTGTGCGCGGCTATGCTCGGAGCAAGGGCGAGTTTACGGACGGTCTGATGGCAGTGGCGCTCCCCGTCTTCAACAAGAACGGCGAGGTCGAGTTTATAATAAACTGCTCGGCTCCTCTCGAAATGATGGGGGTAGTTGAGGCAGAGCTCTCCGCCGCGATGGTTAGCACTGTGAGAGATATTCATCTCCAGACACTGGCCCGGGTGCCACCAGGATTTCCAGCTTAGGATACGATCTTAGCCGGTTCTGATCCTGGATCGTAAAGTTTCATCAGCAGCAGATCAATGCCTTGCTCCGGTCAAGTTGCCGCTGCACGCGCTATGCCAGCCTTCAATATCTCTATGAATCCGAGCTGTGCCCCTGTCCGACAGCAAGTAGAGGACCGCTGGCGCCTACCATCGCTGAACCGCTACATCGCGGGCTTGCGAAAATCATAGCATCCCCACGATTTTGCTTGACAGAAAAGAGAATGCTGATTGAATGGTCCATATAAAGAATGATGTTCTGTATAAAGAACGCTAACAAGGGGATCAATCATGAAATGTAATATCAGGACATTTACCCTGGCATCCGCAGCTGCTGCTTTGAAAACATCGGCGTTCGCGCTCAGTTTTACTTTTTCTGCTGTTGTAGCGGCACATAGTGAGGAGATCACAATTGCGACCGTTAACAACCAGGACATGGTCGTAATGCAGGAGCTCTCATCGGAATGGGAGCAAAAAACCGGCAACAGCATCAACTGGTTAGTTCTGGAAGAAAACGTGCTCAGACAGCGCGTGACAACGGATATCTCAACAAATGGCGGTCAGTTCGACATCATCACGATCGGCTCGTACGAGGCTCCGATCTGGGGTAAAAACAACTGGCTTACACCGGTCGATGATCTCGGCTCCGAGTACGACTATAACGATATTTTTGAAACCGTCAGAAAAGGACTTTCGGTAGACGGCAAATTGTACGCTCTCCCGTTCTATGCAGAAAGTTCGATGACGTACTACCGCAAGGATCTGTTCGAAAAAGCTGGCATCACCATGCCCGAACAGCCGACTTATAATCAGATCGCGGAGTTCGCAGGCAAAGTTCATGACCCCGACAACCAGGTGTACGGTCTATGCCTGCGGGGCAAGCCTGGCTCGGGGGAAAATATCGTACCCATCATGACGTCGGTCAATACGCACGGGGGGAAATGGTTTGATATGGACTGGAAGCCGCAACTCGACAGCGGCCCGTGGCACAAGGCGGTCACGTTATATGTCGACCTTCTTAACAAGTATGGACCTCCGGGTGTGACCTCAAACGGGTACAATGAAACACGGGCGCTCTTTGCCAGCGGCAAGTGTGGGATGTGGATCGACGCCACGGTTGCAGCTGGCTATCTCTTTGACCCCGCCGAGAGCAAAGTAGCTTCGAGTGTCGGCTTCACCAATGCTCCGATTGCGGATGTACCTAATGGGGCTGCGCTGCAATGGGCGTGGGCGCTTGCTATCCCGAACTCATCGACGAAAGCAGATATAGCAAAGGGCTTTATCGCTTGGGCAACGTCAAAAGAATATGTACGCAACGTAGGTGAAAAGAAGGGTTGGATCGCTATCCCCCCCGGCACGCGCCAGTCCACCTACGACCTCAAGGAGTATCAGGATGCCGCGCCATTTGCCAATTTTGTCAAAACAGCGATTTTGTCAGCTGACCCTACCAAGCCAAGCGTCGACCCCGTACCCTACATGGGCATCACGTACGCTTCGATACCTGAATACCAAAGCATTGGTACGGAAGTCGGACAGCAGATCGCTGCGGCCGTGGCAGGTCAACAGACCGTAGATGCGGCACTCGCGGCCGGTCAAGCCTTCACACTGCGGACGATGGAGCAGTCGGGCTACATTAAGAAGTAATCCCTTTCCTCCGGAGCTGCGTCGCGTCCCTCAAAAATGCGGCGCAGGTTCCGGCCTAATTGGAGATCACGCGGTGAACACAGCGACACCCGCTTCCCAACTTGCCAAGTCAACTGTAGTGCCATCAGCTGACAGTGCCAGGTCTTTTCGTAATACCTATCTTATCGCGCCATCTGTCGCAGTGTTGCTGGTCTGGATTTCCGTTCCGACCATCATGACTTTTTGGTTTTCCTTCCAACACTATAACTTGGTGAACACGGCAGGCCGGGAATTCATTGGCCTTGACAATTACATCTATTTCTTCAGCTCCAGCTCTCTAGCGATCGCAGCGTTTAACTCAGTCTTGATCGTTGTCGGCGTGGTTGTCTTGACCATTGGTATCGGCATCGGACTTGTCCTTCTTTTGGACTTAGAGTTTCCAGGCTCATCGTTTGCGCGTGTTCTGGCAATCTCACCTTTTTTTATCATGCCGACAGTGGCGGCGTTAATTTGGAAGAATCTTCTTCTCGATCCGGTGAACGGTCTATTCACCACGATCCTGCGCGCAGTCGGCCTACCAGGCGTGGATTGGTTCGGTGTATTCCCGCTGATGTCAATCATTACGATCATCGCTTGGCAGTGGGTTGGCTTTTCCGTTCTAATATTGTTGACAGCCTTGCAGTCTCTCGATCGGGAGCTAAAGGAAGCCGCCGCGATGGATGGGGCTGGATCATTCGCGATATTTCGATTCATCATCTTGCCGCACTTGGCAAGACCCATTGGCATCGTCGTCATGATCGAAACGATCTTCCTACTCTCGGTATTTGCAGAGATTTTCGTAACGACCTCGGGAGGACCCGGATTGGCTTCGACCAATCTTTCTTTCCTCATCTACGTCCAAGCGCTTCTTCGGTTCGACGTTGGCCTCGCTTCTGCGGGCGGCGTTATATCTATCATCTTGGCAAACGTCGTCGCCTATTTCCTGGCCAAAGCCGTATCACGCTCGCTGGAGATTTAAGACAATGACTTCTTCTCGCCCGCTTTTCACTGTCGGCGTCAACTTCATCTTAGGATGGGGCGCCGTTCTGCTTCTCGTCTTTCCGATCATATGGATGCTTCTCACAAGCTTCAAAACCGAGATCGATGCCATCTCGCCTGAGGCATCGATCATCTTTCAACCGACCTTGGATAACTACCGCGCCGTCCTAGGTCGGTCCAACTATTGGGCGTTCGCCCTGAACAGCGTCGGGATATCTGCGGCTGCAACTTTTTTAGCATTGCTCATAGGCTTCCCCGCTGCGTACAGCATGGCATTTCACCCCACTGAAAAGACCAGGGGAACTCTCCTCTGGCTGCTTTCGACGAAGATGATGCCGCCGGTCGGAGTGCTCGTGCCAATATACATCCTGTTTAAAGACATGAGCTTGATCGACACGCATCTGGGACTGATCCTGCTGTTCCTAGTTGCCAACCTGCCCATCGTGGTCTGGATGCTGTATTCCTTTTTCAAAGACATTCCTCGTGACATCCTCGAGGCAGCGCGTATCGATGGAGCTGGATTGTGGGATGAGTTCCGCTTTATTTTGCTGCCCCTTTCAGGCCCCGCCATATCCTCTACAGCGCTTCTCTCTATTATCCTTTGCTGGAACGAGGCGTTCTGGAGCATCAACCTGTCGACAACTAAGGCTGCAACCCTTGCTGCTTTCATTGCCACGTATTCCGCACCCCAAGGCCTATTCTGGGCAAAGCTTTCCGCAGCAGCAGTGCTGGCCGTTGCGCCTGTGCTGATAATGGGGTGGATCGGCCAACGTCACCTTGTGCGCGGTCTGACTTTTGGGGCTGTCAAATGAGTGATGCAACCATTGATCCCGATCGTCCCTTTGTCCTGGTTACTGGTGCGGCTGGCTTGGTAGGCGCGGCCGCGACAGTCGCGCTACGTGCTGCCGGGTATGAGGTGATCGCCACCGATCGACTAGTTCCGGAGGGCGGTGAGGCGCTTGATTTCACCGATGTGGGTGCAGTTGAAACGTTCGCGTCTCGAAAACTGTGGGCAATCGTTCATTGTGGGGCAATATCTGGACCCGCCGACGCAAAGGCTAACCCGCAACTCATTGCACCGGTCAACGTACTTGGCACATTCAACCTGCTTGAGCTCGCTCGCAAGTGCAAGGTTGAGAAGTTTGTCTACTGTTCGTCGACCAGCGTGTATGGCAACATTGATACTCACGGGCCAGTCGGCGAGGAGCTCCCCCTCAAACCCCAGAGCCTCTACGGTGCGTCCAAGGCATCCGCAGAGGCACTTGTGCTGGGTTACTGTCAGGAATTCGGATTCGATGCTGTATGCTTGAGAATTAGTACCGTTTATGGCCCTGACCGAAAACATTATTGCGCGATCAGGCGTCTCGTAGACGATGCCATTCAAGGAAATGTCGGCGTCCTGGAACATGGTCTACATGATTTCCGACAGTATGTTCATGTGTCAGACGCGGCGAGTGCAATCGTATTAGCGTTAAATGCCACAGAGACATCGCGCTTTACTTACAATGTTACCGGAGGTGAAGGCGACACTGTCGGCGGCATAGTGTCACTGATCGCGACCTATATCCCCGGCTTTACGGCTTCCATCGGGGCCCAACGTGACCCCGGAGAGGACATTCACCCGCTGTTTTCTATAGCGGCTGCAAAACGCGACCTTGGATATTGCCCGAAGGTCTCCCTTGCCCATGGCATCAGGGACTTGATCGAGACGGTCAAGGCGAACAATCTCCAAGGAGTTCAAAAAAATGCCAAGGACTATTAGAATAGCCGCAGCCCAGATGGGGCCCGTAAACCCTAGTGAGGAACGCAGCGTAACAATTGGTCGCATCATGAAATTGCTCAGTGAGGCAGCAGATATAGGTTGCGACCTAGCTGTGTTTCCAGAGCTGGCGTTGAGCACGTTTTTTCCGCGCGAGTACCATGTTGATCTGCGCGAGGCTGACATTTTTTATGAGAAAACAATGCCAGCTCAGGATTTACAGCCTCTGTTCGCGTTGGCACGAGAGCGGAGAATCGGTTTCAGTCTGGGGTACGCCGAGCTTGTTGAAGACGATGTAATCGGTCGTCGCTACAACTCGCAAGTTTTGGTCGACAAACAGGGAACTGTTATTTCGAAGTATCGAAAGATCCATCTTCCTGGTCATGCAGACAATCGGGAGAATGATCCGTTCCAAAATCTCGAAAAGTATTATTTTGAAGTTGGCGATCTTGGTTTTCCGGTGGTCAATGCCTTCGATGGTCGCGTCGGAATGTGCATTTGCAATGATCGGAGATGGCCAGAAACCTATCGCGTAATGGGCCTGAAGGGCGTCGAACTGATCGTCCTGGGATATACAACTCCGCTTCAAAACCCACGGGCAGACCAATCCGCAGAACTACGACAATTTCATAACCATCTTTGCATGCAAGCGGGCGCATACCAAAACAGTACCTTCGTCGTTGGCGTTGCCAAGGCTGGGATTGAGGGCGGTGTCGAGTTGATGGGCGGCTCATGTATCGTCCATCCGGACGGTCGGATCATTGCGCAAGCAACGTCTCTTAGTGATGAGCTGGTCGTTGCCGATTGTGATCTGGATGACTGCCTTAACGGGAAAGCCGAGGAATTCAATTTCGAGCGAAACAGAAGGCCCAGTCTTTATGAAGGCCTGCTCACACCACATGGGGAAACCGCATGACCGCGATCAGTATTGAAAACTTGAACAAGCATTTTGGCGCCGTTCACATTTTGAAGAACATCTCTCTCAAAGTGGAAGAGGGTGAATTCGTTGCACTTGTCGGACCGTCCGGCTGCGGCAAGTCAACCTTGCTACGTATTGTAGCCGGGTTAGAAAAGAGCACCGGAGGGGCAATTCGCATTGGTGCGCGCGACGTCACCAACTTGCCGTCGATGCAACGAGACATCGCGATGGTGTTTCAAAGCTATGCTCTTTACCCTCACATGACCGTGGCCGAGAACCTCGGATTTTGTCTACGTATGCAGAAGCGCCCTACGAATGAAATCGCAGAGAAAGTTCGTGAGGCAGCTCGCATACTTCATCTCGAACCCCTGTTGGATCGCCAGCCGCGTGATCTTTCGGGCGGTCAGCGGCAACGGGTTGCTATGGGGCGCGCCATTGTTCGCAATCCACAAGTTTTCCTTTTCGACGAACCGCTCTCCAATCTCGACGCGAAACTGCGTGTCGTGATGCGAGCTGAAATCAAGGAAGTCCAGCAACGTTTCAAGACGACGACCGTATATGTCACGCACGACCAAATCGAGGCAATGACTATGGCCGATCGCATCGTGGTGATGGATAAAGGAGAGATCGTGCAGGCGGCTTCGCCAATGGAAATCTACTCGCGGCCCAAGAACATTTTTGTCGCAGGCTTCATCGGCTCCCCTCAGATGAACTTTGTAAATGTTTCGGTGAACGACAAAGGTGCCGCCAGTCTGTCGAAGTCGACCAATGCAGCATTCGCCAAGAGCACGGCCTTGCCTCGGGGCGACTACGTCCTCGGAATTAGACCGGAAAATATTGCCTTACAGCAAGAGGATGGAGTGCCAGCAAAAGTGACTCTTGTTGAGCCAACAGGTGCTCAGACTTATATTCACACCCGCACCGAGGGCGGAGAAGACCTCGTTGCCATGGTTGACGCTGGGGTCGTAGTTCGAAGCGGGGAAATCGTGCGAGTAAAACCCTCAACAAGCAATTTTCACCTTTTCGATGTTTCCTCGGGCGAGCGTATCGAATTTCCCAGGGCGGTCGCGTAATTATTCAGCCCCCTTGGCAAGTGTGCGATCAGTTCACTTGCCAAGTTTTACCCGAGGTTGCGGGATAATCGGTTTACGTTCGACGGCGACGTTTTTAACCCTGCCCATGATGGTTCGAACGACGCCCTTTCTTAATGGGCCATTTGCAAAAGGTGCGGCAGAGGTATTCTCAGCATTTTCTTAGTCAAACAAAGATCAGGGCACACTGTGGTCCAAGGCCAACTTAGCTGCGGCAACAAGGCTATTCCTCGCTGGAATGCGTGATGTGGCCCCTTTGAATTGGTCGATTATCAGAAAGCTACGCAGGGTCGGACAGCTTAATAAGTGGAAAGTCGCAGACGTGGCACACAAGTCTAAGCTGCCTCATTGCGGCAACGCCTGCAGCTGGATTTGCAACCCTGACAAGATCAAGGTGATGCCCAGTTCCTTATCGAGCATTGTTGTTTGGCGATAACCCAAGGCATATCCGACGCATGCTCTTGGCATTCTGGGCTTGGGCCGGCGAGAGTCCAGAGGCAACTACGATGAAGTCTCCAAACGCCCGCTAAACTATTTTTCCGCGCGCTGGCAACGTTACAATTGGTTCTCCGAAACCTACTACGTGGACGGTACCAACTATGTTGGTCACAACACAGGCATGGTTAGGGACTATCCGGAACTTGTCGCCAACCTTGAGACCAATAGCGCCTTCGCTCACAAGCCGGCCATGTTCTTCCGAGAGTTGATCAAGCGATCAAGCACGATGTCGTCGCGACCCAGTATATGACCATAGCCCTCAAGGCCGAGAAGATCAGACGTTAGTTTCTTTGACCCGGCATCGATAATGGCGCGGTTGGTCGTCACCTGTGCCGGAACGATAGGGGCCAGCAATTAAGATCAGCATTAAGTTCTCCAAATTCACGAAGTTGCCAGAAAATTCTGGTTTTAATCGGTCAGGCATGCATAATCATGCAAAGTCAAGATAGTGGAAACTGGAATGCTAACATCTCACCGGCGGGCATTGATTTTGCTAAGGCTTGGGAATGACGGGAAGATTGATACGGGAGACCTGGCGGCGGAACTCCAGTTGTCGGAAGACATAATCTGCCGCGACTTGCGGGAAATGGCCGTGGCTGGATTAGTAAGGCAGGTCCATGGAGGTGCGCTGCCGATCGCGCCACCTCTTCCTTGGAAGCACGCAAGAAAATCTCAACTGAAGTAAAGAAGCGGCTCGGACGAAGGGGCGCATGTATGGTCGGCCGGGGGCAGCTGTCGTTCGTTGACGGCGGCACCAATCGGGAAATAGTTTACTCCCTCCCGTGGGACATAAGGCTAACTATCTGCGACATCGCCTCACAATGCAGCCAAGGCAGCAGTCGATGTCCGGTCACAACAACCACTGTTTTTAAGTAGACCAAGTGAGCGCTGTCAACGCATTTTGCACCGGACATTATGACTCAACATACAGGCCGTATTAATGCTTGAGCAGTTCTGTAATGATCTCTCGACCTAGGGTCCACAGCAATGCGCTTCCAAATTCCTCCTTGCAGAATAGTCGACAACGCGGAATGCGTGTTGACAGAATCTGGCCAAAGTCGGGCGAATGGACTGGACTAGTGTCCATTTCTCCGTACCAGAGATCGACTGGTACATGTACATCTTCGACTCGAAAGGGCCATGTGCTCCAGGTGTTCTGCAGGTCGCGTGTATATCCGCCACTTCCTCGAACAAAACCCTCATCGAGGCAGCGGCGATAAGCGTTAGCAAAAGGCTCGGCGCCGAATACGGCGCGGTCGGCATCCGAACTGTTCGTCATGACCATTGTCCATAACCAGTCGGCAGTTGCGAGTTCACTCAAATTCTTGGTGAAGGATTCCGGATCAACTCGGAAAGACTGGAACATCGTGATGAACTCTTTATCGAGCTTATCAAACGTCGGCTCGAAGTTGAAGTCGTCTTGGCCGGACACGACCGCCACCCCTCTTACGACCTCACTCGCTCCGAGCTGGAGTGCGTAGGGAGCCCCTTGCGAGAATCCCACCGCAACGGCATCCTTCAACTCTCGCGCCTCAATCAACGTCTCAACGTCCCGGGTCCATGAGTTCAACGAGCTATCGAGATTTTCGTCCGAACGGCCAAGACCTGGTCTATCTATGCCAATCAACCGGCCACCGAGGGATGACAGATCAGCTTCGGCAAACCCCAGACTTCCGCTCATCGCAGCCCCAGTGCAAAAAATAATGGGTCGGCCGCCAATCGGTCCCCACTCGGACCAGGCAAGGCGCCTCCCGTCAGGCAACACAATGTAATCCTGGCGCAATGATGGCTGCGGGTCCTTTGCGTTCATCGGCTCGTTCCGTCTAAGACAGTCGTCTCGTGCGGCGAAATTCGTCTTCCATTGAGCGCGAGAAGTTCTTCTGAATCTGGCTCTTCCAATCTGGCCTCCATAAAATCGAACATCGACCGGGTGATCTTAAAGGCGAAGGTTTTGCCGCCTTGATCATTCCGTTTTTCAACCCTTTCCCATCGCAAGGATTTTGGTCCTTGTAGCCAGTGCATTTCTACAATGAGCGCGCTGGCATGGGCTGCATCGGCGACAGCCTTCCGCTCATCCTGCAGCGTGAAGCCGAGGTCGAGAACGATGTCCACACCCCGCAACGCAACAGGAAGGGCGGTGTCCAAAATACGGCGGTTGCATCTCTTCACGCGATCAAAGATCCAGGTTGGGTCAGGGTGAGCCAGTATGTCTGGACCAAACAAGGACAACATCCATTCATCGATCGAAAACCGGACGCCATTGATCCGGTCGGTAAGTTCCTGAGCATATGTGGTCTTACCAACTCCGATGGGGCCGGCCACCATGTGTATCTTCCCAGACATCATTTCCCTTTCCTCGAGGACTATTTATGTGCTTCACCGCATGGCGTTTGCCAACAACGATCAGTAGAGCGTTAAAACCATAGGTTGCTGTTGTAACGAACCACATCGACCAGACAAATCCATGCCGCATGCCAGCCGACATCACCACATATTGACGGACCCTACGGAGATGGAAGCCCCCAGCGAGAAGGCTGCCATGGTCATCCGCAATGCATTCGTCATGATCCCGATCCATTTAAAGTTCGGGGAGGTCGTAGTGATCCTGACGACCGATGTATTTGTCAAATATCGACTTTTTGGTCTACGACACGGGCGGTAGAAGGCAGCAATGATCCAACGGTTGTATAAATCTTCGCAAGGGTAGCAAGTTTGGCAAGTCGTTCCGATTCATCTCGAACAAAAGCAGGGTTGCCGGATAATACTTCATATGCCCTGGCGGCGAATTCTGCGGCCATGTCATAGTCCCCGACGGTCGCGTAGCATTCGGCGAGCTCCTCGCAAACAAATGGCGCCTTGTCGCCGGCCGTTTCAGCATCTTCGACAACACGTCTCCCCAAGGTTATTGCTTCGTTGAGGTTATCCATCGCCCGCAAAGTCAGCCATGACTTACGCCATTCGCAGCGATATAGTCGAGCGCTGTCAGCGTCCACAGTTCGGCCTCAGCAAGTTCTGAAGCAATCGCAAGCATATGAGCAGCATCGACCGCCAGATTGTGATCCGCATTCGCGCGCGCTATTTTCCACGCATCCAGAAAAAACGGCAACGCGGCTTTTGGATCTCCCGCTGTGTTGTGAAGTCGCCCTCTTTCGATGGCGATCCACGCCGACGCCTTTTCGCCGCCATGGCTCAACAATCCAGCGGCCTCATCCAACGTTTGATGCCCAAACTGGAAATCTCCCGAAAGCCCGGCTATTCGCGCCCGGCGCGCCAGATTTAACACACTCTCCATATTCTTTACTCCTAGAGTAGGTACTGGCAGGCCAGTCCCAAGGTATCGATCAAACCGCAATTTATCGAAATCTGCGGCTTAGTGTTTAGGGCGACGTCTGGCTTAGGAACGAGGCAATGGAGCGGTTCACCGCTGTCGCGCGCTCTACCGGGGCCATATGAGTATCTCCGTCGAGGATAGTGACTCTAACGCCACAATTGCGCGAAGCGGCCTCAATGATTGCTTCGGCAAAAAACTGGTCCCGGCTACCCCCGATAATGAGCGTATGGGAATCGAACGGTAACGCGTCGGCCCCAGGCAGTTCGCTGCGGAGCATCGCGTCGAGATATCGAACAATTGCCTCTGGCTTTCCGAACCGCTTCAACATGCGATTTCCCCCAATACACACGCGCAAACCCACCAGCCAGTTAAGCCAAGGGTTTCGGAACATGGAGGTAAATTCTTTCAACAGGCCTTTCATATCCCCGGTCTCAACCAATTCGATCTGGCGCCTCACGAGAAGCTTTCCTTCGGTTGAAAAACGATGGGCGCTTGCAATCAGGATAAGTCTGTCGATTTTTTCAGGCCAGCGCGCCGCGAGGTGAGCGGCGACAACGCCACCATAGGAGATGCCCATCACATCGGCTCGCCCACCGAGGTGTCGATCGATAATTTCCGCCGCATCATGCGCCAGCCCCTCAACTGTTACCGTAGTCGGACTCGGATCGTAGCCGATGAGAACAATACTCCGGTCGTTCGGCAGCAGCCGTTTCAGACGACTTACGTCCTTCGACATACGTTCGCGATCTGGCGCCATCATGAAGCCCTGACCACCGTTAATCACGAGGATTGGGTTCAGGCCACCGCCGATCCTTGCAAAGGGAACCCGTCCCAGAAATGTACCTGTCTCTAGTGTATGCATGACTTAAAAACCGAACCGCTGTATCACGATGCCTAGGTTGTATCCCGCCGCCATCATCCGTTCATTTGAACACATGAAGGGCGGCATACTGGAGAAGCATGATCGTCTTGCCGTCCCGAATGCGCCCATCCGCAATCATGTCCAGCGCTTCATCTATCGTAGGTTCGAGGCGCTCGATGTCCTCACCTTCATCCGCGTTTCCGCCGCCATTGGATACCTGGTCCGCGGCTGAATAGGAGCCAATGAAGAAGTGGAGCCTCTCGGTCACCGAGCCGGGACTCATGAAGGCATCGAAAATCGGTCGCACATCGCTTACCCGATATCCGGTTTCCTCCTCGACCTCCGCCTTGATCCGTTCTTCCGGAATGGCATTGTCCAAAAGACCTGCCGGTGCCTCCGTCAGAAGATCGTCATGGCCATTGACATACGCCGGATACCGAAATTGCCGGGTTAGAAGTACCCTACGCCGCTCAAGGTCGTAGAGAAGAATCGTCGCACCGTTGCCGCGATCGTAGGTTTCCCGGCTCTGCCTCTGCCAGGTGCCGTCACCCCGCAGGAAGCTGAATGTTGTCTTCCTCAAAATGTACCAGTCGCTTGAGAGCGTGGTTACCTCTTCAACTTTGATTCGATTAGATATCGTCATGTTCGTCTCCGATGCACATAACCGCACGGTATTGCACGAATGAATAAAACGTGCAATAAGCCGCAAAACAGATGAGGTCCGTGATGCTAACGAGCGAAAGAAAAGCCCTTATCCTTGATACCCTCGCAACCGCGGGCCGCGTGGTTGCGAAAGAGCTCAGCATTGCGTTGGGCCTGTCGGAAGATACAATCCGGCGCGACCTTCGCGAGCTTGCCGCGGAAGGTCTGCTACAACGGGTCCATGGTGGAGCTTTGCCGGCATCAA
The DNA here is from genome assembly GCF_964252935.1 of Rhizobium sp. LjRoot98. NCBI lineage: Bacteria > Pseudomonadati > Pseudomonadota > Alphaproteobacteria > Hyphomicrobiales > Rhizobiaceae > Rhizobium > Rhizobium sp. LjRoot98. The sequence continues at coordinate 19,640 of NZ_CAXUPW020000025.1, forward strand.
AAGCGCTCGCTGACCTTCCAAGCCGAAGGAATATTTCCGTCGAGGATAAGACGGCAATCGCAAAGGCGGCGGCGGCGATGGTCAGGAATGGCCAGATCATTTTCCTGGATGGCGGGACGAGCACCGTTGCGGTGGCCCGCGCTCTTCCCCGACAGCTCCATGCGACCGTTGTCACACACAGCCCTGATATAGTGGTCGCTCTTTCCGACCACCCATACGTCGAAGTGGAGCTTGTCGGCGGCCGCATCTACAAGCACTCCAACGTGGCAGTGGGCTCCGTGGCCAGTGAGGGTATCTCCCACATCCGCGCCGACATTTTTTTCATGGGTGTAACCGGCATCCATCCCGACCACGGGCTTACGACAGGTGACAGAGAAGAGGCGGCGATCAAGCGAGCCATTAGTCGCCAGTCGGCGGAAACACTTGTCCTTGCATCCAAAGAAAAACTCGGCGCGGTCTCCGCTCACGATATTATCGGTCTCGATCAAATCGACGGGCTGATCGTGGAACAGAGCTGCCCGTATGATCTCCTGGAACCTTACCAAATGCGTGGAATCTCAATCACGCGCGCTCAGGCATGAGCAGGCCGGGCGAGATGTCGGCGCGGTCACTAACGCGCCCGGCCTTATCCACACCAGAGCGAACTATGGTGTCCAGCCGTTACATGAGTGATCCCCCTCTCTCGAAAAAAATACTCTTCCTCTTCGCATTTTTTGCCTCTTCGCTCGCCGGCTGCCAGAGCCCACCGTCCGTCACTCCGATCGGCTATAATGGCAGCACCAAAGATGGATTAATGACCGCCAGGCCGTTGACGGATGCCGAGATGGCCAAAGCGATGAAATCGGCACAGCGTGCAAGTGACATGGCACCAGCAATCGCAGCCGCAAATACCTTCGGAGGACTAGATCCGACCGGCATGACCCATATGGCGGTCACCGCGGAAACCACGCGACGCATGCAGGATTTCCAGCAGTACGTACCCGGCATGATGGCAGCAAACGTCCAGCGGTTGGAAGGGTTTTGCAAGACAAACCCCAAGTTCGACGCCTGCGTCGAGTTTCGGAAAACCAAGGCCGAAATGAAAGCGCGCGGTCAGCGCATGCCGGACGGGTCTGTTCCCCAGCCGTAATGGAGGTCGGATTCTTTTAGTTAAAGCTGAAAACAGCCGATGAGTCAGGGACAAGACAGATGGTCACCGTTCGCAAAGCAAGCACAACAGACATTCCGGCGATAAGCCGGGTGCTGACCGCCTCGATTACATGCCTTTGTACTGAGGATCATGGAAACGATTCAGGCCGCCTACGCCAATGGACGCAAAACAAGTCCGAAGCAGGCGTTGGTAAAATGATGGATAATCCGGATCAAACGGTCTGGGTCGCAGAAGTCAGCGGCGAAATCGCTGGGGTGGGAGCAGTCGCCGGCGACAGCATCGTCCTCAATTACGTAGCCCCCGAGCACCGCTTTCAGGGAGTGAGCAAGGCGCTATTGGCCGCGCTGGAGGACTCGTTCCGCAATGCGGGCTTCTCTTTGGGAAAGCTGGTCAGCACCAGAACTGCTTTGCGCTTCTACCTCGCCTCCGGCTGGTCAGAGTTGGGAACAGGCGGGGGCGGAATCCGCATGGAAAAGGTGCTGTGAAGAGCAAGGCGCCACATGCGTTTTAGTCGCATCGAACGAGCGTTCAAATTCTTCGACGCTCGCTGCGGCGGGTCTCGTCTCATCTGCTGACGGCGACGAGTGGTAACGCGAAGAGGCGGTTGATGAACCGCACACGTTGATCCCAAGGTCGTCGACGCCGAAGCCCTCTCGGGCTAGTAGTGGGTGATTTCAACCCGGTTGGTTACGTCTACATACCCCCGCCTTGAACCAAAGTGAACCGCCGACCCAGTAAATAGGATTAATATGGTATTGGCCCCGTGATCAGCGTGGTTGTGAGCTTTCCAGATAGCGAAGCAGCGGATGAACGCGTCTATCGCATCAACAGCGTTCTTCAGCGAGAGGATGCATGACGGACTGGGTCGCCAACCTCAACGATGCCTGGAACGACCTTGGTCAGATACGTCCGCTTGCCCGGCAGTATCGGAGCAAACTGATCTCAACCTGGCTTCCCCTCGGGATTCACGCAGGAAGGCGGGCAGATGACGATGCACCGTGTCTCATGCTGGGCGCGACGGCTCCTCCAGGCGGTCATTTCGAACTGGGCGGGATGCGACTGGTCTCGATCCTTCACGAGGGAACCCCGGTCCTCGTCCTTTCCCTTGAAGACGATGCCAGGCGGGACCTGTTTTCGACCATCTGCGCCGACCTCCTCGCCTCCGTTGAACTCTCCCAAAAGGAGTGCGCGCTGGATCATTTCCTTTCACGGCTTGACGCCTGGCGGCGATTTCTGCGTGAACGGACGGGCGGCCTGTCACGCTCGGAGACGATCGGCCTCATCGGGGAACTGCTGCTACTTGAGAAGCTGCTGGAGCTCGACAGCAGCCTCCTGATGTCCTGGAGCGCTCCGGCTGATGGTCTTCATGATTTTGTAAGCGATGGCCATGCCCTGGAAGTCAAGACCGGGCTGGGACCGTCTGCTCAGATCAAGATCTCCAGGCTCGATCAGCTCGATACGGGCGGCCTGAGGCTTCTTGATCTTGTTCACGTCAAGCTCATAGAGAACCCGTCGGGCAGAAGCCTTCAGGACGTACTGACAGCGCTGAAAGGCCAGCTTGAGGATGGCGCTTCGCGCCATGCGCTCGATAACGCCGTCATCCGTCGTGGCCTTCTGCCCGATGATGACGATGCCCGAAGCGCACCCCGGATTCAGCTTCGCACGATGGGCTGCTACGCGGTCTCTGAAGGGTTTCCACGACTGGTTCGGGCAGATATGCCCACAGCCATTACTGAGGCATCCTATACACTCGACGTACGGGCGATTGGTCCATACTCGCGCGATATCTCGGATGTCCTCACTGCATTCAACCTGGGGGAAAAGAATGGCTGATGACCCGACAATGGATTTTCTTCAGGATCTTGTCAGCGAAGTCGAGGAGACCGTTTCAGCTGCAGAACCGTTTACAGTGAACATCTTCACTGCAATGATCCTCGAGCGTCTCGAGGAAGCCGGGCACTTCGATGAGACCTTCCCGGTCTACCAAACGGGCAATTTCAAGGACAGACGTGGGCGCAATGTTGCGTACCGCATCGATGGCTATGCCTATGACGAGGAACGCGGAAGACTTGACCTCTTCACGACACAATATTCAGGCGACCGCGATGGGGCGCGGATACCCGCGGCAGATGTTATGAAGGCTCTGGAACGGGCTCTCCGGTTCGCGAGCGCCTGCGTGGATGGTCTGGCTTCCAGTCTCGAGCCGGCAAATACCGACGCCAGCGATCTCGCCAGGCTCATTGAAGCGGACGCCGAACGGCTGACTGCGATCCGTGTCGTTCTTCTGACCGACGGTACGGTGGGCAACATCACGTCACCGGCTGAATGGAAAGGCAAGCCTGTCGAGTTCGAGGCCTACGACATCACCAGGCTTTTCAGGGTGCTCGGAAAGGGTGAAACCCGCGAAGACATTTCCGTCGATCTTGTGGCACTTGCTGGGCGGGGTCTGCAGTGCCTGCATGTGCCCGCACAGAACGACGACTACGATGCCTATCTCGCCGTGCTGCCTGGCAAAGTCCTGTCGCAGGTCTATGAGCGCTACGGCGTGCGCCTTCTCGAGCTGAACGTTCGAGCCTTTCTGGGGCTTCAGGGCCGCAAGAGCGTCAATGCCGAGCTGCGCGAGACAATTGTCAAGAAACCGACAATGTTCCTTGCCTATAACAACGGTATCGTTGCGACGGTTGATGATCTGGAAGTCGGCCAGGGCGAGTCTGGGAATCTCGAAATCAGATCGCTGAAGGGCCTGCAGATCGTCAACGGCGGACAAACCACCGCTTCTCTTCATCGCGCTGGACGAAAGGACTCAGACCTTGAACATGTCTCTGTCCCAGTGAAGATAATAAAGGTGGGCGGGGCGGATCTGAGCGAGATGGTATCGGCCATCTCCCGTGCCGCGAATCGGCAAAATACGGTCCAGCTTGCCGACTTTTCAGCGAATGATCCTTTCCACCAGCAGGTTGAAGTCCTTGCCAATACGGCATGGCTCAGCGACGGTAAGGGCAGATGGTTCTACGAGCGGGCCCGCGGCTCCTATCTGGCGGCCGAGCACAAGGCAGCCTATCGCAAGTCCGACGCAAAGACGTTCCGGCAGCAGACCCCCAAACACCGGCGTCTCAGCAAGCTTGATGTGGCGCGGTATCTCAGCGCCTGGTCAGGACTGCCTGACAAGGTCTGCCTTGGAGGACAGAAGAACTTTCAATACTTCATGCAGAGGCTCAGGGATGAGCCCCTTCCGACGCCCGACCAGCCCTGGTTCAGGCGGCTGATTGCACTTGCGGTCCTCTATCGCGCCGCGGAAAGGAAGATCAAAAGCATGAAGTTTCCGGCGTATGGGGCGCAGATCACCGCCTATGTCGTCGCGGGTCTCTCACACAGATCGGGTGGCCGGATTGATTTTGAAGGGATATGGTCGAGGCAGAACCTCACCTCCGAGATGGAGCAGCTGATATGCAGCTGGGCGCCACAGATCGACTCCGTGCTTCGTGAAACGGCTGGTCAGAAGAATCCCAGCGAATGGTTTAAGAAGCCGGATTGCTGGCAGACGGCAAGGGACCGGCTGCCTTCGTTAATTGATCCCTTGCCCCCCGAGCTTTCCTACGCCGAGGATGGCAGACCCGGCGAGATGATGGCCTTGGGTGAGGCGCGCTCAGCGTTTGATTATGAGCGGATTGCGCAGTGCATGGAGGTTTCCGCCGTCACCTGGCTGGAAGCTGCCGAACGTGGACAGAAGGCTGGCATCATTCACTTACGGGTTGCGGGGATATGCCGGAAACTGGCAGGATATGCCGTGGGCGGCTGGGAGCAGAAGCCCACCGCCAAGCAGGCGAAGCCCGCCCTGGAAGCGCTAGCGGCGGTTGAAAACGCAGGCCTGATGCAGCAGTACCCGCGGCTGGCTGGCGTCGGCGAAGATGTTGAGGCTTAGACGTCGGCCGGAAATTCTTCCACCAGCCACCGCGAGACGGCCTGGGTGCTACCATGCCCATTGCGGCGCAACAGTTCCACGATGTCTGCTGCTGCAATGACCAGTATCGGATGCTGATCCTCCTTGATTTCCTTGTAGGCCTGCAGGTCGACGCAGGACGTCGTGACCAGAACCCCGAACTGCCGGTGGCGAAGCCTTGAGATCAGCCGGGACATGTCCTTGACACCAACAGCCGTTGGAGGGGCGTAGCATTTTGCTTCCAGCGCGAAATCGACAAGAATCCCGCTTGGACCTGACCCCACCCTGAGCTGGCCAACCGCGTCACGCCCTCCATCGCGAGACGGCCGGGTAACGTCAAGCGCAGCTATGTCGGGGACCATGAGACGCGCTAAAGCAGCGGCACAATACTCGAACGCGTGTGGGCGACCCTTGAAGTGAACACGGATGGCTTCCATCATGGCCTGGCCCTCCTTGTCGGAGGGCAGCTGTTCACTGCGGCTCCTGTATTCAAGTGTTCGAGCCGCGATGAGTGGCGTCCGCTTTCCCGTCTTGCGCCAGGCAAGCCAGGCAGGCGGGGCCTGCGAGTGATCCGGCTGGCCGGTAATGATGCTGTCGATCCATTTTCGAGACATGACTGCGGCGTCCAGAACGGTAAATCGGGAACGATAGTTCTGAAACCTCTCATTCTTGACGTTGCGCCAGATTGCCACGAGCTCCTCCGAGGCATCAAGATCGCTTGCACCGGGAACCGCGAGCCCAAGAAATCTCACGTCGCGGTAGGTGCCGGTCTTAGCAAAAAGGAACACGGGCGGTACCACCTCCCTTCCGGCCTGTCCCGACCTGCTGTCCTCGAATATTGTCTTGAGTATGAGATTGCCATCGCGGCCCGTCTCATGCAGGTCGCGCCCCGGCTCCTTGTTGTCGCCATAGTAGGTGAAGACGCCGGTATCGGCATCGAGCGCATCGGGCCAGTCGGGATCGTCCATGCTTGTTCTCAGCACCAGCATCTCGAGCTTTGCCTTGACCTTGCCGCGTTTACGGAACCCTCCCTGACTGTCGACCCGCATCAGACGCGGCAGCGGATCGTCTCCGGCATTTCCCTTGCGCCCGCCCTGATAGATCGCGTCGACGATCAGGTCAGCCTGAGCAAGCTTATCGGCAGCTATTTCCCTCACTGACACCCTCGCATGAAACGTAGTTCGACCAATTGGCTGGTCGTCAGCTCAATGAACGTCATCGTCCAGATTCAACCGGGAGAACGTGCGTGCCGGACCTGTACATTTGACGAGGCGTGGTCATCACGCATTCCCCTTCCGGAACTGCGCTGGCGCGAGCATGTGCATGTCATGCCCATACGGCCAATAGATGAGGAACGTTGCATTTCCGAACTGCTCGCTGACGCACCGGAGTTCGGTCGGGGCATCGCGGACGATGCTGGTACCATTACGCGTAGCCTGCTCGATCAGGAGGGTTTTCAGCGCTTCCGGTACTTCGATCATTGCCAGCTCTGCCAGCGGATAGTGCCGGTCGATGAAAGGGTAGTCGCCTTCCGGCAGGTCGGGAGTGGAAATCTTGTCAGTCAAAATGCGCTCCGGTTCAGCAACAGCACAAGGCCTGATGGTCATGCGCAACCCGTGAGCTTTGACGCTATGGAAGACGCCCCTTCGTGTCGAGATGAATTGACAGGATTTCATCGATTTGATGCCAGAAGATGTTTAGCCAGCCGGAGAAAAATCTTCATGCAAGATTCTTGCCCGGGGGGCCTCATGTGCCCACTCGCGTGCGGGCAGCAATCGATGCACGCGCGGGAACCCAAGCACGCGTCACCTGTTTCAATCTGATGGGATCCGTAGTTTACTTGCACGTCTCTGATTAGGATGGCACTTACACAACAGCGGCGGACAAAGCTGCAGGACGGGTTCGCCTTGACGGGATTCGAACCACTAGTGCTTATCTGAAATCTCTAAGATGCTGAGATATCTATCAGACTTGAAACAACCACAGGCTCAGCAGTTGCACCCTTACACTTTCCGCCATCGAGTGCTGGACAGACTGAGGAGCTATAGACGTCCTTACCCCAGGTGCGATACTTGCCCAAATCTAACATGACGCCATGATGGCCGCACCTGTCACGCAAACAGCTAATTGGGTCTCCTTTCCTAGCTAGTACGACCCCCACCCCACATCCTAAATTAACGGAATAGCCGATAAACTCCGCCCATAACACGCTGATAACGCATAACAATACTATCGTAATCACTGGGAGATTTAGCCCAAAGCATCTCTACTTGCCTTGCGAAAGGGCGGAGGATCCAGCCATCGCGAGACCACGGCAAAAGCGGTACAAACAAAGCGAAGAGGTTCCAGCAAATGGCAGAGGAAGCCTTTCGGCAATCAGGGCTTGCTCATAGCTTCTCCATTTCAACGGATAAACTGGAAACTTCTCGGAGGTGTTCCTGATTATGGTTACGCGAATTCGCGAACCCTCTCGATCGGAACCACTTGTGTTTTGATTTGTTCTATATCATATGTTGATATATGACGCAGGTGCACGATCAAAGTTGGCTTGTTGGTTTTCACGCGGAACTGAGCCGGTTTTTCCACCGAGAAGTGAGCCACCTCTAAGTATG
>NZ_CAXUPW020000026.1:0-17890 GCF_964252935.1 Rhizobium sp. LjRoot98
TTCCGGCTCTCCGTTTTGTAACCCCGAAGGGTAATTCTCTTGTTTCTGTCAGCTGGCGTTAGGCTCCGGTCACTTCTGACCGGAGTATTTCGCCTGGATTTCCTGTGCCACGTTCGAAGGAACCGGCGCATAGTGGTCGAAGGTCATCGTGTACTGTGCACGGCCCTGCGACATCGAGCGCAGGTTGTCCACGTACTTGAACATGTTGGCCAGCGGTACGTTGGCGCTGATAACGACGGCGATGCCGCGCGTTTCCTGGCCCTGGATCTGACCGCGACGCGAGTTCAGATCGCCGATTACGTCACCGACGTAATCTTCCGGCGTCACGACTTCGACCTTCATCATCGGCTCGAGCAGCTGTGCACCAGCCTTCTTGGCTGCTTCACGGAAGCAGGCACGCGAAGCGATTTCGAACGCCAGAACCGAGGAGTCGACATCGTGGAATGCGCCGTCGATCAGGGTTGCCTTGACGCCAAGCATCGGGAAGCCGGCCAGCGGACCCGAAGAAAGAACGCTTTCGATGCCCTTCTGAACGCCGGGGATGTATTCCTTCGGAATTGCACCACCAACAATCTTCGACTCGAACTTGAAGTCATCGCCTTCATCGTTCGGTTCGAAGATGATCTTGACGCGCGCGAACTGACCGGTACCACCGGACTGCTTCTTGTGCGTGTAGTCTTCTTCGTGCTTCTTCGTGATCGATTCACGGTAAGCAACCTGCGGCGCACCGACGGTAGCTTCAACCTTGAATTCGCGACGCATACGGTCGACGAGAATGTCGAGGTGGAGTTCGCCCATGCCGGCGATGATCGTCTGACCGGATTCTTCGTCCGTCTTGACGCGGAACGACGGATCTTCAGCAGCCAGGCGGTTCAGCGCGAGGCCCATCTTTTCCTGGTCGTTCTTGGTCTTCGGCTCGATGGCGATCTGGATGACCGGCTCGGGGAATTCCATACGCTCAAGGATAACCTGCTTCAGCGGATCGCAGAGCGTGTCGCCGGTGGTGGTGTCCTTGAGACCCGCGAGAGCAACGATGTCGCCAGCAAAGGCTTCTTCGATGTCTTCACGGGAGTTGGAATGCATCTGCAGCATACGGCCAACGCGCTCGCGCTTTTCCTTGACCGTGTTCATGACCGACGTGCCTTTTTCGAGCTTGCCGGAATAGATACGGGCGAAGGTGAGCGAACCGACGAAGGGGTCGTTCATGATCTTGAACGCGAGCATCGAAAGCGGCTCGTCATCGGACGGATGACGTTCGATTTCGGCTTCGGTCTTGACGTCGATGCCCTTGATCGACGGAATGTCGAGCGGCGACGGCAGGTAATCGCAGACGGCGTCGAGCAGAGGCTGAACGCCCTTGTTTTTGAAGGCCGTACCGCAGAACATCGGGTGAAACTTCACGTCGATGGTACCACGGCGAACCAGCGCACGGATCTGATCGTTGTCGGGCATGACGCCGTTCAAGTAGTTTTCCATTGCTGCTTCGTCGATATCGACAACGGTCTCGATGAGGAGTTCGCGGTATTCCGCAGCCTGTTCCTTCATGTCGTCCGGGATTTCAACGACATCCCACTGGGCGCCGAGCGATTCATCACGCCAGACGAGCGCGTTCATTTCGACCAGGTCGATAACGCCCTTGAAGTCGCTTTCTGCGCCGATCGGCAGCTGCATGACAACCGGGATCGCACCGAGGCGCGACTTGATCATCGAAACCGAGCGATAGAAATCGGCGCCGGTCTTGTCCATCTTGTTGCAGAAGATCATCCGCGGGACGTTGTACTTTTCAGCCTGACGCCAGACGGTTTCCGTCTGCGGCTCTACACCAGCGTTGGCGTCGAGCAGGGCGATCGCACCGTCGAGAACACGCAGCGAACGCTCGACTTCAATGGTGAAGTCGACGTGGCCGGGGGTGTCGATGATGTTGAAGCGGCGCATCTTGCCGTCACGGCCCTTCCAGAAGGTCGTGGTAGCAGCGGACGTGATGGTGATACCGCGTTCCTGTTCCTGCTCCATCCAGTCCATGGTGGCAGCGCCGTCATGGACTTCGCCGATCTTGTGCGACTTGCCCGTGTAGTACAGAATCCGCTCGGTCGTCGTGGTCTTGCCGGCGTCGATATGCGCCATGATACCAAAATTACGGTAGTCTTCGATTTTATATTCGCGAGCCATATGACTGCCTTTCGAAAATTGTTCGTCGATTACCAGCGGTAATGCGAGAATGCGCGGTTGGCGTCGGCCATCTTGTGCGTGTCTTCGCGCTTCTTGACGGCGCTACCACGGTTGTTCGCAGCATCCATGAGTTCGCCGCAGAGGCGATCGATCATGGTGGTTTCGTTGCGCTTGCGGGCAGCAGCGATCAGCCAGCGAATGGCAAGAGCCTGGCGGCGTTCGGGACGAACATCGACCGGAACCTGATAGGTTGCACCACCAACGCGGCGCGAACGGACTTCGACGTGCGGAGCGATATTGTCGAGCGCGGAATGGAACACGGTGACCGGCTCCTGCTTCAGCTTGCCCTGAACGAGATCGAATGCACCGTAAACGATGCTTTCAGCGACCGACTTCTTACCATGAAGCATGATAGCATTCATGAACTTGGTGACAACCAGATCGCCGAACTTCGGGTCCGGATTGATCTCGCGCTTTTCTGCACTATGACGACGTGACATACTTTTGTCTCTCAACTTTGAACGGGCGCCTTAACACGCGGAGAACCTCGCGCAGCGCCTTAAACTGTGGAACCCGAATTACTTCGGACGCTTCGCACCATACTTCGAACGGCGCTGCTTACGATTCTTGACACCCTGGGTATCGAGAACGCCGCGAATGATGTGGTAACGAACGCCCGGCAAGTCCTTTACACGGCCGCCGCGGATCATGACAACGGAGTGTTCCTGAAGGTTGTGACCCTCGCCCGGAATGTAGCCGATGACTTCGAAGCCGTTGGTGAGGCGGATCTTGGCAACCTTACGCAGAGCCGAGTTCGGCTTCTTCGGGGTCGTCGTATAAACGCGGGTGCAAACGCCACGCTTCTGCGGGTTTTCCTGCAAAGCAGGAACCTTATTACGCTTTACCTGTGCCTGACGCGGCTTGCGGATCAGCTGGTTTACGGTAGGCATATAACCATCCCTTACAATTCTGTCTCAATACCCTTGCGGGCGGATCAATGCCGTCGCCGGCGGTTTCGAACGCTATAAATGCGCAAAACGAGGACCGATCCACTTTTCAGCAGATGGCCCGCAAAAAAGCAGAGGACACTGTTATTTCAGCGTCTTGCGTCCAGCATTTTGGTCTTCAGCGTGCGTTTCGAACCTTGTTTGAGGCGAACTCCAGAACATGACGTTCCGAACCAGCCAGCCTCACATAGGCTCCGATGGGGCGGGGTGTACTGATTTCGGGGTGTCCCGTCAAGGGGAATTAACAAATATTCCCGGACGCGCAGGGCTGTCATGCCTGCAAAACAAGGCTTTGCCGGGCAAAGAGGAGCTCGCCCCTGCTCCCGAAAGGCGGAATCGCCGGAGCAGGCTTCTCAACTTAAAGAATCATAAAGCAATTCTGCAATTCGGCAAGAACCGGGGGAATCGCCCTCCCCCCAAGTCTCGACGATTCGTCGTGGAACAGTGTTTTTTCCGGCGCGCGCTGCGGCAATACGCTGTAATGTCACAGAATAGAGCTTTCGAAAGAGGAATGAGCCATGACTGCCAAGCCGGACAACGACAACAATCTCGACGGACCGATGGTCTTCATCATCATCGGCAAGGCGTATGAGCAGGATGGCGACAAAGAGGGCGTGGACATCCACGTGATGCTGCGCGCACCCGACGACGACACCGCCGTGCGTGAAGCCTTGAATGCACTGGCCGAGGAAGGTTTCCTCGAAGCAGACCTCGACCAGATCGGCACCTTGACCGATGCACCGGACGATGAGCCGCACGCCTCCGCCTACCAGGGCGCGCTCACCGGTGAAGTCGCGATCATCAAGTTCGGTTGACCGAAAGGGGTGTCATCGGCGGACGCCGATAGCGAGAATGCAAAAAGCCGCCCGGAGCGATCCGGGCGGCTTTTTCAATGGGAGACCAAGGGCGGCAGAACCGCCCTCGCCTTTTCAGCCTTATTCGGCTGCTGCTTCTTCCTTGGCTGCCATGTCGGCCAGCATCGGCGTTGCAGCGTCGGCACCCGTTCCCTTGCGGCGCTCTTCGAGGATCATCTCGTCGCGCGCGGTCGCAATACGGCGGATCTGGGTCATGGTGCCACCGGTACCGGCCGGGATAAGGCGGCCGACGATGACGTTTTCCTTCAGACCCTGCAGGCCGTCGGTCTTGCCGGCGATCGCAGCTTCCGTCAGCACCTTGGTCGTTTCCTGGAAGGAAGCGGCCGAGATGAACGACGGCGTCTGCAGCGATGCCTTGGTGATGCCGAGCAGAACCGGATCGCCGTAAGCCGGCTTCTTGCCCTGTTCGATCAGCTGATCGTTGACATCTTCCAGTTCGATGCGGTCGACGCTGTCGCCAACGATATAGGTCGAGTCACCGGCGTCGGTCACTTCCACCTTCTGCAGCATCTGGCGAACGATCACCTCGATGTGCTTGTCGTTGATCACAACGCCCTGCAGACGATAGACTTCCTGGATTTCGTTGACCAGGTAGGAAGCAAGTGCCTCCACACCCTTGATCGCCAGGATGTCATGCGGTGCCGGGTTACCGTCGAGGATGTAGTCACCCTTTTCGATATAGTCGCCATCCTGAAGATGGAAGGGCTTGCCCTTCGGGATCAGGTACTCGACCGGCTCTACACCGTCTTCCGCAGGCTCGATCAGCACGCGGCGCTTGTTCTTGTAGTCGCGGCCGAAGCGGATCGTACCATCGATTTCGGCGATGATCGCGTGATCCTTCGGACGGCGCGCTTCGAAGAGTTCGGCAACGCGCGGCAGACCGCCGGTGATGTCCTTCGTCTTGGCGCTTTCCAGCGGCGAACGTGCGAGCACGTCACCCTGGGAGACCTTGGTGCCCGGCTCTACCGACAGAATGGCGTCGACCGAAAGCATGAAGCGGGCGTCGCCACCACGCGACAGCTTCATGACTGCGCCGTTCTTGTCCTTGATGACGATTGCCGGCTTCAGGTCGATACCGCGTGGCGTCGAACGCCAATCGATAACCTGACGCTTGGTGATGCCGGTTGCTTCGTCGGTCGCTTCCAGAACGGAGATACCATCGACGATATCTTCGAAATGAACCGTACCTTCGACTTCCGTCATCATCGGGCGTGTGTAGGGGTCCCACTCGGCCAGACGCTGGCCGCGCTTCACCTTGTCACCATCATCGACAAAGATCTTCGAACCGTAGGCGACACGCTGCGAGGACCGCTCGACACCACGTTCGTCGAGAATCTGGATCGCCATGTTGCGGCCCATTGCGACGAGAACGTTTTCCGAGTTGCGCAGCATGTTGCGGTTCTTGATCTGGATCGTACCTTCGTACGACGCTTCCAGGAACGAGCTGTCGACAACCGTCGCCGTGCCACCAAGGTGGAACGTACGCATGGTGAGCTGGGTGCCCGGTTCACCGATCGACTGAGCAGCGATAACACCGACCGCTTCACCCATGTTGACAGGAGTACCGCGGGCAAGGTCACGGCCGTAGCAGACGCCGCAGACGCCGGTCTGGATTTCGCAGGTCAGTGCCGAGCGAATACGGATCGACTGGATGCCAGCCTTTTCGATTTCGACGACATCGGCTTCGAGGATCATCTTGCCAGCGTCGACGATGCGATCGCCGGTAACCGGATGATCGATATTGTCGAGTGCGGTACGGCCGAGAACACGGGCACCGATGGAGGCAACAACCTGACCGGCATCGACGATGGCGGTCATGGTGAGGCCGGTTTCGGTACCGCAATCCGTCGAATTGACGATGCAATCCTGCGCGACGTCGACGAGACGGCGTGTCAGGTAACCGGAGTTTGCGGTCTTCAAGGCGGTGTCTGCGAGACCCTTACGGGCACCGTGGGTCGAGTTGAAGTACTCGTTAACGGTCAGGCCTTCCTTGAAGTTCGAGATGATCGGCGTCTCGATGATTTCACCCGACGGCTTGGCCATCAGGCCGCGCATGCCGCCCAGCTGACGCATCTGGTTCGGAGAACCACGGGCGCCGGAGTGCGACATCATATAGATGGCGTTCATCGGCTTCTGCCGGCCGGTTGCCGGGTCGAACTCAACGGCCTTGATGCGGGCCATCATGTCTTCGGCGACCTTGTCCGTTGCCTTACCCCAGGCGTCGACCACCTTGTTGTACTTTTCGCCCTGAGTGATCAGGCCGTCATTGTACTGCTGTTCGTATTCCTTCACCAGGCTTTCGGTGTCGCCGACGATCTTGGCCTTGGTATCCGGAATGACCATGTCGTCCTTGCCGAACGAAATGCCGGCTCGGCAGGCATGGGCGAAGCCGAGCTGCATGATGCGGTCGCAGAAAATGACCGTGTCCTTCTGGCCGCAATGACGGTAGACCGTGTCGATCATCTTGGAGATGTTCTTCTTGGTCAGTTCCTGGTTGCAGACGTCGAACGGCACGTTGGCGTTCTTCGGCAGAAGTTCGCCGATGAGCATACGGCCAGGCGTGGTTTCATAGATCTTCGAAACCGGCTTGCCTTCGGCATCGACGGTCTTGAAGCGGCCACGGATCTTGGCGTGCAGCGTCACCGACTTGGTTTCAAGCGCGTGATGCAGTTCGCCGAGATCGGAGAAGGCCATGCCTTCGCCCGGCTCGTTCTGGTTCAGGATCGACAGATAGTAGAGGCCGAGAACCATGTCCTGCGACGGAACGATGATCGGCGCGCCGTTTGCCGGGTGCAGAATGTTGTTCGTCGACATCATGAGCACGCGCGCTTCCAGCTGCGCTTCCAGCGACAGCGGGACGTGAACGGCCATCTGGTCACCGTCGAAGTCGGCGTTGAACGCCGTGCAGACGAGCGGATGCAGCTGGATCGCCTTGCCTTCGACCAGGGTCGGTTCGAAGGCCTGGATGCCCAGGCGGTGCAGCGTCGGAGCGCGGTTCAGGAGAACCGGATGCTCGCGGATAACCTCGTCGAGAATATCCCAGACTTCCGGCTTTTCCTTTTCAACCAGCTTCTTGGCCTGCTTGACGGTCGAGGAATAACCCTTGGCGTCGAGGCGGGCGTAGATGAATGGCTTGAACAGTTCGAGCGCCATCTTCTTCGGCAGACCGCACTGGTGCAGCTTCAGTTCCGGGCCGGTCACGATAACCGAACGGCCGGAATAGTCGACGCGCTTGCCGAGCAGGTTCTGACGGAAGCGGCCCTGCTTGCCCTTGAGCATGTCGGACAGCG
Organism: Rhizobium sp. LjRoot98; assembly: GCF_964252935.1. NCBI lineage: Bacteria > Pseudomonadati > Pseudomonadota > Alphaproteobacteria > Hyphomicrobiales > Rhizobiaceae > Rhizobium > Rhizobium sp. LjRoot98. The sequence goes on from NZ_CAXUPW020000026.1 coordinate 7,342, forward strand.
ACTTCAGCGGACGCTTGTTGGCACCGGTGATGACGCGGCCGCGGCGGCCGTTGTCAAACAGGGCGTCAACGGATTCCTGCAGCATGCGCTTTTCGTTGCGGATGATGATGCCAGGCGCACGCAGCTCGATCAGGCGCTTCAACCGGTTGTTCCGGTTGATGACGCGGCGATAGAGGTCGTTGAGGTCGGACGTCGCGAAACGGCCGCCGTCCAGCGGAACCAGCGGACGCAGATCCGGCGGGATCACCGGAACGACCTTCATGATCATCCATTCCGGACGGTTGCCGGATTCCATGAAGTTCTCAACGATCTTCAGGCGCTTCATCAGCTTCTTCTGCTTCAGCTCGGACGTGGTGTCAGCCATTTCCGAACGCAGATCGCCGGCGATCTTTTCGAGATTCATCGAGGCCAGCATCTCGTAGATGGCTTCAGCACCGATCATCGCCGTGAACTGATCTTCGCCGAACTCGTCGACGGCGATCATGTATTCTTCTTCCGAGAGAAGCTGATTTTCCTTGAGAGAAGTCAGGCCTGGCTCGGTGACGATGTAGTTTTCGAAATAGAGGACGCGCTCGATATCCTTCAGCGTCATGTCGAGCAGCGTCGCGATGCGGCTCGGCAGGGACTTCAGGAACCAGATATGGGCGACCGGAGCGGCAAGCTCGATATGCCCCATGCGCTCACGGCGAACGCGCGACAACGTCACTTCGACGCCGCACTTTTCGCAGATGATGCCCTTGTACTTCATGCGCTTGTACTTGCCGCACAGGCACTCATAGTCCTTGATCGGGCCAAAGATGCGCGCGCAGAACAGGCCGTCGCGTTCCGGCTTGAACGTGCGGTAGTTGATGGTTTCCGGCTTCTTGATCTCACCGTAGGACCAGGAGAGAATCTTCTCCGGCGACGCAATCGAGATCCGGATGGAATCGAAGGTCTGCGCAGGCACCTGCGGATTGAAAAGGTTCATGACCTCTTGGTTCATGCCTATCTCCTTTATGGGCTATCGCCCTGAGCTTGGCAGAGAGCGCGGCAATTCCCGGGCGCCGGCTCCTGCTCGAAACGGATAAAACCGCATCAAATGCGGCCGTATTTCCTACCCTGCCCCGCCAACGCGGGATCGGGTGGAAACGGTGCGCGCCGCCTTTTTAAAAGCGGCACGCACCCTGATGTCTTACTCGGCCGCGTCCGGCAGCTGCGTCGCCGTCGTGAGTTCGTCGAGCTTGGAGTTCTCCAGTTCGACAGAAAGACCCAGCGAGCGCATTTCCTTGACGAGAACGTTGAAGCTCTCCGGAATACCGGCTTCGAAGGTGTCGTCTCCGCGGACGATCGCTTCGTAGACCTTGGTACGGCCGGCCACGTCGTCGGACTTCACCGTCAGCATTTCCTGCAGGGTGTAGGCGGCGCCGTAAGCTTCCAGAGCCCAGACTTCCATTTCCCCGAAGCGCTGACCGCCGAACTGCGCCTTACCACCGAGCGGCTGCTGAGTGACGAGCGAGTAAGGACCGATCGAACGGGCGTGGATCTTGTCGTCCACAAGGTGGTTCAGCTTCAGCATGTAGATGTAGCCGACCGTCACCTGACGGTCGAACTGATCGCCGGTACGGCCATCATACAGCGTCGACTGACCCGAAACCTTCAGGCCTGCCTGTTCCAGCATCTCGTTGACGTCGGCTTCGACAGCACCGTCGAAGACAGGCGTTGCGATCGACACGCCGCGGCGGGTCTGCTCGGCCAGACGGACGATGGATTCATCGTCGTAGTCCTTGATCGGCTCGCCCTTCGGACCGGAACCAATGACGCTGTCAATGGTATCGCGCAGCGGCTGGATGCTGTCGCCTGCCTTATAGGCGTCGAGCATCTGACCGATCTGCTTGCCCATGCCGGCGCAGGCCCAACCCAGATGGGTTTCAAGGATCTGGCCAACGTTCATGCGCGAAGGCACGCCCAGCGGATTGAGCACGACGTCAACATGCGTACCATCTTCCAGGAACGGCATGTCTTCGATCGGCACGATGCGAGAAACCACACCCTTGTTGCCGTGACGGCCAGCCATCTTGTCGCCTGGCTGGATCTTGCGCTTCACAGCGACGAAGACCTTGACCATCTTCATGACGCCCGGAGGCATTTCGTCGCCACGCTGAACCTTTTCGACCTTGTCCATGAAGCGATGCTCGAGCAGCGACTTGGATTCGTCGTACTGGCCACGCAGAGCTTCGACTTCGCCCTGAGCCTTTTCGTCTTCCGTCGCAAACATCCACCACTGCGAGCGGGGATATTCGGAAATGACGGCGTTCGAAAGTTCGGTGCCCTTCTTGAAGCCCTTCGGACCGGCAACAGCGACCTGGCCGCGCAGCATGTCGAGGAGACGCGAGTAGACGTTGCGATCGAGGATCGCCTGTTCGTCGTCGCGGTCCTTGGCAAGACGCTCGATCTCTTCCCGCTCGATCGCCATCGCACGTTCGTCTTTTTCCACGCCGTGACGGTTGAAGACGCGAACTTCGACGATGGTGCCGAAGGTGCCCGGAGGCATACGCATGGAGGTGTCGCGGACGTCGGACGCCTTTTCACCGAAGATGGCGCGCAGAAGCTTTTCTTCCGGCGTCATCGGGCTTTCGCCCTTCGGGGTGATCTTGCCGACCAGAATGTCGCCAGGAGCCACTTCGGCGCCGATGTAGACGATACCGGCTTCGTCGAGGTTCTTCAGCGCTTCTTCCGAAACGTTCGGAATGTCGCGGGTGATTTCTTCCGGACCAAGCTTGGTGTCGCGCGCCATCACTTCGAATTCTTCGATGTGGATGGAGGTGAACACGTCATCGCGAACGATGCGCTCGGACAGAAGGATCGAGTCCTCGTAGTTGTAACCGTTCCACGGCATGAACGCGACGAGCGCGTTGCGGCCGAGAGCCAGGTCACCGAGATCGGTCGAGGGACCGTCAGCGATGATGTCGCCCTTGTTCAGGATGTCACCGACGGTGACCAGCGGGCGCTGGTTGACGCAGGTGTTCTGGTTGGAACGCTGGAACTTCTGCAGGCGGTAGATGTCAACGCCGGACTTGCCGGCCTGGAGATCTTCCGTCGCACGGATAACGATACGGGTCGCATCGACCTGGTCGACCACGCCGCCACGACGGGCAGCGATGGCAGCGCCGGAGTCGCGAGCCACGATCGGCTCCATGCCGGTACCGACGAACGGTGCTTCCGCACGCAGCAGAGGCACGGCCTGACGCTGCATGTTGGAACCCATCAGAGCGCGGTTGGCGTCGTCGTTTTCCAGGAACGGAATGAGCGCCGCAGCAACAGAAACGAGCTGCTTTGGCGAAACGTCCATCAGGTTCACGACATCGCGCGGAGCGAGCATAACGTCGCCAGCGTGACGGCAAACAACGAATTCTTCAACGAAGGACTGGTCGTCGTTGAGTTCGGAGTTGGCCTGGGCCACGTGATACTTGGCTTCTTCCATCGCCGACAGATAGACGACATCCTTAGTGACCTTACCGTCAACGATCTTGCGGTAAGGGCTTTCGATGAAGCCATACTTGTTGACGCGGGCAAAGGTCGCCAGCGAGTTGATCAGACCGATGTTCGGGCCTTCCGGCGTTTCGATCGGGCAGATACGGCCGTAATGGGTCGGGTGAACGTCGCGGACTTCGAAGCCGGCGCGTTCGCGCGTCAGACCGCCCGGTCCAAGAGCCGAAAGACGGCGCTTGTGGGTGATTTCCGACAGCGGGTTCACCTGGTCCATGAACTGCGACAGCTGCGAGGAACCGAAGAACTCGCGAACAGCGGCAGCAGCCGGCTTGGCGTTGATCAGGTCCTGCGGCATGACAGTGTCGATTTCGATCGACGACATGCGTTCCTTGATCGCACGCTCCATGCGCAGCAGACCGAGGCGATACTGATTTTCCATCAATTCGCCGACCGAACGCACACGGCGGTTGCCGAGGTTGTCGATGTCGTCGATTTCGCCCTTGCCGTCACGCAGGTCCACGAGCATCCGGACAACAGCCAGGATGTCTTCCTTGCGCAGAACACGAACCGTATCGGCAGCATCCACGTCGAGACGCATGTTCATCTTCACGCGGCCAACGGCGGACAGGTCGTAACGCTCCGCATCGAAGAACAACGTGTTGAACATGGCTTCAGCCGAATCCATGGTCGGCGGCTCGCCGGGACGCATGACGCGGTAGATATCGAACAGCGCATCCTGACGGTTTTCGTTCTTGTCGACCGAAAGCGTGTTGCGGATGTAGGCACCGACATTGATATGGTCGATGTCGAGGATCGGGATTTCGTCGAAACCAGCACCGAGGATGACGCCGAGCGTCTTCTCGTCGATTTCATCGCCGGCTTCGAGGAAGATCTCACCGGTCGACATGTTGACGAGGTCTTCGGCCAGGAAGTTGCCGTAAAGTTCGTCATCGGTCGCCTTGATGGCCTTGAGGCCCTTTTCGGTGAGCTGCTTCAACAGACGCGGGGTCAGCTTCTTGCCGGATTCCACGACCACTTCGCCGGTGTCGGCGTCGATCAGGTCGGACAAGGCCTTCTGGCCCTTCAAGACGTCCGGCTGGAACGGAATGCGCCAGCCCTTGCCGTCACGCTGGTAGAGCGACTTGGTGTAGAACGTATCGAGGATTTCCTCGCCGTCCATGCCGAGCGCCATCAGCAGCGACGTCACCGGAATCTTGCGGCGGCGGTCGATACGGGCGTGCACAACGTCCTTGGCATCGAATTCGATGTCGAGCCAGGAGCCGCGATACGGAATGACGCGGGCAGCAAACAGCAGCTTGCCCGAGGAGTGGCTCTTGCCCTTGTCGTGGTCGAAGAACACGCCCGGCGAACGGTGCATCTGGGAGACGATGACGCGCTCGGTGCCGTTGACGATGAACGTACCGTTGTTGGTCATGAGCGGCATGTCGCCCATGTAAACGTTCTGTTCCTTGATGTCCTTGATCGACTTGGCGCCCGTATCCTCGTCAATATCAAACACGATGAGGCGCAGCGTCACCTTGAGCGGCGCTGCGTAGGTCAGATCGCGCTGACGGCATTCCTCGACGTCGAACTTCGGCTGTTCGAACTCGTAGGACACGAATTCGAGCATCGAAGCGCCGGAGAAATCGGTGATCGGGAAAACCGACTTGAAAACAGACTGAAGCCCCTCGTCCGGACGGCCGCCTTGCGGCTCGTCGACCATGAGGAACTGATCGTAGGATGCCTTCTGAACCTCGATGAGGTTCGGCATTTCTGCGACTTCGGGAATTTTACCAAAAAACTTGCGTACGCGCCTACGACCATTGAAAGAAAGGGTCTGAGCCATCGTCGCTCCTTCAAATTTTGCATCCGGGCCTGCAACGGACGGGAACCGATGGCCAGTCGACCCCGTCAATCAATGGATTGTTCAATCTCGTCCAGCCCCCAAAAACGCTCAGCGCGGATTGCTGTGCTGTTCCTGGTTCGGGACTATCCTCTTGAAGAACCCATTACCCAAAAGCCGTTTTCAATGGGCTTTTGGGTAATATGTTCAGAAAGCGGTCAAAGAGAGGCGGCCATTTTCATGGCCACCTCTCCTTTAAAACAAGCAGAATTACTTGACGTCAACCTTGGCGCCAGCTTCTTCGAGCTTCTTCTTGAGGTCTGCAGCTTCAGCCTTGGAAACGCCTTCCTTGACGGCCTTCGGAGCAGCTTCAACGAGATCCTTGGCTTCCTTCAGGCCGAGGCCTGTGATCGCGCGGACTTCCTTGATGACGTTGATCTTGTTTGCGCCGGCATCAGCGAGGATGACGTCAAACTCAGTCTTTTCTTCTTCAGCAGCAGCAGCAACGCCAGCGCCGCCAGCAGCAGCAACGGCTACCGGAGCAGCAGCGGAAACGCCCCACTTTTCTTCAAGAAGCTTCGACAGTTCTGCAGCTTCCAGAACGGTCAACGAGGACAGGTCTTCAACGATCTTAGAGAGATCAGCCATTTTATAGTTCCTTTTATTCGGTTCGAACTTGGTTTGATATAACAACGAAAAACCGCCTTATGCGGCTTCTTCGTCCTTCTTGGCGTAGGCTGCGAACACGCGGGCAAGCTGGCTTGCCGGTGCTGCAACAACCGATGCGATGCGCGTTGCCGGGGTCTGAATCATACCCAGCAGCTTTGCACGCAGCTCGTCCAGCGACGGCAGGGTCGCAAGCGACTTGACTGCATCCGCGGACAGCGTGGTTGCGCCCATGGCGCCACCCAGAACAACGATCTTGTCGTTGGTCTTGGCGAAGTCCATGAGAACCTTAGGAGCCGTGATCGGGTCGGCGCTGAATGCTACCAGCGTCTGGCCCTTGAAGAGATTGGACATCCCTTCGGCTTCCGTACCCTGAAGGGCGATCTTGGCCAGGCGGTTTTTCGCGACTTTGACGGTGCCGCCAGCAGCGCGCATCTTCGAACGGAAGTCGTTCATCTGTGCGACTGTGACACCAGCATAGTGGGCCACGACAACCGAACCGGCGCCCTTGAAGGACTCGTTCAGCTCCGTGACGAATTCGCGTTTTTCCGCTCTTTCCACTGCCTATCTCCAGTTGACTGGACCGCAATACACAGCCCAGTCGGTTTGCCTTTGCCGCAAGAAATCAAGGTGATCTCAGGCGACGCTCGAGGATCCTGTCCCCTGCGGACGCTTCGCAGCGTTCACAAGGCAAGCCGAGGTTCGAACCGAATTTCCACACTTGCGTGCGTCAAATGAAATTCGGGACTCACCCATCTCATGCAGGCTGAAGTGATTAAGGGATAACCACCTGCAATCTCGGACAGGAGTTCCGGGTTTGATCCCGGAATTTCCGGCTCCGAGGAGCCGGAAATCTGTGACCGGACCGAGGCCCGGATAAACTGATTAAGCGGCGCTAACCGTCGACGGGTCGATCTTGACGCCTGGACCCATGGTCGAGGAAATCGCGACGCGCTTGACGTAGTTGCCCTTGGCGCCAGCCGGCTTTGCCTTGATGACCGCATCAGCGAAAGCGCGGATGTTTTCTTCAAGAGCAGCAGCATCGAACGATGCCTTGCCGATGCCAGCGTGAACGATACCGGCCTTTTCGACGCGGAACTCAACGGCGCCGCCCTTCGATGCCTTGACAGCACCGGCGACGTCCATGGTGACGGTTCCGACCTTCGGGTTCGGCATCATGCCACGCGGGCCGAGTACCTTGCCGAGACGGCCGACGAGCGGCATCATGTCCGGAGTGGCGATGCAGCGATCGAAATCGATCTTGCCGCCCTGAACGATGTCAACCAGGTCTTCCGCACCGACGATGTCTGCGCCGGCAGCCTTAGCTTCATCAGCCTTGGCGCCACGTGCGAACACGGCAACGCGAACGTCACGGCCAGTGCCGTTCGGCAGGTTGACAACGCCACGGACCATCTGGTCGGCATGACGCGGATCAACACCGAGGTTCATCGCAACTTCGATGGTTTCGTCGAACTTTGCGATCGCACGGGCCTTCACCAGGGTGATGGCTTCCGACAGAGCAACGAGCTTCGTCGGATCGATGCCTTCGCGGGTCTTCTGTACACGCTTTGCAAGCTTTGCCATGTTACGCCACCACTTCCAGACCCATGGCGCGGGCGGAGCCCTCGATCATGGTCATTGCGCCTTCGATATCGGCTGCGTTCAGGTCCTTCATCTTGGCTTCGGCGATCGACTTGATCTGAGCCTTGGTGAGCTTACCTGCAGCAGCTCCCTTGCCCGGGGTCTTCGAACCCGAGGTGAGCTTTGCTTCCTTCTTCAGGAAGTAGCTGACTGGCGGCTGCTTCATGACGAAAGTGAAGGACTTGTCCTGGTAATAGGTGATGACGACCGGGATCGGCATGCCCTTTTCCATTTCCTGCGTAGCCGCATTGAACGACTTGCAGAATTCCATGATGTTAATGCCACGCTGACCAAGCGCCGGGCCGATTGGCGGGGACGGGTTTGCCGATCCTGCCTTGACCTGAAGCTTGAGCTGGCCTGCAACTTTCTTAGCCATATCTCTCTGCCTTTATGGTTTTCCAGGCTCCCTCCCCGCCAATGGCAGATCGGAACCGGAAATGTTCTGGCCGGTTTCCCGGCCCTTCATGCCACGCTCGAAAAGCGCGGCGGCTGCGGTTGCGTGGTGCGGAACCGGATCCGGCTAAGACCCTTACCCTTCCACGCGGATTGCGGGTTGCCCCGCCTTTACCGGATAAAACCATCCGGAAACAAAAGAATGCCGCGCAGCCAGACAATCCCGGCGCTGCGGCATTCTGAAATCAGACTTTTTCGACCTGAGCGTACTCAAGATCAACCGGCGTAGCGCGGCCGAAGATCGACACTTCAACCTTGAGGCGCGAACGCTCCTCGTCAACGTCCTGAACGATACCGTTGAACGATGCGAACGGACCGTCGGAGACGCGTACCTGCTCACCGACCTCAAAGGAAATCGAAGGCTTCGGACGATCTACACCGTCCTGAACCTGACCGAGAATGCGCTCGGCTTCGAAATCCGGGATCGGAACCGGCTTGTTGTCGGAACCGAGGAAGCCCGTAACCTTGGGCGTATTCTTGATGAGGTGATAGGCCTCATCCGTCAGATTGGCGCGCACAAGCACGTAACCCGGAAAAAACTTGCGCTCGGCATCGACCTTGCGGCCACGACGAACTTCAACGACCTTCTCGGTCGGAACGAGAATCTTTTCAAACAGATGGCTCAAGCCCTTCTGCTTGGCCTTCTCCTCGATCGATTCAGCGACCTTCTTCTCGAAATTCGAGTAGGCGTGAACGATGTACCAACGCGCTGCCATATTCATCCCCAACCGTTCAGACGCCAGCATTCAGGACGAGGCCAATCAGCCAGCCCATCAGTTGGTCCGCAGCAAAAAAGAAGATCGCCGCAAAGAACACCATGACGAATACCATCAGCGTCGAGATCATCGTCTCGCGCCGTGAAGGCCAAGTGACTTTCGCCGTCTCAGCACGAACCTGCTGCAGAAACGTAAATGGATTTGTTTTGGATGCCATTGAATGCTCACGCCTTAACGGCCCGTAAAGCTGACGATCAGCCCCACGCGCCGCGTGTCTGTTTGAACCCTACATAAAGACCGATTCTATAAATCACAAGAGGTCAACGATCTTTTTGCGAAATTAGCCGGAAAAGACAAGCCTTCTCCCTGTATAGTGTGCCAGCTCGCTGCGGCTTGATATGTACCGAATTGAATGGCAGGGGCAGTAAGGCTCGAACTTACGACCTGCGGTTTTGGAGACCGCCGCTCTACCAACTGAGCTATACCCCTAGACCAGCAGCGCCAGATGCAAAATGCGAAGCGCCACATGAAGTCAGCGGGTTATTATTCAGTTTGACCGGAATTGACAAGCGTCTTTGCGCGAAAAAAGAAAAGAAATCCGCATCCGGTCCCGTTTTTCCCGGCCTGATATCCACAGTCTAGACTTCGACGTATTGACGCCAGTCATGCTCCTCCCGGAACCCCAGCACTTCGCGGATCTTCCGGTTCGAAAGCAAGCTCTCGAACTCACCAATCTCGCGGGTGAACGGCACGCCTGGAAAATACCGCACCGCCAGTTCCCGCGTCGGCGTATTGGCCGACACCGTATCATTGACTGCATTGAAAACCTGGAAACCGAGCCCGTCCTTCTCGACGCAGAGCTTGACGATCTGCCCGAGATCGCGGGCGTCAATATAGCTCCAGGCGATGCGTTTGCGGATTTCCGGATTGGCGAAATAGGCCGGGAATCGCGCGTATTCGTGCGGCTCGATGACATTGCCTATCCTCAGCGCATAGATATCGGCCCCGGAGCGTTCGGCAAAGGCACGCGCCGTCTTCTCGTTCACCACCTTCGACAGCCCGTAGGAATCCATCGGATTAACGTCATAGTCCTCATCCAGGGGGAACTGATGAAAGTCGCGATGACCTTCGGCAAAGCAGACGCCGTAGGTGGTCTCGCTGGAGGCAATGATGATCTTGCGGATACCGAGCTTCACTGCCGCCTCGATGACGTTGTAGGTGCCCATCGTGTTGATGCGGAAGGTTTCGTTGTCCGGCTTGATCAGGATGCGCGGCACGGCGGCGAAATGAACCACCGCATCAAATGGCTGCGGCCCCTTCCCCTGTTCCATATCGGGGAAATCCCGGTGCATCGACATGACATTGAACATCTGACCGCTATCGGTGATGTCGGCGATCAGATTGGTGACGCCCGGGCTCTCCAGTGGCGCCAGGTCGACATTATGCACCTCATAGCCCGCCTCAACGAGATACGGCACAGCGTGGCGACCTGCCTTGCCTGCACCACCGGTAAACAGAATTCTCTTGCCCATGACATCCTCCGTTCGGTCACAACCCCGTGCAGGCGCTTGCATGCCCGTCATTCCGCTATGCCCCTGCCCCTTCGAGCGCCACAAGGGTCACTCTCCAGACCAGGCTACGATCAATTCATGCCGCGCAAGGTTTCCGGGCGCAGCAGCAAACAACATGATGCCATCTGTTGCCAGATAACAAAAAACCCCGCTGTTGCCAGCGGGGCCCTTTTCAGTTCTTGCTATCGCCG
>NZ_CAXUPW020000027.1:0-17487 GCF_964252935.1 Rhizobium sp. LjRoot98
GTTACCGGCAAGGCCGTCAATCGAGTCGATCCCTGCCGTGCCGGTGAGAATGTCATCCCCGCTTGTCGCGCCAGTAGGAACGGGAGGCTGCGGCACCGTGCTCAGACCCGTGTTGCCGGATAGGATCGGCTTGCTGCCATATAGCGAAAAATCGCCCCAGTAGCCGCCGCCGATCTGGTTGTTGGTAATCTTGATCGTGTTTTCAACAACGGCACCGCCGCCTTTACGCCCGTCGAGATAGACGGTATAGCCGCCACCCACCAATCGGTTGTTGTCGACCGTGATGTTGGCGAGGCCACCGAAGGTGTTTTCCAGCATCAAGGCGGCTGTCTGGTTGTGGTCGTTGATGATCGTGTTGTGGATGAAATCGATATCGCGCCCGCCGTTGACTTGAATGCCGTCGTAGTGCGGGTCTGCTTTTCCATTCCGAAGGTTGTGAATGTAATTGTCTTGAACGGAGGAAGGCCCCCACAGGGTCATGCCGTTCTCGACATCATGAATGTTGTTGCGCAAGAACGTCCCATGGCCGTAAACGCCATTATCGCTCAAGCCACGCCCGTCGATTTCGCTGTCCTTGAGCGTAAAGCCGGTCGCATCATCCATGACCCTGAGGACATGCCACTCCGTATTGGAGATGAGCTTGATGTTGCTCAGCGTAACATTCTTGGCATCGATGATGATATCACCAGTCACTTCCATATTGCTGATGACGGCGTTGTCCGTCGTAATATGAAGCGAGCCCGTATATTTCGTCATCGGGACTCCGGCCTTGACGCCGGTATTGGTCTCGTCGGGAAACCCTGTCGCTGCTGTCGCTGCTGTCGCTGCTGTCGCTGCTGTCGCTGCTGTCGCTGCTGTCGCTGTAGGGGCATTCGTGCCGGCTGCGGAAGAAACGGTGGCCGCGCTGGTGCTTGCCGACGCGCTCATAGCGGCTGCGGATTTCAACACGGGTGGAGCGCCGACGGTTTCCTCGGCTTCGATCGCCGTGCCGGCCATGCCGGCCTTGGAGATGCCGCTCCAGCTACTTTCAGAGCTGACAGCATTTGCCTGGGATGATGAATTGTTGAGGAAGTGAAGTGAATTCTGTTCAGCGGTAGTGCTCTCATCGCCAACGTCACGAGCGCTAAACCCCTCCATCACCTCGTGATCGCCGAGATGGGCAGAGTCATTGAACGTGGTCTTGGATGGAACCGTTGATTGCTGATCCTCGCTCGCCTTGTTCAGATCAATGACGTCGAGAGAATTCGCCTGAATGGCATCCTCAGTCAAAAAACCGCTGGTGGTTGTGTTCAGTAGTGTTCGTGCCACTGTGCTATCGCCTTTCTCCTCAGCCGTTAACCCCGTTTCAAGATAGTATTACGGGTAAGCCGGCTACCTCTTTTTAGGTAAGCCAAGCTTATAACAGCGAGAAGTAATGCAACTTTTAAGATGGCGCAACGAGGTTAAAATTAACCCGGTATATTGGGGCAAGGTGCCTAATTTCAGACTTAATATTGCCGCAAAATCCTTAAAATGCCGCTTCCGTTTGATATGCTTGCCAAATTTCTGGCCATTCAACGGAAATTAAAATATCGCAGGTTTTTTAAATCGTTACGCAAAAATACAACCTGACGTGTGGCAATCCCTCTGAAAAGACTTGCAAAAAATTGCTGAAGAATTTCAGAAGCTCAATGACGCCGCAGGCGAGGAAAAGCTCGTATCTTTTTTTTAGAAAATTTATTCTACGCAACCATAGGGATTTATGAACGGTTGGATCAACCGCGTTTTCGGCCGCGGGCTGCTTACCAAGCATGCCAAAAAATACAGAAATTGAAGGGGAGTATAGAGGTTGGTCCGCCGCGTGATTCGCTGGTGAGCCCGAACAAGAGTTCTGAACTGCCCGCGTGGCCGCGAGCTGGGCGCGGCTAACGGCCGAGTGCAGCGCTCAACGCGGCAGCGCGATGGCCCGATTTCATCGCCATGCGCATCGCTTCTCCGGCGATGATGCCCGATCGGAACAATGCCGAGGCGAATGCGCCGTGATGGCGACGGTAGTATTTGATGCGATTGGTCGTCATGAGCGCGGTGAGAAAATCGCTGCTGTGATAATCCCCGCCAATATGGACGGCCTGAGACGAGGGAATATAGACCACATCCAGTCCTGCAGCTCGAACGCGCTGAAGATAGTCGACCTCCTCACTGTAGAGGAAGAAGCTGTCATCCCAGTCGCCAATCACTGCGCGGGCATGGGCCGTGACCAGCAAGATAGCACCGGTGGCCCATTCGATACGTCCGCCATCCCGGTACAATGAAGCCTTATCGACGATTTCACCCAATCCCATTCGGGCGGCTAGTGTTCCTCCAAGCAGCGCTTCGGACCACGCCGTTGTTATCGATGGCTCACGGCGAATGGATTTGGCGACAACACCGTCCTCACCGCGGACCTGCGGCACAGCCACCCCAACCGAAGAACTGTTTATGCCTGCGTACAAGCGGCTTATCGAGCCGGGTTGCAGACGGATGTCCGGATTGAGAACAAGCAGATCCGAAGAGGAATCAATCGTCGCGGTGGCTGCGTTGATCCCTGCGGAATAGCCGCCATTGCGGCCGGTTACGATGACTCTCGCCCCGATTTCGTGCGCAGCCGCGAGTTCGACAGAATGATCGTGACTGTCATTATCGACGACAATCACTTCATATTGCTCAATGCCTTCAAGACCCGCGCGAAGAGAATCCAGCAAGCCTGGCAGCACCGAAGCGCTGTTATAGGCAACGGTGACGACCGAGAGTTTTCGCGCGCCCACGGAGCCTGGTTCGATCCTGCCGTCAACCAAAGGCTCTCTTTGCTTTATCGAACCATCCATTTCGCGCCCTCATGTCTGGCGAGACCCGCGAGCGGGAGTTCTGCAATTCCTATTGGAAAAGGGTTGGCGCTGAAACACTGCAGAGAGAGGTAGAGGATAAGTCCCGTCCAGCCCTGCGCTCATCCCAAAGCCGAATGATGGCCCGCCCGGGTAATACTATCGGTGCATGCCGGGACCGGTGCCTGCATGGTCCGATGGCGCTTTTGTAAGTCTTTGAGTGCGCTGGCATATCTGTCAGGATTTTCTAGCATGTCTACAGCAACCGACGATTTTGATAGGAATTTCCAGCGTCTTTGCGCCGATCTTTGGTCAACTGCCTTTTCGTTCGGCGGCAAGTTATCAGGAGCTTTCATGCCGATTGATTTTAAGCATTCATTGCCATCGAGAGCCCGAAATACAGCACTGGACAGCATCGGACAGCACCCGCCTGCCGTTGAGCAAACCGGACTGGACACGCTTGACCGGTTGGAGGCCTTTGGATCAGTTTCGCCTCAGACAAGAACCCAGGCCAGCCGCTTTTTGAAGATTGCAAAGCGGGGCTTGCCACGCATGCACCGGGGCGGCGCGTTCGGGCACACATTGCGAGCGGTCAAATCAGATTTGCGCTGGACGGAACATCTTGAAGGAGACAGCCTCCGCTATACCGCCATCGCCGCGCTTGGACTGTCCCAAGTCGACAGAACCACACAGCAACAGATACTGGGCGGCAATACGGTACTCGATCTTGCAAATGCGTGTGTGGTTCGTGCCACGACGTCCGCCGATATGGGCGCGGTGGCGCTTGCTGCCTGGGCCGCAGCAGAGGCTGGGCGGTTCCATTCAATGCCGCTGTTTCGCCAGCTGGTACAGATACTCGCTTCAGATACGTCCATTGCGACTGTAGACTGCGCATGGGCATTGAGTGCCGGCCTGGCCGCGCGGCAATTCGGCGACACACGCGACGTCGTTTCCCTGGCAACGAAAAGGCTGATGTCGGGACGGTCCTCGTCCGGCCTGTTTCCACATATGCTTCCCGCATCGGCCAGCGGGCGTTTCCGGGCTCATATCGGGTGTTTTGCCGATCAGGTTTACCCGATACAGGCATTTTCCCGTCTTCATGCGGCACAGCCGAACATCGAAGCTCTGTCGGCAGCGGAAGCCTGTGCAGAGCGCATTTGCGCGCTGCAGGGTCCGGCCGGCCAATGGTGGTGGCATTACGATACGCGCAACGGCGGTGTCGTCGAGGGCTATCCGGTTTACAGCGTTCATCAGCACGCGATGGCCCCGATGGCGCTGCTCGAGCTCCGGGAGGCCGGGGGCACCGACCACTCGCAAGCGATCATCAAAGGCATGCGGTGGCTCGACGAGCACCCTGAGGTTTCGACGCCGCTCGTCGCAGCGGAAAAAGGTGTGATCTGGCGCAAGGTGGGGCGCCGCGAACCCCGCAAGATAGTCAGGGCGATATCCGCCCTGACGACGGCTCTGATGCCGGGGTTGCATGTTCCCGGCCTTGATAGGCTCTTCCCGCCGATCTGTGTGGATTATGAATGCCGGCCCTATGAACTCGGCTGGTTGATGTATGCGTGGCTTTCGGGAGGCGTGGTCGCACAGCTTTCCCTTAGCCCGGCAGGGGAGATGCCTGCAGTGTCCAAGGAGATTTGATATGCAAGGGCAGCGTCAACTTCTGTTCGGCATGTATATGGACGCCATGCGCATGGACGATGTCATCGAGCGATGCCGCACGGCGCTTACAACACGCCGGCCAATCCTTCTGGGGGTGCTCAATGCGGCAAAAATTGTCGAACTTCACAGGAATTCACTCCTGCGCGAATCCCTGATGGGATGCGATCTCTTGCTGGCGGATGGTCAATCCATCGTGTGGGCAAGCAAGTTGCTCGGTCGGCCTTTGCCGGAACGGGTGGCAGGCATCGATATCTTCACGCGTCTTCTTTTTCTTGCCCATCGCGACGACCGGTCCATTGCACTGCTGGGCGCGAAGCCCGAGATTTTGAAGGAAATGCGGCGTGTTATCGCACAGCGTTTTCCCGGCTTGAGGATCGTCTACAGCCACCATGGATATTATGAAGCCGCAGAAGCAGGCCAGATCGCCGCCGATATTCGAGATTCCGGTGCCGATATGCTCTTTCTGGGAATGACATCGCCCAAGAAGGAAATATTTCTGGGCTCCTATGGCTCGTTGCTCAACGTCCCAGTGCTGCATGGCGTCGGCGGCTCTTTTGATATTATGGCCGGTCTGACTAAACGTGCGCCGGTCGCCTGGCAGAAAGCCGGAATGGAATGGGCGTACAGATTGCTGCAGGAGCCGCGCCGGCTGATGTGGCGCTACCTGAAGACCAATACCAGCTTCGTCCAGCTCACCGCCCGTGAACTGTTTCACCCCGCGCGTGCATTCAGGTTTGGCGCGAACCGGAATGTGGCGCCCGCCAAGTCCATTATGCCAGAAAAGCAACTTCGGAGCATTGCCGATGAGTGACGTATTCAAGAGCAGAGTTGCCATTCTCGGCATGGGATATATCGGGTTGCCCACGGCTGTGGCGATCGCGACGCGCGGCGTCGATGTGATCGGTGTCGACATAAATCCGGCCACCGTCGCAGCCCTGTCGCGCGGGGAAGTACCGTTTGTCGAACCGGATCTGGCCGTGGCTGTCAGCGGTGCCGTCGCCATGGGCCGGCTGACCGCGACGACGGAGACCCCGGAAGCGGAAGCCTTCATCATCGCCGTTCCGACGCCGTTCAACGAGGACCGGACCGCTGACCTGTCCTATGTGAAAGCCGCTGCGGAGCAGATCGCTCCAAGGCTGAAACCCGGAAACATTGTCGTTCTTGAGTCCACGTCCCCTCCTGGAACTACACAGAAAGTCGGAGACTGGATCGGAGCCCTGCGCCCGGACCTGAGAATGCCGCGTGATGGCGAAACCGGCGCCGACATATTTGTTGCACATTGCCCCGAGCGCGTTCTTCCCGGCCGCATCATGATCGAGATGATCACCAACGACCGCGTCGTCGGAGGTTTGACGCCCAGATGCGCGGAGAAGGCAGCGTCCATTTACCGCCTGTTCGCTCAGGGCGAGATCCTCTTGACCGATGCGGCAAGCGCCGAAATGGCCAAGCTGGTGGAAAATGCCTATCGCGATGTCAACATTGCTTTCGCCAATGAAATCTCCCTGATCAGCGAAAGCCTTCATATCGACGTCTGGGAAGTCATCCGCCTGGCCAACCGGCATCCGCGGGTCAACATTCTCAGCCCGGGACCGGGTGTCGGCGGGCATTGCATCCCGGTCGATCCCTGGTTCATCGTTTCCGCGGCACCCCAGTTGTCACGCTTGATCCGCACGGCACGCGAGGTCAACGATCATCGGCCGCACCACGTCGCCGGACAGGTTGTGGAGAAGGCAAAACGGTTCCGTTCGCCGACGGTTGCCTGCCTGGGCCTGACCTTCAAGGCAAATGTCGATGATGTGCGCGAAAGCCCCGCTATAGAAGTCGTCGGGCTCATTGCACAGGCGCTGCCGGATGTGGAGATTCTTGTAGCGGATCCCTATGTCAGCGCTATGCCAGGATTGTTGTCCAAGTATGATAATCTCCACCTTGAGGGTGCGTATCAGGCGGTGGAGCGTGCGGACATCGTGGTGCTTCTCGTCGAGCACGAACCATTCAAGGCCATGAGGCACACGCGCCTGGCGGGCAAAGTTATCTACGATACGCGCGGCGCGTGGCACTGAAGCGGTCATTGGTGTAGCAAGAAAAGGCTTTCTGCGGATACGACAGGAACGGGCAGAATGAGTTTCGAGCGCGTGGCGGATTTTGATGTCGTGGTGATCGGGGGTGGCATTGTCGGGTTATCGACAGCCATGCAGATGTCACAACGATTTCCCGGCCTTACCGTTGCCGTCTTGGAAAAGGAGTCGATGCTTGCCAGTCATCAGACCGGGCGCAACAGCGGTGTCATCCATGCCGGCGTTTATTATGAACCTGGCAGCCTGAAAGCACAATTCTGCCGGCAGGGCAGTGCTGCGACGATGCAGTTCTGCAAGGACTATGGCATTCGCTTCGAACAGCGTGGCAAAATGCTCGTGGCCACCAGCCTAGAAGAGTTGCCGCGCATGGAAAAGCTCCACGAGCGTGCCGTCGCCAACGGGCTTGAGGTCCATCGGGTCAGCAAGGCTGAGTTGACGGAACGCGAACCACATATTGCCGGTGTCGCAGCTCTTTTCATTCCAGCCTCGGGGATCGTCGATTATGGCGAAGTGACGCGGCGCATGGGTGCGCTTCTTCTCGAAGCCGATGGCACGATCATGACCGATGTTGACGTTACCCGCATCGATGAGCAAGCAGGCGGCGTGGAGATTACGCTCGACACGGGAATGCTGCTCACTGCCCGCCATGTGATTGTCTGTGCCGGCGTCAACGCAGACCGTCTGGCGCGAATGTGCGGCCTTGCCAAGGATATTGCGATTGTTCCCTTCCGCGGCGAGTATTTTCGCCTCGGTGCAGATAAGAACCGCATCGTCGAACACCTTATTTATCCCATCCCGGAACCATCCCTGCCATTCCTTGGGGTGCATCTGACGCCGATGATCGGCGGGTTCGTGACGGTCGGCCCCAACGCCGTGCTGGCCTTTGCCCGCAATGGCTACAGTTTCGGCAACATCAATCCCCGGGATCTCTGGGAGATGGTTCGTTTCCCCGGGTTTCGCCAGGTCATTGCAAACAACATGCGCTATGGATTGGGTGAGATGGCCAATTCGCTCAGCCGCCGCCGATACCTTGCGCTGTGCCAACGTTATTGCCCAGAGCTCGAGCTGGCGGATCTGCATCCGCATCCCGCTGGCATCCGCGCCCAGGCGGTCAGCCGCGACGGCCGCCTGCTGCATGACTTTCTGATTGAACGCACGGCCCGCACGGTTCACGTGCTCAACGCCCCATCCCCTGCAGCCACCTCGGCGCTGCCGATCGGCAAGCATATCGCCGATATCGCCGAGGTGCATTTCGGATGCTCGTAACGTCCTCCGGCAGTTGACCTCCTGCGGCTCTCCTGATGGGTCCAGCGCGGCCGCGCGCTTATATTGTGTCCCTGGATGCCAGTCTGCGCCGGACGTTGGTGGATGCTTAAACCGCAAGGCGAGCTGGCGTTGACCAATCAGGTCGACGACATGCTGCCGTCGTTCGGTGACGATCCCGTCCGAGGACAGGTCAACGCCGAATGTGACCGACAGCGTGTAGCGGCTGGAGATGTGAATAAAGCTCAACGCGACAATCGATATGTAGAGTTGCATGGCGTCGATGCCCGGCGGGATCTCGCCACTGGCTTCGCCTCGATCAAGCAGTGTCTCGATGGAGCCGATCAGCGGCCGCGACGATCGTGGTATGCTCACTATCGTGCGGATGAACTCTCCCTGCAACAGGTTCTCTGCCAGAACCATTTTGATAAAGGCAGGCGTTGCCGCCATGTAATCGAAGGTAAAGGCGGTCAGCGCCGCGATTCCTGCCACCGGGTCGCGGTCCAAAATGTTGAGCCCGGCCTCCTTGCTGCGCAGGTCGTCGTCGTCCTGGAGCGCGGCCTTGTAGAGCAGCTCCTTGCTCTGGAAATAGTGGTAAAGCATCCGGATATTGCATCCCGCGCGCTCGACGATGCGGTCGGTGCTGGCGCCGCTCAGGCCGTGTTCGCAGAACTCCACTATTCCCGCTTCGAGGATGGATTTCCGCGTCGCCTGGGCGTTGCGCGAGCGAGTGCCCGTTGTTTCCTGCTGGTAATCACCGTTGCCCGCGTCACTCATTCTGCATCCATCCTTCATTGTGCCAATCGGCAGAGAATCTTTCTATCGCATGGCTGAAGGCACCTTTCGGCGACTTTAGCGCCTGTGCGAGCTGTCGAGTTTTGGAGGAACGAACCATCTTAGAGCCTTGAAGTTTCGTGGCGTGCCGGATGGTCCGCTTGCCGTCAAGGGCATCGACTTGGCCATCGGCCGCGGCGAGGTCGTGGCGATCGTTAGAGAGTCAGGATCGGGTAAATCGGTTACGGCCAAATCCATCATGCGGCTGGTCGAGTTCATGGGTGCGCAGATCGTGCGCGGTCGTGCCATGCTGAGCGAAGGGCCGGGTGTCGAGACCGATCTCCTGGCCCTTGGCGAAGCACGCATGCAGGCCGTGCGGGGTGACCGTGTTGCCATGATCTTCCAGGAGCCGATGACGTCTCTCAACCCCGTGCTGACCATCGGCCAGCAATTGTGCGAGGTGGTAGTCAAACATCGCAAGGCCAGCAAGGCTGAGGCCGGCAAGATCGCACTGAGCGCACTGGAGCAAGTGCGTATCCCCGAACCCGTGCGCGGGTTGAAACAATATCCGCACGAATTGTCGGGCGGCATGCGCCAGCGGGTCATGATCGCCATGGCCATCCTGTGCAAGCCGGACCTGCTCATCGCGGATGAGCCGACGACTGCATTGGACGTGACTGTGCAGGCCGAAATTCTTGCGCTTCTGAAGGCCATTCAACGTGAGACCGGCATGGCCATTCTCCTGATCACCCATGACATGGGTGTCGTGGCCGAGATCGCCGACAAGGTCGTGGTCATGCTGCGCGGTGAAGTGGTGGAAAGCGGCGATGTCCATGCCATCTTCAATGCGCCCCAGCATGAGTATACTCGCCGTCTGCTCGATGCGGCGCCAAAGCTCAGCAACCGGCTGGAATGTGGCCCGCTAAGCGTGGTTGAGACTGCGACACCGCAGCCCGGGCATGCGGTCAGTCCGGAGATAGTCCTCAGCGTCCGCAATCTTGTGACGCGCTTTGCTGTCCGGCAAGGCATGTTCCAGCGTGTCGTCGCCAACGTTCACGCGGTCGAAGACGTGTCCTTCGATCTTCGAGAAAAGGAGACGCTGTCGCTGGTGGGCGAGAGCGGCTGCGGCAAATCGACGACCGGCAAAAGCATCATGCGCCTCGTCCGGTAGCCCCATACGTCCGCCAGGCTATCGGCATGAGACGCCGCCCTTGAAAGTGGTCGGCTTCGAACATTATGCCCGCATAGCCTAGCCATCCTTCGGCCGCGAGCCGGCGTTCCACTCGGGTATTCGTTCGGTCCGTTTGGGATCCGGACCTAAACTCCAGTGCCGGCAACAGAGCCGATGACAGGACAGACACATGCAGGGCCAGTACAGCTCGCGTTGGTTTTTTTTGATTGCCGTCGCGGCTATCGGTCTCAATCTTCGCCCGTTTATTACCAGCGTCGGGCCACTTGCCGAGACCATTCGCGCAGCCACCGGCCTCGGGTCGCATGGCCTTGCGATGCTCACGTTCGTGCCGATGCTGCTGATGGGTTGCTTCGCATTCCTCGGCCCGGCTCTACAACGGCTCGCCGGAGCACGTCCATCGGTCGTCTTTGCGCTTGCCGTTATCACTTTCGGGACGCTCTTGCGGTACTTCGTTTCCAGCGCATGGGCCATGGTGGGCACCGCGGCCTTGATAGGTTTCGGTGTTGCAATCGTCCAGGCGATCTTCCCGGGCATGATCAAACGGGAGCTCCCGCATCGTGCTGGCCCCATCATGGGGCTCTATTCCGCCACGCTGCTGGGCGGGGGCGCACTTGGCGCACAAGCCTCTCCCTTGCTTATGGAAATGACAGGAAGCTGGCATCTCGGGCTGGGTTCGCTGGCGATCCTGGGGTTGGCGGCTGCAATAATCGCATGGTTTGCCCTTCCCATCGAAGGCCCCGGAATTCCAGAGGGAAATATAGTCAGAAATTTGCTTAGAAGGCCACGATCCTGGTTGCTTATGGCGTTTTTTGGTCTGGTCATCGGGACGCCACAGACGAAACGACAATAGCCATTTCCCCAGTCTGCCCTGGCCAAAGTCTCGTCGAGTGCTCGCTGCACCAATTCGCTGAGATCGTTGTTGGTTTGCATGTGTGGTAGGAGGGGCGCAATGACACTATCGACGTAGAGAGCGGTCGCAGCCCCGGTATTCCTGGTGACTAACTGCCCGTCCGGTGTATTCGGCATAGACACCCCTCAGTGATCAGCCTTGCTTGATCAGCGTCTGATCACATTAGTTTCTAATGTAGTACGCAGTATCCAGTGCGGCATAGGGCACCGGGTTCGGAAGTGTGTCGTGGATTTGATCGATCTTGCCAAATTCGGGTCCTACACCAAGGACATCCTTGGCCCTCTCCAGAGTGTAGTCGGTTACAATACCGTCCTTCGCGAAGCTGGCGAGCGCGTCGCGCAATGCTTCGTCGCTCAAGGCCGGATCAGAATAACGTCGGTGCCATTCTCGGCTTCCAACTCCGCATAGGCGATTGGAGCGACGGCAGCAACTAAAGGCAGTACGCTCACGACGAGGAGCGGTAGGACCTTCATCTTGATCTCCATCGAGGAGAATTCGATGCCCCAAAGCGGGATGATCGACCCCCCCGCAGTTGCCGGTCGACGCAAACTTCCGATCGATCAGCAAGACGCTTCGTAACGGCGGCCATAGCGGTCGCGATAGATACAGCGGCCGGGCTCACTAGCATTGCCGATCAGGGCACCGGCCACGCCGCCAACGGCGGCACCCACTGCCGCACCGCGTACATTGCCGGTCGCCACGCCGCCGATGATGGCGCCGGATGCAGCACCGATGCCGGCGCCCCTTTCGGTTTGTGTGCAAGCGCTGAGCGGAAGGATGAGCACGGCTGCGAGGAGGATGTTCTTCATGATTGGTTCCTTTTCTAGGACAGGTTGGAGGGGAGAACGATCAGATGCGGCCCATCAAGACAAGGATGAGGAGGATGATGACGACCAGCCCGAGGCCACCTGAAGGTCCATAACCCCAATTGCGGCTATGGCTCCAGCTCGGCAGCGCACCGATCAGCAAGAGCACCAAGACAATCAGGAGAATTGTACCAAGCATGTTATTTCCTCGTTGGGTTCCGGCCCGTGTCGGTCACGGGGTGTGCTGCGGTAACGTCGCTCACGCGATTTGGCCCGGCATCAGCCGGGCCTGGGCACGTCTAATTACTCAATCACTTCAATCACAGCACGGGTTTTGGGATTGACCAGCACCCGCTTGTTATTGACGATGACGTAGCTGTAGTCCGCCTGATCGGGGATTGTATGGATCTCCACCGTATCAGGCAGTGCGGTCCCAACGGCGAAGTCGCCTTCAAATGTAACGGAAGGTGTCTTCTGTTCGAGAACATAAGTCCTGACCTCGCCGGGAACCGTCACCGTCGCTGTCTGAGCGACGGCTATTCCGGAGATTGAGAGGAACAGTGCGACGGCAGATATGAACAATTTTTTCATGCTTTCCTCCTTGTTTGATGCGTCAGGCGGAACTTGTTTTGCCCACCTTTGTTCCGCCTAATTGGCATCTTGATTTGATTTCGTCGTTGGTTACGCTATCGGGGCCGGTAGACGCCCTGACCAACATAGGTCGAAGCCGCCGTTGCCAGCTTTTGGAAGACCCACACTCGGCCGCTTTGGCGGTCGTCCGGCCCACCGATGGCGAAGAGCGTGGCCAGTATTCCAGCCATCGCGAGCAGGATAGCGAAAATCGGTACTGCCAGGCCGGACTTTTTTCGTAGATCATGAAGGCCTCCTAGGCACAGAACGATCTAAGCTGGCGAGAGTTCCACTGTCAGACCTCAGTCCTATAGGCGTCGGACTTTGGTCCTACACCCGTCTCAAATTCCGCCGCTAAGCGCTGTCTGGTGATTCATGGGACGTGTCAGTCACGGCATCGAAGAGAGACAAGAGTTGTCTTTCGTCTACCGCTGGAAGCCTGGACTGCGCTTCCGGGTCAATACAATGAAAATCGTCGAAGCGACATTCAATACCTTGGCCGCCGTCATCTCATCTCGGCGAATGGCCTGACCAAGGCGTCGGGGTTGTACTTACCGATTGACGTGCCCTCGCTACTTGGCAAGGGCGGCGGCCAGTGGTCCCCCGATCTCCTCGGCTCGGTCTCTTTGTCCTCTAGATCGTGCTTGGGCCCATGATTGCACAGGGGTGGAGCAACGAAGGGCATGGAGCGTCTGGGCGCGGCGATGACAGCAGCCTTTATTTTTTGATCCCAATCGAATTTCTGGATGCGCTGGATGCCTTGGGTATGCCGCTTTTGGTGCTTGCGGGATCGGGGTCGGCATCTGCTCTTTGATTATCCCCTATGTCTGTGACCGGGCCCTCGCGTTCATGACTGCGCCACTCTATGGTCGTGAACAGAATCCTGGAATGGTACCGGACGGGCATCAACCCGCAGGATCGCCTGCCGTTCCTCGCGACCTATCTCGGCCATAAGGATATCAACTCTACATTGGTCTATATCACCGTCACGCAGGAGCTGCTGCATTACGCGAATGAGCGGTTCCGGGCAGTTGGCGCACCGTGCCTCAGCATGGTGCAGGAGATGCGGCCATGAGCAAGTTTGACCGGTTCCCGGCCCTGCTGCGCGCGTTCTTCTACGAATGGCTGATCGAGCAGCGCAACGCATCCATACCGTTCCAGCCACACCCGGCAGCCAGCCATCCTGGAAGCGCGATGCCAGCGTGCTCGCCTGGCTCGACACACTCTGAAATAATGCGGAGGAACCATTGACAAGAACGGCGAAAATCCGGCGATCAGGCCGCGCTCCTCCGCATTACGACGACCTCGTGATTAGTCAAATTATGCTCACCTCGCCATAACTTGACGAACGGCTTGACGTAAAGTGGCGCGATCAACTTCATTCGATGCCCAAGCTTGGCAATCTCGCGGCCCCAATGGTGGCTCCCGGCACACGCCTCCATTGCTACAATAAACGGATCAAGCTCCGACAGGAAGGCAAGCAACTTCTTGCTTGAAACCTTCCGCCGAAAAAGCACCGATCCATCTACGCTGGCCGCGTGAACTTGAATTATGCTCTTGGCCAAATCCAAGCGGATTATGGTAACCTTTTCCATGGACGCTCTCGCTTGTAATGGTTCTAACACAACCATTCTGGCACGAAGATGCCGTTGAGTGGGAGCGTCCACCCCATCGCTTACCATCATCCGGCTCGTTGGCGCGTTGCTGCTCGAACAGAACGATGAGTGGGCCGTTCAACGGGCTCGATACATGACGCTGGAAACCATCGGTCAGATGAGCGATGATCCTCTCATCGGCTTGCCGGCCGTGGCGCGCTGATACTCATCCGACCCTCTGGGATGAGCCGTGGTCGCTTGAGCTACACTACGTCCCGGGACACGATCTGACGTTGCTTCATCCAACTTCAAGGATCGACTCCTGTGTTCAAGTGGCGTCAAGCTCGGTGGTATGTGAAATGCGACGATGCAGCGAAAGTAAAGGCGGATCCCTACTGACGGTTCAGTGCATACGTTCATCACAAGCCTTCGCGATGCTTGCGAGACATTGCTTGCGATTGCTGATCCTGGAACATCGTTGGACAGCCCACACCTCGCACGGCTAAATGGACATCAACGGCAGTGATCAGCAGGCTTTGATCGCAGTCGATTCATCGCGGCACCGGCCGGAAATTGTTTGTAGGCTTCGGCAGAGCTTGGGTCTCGGTATCAATCGCTTATTTCGCGGCTTCACGGACCACATCATTGTAAAGCACATTGGCGCGTTTGATTAACCGGTCCACCTGGATGGCGGCGCGGTGAAATTCTCGATTAGCTTCTGAAGAGCCCTTCTTACCTTGCAGGCTCTCAGTGTAAGCGTTCATTGCTTCGCTGATCTTTCTGGCTTGCCCGCATAGCTTTGCCTCGGCTACCGTCAAACGGCGGGGTTGCCTTGAATCAACGGCATCGAAATATTTTTGGTAGAAATTAAGCGCAACCTGACGTGCGACGTATCGTCCTGTCGTCAATGCAAGTGCCGTTTTCATCATCAGCAATAAGCCATCCTCAAAGCTTGGACAGTGCTGCATTGTTAAACCGAACTTATCCACCAAACGGACAATGTAGCCGTTCCCGTCATCAGCGCGGCGGATCCAACCATCAGTGGGAAATATCCCGTCGGTGAAATTCTTTCGATTTTCTTCAAGCTCGCGTAGGAAGTCTGCGATCGGGGGCGTCAAGTTTGGATGCGGATTCATTGGAAGTCCATGATTGCTGTGCGCTGCCCATAAATTCGGATGCGACATTACAGTTCCATACAACGGCGAGATTTGGAAGCGGTGGCTGATCGGGGGCTTCTGATCGATACCGAACCGGGCGCCACTCCAGCCAGTTTCAGCAGGCGACAGTGGGCACCACTCATGAAAACCGATCGGTCATGGTTGTTGATAAAATGCTTACCGAATGCCATTGGCAACACGTGCTATCCCAACCCGAGTTCCGACTATCCTTCCGTTAGAACCGTGCAAAACCTAGCGGTGTTTTTTTCCAGCTCTGAAATCGCGTCATAGCAGGATAGTGTAGCGAGAGTGAAGCCCACTGATCCCCCACTGATTATGTGCCTGGGGGTGGTG
This sequence comes from Rhizobium sp. LjRoot98, assembly GCF_964252935.1. Lineage (NCBI taxonomy): Bacteria > Pseudomonadati > Pseudomonadota > Alphaproteobacteria > Hyphomicrobiales > Rhizobiaceae > Rhizobium > Rhizobium sp. LjRoot98. The sequence goes on from NZ_CAXUPW020000027.1 coordinate 15,262, forward strand.
TAGCAGGCAGGCGACCATCAGCGTTTTTCGGTAGGGTGGGGTTGTTCAAGCTCAACCTGATAGAAAAATCACCGATCACCGACGAGATGATGAAACCGGCTCTCGCTTTTGAGAAGGGCGCGGATGTGGATTTGCTGCGGGAGATAATTGGCTTTGCTGCCGAGAAGCTGATGGAGTTGGAGGTCGGCGCAAAGACGCGCGCGGCCTATGGCGAGCAGAACGCGTTTCGGCTCGGCCAGCGCGACGATTATCGCGAGCAGACGGTTTCCTCGGTCTCACCATGGCGTCGGTGGTCGGATGATTGGACAATTCGTCGAAGGAAACCTCTCCAAAAACTCGCTTTTGCTTTATCCCAAGACCGGAACAATTGATGGCGCTTCTGCCCTGGCGTTTATCCAGCGGCGCCCCGAAGAATATGGCCCGGTGTTTGACAGTAGATCTGTTTCTCCCGGTGCCTCATTGCGAGGCACCGGCTCGGTTTATTTTGGCATGCCTCTGCTTTTCAAGCGAACATCCTGCGAAGGCGGCCCCAAATACCCTTCGGCTTGTCCACGTGCTGCGTACGAATGTAGCGGGCGGTCTTTGCAGCACTTACCGTTGTCCCAAAGTGGCAGTAGCAGACGATGTGGTGTAACTGCCCGTCAGACAACTGGAAAAACTCCTTTGCTGCTCCGTAAGTGTCGTTTTCCAACCCAGATGCCCGCAGAATGGGATCGTTGAAGGCCACAGTGATCGCCGAGTTATTGCTGCGCATGACAGCACGCGCAGCAGCCGGCTGAGTTTCGGTTTCGCGCAGTGTCGATAGCACTTGATGAGATTGTCCCTCAAGGACCTCTACCCAACGTCGGATGCGGTCCTCCGGCGACATGATCTGTTGTGGAAAATGTTGATTGATCTGGGCAAGATATTGCAGTTGATCGAGTTCGTGATGCTTCATTTCGCCCTCCATTGACGATTGAATGCAGCCGGCCCTCCGCTCTCACGACATCCGGCCGTGCGCTTTGAGTTTTTCGGGAATAGTACTCTGACGATGTTAATTGATCCTCCCTTCGTTCGCATGAACTTTAGAAAGACCTAATTGTTCCCCTGCACCACAGACCACACGTCGGAATGACCGCGCAATCCGATCGACTATTGGAAACGACGACATCGGTGGCCGACGTAATAGCCGCTACTGTTGTCCGTGGCACCGACCTTAAAGGGCGCAGGCCAGATCCCAGCGATTGACCACCGGAAAAGCGCATGCAATCGCGATTACGGCCCCAAAGGTCCGCTTCCCTTTCCGATCCTCGCTCAGGCAATATTCGTATCAATCTAATCTAAATCAAACGGCGAGGGAATGAATACTAATTGACGCAATCAACCGCATACGATTTGACCAGATTACCCATCCGGACCCTGCTTGGGGTAAGCGGGGCTAATCTGGTCGCGGTGCCGACACGATTAGCAGATCTGACGGGGGAGAGGACGGTGCTGAGGCTGTGGCCAAACGAGGAGCATTTGATGAATGATGGCCGATCACAAAAGCGCATGGTGCTGGTAACAGGAGCCGGAGGTTTTCTTGGAGGACACGTGGTGCTGGAACTGCTCAAGCAAGGTTACAGCGTGCCGGGAACTCTTAGGCAGATGACGAGAGCCTCGGCTGTAAAGTCACGCTTCCAGCCTTTTGAGGACAAGGTCAGCCTCTTTGAGGCCGATCTGGATAATGACAAGGGATGGGCCGATGCGGTGTCAGGCTGCGGCTACGTGATCCACACTGCATCCCCATTTCCAACTGGCGCGGTGCATGATGAGGAAGGATTGATCCGTACGGCCAGAGAAGGGGCGCTCCGCGTGTTGCAGGCATCCCATCAAGCTGGAGTCAAGCGGGTCGTTCTCACCTCATCCATCGCAGCCACCAACCACGGTAGCGGAAGCGCGCCTTTCAGCGAGACGGATTGGACCGATGTGGAGAGCAAACGGGTAACACCCTACTACAAGTCCAAGACGATGGCGGAGCGGGCCGCCTGGGCATTTCGCAAGAGCGAGGACTGAATAGATGGCGTGGTTGCCGCTCTACCCACCCGGCACGTTCTATCAGAGGATGGTCGGGTTAAATCCAACGGGTGGAAGGATGGCAGCATGACATACGACACGATGATTGGGATCGATCTGGCGAAGAACGTTTTCCAGGTTCATGGAGCTTTGCTTTCCGGAGAGGTGAAGTTCCGGCGGAAACTATCCCGG
>NZ_CAXUPW020000028.1:0-17296 GCF_964252935.1 Rhizobium sp. LjRoot98
CCTTTACAAAGCAGCCGTCCGAATGTGGCAGGTCCATGCACAGGAAATGCACCTTGCATTCCACCCCACCGATGATGCCGACCGCTTCACCAAAGTCGACCTGGGCATGACCCGGTGCGTGCGCCAGCGGCACGAACATCTCCCGCTGCCTCAGATACTGCTCACGGACATAATCGCTGACAATCGTGATCCCGCCAGCGTAACCATGCTCGTCACGAAGCCGTACGAATATCCGGCGGATCGTATGATGCTGCTTCTTCGGGCGCTGTTTGTCATCGACCAATATCCTGTCGATGATCGGGACAAATGCATCCAGCTTCGGGCGCTTCACCACCCGATCCCGACGGTAGCCGGGCGGCACAGAAAACTGGATCATCTTCTCGACCGTCCGTCGATTGATCCCGAAGAGTCGCGCGGCCTCTCGACGGCTCATACCGTCCACTATCACCGCATGGCGCACACGTGCATAAAGCTCCAATTGCTTCATCCTCGCCCTCTGCAAAACGCAGAAGACTAAACCACGGACCGTCGTTCAACGACCGTCCCCGACCCGACGCTCAGGCCGCTTCCGTGGTGCACTTTCTCACCGGCGTTCTCACGTCGTCTGTCAGTGCGGTGACGGATTCGTCGTCTCCGGTATAGACGGAGATGATGCTGCCGTAGCTCAGATTATCATCGTTGGAGACGATTGCCTGAAGAAGCTCCGGGTCCTCTTTTAGAATTTCGGCGACAAATTTGATCGTACGGACGTAGGTAACTGTTGCCATCAGGCTGCCTCGGCAGAGATTGTGACGAACGGCGACCAGTTCCACGGCAGCAGCTCGTCTAACCGATTGATCTTGTGATCGTGGATGCGATTAAGCACGTCGGTCAAGTATGCCTGTGGATCAAGACCATTCAATTTGGCCGTCTCGATGATTGTCATGGCCCGCGCCAAAGTCTCCGCCCCGGTGTCGGCTCCCGCGAACAGCCAGTTGCGTCTTCCAACGCCTATTGGACGCAGAGCCCGTTCGGCAGCATTGTTGTCGATCGCGACACGACCGTCTTCCATGAATAGGCAGAGCGAAGACCATCGGCTCAAACCGTAGCGGAAAGCTGCCGCCAGATCGCCTTTGCCGGGAATGCGCGTCAGTTGAGCTTCAGCCCAGTGACGGAATGCTTCAACCTTGGGCTTGCTCTGCATCTGACGCGCGGCAAGCCGGATCTCAGGAGGCTGGCCGTTGATGCCTCGCTCGATGTCGTAAAGCGCTCCGATACGATCGAGCGCCTCTCGCGCGATCTCGGACTTGTTCGATGTCCAGATATCGTGGAAGTCGCGTCGCCAGTGGGCCCAGCAGGCCGCCTCCTTGAAGCGAGGAAGGCCATCCGCTCCAGGTGAGTATAGCTTGCCGTATCCTTTGTAGCCGTCAGCCTGAAGGATGCCGCCTGATTGCTTAAGGTGGCGGTGGACGTGCTCTTCTTTCCAGTCCGGAGCAAAATAGTAGACTGCACCAGGCGCAGAACTGCCTGCCCATGGTCGTTGATCGCGGACATATGTCCAGATCCTGCCCTTCTTCACCCCTTTGCCCATCCCCTTGTCTCGGAGCGAGCGATCCAGCACCCGGATCGGGGTGTCGTCGGCATGAAGGAGGTCACTTGCCATGACCGCCGTTTCGATCCTCTCGATAAGAGGCTGCAGCACCTGCATGGCACGACCACACCAATCGACCATCGTGCTGTCGGGAATGTCGGCACCCATGCGGGCGAAGATCTCGTTCAGACGGTACAGTGGCAAATGGTCATCGAACTTCGACACCAGAATGTACGCCAAGAGGCCAGCGCCCGCCATGCTGCCAGCGATCGGGCGGCTCGGAGCAGGCACCTGCACCATCTTCTCGCAGCAACGGCAGGACTTCTTCAATCGAGCGACCTCGATCACCTTCATCTGCGCTGCAATCATGTCGAGGATTTCGCTTGTGTCCTCACCGACAAGACGCAGCTCACCTCCGCATTCCGGGCAGCAGGAGCCAGGATCGAGTTCCCGGCGTTCGCGAACTGCCTTGTCCGAGACGCGTGGGCGCCGGCGCATGATCTTCTCAGGCGTATCCGCCAAGGCTACAATAGACGCTTCCTCATCGGGCTCATCTATCGGGGCAGTATTGCTCTCAGCGGCGGCGATCAACAGATCCTCAAGCGCCAGTTCCAACTGCTCGATTTCACGCTCGATCTTTTCGGACGACTTGCCGAAGACCTGTTTCTTCAGCTTGGCGATACGCAGCCGCAGGGTTTGAATCAACTGGTCGTGCGCTTGCAACGTCGCCGACATCTTCGCGTTTTCCGCCTGCAACGCGATTATCATTGCCTTGAGAAAGGATGGATCATCAGGGAGATTTGTCGTTGCGATTGACATGATCCTGACTACCACAAGTCAGGAGAAATTGCGATAAAAACGAGTGGTTTCAGAGGGATAAAATCACCCGACACGCGCCGGCGGCGCGCCCCAATCAGGACGACGCCAATCGATCCCTTCCCACAACATCGCCAGTTGAGCCGACGTCAGTCGCGCTGTGCCGTCGGACGCTGAAGGCCACGGGAACCGACCTTTCTGCAAAATCTTGTAATACAGGCAGAAGCCTTGGCCATCAAAATACAGTAGCTTCAAACGGTCGCCACGTTTGCCGCGAAAGGCAAATACCGCGCCGCCCGTCGGCTTCTGGCGCAAGACATCCTGCGCAAGCGCAGCCAGGCCTTCAATTCCTTTGCGCATGTCCGTGATCCCGCATGCAAGATAGACCCGAACGCCGGTCCCAGGCCCGATCATGCTGCTTCCACCGCCCGGATGATCTGCGTCAGGGCAGCCGTATCGAACGCACTGCCGAAGCGAAGGGTGCGGCCGCAGCTCAATCGTAGTTCGACCATCCCGGAGCACCTTTCCGGGTCATCAGCAAGATCCATCCGTACCGCTTTCACGTCGACGGGGATGAACAATGTATTCGACGACGCCGAGAGAAGCCCCTTCTTCTTCAGCTCGCTACGCCAAGCGTAAATCTGCTGCCGCGTAATATCGTGCCGATGGGCAACCTCTGTGATGGTCGCTCCACCATCCCCAACCGACATGACAATCGCGAGCTTATCATCGTCGCGCCATCGGCGCCGCCGCTCTTGCCCAAGAATTTCAACGCGCATCGCAATCCCCGCATAAGACACGTCGCTAACGACGTCGTTAAACACGTGTCTTAGGCCATTAAGGCCTTATGCGGCAGGCGGTGCCAATCGGGCGGTTACGTTTTGGGAAGGCCAAAGAGTCGAGGTCAGCGAGTTGGCGTATTACATCATAAAGCCCGAGAAAATTCTACTTTTGAAGCCCGTTAATTCGCGGGGGATTACCGGGCGTCGATGTATTTCGAACGACGGTCGCCGCCCTGCTTGTCGAATTGGATGGTTCCGGTGTCGCTGAACTGCTTCTGCCAGCGAACAGCACTGGCGGCGCTCACACCAAACCGCTCAGCCGCTTGTCGGCGCGAGATGCCGGCGGCAATCGCATTCACAACACGCTGGCGCAGATCGAGTGAAAGAGCTTTAGCCATCCATGCTGGCCTCCTTCAGCAGCATGGAGGTTGAATCAGTTCGACACTGATTTGAAAACCCTGATCGATTCAATCAGACGGGAAATTGCTCTAGTATTCGAATTCAGTCTGTATTCGCTCGAAATCAGCCTTAAAGTGCTCATCCCAAGGATTGAAGAACTGAATTTCTTCTTGCGTCGTGTCGATATCGTTTTCGCCACGTTCAAGCGGTTGTTTCTGATCCATTTTGCAAATTACCCAATACGCCAACGATTCACTCGTTAGATTAAGAAGACGAAGATCGCGAAAGAATTTCCGGAAGGCCCGCGACAGGAAGGTATAGATCTAAGTATATAATCTTATTATTCACGATTCCATGCCCCGGTTAAGCAATCTTCACTGAAAAACTGAAGAGAATTATCTACGTCTCTCTAGTAAACTTTTATAAACATCAGCGACGTGTCGCGCCTGCCGCTTCTCGTCATACACCTGTTCAACCAGATCGCGGCTAAGTTGGCCACGCCTTACGCGCTCATCGGGATCATCTATCAAACGTTGAATGGCGACCGCAAGCGCCGACGCGTCTCGATTTGCAACTTGAATACCGACGTCCGGAGCCCCTGTAACGCCCGGGAGGGCAGTGCCCTCGAAGACAACTACTGGACACCCGCTCGCCATCGCCTCGATCGCCATGACGCCGAATGCATCGGCGACTGAGGGCATAAGAAAGATATCCTGAGCAGCAAAAAAATCCCGCATCACTTCCTGGTCGTTGACCCAGCCGAGCTCAATCACACCGAAACGATCCCGGAAGCGATCGAGCGGCCCATGACTTGCTGTCGAAAGAAGCCAAACGTTTTCATTGTCTTTAAGTGCATCAAGCGCACGCTCTATATACTCAAGACCTTTGAATGCGCCGTGCTCAGCGCGAAAGCCTATGACGATCGCTTCGTCGGGAATGCGCAGACGCGCACGCGCTGCGGCGCGAGATCCTTGACTGAAGTAGCTGAGATCAAGACCAAACGGAACGAGGTGAACTGGTACGCCATCGAAGAGTGGGGAGGCTTTCGTCATATTTTCCATCCACGGCGACGCAACGATGACTTCGAAGGAGGAGCGCTTCAAGATCTCTTGTTTAAGTGAGAACATCAATGCGGAACTGTCGCGGTTTACAGCAAAGGGAATTTGCAAGTCCGGACAATTGCCGCAGCCTGTCCGCCAACCTTGGCAACTGAATGGGTGGATGCAGTGGCCCGAGAATGCCCAGGGGTCATGCAACGTCCAAACTGTCGGCTTTTCCCGGGTTATAGCGGGAAAGTCCAAAAGGCTCATGTATCCTGTGTGGATTAGATGGAAATGGATAAGGTCCGCTTCGATGTATTCCTTCCGACCCATAAGCTCAGAAGCATTTGTATAATATACAGATTGAAAGCCGAGGCGTTGCTCCACTCGAGCATACATTTCGTTAAGCCGACGGTTATTTGGGGCCTCATATCCCAGCACCTCGGGATTGGTTGTGTCACGCTGCCAAATGATGTGAGTCGACGATATGTCATACTCTTCCAGCAATGGCGCGAGCGCCAAACCGCTGAAGCGCCGCCCTGGCGACTCATACCCGTTGAGTTGCAGAACTTTCATTGCCCTTTTGCTCCATGCGCCTGGGACAGGCTGACATCATTAGGCGAGAAGTTGGCAGATTCCCGCCAGACCACGCGGTTGACGTAATCAATGTAACTAAGCACCGTGGTCAATATTTTCAACGATACCGCACCGCCCTTATAGTCCGCCACAACGCGCCGATAACTTGGTGCTGTGCGCGAAATCGCAATCGTCGTTTGAACTGCTTCAGTCAAACGGACGGGCGAGCAATCGGACATGATCAATGTGCCCTCATCGACGCCTTCAGGTCGCTCATGGGCTTCACGAAGATTCACCGCCGGAAAATTCAGCAGCGACGATTCCTCGGTAATAGTTCCGCTGTCGCTTACGACACAGAGAGCGTGTTTTTGCAAAGCAATATAGTCGCAAAAACCAAACGGTGGAAGGAAGCGAATCTCGCCATCTAGCGTCTCGCCCATTGCCGCCAGTCGTTTACGCGTGCGGGGATGGGTTGAAACGATAACGGGTACCTTCAATTCCTGGTGAAGTTGGCGAAAGGATGAAAGCAACGCGAAAAGGCGAGCGTCAGAGTCAACGTTTTCCTCGCGATGGGCACTTGCAATCAAGTACCCGTGTGCTTCCAAACCAAGCTGAGATAGAATGGTCGAGGTCGCGATGCGCGAAGCATAATAATCCAATACCTCCTCCATATGAGATCCGCTCACGAATATCCTGTCTGAAGGAAGACCCTCCGCGAGAAGGTGTCTTCTGGCATGTTCGGTCAAGGCGAAGTTGACATCGCTCAGGTGGTCTACAACCTTACGGTTGATTTCCTCAGGGACTCGCTGATCGAAACAGCGGTTACCTGCTTCCATATGAAAGACCGGTATACGACGGCGCTTCGCCGCGATGACGCTTAGACAAGAATTGGTATCGCCGTAGAGTAGCAACGCCTCCGGCTTTACCGAGTCAAATAGGGCGTCAGTTCGCTCAATAACTCGAGCAATGGTCTCTGCGGCGTTCTTGCCAGCGGCCTCCAGGAAATAATCTGGTCTCCGGATCATAAGCTCGTTAAAAAAAATCTCGTTCAACTCGTAATCGTAATTCTGTCCAGTATGAACTAGAATGTGATCCGTATGCTGGTCAAAAGCGGCGATGACGCGGGACATCTTTATGATCTCGGGACGAGTACCAACAATCGTCATTACTTTACGCATCGAGTTCACCATTGAACAAATTGAGTTTTTTTAGGACTTCTACGGTGCCGTCGACAGTTAGCCGGGTGGTATTGTGCGAAGTATAGTCCTCCATGCTAGAAACCTGGGTCTCGCCGGCCTCGAAGAATTTGCTGTAGTTTAAGTCGCGATCATCGGCGGGAATTCGGAAATAATCTCCGTCATCATCCGCACGCGCCACTTCTTCTCGTCCTACCAAAGTCTCAAAAAGCTTTTCGCCGTGCCGCGTTCCGATGATCTTGATCGGTACTTCCCTACCCATCAAACGCATTATAGCCGTTGCCAGATCAGCAATGGTCGACGCAGGAGATTTTTGAACGAAGAGATCTCCCTGCCGTCCCTCGTTGAAGGCGTGTAAGACCAGTTCCACCGATTCATTAAGTGACATCAGGAAACGGGTCATCGCCGGATCAGTGATGGTGATAGGTTTGCCAGCGCGAATTTGGTTAATGAACAGAGGTATCACCGAACCACGCGACGCCATGACGTTTCCGTAACGCGTGGCGCAGAACACTGTTCCACCAGGCGTTCGCTGACGCGACTTAGCCACCATAAGTTTTTCCATTAATGCCTTGGACATTCCCATCGCATTGATTGGATAAACAGCTTTATCCGTGCTCAGCACAACCACTTTCTGGACCGCATTTTCGATAGCAGCGTTGAGCACGTTCTCCGCCCCAAGAACATTTGTACGAATAGCCTCCATCGGATAAAATTCGCAAGACGGGACTTGCTTTAGCGCGGCGGCGTGGAATACGAAATCGACGCCTCGCATAGCATCTCGAACGCTGGTATACTCGCGAACGTCTCCAATATAAAATTTGACTTTGTCGTTACCAAGCTTAAGACGGAGGTCTTCCTGTTTTTTTTCATCTCGGCTGAAGACGCGTATCTCGCCGACATCACTGTCGGCGAAACGCGACAAAACCGTGCTACCAAACGACCCCGTACCACCGGTAATCATCACAACTTTGTTGTCAAACATTTTAAACTCCAGAATTTTCGAATTGGTGCATTCGTACAATCAGTTCCTGCCAGTCGGGCGCAACATAGCCTGTTGCTGCACGGAACCGAGACGAGTCGAGGGAGCGATCGATGACAAGGTTTTCATCTCGCTCAATGTCTATTTCTTTATTGTAGATCTGCTTTATCAAGTAAAGAAGGTCGTACTTGTTGATCGGATTTGCTGAAATATGGTAAAGACCGTAGAGATCAGACCGGGGTATAACCACATTTTTGATGACGGTAGCCAACTCGACTGTTGGAAGCCCCGAAAAAATGGCGCGAGAAAACCCACGCACTTTCCCCCTTTGGGACAAAAACCAATTTACCAAACTGTGGCTACTGGCCAACTCGTGGCCAATGATTGACGTCCTAAGCGTAATCGCACCGGGCGTTTTGATTTCACCCAGATATTTGGAAAGGCCATAAAGATCGCGAGCATCTGCGACAGCGTTCTCGGAGTAATTTCCTGTGACACCTGCGAACACGCAGTCGGTACTCACATGAACAAGTCGGCAACCGCGATCTATGCAGAGTGCGTGCAGGCGGTGCGGCAGCAGGGTATTGATAGGTATAATAACCAAGGGATCCTGCGCATCGGCCAACTGTTTAACTACTCCCACGCAGTTGATGATCACATCCGGGTCAGTTTTATTAACATATCCAACCACGCTGTCCCAATCGTTGACGTCAAGCCCCGATAAGATACGTTGCGTATCGACGCCTTTGAGGATCCGTTGCGCCAAATCTCCACGCTCGGCACCCCAAACCACGTGGCTAGGATCGTGGGACAAGAGGCGAAAAACCGCGCTCCCAAGCATTCCGGATACGCCCAGAACGAGTATCTTCATTTGCTACTTACTCCTGACTATTGCCCGGATAAATTGGACAATCGCGCCTTACTATTAAACATGCGGCGACGGAACTTTTGTTCGCGCCATTACGGAATTGTCTTCTGTTAGTGAACTTTTTTGACCGACTTCGAGCGAAAGCAGCCGATCGAGGAGTGCCTCCGGTTTTTTTGCTAAATCGATTGGCAGGACCGTTCCGCGGCCGGTCGCTCGAATCCTTGATGCGATAGCTCCAATATCGAATGAGACTGGATATCCTCCCGCCTCGAACGTGTCTGAGAGGGTGAAGCTGAACGTTTCTGCCGCCTGTCCAGGAAACCAAACGAAGTCTGCGTTAATTTCTTCGATGAGGCCTACCAAGGCCGCGTCGCGGTAGGGCCCAAGCATACGGACGTTGCTTAACTCCCTGAGCGCATCTTCTCTGTCACTAGTCCCAAGCAAGACGAATTCGATAGGACTGTTGTGCTGGAGCGCTGCTCGCGCGGTTTTTACCAAGGTCTCAGAACCCTTGTGGACGTGGCAATGACCTAATACCAGAACCCTCCGGAGTTTCCTCTCCGAACTCGGATGCGGACGGACGCTCATCTCTATACCAGGAAAATACATTCGGAGACGTTGGCGCACATCCTCGTCAGGCACAATGACCTGAGATGCCGCTGTCAGCATTTGGCCGTGTACCGCCCTCCACGAAGACACGGTTGGATTGCTATAAATTCCGCCATGTTGAGCGATGCATCGTTCGCACCCGTGAACATCCGGTTGACCACAATAGTCACCATTTGGCAAAACCATAAAAAGCCTTGGGCACACTGTCATATAGTCATGCACATGTACGCTGTACGTAATGCCGATAGCTCTCAATGATTTCAGCAACGGCACCCAGACATTTGGCTGCAGTGTCAGCAGAGAATGAATTTCTACGTTTTCAATATTAAGGGCGTTGACCTTTTCGCCGAATGTCTCGGCATTGACGTCAATATCGACAGTTGTCCGAATTGCTCCGGAGGAGTCTAAGATGCTGACCGCCGCTGTCCCGGTATCGCTAACTCGCCGTAAGACACATACGCCGAGCCCCTCCCGCTCGACTTGTCTAAACCGATTTTGGACGAGCCGCTCCGTGCCACCGCCAAAATCATGAGAGATGAAAAGTGTATAAGCTCTAATTTGGGACGAACCGCTTTCATCTGGCGTCATTCCGACCGACTTTTGGGACTTCATTTCGCGTGGGTCCAGACCGTCTCTGCCGGCCAACGACATGCCGTCGGCAAAGCGATCGATTAAATCATTTCGCGACTTGACGGCCAGTTCTGGCGTGACCTCCAGCTGAAGCGAGCAAAAAAGCCTTTCCGAAGGTGGAACATGCTTTCGGCATGCTTGCTCAATTTCCGTCCGCCGAGTTAGATCGATTTGCGGTGTGGACACGCCAATCCTCACTTCGGTCAGCACCTCACGGACACCAATCCAGTCGTAGAGGTTGCCTAGGACCGCGAGAAAAAGATAAACACAGTGGCTCGATCCCACCTCAAATCGAACACCAGCAGCAATGACAATGCGATGAATCATCAAGGTCGAAAAGGCAACGTCGATCGGAGACAGCGAACGATCAACCGAGGTTACGGATCGCTCGTCATGAATAATGGCGACGCGCTTTGTGGACAAATCCTTCCACCAGGCCAAGTACGAACCATGACCGACAACCGAACCTTCCTCGACCATTGTCTCGATCTGCTTGGACAGGTGATTGGGAAACCAGGAATCGCCAGCTTCGATGAAGGCAATGTAGTCGCCCCTTGCCGCTTCAATGCCGCGGTTGTACGAATCTGCGTTGTCGCCTTCCCCCTTCAACCATTGCACCCGCGATTGGTTGGAGACCGCTGTTTCAATAACTTGAGCGCTGCACATTTCCCTAGTCGCCAGCAGGAAAAGCTCCCAGTTTCCATGCGACTGATTAAGGACTGTTTCGAGCGATTGAAGCACCTCTTCCTCATTATCTGTGACGACGAGAAGAACGGTCACAAGCAACTCGGAGTTATCTGCCCGCATCTTGCTCTCGGCGTGGGCTAGGGCGCGTCTATAAGGCGAACTCTGGCCGAGAAATTTTGCCATGGCGGCGTAATAGCGGCGTCGACTTCCAAACATTTGTACGCGGCGTATCTCATCCTGCTCATCCATAAGGCGGATCCACAACTGGTCGCCTTCGAGTATTGCAGCGGGATTCTGGGTCCCCTGCTCCGCATGGACGCGGTAGCGCACGAGTTCATTATCGTTGAAGAAGAACGGATGGTTTTTAAGCATCCGGGCCCACAGATCGTAGTCCTGCGTATATCGAAGAGCCGTGTCGAATGGTCCATAGAAGCGCATCAGCGACATCGGAATAAGAAGCGTACACCCGTTTATACCGCTATGCAGTAGCGCCAGTTCCGGGTTTCTCGTGAAAATCTCCGAGCCTAAAAGGGGACCCGACAGAGTTTTCCCCTCTGAGTCAATCAAGCTGAAATTGGAAAAAACACACGCGTCGGCAATGCCGATTTGCGAATGAAAATTGACTTGAGATTTTAGCCGATCGGAATAGAAAATATCATCATGGCTGAGCCAACAGAAGAAGTCGCCGGTTGCGACCGCTATCGCCGTATTGAGAGCCGCTGAAACGCCACCGTTTTCCTGATGGATATATCGAATACGGTGCGGGTTTGCGTCACGAAATGCGCAAGCAATTCTTTCGGTCTGCTCGTCGGTTGAGCCGTCATTGACAATGATGATCTCAAAATTGTCGTAATCCTGACCAAGAGCGCTTGTGATAGCTCGTGCCAGATAGCTTGCCCCATTGTACACAGGCATGACCAAAGTAACGCGGGGACTCATTCTGCTTCACTCATAGTGTGGATAATCCAGCTCTCAAATCACTTTTGGGCAAGTGAAACTCGCAACCACGAGTCGGCCGATCGAGTAATATCATGAAGAAGTGTCCAAATCTTGTACTCAACATCCTTTCCAAGACCGCCAGCCTCAAGCTCAACAATCACTCGCTCGCCCACGTCCGTCAGTATGTTTTCCACCAACTCCAGAACGCGCTGGTCGCTGTCAATTCCCGCGCGTTCTTGAATCACATGCGACGCGTTAGAACGCTTGGCTCCGGCCTGCAGGCGCTCGTTAACGCGCACCGCTTGTCGCAATGCCACGGTGTTACGATAATTGCGCACAAAATACGCTGAGATAGTGATTTCGTCCCCTTCGCGTTTTATTGAATCGCCATGCTTTAAATAATTGGTAATTGGTTCGGAATGCTTAACCTCCTCGCCGAAATGGCGATGATACTCCGCGATCGAGAACCAAGTGTTTGGATCGCGCAGTTCCCGCCAACCGGTTTCAACATAGTGGCCAAGCGGGCTATCTCTAGTAAAATCTATCCCAGGGTTATTGTTAACGTAGAAATCTGTCGAAAACCAAGCGTTCGGGTCTCTCCCTGACTTCCATCCTCGAGCAATATAGTCGGTGAGAAGATCAACGCCACTCTCAGCAATTACTGGATAGGACTCGCTGTAGAACTCGGGCGAAAACCAATCAGATACACGCGCGCCCTCCCTCCAACCGAATTCGAGATAGTGGCAGAGTGGTTCGACACCTGCCGCCGCTACGTCCGTACGAGCTTGCAGGTATTTCGAAATGGAAAAGAGCGCATGCGGGTCCGTCCGTTCACGCCAACCCACTGAAAGGTAATGTGCCAACGGTTCTGAATTCGAGACGACGACATCAAGCCTGTGCGAAAGGTACCGACGTACAGAGAATAATGGATGGGGGTCGGTTCCCTCGCGCCAACCATCCGTCAGATAATGCGTTAAGGGCTCTATGCAGGCAGCGGATACGTCTGGCCGAGCGTTCAGATACTCTCTAATGGAGAAGAGCGGATGCGGATCAACACCCTCCTTCCAGCCCGATGCCATATAGTGCTGCAGGGGCTCAATGCCGGCCTCGGCAACATCCGATCTTTGGGCCAGATATCGACTTACTGAAAATAGTGGGTGCGGATCTGCTCCTTCTTTCCAACCAAGGCAAAGATAATGCGAAAGCGGATCCATACCGCTGGCTGCAATGTCTGGCCGGGAAGTCAGATACGCATCAATGGAGAACAACGGATGTGGATCAATTTTCTGACGCCATCCAACTGTCACGAAATGAGTCAGCGGCTCCGCACCAGCTTCGGAAAGGTCTGGTCGAGGCGAGAGATATCTCTGGACTGAAAACAGCGGATGCGGATCCCTTCCCTCGCGCCATCCAAACTTTAAATAATGCGTGAACGGCGCGATGTCGGCGGCTTTTACATCGGGGTTTTTCTCGCAATAGAAGCTTCCCGAAAACAGCGGATGTGGATCCGATCCCTCTCTCCAGCCGTGCTTCAAGTAATGTGCGAATGGTTCGACACCCGCGGCTGCCACATCCGGTCTCGACGCCAAGTAGCTCTGTACGCTAAAAAGGGGATGGGGATTAAATTGGTGATCTTTTCGATTAGAGAGATAATGGCCCAGAACACCGGCATCGGAATTACGCGCTTGTCGGTAGGTATTCCAGTAGAAATATGGATCAAACATTTGCTCTAGCAGCACCTGCTCGCTGCTCGGGTCACGACAGTAAGATTCGCTCTGGCTGCGGGCTGCGTTGCCGATTTTTTTCTGGCTGGAAGGCCAGAGATGTTCGCGCACCAACTCGCCCAAAGTGTCAAGCGTGAAGTCGGCCCTGAAGGCATCTGCTCCTCGGGTAGCTAGCCCGGTATACAAAGAATGGTTAGTAGCAAGATGCTCTAGCGCTGAAATAATGTCGCTGGCGGACGTCGAGTGACAACAAATACTGGCGTCCTTATCCAATAAATAAATGGATGGCGACGAGTAGGCGGGACCGTGAAAGAATATGGGCCTCCCGCTTGCAAGGTAGACTACCGCTTTCGACGGGAAGCTAAACCTGGAGACTTCCTCAAGTTTTACGTCGAACGGGTAAGGACAATAGCAAATGTCGCACTCTTTCGAAAGTACTTCGACCAGCTTCGGCTGTGCGTACCATCCCCGCATCCGGACATGCGACGGATCGACAATATTGGTAGGTGAAGCAGCACCGTAGACGTTAATGAAGGCCTTGCGTCCTCCAACCATCCAGCCGCAAGCCTCCAAGGCTTCATAAAAAGAGATCCAGGCATCACTGGCATAAAACTGGCCGGCAATCCCTATAGTTAGTTCACCATCGGAGCGAAACCCTGTTGCGGCAGGCTGCGCGACGGAGGCGTCCATTGACGTTATGATCGGGTAGCTTGGTACGCCATGATCTTTCTTTAATTTTTCCGCCATCACCCATGAGGGAGCTACAACGAATTCGGACGCCGTCAACGTCTTTTCCAGCAAAGCATTGTCGATAGCACATGTCTTGGGATCGAGGTTACGCGCCAGCTGCCACCACGAAAGCGGGTCCCATATATGGCTTTTCAGGGGAACGGCGAGTTCCTGGGCAACCGCCAGGGCCAGTCGCACCATCGTCTGCCCCTCCAGAACCGCCCAAACTTGGCCGACACCCTGCATGCGACCAAATTCAGCAGCAGCTTTAACCAACCTCGGAATGTCCTGCGTTCGGATTTTGGTCTCCGACGCAAAGACTTCGTCTGTCGTTATATTTCCGACACTATAATCTTCATTCGGCTGGCCAAAAATCGAAGTCGGCACTTGAGCCAAATCGGAAAACGAAACGAGCTCCAGATTAGGATTCATGACAGCGAAAACCGCCAAAGCTCCGGGCTCAAAGGCCCGGCACATTTGTGCTGTTACGATACCGGAAGTCCAGTTCGAACACGGCGGCATGTCAGTCAATAGCAGGGTCTTAACGTTGTTTTCGCCGGCGGCGCTGTTCATCGGAATTCCAGACTATTTGAGTGTTCAGAGCCCAGCGGCTGTTGCGATAACAGCAACCGCTTCGTGAATGCCAGTAGCAGCCACCGCAGGCTTTCTATCAAGCAGAAGGATTTGTTCAATAGCTTGTTTGAGATCGGCACCGCTGCCTGCCGAAAACGAAACCAAGTCGAAGCAACAATTCTGGCTTGCCCACTCTGACAAGCATTGTTCCTCCGGCCAGTTGCCGCGAGGCAGCATGATGAGAGGCACGCCTGCGCAAGCGGCCTCCACGACTGTCCCATAACTGTCTTTCCCGACCACCACGTCCACTGACGCGATGATGTCGGCAAACGACCAATCCAGCGAATTGCACGATGATACATCTGTCCGATTACCAGCATACGCGTCAGTGACAAGCCATTGAACACCATCTACACACGGGAAGTTAGGCTCGGGATCGCCTGCTAACCCACCCAGCGTATATAGCGCCAGCTTAACTGTGGCAGAACGCGCAAATACGGACTTCAGTTCATCGGACCTGTTGCGACCAATGCGAGCAATAGGTCCGATTGAACGCCTTGCATCGATATCGGACATGGGCATATGAGGCCTGGGCTGCAGAAAAAAATCCACCCCCGCGTAGATCGAACGCAAATGTCCGTCTATGTCTTGCGCGCCCGTGGCTGAATGGCAATACGAAATATACATGTCTGCCCAATTCATGCAGCAAATTGCTATATTTGGTAACTTTAATTCTCGAGCAGCAGCAATAGACATGTAGTTTATATTACTGATGACAGCATCTGCGTTGACACTTCTAACTGCGCCAATCTCATATGCAAGCCGTTCAGGCCACTCGACGTAGAGGTCATGAAACATTCTGATACTTTTATTGATATCGATCTGCAGAGCGCTGGGCGCCACTAATGTCACCTCTCGCTCGCGTCGGCAAAATTCGAACGCGCCGCTAACGAACGACTTTATTTTATCGGGCTTTAACTCAGATCGAACAACAGTGCGGACATGGGGATAGATTTTGACAAACTCATTAATTACGGGTCCCGATATAGAAAGATGGCCCAACCCATGGGCTGATATGTCGAACATTACTGTTTTAGGCGACACTTATTCTATCCCATTCAGTGTGTCCGGGCTGATAAAGCGTCTGTTACATTGAACGGATTTTTTTTTCAACCGAAAGTTTTGCTTGAATTGGGACAGATATTACTGCCCCAGAGATCCTAATGTAGCTGTCCCTTAAAAACCGGACGGGATCGGGTTTCTGTTTGACGGTTTAAGAGTTCACGCGGGGATCGATATCCCAAAGCCTTGTGCAGGTGAAGCGTGTTGTAATGCTCGAACCACAAAGGCAGTTGTGCGATGACGGTTTCGGCGTCCGGAATGGGGTTCACCGAGACGTAGTCGCACTTGAATGTTTTGACAAAAGCCTCGGCCAATGCGTTGGGCTCGGGGCTGTGAACCGGCGTCGTGCAAGGCTCCATGCCGATGTCGATGAGCAGTGCCTTGGTATACCTCGCTATGAAGCACGAACCGTTGTCGGTCAGCCATTCGAATGGCTATGGAAGGGTGCTGACGAGACCGAAGCGGCTCTCGACAGCCGTAATGACAAGGTCCCGAACGTCCTCGCTCATGATGCCTTCAGTGGTGGCGACATGGGCGATGGCCTCGCGATCACAGCAGTCGAGAGCCAAGGCAACGCGGACTTTTTCCTTGTTGTCCCATCCGATCTCGAAGCCGTCTGAACACCAGCGCAGATTGGACTGCTCGACGGACACGCGGCCTTCATGGCGGCGGGTGTCGATTGCACTGGTATGGCGCTGGAGTAGCATCCCATGAACCTTCATAACCCGGTAGACGCGTTTGGCATTCGGCCATGGACGGTCTTCGCTGCGAGCCTTACGGCGCAGGATCGCGTGAACCCGGCGATATCCGTAGGTCGGCATGTCGTCGATGATCGCCTTGATCTCATCCACCAGCTCCTGATCGGCGAGCGCTGGCCACCCTCGAGGTCTGGGAGGACGTTGCTTCACACGTTCCGCAATGTTGGGTCGGGCGACACACAAGGTCTCGCACATTGCCGTCATCGCGAACCACCCCTCGGCAACGAGAGCGAGCGCAACAGATGTTTTTTTTGACCCCGATGCTATCTCGAGCGCTTCCTTGAGGATTTCGCCTTCCATCCTCTTCTTGCCGAGGAGGCGCTGCAGTTCTTTCACTTGGTTCTGAAGCGCCCTGTATTCGGATGCCGGAACGACCTCCTGTTGCGAGGCAGTGGCAGTCAGCGCACCCTGTGCTGCGAGCTTGCGCCAAGCGAACAACTGGTTTGGCTGAATGCCATGACGTCGAGCAACGATGCTGACCGTGACATCAGGCTTGTAGTGAACCGCGCCGGGTTTGCCGGAGGCTCCAACTTCTGAGAAAGTGGAGCTATCATGAGCAAGACAACGAACAAGTTTTCACCTGAAGTCCGTCAACGTGCCATTCGTATGGTGCTGGATCACGAAGCAGAACACCCGTCGCGGTGGGCTGCCGTTTCATATATTGCGGCCAAGATCGGCTGCTCGCCAGCCACGCTGCATGAATGGGTGAAGAAGACCGAGGTCGACACCGGCAAACGAGCAGGCCTGCCGAGCGACATGGCCGAGAAGATGAAGGCTCTGGAGCGTGAGAACCGCGAGCTTCGTCAAGCCAACGAGATATTGCGCAAGGCGTCTGCATATTTCGCCCAGGCGGAGCTCGACTGCCCCTTCAGACGATGATCTCGTTCATCGACGAACATCGTGGCGTGTTCGGGGTCGAGCCGATCTGCAAACTATTGCCGATTGCCCCGTCAACCTATCACGAGAATGTCGCCAAGCGCCTGGATGTGGATCGCCTGTCGATCCGCGCCCGCAGCGATGTCAGCCTGAAGATCGAGATACGCCGTGTCTTCGAGCAGAACTTTCGTGTCTATGGCGTTCGCAAGGTCTGGCGGCAGTTGAAGCGTGAAGGCTTTGACGTCGCCCGCTGCACTGTTGCCCGGCTTATGAGATCGATGAGCCTGCAGGGGATCATTCGAGGAAAGCCGATCCGCACGACATTCTCGGACAAGTCGGCTCCGAGCCCGCTTGACCGGGTTAACCGCCAGTTCAAAGCCCCTGCACCCAACAGGCTGTGGGTTTCTGACTTTACCTATG
>NZ_CAXUPW020000029.1:0-16080 GCF_964252935.1 Rhizobium sp. LjRoot98
AAGCATCAACCGGTCGGGGCGCATACGCAAGGAGGCCTCGAGGAGTTGTTGTTGCGTGACCTTGGCGCGGCCCTGGTCGCCTTTGGAGGCGAGCAGGGCAACCGTGTTCGGCGTGATCGGTTTGAGTTCGCGCGTGTCCTCGATCGTGACAATGCGTTCTTCTTCCGGGATCTCCTTCAAGAGTGCATTGAGGAAAGTCGTCTTGCCGGTAGAGGTGCCGCCGGACACGACGATGGAGACCCGCAAGCGTACGGCGGTCCGGAGGAATTCCATGGCATCGACATCGCCTTGCATCATAGCGGCAAGCTCTTCTTCGGCGGCCGAGAGCGAAAGCTGGCGCCCGACGCGCGTGTGCTCGAAAGCGCCGCGCTGCTGATAAACGTCGAGGCCAATGTCATGAATGACCTGCTTACGGATGGAGATGGCGCCGCCAGCGGGTGCGGCCGGTGGCAGCACACATTGGAAGCGTTCCCCGGATGGAAGCGATGCGGACAGGATCGGGTGCTCGTCATTGACGACCTGGTTGGTGGAACCCGCGACGCGCTCGCTCAACGTCCTAATCCAGTCGGCCGTGAACTGCGCGTCTTCCACCCGCTCCATGCTGCTCACACCCAGGCGCTCGACGAACAGCTCTCCGGGGCGATTGACCGAGATTTCGGAAACGCGGTCATCCGAGAGAAAGGGCTTTAGCCGTTCAAGGGTTTTTTCGAGAAACGGGAACGCGCTCATTTGTAGACCGGCGCGATCGGATAATAAGGCGTGGGGTCGACATCCCGGCGGATCTGCCCACCGCGCTTCAGGCGCATCATCTCCTGGCGAACGGGATCAGCATAAAAATCGGAAAAGTCGAGGTCGGTCAACCAACCCCACATGTCGCGCCACTGGTCGTCGGGATTTGCCTTACTCCACTGATAGAGTTTGCTTTGAATGCCGAGTACCCAGACTTTATCTGTCCGATGATCCATGTCCACAGACCACTCCTCCGTCTTTGCAATCCTATCGTCTTCCTGCTTCCCTTCGCCCTGCATGCGGCTTTCCCGCACTCCGACTACTACGAAAGCTCCGCCCTTGGTGTCGTCCATATCTGGCCGTCGCAGCGAGCCCGGCTTCCGACCGGGCAGACGATCCAAGTTCCCGTGTTCCGATTTCCAACCTTGTGCCATTAGGCGGTGAGCTCTACCCCGTGCAATGCGGGAGATGGGGCAAAGGAGCCAGTCCCATCTCGGGTCTCTTCGAGAACCCGGCAGTAAGGATAGACGAGCCTTACCGCCTCTGATTGCTCTTCGTGCTTCCACGCCATCACGCCGATGGAAGCAATATGTGTATTCCGAGGCTTCTGGCGCTCACTTCGTTGTCTCGCCATAGGCATTGTGGTAGCCCGGCCCGCGGTTGATGGACAGCGTCCGGTACAGTTAAGGCCAATCTGCTTATGCAACCCAACCAGCGACGCCCGGTCAGGCTTCTCGGCCCCCTTCGACCCACTGCTCCTGTAGGTCGGGCGGCATTACAGCCGCCGGTCAAAAATCGGCAAGCTTGAAAGGTTACGTTAAATCATACGCACCTCCCGCGCCGCACGGCGCACCATCGATCCAGATGTATGGCCATTCGCCTTCAATGGGTCGGTCGAGGAAGGCTTTGACCTTAACGTCGATCTCCTCGCAAAGTCGTGAGACCTGGCTCTTGGAGATGCCCGACATGCCCATGGCCTTGACCAAATCATCGACCGAGCGTGTCGAGATACCCTGGATATAAGCCTCCTGGATAACCGCTGTCAGAGCCTTCTCGGCCATGCGACGGGGTTCGAGGAAGCTTGGGAAGTAACTGCCTGTCCGCAGCTTGGGAATACGCAGCTCCACCGTTCCGGCTCGCGTTTCCCAATCTCTATCACGATAGCCGTTGCGCTGGGCGACACGAAGCGCGCTCTTCTCGCCATAGCCTGCACCGGTCGCAGCGCCAACTTCCAGTGCCATCAGCTTCTCGGCGGCAAAGCCGATCATATCGCGCAGCAAATCTGCGTCTGCGCTCTTCTCAACAAGCGAACGCAGGTTCATCATATCGTCGGTCATCGGTGGTGTCCTTCAGGTTGGTTCTAAGCAACCCGACCCTACCGGAAATCACCGATGGCTATGAAATCCAGCTACACCACTCCCTGGGACACGATCCGTTGATCGTGTTGCCCGGCAGGCGCTTGGTGAGCGTCGCCACATAATTTTAGACTCGAAAATACTGTTTTCGTTACGGAAACTGACCTGCGCCACAGTGCTTTTTTAGAAGGTGATGGGACAATGTTGGATTCGCTATCCCTTCCCAGCCATAATCTTGGATTCATTTTCAGGGCCGTAGTCAGCGCAAACGCACGGCTTCATACAACTGAACACAGACGTTGGAACGGGTCAAACACCGAACGGGAAGGATGCCGTCAGCGAGGCAGTAACGGGCAAGGACAAACGCCGTTTGGGTCGATAATTTATAAGGAGACCTCGGGGCCGAGAGGCGAGTAGTTAGCGCCCTGACAAAATTCTCGTGCGACCGAGGGTGCGTCTGCATTCATCTCTGATCACGCCTGAAGTCAATAGGCCGAGCGGGCTGGCAAGTAGATCATACTCCGCAGTTTCGAGACCGCTCTCATCGACAAGAACACGCTCGGCCCAGCCCAGCAGCCCTGCAACGGTGACCGGAACTCCATCGTTGATCCGATTTCGTTCGAACCACTCGCGAACTTTCGCGCTGAGTGAGAGGTAGCCATCTTTCAAGGCGCTGTAGCCGATTTGCCAGTCCTTCTCCAAGAAGGGCGGAAACATATGCTGTCGTGGATTTCCCAGGAAACGACCTAAAAACTCGCAGCAGTCAATGAACTCTGAAACGGAGTGTATGATCCAAGATCGTGGTATCAGCCAGCTAGGCTGCCGGTGCAATCGCACTAAGCCGTTTCCAACCTGCACGGCTCACCGATTGGACACCGGTTTCCTCGGCGTGGGTCGTTGGTTCTGCCCTGGAACAACGAGCCCAACCCAAGTGAAAAATGTCATGTTTTTGCACTTTATTTAATCGATAGCCTCGTTAGAATGCACTTCAGAGTGGGAGGAACTCATGTCTGAACCGATTAACGCGGAACTGGCGACCACGTCTGCGGGTAAGCGAAAGCGCGCCGAGCTGCTGACTTTCCTCGCACTCGCGTTTGGTATCTGGCCAATCATCGCAGTGGGCGTCGTGGGGGCCTACGGATTTGCTGTATGGATGTGGCAGATCGTATTCGGCCCTCCCGGCCCGTTGGGGCACTAGCAGATGCGCGAGGAAGCTCCCACAAGGCGTTCGTTCCTCCTTGGCAAGGGGTCTGAATATTCGCCCTCCATCCGCCCTCCCGGAACTACCCCAGCCACTTTCCGGTCGTGCACCGGGTGCGGCCTCTGCGTCGAGCGCTGTCCCACCGGAGTGATTAAACTCGGGGATGGGCGACCCTTGCTCGATTTCACCACGGCCGAATGCACCTTCTGCGGCGAATGCAGGCTCGCCTGCCCGGAACCCGTCTTCCTTCCTGAGGGCGCTCTCCGCTTCGATCATTTTGCATCGATAACGGATGCCTGTCTCGCGAAACGCAACGTCGCCTGCCAATCGTGCGGCGAGAGCTGTCCGGAGAACGCGATCCGGTTCAAGCCGCGCCTTGGCGGACCCTTCCTGCCTGACCTCGACGAACACGCCTGCATCGGTTGCGGTGCCTGCGTGGGAGTTTGCCCTGTCAGCGCGATAACGGTGAAATCTCGACAATTGGAGGCTGCCGATGCCTGAACTGCAGTCCACCAGCTTCCACATATCGAGCGCGGTCGTCGCCACCATGCCTGCGGCCACCGACAAAGTCCTGGCGGAACTTGAACGGATGGAAAACGTCGAAGTCCATGGCTGCGAGCGCGGAAAGATCGTCCTGGTCATCGAGGGGACCAGTACCGGAATGATGGGCGATTGCCTGTCGAGGATATCCCTTCTTGACGGTGTCATCGCGGCAAACATGGTTTTCGAACATGTCGAAACGGAGAGCGCAGACAGATGACCGAAGCACTGACGCGACGCCAGGTTTTGAAAGCACATGCCGCTGGCATCGCCGCGGCCACGGCTGGCATTTCACTCCCCGCCGCAGCCCAGCCAGTTCCCGGCGGGGTAGGGGCGCTGGAGATCAAATGGTCTAAGGCTCCCTGTCGCTTCTGTGGCACCGGATGCGGGGTGATGGTCGGCGTGAAGGAAGGGCAGGTGGTCGCCACGCACGGTGACATGCAGGCGGAGGTCAACCGCGGCTTGAACTGCATCAAGGGCTACTTCCTTTCCAAGATCATGTACGGCGAGGACCGGTTGAAGACACCGCTGCTTCGCAAACGCAACGGCGTCTACGCCAAGGATGGCGAATTCGAACCCGTCGGCTGGGACGAAGCCTTCGACGTGATGGCGCAGCAGGCCAAACGCGTGTTGAAGGAGAAGGGCCCGACGGCGGTCGGCATGTTCGGATCTGGCCAGTGGACGATCTTCGAAGGTTACGCAGCGACGAAGCTCATGCGGGCGGGATTCCGGTCAAACAACCTCGATCCCAACGCCCGCCACTGCATGGCCTCGGCTGCCGTCGCCTTCATGCGTACTTTCGGCATGGATGAGCCGATGGGATGTTACGACGATTTCGAGAACGCAGACGCGTTCGTGCTCTGGGGCTCTAATATGGCGGAGATGCATCCGATCCTGTGGACCCGCGTCGCCGACCGTCGTCTCGGCCACGATCATGTCCGGGTTGCGGTACTCTCCACCTTCACGCACCGAAGCATGGACCTGGCCGACGTCCCGATCATCTTCAAGCCGGGCACCGATCTCGTCATCCTGAACTACATCGCGAACCACATCATACAGACGGACCGCGTGAACACTGCGTTCGTTGAGAAGCACACGAAGTTCGCACGCGGCGTGACTGATATCGGATACGGGCTGAGACCCGATGATCCGAAAGAAGTGAACGCTGCGAACTCGGCCGATCCCGGCAAGTCGGAGCCGATGGATTTCGCGGCTTTTAAGGAGTTCGTTTCCGAATATACGCTGAAGAAGACGGCGGAGATGACGGGGGTCGAGCCTGAGTTTCTGGAACAGTTGGCGGAGCTTTACGCCGATCCAAAAACGAAGGTCATGTCGCTCTGGACCATGGGGTTCAACCAGCATGTCCGCGGCGTCTGGGCCAACCAGATGGTCTACAACATACACCTGCTCACCGGAAAAATTTCCGAACCAGGCAACAGCCCGTTTTCGCTAACCGGACAACCTTCCGCATGCGGCACGGCGCGCGAGGTCGGCACCTTTGCGCATCGGCTTCCTGCCGACATGGTTGTCACCAATCCCGAACATCGCAAGCACGCGGAAGAAATCTGGCGCATCCCGCACGGCATCATCCCCGAGAAGCCGGGATACCACGCCGTCCAGCAGGACCGGATGCTGAAGGACGGCAAGCTCAACTTTTACTGGGTCCAATGCAACAACAACGTCCAGGCCGCGCCCAACAACAGCAACGAGACATATCAGGGCTATCGAAATCCTGACAACTTCATCGTCGTCTCCGACGCCTATCCGACAATCACCGCGATGAGCGCAGATCTCATACTGCCCGCCGCCATGTGGGTGGAAAAAGAAGGCGCTTACGGCAACGCAGAACGCAGGACCCACGTCTGGCATCAGCTCGTCCAAGCGTCTGGTGATGCACGTTCTGATCTCTGGCAGATGATGGAGTTCTCGAAGCGCTTCACCACGGAAGACGTCTGGCCGGCGGAGATGCTCGAGGCTAACCCCACCTATCGAGGCAAGAACCTCTTCGACGTGCTGTTCCGCAACGGCGAGGTCGATCGATACCCGCTCAGTGAGACTAACAGCGAGTACGACAACAACGAGTCGAAGGACTTCGGCTTCTACGTCCAGAAAGGCCTGTTCGAGGAATATGCATCGTTCGGCCGAGGACACGGTCACGATCTCGCACCCTATGACGCCTACCACGAAGTCCGCGGACTGCGTTGGCCGGTCGTGAACGGGCAGGAAACGAAGTGGCGGTATCGGGAGGGGTACGATCCCTACGTCAAGCCGGGAGAGGGCGTGAATTTCTACGGTCAGAAGGATGGCAAGGCGGTTATTCTGGCCGTGCCCTACGAGCCACCTGCGGAATCGCCCGATGAGGAATTTGAGTTCTGGCTGGTCACGGGTCGGGTGCTCGAACACTGGCATTCGGGATCGATGACGATGCGCGTTCCGGAGCTTTACAAGGCGTTTCCCGGCGCACGCTGTTTCATGAACGCCGACGACGCCCGAAAACGGGGACTAAATCAAGGAGCGGAAGTCCGCATCGTTTCGCGCCGGGGCGAAATACGCACCCGGATCGATACCCGTGGGCGCAACCGAATGCCCACGGGCGTCATCTTCATTCCATGGTTCGACGCAAGCCAACTGATCAACAAGGTAACACTCGACGCCACCGATCCCATCTCCAAACAGACGGATTTCAAAAAATGCGCGGTCAAGATTCTACCAGTCGTCGTCTGATGCGCCCCGAATGGACTGCAATCGCTGGCGGACTTCTTGTGTTCATCGCGACCGCAGCGATCGCCCAGGTGGCGACGCAGAACGTCCCGCAGCTTCAGGGCCAGACCCACGCCATGGAGTCGGGAGCGGCCGCCGTCCTCCCGAAATGGGTGATCGACGATAAACGGAAGATGCGCGCCTATCCGGACCAGCCTCCGATCATCCCCCACTCGATCGAGGGCTACGAACTGTCGGTAAACGCCAACCGTTGCCTCACCTGTCACAAGCGCGAATTCACACAGGACTCGGGCGCGCCGATGATCAGCGTGACGCATTACATGACGCGCGAGGGACAGATGATCGCGGACGTTTCCCCGCGGCGGTACTTCTGTACGGCGTGCCACGTCCCCCAGGCGGATGTCCAGTCGCTGGTTCCCAGCACCTTCAAAGACATGAGCGAACTTGGGTTCAAGCCAGCGGGAAGCGAGTGAGACCATGATCGCCTGGATCCGGAAAGTCGTGCTGTGGGCATGGAGTATAATGATCACGCCCGCCGTGACGCTTGGGCTTGGGTTCCTGACGCTCGGCGGCTTCATCGGCGGCGTAATGTTCTGGGGCGCTTTCAACACGGCCCTCGAAGTGACCAATACCGAGAAGTTCTGCACCGGATGCCACGAGATGAAGGCGAACGTCTACGAGGAGCTGACGCGCACCATTCACTTCTCGAACCGTTCAGGAGTGCGCGCAAGCTGTCCCGATTGTCATGTGCCGCACCAGTGGACGGACAAGATCGCCCGCAAGATGCAGGCGTCCAAGGAAGTGTGGGGCAAGCTGTTCGGGACGATCAATACGCGATCGAAATTTCTCGAACACCGCCTGGAACTGGCGCAGCACGAATGGGCACGCATGAAGGCCAACGACAGTCTGGAATGCCGCAACTGCCACTCTTCGGTTGCTATGGATTTGCAGAAGCAGACCCAGAGGGCGGCTGAAATCCACACGCGATACCTCCTGACAGGAAAAGCCACCTGCATCGATTGCCATAAGGGCATAGCCCACGAGCTGCCAAACATGGAAGGCATCGATCCTGGCTGGAAAATGCCGAAAGAACTCGAGGGAAAAAAGATGGCTGGAGATTCACCTATCGATGAGCTGCGTAAGTTCGTCGCCGACGCTCACACGGGGATGTTCTGAACTTCAACGGAATGAAGCCAGGTCGGCCGAGAGACGCATGATCAAACGTCATCGTGGGAGCTGAACACCGCGTGCCGCCATAAGACGGCTCGTTCCAATTTCGGCCCAAGATATTGAGAGTGATCCAAGCGTTCGCCCATCCTCGCTACATCGGCGTCGTCGAAAAGATCGACGTGCATGGTATATTCCAAACTGCGCAACTCCAAAGGATGCCGCTTTCATAAACACCTTTCGTCCTCCCGCCATGCGGGCTATACGCGCTGGGCATAAGTCTATCCCTTTCGGAATCATCGGATGATCGAGAAACTTTTCACGCAGAACAAACTCTGGGCTGACGCAAGAACGGCCGAACGGCCTGACTATTTCGAGCGGCTTTCGGAACTTCAGCGCCCTGAATATCTGTGGATCGGTTGCTCTGACAGCCGAGTTCCCGCCAACGTCATCGCAGGACTTGAGCCGGGCGAGGTGTTCGTGCACCGGAATGTCGCCAATCTCATACATCCGACCGATCTCAACATGCTCTCCGTCCTCGAATACGCAGTTCACCAACTTGAGGTGAAACACATCATTGTTTGCGGACACTATGGCTGCGGAGGAATAAGAGCTGCCGTCAGCGGTGACAGCTACGGCCTCATCGACCACTGGCTTCAGCCGATCCGCGACGTCGCAGACACGTCCTTCGAATGCCGGGACTGTGGCGCGTGGAGCGAGAGAGACTTGGACGAACCTTGCGAGGCCTCCATCATTGACCAAGTTACGAGACTCGCGCGGACACCGACATTGCAGGCCGCTTGGAAACAGGGCAAGGCAGTGTCCATCCACGGGTGGGCATATGGTTTGAAGGATGGGCTACTTTCAAATCTCGGGTGTTCGATAGAACGGTGATGTCATCGTCGAGGGGTTGGTTGCCAGGTGGTAGCTGTGAAAAGCGGGTGCCGATGTTATCAAGGCCAACCGCATTGCACTTCAGAAGCTCTGGGAATTGCTCATCGATAAACTTCATCTGACCGCGTCCGAGATCAGCGACATCGAACACAAGCCGACGCCGAAAACCAGGCGGTTGCTGCATACTCGCGCGCAAAAACAAAGAAGGGGCCTTCTTTCGAAGACCCGTTCCAAGTAGAACCCACAGACCGTAACCTAATGGGGTGTTAGCTCACTTGCTAACGTCATGTTCAAAAAGATAGCCCCGACCGGCGACGTCCAATTCACTTTGAGCGGGGGAGTAGCCCGGATCGGGCACCAATCAAAAATCCCTAGGGTCTAAAATTGTGAGTGCAGAATCCAACATTAGCTGACGCGTGTCTAAAATTATGTGGCGACGCTCACTTGGAAATATAATTTAACGTTATGGTATAACATATCGCATAAGCCTATTTATGGAACTTTGACCCTTTTTGTGAGTGCCTTATGTTTGTCCGCCTAAATGATCTCGCAGCTCCAAGGTGAGTTTGCGCCTGCGCGCGACACAGTGACGGCGGCCGCAGCACCTTACTTCAATTAGATACTCCCTAAGACTGGTGCAAAGAAGCTGGCTCAGCGTAACGGTTCCAGTTGGCCTTGCGTCACGACGCGCCTATTGTCGAATTAAGCAACCTTGGGCGTGGTCCTGCAGGAAGGGACGAGAACAGCCCAGCCAACAAGGAAGTCATGTCTATTCAGCGAACGAGCTTTTACGTCCTTTTGGCACTGGTGACGATCGCGTTCATCTGGCTTCTCCTGCCCTATTACAACGCTATCCTTTGGGCGGTCATTCTTGCGATCATCTTCTTTCCGGTTCATAAGCAGCTGGAGCGCTTGCTGCCGGGTCGCAGAAATATCGCCGCCTTGCTAACCGTCTTGTTATGCATCTGCCTCGTCATCATACCGGCAATGATCATCCTCGGGTCTCTCATTCAGGAAGGAACCAGCCTCTACCAGCGGATCAGCAGCAACGAAATCGACCTTAACGACCATTTGGCCCGATTCCAGGACGCGCTGCCGACATTCATTGACAACTGGCTGAACTCACTGAAGCTGGGCGGCTTTACGGAACTGCTCGCGAAAGCTGCATCTGGCGTCATGCGAGCCGGCCAGTCGGTCGCCGGCGGCGTACTAAGTTTTGGGCAAAATACGCTGCAGTTCTTCATTAGCCTGGGCATTATGCTCTATCTCCTCTTCTTCCTGTTCAGGGACGGCGCCGCACTTGGCCGGACGATCCGACATACGATACCGCTGAGCGATGCCTACACGCGGCAATTCGTGGACAAATTCGCGGCTGTCGTTCGCGCCACTGTCAGGGGCAACATCATCATCGCTGTGATCCAGGGCACGATTGGCGGCATTGCGTTCTGGGGTCTTGGAATAGAAGCCGCCCCGTTATGGGGCGTCATCATGACGTTCCTTTCTATGCTGCCCGTCGTTGGCGCGGTGCTCGTGTGGCTTCCGGTAGCAATCTGGCTGTTTATCATGGGTGCGTGGCTGAAGGGACTGATCCTGGCCTTCATCGGCATGCTGGTCATAGGACTCATCGACAATCTGTTGCGTCCGCCGCTGGTCGGCAAAGGGACGCGACTGCCTGACTATGTGGTGCTGATCTCGACGCTCGGCGGCATTTCGCTGTTCGGCATTAGTGGTTTTGTGATCGGTCCGCTTATTGCCGCACTCTTCATCTCTGCATGGTCTCTCTTTGAGCAACAGCAGCACGACGAGAAATTGGAAACAAAGGACACACAGTGAATATTCCACGGGCATGTCATGACTGACGCGGTTTATGGCCAACGATGGCGCTCACAAAGCAGACCCACCCTGCCTTGATTGGCCCGAACCGTAGACCATCAAGGCTTTGCTCGCCCCAACTGGTTTCCTGATGACTTGGAGCTTTCCAATTCTCCATAAGTTATGGAAAGGCTCACGAGGGCAGTCAGAAGCCAATCCTGACGCGTAGACCGCCAGCTTCGATGTTCGTGATGTAGATCGAGAGGTCGTATACATCGGCAATGTCGCGGACGATGGCAAGGCCGATACCTGTCCCAGGCGTCTTGAGATCGAGGCGTATGCCGCGCTCCATGATCGTGGAAAGCCCTCCAGGACTGGTGCCGGGACCATCATCCTCGATCACCAAAACAGGCCTTCGACCCTGCTGCTGTGCGGTGATCCGGATGGCAGATCGGCTCCATTTCACGGCGTTGTCAAGGATATTGCCCAAGAGCTCCTGCAGGTCATTCGGATCCATTTCAATGGAGATCCCAGGCGCAACGTCAATAGTCCAGGTCAATTGCTCGCCACGTGGCGTCCGCCTCAGCGTTCGCACGATCGTATTGAGCGACGTGGCGAGATCGGCGTCAGACGAGCGCAACTCTGCGCTGCCGGCTATCCGGCTGCGCGTCAACTCACCCTCGACATGGGATTTCATGACGTCGGCCAGACGAACCAGTTCGTCGGCGATTTCGACTTCGCCGCGCTCGCGTAGGGTCTCTGCGTCGTTGAACAGGACGGTCAGCGGTGACTTGAGGCCGTGCGCCAGATCGGCGGCGCGTGTTCTCGCTCGTGAAATCAGTTTTGCCTGTGCTTCAAGAAGCCGATTGACCGCATCGACAACGGTCTGGAGTTCACTTGGGAAAGCGCCGCCGAGGCGCTCAGCCTTGCGCGCGCGGATGCGGTCGAGCCCGTCACTCACCGATGAAATCGGACGCAGACCATAGGTCAACTGAGCCAGCGAGGCTGCGATCAGGAACACCGCAAGCGCCGCCATGTAAGGTATGATATCGAACATGAAGGTCCGGCTCGCCTTTAACACAACGGACGCATCAATGGCCGCGGCGACGCGAATAGCCCGTTTTCCGTCGGGAGCAGCAAATACGATCTTGCGCTCCTGCACGATAAGGTCTGAGCCTTCCGGCCCTGCGAGATGATAGCGATGGATGGAACCCGTCTCATGATCGTCGTTAGGCAAAGGAAGTGACGTATCCCATAGCGAGGCAGAGCGTAGCTGCCTGTTGCGAAGATCGTCCTCCACCT
Source organism: Rhizobium sp. LjRoot98 (assembly GCF_964252935.1). Taxonomy (NCBI): domain Bacteria; kingdom Pseudomonadati; phylum Pseudomonadota; class Alphaproteobacteria; order Hyphomicrobiales; family Rhizobiaceae; genus Rhizobium; species Rhizobium sp. LjRoot98. Next base: position 11,722 of record NZ_CAXUPW020000029.1, read on the forward strand.
GCCAGTAAAGACCGCCATAAGGTTCATGAAAGCGACGATCGACAGGCCTATCCGGCAGCTCAATTCCGCCATTTGCTGCAAAGCGTAATGTTCCAGCAATATTGTTGATATGGCCGGTCAGCTCCTCATCGATGCGGCGCTCGAGATTGCGGGTAAACAGGTTGATCAGCACGAGGCTGGCCATGATGAGCGCGAGGATAACGCTCATCATGGACACCACCAGGAAGCGACCGCGGATCGAGCTCCTCATGCGGCACTTCCGTTTATGCGGTATCCATAGCCGCGCCGGGTGGCGATCACATCACGGCCGAGTTTGCGACGCAGACGTCCAACGAGCACCTCGACGGAATTGCTATCGCGCTCGAAGTCCTGCGCGTAGAGCTGTTCCGTCAATTCGATCTGAGAGACATTGCGCTCGCTGTTGTTTGCCAGAAACACCAGACAACGGTATTCAAGCGGCGTGAGATCGATCGGCAGGCCCAGGCGTGTGACGGTCTTTGTCCGCGTATCTAGGGTGATATCGCCGAACATCACGGTGGAACTCGCCTGGCCCGCACTGCGGCGTATGATGGCGCGAAGGCGGGCCAGCAGTTCCGCCATTTGGAAGGGTTTTGCAAGGTAGTCATCGGCACCAGCATCAATGCCCTCCACCCTCTCCTGCCAGTTGCCACGCGCCGTCAGGATCAACACGGGCGTCACCCGGCCTTCAGCCCGCCAGCGCTTCAGAACGGATAACCCATCCATTTTGGGCAGACCGAGATCGAGCACGATCGCCGCAAATTCCTCGGCATCTCCTGTAAACCAGCCTGATTCTCCGTCTTTTTCATGGACAACGACGAACCCGGCCCGCTCGAGATGCGTGATGACATCGCGGGCGATCAAGGGATCATCTTCAACAAGCATCACTCTCATTCGTCGTTCTCGATTTCCACCACCACACCCGATGCGGCGTCGACTTCGACCTCAACCATTCGGTTGTCAGGCCGCAGCACACGAAATTCGTAGACGGTGATACCGTGCTCCTGATCAACCGACGTCGAGACGATCTGACCGTCCACCTGCCCCGTCACGATGCGCCGCAATTCAGCCAGCGATTTTATTTCGCCCTTCTGAACGCGCTCGCGAATATGTTCACGGACATCATCAGGCGAGACGGTGTCGTCATGTTCATCGCCGGCACGCGATACGGAGACATGGCCAAGCGCCAACCCGAGGAGAAGCGCAACTCCTAGCGACGCTCTCACGCTCCCTCTTTTCTTGATGATTGCTCCCGGTATCATCCCCCATTCCTACCACCCCGAAGCTGAAGTTTCGCTGACATTCTGCGTCAGGTATCGCTCAGCTGCTTTCGCCTAGTTTGCAGTCAACGGTTCGCAGCAACGGTGCTCGGCCGGGTCAACGAAGGATACCTACGATGAAAAATATCTTGATTGCCTCCCTGTTCGCCGCTTCCGTTCTCGCCGGCGTTGCCCACGCAGAAGACGCTGGCAAATGTGGAACCACTCCACAGGACAAGTGGATGACCGAAGATGCCCTGAAGGCGAAGGCAACGGAGATGGGCTTCGAAGTTCGCCAGATCAAGATCGAAGACGGCTGCTATGAAGTCTACGGGATCAAGGACGGCCAGAAGGTCGAAGCTCTCTTCAATCCGGAAACCGGCGCTCAGGTCGGCGTCGACGGTGACGATTGATGCGTAGTGCCGAGCACGAAATGCTGGGCTCCCTAACCGGTCGTGGGGAGCGACCGGAACGGATCAAGGTCTGGGACCCCGTGGTCAGACTGTTCCATTGGGCGTTGGTAGGGGCTTTTACCTTTTCATTCTTCACGGGCGACGAATGGAAGTCGGCGCATATTCTGTCCGGTTATGTGATTGGCAGCCTGGTGGTGATACGCGTTCTTTGGGGTCTCTTCGGGTCGGAACACGCGCGTTTCGTCAACTTCGTTCGCAGCCCATTGACTGTCGTTGGCTACCTTGCGGATACGGCCCGCATGCGTGCCAAACGCTACATCGGGCATAATCCGGCAGGCGGCTTCATGGTGATCGCGCTTCTGTCGATGATCGCGGGCATCGTCACCACCGGCTACATGATGACGACCGATGCCTACTGGGGTGTCGAATGGGTGGAAGACGTCCACACGGCTTTGGTTTATTCCACTTTGGGTCTCATAGTCTTTCACATTCTCGGGGTCCTGGTCGCCAGCATCGAGCATCGCGAAAATCTCGTTCGCGCGATGATCACAGGCTGGAAACGTAGAAACTGAGTTCGCGGGATGGTCGTCAAGCTGGGAGCCGAGATCGTTCCCGCGCATTTATGGGCGCGGGGCGATCTTGTTCGACCCATTTGGCCAAACAGATCAACCGGAGATAGCGAAGTCTCGCCGTGCGCCTCCTGACGTCCTAACCGTTTAGATAGCCTTCCCGACGACAGCTCCGATACCCGCCGTTAACGCCATAGCAAACGCACCCAAGAATGTAACGCGCACGGTTGCTCGCACGATATTGGCGCCGCCGGCCTTCGCGCCAATCGCACCGAGAAGGGCGAGAAATGCGAGAGAGGCAACCGATACGGTAGCGACCAGCATGGAAGCGGGCGAGACCATGACCATAGCAAGGGGCATCGCCGCTCCGACCGCAAAGGTCGCAGCCGAGGTGAGTGCGGCCTGGATTGGCTTTGCGGAGGTGATCTCGGATATGCCGAGTTCATCCTGGGCATGGGCGGCAAGTGCATCCCTGGCCATCATTTGATCGGCAACCTGTCGTGCCAGAACAACGTCCACGCCGCGCCTGACGTAAATCTGGGCGAGTTCTTCACGCTCGAACTCGGGCTGGGTTGCCAGTTCCACACGTTCGCGGTCGAGGTCCGCCTTTTTCGGTGTCAGCCTGCGAACTCACTGAGACATATTCGCCGGCCGCCATCGACATGGCACCTGCGACCAACCCGGCCACGCCCGCAACCAGGATTTCGGAGCTTGCCGCCGAGGCCGTCGCCACGCCGACGATAAGGCTTGCCGTCGAGACGATGCCGTCGTTGGCACCAAGGACGGCGGCACGCAGCCAGCCGATGCGCGAAACGAGGTGATTTTCCGGATGCAGACGGCTCATGCCTTTCTCCTGATAACGCCCTCAAGGGGCACCGCAGCCGCTATCGTATTGGAAATTGTACCGTACTTGCGGACATTCTTGTGCAGGAGTTCCAGTCGCTGATCGCTTTCAATGCGGCGGCGCGTCCTGCCGGACGGCATGAAGGGTGACGTCGACGCCGTGAAATTCGAAGTCGAGCATCGGTGCAACGCGTTCGATGCCCTTGATCATGCAGGCCGCCACCGCCGCCAGTAGCAGTTCCGCCGCATTGAATGCGTCGCCACAACCGACAAGGCTTGTGTCAAGCCGTATTTCAGCCTGCTTCGTGGATGCAAGGCTGCCGCGCGCATCGACCCGGCGGGCGTTGACTGTATATTCAAGCATCGACAGCAAACCTTTCAGATATTTGGCACGCCCGGCGGCGACCCCGTAATACTCTATCAACAAGTCGAGAGGCGCGATTTGATCGGCATCAAGAAGACAGGACGATATCGAGAGCCCGCCCGTTGTTCGCTGACTGGCGAGGGAGGTGTGTCGTCTGTGTCTTCGCAGTGTAGGCCTTAACCCTGCCCCGGATAACCTAGCGGGCTGCTGCAGCTCCAGCGCTCCGATTGACGTGCGACTGCAATCCAACTGTAAAATTCGGTGAGACGCCGTCGTCCAAGGCCTCCTTGATCCAGCTCAATGATTAAAACCCGATCGTTGCCTATTTTAGAAGAGACCATTTCTGAAAGCACTCGAAACACACAACGTGTTTGTGGGGCGAAACGAGGTAAACTAATGAACATCGTAGAGATCAAAACTGAACTGGAAGATCGCCGTCGTGGGCTTGAGAAGCGCCTCGCCATGATCGACAGCGACCTTGGCCAAGAACTGGATGATGACAGTAGCGACCGGGCGATCGAAACGGAGAATGACGAGGTCCTTATAGGGTTGGAGCGGAGCGGTCGCGAAGAACTGAAGGCGATCCTGTCTGCCCTCGATCGCATAGAAAAGGGAGACTTCGGGCGATGCGTGCTTTGCGGCGGAGATATAGGTGAGCCTAGACTCGCAGCGTTGCCGTTCACGCCCTATTGCGTCGAGTGCGCCCGTGAAACTGCAAAGGCCTGATCGAGTCTGACACGCCGCCGAACGACCTGAAGCAAGACGGGAGCAGCACCCAAGCTCTGTTTCCCCACCAGATTACTACCACGCCTCTTGACCAGCACCTTTCGCCGCCGTTGTCGTCAAAGCGACCGGCCGACTGTCCGCTTAACTCACCGGCTGATGGCAACCTT
>NZ_CAXUPW020000030.1:0-14531 GCF_964252935.1 Rhizobium sp. LjRoot98
CTTCTTTTGGAACAAGGGATTCAATTCATGCACGCGCATGAAACTGCCCCCTCGGAGAAGCAGCCGGTCCATTAAGCCAAGTAGAGGCCCCAACTGTCGCCCGCGGTCCCGGCGATCAGCTCGGGCCACCGCAGGCGGCAGCTGGTAGTTTGCGCAAAAAGTGGTCCCAGGGCTTAGTACATAGTCGCGATAGCTGATGAGCCCACTAGCTTGAGGCTTGCTTAGATGTGGCATCACGCCTCAACCGTGCTTCCCGAAGCTCTTCGGTCTTCCGCTTGTCCGCAGCCACTCGCGCGACCTCGCTGGTCGTTGCGAAAGATTTGGAGAGTTCAAAATCTCCGCGGGGAGACGAGCCACGTGGACGACGTTCATGTTTCTCGACGTTCATGCCCGTTGCGCCAATTCATCCTGGAACTCTAGGTGCGACATCACATCTGCCAGTGTCGCCAAAAGGCGCGACGGCTCAAATGGTTTTGGCAACCAGGTGGCATGGGCAAAGACGCTAGCAGCATATTCTGGAGCAGAACCTGAACAGACGATAAAGGGGATGTTCTGATTGGCCAGCAAGCGTGCAACCTGCTCGCTGGGACCATCTTTCAGGCCGATGTCTAAAATAGCCGCGGCGGGAATGTTGTGTTCAAGCCACCGCAGGGCTTCGGCATTTGATGTATGGATTTCACAAGAGAACCCGGCCTCTTCCAACGTTAGCTCGACATCCAACGCGAACAGGGGTTCGTCCTCAACGATGAGGACCAGGTTAGGTCTAAGCATAGAGATATTGTGCAGGGTCATGACGGCTCCGCTCCCTAGTTGGGCAAGAGCAGTCAACTCCCAAGCGGTCACTGCCGAGAAAATGCTTCGTGAGACCGATGAGTGAAGGGTACGCTGATTGACGGGCACGTCAATAAACTAATTTAAATTCAAACGTTCTAATATGCCTTGCGAGCAATATCCGGCAAAATTCAAGACCCCGCATCGACTGTCACGTGCGCAAGGATCGTGCCCGTTTCGTCCGATATGTCGATCGTTAGAGTGTCGGGTTTCTTTCCCCGCACGAGCGTGTCATCTCGAACAGGCTCGCCTCTGCGTCAAGTCTCGCTGCCTCCAACGTACCAAAGGTTATCCCCTCTGCGTCGCGCTCAAGGTGACCGTTTGTCCACATGTGAAAAAAGAAGCGCGGCATAATGCTGGGTCCCGATTTACGCTTTAGACAATCTCTGATGCGGCAAGCAATTCCGCAGTCCGATAAAAGGCCGGGTCACCAACATCTTGCTGTCACCCGGAAATCCTGTACCAACTGCGATCCCATTGTTACCGTCCTGATACGGGAACGAGCCGTGGCGGATTGCTGTCACTTCACTGAGGTGAATTGCATCACGTGTAAAACGTCATCAATCATGGGCAGTAGGCAGAATTTCGATCCCTACATCGACATGTCTGGTCAGCATATCCGGCGAGACGGTGAAGACGCGCCATACGTTGTGGGTGTCCATTCAATTCCAGTCCGAGGCTCAGCTCCCCAGTGCTTCCGGCATAGAGTTGTTAATTGTCGAAATCCTGCTCGCGAGTTCCATCAGGATCGTTTCGAAACTGTATGGCTTTGCCAAAAAGCCGACATGTTCTTTCTCGATCTCGGCAGCCGTATGGCCACCGGAGGTAACGATCACAGCGACCCCTGCACTGTAGCTGGTGACCAACCTCATTAGATCAAAGCCGTTAAGCGCGCCTGGCATGTCCACATCAGTAATCAGCGCGTCGATGCGATGTCGGCCGAGTACCGCGACAGCCTCCAAGACATTCGCTGCTTCCAACACCGCGTAACCTTCGTCTGCAAGGCAGTCTGCCAGTGACATCCTGATCAATGGCTCATCGTCTACGACTAGGACCGTATGCGGGCACATGCTTGCCTCCGAGGTTCGTTAAGTTATCAACGCGCTCCCCACGAATTCGATCGGGCACGATCAAGACTCTTTGCCAACAAACTTAATAAAATGCCTACGATTGACACCTTCCGCTCGATCCTTCTGTAAGAGGTCCGTGATACCATGCCATGATGGCAAAAGCGCCGCCGCACAAACGTCGAGGTAGATCGAGAACCCATGTCCCGCAAAAACAGAGAATCCGCGTCCTCGTGGGACGTGGAACCGGAGGAATTAGCGGTTTGCCCGTTGTGCAAGCGCGTGATCCCGGATGATCAGAGGGAAGAGTACTTTCTCATTCCCAAGACCAAGGGCGGAAAGAAAACCGTTTCCCTGCATCGTGTTTGCCGCGATCAAATACACGCGAGTTTCACAGATTCTCAGCTTGCGAAGAAATTCTCCACGATCGCCTCTCTCCTCGAGGACCCCGCCATCCAGAAATTTGTGGCATGGATAAAAGGTAAGCATCCAGGCTTTTCCGACTCCGCAAAAGAATCGCTGAAAGCGTCGGGTCCCGGGCGAGGCCGCAAACATTAACAGTGCTGACCTCAATACTCACCGAGAGCTTCTTCGGCTTCCCGAAAGCACGGCGGCCTGTCGTTGACTTCGACTGGATCCGCTCCCATTTGATCCGTATGCCGAAACACGAAGTTAGCGACATTGCACTCCTGAAGACGTGGACCTTGACCTCCGCTGCGACACTAGGTTCGGCAGTGCGCGCCCAAGGCATCCTTCTGGAACTGCGGGCGCAACTTCCTCTTTCGTCCAGGAAGTCGTTGGTTCTCGAAAGTGGGGAAATCGTGCTGGCAATGCCGTCGGCCGTGAAGACTGAATTCCCCTCCGCAGTGGCCGTCGTCTCCGAAGCCCTCACAAACATCGAACGCTTGCCAGTCGTCCCTCGCGAGATACAGGACATTCTCACGATCAAACAAAGCGAGAGGCGCCGTTGGCTCGCCGACGGTCGCCTACCCAGTGCCGGCACGCGAACGGTCCGCCTACGGGGGCGCGCCCGGCAAATTACCTTTCATGTCTTCGATCCGCGCGTCGTTGAAGACTTGCTTGACAGGGGGGTCGTTGACGAATGGCGGGAAGAGGACGCCGCCGCTGCGGCAGAAAATAGACGTCGGGCGGCGTATAAGGCGAAATTGACGAGGTCTCTAACACAGCACGCGAAAGCTCAATCATCGTCTGCGACCAAACACGATGACACGACATCCGAGCTGGAAGCCTGGAATGAGTTCGGCCGTGACGGCCTTCTCCGCTAGTTTGCAAGACCAGACGACAAGCTATTGTCCTTTGTTGAGGATTCTAGCAGTTTAAAGGCGCTAGCTGTGCTGGGGCGCTATCAATCCACTCCGGACGCGTGATGATGGCGTCTTTGCGCCGACTGCAGACGACCCTCGGGCAATATCAGTGCAGTTGCACGGATTCGAACTCTCGGCCCCTACATGAGGTCGATTGACTTGATATTTCAACTCCGGCGCTATACTGTTTTTCAAAAACAGTATAACCATCGAGCCGAAAACCGGCAGTATGGAATGCCTAGCGCTGCCGCCCCACCGCCATGATCTCCGGCACGATCGAGGGGATGGGCACCAAGACGACTGTCACGAACCTCTAGAACGCCAATATGTTCCCACTTTGCGCATTCAATTATTTTGTTTTGGCGACGGAACAACATTCGTGGCCAAGCGTTTACGGGCTCGATGTGGGGCAGATATGTAGAATGAACGGCGCGTCTTGATGCTGCAGGTGAACCTGAATACCGGGGCGGGGAACCGTCTTCCGGTTAAATCGTATGTAGTCGCAGGCGAACCCGGGCCCATATGCAAAGGGAGTTCCTGCAGGATTCCCCGCTGTCTCAGGCCGCCTTTCCGCCCACTTGGTGTTACCTAAAGGCATGCCTGCCCTCAAATGCTCCCGCGATCATTTTATTCCTGAGAACAGCGGGTCAGCGCCTGCGATCAATTCGCCTCCTCTCATGCCGAGACCTTCATGACCACTACAGATATCGCATCGCCTTCCCGCCGCAGCCTGGGGCTGGATCCGGCTGTTGCTATCAGTCTTGCGGGGGCGGTGCTGTTTTTCATCGCTAGTGGGGCTGTGTCTTTCTACAATGTTGAGACCTTGCGTTCAAACAACGAGCGCGTCGTTCACTCCCATGAAGTCATCGTCGGCCTTGGCGAGTTGCTTTCCAACATTCAGGATGCAGAAACCGGACAACGTGGATTTCTGCTGACAAACAGTGAGCGATATCTCGAACCGTATAACGCCGCAGTCAGCGCTATTCCGGCCCGCATTGAATCTATAGCAGGGTTAATCGGCGACAATGCTTCGCAAGAGCAGCGGCTCGCGATCCTGAAGTCGCATGTCGATGCAAAAATAAGGGAACTTCGCGAGACGATAGACTTGAGGCGCGCGCAGGGATCCGACGCTGCGCTTGCCATGGTCAATTCGGACCGTGGCAAGGCTGAAATGGACGCCGTTCGCTCGCAACTGACGACGATGCGGCAAGAAGAAACCCGTCTCCGGACAGAGCGTCTGACGGAGATGGCCAATGCCTATTCGACCGCGTTTGTCAGCAGCATTTTGGCGGGGCTTCTCGGTATCCTGCTGACCGCGGCAATGGCAATTCTGATGCGCCAGGCCACGCTCTCTAGGCGAAGGGAAGACTGGTTGCAAAAGGGGCAGGTCGGAGTGAGCTCGGCCGTGGCGGGAGATCGCCTCACCGAAGAACTTGGCGACAAAATTCTCCAGTTTCTTGCAGACTATTCGGGTGCTGTCGCAGGGGCGATTTTCGTCAAGGACGAGGATACCTTTCAGCGCGCCGCCACCTACGGGATTCCAGCAAATGCAAACGTCCCGCTGCGCTTTCAACCCAAGGAAGGCCTTCTGGGGCAGGCAGTTGCTGGTGCAAAGCCAATACTCGTCACAGACGTGCCTGAAGGTTATCTGGCGTTTGGTTCGTCCCTTGGAAGCGACAAACCAAGGCATCTGGTAATTTCCCCTGGAGGCGTGGATGGAGCTGTCAATTCCGTCATCGAACTTGGCTTCCTGCGTCCGGTCGACGAAAACATCCTGGCACTTCTTGAGCAGGCATCTGTATCAATCGCGACGGCGGTGCGTTCGGCAAAGTATCGCAGCGACCTCCAGAATTTCCTGCGTGAAACCCAGCGGCAGGCGGAAGAACTTCAGGTCCAAGGCGAAGAGCTGCGCGTTTCAAACGAGGAACTCGAAGAACAAGGACGCGCGCTGAAAGAATCCCAAGCCCGCCTTGAACAGCAGCAGGTCGAACTTGAGCAGACGAATTCGCAGCTGGAAGAACAGACGCAGCAGTTGGAGGGTCAACGGGATGATCTTGAACGGGTTAACGCATCGGTCCAACTCAAGGCGCGTGAGCTCGAACTGGCAAGCCGGTACAAGTCGGATTTCCTTGCCAACATGTCGCACGAGTTGCGTACGCCGCTTAATTCGTCGCTCATCCTCGCCAAGCTCTTGGCCGACAACCCGGAAGACAATCTTACAGCCGAGCAGGTCAAGTATGCCCAGACAATTCAATCGTCCGGGAACGATCTTCTCAATCTGATCAACGACATCCTCGATCTGTCCAAGATCGAGGCCGGTCATGTCGATATCAGGCCCGAGCCGGTTGCCGTCGAGAGACTGGCCAGCGGACTTCGGCAGCTCTTCGAGCCCGTGGCAAAATCCAAGGGACTTGTCTTTGATATCGATATCGCCCCCCAGGTCCCCGCAATTATTGAGACCGACCCTCAACGCCTGGAACAGGTTCTCAAGAACCTGTTGTCCAACGCCTTCAAGTTTACCGAGAAGGGCAAGGTCGCGCTGACCCTTCGCAGTGCCGGTGATGGTCAGCTTGCCTTGGCGGTCTCCGATACCGGAATCGGAATCCCGCAGGAGCAGCAGCGCAGCATTTTTGACGCCTTTCACCAGGCCGATGGCACGATCAGCCGCCGGTTCGGTGGTACCGGGCTTGGCCTGTCCATATCGAGAGAACTCGTGCGCTTGCTCGGTGGCGTAATTCATCTCACCAGCCGTGATGCGGAAGGAAGCATCTTCACGGTTGTCATTCCTGAGGCCTACGATCCTTCGAGAATTGCTTCCCGCGAGACTCCGTCAGATCGGATGGTTGCGCCGTCGCAGCCGTCAATTGTGGACGAACGCCCGGCACGCGCGGAACGCCACCGGATCGTTGAGGACGACCGGGCAACGCCCAACGATGGCAAACGCACCTTGCTTGTGATCGAGGACGACGACACTTTTGCGGCGATCCTGCGCGACCTCGCCCGCGAGATGGGCTTCCGTGCTTTGGTGGCGGGTAACGCTCATGATGCCCTGGAGCTTGCAAAACAATTCATGCCAAATGCAGTCGTTCTCGATGTCGGGTTGCCGGATCAATCCGGTCTGTCAGTGCTCGACAGATTGAAGCGCGACGTACGGACACGTCATATTCCCATCCATATCGTTTCAGCCAACGACTATTCCGAAACCGCACTTTCGTTGGGGGCGGTCGGATACGTCATGAAGCCTGTTAAACGAGAGCAGCTTGTCGAGGTCCTGCAAAAGCTCGAGGCGAAATTCTCGCAGGGCGTCCATCGCGTGCTGATCGTTGAGGACAACGAGATCCAGCGCGATGCCGTCGCCAAACTGCTGACATCCCACGATGTCGAAACGGTTAGCGCCGGCACGGCGGCCGAGTGCCTGACGCTTCTCAAGGAACAGACTTTCGACTGCATGGTGCTCGATCTTTCCCTCCCCGACGCATCCGGTTATTCTCTGCTTGAAACGATCAGCCAGGATAGCAGCCATTCGTTCCCGCCGGTCATCGTCTATACGGGCAGGGTACTGTCCGCGGACGAAGAGCAACGGCTGCGCCGCTATTCCAAATCTATCATCATTAAGGGCGCCAAGTCGCCAGAACGCCTATTAGACGAAGTATCTCTATTCCTGCACAAAGTGGTTTCCGATTTGCCCGACGAGCAGCAGAAGATGATCCGCAGGGCGCGCAATAGGGATTCGTTGCTTGAAGGCCGACGGATTCTGATCGTCGAAGACGACGTCCGAAACGTTTATGCGTTGACGAACATTCTCGAACCGCGGGGCGCGGTTATCGAAATTGCCCGCAATGGTCAGGAAGCTCTCGACAAGCTTGAACACACCCAGAGCCAACCATCAAGCGGGATCGATCTTGTCCTGATGGATGTGATGATGCCGGTCATGGACGGTTTGACTGCTACCCGGGCGATCCGCAGGAACCCGGACTGGAAAAAGTTGCCAATCATCACCTTGACGGCCAAAGCGATGCCGGACGACCAACAGCGCTGTGTCGATGCTGGTGCCAATGACTATATGGCAAAGCCTCTGGACGTGGAAAAGCTGCTGTCACTCGTACGTGTCTGGATGCCGCGGTGATCGAACCATCCGAAAAGATCGAAGAGATTGAAATCCGGCTTCTGCTGGAAGCGCTCTATGTCCGGTACCATTACGATTTTCGCAATTATGCGATGGCCTCGGTGAAGCGGCGCCTCAGGCAGGCGCGCGAGCAGATGGGTTTTTCCACTATCTCGGCCTTGCAGGAGCGTGTCCTTCATGACGAGGCCATGCTGCCGCGCCTTTTGGGATACTTGACGGTTCAGGTAAGCGAGATGTTTCGCGACCCCGGATACTTTCGCGCCATACGAGAAAAGGTAGTGCCCCATCTAAAGACCTATCCGTCCCTGAAGATCTGGATCGCTGGCTGCAGTGGGGGCGAGGAACTTTACTCGCTCGCTATCCTTTTTCGAGAGGAAGGGTTGGAAGATCGGACGATCTTTTATGCCACCGACATCAATCAGGACGCACTGCGGATTGCGGAGGCTGGAGTCTACGATCTCGACCGTATTCAGCATTTCACGGAAAATCATCGCATGTCCGGAGGCAAGTCCTCTTTGTCCGATTACTACACCGCCGATTATGGCAGAGTTTCGTTTGACAAGAGGTTGCGGGAACGAGTTGTATTTTCCGACCACAGCCTTGTTACCGACGCAGTCTTTGGCGAGATGCATCTGATTTCGTGCCGCAACGTCATGATCTATTTCGACCGGCCCCTGCAAGACAGGGCTGTTGGTTTGTTCAGGGACTCTTTGACCCGCAAAGGATTTCTCGGTATCGGCGCCAAAGAGAGCCTTCGCTTCTGCAGCCACGCAGACTCTTTCAAAGAGTTCGTGCGTGAGGAAAAGATCTACCAGAGTACGGCCAAATGAATAGGTCGGCGCCCGAGGCAATCGTAATTGGTGCATCCGCGGGAGCATTGGAGGCACTTTCCGTCATTCTGCCTTCGCTCCCAAAGGATTTCGCCCTGCCGATCATCATCGTCGTTCATATCCCGCCCGACAAACGCAGCGTCCTGTCCGAATTATTTCGGGCAAAATGCCATGTCCATGTCCTGGAGGCAGAAGACAAGGAGCCGCTTGAGGCATCCACCGCATATTTTGCGCCGCCGGATTACCATTTGTTGGTTGAAACCAACAATACGCTCGGACTATCCAGCGAGGACCCGGTGCTGTTTTCTCGGCCATCGATCGACGTCCTGTTCGAAAGTGCGGCCGATGTCTATGGCCCCCGGCTTACGGCGATCCTTCTCACCGGTGCCAATCAGGACGGGGCGAAGGGAATGTTAGCCGTTGCCAGAGCGGGCGGAGAACTGATCATACAAGACCCCGGCACTGCCTTTGCAGCTGCGATGCCTGAAGCAGCCCTGGCATTGTGCCCCGATGCGATGGTTATGTCGCTAGGTGGCATATCCGAATATTTGAGGAGGATTGCCTGAATGGGCAACGTTACGTTTCTTTTGGTCGACGACCTTGACGAGAATCTTATTTCCCTTGAGGCGCTCCTGCGCCGGGAAGGCTTGACCCTACTCAAAGCGCGCTCGGGCGATCAAGCACTGGAGCTGCTTCTCGAGCATGACGTGGCTCTGGCGCTGATCGACGTTCAGATGCCTGGATTGAATGGTTTTGAGCTTGCTGAGCTGATGCGGGGCAACGAGCGAACGCGGCGCGTGCCGATCATCTTCGTAACAGCAGGTAGCACCGAAAGCAGATGGCGCTTCCAAGGGTATGAAGCTGGCGCGGTGGATTTTATACAAAAGCCGATCGAACCGGATGTTTTGCGCAGCAAGGCGGATGTCTTTTTCGAGCTGTATTGTCAACGGCAACAAATCGCTTCACAACGTGATGAACTTCAGCTTCACACCAAAGCGTTGAAGGAGGCCGATCGCCGGAAAGATGAGTTCCTTGCCACGCTCGCCCACGAACTACGCAATCCACTGGCGCCCTTGCGTAATGGTCTGGACATCCTAAAGCACAATCCGAATAGGGAGAACGCGGCTGAAATCCGCAACATGATGGACCGCCAACTGGTCCATCTCGTCAGGCTAATCGACGACCTCCTCGATGTCTCACGCGTTAGCCAGGGAAAAATTGAACTCAGGAATGACATCGTTGGCATCAACGACATCATCCGTTCGGCGACCGAGGCCAGCCTGCCGTTGATAGACGGGGCGCGGCATACACTGACGATTGAGGGCACTGAAGCCAAATTATGGGTTGCCGGCGATCAAATTAGACTATCTCAGATTGTGTCCAACCTTCTCAACAATGCAGCGAAATACACGCCGGCAGGCGGACAAATCGGTCTGACCGTTCGAACGGAAGGGATGGATGTTGTCCTTGATGTCACCGATAACGGTGTCGGGATGCCCACTGACATGCAGACGAATGTGTTTCAGCTGTTCACCCAGATCGATGACCACCTACAGCGCGCGCAGGGTGGGCTTGGCATCGGGCTTGCTCTCGTCAAGCGGCTTGTCGAAATGCATGCCGGCTCTGTCGATGCGTACAGCGCCGGTCCGGGATTGGGCAGCCGCTTTTCAATCAGGCTTCCGTTAAGCTCTCCATCGCCAACTGCGCAATTAGCAGAGGAATCGCTACCCGAAACCCCGGTTTTCCGGCCGTTGAAGGTCCTTGTCGTCGACGACAATCCACTCATTGCCGATGCACTTGGGATGATGCTTGAAGACATCGGCCACGAATTCGAATCTGTTCACGACGGCCGCAAGGCTTTGGACGCTGCAAAATATTACCAGCCCGACGTCATACTCCTTGATATCGGGCTCCCGGGTATGAACGGGTATGAGGTCTGCCGGGCATTTCGCTTGGAGGCGATGTTTCAAGATACACCGATCATCGCACAGACAGGTTGGGGGCAAGACCGCGACCGGGAATTGGCGACGGAGGCCGGATTTAATTTCCATCTCACAAAGCCCATCCCATTAGATCTGTTGCAGAAGGTGTTCGCAACGCTATCGGGTTGAAAGAGGGGGTGACATTGGTGGGGCCGATGGCTGAAACTCCGGAAAGATGAGCGTCCTCCGTGAGTGAAACTGACATCACCCAACTGTCTATAGCCGAGTTCGTGCCGATGGTGATATTGCAGTGGCTGCGGCCCCGGTCACACAACTGCGTTACATCTAACCTGAAGGGGCAAAACAGTTGCGCTTTGGAGCGGGTCCTCTCATAGGACAAGACGAGCGCCAACCGAGACGTTGCCCCCAGGTCAACGAAGACTTCGTTCTAGAGTGTGTGAAAATTCCTACAATGAATGCTCCGGCACAATGAACAACCCATCGTAGTTGTCGATGTTTTGGCAATTCAAGACAGGGCAGCTGCGATCGTCGCGTGTGGGAATATTCTTCCATTCGGCATACTGATTTGTGTCACAGTAACGGCTGTTGCGAACGAAACGATCATAGAGCGGCAGACCTCGGGGTGAAGTCCAGCGGAAGATGACAGCACCACGTTGATGGACCGTCGCTCGAGCTTGTTCGCAACTCATCGAAAGCGGGTTCAAGCGCGTTATGGCAAGCGATGGGGTCGCAGCGAGGGAGAGTAGCAGGGTGATGACGATTTTTTTCATGTTTCAATCCCTTGGTAATTCTCGCAGCTAAATAACTTCCACTTCAATAGTTGGTTCCATACCATCATGTTTGCTTACCGCGGATGCGTCATGGGCAGGCATAAACGCATAGCATCCAGAAGCACCCGCCCGAACCTAACGCGTGCGAAAAAGCAAAGCACACGGCCCACAATTTAGCATGTTACCCAATACATGTTCTATTAGCGGTGGCACCATTGTCACCGCGGCATCCGGTAGGCCCTCGCGTCTGCAGTAATCGCGCTACCGAATTTGACGTTCACTTGTGCCCTCCGATCACACTGCCTTAGACAGTGATGTTCATTCGGGCTCACCGGTATCCTATCAAGTCGCCTCTAGGATCATGTTGAGTGGTGTTTCCGCCGCCCGCCGGACGTGGGTGAAACCACCCGCGCGAATTACCTCGGTCAGCCGCCTTTCGCCGGCCTGAGCGCCTAGGGCGAGGCCCGTCTCCTGCGCAAGCGAAGTGGGGACACAGATCATCGTAGAAGCCGAGTAATAGAGCCGTCCGACCGGATTGATGTTGTCTTCCAGATTATCGCCGGCCATCGGCTCGACCACCATCCACGTGCCGCTTTTCTTCAACGCGCTGCGAATATGGGTTGCCGCGGCCTCCGGATCGCCCATATCATGCAGACAATCGAAACACGTGATTAGATCAAGATCCTGCGCGCCAAAATCCTGGGCGCGGCCTATTTCGAAGCGCAGGTTCGTCAATCCATGCGACAAGGCATGTGCGGTCGCCGCGGCAATAGACCCCGGGTGAAAGTCATAGCCGGTGAACCGTGAGGCTGGGAAAGCCTGTGCCATCAGAATAGTGGAGAGGCCGTGCCCGCAACCCACGTCCGCGACATCAGCCCCCGCCTTCAGTTTTTCGACGACGCCGTTCAGCGCTGGAAGCCAAGTCTGCACGAGAGCATTACATAGCCCGGCCGGAACAATCGCGCCACGGCGCAAAACATGCAGCCCGCCTGCTCGCCCCAGGCTACGCCGCGCCCGGTTTTGAAGGCCGATTGCACTTTCAGCTGGTTTTCAACCATAGCGGCCGCTGTGTCAAATGCGCCGATCAGGTTGACTGGGCTGTCGGGCTCCGCAAATATACATGCCTGCTCGGGCGTGAGCGAGAACCTTCCGTCCTCAAAACGCACGTAACCTGAAGCTGCCTGCGCCGCGAGCCATTCACGCACATAGCGCGGCGAGCAAGCCGCCGCTGCGGCAAGATCATCGGCTTTTGCCGGTCCAACGTCCTTGAGGGTTTTATATAGATCGAGAGCATCTCCGATCCGCACCAGCGGCACACTGACCGCGCCGCCAAGATCACCAAGCACGCGGCCCACAAGTTCATTCAGCGCTCCTTCGTTCAGTTCAGTTATCTCCAATCCTCCTGATGTCGACGGCGTTCTGTCGCCCCCGGCCAAAGGATGAACTCCGTTCCAGCAGACGGCATGAGGCGAGGGTCCCAGGACAGAAAGTAAATCAAACGCCCCGGAGGACAAATGTCCCGCTCTTCTGGACGGTGGCTAGACTCCTCAACAGTTCTCATCCGGACAAAGCAACGACGATAGCTTGCGAACGGCTGCGCACGCCAAGCTTGCCAAAGATAACAGACAGCTGGTTGCGGACAGTTTTCACGCTTTTGCCGGCCCGGGCGGCGATCGCGAGATTGTCCAGCCCTTCTGCGACCAGGTCGAGGAGTGCCGTCTCCGCGGGTGTCAAACCCGCTTCGCGTACCGCCCGCGGCAGCATGGACCGGTCCTGCCCCAGGAAAGCTGACAGTTCGGCTAGAAAGATCGGCCAGGCGGGTTCATCGGGAAGAAGCACATGGTTCTTGCTCTCCAATGGTACGAAGCGCGCTCTCGGAATCGCAGCCGCGAGCTTGCGGCCCTGATCAAAAGGAACCCGCATGTCTCCACGGCAGTGCGCGATCAACGTTGAAACGTGCAGTGACGTAGCCAATTCCAGAACATCGATCCCCTGCATGTTCCAAAGCAGTTGCGCAGCGACGTCACCCGTTGCCGTCAAGCGTTCCAGATCGCCCCACCAGCGATGTTGCTCGGGTGTGCCATCCGGGATGAACAGATTGGTGAAGAACTGGGCGAATGCTGGATTGTCGCGTCCCCAGCCCACGCGGATGAAATTGACGAGCGTTTCAGCTTCAAGGCGCTCAACGTCCGTCTGCGCTCTCACCCGAGCACCTTGCCCGTAGGCATTCAGAAGAACGAGATGCGACACGCGCTCGGGATGCCTCGCGGCAAAAGCGATGGCGAGCGCGCCGCCCTGGGACAGGCCGAGAAGAACAAAGCGAGGCTCTTCGATCGATTGAGCCACGGCATCAAGGTCTGCATGCCAGGCATCGACCGAAAGATCGGCAATATGACGATCCGAGAGGCCGCAGCCGCGAGGGTCGTAGCGCACGAACCGGTTGCCGGCTGAAAGCGCGTGGAGCCAAGGCCGCCAGACCGGGCTTTGGACATCGTAGTCGACATGACTGAGCCAGTGGGCGGCGCGCAAGATCACCTGCCCCTTCCCACAAGAGGCAACCGCGATGCGCGTGCCATCCGCCGACGTGCAGAAACCTAGGGTTTGCCCGAGTTTCATTAGCTTAGACTATCGCAACAGATAAGCACGAGACAGATTTATTTTCGGCCTGAGGCTGATGAAGAGCAAAACCATGAGACGTTGAGGAAGGTTGAAGCGGTGGCGAGACCTGGGAGCTGTTGGCTGATCGCTGGATGTGCTATCTAGAGACACGGCTCATTCATTATGCGTAAGACGCCTGCCGGCAATTATCCAATAAAGGCTACGTCAATGCACACGTTCACAGTCAGCACCGCGCGACAGATTCTCGCCGAAACTGCCGAGGAGGCAGCCCTTCTTTTCTATCAAGAATTGACCAAAGGTCCCGCCCCCCTGTCGTATTCGGTGGCGGACGAAGTCGAGCTAACGAACAGAATAACATTGGATCAGGAAAAAGCCGATAAATTCGCGGCTATGGACCACACCGCCGATCCAGGCAACTGGTAAGTCCGGTGCCACTCACTTCTGGGCGAAGGAATGCAGCGTTCCCGTGCGCTACGTGCGGCAAGCCGCGCAAGAATGGACGCATTGGCGCATAGGATTTCAGTCGGCGGAATTTCAAGGCTTCTATCTCGAAACGAATTTTCCTTCGTAGCGTGCGCGGAAATTTCAAGGTTCTGACTCCTGTGCGAAGCACACGAAGATCAATTCTGGATCGGACTAGCTATTGGCATGCCCGAGAATACTCAGCGTCACAACGACTGGGCCAGGGTAATTTGCGCCACGCTGGATAGCCGCCGCCGCGATCTCATTAAGTGTCCGTTTCGCTGCTCGTCGCATAAACAGACAGTCCAAAACTGGGCCGTCTCCCAGATAGCGGTAATGTCAGCTCGAATAATCCAACAGTCAAAACAATGGAGAAAATCTCCATTGCGTTAGGTTGCAACATCTCAGAGCTATTTGTCGGCCTCCCGGAGCGTTTCGCCGTCCTGCTGGAGAATACGTTGCCGTGCCGATTTGTGGATCATGGACCGTCGTCAAGTGCGGCGCCCGCTTGGAGATTGGCCGAAGCTTTCCTTGTAACGCCGGGCGAAATGGGAACGG
>NZ_CAXUPW020000031.1:0-13334 GCF_964252935.1 Rhizobium sp. LjRoot98
CATGGCGTCGAAACATATCGGCGCCGACATCAACTATGCCTGGCCGACCGCCGAGATCGCAGTGATGGGCGCCAAGGGTGCGACCGAAATCCTCTACCGCTCCGAGCTTGGCGACGCCGGCAAGATCGCCGCCCGGACGAAGGAATACGAAGAGCGCTTCGCCAACCCCTTCGTCGCCGCCGAACGCGGTTTTATCGACGAGGTGATCATGCCCCACTCATCGCGCCGCCGCATCGCCCGCGCTTTTGCTTCACTCAGGAACAAGCGCAAGGAACAACTATGGCGAAAACACGATACGATACCGCTATAGTGTTGGCGCAATCCATCCTCTAACCAAACCGGGGATGACGGAAGCAAAAGCAAGATTGAATAGATCGAGAAGAAAATGATTTCGAAAATTCTCATTGCCAATCGCGGCGAGATTGCCTGCCGGGTGATCAAGACGGCGCGTAGGATGGGCATCAAGACGGTTGCGGTCTATTCGGACGCGGATGCCGGTGCGCTGCATGTCTCGATGGCCGACGAGGCCGCGCACATCGGGCCGTCGCCGTCGAACCAGTCCTATATCGTCATCGACAAGATCCTCGAGGCGATCAGGAAGACAGGCGCCGACGCGGTCCACCCCGGCTACGGTTTCCTCTCGGAGAACGCCGCCTTTGCACAGGCGCTGGAAAAGGCCGGCGTCGCCTTCGTCGGTCCGCCGGTTGGCGCCATCGAGGCGATGGGCGACAAGATCACGTCGAAGAAGTTGGCGGCTGAGGCCGGCGTTTCCACCGTACCCGGCCATATGGGCCTGATCGCCGATGCCGAAGAGGCGGTTAAGATTTCCGCCGCGATCGGTTATCCGGTGATGATTAAGGCATCGGCCGGCGGCGGCGGCAAGGGCATGCGGATCGCCTGGAACGATGCGGAAGCCCGCGAAGGGTTCCAGTCCTCGAAGAACGAGGCGAAGGCATCGTTTGGTGACGACCGTATCTTCATCGAAAAGTTCGTCACCCAGCCGCGTCATATCGAAATCCAGGTGCTCGGCGACAAGCATGGCACCGTGCTTTACCTCGGCGAGCGCGAATGCTCGATCCAACGGCGAAACCAGAAGGTTATCGAGGAAGCCCCGTCACCGTTCCTCGACGCGGCCACGCGCCGCGCCATGGGCGAGCAAGCCGTGGCATTGTCCAAGGCGGTCGGATATCATTCGGCCGGAACCGTCGAGTTCATCGTCGATGGCGACCGCAACTTCTACTTCCTCGAAATGAACACCCGCCTGCAAGTCGAGCATCCCGTCACCGAACTGATCACCGGCATCGATCTGGTCGAGCAGATGATCCGTGTCGCATCCGGCGAAAAGCTGTCCTTCGGCCAGGATAATATCAAGCTCAACGGCTGGGCGATCGAAAGCCGCCTTTACGCGGAAGACCCTTACCGCAACTTCCTGCCCTCGATCGGCCGCCTCTCCCGCTACCGGCCGCCGGCTGAAGGCAAACGCGCCGATGGCACCGTTGTGCGCAACGATACTGGCGTCTTCGAAGGCGGCGAGATCTCGATGTATTACGACCCGATGGTCGCCAAGCTTTGCACCTGGGCTCCTGATCGCCTGACCGCTATTGACGCGATGAGCGCCGCACTCGACAATTTCGAGGTCGAGGGCATCGGCCATAACCTGCCGTTCCTCTCGGCGGTCATGCAGCACGAGCGGTTCCGCTCCGGCAAGATCACCACCGCCTTTATTGCCGAGGAATTTCCGGACGGCTTCCATGGTGTCGAGCCGGATGTGGCGTCCGCGCAGAAACTGGCCGCCGTGGCCACCCTGGTGCATCAGGCGCTGCAGGAGCGGGCCGCGCAGATTTCCGGCACCATCGGCAATCACCGCCGGGTGATCGGCAAGGACTGGGCCGTCACCTTTGCCGGGCAGGAGCATACTGTGACGCTCGATGCGTCCGCCGATGGCGCTTACGCCCGGCTGGCCGATGGCAGCGCCCTCACCGCTGCCGGTGACTGGACGCCCGGCCGCAGCCACGCCAATTTCAATATCGATGGCACCGTGATGGGCGTGAAGATTGATCTTGTTGGCACCGGCATTCGTCTGCGCTGGCGCGGCATCGATATCACCGCTCATGTGCGCAGCCCGCGTGTTGCCGGGCTGGCGCGGCTGATGCCGAAGAAGCTGCCGCCGGATACATCGAAAATGCTGCTATGCCCGATGCCCGGCGTTATCACTGCCGTCACGGTTGTTACGGGCGAGACCGTGGAAGCCGGCCAGGCGCTGGCAACGGTCGAAGCCATGAAGATGGAGAATATCCTGCGCGCCGAGCGGCGGGGTATCGTCAAGCGTGTGGCCGTTTCGGCAGGCGCCAGTCTCGCCGTTGACGAGCTGATCATGGAGTTCGAATAATGGCCGCGCCGGCAATATGCGTTGCTGGGTCGAAGGCGGCGGCATGCTCCCTCTTCTCCCCAACGGGGAGAAGGTGGCCCGAAGGGCCGGATGAGGGGGAGCCACAAACTCCGAACCTACCCTGCCGCCCCTGAATTATGTTGGCGGCCGGGCATATAAATTCCCGTCACCGTGAACGAAAACAACGGCTTCAGAGAAATCGAATGGTCTTTCATCCCCGCCCAGAGCATCCGTGTCATCCTGTGTCCATCCCGCCATCGGATACGCTGCCAGGCGTGGCAGTCAGGCGGGACCGGCGCCGGGTGCAAGGGGATGACGCAAATCCTGGCATCGGGGGTCTGCGGAAAATGGTCTCCCTCCGGCGACACGGGAGAAGCGGACAGGTTACGGATCGACCCTCCTGCTTCCGATGCCCGAAAGAGCGCGCCGGGCGTGCCTGCGCGGCACACAGGGTGGCAAACGGAATGGTTTCGCCGGACGCATCAAAAGTCCGTCCGATTTCTCTTCTATGTCTCGGATTTAACCCGAGGACGAGGACATCGGAGGCACCGGCGGCGGCCAGGTGGAGCGTTGCCGATAAATTGGTTCGGCCGGGCTCCATCGGGTCACACGAACACCATTCCAGCGAGCCACCTCAGAGAGACCCAAGTCGCAGGCATAAACCGCTGAACGGGGTGCTGAAAGGTGCCATCTCTTCTACTCTCTCGCGGCAGCTTCCAGCGCCCCGTCCGAGTGTCGTTGCAGCAGCCCCACGGCGCGGATCGCGCGCGTGGCTAACGGCAGTTGAGGCAGGCTTCTACCCCCCCCTTGAGAGGGGAGGTCGCCGCAAAGCGGCGGGTGGGGGTGATGGTCAGGGACGTTTGAAGCGTCACCCCACCCCGGCACTGCGTGCCGCCCCTCCCCCTCAAGGGGAGGGTGTACGTTCGATCGATGCAAGGAGACTTTCCCATGTCCGATAACAAAACTCTCGCCGACTGGGCAGCCCTTGCCGAACGCGAGCTGAAAGCCTCGCCCGACAGCCTTACCTGGCAGACGCCCGAAGGCATCGCGGTCAAGCCGCTCTATACCGAAGCTGATCTGGAAGCCGCCGGTCATCTCGGCTCGCTGCCAGGCCTTGCGCCGTTCACCCGCGGCCCGCGCGCCACCATGTATGCGGGGCGGCCCTGGACGATCCGGCAATATGCCGGCTTCTCCACCGCCGAAGCCTCGAACGCGTTCTACCGCAAGGCGCTGGCGAGCGGCCAGCAAGGTGTCTCCGTCGCCTTCGATCTCGCCACCCATCGTGGCTACGATTCCGACCATCCACGTGTCGTCGGCGATGTCGGCAAGGCCGGCGTGGCGATCGATTCCGTCGAGGACATGAAGATCCTGTTCGACGGTATTCCGCTGGAAAAGATCTCCGTGTCGATGACCATGAATGGCGCCGTCATCCCGATCCTGGCCTCGTTCATTGTTGCCGGCGAAGAACA
Organism: Rhizobium sp. LjRoot98; assembly: GCF_964252935.1. Classification (NCBI taxonomy): domain Bacteria; kingdom Pseudomonadati; phylum Pseudomonadota; class Alphaproteobacteria; order Hyphomicrobiales; family Rhizobiaceae; genus Rhizobium; species Rhizobium sp. LjRoot98. The sequence continues at coordinate 3,859 of NZ_CAXUPW020000031.1, forward strand.
GGGCGTGCCGCGCGCGCAGCTGTCCGGCACGATCCAGAACGACATCCTCAAGGAGTTCATGGTCCGCAACACCTATATCTATCCGCCGGAACCCTCGATGCGGATCGTTGCCGATATCATCGACTATACGGCGCGCGAAATGCCGAAGTTCAACTCCATCTCGATCTCCGGTTATCACATGCAGGAGGCAGGCGCGACGCTGGTGCAGGAGCTGGCCTTCACGCTTGCCGACGGCCGCGAATATGTCCGCGCCGCCATCGCCAAGGGATTGAGCGTCGACGAATTCGCCGGCCGCCTGTCGTTTTTCTTTGCCATCGGTATGAACTTCTTCATGGAAGCCGCCAAACTGCGCGCCGCCCGCCTGCTCTGGACCCGCATCATGGAAGGCTTCCATCCGAAGAAGCAGTCCTCGCTGATGCTGCGAACCCATTGCCAGACATCCGGCGTGTCGTTGCAGGAACAGGATCCTTACAACAACATCATCCGCACCGCCTTCGAAGCAATGTCGGCGGTTCTCGGCGGCACCCAGTCGCTGCACACCAATTCCTTCGACGAGGCGATCGCGCTGCCAACGGAGTTCTCGTCGCGCATCGCCCGCAACACGCAATTGATCCTTCAGCACGAAACCGGCGTCACCAAGGTCGTCGATCCCCTGGCCGGCTCCTATTATGTCGAGAGCCTGACGGCCGAGTTGGCCGATAAGGCCTGGGCATTGATGGAAGAGGTGGAAGCACTCGGCGGCATGACAAAAGCCGTTGCCGATGGCCTGCCGAAGCGGCTGATAGAGGAAGCTGCCACCCGGCGCCAGGCCGCTGTCGACAAGGGCGAAGAGGTGATCGTCGGGGTCAACAAATACCGGCTGGAGACCGAGGACGACCTCGACATTCTCGACATCGACAATGCCGCCGTTCGCACCGCCCAGATCGGCCGCATCGAGGAAACGCGCAGACGGCGCGATACGGCTGAAGTAAATGCGGCGCTGGCGGCACTGACGGCCGTTGCCCGCGCCGGCGAAGGTAATATTCTCGAAGCCGCCGTCACGGCCGCCCGCGCCCGCGCCACCGTCGGCGAAATCTCCGATGCGATGCGTGCCGTGTTCGGCGATCACAGCGCCGTACCCGACGTGGTCAGCGATATCTACGGCAATGCCTACAAGGACGAGCCGGAACTGGCGACGCTGTCTGCCCGGCTTTCCGGCTTCTCCAAATCGACCGGCCGCAAGCCGAAAATCATGGTGGCCAAGCTCGGCCAGGACGGCCATGACCGTGGCGCCAAGATCATCGCCTCGGCGTTCGGCGATATCGGTTTCGAGGTGCTCGCTGGCCCCTTGTTCCAGACGCCGGAGGAAGCGGCCGATATGGCAGTCGCGGCAAAGGTGCATGTCGTCGGCATGTCGTCGCTCGCCGCCGGCCACAAGACGCTGGCGCCGCAACTGATCGAAGCGCTGAAGGCCAAGGGTGCGGCGGATATCGTCGTCGTCGTCGGCGGCGTCGTGCCGCGCCAGGATTACCAGTTCCTGCTCGACCACGGCGTCGCCGCCGTTTTCGGGCCGGGAACCAACGTCATGGAAGCCGGCCGCGCTGTCATCGATTTGCTCGAAGGCAAATTGCGCAACGCCTGAGGCGACCCGCAAAAAAGCCTATACGAACCGCTTCCTTTCATCGTGACGATCGGAGAACGAACACGTGCCGCCTTCTACAAGACCGAACGGGGAACTGACCCTGCGCACATTAGCCATGCCGGCAGATGCCAATGGATTTGTTCTATCGATTAGAAACAGTGAAGTGAACCCGGCAGCTGCCTCACTTGACAATCCGCGAAAATAAGCCAACCTGTCGCGATGAAACCGACGCACGCCCATATGTTGCTCATCCTTTCCCATCGGGGTTGCCCGATCGCAGGACTGTAGCCCCCGGCCCGGCGTGAACGCCCCGAGCGCGGGGGCGGCGTGACCATCAAAAACTCCACAGATCTTATTGTTCCAGACCGGGTTCGAACGGCTGGACGCAAATCACTCAGGCAATCCGCTGGTGCGCGATGCGTTAACCGCGCGGCTGCTGAGGGTGGTGTCAGGAACCTAAAAAATGACAACCAATGAATTTAATCCTCGTCAGAACAAACCGGTGATCGTCGTCAGCGACGTCGATGAGGCACGACTGAGTGGCCTTGCGGCCACGGTAGCCAACCGGATGCCGGATCTCTCGGACGACCTGCTCACCGAATTGGAGAGAGCAAGGGTCATCCCGCATCATTTGATGCCGGAGAAAATTGTTCGCATGGGCTCAACCCTGGAATACGCCGCTGACGACAGCCAAAAACGGCAGGTGACATTGGTCTATCCCGGTGATGCCGACATCGCCCAGGGTAAAATCTCAATTCTCACTCCGATCGGGACTGCCTTGATCGGACTGTCGGAGGGACAATCAATCGATTGGGCGGCCCGTGATGGGCGACGGCACCGCCTGACGGTGATCACCGTCTCCAACGTGGTCGAGACGACAACCTAGCAAGGCAGGCTCACCATGGCTGCACAGGTCCGCATCCGACACTGGCGGATGAGATCGATGACAGGTAGGGGCGACCACGACTGCGGCGCTTTCCGACCGAGTGAGTGCCTTATCGCAGGGGCCTGACCCCTGGCTCAGAGAATGGGCCAGGGGAAACATTCACCATGTCTGATCAACGTTTGGCGCGGGTGCCATCTTGGCTCGATTCCGCGGGAGATTTCCCATGTCCAGAGAATATTTTTCCCAACTGACCACAAAAGACGTCTTCATCTTGACGACGATTCTGGAGCGATACGACAATCAAGCAGATGTTTTCGCGACGCTTCTTCGCGAGAAACTCAACCAAGCGACGGTCTATTTCCGCGACGATATTCCCGGCGATGTCGTGACATTGAACAGCCGCGTCACCTATCGGCTAAACGGGCAAATTAAAGGTCCCCATCTGGTGGTCCAATGCCAAGGCGAGGACTTGCCGGACTATGCCGTGTCGATCCATACGCTCTGCGGGCTCAGCCTGCTGGGCCTGGCAGAGGGGGAAAAGACCGCGATCGAAAACAATGGCAAACGGCAAACCATTTTTATTGAGGCGGTAGAGTGTCAACCTGAGGCAAACTTACGGCTGCGCGAGCAGGATGCTGCTTTCTCCCGCCCCCAGCGCCAGGCCGTTGATCCATCGCCGCAGGTGCTGAAGTTTCAACCGAAGCAAAAGCCTGTAACTGCGCGGCGCCCAGACGACGACGACCCGGGTCCGTTTGCGGCCTGAATGCGGACGCCGCCCCTCCCCGTTGAGCGGGCGGCGAACCGTGAGGGCGATAATTCCCGTGCTTCACCGCAGCCTGACAGCTAGCCAATTGGCCTTCCCAAGGTGAACGCAGCCCTCGCTTTTGTGCATTTGCACTGCCTCTGGGCACATTTTTCTGGAGTTGCTCAAAACATACGCTATCAACGCCAGGTCGCTCACTTTTTGGGCATCCTTGACGTTATTGGAGAAAATGATTGGTCCGCGTAGACGAAAAACTTGAGCCGATTCTGAACGAGGTTATCCGCCGCAACGCCGGTGAACTCGAATTTCATCAGGCAGTTCGCGAAGTGCTGGAAAGCCTGGGCCGCGTGGTGGCCAAACATCCAAAATATATGGACAATGCGCTGATCGAGCGGATTTGCGAGCCCGAGCGCCAAATCATCTTTCGCGTCCCATGGGTCGATGACAAAGGTCAGGTGCAGATCAATCGCGGTTTTCGCGTCCAGTTCAACTCTGCGTTAGGTCCCTACAAGGGCGGCATACGGTTCCACCCGTCGGTCAATGTCGGAATCATCAAGTTTCTCGGTTTCGAACAGACCTTCAAGAATGCGCTGACCGGCATGCCGATCGGTGGCGGCAAAGGTGGCTCCGATTTCAATCCCCGTGGCCGTTCAGACGGCGAGATCATGCGGTTTTGCCAGTCGTTCATGACCGAACTTTATCGCCATATCGGTGAATATACGGACGTTCCCGCTGGTGACATCGGCGTCGGTGGACGTGAAATCGGCTACATGTTCGGCCAGTACAAGCGCCTGACCAACCGGTACGAAGCCGGCGTGCTCACCGGCAAGGCTCTGTTTTATGGCGGCTCGCGCGCTCGCAAGGAAGCGACGGGTTACGGCGCCACGTATTTCGTTGAAAGAATGCTGGCAACAAAGGGCCACGCTTTCGAAGGCAAGCGGGCGGTCGTTTCCGGGTCCGGCAACGTGGCTATCTACACCATGGAAAAAATCATGGAATTCGGCGGCAAGATCATGGCCTGCTCGGATTCGGGCGGATACATCGTTGACGAGAGCGGTCTGGACCTTGAACTGATCAAAGAGATCAAGGAGACCCGTCGCGCGCGTATATCCGAGTATGCGCGATTGAAGGGCACCGGTACTCATTATATCGAGAATGGCTCCATCTGGGATGTGCCTTGCGACATCGCCATGCCCTCTGCAACGCAGAACGAGCTGACCGGCAAGGACGCAAAGACACTGGTGAAGAATGGCGTTATCGCCGTCGGCGAAGGCGCCAATATGCCATCGACACCGGACGCCGTGCGCATCTTCCAGGAGGCCGGGGTGTTGTTTGCGCCGGGCAAGGCCGCAAATGCCGGTGGCGTTGCGACTTCCGCACTGGAAATGCAGCAGAATGCCTCGCGCGACAGCTGGACATTCGAGCAGACCGAGAAACGCCTGGCGACGATCATGCGTGACATCCATGACCGATGCGCGGAAACCGCCACGGAATATGGTGCCGCAGGCGATTATGTGCTCGGCGCCAACATCGCTGGATTTGTCCGAGTTGCCGAAGCGATGGACGCACTCGGCGTGATTTGACGATCGATTTTGGGTGACTTTCCGTGCGCGAGAACCATCGTCACCCAAAAACATCGACGAACATCAGGGATGTTAAACGCCAAAATTCCTGGCACTGGCTCCCATGAAACGAAACTTGACTTCCTGGCTTCGGCATCTACGATAAGGCCATGATGCCACTCAACCATCATCCGAGACGGGAGCCTCTACGTCTCAAAGCGGGAATTTAGCCCGGACGGGGTAGCCTCGTTCGGGTATCGCTTTTTCGTATCGCATGCTCCGGCATGTTGACCACATGAGTGCGGCTGATTGGAATGTCCTTCTGACATCTCAGCCGATTGAAGGCAAAGAAGCCCGAAATTGCAGGTTCACATGGGATGCTCTCACGAAGGTGCTAGCTGGCACGCTGGCGTGCTCAGCCAATCGCAAATTTCCGAAGCTTTGGAGGAAGACGTTGACGCGCTGAGCGAGCTCCTGGCATATCCGCCTTTCAACCAGTTCGCCCGCCAGGAACACGACGGCAGCACCCGTTGCCTAACCCTTTCCGCCGCAATGAGAGCAAATCTTTCGATCGCTCATGCGCTTTGGAGACAGGCGAAACTATCGAGCGAAGTCGCTGCCCAGGTCGTGTCCAGCTGCCCGCAAATTGGCGCCTCTGTCGCAGCGATCACCGATTTCGAGCACAATCAAAGTCCTGGGCTTGCTTCGCATCATCATGAGAGACCTGATCCCTTCCGGCTTTTCGATCCCGTTGCCGACGAGATGCTGCCCATGCAGGTGACGGATGAGTATCTGGACCTTGTCGATGACCGGTTTCTTTTGTGGCGCAGGCCTGAAGTCGAGCCGGTGGTGACTGCGGCAAATCTCCACGCGCGTTCACGACGCGTTGCCAGCGACCCGCATGACTGTGTTGCCCGTCAAGAACTCCTGCAGCAATTGGCGGGACTAAATCGATCTGTATGTCACGATCGCCTCTGGCTTGGACGGGTTGCCGACGGGACTTTTCTGCCACAAGCGCACGACAACGGTAAAGATGATCGCTTACCGAGCTCTGTTTTCGAAAGGCCCTCTTCCGCGGCCTCGACACTGGAGATGAATTACAGGACCAAGATATCTGTCAACATATCCCTCGCTGCACGCATCATGAAACGGCGAGCGCTTGGACTCAAGGTGCGCATTGCGAATGCGCCGCGGCCCTGGTGATTTTCCTCAATATGCTTCGAAACCAGGGCATCACAACTCGGCCCCGTGTTTTCGTTCCCCTGCCCTTTTGACCTCAACGCCGGAATGCCCATGATTAAAACACCATACTATCTGATCGACGCCTCAAAGCTCATCCGCAATCTGGAGAAGATTGCCTATGTAAGAGAACAATCCGGCGCCAAGGCCCTGTTGGCATTAAAGTGCTTTGCGACGTGGTCGGTCTTCGACATCATGTCCGGCTACATGGATGGAACGACCTCGTCGTCCCTGTTCGAGACCCGCCTCGGTCACGAGCAGTTCGGTGGAGAGACACATGCCTACAGTGTCGCTTATGACGACAACGAGATAGACGACGTCATCGCGCATGCCGACAAGATCATCTTCAACTCGATCTCCCAGCTTGACCGTTATGCCGCAAAGGCGGCCGGCATACCCCGCGGCCTTCGCCTCAATCCGCAGGTCAGTTCGTCCAGCTTCGATCTTGCGGACCCTGCCCGGCCGTTCAGCCGGCTGGGCGAATGGGATACCGACAAGGTCGAGACGGTAATGGACAAGATCAGCGGGTTCATGATCCACAACAACTGCGAAAACAAGGACTTTGCGCTGTTTGACAGTTTGCTGGCGCAGATCGAAGAGAAATTCGGCTCGCTGCTCGGTCGCGTCGATTGGGTGAGCCTTGGGGGCGGCATCCATTTTACCGAAGACGATTACCCGATCGACGCCTTCTGCGCCCGCCTGAAGGCATTTTCGGACCGCCACGGCGTGCAGGTCTATCTGGAGCCCGGCGAAGCCTCGATCACCGGCAGCACGACGCTCGAGGTGACCGTGCTCGATACGCTTTACAATGGCAAGCATCTCGCAATCGTCGACAGCTCGATCGAGGCGCATATGCTCGATCTGCTGATCTATCGCGAAAGCGCCAAGGTCTCGCCGAATGAAGGCCCGCACAGCTACCTGATCTGCGGCAAGTCGTGCCTTGCCGGTGATATTTTTGGCGAATTCCGCTTTCCGGCCGAATTGAAGGTTGGTGATCGCATCTCCTTCCAGGATGCCGCCGGCTACACCATGGTCAAGAAAAACTGGTTCAACGGCGTCAAAATGCCGGCGATCGTCATCAAGGATCTCGACGGAAACGTCAGGACGGTCCGCGAATTCACTTACGCGGACTACAAGCAAAGCCTCTCCTGAGGCCATTCAACACACTACCAAGGAGATATCCCCGGAAATGAAAAAGAACGTTCTCATCATCGGCGCCGGAGGCGTGGCTCAGGTTGCGGCACACAAGTGCGCACAGAACAGCGATGTATTGGGAGACATTCACATTGCATCCCGCACGGTGGAGAAATGCCGCAAGATCGTCGAATCCATCCATGAGAAAAAGAGCCTGAAGACGGGCGTGAAACTCGAAGCGCATGCGCTCGACGCCATGGATGTGGAAGCAACGAAGGCTCTCATCATCAGCACCGGATCCAAGATCGTCATCAATGTCGGCTCGGCCTTCGTCAACATGTCGGTGCTGCGCGCCTGCATCGACACGGGCGCGGCCTATCTCGATACGGCGATCCACGAAGATCCCAGCAAGATCTGCGAGACGCCGCCGTGGTATGGAAATTATGAATGGAAGCGGGCGGCAGAATGCGAGGAGAAGGGCATTACAGCCATTCTCGGCATCGGCTTCGATCCCGGCGTCGTCAACGCCTATGCAAGGCTGGCAAAGGACGAGTATTTCGACACGATCACCGATATCGATATCATTGATATCAATGCCGGCAGCCATGGCCGATATTTCGCCACCAACTTCGACCCGGAGATCAACTTCCGCGAATTCACAGGAACGGTCTACTCATGGCAGAAAGGGGCCTGGCAGACGAACAAGATGTTCGAGGTCGGTCAGGAATTCGAACTGCCTATCGTGGGCAAGCAGAAGGCCTACTTGACCGGTCATGACGAAGTCCACTCGCTGTCCAAGAACATGGATGGCGCCGATGTACGGTTCTGGATGGGTTTCGGCGATCACTACATCAACGTGTTTACCGTGCTGAACAACCTTGGGCTTCTCTCGGAACAACCGGTGAAGACCGCTGAGGGACTTGAGGTCGTGCCGCTCAAGGTCGTCAAGGCCGTGCTGCCCGACCCGACATCCCTCGCCCCGGATTATACCGGCAAGACCTGCATCGGCGATCTCGTCAAGGGCATGAAGGATGGGACGGAGCGCGAGGTATTCGTCTACAACGTCGCAGACCACAGGCAAGCCTTCGAGGAAGTTGGCTCGCAGGGAATTTCCTACACGGCGGGCATCCCGCCAGTCGCTGCCGCACTGCTGGTCGCCACCGGAGAGTGGGATATCAGAAGAATGGCAAACGTCGAGGAACTGCGCCCTCGGCCGCTGCTTGAACTCCTGCATGGCATGGGGCTTCCGACACGCATACGCGACGAGAATGGTGATCGCGCTTTAGCGCCGCTTTAAAGGCGGCAAAAGGCGCTCGATTGCCTTAAGAATGACGGGATGATCACCGGTCTCCGACCGGTGATCATCCCGTGCGTCGCGCTGTGACTTGCAGGTTGCAGTGGTGAACGCCTGCCGAGGCAGGTCAGACCGTTCAGCTGCACCCGAACTGGCTCAGTTCTCGACCGACGGATTCTTGCCATCCTATTTGAGCAGGAAGACCTCATTGCGGGGTTTGCCCTCGCTGTCTTCCCCACCTACGAGAAGAACGCCGCCGGGTACGGCAAACGAGGCGCCGTAGGCCAACCCGTGTGGCAGCTTGCCCACTTGCTTCCAGCCGTTGCCGCTGAAGGCGTACACCTCGTCGCGCCAGCTCTTTTTCAGGCCCTCATGGGCAAACCACTTCCCCGCCGCAGCATTGGCTTGCGCGCCTCTGAAGTTGGCGCCGCCGGCCACAAGGACGTCATCGCCGGCAACTGCGGCATAGGCACCGGCCACCCCCTCCTGCAGCTCCGACCCGGAAATGGCCGGTAGATCGGCGAGTTTCTGCCAGGACGCTTCTTTCTCCTTGACCTGCTGTCAATCGGCTCGGAATGTTGACCCCTTGGGGATGCGGATAAAAACTTGGACTGATTTATACGGTTAGGCCAAGGCTTTCTCGATATTCGACCGGACTGCGTGAGCCCAGTGATAATTTGATGCGCTTTTCATTGTACCATCGGATGTACGCATCAACCTCGCGGACAAACTGCTCGATTGTGATGCTCTTCCAGTCCCGAGGGTAGAAGAGTTCCGTTTTCAGTCGTCCAAAGAAGCCTTCGCACGCGGCGTTATCTTGGGAACAGCCTTTGCGGGACATTGAACGAACCAGCTTCGCATCGCTGATCCGCGTAAGCCAGCCGGGCCAGCGATAATGGGCGCCGCGATCCGAATGAACGATCGTCTTGCCTTCGGCGTCGGTAACTGTCTCGATGGCGGCGTCGAGCATCGTGTTA
>NZ_CAXUPW020000032.1:0-12014 GCF_964252935.1 Rhizobium sp. LjRoot98
CCTGAGCGAGGGAGGTGCGGTGGCCGTGGATTCCGACGAGCCGGTGATCGGCAATTCCGAGGTGAAGAAGCTGGAAGATCGAGTGCGCGAGCTTGAGCGAATCCGCAAGGGTCAAGAACCAATGTGCGTTCAGGCACTCGGCCCGCAGCTTGCTGTTGAACGCCTCGATGAAGCCGTTATCGGTCGGTTTTCCAGGTCGAGAGAAGTCCAGGGTGACATTGTTGGCATAAGCCCAAAGGTCGAGATCGCGGGAGATAAATTCGCTGCCGTTATCAACCCTGATCGTCCTGGGATAGCCAGTCCCCTTGCAGATACGTTCCAACGTCTGAACCACATCCTCACCGCGATAGGTGAACCGTGCGTCGGTGGCGGGGCAGTAGCGAGAATGCGTATCCACAACGGTCAGGATGCGCAATTTCTTACCTGTCGCGAGCTGGTCGTGAACGAAATCCATCGCCCATACATCGTTCGGACCGACGGCTGCCTGGCGGTCGTCCCGAAGTTTTGCCTTCACCCCACGCTTGGGGCGCTTATTACGCAATTGGAGACCTAACTCGCTGTAAATCCTACGTGTCTTCTTCACGTTGATCGTCCATCCATCCCGGCGCAAGTGGACATGCACGCGGCGATACCCGTACCGCACACGCGTTTCGCATATCTCCTTGATCCGTCTTTCGAGAGGGGCCTGCCCGGTTCTTCGGGATTTGTAGTGATAGCTCGAGGTGTCAAACGTCAGGACCTTGCAGGCCCGTCGGATCGATATCCCCCAATCCACCAGCATCCCGTCGATCAGCTTGCGCTTGCGGGCACCTTAGAGCTTTCGGCGGATGACGTCCTGCAGCATCTCGCGATCCAGGGTCAGGTCGGCAACGATCCGCTTCAAGCGGTTGTTCTCGTCTTCCAAAGCCTTCAGACGCCGCATCTCGTCCGGCAGCAGCCCTGCGTATTTCTTGCGCCAATTGAAATAGGTCGGCTGGCTAATCCCCGCCTTCCGGCAAATCTCTGCCACCGGCGTGCCGTCGTCACCCTGTTTGAGAATGAACGCTTTCTGGGCGTCCGAAAAGTTCGATGCTTTCATCGTTTCCGCTCCTGTTCCCAGCCGGGAATCTAGCGCGAAAAACTCCAATCAAAAACGATCCAATTTTTGGGGATCAGAGCAGATTGTCTCAACCTCGCAAGACGGCCCTCACCGCTTATGTCTGCTGTCCTCGCAATCAAATTGTAAACTGGCCTGCCTAGGCAGATTACGGCGGTTAAACTGTTTGATCAGGACTTGGATGCTTCCAGAACGAACGAGCACGCTAGTTCTTCGACGGTCGTTGGCTTCATCCCAAATGCATAAAGTCCCGCTATATTGTGCGGATCAATCTTGACCAAGTCGCCTATCGTAGTTGCTGCGAACTTCTCCTGAGTTTCTGCCGGGACACCTCGCAGCCACGACGAGAGGAACCAGTGCAGGGTGAAGGCGGGATGTCCGACGACAGGGACGCTTACGCCGGTCACTGTCAATTGGTCTTCGAACAGTCTCCGGATGCCCTGTTTCGTGGCGTTGAAATAATGGTGCGGGTAGCCGTGGTAAGGCTGGAGGAACGGTACAGAACAATACAACTCTCCCCCTGGCTTAAGAACTCGCGAAATTTCGGACGCACAGAGGAAAGGGTCTCGGACGTGTTCTAGCACGGCGATAGATATCACCGCATCGAAGGAGTTATCCTTAAAGGGAAGGCGTTCGCCCACCCCGATGATGTCGGTGGTGTCGTAGTTGGCAATTTCGTAGTTTACAACATTAGCATAATAGTCTCCACGCCGTCCGCTCCCGCAGTCCAAAACTATCCCATCGGAGCAGCGGTCAATCATTGCAGTTGTGTGGCTATCGTACCCGTTTGACGAGACATTTACCGTGTCGATGATCCGGGTGGCATCTCGCAGTTCCTGTGTCAGGAAATCCAGCTTATCGCCACGCACTTCATGGGGCATGGACGTGTCCAAGAGCGCAGCAACCTTCTTCATCTTTGCTTTTCGGGCATCGAGCAACCGGTTTTCTGGTAGCCGCATTCCACGATGCTCGGACATCCCCACCTGTTGAAAATGCGCAAGACCTGAAGCGAAGATCCCGTTTCCTACTGCAGCGGCCACATCTGGATTTGATGCCAAATAAGAAGACTCTTCGAAGTTTTCCTTCGTTGCTTCAATTCGCATGGGAATAGCGGGTATCATTTACGCCTTACTCCTAAAGGTTTGCGTTTGATAAAGATGACCATACAGGCAGTCATAATCGATTGGGCTATCTCGGCTTCAGTGTAAGCCCATTCCCTTGGAAGAAATTGTGGAATGTGGCCCGATAATTTGCATAAGAGGCTTCAAATATCGCCTGTTTTTCCTCTTGATACAGCGACATAAAATCCAGATCGCGATTTATATCAATATCTTGACGTAAAACGTGAGGTATTCGGAGGGAGTGTGCCATCTCCTCGGTGCGAGAGTCGTGGCACACGAGAACTGCAGGTGTTCCTGATAAAAGAGAAGCTATTGCACCGTGCACGCGCGTCCCCACATAGAGAGATTTGTGAGACATGTAATTCAACCAAGGGTTCAGATCAAAAAAGACCTTTGCGCGCGCCTGGAGGTAAGCCGATACTTTCTCAGGCCTCTGCTGATAGAAATCAGAACAGGCGTCAGTGGCGCGCTTCAGTATAGTCTCGTTGTTCAACCGTCCGAGCGCGAAATACATATCGGATAATTCCGATTGCAGCACTATGTCTATGTTGTGCTTGATGGCCTGCGTATAAAAATATTTCTGGAAGGTATCAGTTGGATTAAAGCCATGCCGGGTTGAGCCAATCGAAATTTCTTGAAGCTGGCTTTGGTCGAAGCGCTTGATTGAAGGTGCCCTCTCACCCGAAAGAAGAAGTGACGGGCAACCCGTAACTGTCACGTTCGTTATACCATAGTGCTCAAGCACCTCGGCGCTAAACGTTCCACGCACGCTAATTTGGGACGAGCGTTCCGAGATAATCTTCATCAGGCGCGCGGTACCAGCAGGAAGTACAGGTATCTTTTTTTCGTCGATCTCAGCCTGTGCGCCCAGTCCAACAATACAAATCGGCAGATTAGTCGGCTCGATGCGATCGGCTACAGTACCGAAATCCTGTTGGGAGTTTAGCCAGTTTGCTGCCGCTATCACAATGCTGTCGTACGCTTGATAGCCCTCAGTAGGGAGGCCCAGGCGGGCGCCTTCGGCATTCTCTATATTTTGCAATAGGCTCTCGCAGAACAGCAGATTCCCAGTGTTGCTGCCGCAATGGTGGAAGAGTTCTTGAACGGTCGAGCCTGACGGCGTGAGATTTGAGAATACTCCAAGGACCACTGGCTTTACAAACATCAGATAAACTCACTCCGGCATGTAGTCACATGCGATAACGGTTGCATCCTTGAAAACCTGAGAATCCAAGTGCGGTGCTATGAGAAAACTACAGCGTTTCAGCGCCCCAAGCACGTTCATGGAGACAAGCAAATAGCTTGTCAATTCCCACTAGAATGTTTCGACCATGCCTCCTCGCGGGACGCGACATGTTGAAAGCCATTTGATCGTCGCCCACTTTGCATCTCCCACAGCATAGGCGAACGCATTCGTGGAGATCAGCGCGATCTCCAACCATCTCGTTCCGCTTCGATCCAATCCGTGAAGGAGCTTATCTCGCGGCCTCGGTCACAAAAGGAAAGGTGGCCTGTTCGTAGCGCTCATGAATATCTGGCGGTCGACTTTTGGGAAAGAAGAGCAGCCTCCCACAATTGAAGACGCTGGAATATATTAGAGATCTATGATTTACTGGCGGAATGGGGGAATGAGCGTGAAACCACCTGACTATGATGTTATACGCATCCTCACTGATCAAAACCCATTCGCCCATTCTCTGCGACCGATGGACATGATCCGCCATGGCTGGCTTTCGAGCTTTCGCCAGGCATCACAGCAGTGATCGACAATGTCGTCGTATGATTTGAAGACTCGGTTCGAGAGCCAGTTTTCGCGCATGAAGTGCCAGAGGTTTTCAACCGGGTTTAGCTCCGGCGATTTCGGCGGGAGTGGTAGGATGGTGATGTTTTCAGGCACGACGAGATGATTGGACATGTGCCAGCCTGCCTGATCCATGATGAGGATGGCGTGTGCATCCTCGTCAACACGGCAGGCGATTTCCGCCAGGTGCTGCGTCATCGCGTGGGTGTCGCACCACGGCATGACGAGAGCTGCCGCCTTGCCAAGCTTCGGGCAGATGGCACCGAAGATATAGGCCGATTTCGTGCGTTGATCATGCGGCGCGGAAGGCCGCGTTCCCCGCCTGGCCCAGCAGCGCGTGATCTTGTTCTTCTGCCCGATACGGGCCTCGTCTTCGAACCAAATCTCTACCCGTTTTCCTTGCGCTGCTCCGGCGGCGATTTCTGCCACTGCGGCGGGGAAACTTTTTTAAAATCCTCGATGGCTTGAGGGTCTTGCGCGTGATGTTTGGGCCTTGCAGCAAGCTTGCGATAACCCATGGCTCGGACCTCGCGGCTCAGTGTTTGCTCGCTCACAGAAACGCGGAACTCTTCCCAAAGCCATTGAGCCAAATCGCACAGACGCCAGCGAACAACGCCGTCAAGATAGGGTGTCGGCCCACGCTCGATGGCCTGAACCAAGGCCGCACGCTGCTGATCGTTCAACCTCGACTGCTGACCGGGAGCCTTGCCGTCGATCAGCCCCTGGGGACCCCGTTCGTTGAAGCGCATGACCCAGTCCCGAATGATCTGGAGCGTGACATTGCCGAGCCGGGCTGCATCTGACCGCGAGCCGCCGTCGTAGATCAATGCGAGCGCCAACAAGCGTCGTACCTGGGCTGCGTCCTTCGACTGCCGCGACAGACGCCGGAGGCATAATCCATCAAAATCTTGACGTAACGAAATCCCCGGTCGCATCGTAAACCTCCAGTTTGCCCTAGAGATTCAGATTCACCGCGTTTTGGGAAGGCCAAAGAGTCGAGGTCAGCGAGTTGGCGTATTACTCACCCTGACCGGGGTCTGCACTGTCAAGAGGCGGTCGAGCCCGAAATTCAGCGGATCATCGCCAAGGCCAATACAGACGGCTGGGGAACGATGGAGACGATCATCGCGATTGAGCAGCTTCTCACAAATCTCCGCCTCGCTCATGCTGCAGTCCCAAATCTCGGAAAGATACTGCCTGCAAAGAGTGGCAATCCCAGTGCGGTAGAACTGCCCCCTGCAGTCCAAATGTTTAAGGCATTCTTCGATGAACGGGAAATGCCGTAACCACTATGCCCGCGCCCAGGTGCAGGACCATGGCGCTCACAATGAGGGCGGCTTGCACGAAGGTCGATGGAGATGCAGAGGCGTCAGCAGATTGACTGACAGCCACACCTACCTTGGAATTGCCATTTCCATTTCATCCGAGGCGTGCTCAGCAGATCCGTCTCCGTCTTTCAGCCTAGCTTTTCCAATCATTTGTTCCGCAATGTGTTTGCTTTCAACCATTCTAATTGTGCCTTGATCTATAATGGCAAAATCGTTGCAGTAGGCTTTAAGAACCGCAGGAGATGATGTGGCGATCAAGAATCCCGCGGTCTTCATGCGCTCCTCGACCAACGTCTTGCACCTTTCTCTAAAAGATCCACGGCCTCCGATTATCACCTCGTCCGCTAAGTAGAAATCGTAGGGGATAGCATAGACGCTCGTAAACAGAACTCTCGTTCTTTCGTCGCGATTTAACGTTCTGAACTGCCGATCGATCGCCGCATTTAGCTCGCCGAATTCAATCACAAACTTCAAAATTGGCTTGGGGTCGAACCCGGCAACCCTGCAAAGAAACGCAATATTCTCCCTCGCTGTTAGCAGTCCATTGAAAACCCCGCCTCCACCTACAGGGAATGAGACGTTCGAGGACCTATTAACTCTGCCTTTGTCGGGTCTTAGTCGTCCTGAAGCGAGCGATATCAATGTAGACTTCCCTGCTCCTGGAGGAGCCAGCACGCCAGTTATCCTGTAGTCCTCGAACTTCGCGTCAACGCTGGAGAAAACGGAGGATTTTTTGCTTTTTTGACGTAACGTTTTGTAAACGTTCGAGAAGATGATCGACATGCAATTTTCCCGGATACTAACATAATTGGGCAATTGGGCTGCTATAGTCTTACTTTAGACGTTGGTCAAAAAGGGAAGTGCAACAAGTCAAATTCTATTAAAGGTGCGATGGGCTTAAAGATGGGCACATCATTGACCAGAGGCCCTTGTTCTCTCCAGTTTTCGGGGATCAGAGCATCAGAGCACGATCATTAGCCTGTCGGGCTGGCTGGCTTTACTCCCCCCCCCCCGATAGAAAACACCCAGCCGACTCATGTGCGATCCCGAAGCGCTTTGTGACAACTGCGCGGTCTGGATTGACATCAACATATTGACGGCGGAGAACAGGGTCCTTACGCGATCTATTGATTAGGTGGAAGGCAGAGTGGGAATTGCCGATGACAGAAGATAGCAGGCTACCGGGCGAACAAGTTCCTCAAGATGACAATGTTAAAAGGTTTGGTGCGCTTATAAGCTCGCGCAGTTGTCGGTACGGACAAACCATGTTTCTGAAAACTGATAATCCGATCGGATTTTCAATGCAGAAATATGGAGAATGGAGCGCTATTGAAGCGGAATTCCATTGCAAGATGATCGGCGATGACTCTGTGGTTATCGATGTCGGCGCTAATATCGGATCTCACACGCTCGCTTATTGTCGAAAAGCAAAAACGGGGAGGGTGATTTTTTTTGAGCCTCAACCACTGATGTTTTATCTTGTATCGGAGACGATCAGGATCAATGGCATAATCAACGCGACAGGGCATTGTGCCGCTGTAGCGGATCGACTTGGAACAGCTGACTTCGAATTTCCGGATTACGAGCAGATGGGCAATTTCGGCATGGTCAAACGTTCCGATCTAGGATCGCAGCTGACTTCGTCTAGTCAAGTGCCGCTCACCACTATCGACAATCTTGAGTTATCTCGATGCGACTTTATAAAAATTGATGCCGAAGGCGGAACACGTTCGATTTTGGAAGGTGCCATCAACACAATCGCCAGCTACCAGCCCACAATTGCTACGGAAGTTTTGGGCGTCGAAGATGGATGGAATATAATGAAGTTTATTGCGGAGAAAGATCTCCGTTATACTTGTTATATTTATAGATTCTCGGCGTATAATAAGCGAAATTTCAATCGTAATTATGTTAATTATTTTGGAGCGGCAGAAGAATGCGGGCTTTTGTTCTGTAAGGGTGACTTGGACGGCGGATATGTCGAGGATGGGTTATGTTTTATTAAGATTAATACTCTAGACCAACTTGCCGAAGAGTTCGGGCGCACGTCTAAGTATGGTGACTATACCCCGTTCGACCGAAAGCCAGAAACGATCGGGCATCTTTATATCGATCTCCTTAGACATCTCGTTCCTGCATCTGGCAATTCAACACGTGCCGACTCCGTGGAAATGCCACCGTCAGAAAGTCTTGATCATGTGGCACAGTTATCATGGGATCGTTCACGGGCGGATTGCGTGTCACATGAGCCCTCGAGAGCTGATCACTTTGCTTCTAACGATGGTGGCGGCTCCCATAGCGGGATAATGTCGGATGCACATGATGTTTTTGTTACAATCGCGCAGCGGCAACGCTCGCTCGATGAGCGCGAGGAAGCACTACTCATGCGCGAACTGCTGCTCAACAAAAATATTAGCGAACACGAGGATCGACGGCTTGAGCTAAGCAAGCAGGAACAGCAACTCGATTTGAAGGCTGCTGATTGCGAAAGTAAGGTTGAAGCGCTCAATTCGCGCGCTCGGTCGCTCCAAGAACGGGAAACAGCTTTGGATAGTGCGATCGTGGACAATTTGAAGGAGCGCGAGTCAATCGGGAAACAGCAGGCGGAGTTGTCACATGGCAGGGAGCAGTTGAGGGCGGAGCAAACCGATCTTGAATCTCAAAAAGCGTCCCTCTCGTTACTGTCTCTAGAGGTTAGGACGGCAATTCGCAACGATTGGCGGTAAGTGCTTATTTCCAAGTGCGTTGACGCGCGTTTGACTTGGGTTGTTTTATGACAGCCTTATTGGTTCAGGCAGCGGCGGTTTTGGAAATTTTACGGGCAGTAGCATTTATGTCAGCGTCTGTGGTGGGTTTCGGCAATTCCATGAGGATTTGGCGAAGGTGTGCCGAGTTTTCGATGCCAGGTGCGGCAGGTCAGCATCAGGCTGTAGACGATTGCGCTGGAATGGTTCCGTCGATGGTATCGCTATACAAGCAATTCTTTTTGCGGGTTACGACAATGTCATGTTGGAAAAGGTTGTTGCCGATAGGCCTCCTGCCGTTTAGCTTGCCTCCCGTCGTAAACTGTCGTGGAAGGAAGCGTTCGAGCACGCGGCGGAGAACAACATCATGAGGACTGTTCCCTTGGGCAGGCTGATTCCAGTGATTAGGCAGTTTAGGCCATTTTGTAGCGATTGATTTAGTATAAACTCAGTAAGTGTAGGGGTTGCCATTGTGACAGATGTGCGGGTGTTTTCCGAATCCGATGAAAATCTCGAGACGTCGAGTGATCCAAATCGCCCGTGGTTGACACTTAGACTGGGAAAAGGGGCGGTGTGTCCACCCATTTCCGTTGATCCAGGCCTGCCTGCGCCGGCTTCCGCCCTGATTGAAATCGGTAACGGATCAAATATTACTGGTAGTATTATCGTTTGGGGCGAAACATCCCGTGATCCGCGTAGGCAGCGGCGTAAGCATGCCGGGTGCGGACATCTGCTGCGGTAATACTGCTGAGATCTTCATCGGTGATCGCCTTCAATGTGCAGGTTCTGCGACAATCAGTGCGCGGCATGATGGTCGCGTAGTGATCGGAAATGACAATCTCTGGTCCAATCGCGTCTACATTGCGACTGATGACATGCATGCAATACGGGAAGTCGACACCCATAATCGCGTCAATCGACGAGGGGGGAGAGTTGTGGTGGGCGACAATGTTTGGCTTGGTTACGATTGCCTCATTAGAGGTGGTGCTGTGATCGGCAAACGTTGCGTCATTGCCGAAAGAACACGAGTTGCCCGTCACGTTCCAGCCAACTGTTGCGCTGTGGGTGACAGCTCTCGGGTCGTGCGCACGAACGTGTATTGGACCCACCAGGACGATCCCTGATGGGTATTTTGCGGCGCATAGGGACGATGCGCGATATGTTATGCATTACTCAACTGTGACGGACTTGGCCAAATTGCGTGGTTGGTCGACATCCGTGCCCATAAACACAGCCGTTTGGTAGGCCAAGAGTTGGATCGGCAGCGAGAAGATCATCGGTGCGATGATTTCATCGACGTTCGGCAGCGCGATAGTCGCCATGGTCGGCAGTTTTGACGCGGCCGCGCCCTTTTCGTCAGTGATGAAGATTATCTTGCCGCCGCGCGCCGCAACTTCCTGCATATTGGACACAGTCTTTTCGAAGAATCGATCATGTGGAGCAATCACGATTACCGGCATGTTCTCATCGATCAATGCGATCGGCCCGTGCTTTAGTTCACCCGCGGCATAGCCTTCTGCGTGGATGTAGGAAATTTCCTTGAGCTTCAACGCACCTTCAAGCGCCAGCGGAAAGCTCGTGCCACGGCCGAGGTAAAGCACGTCCTTAGAATGCGAAAGATGACGCGACAGGGCCTCGATTTGTGGCTGCAGGGTATTGAGTACTTCGCTCATCACTCGTGGCATTTCAGCCAAGTGCCTGACCATCACCTTCTCCTGCTCGGAGGAAAGTGTGCCGCGTGAGCGGCCGGCGCCGATTGACAGGGCAGCCAGAACCGCAAGCTGGCAGGTGAACGCCTTGGTGGAGGCGACCCCTACTTCCGGGCCAGCGGAAATCGGGAAGACTACATCGGATTCGCGTGCGATGGTCGATTCGGGCACGTTGACGATTGCGCCGATGGGGAGCCCCTGATCCTTGCAGTAGCGTAACGAGGCGAGCGTATCGGCGGTTTCCCCGGATTGGGAGATGAATAACGCGGCTTGAGATGGCAACAGAGGCACTTCACGATAGCGGAATTCAGAAGCGACGTCGATTTCCACAGGCAGGCGCGCATAGCGCTCGAACCAGTATTTACCGACGAGACCGGACAAATATGCGCTACCGCAAGCCGATATAGCCAAGCTCGACACAGCTCCAAAGTCGATCGCGTCGCTGCGGAACTTCACTGTATTCTGGGCAAAATCTATCAAATGGCCGAGTGCGTGCGAAATGATTTCTGGTTGCTCATAGATTTCCTTCTCC
Organism: Rhizobium sp. LjRoot98; assembly: GCF_964252935.1. Lineage (NCBI taxonomy): Bacteria > Pseudomonadati > Pseudomonadota > Alphaproteobacteria > Hyphomicrobiales > Rhizobiaceae > Rhizobium > Rhizobium sp. LjRoot98. The sequence goes on from NZ_CAXUPW020000032.1 coordinate 10,332, forward strand.
ATGAAGTGCCGGTGATTGCCCTTCTCCACCCTGTAGGCGGTAGCAAGAGAGACTTGGCGCGCGCGCGTTAGAGGCAGGCCTCGATAGTCGATAATTTCCGCGCCCCCATGGGTTACGATGGCGCAGTCGCCATCTAACAGATAGGTTATCTCATTGGTAAAGGAAGAAAGAGCGATCGCGTCAGAGCCAAGGAACATTTCTCCATCACCGTGGCCAATAGCCAGCGGAGGCCCGAAGCGGGCTGCCATAATGGTTCCGGGCATCTCCTTGAACATTACGACTAGTGCGTAGGCGCCTGAAATGCGGTTGAGCATGGCGAGCATCGCGGCACGGTGATTGAGGCCTTCACGGATATATCTGGCAAGCAGGTGAGCTACTACTTCCGTATCGGTCTGGCTTTTGAACACTGCCCCGTCCATCAGAAGCTCGTCTTTCAACTCGGAAAAGTTCTCAATGATGCCGTTATGGACGACAGCAACGCCATCAACAAAATGCGGATGCGCATTTGCCACGTTCGGCACGCCGTGGGTGGCCCAGCGAGTATGCGCAATGCCAATTGTGCCCGCTAGAGGTTCATTTTCCAGAGCCTTCTCCAGGTTGAAGAGCTTGCCTTCAGCCCGCCGCCTCTCTAACCTGCCATTGTGGATTGTTGCCACTCCGGCGGAATCGTACCCGCGATACTCCAGTCGTCTAAGTGCATCTGCGAGACGCAGCGCTACCGAACGCGTCCCGACTATTCCGACAATACCGCACATGAGTTTTCCTTTCCGTCTGCGACTTCGGAGGGAAGTCCTAACGGATTGCTAGATTTGTGCAATTGCCGAGCTGTTAGTTTAAATAAGAAAGTAAACACAGCGATGTGGGCGATGAGCCGAGCATACCCGACAATCGTTAGAGGTAGCACTTTTATCAGTGAGCGAACGCATAAATTGCAGGAATCACCGCGACCACTCATGGATCCACGGGTAATTAGGTGTGGTGGCCCCATAAATCCCCGGACATGATCTCCCACTTGTTAAGTGTGAGGAGCAATGTGCCCATTATGACCAGTCATATCCCTAAGATAGAAGTTCTGTTCCCTAAGATAGAAGTTCTGTCCCGCCCTGAGCGCCGCCGTCGCTGGTCGACAGCGGAAAAGCTGGCTATAGTTCAGGAAACCTATGAACCGCACCGGGTTTGCCGGAGGCCATTTCGTTTAAGTTATGCGGCCATGGCTGGCTCGTCCAGCATGGCGTAGTATCGCTCTTCGGCTTCGGCTGGCGGTATGTTTCCGATGGGCTCCAGGAGGCGTCGGTGGTTGAACCAATCGACCCATTCCAAAGTGGCGAATTCCACCGCTTCGAAGTTCCTCCATGGCCCGCGCCGGTGGATGACCTCGGCCTTGTAGAGACCGTTGATGGTTTCTGCGAGGGCGTTATCGTAACTGTCGCCGACGCTTCCGACAGAAGGCTCGATGCCAGCTTCTGCCAACCGCTCGGAGTAGCGAATAGACACATATTGGACGCCGCGATCCGAGTGATGCACAAGGCCGCCACCATGAACGGGACGCCGATCATGAAGTGCCTGCTCAAGGGCATCGAGGACGAAGCTTGCATGTGCTGTCCTGCTCGCCCGCCAGCCAACGATGCGACGAGCGAAGACGTCGATCACGAAGGCCACGTAGACGAAACCCTGCCAGGTGGC
>NZ_CAXUPW020000033.1:0-10098 GCF_964252935.1 Rhizobium sp. LjRoot98
GTATCGACGCCAACTCTCCAACTTTTCGCGGGAATCCGCAAGGGTCAGGAACCAATGGGCGTTCAGGCACTCCGACCGCAGCTTGCTGTTGAAGGCCTCGATGAACCCGTTGTCGGTCGGCTTACCGGGCCGAGAGAAATCCAGGGTGACATTGTTGGCATAGGCCCACAGATCGAGATCGCGAGAGATGAATTCACTGCCATTGTCCACCCTGATCGTCTTCGGATACCCGGTCTTCCGGCAGATGCCTTCTAGGGTTTGGACGACATCCTCACCCCGGTAGGTAAAGCGTGCGTCGGTGGCCGGGCAGTAACGCGAGTGCGTGTCGACCACGGTCAGGATGCGCAACTTCTTGCCGGTCGCGAGTTGGTCGTGAACGAAGTCCATCGCCCAGACGTCGTTCGGCCCGACAGCCTCCTGGCGATCTTCTCTGAGCTTTGCCTTCACCCGGCGCTTCGGATGCTTGTTGCGCAGCTGAAGTCCTAACTCGCTGTAAATCCTGCGTGTCTTCTTCATATTGATCTTCCAGCCATCACGGCGTAAGTGAACGTGGACACGGCGGTAGCCATACCGCACGCGTGTCTCACAAATCTCCTTGATGCGTCGTTCGAGTGGGGCCTGTCCGGTGCGGCGGGACTTGTAGTGGTAGGTCGATGTATCGAACTTCAGGACCTCGCAGGCCCGTCGGATCGATATGCCCCAGTCCACCAGCATCCCGTCGATCAGCTTGCGCTGCCGGACAGGCCTCAGAGCTTTCGGCGGATGGCGTCCTGGACCATGTCCGGATCTCCGTCGATCAACCCACTATCGGGGTCGGCTAGCAAGCTGCCGCCGCTCCGCCTTCGTCTGCGCGGTGATCGCGACCGTCTCCGGTCCTTTGAGGAGCCATCGAGCGGGATCGGCCCGCTCCGGACGAAGGTTTCTCACATGGCACAGGATCTTGCACTCGCCCAAAGCCACGCATTTTCGCTTTCCCGCATCCTCATGGTTCCCGTCACCCTGTTCAAATCCGGCGACGAATTCGGCGTCCTTCCGTCCGACGAACTCGATGACGAAGACGATCTTGAGATCGTGCATGAATATTTCCCCCGCGGGTCTCATTGAGACCCGCATGTCCCTCACCACTCAGAAATGCCGCTGGCGACCTGTTGGCCGCAAGGGAAGCTCCGCCGCGGCCCGGTGCAAATCTGCACCTTGATTGCCGCGCCCTTGCCCCCTCCATTCTTCGCGGCGGAAACGAGGATGACCGCAGGTATGCGGACTGGAAAAGAAGGGCGATCGACGAGCGATCGGAAAACAATGAAGAGAGAAGAGTTGGAGGCGCTGCGCGCCAAGGTGAGTTGCGAAGCCGTGCTGGAACGAGCCGGTTATGAAATCGATCTAAAAGAGAGCACGCGCCGAGCGGTTAAATACCGGTGCGGCGGCAACATCGTCATTGTCACGCATGACGGATGCGGCTGGTTCGATCCGCTCAGCGACGAGAAAGGCGACATCTTTGGCCTTGCCATGTTCCTCGAAAGGATCCCATTCCCGCCCGCAGTGGAAGCGGTGGCTTCACTTGTCGGGTTTCAACTCTCCCGGCCGGCATGGAGGTCCTCGCGGTCTTCAATACCCGTAAAAGACATTTGCGACCGTTGGCGCAGCCGGCCCACGCCTTCGCCCGGATCCGGTGCGTGGCGCTATCTGTGCTGGACCCGCTGGATTCCGGTTGCCATCGCCCTGCAGGCCATCCGGGAGGGTGTCCTGCGGGAAGGACCCTTCGGCAGTATGTGGGCAGCCCATGTCGATAGCGAGGGACGCGTCGTCGGCTGGGAAGAGCGCGGTCCCGACTGGCGTGGCTTTACGACCGGGGGCTCGAAGGTTCTTTTCCGCTTCGGACCAAGCGATGCCTCTCGTCTTTGCGTCACCGAAGCCGCGATCGACGCGATGAGCCTTGCGGCGCTCGAAGGTCCGCGCGAACAAACTCTCTATCTCAGCACGGGCGGAGGGTGGTCTCCGGCCACAGATGCGGCGCTTGCCGAACATGCTGTGCGGCCGGGACTGACACTGGTCGCGGCCACGGATGCCAATTCCCAAGGGGACGCCTACGCAGAACGACTGCGTTCGCTTGCCGAGGCGTACGGCTGTGACTGGCAGCGGCTACGTCCGCCGGCGGAGGATTGGAACGAGGTTCTCCAAAACAGGGAGAGGGAAAAACGGGAAAGGAAGACCGAGAGGAATAACGAGGCCTGCCGCATGCGCGCCGGCCGCATCAAGGGAGGCTCCGCCCGGCATGCGCCGGCCCTTGACCCGGTCGGACACGAGGCCGGCAGCGCGGAAGAGGTCATGAAGGACTGAAGAGGATGGCGAGGTCGAAACGACTTGTGCTGCCTTCGGTCCAAAACCCGAAAGGATCAAGCTGATGACCTCAATAGCCCTTCCCCGCAAAATCTTTCAAGGAGCGGCCAAGCGCGCCGACATGTTCCGGATGTTCGACAGGCACGCGATGCGCCCCGGCCGCTTTGCTGGCGACCAGTCTGCCGTCTATGCCGGCGAATGGTTCGAGATCGACGAGATCTCCTACTCCTATATGCTGGATATTCTGCCGCCGCTCTGGATGCGTGGGCCGATCTTTGCGATGCGTGAATTCATGACCGGTTCGGTGACCTCGGTGTTTTACGCGATCCGGATCGACGAAGCGGTGCGTTATTTTCACACCTACTGCGATCTCGCGGACCCGAACTCTGTCGAGGCGATGCGGACCGCAATCGTTGACCGCGAAACCCGACCAGTCCGGGCCATGAGCCGCGAAGAACGGCTTGAGCATATATGGAGCACGACCACCGACGACTATCGAGGCTATGCCGGCGCGCGTTGGCCGACGGCGATGCAGGGCCATCGCACGGTGATGCTCTACGGTGGCAGTGAAGGCACGTTCCTGAAGTTGCTCGATACCCTGTCCGACGACGAGATCGCGGCAAAGCTGCCGGTCCATTTGCGCCACCTCCCCGCATCGCTGGCCGCCTGAGCCGGATCATCATTCGCAAATTTCGCGCCGAAAGCGGCCTTCTCGTTGGCCGAGCGATGGCGCACGCCCTCAATCCAAAGGAGCTTTTCTCATGAGCAACGATCCCTTTACATCAGACATGTTCGGCTCGAGCGTGCTTTCGTCCGGCCTCGGGCTTGGCGTGACAGCGTTCGGCGGGTTCTCGCCTGATGCCGCCAATGACGACGATCCGGATCCCCTGCCGCCAGCACCTGCACCCGCCCTCCCCGTCGCTGCCACGCCTGTCCGGCGTGCAAGGCTTCGGGCAAACTTCTATCTCGACGGTGACCGCAGGCTTGCCACCGCCTGGAGGGATCGCGCCCGCGCCAATGTCGCGGCGATCCTTGTCGCCGACGGCATTGCCAAGCAGGACCGGCCGGCGACACCCAAGGAGCAGGCGCAGTTGATCCGCTTCACCGGCTTCGGCGCCGGCGAACTGGCCAACGGTATGTTCCGTCGGCCAGGCGAGGTCGATTTCCGCCAGGGCTGGGACGATATTGGTTCTTCGCTCGAGACCGCGGTTTGCGAGAGCGACTACGCGTCACTTGCCCGCTGCACCCAATATGCGCATTTCACGCCAGAGTTCATCATCAGCGCAATCTGGGCTGGGGTCCAGAAACTGGGCTGGCGCGGCGGCCGGGTGCTGGAGCCAGGCATTGGCACGGGGCTATTCCCTGCCCTGATGCCGGAGCCATATCGCGACGCCGCCTATGTGACCGGGATCGAGCTCGATCCGGTCACCGCCCGCATCGCCCGCCTGCTTCAGCCGAAGGCGCGGATCATCAATGGCGACTTTGCCCGTACGGATCTGGCTCCGATCTACGATCTCGCCATCGGCAATCCACCCTTCTCCGATCGCAGCGTCCGCTCCGACCGCGCCTACCGGTCGCTCGGCCTTCGTTTGCACGACTATTTCATCGCCCGGTCGATTGACCTGCTGAAGCCCGGCGCGCTCGCCGCCTTCGTCACCTCGCATGGCACCATGGACAAGGCCGATACCACAGCACGGGAGCATATCGCCAAATCCGCTGACCTGATCGCAGCAATCCGCCTGCCCGAGGGCAGCTTCCGTCGCGACGCCGGCACGGATGTCGTTGTCGACATCCTCTTCTTCCGCAAGCGGAAGCCCGGAGAGCTGGAGGGAAATCGGCTGTGGTTGGATGTCGATGAGATCAGGCCTGCCACCGACGATGAAAGCGCCATCAGGGTCAATCGCTGGTTTGGTCGGCATCCGGACTTCGTGCTCGGCACACACGCCCTGACCTCCGGCCCGTTCGGCGAGACCTACACCTGCCGCCCACGCGATGGAGAGGATTTGGAAACTGCCCTCGCCGCTGCCATCGACCTCCTGCCGGCCGATCTCTATGACGGCGAGCCGACACCGATCGATATTGATCTGGAGGACGAACTCGGCGAGATCGTCGATCTGCAGCCGAAGGGCGGGATTGTTCGCGAGGGCAGCTTCTTCCTCGACCGGTCGAAGGGTCTGATGCAGATGCTCGACGGATCGGCCGCGCCGGTCACCGTCCGCAAGGGTCGCTCAGGCGATGGAATCCCGGAAAAACACGTTCGGATCGTCTCAAAGCTGATCCCGATCCGCGATGCAGTGCGTGAGGTCCTGAAGGCGCAAGAAACCGATCGGCCATGGCGCGATCTCCAGGTGCGATTGCGCATCGCCTGGTCGAGTTTTGTGCGCGATTTCGGGCCGATCAACCACACAGTCGTGTCCGTTCAAGAGGATCTCGAGACCGGCGAGGTCAAGGAAACGCATCGCCAGCCGAACCTGGCTCCCTTCCGCGATGATCCGGATTGCTGGCTGGTCGCCTCGATCGAGGACTATGATCTGGAGACCGACACGGCAAGACCCGGCCCGATATTCTCCGAACGCGTGATTGCTCCGCCCGCGGCGCCGACGATCACGTCTCCTGCCGATGCGCTCGCCGTCGTGCTGAATGAACGAGGCCACGTCGATATCGACCATGTCGCCGAGCTGCTGCACAGCGATCCTGCTGATGTGGTCGACGCGCTGGGCGAGGCCATCTTCCGTGATCCGGCCGATGGATCGTGGAAGACGGCAGACGGATATCTTTCAGGGGCCGTCCGCACGAAGCTCGCCGCCGCGCAGGCAGCGGCCGAGCTCGACCCCGCCTATGAGCGCAATGTCCGCGCCCTCCAGGAGGTCCAGCCGGCTGATCTCCGCCCCTCCGACATCACAGCCCGCCTCGGCGCACCGTGGATCCCGGCCACCGATGTCGTCGCCTTCGTCAGGCAAAAGATGGAGGCGGAAATCCGCATCTACCACATGCCGGAGCTTGGGTCCTGGACAGTCGAGGCTCGTCAACTCGGCTATAGCGCCGCTGGCACATCGGAATGGGGAACGAGCCGCCGCCACGCCGGCGACCTGCTGTCCGACGCGCTCAACAGCCGGGTCCCTCAGATCTTCGACGTCTTCAAGGATGCCGACGGCGAGCGCCGGGTGCTCAATGTCGTCGACACCGAAGCCGCGCGCGACAAGCTCCAAAGGATCAAGCAGGCATTCCAGGACTGGGTCTGGACCGATCCGGATCGAACCGACCGGCTGGCCCGCGACTACAATGACCGTTTCAATAATATCGCGCCTCGGAAATTCGACGGCTCCCACCTGAAACTCCCTGGCGCCTCCGGCGCCTTTGTTTTGTATGGGCACCAGAAACGCGGCATCTGGCGGATCATCGCCGACGGCTCGACCTATCTTGCCCATGCCGTCGGCGCCGGCAAGACGATGACTTTTGCCGCGGCCATCATGGAGCAGCGCCGGCTTGGACTGATCGCCAAGGCCATGCTGGTCGTGCCCGGCCATTGCCTGGCGCAGGCGGCTCGCGAGTTTTTAGGCCTTTATCCGAATGCCCGTATCCTCGTCGCCGACGAGACCAACTTCACCAAGGACAAGCGCGCCCGCTTTTTGTCGCGGGCGGCGACGGCAACCTGGGATGCGATCATCATCACGCATTCGGCGTTCCGGTTCATTGCCGTGCCGTCTGCCTTCGAACAGGAGATGATCCACGAAGAGCTGCAGCTCTACGAGGATCTTTTGACCAAGGCGGACAGCGAGGACCGTGTGTCGCGCAAGCGGCTCGAGCGGCTGAAGGAAGGACTGCAGGAGCGGCTCGAAGGTCTGGCGACCCGCAAAGACGATCTTCTCACCATTTCGGAGATTGGTGTCGACCAGATCGTCGTCGACGAGGCGCAGGAATTCCGCAAGCTGTCTTTCGCCACCAATATGTCGACGCTGAAGGGCATCGATCCGAACGGCTCGCAGCGGGCCTGGGATCTCTATGTGAAGTCCCGCTACGTCGAAACGAAGAACCCTGGCCGCGCTCTGGTGCTGGCGTCCGGTACGCCGATCACCAATACGCTGGGCGAGATGTTTTCCATCCAGCGCCTGCTCGGTCATGCGGCGCTTGCCGAGCGTGGGCTGCACGAATTCGATGCCTGGGCATCCTGCTTCGGCGATACAACTACGGAATTGGAGATCCAGCCATCCGGCAAATACAAGCCGGTCAGCCGCTTCGCATCCTTTGTCAACGTGCCGGAGCTGATCGCAATGTTCCGCTCGTTTGCCGATGTGGTGATGCCCGAGGATCTCCGGCAGTATGTTAAGGTGCCCAACATCTCGACCGGCCGGCGGCAGATCATGACTGCCAAGCCGACGGCACTGTTCAAGACCTATCAGCAGACCCTCGGCAGCAGGATCAAGGCGATCGAGCAGCGTGAGGGGCCCGCCAAGCCCGGTGACGACATACTGCTGTCCGTCATCACTGATGGGCGCCATGCGGCGATCGACCTGCGCTTCGTCATGCCGGCGGCTGAAAACGAGGAGGACAACAAGCTCAATCTGCTCGTCCGCAATGCCCATCGGATCTGGAAGGAAACCGAGGAAGCCATCTATCGGCGCCCCGACGGTAAAGACTTTGATCTACCAGGGGCAGCCCAGATGATCTTTTCCGATCTCGGCACAATCAATGTCGAAAAGTCCCGCGGCTTCTCGGCCTATCGTTTTATCCGCGACGATCTGATCCGGCTCGGCGTGCCGGCCTCGCAAATCGCCTTCATGCAGGACTACAAGAAGACCGAAGCCAAGCAGAGACTGTTCGGCGACGTCAGGGCCGGCAAGGTTCGCTTCTTGATCGGCTCGTCTGAAACGATGGGCACGGGCGTCAACGCCCAGCTTCGGCTGAAGGCGCTCCATCACCTCGATGTGCCATGGCTGCCGTCGCAGATCGAGCAACGGGAAGGCCGGATCGTGCGCCAGGGCAACCAGCACGACGAGGTCGATATCTTCGCCTATGCCACCGAGGGTTCGCTCGATGCCAGCATGTGGCAGAACAATGAGCGCAAAGCCCGCTTTATTGCCGCAGCGCTGTCGGGCGACACGTCGATCCGGCGGCTGGAAGATGTTGGAGAAGGTGCCGCCAACCAGTTCGCGATGGCCAAGGCCATTGCCTCCGGCGACGAGCGGCTGATGCAGAAGGCCGGGCTTGAGGCCGATATCGCACGGCTCGAACGGCTGCGGGCCGCCCACGAGGACGATCAATACGCCGTCCGCCGGCAGATGCGCGATGCCGAGCGCGAAATCGAGGTCTCAACCCGGCGGATTGAGGAAATCGGCCAGGACATCGCCCGGCTACAATCTACCACCGGCGATGCCTTCACCATGACGGTGCTCGGTAAGGAACATGCCGAGCGCAAGGAGGCCGGCCGGGCGCTGATGAAGGAAATCCTCACGCTTCTGCAGCTTCAGCATGAGGGCGAGGTGCATCTTGCCACGATCGGCGGATTCGATCTTGTCTATGAGGGTGAGAGGTTCGGCAAGGGCGATGGCTATCGCTACGAGACGTTGCTTCAGCGCACGGGCGTAAGTCAAGAGATCGAGCTGGCGATCACGGTCACGCCGCTGGGCGCGATCTCACGGCTGGAGCATGGACTCGACGGCTTCGATCAGGAACAGCGTCAGTATTGCCGACGTCTAGAACAGGCCGGGCGCCGGCTGGCCTCATACCGTTCCCGAGACGGAGGAGCGTTCGCGTTCGCTGACGATCTGAAGGAGAAACGGCGCGAGCACCGTGACATCGAAACTCAGCTGGCGGGCGGCCTCGGCAATGAGACCAACGCGCTGGCCGCATAGCTGCATTGCACAATAAATGTTTTCCGATTGGCCAAAAATCAGGCATAAAGCCTGCAGCTGATGCAGATGGCGGTGTCCTCCCAGTTCCGCCGCAGCAGCTGTTCCCCTCTGGAGGTCAATGATCTCCACACTTTATGGGCCGCGGTTTACTCCGTCGGCCCTTTTTTCTTGCCGTCTTATTGTGGCCACGTCATTTGCCACAAGACCGATGCGACGTACGATCCCAGTACACCAAGCAAGAAGGCGATACCGCGCTCTGCCCACCGTTGCGCTTTCGTCGGTACTCCCAGCGCTTTTCGGACTGCTTCCGTCTCAATAGCTTTCAACGCCTCAAGTGCCTGCGCTTCTGTAATCAAAGTCGACTTTTGATCTTTCGCAGCTGCTATCGCTGTCGCAAGCATCGAAAGCTCTGCCTTGTTCCTGTCAGTTTGGATCCCCAGTTCGTCAATAGCCTCGAGCGCCTCGCGCATGTTTTGTCGGGCGGCGTCGATTTTCTTTAATCGCTCATCGACTGTTTCGCGTGACTGGCCTACCGCGATCGATAGATCGAAGGGCCCAAGCTTCGCTTTGATGCCAAGATCTCTTAGTAACGAGATGCTTGCGCCACGCACTGCGTCTAGCACCTCCCCCACGATCACGCCGCTGATCTGCGCCTGGCCTTGAGGCTTTATGTTCCAGCGAGGCCCAAGGCCTCTGGCCTCTCCCGGTTTGTCTTTTTCGTCCATCTTTCCCCCTCGGTCCGAACGATCGGTTTCGAACCATGCGCCGCAACGACATTCGATTAAGCTGAAAGAAGCTTGGCCTGCAATCAAAAGGAGGAGAGTTGCAGGGAAGAATAGATCAAGAAAGCGGTCGCCGACCGGACGTCCTGCCGACGCAGTTGCTCAACCGCCACCTGCGCTATCCCGGCCACTCGTTCTTCGCAGGACTGTCAGCCCCGCTTGTCCTTCGCAGCGGGGATGCTCGGTCGCAATTGCGTCAGTCCGGCCGTTCGGCGGTCCGGGAGGTGTCTTCGAGAAAAATGAAGACAGGAAGGGCTGGCATGGCGCCGGTCCGGAACTCTCTAGACAAGGACAAATCCCATGCAGATCATCAAGGTTGACCCGCGCGCGCTGAAGGAAAACCCCGACCGGATGCGCCAGTCGAAGTCGTCGCCGCAGGCTGATGCGCTAATGCTGGCCACGATCAAGGCCGTCGGCATCGTCCAGCCGCCAGTGGTTGCCCCGGAGACGGATGGTGGCAACGGCTACATCATTGACGCTGGCCATCGCCGCGTCCGCCTCGCCATCGCTGCCGGCCTCGAAGAGATCGAAATCCTCGTAGCTGATGCAGCCAACGACAATGGCGCGATGCGTTCCATGGTCGAGAACAGCGTTCGTGAAGCGCTTAATCCCGTCGATCAATGGCGAGGTATTGAACGCCTTGTTGCTCTCGGCTGGACCGAGGAAGCGATCTCCGTCGCTCTCGCCCTCCCCGTTCGCCAGATCCGCAAGCTGCGCCTGCTCGCCAATGTGCTTCCAGCCATGCTCGAACAGATGGCGCTGGGCGACATGCCATCCGAGCAACAGTTGCGGGTGATCGCCGCTGCCGGCCAGGTCGACCAGAAGGAGGTCTGGAAAGCGCACAAGCCCAAGAAGGGTGACACGGCGCCATGGTGGCAGATCGCAAATGCGCTCACGAATAAGCGCATGTATGCTAGGGACGCGAGCTTCGGTGACGACCTGGCTCAGGCCTACGGCATCGAATGGGTCGAGGACCTCTTCGCACCGGCCGACGAGGACTGCCGCTACACCACCAATGTCGAAGGCTTTCTCGGCGCTCAGCACGAATGGATGACGAACAATCTGCCGAAACGCGGCGCGATCGTCGAGGTCAACAGCTGGGGCCAGCCGGAACTGCCGAAGAAGGG
>NZ_CAXUPW020000034.1:0-6545 GCF_964252935.1 Rhizobium sp. LjRoot98
ATGTGACCATCGCGCTGCCGATCGAACTTTCGTCCGAGCAGAACATCGCGCTGATGCGAGACTTCATTGCCGAGCATATCACGTCAAAGGGTATGGTCGCGGACTGGGTCTATCACGATGCACCCGGCAACCCGCATGTCCACATGATGACGACATTGCGGCCTCTGAGCGAGGACGGGTTCGGTGCCAAGAAGGTTGCTGTTCTTGGACCAGACGGCCAGCCCATGCGCAATGACGCCGGCAAAATCATCTATGAACTCTGGGGGGGTGGCACCAAGGACTTCAATGCCTTTCGTGACGGATGGTTTGCTGTGCAGAACCGGCACCTGGCGCTTGCCGGGCTGGACATCCGCATAGATGGCCGATCCTTTGAAAAGCAGGGTATCGACCTGACACCGACCATTCATATCGGGGTCGGCGCCACCGCCATCGAGCGAAAATCGCAAACAGAAAACGGGCCGGCCACAGCCCGGTCACAGAAGCTCGAGCGGATCGAATTGCACGAGGAGCGGCGCGCGGAGAACGTCCGGCGCATCCAGCACAATCCCGGCATCGTGCTCGATCTCATCACCCGTGAGAAAAGCGTGTTCGGCAACCACGACGTAGCGAAGGTCCTCCATCGCTATGTCGACGATGCGGCGCTCTTCCAGAGTTTGATGGCGCGGATCATGCAGCATCTGGACGTGCTGCGTCTCGACCGCGAGCGGATAGAATTTACCTCCGGTGTCAGGACGCCAGCGCGGTACACGACACGCGAGATGATCCGCCTTGAGGCCGAGATGGCAAACCGGTCGATCTGGCTGTCCCAGCGACCATCGCATGGCGTCCGTCAGAAGATCATTGAGGCGGTGTTCGAGCGCCATGAGCGCCTCTCGGATGAGCAGAAAACGGCCATTGAGCATGTTGCAGGTCCTGAGCGGATTGTAGCCGTGGTCGGCCGCGCCGGCGCCGGCAAGACCACGATGATGAAGGCCGCACGCGAGGCCTGGGAGGCGGCCGGTTATCGTGTCGTTGGTGCCGCCTTGGCGGGGAAGGCCGCCGAAGGATTGGAAAACGAAGCGGGTATTCCTTCCCGTACATTATCCTCCTGGGAACTGCGCTGGGCCCAAGGTCGCAACCAGCTCGACGACAAGACTGTTATGGTCCTGGACGAAGCGGGCATGGTCTCCTCCAAAGAGATGGCACATCTTGTCGAAGAGGCAACGCTGCGCGGGGCAAAGCTCGTTCTCATCGGTGATCCCGAACAGCTGCAGCCAATCGAGGCAGGTGCCGCCTTCAGGGCCATCACTGAGCGCATCGGCTACGCCGAACTCGAAACCATCTATCGCCAGCGCGAGCAATGGATGCGCGACGCGTCGCTCGATCTCGCCCGCGGCAACATCGCCAAGGCTGTCGAGTCCTACAGCGCAAACGGTCGGATGATGGGATCGACCTTGAAGTCACAAGCTGTCGAAAACCTTATTTCCGATTGGAACCGTGAGTACGATCCGGCCCGGTCATCGCTGATCCTAGCCCACCTTCGCCGCGACGTGCGGATCCTCAATACCCTGGCACGCGCCAAGCTCGTCGAGCGCGGGCTTGTCGATGGCGGTCACGTCTTCAAGACGGAAGACGGTATACGTCATTTCGCCGCCGGCGATCGGATCGTCTTCCTCAAAAATGAAAGCTCGCTTGGCGTCAAGAACGGCATGCTGGCCAAGGTCGTGGAAGCCGCCCCGGGGCGTATCGTTGCCGAGATTGGCGAGGGCGAGCGCCGGCGGACTTTCAGCGTAGAGCAGCGGTTTTACAACAACGTCGATCATGGTTACGCGACGACGATCCATAAGAGCCAAGGCGCAACCGTCGACAGGGTCAAGGTTCTGGCCTCGCTATCCCTCGACCGTCACCTGACCTATGTGGCGATGACCCGTCATCGCGAGGATCTCGGCGTCTATTATGGCTCGCGATCCTTCGCCAAGGCAGGCGGCCTGGCCGAGCTTCTATCGCGCAAGAACTCAAAGGAAACGACGCTCGACTACGAGAAGGGCGCCTTCTATCGCGCGGCCCTTCGCTTCGCCGACGCGCGCGGCCTGCATCTGGTCAGTGTAGCGCGCACCCTCGTTCGCGACCGCCTCGACTGGATCGTTCGCGGGAAACAGAAGATCGTCAATCTCACCGCCCGCCTGGCGACGATCGGCGCACAGCTCGGTCTCAAGCGCCCGAGTCCCCATGTGACCCCGAAACCCTTCATGGAGGCAAAGCCAATGGTATCAGGCATCACGACGTTCCCGAAATCGATCGACCAGGCCGTTGAGGATCGTCTGACTGCCGATCCCGGTTTGAAGAAGCAATGGCAGGAGGTCACGACACGCTTTACCCAGGTCTTCGCCGAGCCGGAGACCGCGTTCAAGGCGGTCAATGTCGATGCCATGCTGAAAGATCCGGCAAGAGCGCAGACAACGCTTGCGAAGATCGCAGCTGAGCCGGAAAAGTTTGGAGCGCTCAAGGGCAAGACCGGCATCTTCGCCGGAGCGACCGAGAAGGCCGCGCGCGACACGGCGCTTGTCAACGCGCCTGCCCTGGTGCGAAACCTCGAGCGCTATGTCACGGCGCGGGCCGAGGCAGAGCGCAAGCACGAAGCGCAAGAGCGGGCAATCCGTCTCAGGGTCTCCGTCAACATCCCTGCCCTCTCGCCATCGGCCAGGCAAACGCTTGAGCGGATCCGCGACGCGATCGATCGCAACGATCTTCCCGCCGGTCTCGAATATGCGCTGGCCGACAGAAACGTGAAAGCTGAGCTTGAAGGCTTCGCCAAGGCTGTGTCCGAACGTTTCGGAGAACGCAGCCTGCTGCCGATCTCGGCAAAAGATGCAAACGGCGAGACCTTTCACAAATTGACGGCCGGGATGAATCCTTCGCAGAAAAGCGAAGTGCAGTCGGCCTGGAACAGCATGCGCACTGTGCAGCAACTCGTCGCGCACGAGCGCACCACGCTGGCGTTGAAGCAGGCTGAAACAGCGCGGCAAACCCAGACCAAGGGGCTCTCCCTCAAATGATTATGATGAAGCGTGAAGGTTGGACGATGCCTCGTCAACGACGCCGCGCCTGCGTCACGTTATCCGTGGCCGCCGGCATGTTTGGCGTCCTCTTTGCTGCCGGTTGGAGTGGTGGTCTGCGCATCAACACGACGCCGAGTGAGCCGCTCGGCCTCTGGCGCGTCGTTCCTCTCAATCGCCCGGTCCGATCCGGGGAAACGGTTTTCGTCTGCCCGCCTGACAATGCCGCCATGCGCCAGGCGAGGCAGCGCGGATATCTCCGCCCGGGACTTTGCCCCGGTGGGTTCGGTCCACTTATCAAGACGGTTGTCGCGTTGGCGGGACAGCGTGTGGACGTCACCGATCACATCGCAGTTGAAGGCGTACCAATTCCCGGATCGCCCATCATCGGGGCGGATGGACAGGGGCGATCGCTAAGGCATGATCGAAGCGGTATCGTTCCACCCGGAGAGTTGTATCTGCACTCCGACTTCATCGGCTCATGGGATTCTAGGTATTTCGGGCCGGTACCTGTTTCAGGCGTACTCGGTCTGGCGCAAGAGGTGTTGACCTATGCGCCGTGAGGTCATGGTGACTGCCGTTCTCGTCCCACTTGCAGTCGTCGTCGGGGCGGTCGGCTGGAGCGGCCAGGCGCTCCAGCTGCCTGCGGCAACCTTCTTCCCACTTCTGTGGGCCCTGTCGCCAACGCGGATCGCAGTGGCCCTCGTCGCTGTCGGCTATTTCCTGGCGGCGTCACGGGGTTTGCCGTCGGGCGTCGTCCAGTTCTTTTCAGCGGATGTCTGGGTTGGGCTCTGCTTCTGGGTCGCGGCGGCATCGTCCTTTGTCCTCATCCATTCGGCGCTATGGACGGCGCGACCCGGATGGGCAAAGCCTGCGCGCTATCTAATGGTCCTGGGTCTCACTGCTTTGCCGCCGCTCGGGATCACAGGCTGGGCGCATCCGCTGACAGCGGCCGGCATACTGTTTCCAGAATGGGGATGGTGGGGGCTTCTCGCGTTGACAGCCGGCCTGATCGGTCTCGTAACCCGGATCGGGCCGGCTATCGCCATTGCCCTGTCAGGTCTATGGCTTTGGTCCGCCGCATCGGGGACAAATCAGATTCTAGCGGAGGGGTGGCGTGGTGTCGACCTTGAAATGGGTGAAAGCCTTGGCCGCGATCAATCCCTTCAACGTCAACGTGACCTGGTGACGGCTGTTCGGCGTGCTGCCGGAACACGAGAGACCGTCGTCGTGCTTCCCGAGAGCACACTGGGCTTTTGGACGCCAACGCTTGAACGTTTCTGGCGGACTGAGCTGCAAGGAACGCACGTGACTGTGGTCGCCGGCGCGGCGGTCGTCGATGCGGTTGGCTACGACAACGTCATGGTGGCCATCGATGCGCATGGGGGGCGTGTCCTCTATCACGAGCGCATGCCCGTGCCGGTTTCGATGTGGCGTCCATGGGAGCGATGGACAGGAGAGACCGGTGGCGCCCGCGCCAACCTCTTCGCCAATCCCGTCGTCGAGGTCGCGGGCCGAAAGATCGCGCCTCTTATCTGCTACGAGCAGCTCGTACTGTGGCCCATTCTCCAGTCGATGCTTTATCGACCCGACGCGATCGTTTTGATCGGCAATGGCTGGTGGACGACGGATGGCAACATCGTCGCCATCCAGCGCGCGAGCGCCAAAGCCTGGTCCGCCCTGTTCGGCGTCCCCCTTGTGATTTCCTTCAATACTTGAACTTTGGAGCTTTCGTCATGGATGCTGCCTTTATCGCGGAATGCGCCGATCCCTCGCTGAAACCCGCCATCGTCGAGCAGTTCGTAGGCGCTGTCGGTCCTGGCGATCCGCTGGCCGTCACCGTCAAAGCCGGAGGGCGGCTCATCCTTGTACCAAAACCGAAGACCCCCGACGAGGCGATGGAGGTCGTACGCCAGTATGTCGGTCAGGCCGTCGTGCGTGTGGGCCTTACACAGTTCCCGGCGGGTGTCGGCGTGAAGGACGCGTCCGAGCTGAAACCAGATCTGATTGAGCCTTGCGAAAATCTTCGCGTGGGGACGAAGATGTTTTCAAAGATCATGCGCATCGTTGCAAAATGGTATGGCAACCCAACGAGCAAAGAGGTGCTTCCACAGATCTTTGAAGATGCCGTTTACGCCTGGAACACGGGCCAGTTTGAGGGTGAAGGCGTGTTTCAGGCGGAGGATCCAGGTGGAACAATCGTCGATCGGAAGAAAGTTTCTTTGGATGCCGCGGACACACCTGCTGATGCCAAGCCCTCCCAGAGCGAAGCGGAACCCTCAGACGAAAAGGAGGTTGGGACTGCGGGAATTCGGGTCGATCTATCCCGGATCGGTGGTCAGTAACGCGGAAACGCTGCAATCCGGCCGGGTATTCGCGCCCCTGAGTTCGTCAAGGCCATTCACCAAACTTGGATTTCGCGCGTCAAGTTAGCCAGGCGGGGATACTAGTGCCTACCGGGCCGCAACTTCGATGTCGGTATGTATAAAATCGTCTCCCTTGAACAGCAAAGGCGCCGAAAGGCTTTTGGCGAGCGCGTATGCGGCACAGTCGGCAAGGTTAAGCCTGGCCTTCGCATCGATGCCCTTGCCGTACTTTCCGAACGCCTCTGAAGCTCTTCGAGCCTGTTCCTCATCAAAGGGCAGGATCTGGACCCCGTTGTCTGCCAGGAAGAGCCAGAGGATTCGCTCACCTTCCGGTCCTCTGCGTCGTCGTAGCACGACCGCGCATTCATGGGCGTTGACGGCCGACATCGTGAGATTGTCGGCATCCTGAATTACGCGAGCGTATAAAGCGCTGTCGTCTTCCCGTTCGAGTATGGCGACCACTGCGGAGGAATCGACGACGATCATTGTTCGTTCAGGTCGTCGAGAATCTCTTTCGGCGAGGATGGGTCAAACAGCGGCAGGGCCGAGACCTTTTCGCCGACGGCCATCATCTGCTCGACGGTCATGCGGTTGCGAACAGGCAAATCAGTGGAAACGCCGAGCGCCGCAGCCTCACGTTCGAGGGCCGCGCGAATAAGATCATCCGGTCTGCGGCCCACACGGGCCGCAACCGTTCGGGCAAGCTGTTCGGTATCGTGTGTAAGCTGCAACATGGTCTCTCTCTAATTACAGTCCAGATATAAGACATTTTTGAAGACAATGACAGATGGATGGACCGTACTGGCTGAAAAGTTAAGTCGGTCGATACCCCGACACGTTTTTCGCGAATAAGCAAATTCCGAGGTTTTCAATCTCGCGGAAACGATTTAGAAAACCATTCCATTGTGGTCAACTTATGCGATTGAATATGCTTCATTCTTTACCCGGTCACTGTTCGCGCGCGTCGCGGTCCCTCTGACTGCCGACGCATTTCGCACCGCGGAACGGGTGCGATGTACAGGGAGAGTATGGATGTCAAACTGGGTCGAGAAACTGCTGGATATCACCGTGATCGGAAACGATCAGTCCATGGTGAAGGGCGCACTGGCCAATCTTGCTGATCGGTTCGATTTTGTGGGCTATG
>NZ_CAXUPW020000035.1:0-2500 GCF_964252935.1 Rhizobium sp. LjRoot98
AACCTGCGGCCTTCAGGTTATGAGCCTGACGAGCTACCGGGCTGCTCCACCCCGCGTTATCAGCGTCTTCGGCGAAGCCGAAGATCGCGACGAGGAAACCGCCTTTGCGGTTTTCGTCGACAGCGCAAACCGAAGGTTTGTCGCTTACGGATTGGGCCGTATGCCCGTTCCGGTATTCATTCTGAGCAAATTGCCAGAGGCAATTTGTCTCCTGTGAGGGAGGTAGAAACTGTTTCCGCCGCCCCTGGAATTCAGGTTCCCCGGCATTTTACCGAAGCAAAAAGGCCGCTTGAGGGCGGCCTGTTGTTCGGCTGGGCCGGAGGTAGAAGAGAAGATAGTGTGTTTGGTATTTTCTTGCCATTAATAGACCTGGCAGCGACCTACTCTCCCGCGTCTTAAGACGGAGTACCATTGGCGCAGGGGCGTTTCACGGCCGTGTTCGGAATGGGAACGGGTGCAGCCACCCCGCAATAACCACCAGGTCAACTAAGGGCAAGAATGTCACCGGCGACGGTGACAAACCAAATGAGAAGCTGGCGAGGGAGACCCTCTTTCTTATATTTTGAACACGTCTTGTTGCCTGGCTTTCGGTCGAAGACCGCAAGCGCAGAGCGCGTCGCCAATCGTTTGGCGCGCCGTCTGCAGCGCAGCCGCCTGAGCGGCGACAGCATGAAGACAAAACAGATGGCTCTGTTCATTTCAATGAACATGAGCAATGAGAACAATCAAGCCAATCGAACGATTAGTACCGGTAAGCTTCATGCATTGCTGCACTTCCACACCCGGCCTATCAACGTGGTAGTCTTCCACGGTTCTCAAGGGAATACTCGTTTTCAGGTTGGTTTCCCGCTTAGATGCCTTCAGCGGTTATCCATTCCATATATAGCTACCCTGCTATGCGGCTGGCGCCACAACAGGTCCACCAGAGATATGTCCATCCCGGTCCTCTCGTACTAGGGACAGATCCTGTCAATATTCCTACACCCACGGCAGATAGGGACCGAACTGTCTCACGACGTTCTGAACCCAGCTCACGTACCGCTTTAATTGGCGAACAGCCAAACCCTTGGGACCTGCTCCAGCCCCAGGATGCGATGAGCCGACATCGAGGTGCCAAACAACCCCGTCGATATGGACTCTTGGGGGTCATCAGCCTGTTATCCCCGGCGTACCTTTTATCCGTTGAGCGATGGCCCTTCCACACGGGACCACCGGATCACTATGACCGACTTTCGTCTCTGCTCGACTTGTCAGTCTCGCAGTCAGGCGGGCTTATGCCATTGCACTCGACGAACGATTTCCGACCGTTCTGAGCCCACCATCGCGCGCCTCCGTTACTCTTTCGGAGGCGACCGCCCCAGTCAAACTACCCACCATACACTGTCCCGGATCCGGATAACGGACCGCGGTTAGACATCCATGACGATAAGGGTGGTATTTCAAGGATGGCTCCACAAGAACTGGCGTCCCTGCTTCAAAGCCTACCACCTATCCTACACATGCCGACACGAATGCCAGTGTAAAGCTATAGTAAAGGTGCACGGGGTCTTTCCGTCTGACCGCAGGAACCCCGCATCTTCACGGGGAATTCAATTTCACTGAGTCTATGCTGGAGACAGCGGGGAAGTCGTTACGCCATTCGTGCAGGTCGGAACTTACCCGACAAGGAATTTCGCTACCTTAGGACCGTTATAGTTACGGCCGCCGTTTACTGGGGCTTCAGTTCAAAGCTTGCACCTCTCCCTTTAACCTTCCAGCACCGGGCAGGCGTCAGGCCCTATACGTCGTTTTGCAACTTCGCAGAGCCCTGTGTTTTTGATAAACAGTCGCTACCCCCTGGTCTGTGCCACCCCTCCATACTTGCGTACGAAGAGGTCACGCTTCTTCCGAAGTTACGCGTGCAATTTGCCGAGTTCCTTCAGCATAGTTCTCTCAAGCGCCTTGGTATACTCTACCTGACCACCTGTGTCGGTTTCGGGTACGGTCTATACGGTGGAGCTATTTCCTGGAACCGCTTCCCCGCCCAGACAATCCAATAAGTCTGAACAAGTTACGCAATCCGTCACTACCACCAGGCCCACGAATATTAACGTGGTTCCCATCGACTACGCATTTCTGCCTCATCTTAGGGGCCGGCTAACCCTGCTCAGATTAACTTTAAGCAGGAACCCTTGGTCTTTCGGCGAGGGAGTCTCTCACTCCCTTTATCGTTACTCATGTCAACATTCGCACTTCCGATACCTCCAGGACCCCTCACAGGTATCCCTTCACAGGCTTACGGAACGCTCCGCTACCACACGCATTACTGCGTATCCTCAGCTTCGGTGCATGGCTTTAGCCCCGTTACATTTTCGGCGCAAAGACCCTTATTTAGACCAGTGAGCTGTTACGCTTTCTTTAAATGATGGCTGCTTCTAAGCCAACATCCTGGTTGTTTTGGGATCCTCACATCCTTTCCCACTTAGCCATGACTTGGGGACCTTAGCTGGAGGTCAGGGTT
>NZ_CAXUPW020000036.1:0-6410 GCF_964252935.1 Rhizobium sp. LjRoot98
CGAGGAACGTCCTCACTCGGCGATCGGATATAACGTCCCGATCGACCTGCATAATCCCGGCGGCGCAACCAACCCGCCATCGTGATCAGAGCCGGAAAACTCCAGCTTCCGGCGGTCCAAGGTTTGGTCCCAGAGCAATCAGAGTAACGGACTCTACCAAAATTTGGAGGAAGTTTAGGGGCTCAGGTCAGCACCAACGGACCGGGGGAACATTGCCATCGACCTTGGACCATTGATGGTCCCCGTATCCATTGCGATTGGGAGCATCCGGCGTCGCGAAAGCCGTGGCGGGCAGTTGAGCATCCACGATGATGCGAGAGGCACGAGCTCTCGGCTGACGCGCTGATGCCGTGGCGGAAAATGATGAGGGGCGATGCGGACATTCGATCTCGGTCTCAGGAAAACACACCGAGGGCGCTCGACGCGTCGGCACCTCGGCTTCAGACAAAGCTCTCACTCAATGTGCCAGAAGCTGTTGCAGGATCTCCTCTGCCTTCGTCCACAGAAGCGAACTTCCCTTTTCGTTCTCGATGAATAGTCTGGCACGAGGGATTCGTGTTGCCATAGTCTTACCGAAGTCAGGCGAGTGGACGGGACTGGTGTCCATGCGGCCGTACCAAAGGTCTACTGGAACGCGCAGGTCTTCCAGCCGGAAGGGCCAAGGGCTCCACGTGTTGACGACGTCGCCAACATAGCCTCCGGAGCCTTGGGAAAAGCCCTCATCCAGGCAGCGACGATAGGCTGAGGCGAAAGCTTCCCCGCCGAAAGCCCGCTGGTCCTGTTCAGAACTCATCGACATGATCATGGACCAGAGCCACTCTGGATTAGCCATCTTCATGTTCTGCGTAAAAGCTTCAGGATCCTGACGAAGCCCGTTGATCATCCCGATCACTTTGGGGTCAAGTTTCTCAAACGTGGGAGGATGAGAGAAGTCATCCTGTCCGGCAACGATAGCGATAGCGCGGACATCCTCTGCAGATGCAAGCTGAAGCGCGAACGGGCCCCCTTGCGAGAAGCCAACCGCAACTGCATCTTGAAGTTCTTGCTGCCGCACCAGTTTGGCGACGTCATCTGCCCAAGTCGCAAGCGTTCTTCCGGGATCGTCGTCCGAGCGACCGAGGCCAGGCCTGTCGATCGCAATCAGCCGCGCTCCAAGATCGTGAAGATCAGCCTCTGCGAAGCCCAGGCTGCCGCTCATGCCTGCTCCGGTGCAGAACAAGACGGGCCGCCCATGGATCGGCCCCCACTCGGACCATGCAAGATGCCGCCCATCGCGTAAAACGATGTTGTCCTGACGCTGGGGTGGGTGCGGCACGAGTGCGGCGGTTGAGTGCTGTTGCTCCATCAATTGCCCTCATATTGCTCAAGAGATATGGCCGTCTAACAAAAGCGTTTCCTCTTCATTGGGCTCTTCAAGGCGAGCCTCCATGAAGTCGAACATCTGCCGAGTGATGGCGAAGGAATAGGTCGTGGAGGCGATGGAGAAACTTACCCTTTCCCCTCTCGAGATGCACCTATCGTTCGCCACGCGCGCTGACATAACGCTGCGCGTCCGGGCCTTCGCCGATCACCTGGCAAAGTTCATGTAGACACTCCGCCACCCGGATGCGCTCGCAAATGATTGGAGTCTTGCTCGTGAACGCGTTCCCGCTTCTCGCTGCAGAACCTTCGTACCAGTGCCCGATCTCTTGTCGAAACCACGTCAGGCTGCGGTCTCCTTCGCCGTAGGCGAAAGCGAAGTCTTCCGACACCTGGTCGAAGGATATGATTTCGATGGAGACAGTTTCCAGGATCGCCCGCGCCTTACCTTGCCCGTCCAGTAGAACGCTCAGTGCACCTTCGAATGGAAGGCAGCCGTCCGGGAAGTCCCAGAGCGGCGACGATGTTGCGGTCTTGATGCCCTCGATGATCACGCGTACGCCTTCGTCAGCGGAAGCCGGAGTGGAGCCTATAGACATCGGCCCGAAGGACTGGTCCTCCCTTCCCGGCATGACGTCGGCAATGATCTGGCGGCACTCATCGAAATCCATTCCGAATCCCTCTTCCATTCCATTTTAAGTCGCTCACCTAAATCGCGTCACCGGGGCGATTGGATTAGAGGTGCAGCTTGTATCCTATATGCGTCGGCTCAAAGCCTAGTCTGTCATAGAAGCGGTGCGCGTCGGGGCGCTGCTTGTCCGTCGTGAGCTGCATCAACACGCAGCCCTGTTCACGGCACCGGTCGATCGCCCACTTGAACATCACCTCACCGATGTTCTCGTTCCGCCTTTTGCTCGATACGCGGACGGCTTCGATCTGGGCACGTTTCGCTCCGCCGCGCGACAAGCCTGGAATGAAGGTCAACTGGAACGTCCCGACGATCTCGCCATCATCCTCGGCGACGCAGAGGAGCTGATTTGGGTCGGATTCGATATCAAGGAATGCCTGTTCGTACTTCGCATCGACTTCGGGCGCTCTGGCCTCCCTTGAAGCACCAAGCATGTCATCCGCGAGGAGTTCGACGATGGCTGCAAGATCGCCTTCAACCGCCCGCCGGAATATCAAATTTATCATTCTTCTCCTCCATGGAAAGCAGCATAAGGGCTGATGGATCCGTCAGCTTCGCATCTACCTGAGCACCTCAATGATCGCCCCACTGCTTTCTCAGAGTTGCCGACGATAGCGCCAAATCACGCCATCTTCGACGTTCTCTATTGTCGCGATCTTGAGGAAACCGTTCTTAGCAAGGACCCGCTGCGACGGCACGAGTTCGGGCAGTGTGTCGGCGACGACAGTCTTGGCCCCTCTCGACAACGCGCTCTCGCATAGCAGGGCGACCGCTGCGCTAGCCAGCCCGCGGCGCTGAAGTTCAGGAACGACTGAGTAGCCGACCTCGACCTCTCCGTGGGGATCAGGCGCTCCTTTGTAGCCACAGATACCAGCCAGCATCAGACCCTCGCCAGCGTCCGCAACTATGTACCAGGAATTCCAGCCTTCGGCGTCAGGATCATCGTGCAGGGCAGTGCGAACCCATCTCCGCGTCTCCGCGTCGTTGAACATCGGCGGCCAGCTAGGTGGTGCCAAGACGCCAAGCAGACCTGCCAGCCTGTCACCCGAGATGTCCTCGGCATCCAGTAGCTCGGGAGATGCCGACACCAGTCTTATTCCGTCTGCCGCAAGCTCATGCATTCTCAGCCTCCGATCAGCTTCTGCATCTTGAAGCGAACGAATTCTTGTCCATCCCTGGCGACGTTTGCTGCTCGACCACATCGAAACCAAATTGCTCAAAGGTCGATCGGGCCGTCAGACTCAGGCCTGCGTGCAGTCGTAGGACAGCTTCTGCATCTCTCTTAGGGTCAAGCAGCAACAGATCCGTCATGACCGCCTCCAGCGCATATGCATGAGCGGATACGGGCGACCTGTGTCGTCGACATCGGAACGGCCGGTTACCTGGAAGCCCACCTTCTCGTAGAACTTCCTGCCGGAGCAGTTCTGCTCGTTTACATCCACTGTCGCCTCGTCGCGAGCTGCCAGGAAGTTTTTCAGAAGAAGGCGGCCTACGCCTTTTCCTCTGCTATCAGCATGAATGAACAAAGCGTCGACGTTGTCCTCTGTGGTGCCCATGAAGCCATGCGGGACATCCTCGTCATCGACGGCTACCACCAATGCTGCCGTTGGGAGATACGACTTCTCGACCACGATGCCGATATCCTGGAAGTCTCTCTCGGACAGGAAGTAGTGCGTCGCGAGCACGGCGCTCCGCCAGATCTCGAAGTTGCGTGCCAAGTCTTTGCTCGTGACTGGTCTCAAGGTGAACATCGGCTAACCTTTGAAGATGTGCAGGGCGGCATACTGCAGCAACATGATCGTCTTGCCGTCGCGGATGCGGCCATCGAGGATCATCTCAAGTGCGTCTTCGATGGTCGGCTCCAGCCGCTCGATGTCTTCCCCCTCCTCGGCGTTGCCACCGCCTTCGGAGACCTGATCCGCGGAGGAATAGGATCCGATGAAAAAGTGCAGCCGTTCGGTGACGGATCCGGGGCTCATGAAGGCATCAAACACCTGCCGGACATTGGAGACCCGGTAACCTGTCTCCTCCTCGACTTCCGCGCGGATCCGGTCCTCTGGACTCGCATCGTCGAGTAGTCCGGCCGGCGTCTCGATCAGCAGATCGTCGTGGCCGTTAGCAAAGGCCGGGTAGCGAAATTGCCGGGTGAGAAGAACCGTCCGTCGGTGCGGATCATAGAGCAGGATAGTAGCGCCATTGCCGCGGTCATAGGTTTCGCGGCTCTGTCGCTGCCATGTGCCATCGCTCCTGAGATAGCTGAATGTCGTCTTCTTTAACACGTACCAATCATCCGAAAGGGTCGTTACGTCCTCGACCCGCACTTTGTGAGCAATCGTCATTTGTCCCTCCGCTCAGTAATCGTGCACGATATTGCACGAGAATCTCATTCGTGCAATATACCGCATCAACAGCGGAGGCATCGCGATGCTAACCACGGAACGGAAGGCCCTAATCCTCGACACACTTGGCAAGGAGGCCGCGTCGTCGCCAAGGAATTCAGCCACAAGCTGAACCTGTCGGAGGACACGATCAGACGGGATCTTCGGGAACTGGCGGGTGAAGGTCTCCTGCAGCGCGTTCATGGGGGAGCCCTTCCGGCATCCCAAGCGCTGGCCGACCTCTCCACGCGACGCAAGGTTTCTGTCGCCGACAAGTGTGCTATCGCCAAGGCCGCCGTCGCAATGGTGAAGGAAGGGCAGATTGTCTTCCTCGACGGCGGCACAAATGCAGTCGCCTTTGCTCGCGCGCTTCCACTCGATCTCAGAGCCACAGTCTCCACTCGCTCAAGGTGTTCAATATCCTCATCTTTCAGCATCACTTCACCATCCGCAACTTTTTGTTGTCAATCCCGCCGGACAAAACCATTAGTGTTGGGTAGCCAAACTCGCGCGCATAAACTCTTCGAAGATTGCCCGCGTACTTGAATAAAGTAACCATGCACTCTCTATTTGCACGCTATTGCACGTTTCGACCCTTACCGCAAGCGCTTGACCAGTGAAATCGAAGGTCTCTTGCCTTCGTACATCTTGCCTTGTCATTAACAACAGCGGGACGCGGCTGGAGTCCGACTTACAGGGCGACGCCACCGGAAACCGTCTGAGAACAATTGGCTAAAATCCACGCAAGTCATTATTTCAACTTATAAATATTAGACTTATCCAGTTGTCTCTTTCGCAAGAAACTTTCTATGGGGTGAGCTACGGTCTGTGCGGCTGGTTATATGCGTTCATTGCCGGGACACTGATGTTTCGCTTGCATCGAGATCATTTCAACAAAAAACAAGGTTTGGCGTTAATAGGATTGCAAAGCGTGCCGATTCCGCTTAAGTGCCGATATGGAGATAAACGGGTAATATGGGTCATTAAAGTATGAATAAATTTCGGCGTGTTCTCGGTGCTGCGGTGGTCTTTGGTGGGATAACAATCTTGCTCATTGGCTTTCCCGACATGTTGGACCAAACCGCTGCCGATATCGTGAAGCCTAGGCAGGATCACTCCCGAAGTGGTGAGCCGTTGGACGAGAGTCCCGACGAGATGGAGGCCGCATTGGCGGTCGAGCGGGATTTGCAAGATGCCATGCAAAGCAACCAACAACAGCTATCGAAGCCGTTCTCTGATTTTTCAGAAGCTTATGAGTCAACGCTTCGCTCGCGGCATGATGCCGCCGCACTGCTTAGTAAGGACGTTCTTGTCCCAGGCGACTGCAATATCGGAGGACTTGAGAGTATCGCTATTGCTCCGGATGAGTTTGTACAGTCGAATGCGCTAAACCGAGGCAAAAATGATTTAGAGAATACTCGGACAAAATACGTAGAAGAAGGTCGTCGATACAACTTCATTTTCTCATCGGACCACCCCCCTAGCGGAACTAGCGAGGTGGTCGGACTGGTTGGACGGACGTTAGAGCACATAGAGGCGATCAACGCGGAGTACGCGATATTCTGTAACGAAGCGGAGCAAAGTATGCAGAAATTGCTCGGCTCAACAGACGCGCCAAGGATCACGAAAATCGCAGAGGGGCTCCAGAAGAAGCAGAGCGAAGCCTCTAATGAAGTTAAGGCGGCGGTTCTGGCAATGAATACTGCGGTGGATGCCATTGATGCAAATTTGGTGAATTGGCTTGCCGAACCGTTGCGCACGGCGCAGGCGCGGCGCAACTAGGTCGTGGTAGCCGCGGCGATTCACAGAAAGTTCTTCCAGGGACCGCCGCAGCGTAGAGAGTTCGCAGCGGTCGCTCACCGTCGATCACGCGCACCAGATGTTTTTAGGGAGGACTGGAAATCCACGGTAAGTTGACGTCAAACGTCCTCCGATAGCTTTTTTCGTTCCCCTCGAATGGAGTTTCCTCTGATTATTAAGGCTCG
>NZ_CAXUPW020000037.1:0-5575 GCF_964252935.1 Rhizobium sp. LjRoot98
ATCCTCCTTCCATGCTGTGATTTCGATCCTCGCCTGCGTCAGTGACGAGAACAGTGTTTCGTTGAGGCATTCGTCACGGAAGCTGCCGTTGAAGCTTTCTACGAAGCCGTTCTGCATCGGCTTGCCCGGTGCAATGTAATGCCATTCGACGTGAGTGCTTTGGCACCATTCCAGAACGGCCATGCTGGTCATCTCCGTGCCATTGTCGGAGACAATCGTTCGCGGCTTCCCTCGTTGGGCGATGACAGCATCGAGTTCCCGCGCAAGCCGCCGGCCTGAGAGCGACGTGTCGGCGACCAGCGCCAGGCATTCGCGGGTGAAGTCGTCGACGACGGCCAGAACCCGAAAGCGACGACCATCTGTGAAAGCGTCGCTGACGAAATCCAAGCTCCATCGCTCGTTGGCACGCGAGGGCAGCGCCAGAGGACGTCTCGTCCCCAAAGCCCGTTTGCGTCCACCACGTTTGCGCACCGTCAGCTTCTCTTCGCGATAGAGACGCCGCAGTTTCTTCAGGTTCATGATGATGCCCTGCCGACCCAGCATGACGTGAATGCGGCGATAGCCGAAACGACGGCGCTCGGACGCCACCAGCTTCATTGCCTCACGGATATCAGCGTCATCCGGTCGAATGCTACGATATCGCACACTCGACCGATCAACGGACAAAACCTCACACGCCCGACGCTGGCTCACCCCATGTTGTCTGCAAACATGAGCCACAGCGTCCCGCTTCACATCGGGCGTCACCACTTTTTTGAAGCGACATCTTTCAGAATGGCATTGTCCAGCATGGTCTCGGCCAGCAGCTTCTTCAGTTTAGCGTTCTCGTCTTCCAAAGCCTTCAGCTTGCGGGCATCGGACACCTCCATGCCGCCGAACTTTGCCTTGTATTTGTAGAAGGTCGCCTCGGATATCCCGTGCTTGCGGCAGACGTCGGCCGTCCGCATGCCGCTCTCCTGCTCTTTCAATATCCCGATGATCTGCTCGTCCGTGAACCGTGAATGCTTCATTCCGTCCGTCTCCTTGATACGACGGACTCTACCAAAATCTGGAGGAAGTTCAGGGGCTCAGGTCAGTGGCGCTATCGAAATAGGAAAACGCGAAGCTCGAGTTTTGCTGCTGTCGATAAGCTTTTTCAGACGCGAATCGCGTGCGGCGCGCGCACAGGTCAATAGCCTAACCATCCGCCGCGGCGCCCTTTGCGCCAAGGTCCCACAAGTAAAAGAGCGAGGGCGGCGAGCAGTTGCGCGGCGCCTATCACCAGAAATACCAGATCCGACACAGTCGTCTCTACTGCAGAGCTCAATTAGAGCTCAACAAGGTGCGTGACTATTTGTTCCGCCTTGGGATCGCGAAATTAGAGAATCAAGGGGGAACAGAACCTTCAATGCATGATTAGGCTTCACGTCGACAAACGTGCGACGGTTAACAGGAGGAAATACCGATGACTAATCAGCAACAAGGTGGTCAGCAGGGTGGCGGCCAAGGTGGTCAGCGTTAGCCTCGAGGTTCATTCGAGCAAGTTCTTGAAATGCGATTAAAGCTGTGGGATTAGCTCTCGCCGAGATCGGCGAGAGCTAGGAGGCGGCTAGTTGCCCGAGTTACTCGACAGAACAGACGCATTGCGCTTGATAATATCGAGCTGTGCCTGCGCCGTTTCCACTCTTGTCCGACCTGCCCGAAACGCTTCCTCTTGAAGGTGTTGAACCTGCCGTCCAAGGCATCTACCCAGGCATCTACGCAATCGAGCAGTCGCCTTGCGTACTGACCATTAATCTCAGGAGATTTCACCGGATGCGTATCAGAAGATCTTTGCCAGAGTTCGCAATTCCCTTTGGATTTAAACGCTCACGAAAGTAACCTCGCCTCACGCGCTGCGCGCTCGAAGACACTGCGGGCTTCTTCAACCGGGGTGACACCCTCTATCGCTTCCATGCAGGTTTCCTTGCACTTGGCGTATAGTTCGGTCTGACTCGTCGGCCAGATATACAACAGGTATTCAAGAGCTTCCCTGGGACCGGTTACCAGCACCGTTCCGCTGTCAGCGAACACCAGTTTAACTGGCTCTTCCCAACTATTTGTCATAGATACTCCATGGGTTGTTGCATTGATCGCGTGGAGCCGTGCCATCAATGCAGCAGCTTTGCTTCCTTCGCCGCGACGACGAAAATTTTGCGGGCGTCCTCGGCATCCTTATGGCCTGCGACGGCAGCGCGGCACATACTGCGGGCTCTGACATAACCTGATCCTCGGAGGTCCGGCCATTCCTCCAATAAAACAATCAGTGCTTCGAACGGGCCGTCGACGCGAACATCCCCGCTCACCGGAGCTTTGATATTTACGGGTTCGCGCCATCTTACTGGCATTATCGTCTCTCCCAACACCAAGGTATCTGCAACGGGCCTCCAACTTGTACATAGAGGTTTTGTTCCAGGAGTGGACATGAATCTTCGTTGGAGGGGCCGGAACGTGAACTGCGCGAAATCCTACGGTAACCGCACGAAACCTGTAAGGTGACCGGTTCTTGTTGGATTGATGCCAAGCACTGGGGGAAGGGACGCCATACCAATTAAATAGAAATGACGATGCGTCCGGCAATGTCAATTTCGAAGTATAGCCGGGGAGATGGCTGCGAGACTGCTGACAGAGCGGATAAAGTCTGTTTGGCGAGTAAGCCCCGTCTTCCGCAGCAGGCTTTTTACATGGGTCCGCACGCTCGAGACAGACGTGCCACGAACCCGCGCAATGTTGCCGACGGTCAAACCGCGCGACAGGTGGGCCGCAACTTCTGCTTCCGTTGGTGACAGGTCGTACAGCCAACGAAGCCACTCGGGATCAACGACAGAATTGTCCTTGGGCTGGGCGAGAACCAGAAACGTACCGCCCTCACCAAGTAAGTCACGAGCGTGATGGCATGCGGGGATTGCATGAAGCACTCCAATAACGCCGGCGAAACTATTGATCGGGATCGAGCGCACAGTGGTCGCAGCTCGCCCGTTGTCTGCAAGCGCCTGCTTGAGCCAACGATCGGCCCGAGGATCACCTAACGAAAGGCGGCCAAACGCCGATGCAATAAAGACCTCACCAATAAGGTCCTGAAATAACGCGTTTGCTGCATACAACGTGTGGTTTTTGCGCAGGACAGCCGCAGGGATGCCGATCATGGCGAGGGCAGCGGTGGCCGTTGCTGCCTGCTGCATTTTAAGGCGACCGGAAAGTGCAACAGCACGGGCGAGATGCGGACGAACGCGGTCGAGAAAAGCGATATCACCTGGCGTGAAATATCCGCCAGCGCGGCCACGGTCGATCGAAAAAACAGCAAGGTCGTCCCGGGCGCCCTTTATGACTGTAGCAGCGGTAAAGAGGATATCGCGTGGACGCAGGAATTCGGTAACAATCGGCAGACTGTCGTACTCTTTACCGGCTATATCGCGGTCCTGAATGAAACCTGGATGTGCACGTGCGAGAAGCGCTGAGAGGCGGGGGTTTTTCTTATCCCAGCCGCCTGCGACATATTCTTCCATGACGCTGTGGGTAGCCGGCGGCGCAGCCCATGACAATTGCCCATCCGCAAGGAGGAAGAGTGACCCGCCGCGTCCAGCCATTCGATTTGACAGGCGGTCGATCACGCCGGCCCACTGCTCGGGAATAACACTTGCTGTATAAATTCGTTCGATGAGATCGACATCGTAACTATCCATGAGGCCGTCTACCCCTACGCTTGCGCGACTGTACCGCCAAATCGAGCATCCGTGAGCTCATTTGGATGCAATATCCTTCTATATTGATTGCATTACCTTTAGCGTTACCTAATGCCGGCACTTGAATTGTGTAACAGCTTCCAAAATCAGCAATGTCACGTCGTTTACTTTTGAACCTTACGGCGTAAGAGCCCGAGCTCCATCTGAAAGGAGCAAAATGCTGGGGCTTAAGCAATATTATTTCCTGCAGTCCGAACCGGTCGCCGTTTGTCTCATCAATATTGGTGAGGCCGCACCCGAAGTGTTCGGGTAGCGATTGAGCGTTGCACACAACAATTTCGTAAGGGGCCAATATGAAGAAACTTATTGCAGTCGTGCTTGTCTCTATTTCTCTTTCTGCATGTGTTGCGGGTGGAGGTGTGCCGGCGAACAACGGTGCGCCACTTTCATCAGCAGAGAGCGCGTTTGTCGGAGAGTGGAATGGAAAATTGCCAAGCGGCAAACCGGTTCGCATCGTCGTTACACCCAGCGGCGCTGTCAGCTACTCCTTCCAAGGCCGCGCGCAAACATTGAAAAATGTGAAACTGACCAGCAACCGTCTTTCGACGACGGTCGGTACAAACGGAAGCACGGCGACCCTGTCTTCAAACGGGGCTTATGTTTTCACCTGGGGCCCGACGGGCGAGATCACACGCGCGACTCTGCGTAAGGGGTAAGACTGATCTGATTGGCAATCATCTAGCGCCTCATCATTTGCGGTGTTATTCGCATCAAATTTCGGCTTGCCGGGTTGAACTTCGGCAAGCCATTTATGTTGCGCCCGGGTGATTCCGCTGACTTTGAGGCAGAATGGCTGTACGCCGACGACGCTGCCGCGTTCTCTACGGCCCGCACATCCGCGTTACGGTTGAAAAGGAGCGCCGCTATCGTGGCTCGACCGCCAAAAAGAAAAGCTTAGCACCCGAGATACCCAGTGAGATTTCTGGTGCCGGACACCGCGGCTTTCTTTGGCAGTGAATTTTTAGGCGGCCTAAGCGTTGCTATCTGGCACTTTTCGGGAAGGCCGGCAGTTTGGTGATATCATTGACATCGTGCTGTACAACAAGGGTGGCGTTAAGAGCTTTAGCAATCCCTGTAAGTCGCTCCATTGAAGCTAGCGTTTCGGCGCGGTCGAAGTTGAACGCCGGTACGCCACCATCCTCGAACTGCTCTTCGAAATGCGCGACGTCACCAGAAAGTAGGACCGGTCCGGTTTCCGCCAGGCGAACCAGCAAACTCGTTTCGCCCGGGGTGTGGCCGGGCGTAGAAAGTATGGTCACTTTGCCATCACCAAAAACATCGCGGTCGCCCGAGATGGGGTCAATCTTCGAGCTACCATTCAGCCACGGCTTGATGAGGGCTGGATCGACGGCGAAGGGCAGCGGATCGGCCTTGAACTGAGCGAGATCGGCGGCGCTTATCATCAGCGTTGCCTGCGAAAATGCTTCTGCCTGTCCGACATGATCGAAGTGGTTGTGGCTGATGCCGAGGCGGCTGATCTGCTCCGGCTTCAGGCCAAGTTCTGCGAGTTGGGCCGGAATGTCCGTCGTGAGACTTGGCGCAAGGACAGCGTTCGGATCAGGCTTTGCGCCGAGAAGCCCAGCGGGCAGTCCAGCGTCCCAAAGCAGGTAATCCTGATCGTGGCGGATCACATAGCAGCTGTCGGTCAAGGTCCGTTTCTCGCCAATGTGACGATAGATATCGGAGAAAAGTGAAAGGTCTCGGACCTCGATCTTGCCGCAATTGAGCCGCCAGAGTTCGACCTCGGCGGAATGGGTCGTAGACGCGATCAGGGTAGCGGCGGAAAAGAGGATTACGGCGGTAGGGTTCATATC
>NZ_CAXUPW020000038.1:0-5021 GCF_964252935.1 Rhizobium sp. LjRoot98
TTCCTTGTGCAGAGTGAAACCGACACGACCATCGACCCTGGGTGGGTTTCCAGAGCTGAAAGGTGGACGCCCTTTCGGGAGGCGATGGAACAGAATACGCCGGCGCAAGTTCAATCGGTGCGCGTGCAAGGGTATACGCATAGGCGATATCGGGAGACCATTGAAGATATGCGCAGGCTGCAGAATGATCCCCGCTTGCAAGCCATTGCCGGCGCTGTTGTCATCGGCGTTTCTCTGTGGGCTTTGTCGCGATCGGCAGCAGATGATCACACCCCAGTCCACGCAAACCCAAGCGGTCGAGGGCGAGAGGCTAGAACGCCTGAGCAAATACCTGCAAGAGGTCTTCTCGATGTCCTTTATCGCACCTATAACGAGGTTCTGGACGATCGTGTGATGCTCGTTTCGGCAGGTGTAGCGTTCTATCTCTTCCTGTCTATTTTCCCGGCGTTGGCGGGCCTTGTGTCACTGTATGCCCTCATTGCCGATCCTGGAGATATCTCACACCATCTTCGCGACGTAGGAATATTCCTGCCAACCGGGGCTTTTCAGCTATTTGCGGATCAAATCGAAGTGCTGGCAAAGCGTAACGACAACACTTTGGGGTTTACGTTTTTCATCGGGCTGGGCGTTGCCATCTGGGGAACGCATCGCGGCACGATGGCGATCTTCGACGCAATGAATATTGCGTATGAGGAGGAGGAGAAGCGTGGCTTTATATCCCTCAACCTACTAGGTCTCGCATTTACGGCAGCGGGCATTTTCGCATCGGTGGCAATGGTCGGGCTTATAGCAATCTTGCCTGTTGCGTTGACTTACATATGGCTCGATCAGGACATCGAGCGTGCGGCGTTGATCCTTCGGTGGCCCTTATTGCTGGCATTCGTGCTTGTCGGTTCCTCAGCCGTGTACCGCTTGGGGCCGAGCAGGCAGCCCGCAAAGATTCGATGGATTACATGGGGCGCGGCTCTCACGACTGTCGGCTGGTGTGGAATGTCCGTCGGCTTTTCGATCTACCTTGACCATTTCGCAAACTACAGTGCGACATACGGAACGCTCGGAGTACTGATCGGCTTTCTGGTATGGCTATGGCTATCAATCGCCATTCTGTTCATAGGCGGAGAGCTCAACGCGGAACTTGAGCATCAGACCGAGCAGGATACGACCACAGGACGACCGCGGCCGATGGGTGCGCGCGGCGCCTACGTCGCAGATACGGTCGGAGAAACTGTCGATCGTTGACTCGACGCAAATTCGTCGATGGATAGAGCGTATCGCCGAGATGCGCCCACGCAGAAATACCGCTCCCACTGATTGGCATCACAGAAATAGCTAATGACGACGATCCTGCAATATGAGCGAGAACCGCTCGAAGATTGCAAGGCGGCGCATGCCACTACACCACATTAAGTTTCTATTTCCTTCCCTACCGGGTCAGTCCGAACAGGAACGCTATCGAAGCGACGACGGCAGCGGCCTTGAGCGGTTTTGACTTGGCGTAGTCTTCGACTTGACGGGCTACCCCCATAACCCTGGACTTTGCGACCTCCGTCGATCCAGTGGCAAAATCCGAGACGGTTTGGCCGAGGCGTTCTGCCTCGCGACGGTATGCGGCGCCTTCGCCTCGAGCGTGTCGCCCTTCACCTGTCGCGTCAAGTGCCTGATCGACAAGGGGAGCGGAAACCTCCGAACCGGCGTCCAGACCCTTTGCGACCTTCTCCGCGGCATCCGTATTGGCTCGACCGGAAGACACGGATGTGTGGGATACGGAAACTGGATCAGAGGCAGGAAATGTTGCTTCAAGGGCTTTGTCAAGCTCCTCGGGATTTGACTTCGGGGCTTGGCGAGCGCGCTCCTTCTTTAGGGATTCCACTGCCGGGGATTGGTCGGGATTGGCCATGACAATATCTCCTGTGATCGTGCCGGATAATCGGTTTTCGGCTTGGAAGTTCCGCCCGGTGCGGCGTTCTTTGGAAATTCTTTGATATCGCGACTATATATCGACAAGCGGTTATGGTGCCGCTGCGCATTTTCCAAGACTTGAGGAACAGATATTTGGCTCGTCGTGCCGGCAGTGCTGATCTTCCGCTTCACGGCGGACGCGTTCCTTCTTGGCTCGGGGATCGTATGACTCGTCTCGGCGCCGTCATCACCGAGGCGATTGTTCTGCATTACGGACGTGACGAATTTCTTCGTCGATTGGCCAACCCATTCTGGTTCCAGTCTTTCGGCGCGGTGATGGGGATGGATTGGCACTCGTCCGGCATAACGACCAGCGTTATCGGTTCATTAAAGCGTGGTTTGACGCCGCGTGCTCGCGAACTCGGCATTCATGTCTGTGGAGGGCGCGGCGCGCAATCCAGAAAAACGCCTTCGGAACTAACCCTTGTCGGTGAGAAGACAGGCGTCGATGGTGAAGCGCTGGCAAGTACCAGTCGGCTCGTGGCCAAGATCGACAGCGCCGCGGTTCAGGACGGGTTTGACCTCTATCTTCATGGGTTTGTGGTAACCGACGATGGCAAATGGGTTGTCGTCCAGCAAGGGATGAACGGCGAACGTCGGCAAGCTCGGCGTTATCATTGGTTATCAGAGGGGCTAACAGATTTCCTCAACTCGCCACACGCTGCGATCGAGGGGAGAATGCAGGGCGAGATCGTCAACCTTGCCGATGCGAGAGCAGAGCCTTCTCGCCGCGCACAGCTTGAGCTGCTGGATACGATGGGACCTGACAAGATTGTAACGGAGATTGCATCCCTTGACGACTATGCTCCTCGCGCTCGTCCCGTTGAAGATGATCTCCCGTTGTTGCGACACCTCGTCATGCCGGCCCATCATGACGTTCGGGAGAGCGACGTTAACATGCGCAGGCTGCACGCCACGCTCGCTGCCGCTGCCGATCGCGGTCCTGTCGATTTCCAGGATTTGCTTCTCACGCCAGGAGTAGGGGCACGCACAGTCAAGGCGTTGGCTATGGTTGCCGAAGTCGTTCATGGGGCGCCGTGCCGGTTCACGGATCCGGCCAGATTTTCGTTGGCACACGGCGGCAAGGACCGCCACCCATACCCCGTTCCCATCAAGGTCTATGACGAGACGATCGGGGTGATGAAATCTGCGGTCAGGCGAGCGAGACTTGGGCGGGATGAAGAGTTGCAGGCACTGAAGCGCCTTGATGATCAGGCGAGACAGCTTGAGAGGTATGTCACGGGTCCCGCCTTGAAAGAGATCGTCGCCGGAGAATACTCCCAGTCCGAGATTTTTGAGTCACGCAGTGTTTTCGGCTGGGAAAGCGAATTGCGCGGGGAGTGAAACTGCGCATCGCGTTATCGGGAAGTTGTCGAAATCGAAAGCTGTATCCTCGACAACCTTAACCGTGAGCATCTGTTTTTCCCGGTCGAAATTAGTGTTTCTGGAGATCGTTAGAAACCGCAGATCCTATTTCCGTGTCTGCCAAGTCGCTCTGGCGGGTAACCTGCGGTGACGTGTTTTTTGATAGGAGATGCATCTGGTTGCTGCTCATTGATCCGACGCCCCGCGACGAATCCCGGTCTCATCGCCGGGCTTTTCTTTTTATCCCAATGGTCCGGGAGGTCCCATGAACATCCGTTTGTCCGCATTTTTACTGTCTGTCTCCGCCGTGGCCTTTGTCGCTGCCGTCGATATCCTCCCCACAGGTCAAAAGTGAGGTTGGCCGCGCCTCCGATGTCGTCATCCAAGGGTCAATTCTGGAGCCGGAAAAGCTTCAGGTAAAAGACGAGGCCAATCTCACGGCGCTGATCAAGGCGCACGAAGGCTTCAAGGTTGAGGTCTTCGCGCGCGACGTTGCGCCGAAACCTGACCGACGTTGATTGCCAAAAAGCTCACTATTCATCGCTGAATGCGCCCGAAATTTCCTTCTGAAGCTTTTTGATAGCGCGTTTTTTCGCCGGCGTGGTTCCAAACAAATCCAGAACCCGTCCGATTGCCTCATCTGCGACGCTATGACGACGAGCGCTCTCTTCGATCGCGGCCCTGAAATTGGGCTTTGTCTTGGTCGGGGTCAACTCTTCGCAGCTCCTAACCAGAGCTGGTTCGTCTTGCATCGTGATCGACGTGGGCGTGCGGGTATGATGGGCGTTCTGCGCAAACGTCGCGCCCGGTGCCACCCCAATCGGCGCAGCTTGTTTTAGTGGTGGGTCAATGGGCTCTACCACCACCTTCGGAGTTCTTGTCATCCGTCGTTGTTGACTGGTTGCGGCGATTGGCAGCCAAGCGCGCTGCATCAGTTTATCATCGGCATAATAGAAGTTTCGAAGGCCGAATATGGCTTGCTGATTCCGCAACTTGATGATGCAGCGCGTCTCGTTCATGGCTCCCAGTTCATCCGGCCGCATGAGCGGGCGCATCGCCGTCCTGTGCGACATAGTTGCCCCCTTGCGATCAAACAGCGTGACGCCAGTCGAAACGGCCTTATCAACAGTGACCTCTTTCCTCTCACCAAGCAATTGCGAGACATAACGCTGGTCCTCGGGGTCCTGCGCTCCAAGGAAAATCTGGGCGCGTGCGGAATTCACCAGCGTTTGTCGACCTTCGCGCGTATAGACGTTGTCGATCGACCGCAGAGATTGGACGAAGAACCAGCAGGGTATGCCGTAGCCGCCAAGAACGGTCGCGACGGTGAGGGCATTTTCCAGTTTGCCGAGTTTTGAAACTCATCGAGCAAGACCAGAACGCGGCGCTCGCCGCGCGTCATCATGGTGCGCGACATGTAGTCCATGAACTGGACCATCAGCACGTTAAAGATCGGCCCAATGGACGCAACCTGCTGGATCCGGAAATCCAGATACAGGCTCATATTCTCGCGCCGCATCGCGCGAATGTCGAAGGTCGATCGCGCTGTCGCCCGCAGAATCCGATTGTTTTTAAACGGCCGGACGGCTGCGGCAAGCGAGCCGTAAACCCCGTCGAACTGTTTTCCCGCCATAACCGCAAAGCGCGCGATCGTCGTATAGGTAAAAGAACTGATCCACTCGGCCCGAAGCTCGGGG
>NZ_CAXUPW020000039.1:0-3253 GCF_964252935.1 Rhizobium sp. LjRoot98
TGTGCCCATCGCACCGGGCAAGCAAATCGAGGCGACTCCAATCCACCTTTGGGTATGGGGTTGGTGTGAGCATGGCGACGCCATTGCCACCTCAGAAAGGCGACAATGGCGAGCGGCGCTACCTCGATGCAGGCGTGGATAACTGTTCCACGATTTTATCGAGGTTGAAGCTCGCGGGTTTTTGCCTCGGTGGGAATTCCTTGAAACTGCTCAGCCATTTGGCTGCGAAGGCTTGCAAGGGAACCTGTACGAAGGCACGTTCCGCGACCCACTGGTCATACAAGATCGACTGATCCCCCCGCTCGAACGGGTCAGAGAGCAGATTAAACAGCTTCGGAAGCCTCAACTCTTCGAAGCCGCCCATCCAAACCCCCAGCCTCTGGTGGTTCTGCTCTAGGAACACTGCCTTCCACTCGTCGTAGCGGATCGCCACAAGCTGGCCGTCGTCGTTCCAGTACACGAATGCGTTTCGGGGGCCCTCTTTCACTTCGCCTTTGAAGAACGGCATGAGATTGTAGCCATCCAGGTGAACCTTGAAGGTCTTGGTGCCGAACTGGCTACCCTTGAGGCATTTTTCCACGACATCCGGATCGCCGCCTGCGGCAGCAAAGGTCGGGACATTTGACATTCGATTAGCCTCCTTCGAGAGACGGCTGAGCCCGTCATCGCTGAAATTTATAGAGGAATCCAAAGAAGAGAAGTACGTTGCAGTAACTTCTACCAACGTACGCAAAACATAGGGCTTATGGCGCGACTGAAGCGGTTGGGCACCGGTTACTAGACCGAATGGTTCCACGGTAGGAGTTCCTCAATCCGGCTCTGCCTGTAGCCTTCGACGATGGCGGTGAGCGTAGCAGTCAGATAGGCTTGCGGATCGACAGAATTGAGTTTGCATGTCTCGACAAGCGAGGCGATAGTCGCCCAGTTCTCGGCTCCGGTATCATGGCCCGCGAAGAGTGCGTTTTTGCGGTTCAGCGCAATTGGCTGGATGGTTCGTTCCACGCTATTGTTGTCGATCTCGATGCGGCCGTCGGTCAGGAAAAGCTTCAGGCCATCCCAGTATTTGGCGATGTAGGCCAAAGCTTCGCCGAGCGGGGACTTCGTTGCGACGCGGGCGCGGTGACAGGCGAGCCAGGTCTGCAAGTCAGCCACGAGCGGCGCTGACCGTTCCCGCCGACCTGCAAGGCGAGCCTCGGGATCGAGGCCGCGCAAACCGGCTTCGATGCGATACAGCTCTCCGATCCGCTTGACGCCGTCCTCGGCAATCGGTGCT
This sequence comes from Rhizobium sp. LjRoot98, assembly GCF_964252935.1. Lineage (NCBI taxonomy): Bacteria > Pseudomonadati > Pseudomonadota > Alphaproteobacteria > Hyphomicrobiales > Rhizobiaceae > Rhizobium > Rhizobium sp. LjRoot98. The sequence goes on from NZ_CAXUPW020000039.1 coordinate 1,274, forward strand.
GATCCGTTGCGGGTGATCTCGATCAGCTTACGACGAGCGTGTGCCCAACAATAGGCAAGCCGAATGTCCGCGCAGATGCAGTCAGCCGCGATCAGCCTATTGTATCCGGCATAGCCATCCACCTGCAGGATTCCGGAGAAGCCCTGCAATATCCGTTCGGCATAAGCGCCCCCGCGACCTGGAGCGTAGGTAAAGGCGACGCCTGGCGGAGCGCTGCCGCTCCAAGGGCGATCATCCCGTGCCAGCGCCCAGAAGTATCCAGTCTTGGTCTTGCGCGAACCGGGATCGAGAACCGGGGCACGGGTCTCGTCCATGAACAGCTTGGTCGAGCGCTTCAGATCGGCAATCAGCGCATCGAAGACCGGACGCAGTTCATAGGCTGCCCGGCCGACCCAATCGGCAAGTGTGGAGCGGTCGAGATCAATGCCTTGGCGGCTCATGATCTGGGCCTGCCTATAAAGCGGAAGGTGGTCGGCGTATTTGGAGACCAGCACATGGGCGACGGTCGCTTCCGTCGGCAGTCCCGCCTGGATCAACCGAGCGGGCGCTGGGGCCTGGGCGACGCCGTCTGTGCAGTCACGGCACGCATATTTGGGGCGACGCGTGACGATGACGCGGAACTGCGCCGGGACCACGTCCAAACGCTCGGAGACATCCTCGCCAATGCAATGCAGGCATCCACCGCAGGCGCAGATCAGGCTTTCCGGCTCGATCACCTCTTCGACACGGGGAAGGTGCTTTGGAAGGGAGCCGCGATTGATCGCGCGTGCCTTGGCAATCCTATTTCCAGCAGGAACGTCCGCCTCATCCTCGGCATGGATCGCTGCCATGGCCGTTTCCAGGTCTTCCAATGCCAGATCAAACTGGTCGGAATCGATCTTCTCAGACTTGCGCCCGAAGGCTGCCTGCTTGAACGCTGCGACCAGCTTCTCAAGCCGTTCGATCCGCTCATCCTTGCGGGCAACCTCGGCGTCTTTGCCTGCCTCGCGTGCCTGGGCTGCGAGCAGCATCGCCTTCAGGGCAGCAACATCATCGGGAAGGTCGGTGGCATCCAGCATGGTCAGAACCTACCAAATCCCGACCTGATTTGCCTTTGGAATTTGCCGTCCTGAGTCATCGTGCCGCAGCTATTCGATGGTTTCCGGTGTTCTTGTCTTGATGGCATGAACCCGCCGCCAATCGAGGCCCGCAAACAGGGCTTCGAACTGTGCGTGGGTCAGCGTCATCAGTCCGTCCTTGATATCGGGCCAGGCGAAGGTGTGCTCTTCCAGCCTCTTGTAGGCCAGCACGATACCGGAGCCATCCCAGTAGATCAGCTTCAGCCGATCTGCCTTGCGAGATCGGAACACGAAGACCGTTCCGGTAAACGGGTCCCTGTGCAGCTCGTTCTTCACCAGGGCCGCCAATCCGTCATGCCCCTTGCGGAAGTCGACCGGTTTGGTCGCCACCATGATCCGCACGCGGTTCGATGGAAAGATCATGTCGCCGCCGCCAAGGCACGCGCGATGGCGGCGATCCGGGCGGCAGACGCCCCTTCCTCAAGACGGATGGTGACTGGACCGACGACGATCTCGGCGCGGGAGACTGGTTTGGCAGTCGGCGGCTCCGGCACGGGCGTCTCGATAACCATGGCTGCGAATTCGACTGTATCCTCCGGCTCAGGCAAAACCAGCTTGCCCTGTCGCGCCCGTGTTCGCCAGGAAGACAGGTGGTTGGGCTTCAGACCGTGGCGTTCCGCCACTTCGTTCACCGTCACGCCCGGCCGCAAACTCTCCGAAACAATCCGTGCCTTCATCTCGTCAGGCCATTGGCGATGAGCCTCACGTCGGCTCCGCCGCGTCGTGAGAACCTCCAATATAGTATCCATGGAGAAACTCCTTGTCGCTCTTCCATGGAAACTCGATCACAGATCAGGCGACAGCGGGCAATGTGGGGGCAAAACACCGGTTACTCTGTATCGCTGGCGTAGGCTCCTGAGCG
>NZ_CAXUPW020000040.1:0-3037 GCF_964252935.1 Rhizobium sp. LjRoot98
ATGTCGCCTGACGCCAAAGGCAACATAGGAAGCGCCGGTTGCCAATCCGGACTAAGCGTCGTTTGCGGGCGCGCCTGGATTAAAGCGTATCGGCTTGCAGTGCGCGTAGATGCTCTCGACCGCGAACGGAATCGTACGCCAGGCGTCTTTAAGAATGGCCTCAGGCGGCTTTGGAAACGCCGTCGCGATCATTTCGATCAGATCGGGCTTTGTGCATTGAATGAGAATGCCCATGATTGGTTCGCCGGTCTGCTTGTGAGCGAACAGGGGCGCCCATTCTTCAAAGTTTAAGCCGATGGCCCCAAAGAACCCGTCAGCCCAGTCCCCGGAAAGCACCTCTTCCTCGTCAGTGCGCATCAACATCGGAGCATATCGGTGGGGCGTCGTTAGCTGGTGGGCTATGAGGTTGTAATGATCGACGATCGTATCGATCACCGCCTGGACCTTGTTGCCAATGAACGCTCTCTTCTCGTGATCGCCTATGACATGGAACATCCAGTCATTTGGCAACAGGAAGACCGGACCAGCCGCCAAACCGGTCAGGAAGCCGTTCATCATCGAGACGCCGCCACAAGGCGGTGCCGGCTCAGTCTTGTCGAACCAGGCCTCCAACTGTTCCAGGGTTAGAAGTTTCGCACGCTTGGGCCGTTTCACGCCGCCACCGCCAAATTCATATCTGCGTGTTCTCGTTTCCAATGCCATGGCAGGCAACGCTCAAGGGAGGTCGACTTTATCTCGCCCGACACGATGCGCTCAAGCACGTCGTTCAGCCACGTATAGGGATCGAGGCCGTTCAACTTGGCTGTCGTCAGCAAGGATCCTAGAATGGCCCAAGATTCGGCGCCGCCATCACTGCCGGCAAATAGGCTATTGACGCGCCCAAGCGCAATGCTCCGCATATTGCGCTCCACGGTGTTGGAATCGACCTCAAGCCTGCCGTCATCCAGGAATAGGGTTAGGCCGGACCAAAGCCCCAGCGTGTATCTGATGGCGGATGCGACGGGGTCCTTCGCGGATATATCCTTGATCGTGTCCACCAGAAGCACTTTCAGATCAGCCATCAGGCCTCTGGTTTTGGCCTGACGAACAGAGAGCCGATGTTCGGCGCTCGTGCCGCGGATCTTGGCTTCGATCGCATAGATTTCGGCCAGGCGCTCAAGCACCGTTTTTGCCAGCTCGGATTTGTACTTTTTGAAGACATCTACGAACTTACGACGCGCATGGGCCAGACAATAGGCAAGGGTAATCTTTCCGGCCCGACGGCCGGATCGGGTCAAACTCTTATAGGCTTTATAGGCATCGACCTGCAAAAGCCCGCGGTAGTTCACCAGTTGCGATTGGATTTCCGCCTTGCCACGACCTTGCGCAAAGACATAGGCCACTGCCGGATAGGCCGGGCCGTTCCACGGACGATCGTCCACCGCATGGGCCCAGAACTGACAGGTTTTCGTTCGTTTTCGACCTTTTTTGAGGACCGGCATTCGGGTTTCATCCACGAACACACGGGAATGGCTATGGATATAGGCCAAGAGCTTATCATAGAGCGTTTTCAGCCACCAAGCTGAGCGCTTTACCCAGCCACAAAGCGTTGACGTGTCTAAACGGACGCCTTGTCCTTTCAGCATCTGAACCTGGCGGTGGAGCGGCAGGTACCAGGCATATCGCCACACGACCACATTGCTGATCATGGAAGTCGTCGCCAGGCCGCCGTCGAACAAACGCGGCCTCGCCTTGGCTTGAACGATGCCGGCTTCACAGGCCCGGCAGGCGTATTTCGGCCGCACGGTGCGCAAAACATAAAGCGTAGCCGGCCGTGACGCCAGCGCCTCGCTTTCTTCTTCACCGATGCGATGGAGTTGTCCCTGGCAGCAGGCACATTCCAAGGATGATGGCTCAATGACCTCAACGACGCGTTCAAGATGTTCAGGTAGGGCACCGAGGTTGCGACGGGGTTGAGATTTGGCGCTTGCTTGGCCCGGCTCCCTAGCTGGCTTTGGCTCATCGTTGGCCGCAGCGACCTCAACGTTAAGCTCCGCGTCCCCCAGGTCGAGACGTATTTGTCCTTCCAAGACAGTAATCGACTTTTCGGATTTTTGCCCAAAAGGCTGGGCGTTGGCCGCCTTCAACATGCCTTTCAGACGCTCGATTTCAGCGTCTCTTTCCAGGACCATGCCGACCAAAATGTCAGGGTCCCGAGGCAGGTGTTGGCCACGGTTGAGCATGACCAACACTAGCCGGAGTTCACATAATTGTCGATAGATTACAACGGGATCACGCTATTTTTGTGGGGCGTTTCACGGGCTTTTTCTCTACCTTTGTCCAGTCCAGGCCATCGAGCAAAAGCGCCAATTCGCTCGCGCCAAGGTGAACCGCCCCGTCACGAACGGCGGGCCAGGTAAAGTGGCGATCTTCTAAAACCTTGGTCACCATCACCATGCCACTGCCGTCCCAAACCACCATCTTCAAACGATCGTTGCGCTTACTGCGGAAGATATAGACGTCACCCGAATAAGGGTTCGCGCCAAGCGCTGTCGACACCAGTGCCGCCAGACCGTTGATGCCTTTCCTAAAATCCACCGGCTTTGAAGCAATCAGGATCCGCAAATCCGATCCAAGCGAGATCAAGCCAACCCTCGCAGCGCACTGAACACCGTCCGTAGTGCCTGCTCGTCAACGCCGCCTTCGATAACGACACAAGCACCGTGAATCTCAATGCGCACAGTCAGATTCGTATCGAGAGAAGGCTGGAGCCGCTCGTCTTCAATCTTTGCCACAGGGACGAAACACATCTCCTGCCCATCCGATACGCGCTCGCGGGCGCAGCGGCGCCAGTAGTGTAACAAGCCTTGGCTGACGCCGTATTGACGTGCGACCGCAGAGATATTGGCACCAGGCACAAAACTCGCCGCCGTAATCGTCGCCTTATCCTCGGGGCTCCATCGACGCCGGCGCTCTTCGCCGATGATAACCTCGACGCGACGCGGACCCGATCGAGCACGCTCCGCATTACCTTGCGCATAGTGTTGATGACTGTCAT
>NZ_CAXUPW020000041.1:0-2874 GCF_964252935.1 Rhizobium sp. LjRoot98
GTATCCATCCGAGCAGGGCCGCAGGATTTTGGGCGCCGCGCGTGGTAACGTCGGTTCATGGAGATAGATGAGGACAAGATCGACGATGCCGTTTTGGCGCTGTTATGGCTGACGCTGCATAACGAGCGTTGTGCCTGGAAGGGCTTCGACTGGGCAACGAGGGATCGGCTTCATAAGAAGGGCATGATCGGCGACCCAGTCAACAAGTCGAAGTCATTGATCCTGACCGATGAAGGCTTGGAGCGTTCGGAAGCGTTGTTCCGGGAGCTGTTTACGCGGCGGCCGCAATAGCCGTCCCTTTGTGTGACTTCCAGTGCCAAGGCAGCAGTTCGTGCAGGCGGGAGACAGGAAGATCGGCGATGCGGGCGAACACATCGGCGAGCCACGCCTTTGGGTCGACGTCGTTGAGACGGCAGGTCGTGATTACCGAGAGCATGATGGCGGCACGATCGGCCCCACGCTGGGAGCCGGCGAAGGTCCAGTTTCGACGCCCGAGTGCAATTCCTCTCAGAGCCCGCTCGGCCGTATTGTTCGTGAGACAAATTCGGCCATCGTGGAGGAAACGCGCAAAACCATCCCATCGCTTCAGCATGTAATCGATCGGCTCGATCACCTCGGACGATTTGCTGAGCGTGGCGCGCTCCCGTTTAAGCCACTCGTGCATGTCATCGAACAGCGGCTTGCTCTTTTCCTGCCGCGCGGCCAATCGTTCTGCGGCGCTCAATCCATTGATCTCGCGTTCGATCTCAAACAGCGCATCGTACCGTTGGACGGCTTCCAGGGCGATCGGCGAGATCGGCTTGCCTTTGCGTTTGCGGTCGCGGGCACTTTTCTGGATGTCGGCCAGCTCAAAGAATTTGCGCCGCGCGTGCGCATGGCAAAAGGCGAAGGTGATCGGTACCGCTTTCTTTTCGGCAACACTGAGCGGTTCGAAGCCATTGTAACAATCACTCTGCAGAATGCCGCCATACTCGGCCAGGTGCTTCTGCGGGTGCTCGCCACGGCGGTCGCTCGACGCATAGTATATGGCCGCCGGCGCTGCCGCTCCGCCGTAGGGCCGGTCATCGCACACATACGTCCATATTCGCCCGGTCGTGCATTTGTCTTTGGCCTGGATGGGAATGGTGGTGTCGTCGCCAAAAAGGCGCTCGGCCGCGAAGACATGCGCCTCGATCAGTTCAAAGATCGGCAGGAGCGCGGCCGTTCCATACCCGACCTGGTCGGCCAGCGTCGAGGTCGAAAGCTCGATGCCCTCGCATTTGAACCGGGTGCTCTGGCGGTTGAGCGGACTATGCATGCCGAACTTATCGAACAGGATCGTCGCCAGCAGATGAGGACCGATGAAGCCACGCGGCGTGGCATGGAACGGCGCCGGCGGCTGGCTGATCGCCTCGCAGTCACGGCAGGTAAATTTCTCCCGCACCGTCTCGATCACTTTGAACCGGCGCGGAACCTCCTCGAGCGTCTCAGTGACGTCCTCGCCCAGTTTCGACAGGCGCGACCCGCCGCAGCAGGCACAGGTGACTGGGGGATCGATCACCACGCGCTCACGCTCGATATCCTCCGGCCACGGCTTTCGGACCGGTCGTTTGCGCGTGAACGGACGCACGCTCGAGGTCTTGGCGGCAGCGACCTCCGCTGCAACCTCATCCTCCGTCGCCGCCATCACCAGTTCTTCGAGCTGCAATTCCATCTGGTCGATCAGGCGCGCCGTGCGCTCGGATCGCCGGCCGCGCAGTTCGCGCCTCAGCTTTTCCATCGCCAGTTCCAGGCTGGCGATCAGTGCCTCGCTGTCGGACAGCATGGCCTGCGCATTGGCGGCTTGCGCCACCGCAACGTCCCGTTCGGCGACGACGGTATCGCGCTCGGCGACAATGACATCACGTTCAGTCTGTAACATCTCACGCTCGGAAAGCAGCGCCAGATAGGCGCTCGCAAGGTCCGCAGGAAGATCCACAGGCTTCGAGGTCATGAAGCCATTCGATCAGATTTACTCAATATTTTCAATGTAATAATGCTATCCGACCCGTGTCGGACGCCAGGTTTCCTGCGGATTGCGCCAGTCGATCCCGGACAACAAATAGGACAATTGTGCCGGTGAGATCGCTACCGCGCCGCCCTCTATATTCGGCCAGATGAACCGGCCCTTTTCCAGCCGCCGGGTAAAAAGGCAGGCGCCCAGACCATCATGCCAGATGATCTTCAAAATATCCGATCTGCGGCCCCTGAACACGAAGAGGTGCCCTGAGAACGGATCATGCTTCAGAACCTCCTGCACCCGAAGCGCCAAAGAGGGAAAGCCACAGCGCATGTCTGTGAACCCCGTCGAAAGCCAGACCTTGACCCCCGTTCCCATCGGAAACGGATTCACCGCAGCGTCTCCAGTCCGCGCAGGATCCCAAGCAGCGCTTCAACGTCGACATCGCGCCCCACAATCACACGGCGACCATTGGCGCTGACAACCTCCATAAGCCCACTTTGTGTCGTCGAAGAATTGGTCGGCTTAACAACCGGCATGCCTGGCTCCGGGACCAACAGTGCAGGAATAAACCCTTCAGTCCCCCTGCCATTGCCGAGCCGTCCCTCGCGAGCTGCTTTACGCCAATCATTCAACTGAAAGCGTGTGATCCCATGGCGACGTGCTGTTGCCGTGACCTGACGCGGGGCGGAATAACTCTCCGCCACGATCGCAAGTTTGGCCTCCTTGCTGAAACGGCGACGCCGACCGCTATCGACAATCTCCATGCGGCTAACTTGCGGCCGCTTCTCTAGCGTTAAATCCACGGTTCTCACTCTGTCTATATTGACGTCCATATAGACAGAGCATCCTGTACGCCTCACTTCTTAGCAAGGCGGCCCTCCTCGGATGCGTAC
>NZ_CAXUPW020000042.1:0-2627 GCF_964252935.1 Rhizobium sp. LjRoot98
TTGTACAACAGGGCGACGGAACACCCACGGGACCGAAGTTCGGGAGCTGTTATATCCGTGGCATCCATGGTCCGGCCAACTTATCCATATCCATGAATTGGTGGACAAGGGGTCTGCTGTGTTCCGCTGCAGCCTTTCGGGTTCGACTTCATGCCGATTGCTTGAAGTTCCGGTGTGGATGTTTGATCGAACACCGAGCGCACAAAGGTTGGCCGTACCAGTTGCGTATGTCGATTTCTCTGGTCTGGTTGCTTTGGCAAAGTTGCTTGAAGAGGCAGGTACCCCCTCACAAGGCGCGGATATGAGCGCAGCATTGATCTCTCACGAAACGAGTCGGGGAGATGTCCATGCCGCGCCAGTTTACGACATATCAGTTCGATCTGTTCTCGAGTGCGCACAGCGGGAAGACGCCTGCGATGCCGCAATGGCAGACCTTGCCGGAAGGAACACGCCAAGCGCTGACGGCGCTCATCGTGCGGCTGCTCATCGACCACGCAAGCGGCGACAGCGCCTCCCAGTCGAAGGAGGCCGGTCATGATGCATGAGAAGATTGGTCCTCACCACCTTGAGCGCAAGGCCATTTTGTATGTCCGGCAATCGTCCGCTCATCAGGTTCTGCACAATCGCGAAAGTAGCGCCCTTCAATATGCCATGCGTGACCGCCTCAAGGCATTTGGCTGGTCGCAGATCGAAACAGTTGATGAAGATCTTGGCCGTTCGGCAGCCGGCGGCGTAACCCGCGCCGGTTTCGACCGGATGGTTGCCGAGGTCTGCCTTGGAAAGGTCGGAGCGGTTGCGGCACGCGAGGTATCGCGCTTTGCCCGCAATAGCCGTGATTGGCAACAGCTCATCGAGATGTGCCGCGTCGTCGATACCGTTTTGATCGACCAGGAAGCGGTCTATGCGCCGCGCCAGGGTAATGACCGGCTTCTTCTTGGGCTGAAGGGCAGCCTCAACGAATATGAACTCGATCTCTTGCGTCAGCGATCGCTTTCCGCACGCTACGAGAAGGCTCGCCGCGGCGAGCTTGTCGTCGCTACCCCGGTCGGCTTCGTAAAGGCCGGTGACAGGATCGAGAAAGATCCCGATCGACGTGTTCAGGAGGCTATTCCACTGGTTTTCAACAAGGTCGCCGAACTCGGAAGTGCAAGGCAGGCTCTGCTATGGTTTCTCGAACATGGGCTGGACTTGCCTGTCAGGCGTGCCAATGGCGAAGTCATTTGGCGCAGGCCAAACTATGCGACTGTCCACCGGATGATCGAGAACCCGATCTACGGCGGCGCTTATGCTTATGGTAAGAGTCGTTCTGTGTCGGGATACGGTGGCCGATCTGGAATTCGCCGCAAGTCGCGCGATGAATGGCTTGCGCTGATCCCGGATGCGCATGAAGGCTATGTCAGTTGGGAACGGGCGGAGGAGATCCGCAAGATGGTCAGCAACAATGTGCCCACCAGCCGCCACCACGGTGCGCCGAAGCATGGTGACGCCCTTCTTTCCGGCCTGTTCCGCTGCAAAAGATGTGGTCGGAAGCTGACGGTCCGGTACACGGGAACAAATCATAATATTCCGCGCTATTCATGCTGGCGCGGCTTGCTCGACAATGGTGAGCCACGCTGTGTCGCCTTCGGCGGCCTGCGGGTCGATGATGCGATTGAGGAAGCAATGCTTGGGGTCGTCGAACCGGGAGCCATTGCTGCTAGCGCCGAAGCAGAACGCAACATAGCCAACCGTCGCGATCAGGTGCAAGACGCCCTCCAGCGAGATCTTCAGGCGGCGAGCTTTGCTGCCGACCGGGCATTCCGGCAATATGACGCTGCTGATCCCGAGAACCGGCTGGTGGCATCGGAGCTCGAGGCACGTTGGAACAAAGCTCTCATTCGCGTTGGCGAGATCGAGAATAAGATTGCCAGCCACAAAGCTGCGGTACCGCAAGTGTCGTCGTATTCTATGTTGGATATGGCCGCTCTTGCGGGGAACCTTCGTGCCGTCTGGGCAGCGCCATCGACCGATGCCAGGCTCAAGAAGCGGATCGTGCGCACGGTTATTCATGAAGTGATCGCCGATCTCGACGATGTGGCTTCCGAGATCGTCCTCGTCATCCATTGGGCTGGTGGAGTTCACACAGAATTGCGACTGCCGAAACGACGTCGTGGACAAAGAAACGCTACACCCGACGGCCTCATTGAGGCAGTACGGCAGCTCGTGCTCATTGCCAATGACGACCTGATTGCCGGGATACTAAATCGCAATGGATTGACCACCGGCAATGGCAATCGCTGGACAAGGGAACGTGTCACAGCACTCCGGTCGTACCGCAAGATCCCGGTCTACCGGCCGCAGCCAGACGGGATAGAGCCTTGGCTCAATCTGGGAAAGGCGGCGAAGGTCCTTGGCATTACGCCAAAAACATTGAGAATCGCCGCTGAAGCAGGTGAGATTGAGGGCGTTCATCCCTTGTCGTTCGGCCCATGGATCTTCAGTCGCTCAAAGCTTGAACTCCCGCAAGCAAAACAGCTCGTCGATCGCGCACGACAAAACCCCAAATACCCCGCGGGATCGTCTCAAAACCAAGGAAACCTATTTACTTCAACAACATAGAAAGATGGGCGTTATGAAACAGGATTGTA
>NZ_CAXUPW020000043.1:0-2489 GCF_964252935.1 Rhizobium sp. LjRoot98
AAACAGGTGGACACCTTATCATGGACGATACTCCTAAACTGCATGTGCGGCTTGTTGGCCGCGACGGCCGCCGTCGATATGACCCTGCTTCGCGAGATCAGCTCGTCGCAGCGTGTTTAGAGCCCGGCGTTTCAGTCTCTCGACTTGCGCGGGAACACGGCGTGAATACAAATCTCGTCCGGAAGTGGATAAAGAAGGCCAGAGAGAAGCGTCCTCTGCCTTTAGTCCCTGCATTTGTTCCGGTTCAGATTGCTCCAGATATGCCTTTGGTTTCTGGCGGTGATTTATTGCCGAAGCCTGGGCCATTGGGTAAGCCTGGTCGTGCTTCCAAGTTGAGCGCACTCCTGCCCAATGGGATCAGCCTGAGCGTTGAGTGCGACGATGAGAATGGACTGATCTCAATCATAGGAGCGTTGAGTCATGTTCAGACTGGGCGCTGATCTGAAGGTCTATCTCCATCGGGAGCCGATCGACTTCCGCGCGGGCATCAACAGCCTCGCAGTCCTGGTGCAAGAGGTGATGGAGCTAGACCCGTTTGCTCCATCAGTGTTTGCCTTTTGCAATCGCCGGCATGACCGGGTGAAGCTGCTGTTCTTTGATCGGTCCGGGTTTGTTATGGTCCTGAAGAAGTTGACGGAAGACAGGTTCAGGTGGCCCCGTCGAGAGACTGCGGTGGTGACGCTGACGACAGAGCAACTGCACTGGATCCTCGACGGCATCGATATCGATGCGATGATCCGCCATCCCGTGCGGCAGTATCAGATTGCTGGCTGAGGATGGCGAATTGAGATTGACGCTCAGGGGCGGTTCAGATTCAAGAATCTGATGACTCGCACCGGCGAACCGAGCATTGCAGAACTGATGGCGCAATTGGCAGCCAATGCTGCCGAAATCGCAGTGCTCAAAGCCGAGAAGGAAGCGCTCTCACAGCGGGTCGTTAAGCTGGAAGAAGAATTGGCACTGGCAAAGCTCCATCGCTTTGCACCCCGCAGTGAGAAGCACATTGATCGTCTCTTCAACGAGGCTGAAGAGACTAAGATCGAAGATGACGGCGAAGAAGGCGATGTTGTCGCGCTTCCGGATACTGGCTTGCCTGCGGCCGAGGGCGCTACGGGTAAAAAGCGGGGACGCAGGCCTCTGCCGGCAGACCTGCCGCGCGAGCGTGTTGAATACGACCTTGCCGATGATCAGAAGGCTTGTCCCTGCTGCAAAAGCCAAATGCATCGTATGGGCGAGGCCGTTACCGAGCAGCTCCATATCGAAGTCAAGGCAAAGGTCCTGCAGAATGTGCGGTTCAAATACGCCTGCCGACACTGCGACCGCACAGGGATCAACACGCCTGTCGTAATCGCGCCTATGCCGACGCAACCCCTGCCGGGCAGCATCGCCACTGCTTCGACACTGGCCTTTGCCCTCGTCCACAAGTACGTCGATGGCACGCCGCTCTACCGCGTTGCTCAGACATTCGAGCGTGCTGGTGTTGCAATCAGCCGAGGCGCTCTCGCTCATTGGGTCATCGGCTCGAGCGAGAAGCATCTATATCGCATCTATGATGCTTTGAAGCTGCGACTACGATCGCAGTCTCTCATCCATGGCGATGAGACGACGGTTCAGGTGTTGAAGGAAAAGGACAAGGAAGCCACCAGCACGTCGTACATGTGGGCATATCGCAGCAGCGAGGATAGTGACGAGCCGATCGTGCTTCTCGACTACCAGCCCGGCCGCGGTCAAATCCACCCGCAGACCTTTCTCGGTGACTACCGCGGCATATTAGTGACCGACGGCTACACCGCATGGCGCACATTGAATGGCGCAAACCATGTCGGATGCATGGCGCATTCACGGCGGCGCTTCGTCGAGGCCCTCAAAGCCAGAAAGAATGGAGGCGGTCCGCCGGAGCAAGCTCTCAGGTTCTTCGAGCAGCTCTACCGGATCGAAAAGCAGGCAAGAGACAAGGCCCCAGATCCTGGGGAGACGAAGGTCGACTGCATTCGCTGTTTCCGCCAGCAGCACAGCCTGCCTGTCCTGAACGCCCTAAAGGCGTGGCTCGACAATATCGCACCAAAGATCGTGCCGGATACCAAGCTCGGCGATGCGGTGTCCTACACCCTGAACCAATGGGATTACCTGACGCGTTACACCAGCGACGGCAGGATGCCTATCGATAACAACATTCTGGAACGCGAGATCAGAGTTTTTGCCACCGGCAGGAAATCGTGGCTGTTCAGCGACACCGTCGACGGAGCCAAGGCCAGCGCTGTGATCTACAGTCTCATGCTGACCTGCCGCGCTTGCGGCGTCGATCCACTCGCCTGGCTCCGTCACACGCTCACTGAGTTACCGCAGCGGGATGAAACCGCCGACATCGGCGACCTGCTACCGTTCAACTTCTCCAAAAACTCAGCCGCCTAATTAGCCGCATGTCGCTCTCAATGTAGACGACCTAGCCCTAAAGCAGCCGTCAACGCGCATGGAAAATCGCGCTTACG
>NZ_CAXUPW020000044.1:0-2449 GCF_964252935.1 Rhizobium sp. LjRoot98
ACAGTCTCGCCTCTCGACGCACTGGTCAAAACCAACGTTGGGAGCAAGGATGACGATCTTCAGCCTGGTCGAGACCATGAGCGGTCGGAGTCGTCATGTCCTTTTTGATCACCATGTCGCAGAAAGAATTGCATCGCCTCGAACTCATCCAGAAGATCCGTGACGAACGCCTGAGCGTCGTCCAGGCGGCCGAACGGCTCGACCTCAGTCGAAGCCAAGTCCATCGGCTGCTGCAGGCCTATAACCGGGATGGCCCGGCCGGGCTTGTTTCGAAGAAGCGATCACGGCCGAGCAATCGGCGCCACAGCGAGGAGTTTCGCAATGCGGCGCTGGATCTGATCCGCGAACGCTATCTGGATTTCGGTCCGACGCTGGCACGTGAGAAGCTGATCGAGCTGCACCGGATTTCGGTCGCCAAGGAAACGCTTCGGCAATGGATGACCGAGGCCGGCATCTGGGTTTCTCGCCGTGAACGCAAGAAGCGGGTTTTCCAGCCACGCGGCCGACGTGACTGCTTTGGCGAACTGGTGCAGATCGATGGCTCACATCACTGGTGGTTCGAGAACCGTGGCCCCAAATGCGCCCTGCTCGTCTATATCGATGACGCGACTGGCAAGCTGCTGCATCTACGGTTTGCTGGCTCGGAGAATACATTCGACTATCTGCATGCGACGAAGGCCTATCTGCAGCAATGGGGCAAGCCGCTGGCGTTTTACAGCGACAAGCACGGCGTTTTCCGCTCACTCCATCCGTCGAAGAAAGACCGGACGAGCGGCCTAACGCAGTTCGGCCGGGCGCTTTATGAGCTGAACATTGACATCATCTGCGCCAATACCCCGCAGGCCAAGGGCCGGGTGGAACGTGCCAACCAAACATTGCAGGATCGGCTGGTCAAGGAGATGCGGCTTCGCGGCATTGATACGATCGAGGAAGCCAATGCCTATGCGCCTGAGTTCATTACGGATTTCAACGCGCGCTTCGGCAAGCTGCCGCGCAATCCGAAGGACATGCATAGGCCGTTGGCCGCGCATGAGAATCTCGATGGCGCCATGTGTCGCAAGGAGATCCGCACGTTGTCGCAATCCCTGACGCTGCGCTACGACAAGGTGCTGTTCATCCTCGATCCGACCGAGATTTCAACGCCTTTGGCAGGTAAGAAGGTGATTGTCTGCGACTATCCGGACGGACGGCTCGAGATCATGCACGAGAGCTATGCCCTGCCCTATAGAACCTTCGATACGTTACGCTCGGTGCATCGTGCCGAGGTCGTCGACAACAAGCGGCTGGACGACATGTTGTCGATCGTCGCCGAGATGCAGACCGGCAGAGAACAGCAGCGCAGCAAGGGCGGACCACGGCGCACCGGGCAGAAAGATCATATGTTCGGTATTCGCGACGGCAGCACGGCGAACGGGTATCAGAAGCGTGGCCGCAAGCCGGGTCGGCGGACGGATTTCATGAACGATCCAGCGGTGATTGCGAAGCGCGAGAAAGCATTATCGAAGCAGCCGGCGGCGGAATAAGACGTTTCAATGCACCCCGATGTCGCTTTGTGTATCCGATTCCAGCTGCAGGCAGGCGGACCAAAGTGGCGTCTTGTGGAAGGATCCATCCTGGAAAAGCGTGAGCCCTTCTCGTGCCTCGTAGAGCAGGCCGAGCCAGCACAGGCGCCTCAGCACGCCATATTGGACATCGGATTTCAGTTCCCAGGCTTCCAGGGTCATTTCGGTGTCTGACAGGGGCGCGAAGTCTGGATTGAGGATTTTTACAACATCCAATGGCGTGCAACCTCCTCTGGCCTTGATATTGAGAAGATTGAGGAACATGCGCCACCAGCGCAATCGAGCCTGAACGTCCTCTTGCCGATCGGTCACGTGGACATACGAATAGAGATAGTCCGTGGCGACCAGATCGAAGAAGGCTTGCGGGTTCAGCAGAAACTCGCGCCCTCGTTTGGTTGGCAGCAGAACATTCTTTTTCCGGCGAAGCAGTTTGAGATGGCGGGTCATGTCGCGCACGACCCAGAGCGGCGGCATGTCGCTCTCATTGAGCACCTTGTGCATGCTGTAGAGGTCTTCGGCGGTGAACCCCGGCCAGAGGAAATTAACCGCGGCCCAATGCACGAATTTGCGGTTCATGGCGCCGGTCGCAGTCAATCCTATACCACGCTCGCCGTCGGCATAGGCAACGGCTAGAAGCATGCCGCGAACAAGTGGTGACAGCGCGGCGATGTCGACGTTGGCCTGCAATTTGATTTCCGGAAGCATCGTGCGGCTTTGATCCCTACCTGCCCTATGCAGGCATGAGCGAGTATCAACGGGTGACGGAACAATTGCCACTGAGAAAGCTAAAGCCGAAGGGGAGCGTCATACCCGCCCCCTCCCTGCCCTTGCAACCCCGGCCAGCCGGTCCCGGTCGGGGGCTAACCGGCGGAGCAAGACGATACCAG
>NZ_CAXUPW020000045.1:0-2364 GCF_964252935.1 Rhizobium sp. LjRoot98
GTTTTTTGATCAGGCTCTGGTCAAGTGACTGGCTTTTTCTCCTCTCTTTTGCGCTGCTGCGGCCGAGCTGGCTTTGAAGCGGAAGCTGTCGTTCCCGGTTTCAAGGATATGGCAACGATGGGTCAAACGGTCGAGCAGAGCTGTGGTCATCTTGGCATCGCCAAAGACGGTGGCCCATTCGCTGAAGCTGAGGTTGGTGGTGATGATGACGCTGGTGCGCTCATAAAGCTTGCTCAGCAGGTGGAAGAGCAGCGCTCCGCCTGAGGCACTGAACGGAAGGTATCCGAGCTCATCGAGGATCAGCAGATCGAGACGAACCAGCGTCTCAGCGATCTGGCCTGCCTTGCCTTTAGCCTTCTCCTGCTCGAGCGCGTTGACCAGTTCGATGGTCGAGAAGAAGCGGACCTTGCGGCGATGATGCTCGATCGCCTGGATACCGAGGGCGGTCGCGACATGTGTTTTTCCTGTGCCCGGTCCGCCGACAAGCACTATATTCTGTGCTCCGTCGATGAACTCGCATCTGTGCAATTGGCGCACCGTCGCTTCGTTGATTTCGCTGGCGGCGAAGTCATATCCGGAGATGTCCTTGTAGGCAGGGAAGCGGGCAGCCTTCATGTGATAGGCGATGGACCGGACCTCACGCTCGGCCATCTCGGCTTTCAGCAACTGGGACAGGATCGGCACGGCGGCATCAAACGCTGGAGCGCCTTGCTCGATCAGGTCCATGACGGCTTGAGACATGCCATACATCTTCAGGCTACGCAGCATGATGACGACGGCGGCGCTGGCAGGATCATGACGCATGACGACCTCCTACGATCCGGACCCGCAGACCGTCATAGCGTTCTACATTGGCCTTGGGTTCACGCAGCAAGGTTAGCGCCTGTGGCGTGTCGATATCGGGACCGTCTGTCGTCTTGCCGTCGATCAACCGATGCAGCAGGTTCAGCACATGCGTCTTGGTCGCCACGCCTTGATCCAGAGCCAGTTCCACAGCCCTGACGACAACCTGTTCGTCGTGATGAAGAACCAGAGCGAGGATGTCGGCCATCTCCCGATCACCACCGGGGCGGCGAAGCATCTGATCCTGCAGTTGTCGAAAGCCCGGCGGCAATTCCAGGAAGGGTGCGCCATTGCGCAAAGCACCGGGCTTGCGCTGGATGACGGCAAGGTAATGCCGCCAGTCATAAATCGTCCGTGGTGGTTTGTCGTGGCTGCGTTCTATGATCCGCGGATGTTCGCAGAGGATATTGCCCTCGGCCGCAACGACCAGTCGCTCGGGATAAATCCTCAGGCTGACGGGCCGGTTCGCAAAAGACGCAGGCACGCTGTAACGATTGCGCTCGAAGGTGATCAGGCATGTCGGCGAGACGCGCTTGCTCTGCTCGACGAAGCCGTCAAATGCGTTAGGCAATGCCATCAATGCTGCCCGCTCATCAGCCCAGACATCTGCAATCGTACCGGACAAGGTGCCATGCGCCGTCTCTCGCCACAGGTCCTGGCAATGCTGTTCCAGCCAGATATTCAACGCCGCCAGATCTGGAAAGTCCGGCATCTGTTGCCACAAACGTGGTCGGGCATCCTGAACGTTCTTCTCGACCTGTCCCTTCTCCCAGCCTGCGGCAGGATTGCAGAACTCGGGCGCAAAAACGTAGTGGTTCGTCATCGCCTGGAAGCGGACGTTGACCTGTCGCTCCTTGCCGCGGCCAACACGATCGACCGCGGTCTTCATGTTGTCGTAGATGCCGCGACCAGGTACGCCGCCAAACACACGGAACCCGTGCCAGTGAGCATCGAACAGCATCTCGTGCGTCTGCAGCAGGTAGGCTCTGACCAGAAACGCCCGACTGTGCGATAGCTTGATGTGTGCGACCTGAAGCTTGGTGCGCTCGCCGCCGATCACGGCATAATCTTCACTCCAATCGAATTGGAATGCTTCGCCTGCACGGAAAGACAGCGGAACGAATATGCCGCGGCCAGTCGTCTGCTGCTCAACCCGCCACTCACGGGCAAAGGCGGCGACCCGACCATAGGAGCCGGTAAAGCCGAGAACCACCAGATCGGCATGAAGCTGCTTCAGCGTTCGGCGCTGCTTGCGCGACCTCCCGGCCTCGGTCTTCAGCCAGGCCGCCAGTTTGTCGGCAAAAGGATCAAGCTTGCTCGGTCGCTCCGGTACCGTGAACGTCGGCTCGATCGTGCCAGCGTTCAAATACTTCGCAATCGTATTGCGCGACAAACCGGTATGCCGACTGATCTCGCGGATCGACTGCTTCTCGCGCAGCTTCATCCGACGGATGATGTTTAAAAGTCCCATGTGGATCACTCCGTTGCCCCCGTCGCTCACCGCGTTGGGGGGAAGGTCAC
>NZ_CAXUPW020000046.1:0-2259 GCF_964252935.1 Rhizobium sp. LjRoot98
TGAAGCTGCCTAAGCCGCGTCGTTCCTGAGTGAATTCAAATATGCTTCATTCAATTTCGAAGCGGCCCGGATTCATGCAGTCTCGGAGTTTGACGAATGCTAAACCAAGCCTCAGCGCCATTTGTTCGCCAGGTTGAAGTGTATTTTCTATGGATACGCGCAGTAGCGTTCAACGAGTGGACACTTTACCAAGCGGCGATCATTTTACTGGGATACGTCTTTTCGCACCTCGTCGCTTCAAGGATTGAACCAAGGCTTGAGGCGTGGGCGCGCATGATCAAGGGAAATCCGGATCTTCTTCGGGTGATTATAGCCTTCATGCGCCGGCTTGGCTGGCTCGTCATGATTGTATGGCTTTGGCTAGCCCAGAGCGTATTTGTCCGGATGACCTGGCCCTCTCACCGGTGGCTGATCTCTATTGCATTGACGCTTGCTGGCGCGTGGTTCGTCGTTTCCGTTCTAACGCGGATCATTCGCAACCACAGGCTTTCGCGCATTGTTGCCATGGTGACCTGGGTTTATATCGCACTTTACGCGATCGGGCTTGATGGCCCCTTTCTGGCGGCGCTGGATAGCGCCGCTCTCAATCTCGGCGCCGTCCGTATTTCGGTCTTATTGATCCTTAAAGCGCTTTTGCTGACCGGGGTATTGATTTGGATCGCAGTCCTTGTCGGCAATGTGCTGTCCCATTGGGTGCACGGATGGTCCGACCTTTCGCCGTCCTTCAAAGTTCTCATCAGCAAATTGATCAAGATCACCCTGATCCTGGTGGCAGGTGCAGTAGCACTGTCGGCGACCGGGATAGATTTGACAGCGCTTACAGTGTTCTCCGGTGCTGTCGGCGTGGGTATCGGTTTTGGCCTTCAAAAGGTTGTATCGAATTTCATTTCCGGGATCATCATACTGCTGGATAAGTCGATAAAACCAGGAGATACGATTTCTCTCGGCGACACGTTCGGTTCCATTCGGGACCTGCGCTCTCGCTTCGTTTCCGTCATCACGCGGGATGGCAAGGAATACCTCATCCCGAATGAGGACTTCATCTCCCAGCAGGTGGTGAACTGGTCCTTCTCCAGTGAGTACGTCCGCATCGAAATCGACTTTATGGCGTCCTATGACAGCAATCCTCACCAAGTCGTTCAGATAGCCATTGACGCTGCAAAGAGCATTTCGCGCGTCAGCAGTACATATTCTTCTCCTGTTTGCTGGCTTACGGGCTTCGGTCCGTCTTCGTTGAACTTCAAATTACGTTTTTGGATATCAGATCCAAGCAATGGCCTTACGAATATACGAGGCCAGGTATTGATGGCCCTGTGGGATGCCTTCAAGGAAGCTGGTATATCCATACCTTTCCCACACCGTGAAATCGTCATGAAAGGTCCAGTCGAAGTCGTCCTGCCGCAGCAAAATCCTTAGGAATATCGGGCGCGCGGCCGCGATCACGATTTTTACCGAGATTACGTTTCAATAAAGACAAATGACCGGTCGGCTGTCTCGAGCAAGGTATCTGCAACAGTGCCGTAGGAGAGTTTCTTACCTACCCGGCGACTGACGCCAAGAACAATTAAGTTGAAGCGACCTTCGCGCGCCTGCTTCAGAATCGCAATTTCAGGCGAACTGCCATCCTGAACATATTTTTCAACTTTGACTTCATAGTAGGCGGCGATCTGGTCCAGTTCCTGGAATGCTGCAAGATGTGCGTTTCTGCTGTCGCTCACTCTGGGAACCGGTGTGGTCTGGGTTGGCTCGCGGACGTAAACAGCGGTTATAGCGCAACCCGTCGCTCGTGCTATCACAAATGCAAATTCCGACGCGTTCATTGATCGCTCCGTGCCGCTGATCGGCAGTAGGATTCGCAGGCTCTTGTCTTCGTCAGGGACAGTACCGCGCGCCGTGACGATCGCTGCGGTTCCTTTAAATGCGGAGGTCATGATCTCGATCCGCGGGTTATAACCACCGGTCGCATCCCCCGTCGTTTCAATGCCGACAAATAACAGGTCATGTCCTTGGTCAGACCCCTTTCCGAGCGCGTCAGCAAGTTCACCATCCTTGTTCGTAACGGAAATATGGACTTCGCCGTCGGCTATTTCAGTGTTTTCCGGATTAGTTTTGGCGGCCTGGTTGGCCGTTCTTTTGATGCTGCCGGCTACGTTCTTTGACTGCGCTTCAGTCCTTGGTTGAGAAGTTTTTGCGTCCTGCGCGTCGGTAACCCTCCCTTCGTCTCCAATGATGTCGAGCACGGTCACTGGCGTTTTTCTC
>NZ_CAXUPW020000047.1:0-2256 GCF_964252935.1 Rhizobium sp. LjRoot98
GTGCGCCTCGCCCCAATCGGGGAGGCATATGACTGGAATGCAAAGAGAAAGGAGGGTCTCGAGATTTGCCTGTCCCCTGCTGCGAGGGGACATGAGCCCAAGCGGCGGTGACCTGCCGTCAACTGGCAGGGTGACGTAGCCCGCAGGTAAAGGGGATTGAGGCGAAGTCGTTACGCCAAGATGGTTCCCGAGGCTATAGTATTGGAAGGTTGAGGAACACGAACCGGTTAACTCGCATCTGAGGGCTGAAAGGTCGCCTTCGCCTACACGGCTTAACAGGCGGAATGCTGATGATGTCGCCAGACACGTACGACGGCGTGCATCTGCAAGCGAGCACAGATGTAAGGATGCTCGCGGTGGGTCATGGGGAGAATGCAGCCAGACCATGACATCGGCATCGACTTGCGGAACGCAAGGGAAAAGACTGCGACCGGCAGCCTCACCAATACGCTGACGTCCAGCATATGAACGAGGGAAGGCATGATGGAATGACAACGAAGTATTGCGTCGCAAGGGAGTTGACCCTGATGTCCATCATGTTGGCGGAGTTCTCGTAGTAGTCCGCGGCAGGGAAAGCCTGCCACATGGCGAAGGGGAACAGTTCAAATTGCTTGAAGTGCAAACTATCTGACCAAGAGAGGTGAAGACCTTTGATAATCAGCGAAATGCAGCACAAGCTCGCAACATGGGCCAAGAGCGATCCAAACCGAAGGTTTGATCGGCTTCTTCGGCTGATTGCCAACCGGGAATGGCTTGCCGAGGCCGCTCGGATGGTTCTTGCGTCAAGTGGCGCACGAACGCCGGGTATCGACGGAATGGACAAGCAAAGACTGCAGGTCAAACTGGATCAGCATCTGGACGACCTGCGGGCAAGCCTGCTGGAGGAGAGTTATCGCCCCCAGCCGGTCAAGCGCATCTATATCCCGAAACCCAACGGCAAGCTACGACCATTGGGTATTCCGACCCTGACGGATCGCATCGTTCAACGCGCCATGCTGATGGCCATGGAGCCGATCTGGGAGAGCGATTTCCATCGTTTATCCTATGGCTTCCGGCCGGAACGGAGCGTGCATCATGCCGTCCGCACCGTAAGGATACAGCTTCAGGATGGAGCCGACACGACGAGGGGCCGCTGGATCATCGAAGGTGATCTGGCCAGCTACTTCGACACGGTCCATCACCGGCTGCTTCTAAGATGCGTGCGGCGACGGGTGCAGGACGGACGGTTCGTCGATCTTCTCCAACGGTTCCTGAAGTCAGGCCACATCGACCGTGGCCTGTTTACAGCCTCCAGCGAGGGTGTTCCGCAAGGTGGCGTCCTGTCACCGCTCCTGTCCAACATCATGCTCCACGAGTTTGATATGTGGCTAGAGGCGAAATATTTGAGCGACAAGGCCCGCAAGGACCGATGGGCATGGAACTTCGGCATCAAGCAGGGCCGCCCCATCACGGTTCGCGAGAACCGGCAATGGAAACCGGCTGTTGCCTATTGCCGATACGCTGACGACTTCGTCGTGATCGTAAAAGGAACCAGGGCTCAGGCAGAGGAAATCCGCGAGGAATGCCGGGCGTTTCTGGAAGGTGAGTTGAAGTTGGCGCTGAACATGGAGAAGACCCATGTCACGCACGTCAATGACGGCTTCGTCTTTCTGGGGCACCGGATCATCCGCAAGCGTGGGGCACATGGACGGATGTCCATCGTCACGACGATACCCAGGGAAAAGGCAAAGGGGTTTGTCCACAGACTGACCGAAACCCTTTCCGGCAATCATAGTGTCAGTACGGTCGACATGATCGCAGGCCTGAACCGCCAACTGGTGGGATGGGCGGCGTTCTACAAGTTCACCGACTTCACGGCGTACGTCTTCCGGCGCATCGACCATGTCGTGTTCTGGAAAATGGCGCATTGGCTGGGACACAAGTACCGATCCCGCATCAAACCCTTGATGCGGAAATGGGTCAGGGTCCCCGAACCGGGCAAGGCGAAAACCTGGCTCGTGTTTGGTCGAAACGAACGCGGTGACCCCGTCGGAAAAGCGCTGCAACGGCTTGTCTCAAGCCCAAAGGCGCAATTCCGATGGAGAAATCCGGAAGAGAACCCATACATCTTCCGGATCGAAGACCGCAACACCGTCACATCGCACTACCATGACGTTGCCATGGCCATGGGCCAAGCTTGAATGGAGAGCCGTATGCGCTGAAAGGTGCAAGTACGGTTCGGGGAGGAGAAGCGCTTCTGCGCTTCTTACTCCACTC
>NZ_CAXUPW020000048.1:0-2228 GCF_964252935.1 Rhizobium sp. LjRoot98
ACCAAGCTGGCGTCTGGCTGCGTTCCAATCGACCAACTGATCACCATGCCATCGAAGCAATCTATGATGGGCGAGAGATACACTTTGCCGGCTGGGATCTGGAACTCGGTGATGTCCGTCAGCCACTTCTCGTTCGGTGTTTTCGCATGGAAGTCGCGGTTGATCAGGTTTTCAGGCGCAGGACTGATTTCTCCCAGGTACGAGCCAAAACGCCGTCGCCGTGGTCTGGCGGCGACCAGGCGCTCTTGTTTCATCAATCGCTGCACAACCTTTTCCGAGATTGTCACTGTCAACGCCGGAGAGAAAGTGCACCAAAAACCGGTTTAAAACTGCACCACGCCGCCGGAGTAAAAGTGCACCACTGGGGCAGCATGCATAAGGGCCGGTCGCGACCGGCCCTTATGCATGCTGCGGCGTCGATTGGCAGGCGGCTATTCAGGTTGGATGACTTCCGGCGGTTGTGGTCGCCGGGATTTCCTTGCCGACGCCAGGCGGTAGCTGTCGCCATTCAATTCCAGGATATGCACATGGTGGGTCAGCCGGTCGAGCAATGCGCCCGTCAGGCGTTCCGATCCAAAGACGCTGGTCCATTCATCAAATGGCAGGTTGGACGTAACGATGGTGGAACCGCGCTCATAGCGGCGTGAGAACACCTCGAACAGCAACTCGGCTCCCGTCGCGGACAAGGGGACGTATCCCAGTTCGTCGATGATCAGCAGATTGAAGCGGGCAAGCTGCTTCTGCAGCTTCAGCAGACGTTTCTCGTCTCTGGCCTCAAGCAGTTCGTGAACGAGCGCCGAGGCGGTGATGAAGCCAACGGTGCGGCCCTTGCGGCAGGCTTCCAGACCAAGGGCCAGCGCAATGTGCGTCTTGCCCGTGCCGGAATTGCCGACCGCGATGACGTTCTCATTGCGGTTGATGTAATCGCAACGGGCCAGTTCCAGAACCAGCATCTTGTTCAGCGACGGGATGGCCAGAAAGTCGAAGCTGTCGATGCTTTTGACCGCCGGGAAACCGGCGGCCTTGATCTTGCGCTCGACCATGCGGCGTTCCCGGTCGATTAGTTCCAGCTCAGCGAGCCTCAACAGATAGCGGGTATGATCCACACCCTCGGCAGCACTCTGTCTGGCGACCTTGTCGTATTCGCGCAGGAACGTCGGCAGCTTCAGCACCTTGAGATGATGGGCAAGCAGGATTTGCGGCGTGTCGCTCATGGGTGCGCTCCCGACAGCAGGCTCAGATAGTTGCCCGGTGAGGTCGCGGCCACATGAGCTTTGGGCAGATAGGGATAAACGGTCATGTCGAGCCGTGGCGGTCTGCGCTCCACATGGCACAACACCAGATGCTTGACAGCGTCAAAGCCGATCGTCCCGCGTTCCAGCGCTGCCTCGATGCCGGCGATCACCTGCTCCTGCCGGAAGACCTCCATCAGGCGCAGAACCTGCACGAACTCACGCTTGCCCTTTTTCCCCATCCGGGCTTCCATCAGGCGACGGATGGTGGCGAAGCATTCCGGCAGGTTCCAACCTTGCAGCGGCGCGGCCTGATCCAGCGCATTGGTCTTTCGCTCGATCAAAGCGAGATAGTGCAAGGGGTCGAAGACGAAGTCCTCCGTCTCCCAGGATCGGTAATGGCGGGCGATCTCGTCGGCTCCGCATGAGATCACCACCTCGTCGACATAACCGCGGACTAGAACATCCCTATGCCCGAAGGCGACGGGGACCGAATAGTCGTTGCCCTTATAGCGGACCAGCGAGAGCGAACTCACCCGGCCAGCGCGTTTGTCGCACGGATCGTAGCCGACCACCGGAAGGGGACGAAAGGCAGCGATGTCATGGGGGAGCCGCTCCTCGATCGTGCCATGATGTCCACGCAGCCTGTCCTTCATGCGATGACGGCATTTGTCTTCCAGATAGGCGTTCAGGGCCGCAAAACTGGCAAAGGTAGGCAGTGGGACCATAAAATTGCGGCGGCAATATCCGACCAGGCCTTCGACCTTGCCTTTGTCATTGCCCTTTCCCGGACGGCCGAAACGATCCTCGAACAGGTAGTGCGAATGCAGCTCGCCAAAAACCCGCGTGCGCTTTCGTTTGCCGTCGCCCAGTATCCGGGCCACCGCGATCTTCGTGTTATCATAGAGGATCGACAGAGGAATCCCGCCGAAGAAGGCAAAGCCCGATACGGACCATCGCAGAAGGCTTCCGTCGTCTCTGCCGGATAGGCCTTTA
>NZ_CAXUPW020000049.1:0-2213 GCF_964252935.1 Rhizobium sp. LjRoot98
ATCCATGATCTTGCAAATCTTCTGGGCGTGGGTTTCGGACAACGAGCCGCCAAGCACGGTGAAATCCTGGGAAAAGACGTAAGTTTGGCGGCCGTTGATCGTGCCCCAGCCGGTGACGACGCCATCGCCCGCCACCTTCTGCTCGGCCATGCCGAAATCGACGGCGCGGTGGGTGACATACATGTCGTATTCTTCAAACGAGCCCTCGTCGAGCAGCACCTCGATACGCTCGCGCGCCGTCAGCTTGCCCTTGGCATGCTGGGCATCGATGCGCTTCTGTCCGCCGCCAAGACGCGCCTCGGCGCGGCGAACGCCAAGCTGGTCACGTATTGAACGCATTATCACTCCATCCACGTGCTTCGACATGAACATTCATACGTGTTTGGGCCTTTCGAGAAAATGGTTGATCGGGCGGCATTGCTTAATATAGAATTTTGCAAACTGAAATTTGCGAAAGTGCAAACATGGCGATGCGGAAGCTCTTTATCGGCCGGAAAATCCGATCCCTGCGTGAAGGCCTCAAGGCCACTCAGAGCCAATTTGCAGACCGGATCGGTATTTCAACAAGCTATCTCAATCAGATCGAAAACAATCAGAGGCCGGTTTCGGCCGCTGTGCTTGTCGCCCTGGTCGATAAGTTTAAGATAGATTTGAGCGAACTTTCGGCAGGCGAAGGGGACCGGTTGTTGTCGGCCCTTTCCGAAGCGCTGACCGATCCCCTGTTCGAATCCTATACCCCAAATCTGCAGGAGCTTAAACTCATCACCCAGAACGCCCCGTCTCTGGCGCATGCCCTGGTCCGGGCCCACCAGGCCTATCGGCGAAACAGCGAGCAGCTGGCGAGCCTCAATGACAGCATGGGCCGATCGACGCTCGCTGCGGAAGCGACGCCATACGAAGAGGTCCGGGACTTCTTTCATTTCGTGGACAACTACATTCATGACCTGGATGTGCAGGCGGAAGAGCTGGCAGGCGAGCTTGGGCTCGAACACGATGACCGCCATGCGGTCCTGACGAACTATCTTCAAAGGGTGCACAATGTAAAAGTCGTCCGAGCCGAGCCTGGGCGGGACATCCTGCGCCATTTCGATCCGAAGACACGGATTTTGTCACTTAACGCATATATTCCGGCGACCAGCCGCGACTTTCAGCTGGCTCTGCAAATTGCGCAGCTGCAGGCCGCGGAAACTGTCGACAAGGTGGCCAAGACCGGCAACTTCCGGACCAAGGAAGCGGCGGACATCTGTCGCATCGGGCTTCACAACTATTTTGCCGGTGCCTTGCTGTTGCCTTACAGAGCGTTCCAGTCCGCTGCAAACCTGTTGCGCCACGATCTCGAACTTCTGGCGTCGCGTTTCGGTGCGAGTCTGGAGCAAGTCTGTCACCGGCTCAGCACACTACAGCGTCCGGGCGAAAAGGGCGTCCCGGTCTTCTTCGCGCGGGTCGACAGGGCGGGAAACATTACCAAGCGGCATAGCGCGACAAAACTGCAGTTTGCCAGATTTGGGGCGGCCTGCCCGTTGTGGAATGTCCACCAGGCGTTCGAGGCGCATGGCCGCATCATCAGGCAACTGGCGGAAACGCCGGACGGCGTCCGCTATCTGTGTCTTGCGACGCAGATCACCAAGGGCGGGGGCGGTTTCAATAGCTCACTGCCGCAATACGCCATCGCGTTTGGATGCGAAATCTCCTACGCCTCTGCTTTCGTCTATGCGGACGACCTCGATCTCTCAAATCGCTCGAGCTTTGATCCCATCGGGATTTCATGCCGTATCTGCGAGAGGACGCAGTGTTTTCAGCGCGCCGTCCCGCCTCTCATGAGAAAACTCCATGTCGATCACGACGTGCGGACGGTCCTTCCTTATAGTATCGGCGACAATTGAAATTGGTCCTCCAGCGGCTTTCAGATTGGCGGGCTGTAACTTGAGGGGGCGAAAGTTTGCCTGTCTGAATCCCGCGCTGTCATTTGCACACCTAAAGTGCCCACCGAATGCCGAACGCGTCGCTAGTCCGGGCGGTCCTCGATGGGCTGGTTTGACCGAGGATACAGCCAAGTGAGCCGGCCATGCCGCGTAGTGGCGCAATCGCCGATTACCATCGAACCCTGTTGCGCAAGCGCGGGCGAACCAGAGACGCGGTCGTAAACGACCTTGCCGCCGACGACGGTCAACCGCGAGCGGATAGTCGATTTCATCCGTGGGGATGCTGAAGAA
>NZ_CAXUPW020000050.1:0-1505 GCF_964252935.1 Rhizobium sp. LjRoot98
CCGCTCTGATGTCCGTTGTCAATGCTTTGAGCGCAAGGAACCTCCCGCTTCAAGCAGCGGCTGTTAATGGTAATGATCGCGCATGGGTGGAGGCGGAACTCAAGGACGTCGGTGATCAAGCTCTGATGCGCGGGTTGGGTACCGCATTCCCGATTGTGCGTCCGGGGCTGTTCCTATCTTACTGCGGGCGTCGATCAAGTGTCGGCCACAAAGCGGATGACGGGTGTTCCCCTGCCGTTGTCCCGCCTCCGCCCATGCGCGAGGTGCAAGTTCGATGCGGCGATCTACGATTTGATCGACTGCGCCTCCCTTGCAACGGCCCACATGAAGCCACTCAGCTCGCGGGCAATGGCGGTACAAACCACCGTCGTTCGCTTTCCTCGTCCGGTCAACACACGATAGCGAGCTGTCAACCGGCTTTGGGCTTTCCATGCGATCTCCCGCACTCTCGATGGAGCTTGCTCCATACGGTACAGCTT
Organism: Rhizobium sp. LjRoot98; assembly: GCF_964252935.1. Lineage (NCBI taxonomy): Bacteria > Pseudomonadati > Pseudomonadota > Alphaproteobacteria > Hyphomicrobiales > Rhizobiaceae > Rhizobium > Rhizobium sp. LjRoot98. The sequence goes on from NZ_CAXUPW020000050.1 coordinate 480, forward strand.
CCTCGCGCCAACCTTCGGCGGATGGCGATATGTCCAAGCGCTCTCGACCAGCATGTGCCGAACACGTCCATTGCCTGCCTTGGTGATTGAGCCCCGTCTGACTGTCTCACCCGTTGATCGTTCACCAGGAACCAAGCCGAGATAGCCCATCAGTTGGCGGGGGCTTTCAAATCGGGTGACGTCACCGACCTCTGTTGCGAAGGTGACAGCGACGATCAAATCGACCCCTCGTAACGTCTGTAGTGCTCGAACGACGGGCGCAAGAGACCAAGTGGGTAGAAACTCCTCAATCACCTTCTCCAGCCGTTCGACACGCTCCTTCGAGATGCGGACCGCCTCAACCATTTCCTGCAAAGCGATCTGATGCGCGGGGTGATCGAACTGTTGCTCCTGCAGCCAGCACAGATATCGCATTGTCCAGCCCTTCTTGCGTGGATAGATGCGACTATGCTTGAGCATAAAGGCACCTACCTGTTGCCGATGAACCCGTAATGTCTCGACAGCAGCAGCTCGAGCACGAACAAGATCGCGCATAGCCTCATGGCCCTCGTCGGGAACCCACACTGCCGTAAGCTCGCCGGCCCTCAATAGCCGGGCGAGCGCGAGTGCGTCTCGACGGTTCGTCTTCACCCGGTCGCCAGGCTTCCTTGGAATCAATGATGGGGCGACAACCATGCATTCATGGCCAAGGGATTGGATCAGCCGATGGAGGCCATACCCGGTCGGGCCCGCCTCGTAGCAGAAATGAATGCGGTCAAACTTTGCGGCTATCCGCTGGATGATACGGCGCATGCTGGTATCGGACGCATCAACCTCACCCCAAAAGCGAACCTCTCCATCCCGGCCAGCTTCGGCAACAGCAATCGCGTTCTTCAGCTTGGCAACATCGATTCCGACAAATACTTCTCTATAATCTGCCACGGCTCGTCCTCCTGTGATGAGGATCGGCTCGGCCTATCCGAGCAACCCTCGGAAGACCAGTGTAGGGCGAGCCACCTCAGCTACGAAGACGGACATACGGTCTTA
>NZ_CAXUPW020000051.1:0-1388 GCF_964252935.1 Rhizobium sp. LjRoot98
ATTGCCGGCAAGGCCGTCAATCGAGTCGATCCCCGCCGTGCCGGTGAGAATGTCATCCCCGCTTGTCGCGCCAGTAGGAACGGGCGTTGGCCAATTGGTGCCGATTTCGTCATTGTTCGACAGGAGGGGTGTATTGCCCTTGAAGTAATAATAGCCCCAATGGCCCTGACCGAGTTCGTTGTTGGTGATTTCAACACCGGAAATTTTATCGGTGCTGCTGAAACTGCCATCTGAGTAGATGGTATAGCCGCCGCCTGCGAGATAGTTGCCGTCTATCTGAATGTCGGAAACCGGCCCGAAGTCATTGTTGATCATCACGGCCGAGGTTTGGCCATTGTCGTTGATGATCGTGTTGTGTCGAATATCGACGCCTGAAACGCCGCCGTTGATCTCGATGCCATCGTAGTGCGGGCCACCCCAAACTGTGCCGGCACGGACATTAGGAGCATTCATATCGTGGATATAATTATCCTGGATAAGGCTTGCGCCTGTCACATTGATGCCGTTCTCCACGTCGTGGATATCGTTACGCAAGAAGGTACCCGAACCAAAAATGCCGTTCGCGCCATCCTTGCTGCTTCCAACGTTTAGAATCTCGTTGTCTTTAACGATGGTGCCCGTAATGCCTGGCTTGATCCAGATGCCCGTCCAGTCAGTAGAGGTGATGCGGCTATTTTGAATTGTGACGTTCGGGGCCATGACCCAAATCGTTCCCTTGACATCAAGAGCATTGATGACAGTGCCTGCCTTGGTGACGTTTACATCGCCAGATGGGGTCAGGATAACGCCATCCGGAAGACCGGTGTTGGTCGCATTCGGAAATCCCGCGAGCGTTTTGGTTGAGGTAATAGCCATACTTAAGGGCTCCCGTTTAAGTGCTGGAATTTGGGAGGTAACCTCCACAGACGAACCGGGTGCAGATCCCCGCTTCAGGTTCCGGCCAAGTCGTTTTCACTTTGAAGCTGACGCTTGACGCAAGGAACGGGCACAGCAATCCGCCGCAAGATTGCGTCACCGATTGTTGCCGCCAGAGGCGGTTTGGTCCGCCTCTGGTTTGTTTGAATGGGGATGAGGCCGCTTTAGCGGCCTCACTACGTTACAGCACGAAATATCCCTTGGCGAGCGAGACGGCATCATCCAGGTGAATGGCGAAATCGGCCTTCCCGTCACCGTTGACATCACCGTAGACATAGGTGTCGGAGGCAGCCTTGACGTAGCGCAGTTCTCCGGCCTTGCCGGTGAACGCCGCGGTGCCGACGTAGGTGAAGGCCTGATTGCCGGATGCTGCGGTGTTCGCATCGATCGCCGACAGATCGATCCGGTCACCGCCGGTGCCCGAAAAGTCGAAGATCGTGTCGCGGCCACTCACCGCCACTGTCGAGTCGGCC
>NZ_CAXUPW020000052.1:0-1186 GCF_964252935.1 Rhizobium sp. LjRoot98
GGCGAACTTCGCGGGGCAGAAGCCTTCTCCTTCTTGCAGGCGATCAATACCGGCCATCCCGGCTCGCTGACTACAGTGCACGCGAATTCGGGGCGATCGGCCTATGAGCGCTTGGCGTTGATGGTCATGCAAAGCGGCATGGACCTGAAAAAACAGGAGATCATCGACTACCTCAAAGAGGTTATTCCGATCGTCGTTCAGCTCGCGCGCACGCCGGATGGACGCAGGGTAGTTTCGGAGATCGTGTTCACCAAGGCGGATGCGCTATGAACCCAGCCCTCCTGCTGTTTGGCGCTCTCATTGCCGTAGCCACGGCTGCGTTTGTGGCGTCGCTTGCCTATGCTGGCCTCTACTATGCCTTTGACAATGCGACATGGATGTTTCAGGCGCTGCAGGACGATCTTCTGGCTTCGTACAAGGCTGCACGTCTCGATCTCTATGCCGGTGAGTGGCACCGGCCGGCGATCGCAGCCGGCGCGGGTTTTGTTGCCGGCGCCGCGATGCTGATCACGCTTGCGACGGGGAAAAAGAAATCCACCGATGCGCGCTTCCTCAGCACGATGGAGGCGCGCGCCCTCGGCCTGACGCGCACCGGTGGCGTGTTCGTTGGCAGAATCGGCGGCAGCCTGATCAAAGTCCCTGGAGGCTTTACCCAACGTGGCTCCGGCAGGCGGCGGCTGACAAAGCCGAAGCTGTTCGGCGGCAAAAAGCTTTGGATCGATGGTGATGACGTCGGCGGCTTTGTCATCGGTCCGCCGCGTTCGGGTAAGGGCGCATCGCTGATCGTCCCCAATTGTCTCCTCTGGCCAGACAGCATCGTCGTTCTCGATATGCGCGGCGAGACCTATGAGGCCACGGCCGGCTACCGGTCGAAATTCTCACGCGTGTTGCGCTTTTCGCCAGCCGACGAGAATGGCGATACGGAATGCTACAATCCCCTCGACTTCGTCGCCATTGATCCCGATCAGCGCGACATCGATATCAATTCGATCGCGACCGCCCTTTTACCGACACCAAGGGGCGATGCCTACTGGATTTCCGATGCGCGTGCTCTGTTTGCCGGTGTCACCTCTTGGGTTTTGGAAAATCCTGACATCCCCGACAAAGACAAAAATCTCGGAACGGTTCTCAATGTCGTCGAAGGTGGCGATCAGCCGCTGCGCGAGTGGTTGGAGGAGGTTGCCAA
>NZ_CAXUPW020000053.1:0-935 GCF_964252935.1 Rhizobium sp. LjRoot98
AGAGTCGGACTCGAAAAGCCCTCAACGATATCGATACCTTACGAGCCGTCTGGTTATCAGGCGAATGTGGGCGATCATGATCCATGCCTCTGATGAGGCGATGGAGCGCTCGACGTCCTTGGCCAATCTTCGGCATCTACCGAGCCACGCGAAAGTCCGCTCGACCACCCAGCGCCGTGGCAGAACTTGAAAGCCTTTCGCCTTGTCTGATCGCTTGATGATCTCAATCGTCCAGCGCCCGATCTTCTTCAGCCGCCGCTTCAGCTTGTCGCCCGCGTAACCACCATCGGCGAAGACATGCAGCAACCATGGCCACCTGTGGCGGATGGACTTCAGGAGATCGGGAGCACCGTCGCGATCCTGGATGTCGGCGCTGTGAACCATGAGACCGACCATCAGACCAAGCGTATCGACGATGATATGGCGCTTGCGCCCTTTGGTTTTCTTGCCTGCATCATAGCCTCGTATACCGCCGCTCTCCGTGGTTTTGACGCTCTGGCTATCGATCACACCGGCCGTCGGGCTTGCCTCCTTGCCCTCCAACTCGCGGGCCTCCATTACGAGATGATGGTTGATGCGTGCCCAAAGCCCCAGCGCCCTCCACTCGTAGAAATAACGCTGGACGGTTGAACAGGGCGGGAAATCCTTCGGCAGCATGCGCCACTGGCAACCGGTCGTGGCGATGTAAAGCAGAGCGTTGACGACCTCGCGCAAATCGGTCGTGCGGGGACGGCCCAAGCGGCGCGGCATCGGCAGAAAGGGCTCAACCAGCTCCCATTCCCGATCCGTCATGTCACTTGCGTAGCGTGCCGTTCGCCGGGCATAGTGCCGACGGGTGATTTCAGTCCAGACCATCGTGAACTCCATCGAATCTTTGCAAATCCGAAGGAATCATAACCTGTTGAAATCACCCACCTCTTTTTGAGGCAGCCTCT
>NZ_CAXUPW020000054.1:0-861 GCF_964252935.1 Rhizobium sp. LjRoot98
ACGTAAGCGCCGTCTCCGCCCCATTGGATTGGCTATATTTTGAGGCTTGCTGCGTGTGCGAGAAGGTTTCCAGGACTAACTGGAGATTTGCATGGCAGAAGATGGATTTGTGGGTCGCTACGAAGTTGTCGAGCCGCGCCGGGGAAATCGGCGTTGGCCGGATGACGTTAAGGCTCGGATTGTAGCGGAAAGCTTTCAGCCCGGTGTTCGTGTTGTTGATGTTGCGCGTCGTCATGACGTTATAGCAAACCAACTTTCCAGTTGGCGGCGACAAGCACGAGATGGGGTTTTGGCCCTGCCTTTTGAGGCTATGTCGGGCCCTTCGGAGAACGTGGATGCCGAGCCTGCATTTGTGCCTTTGGCGATCACAGCGGAGCCGAGCGAGGCTGTGGGTGTTTTAGCGCCGCCGAAACTGCCGGAGGCGGTTTCAGCGGTCCTGACGCTGGAGATCGGCCCGGACGTTGTGATGCGGGTTCCCGGTGACGTGCCGGTTGAACGTGTGGCGGCTCTGGTGCGAGCGATGCGAGGGACGGCATGATCGTCGCTGGCCAACGACTGCCGATCCTGATCGCGACGCGGCCGGTGGACTTCCGCTGCGGGCATCAGGCGCTGGCTTTGATGGTTCAAACCGAATTGAAGCTTGATCCGCATTCCGGGGTGACGGTGATCTTCCGGTCGAAGCGCGGGGATCGTCTGAAGATCCTGGTGTGGGATGGCACAGGAATGGTGCTAACTTACAAAATTCTTGAACATGGAAGCTTTGCCTGGCCCAAGGTGCAGGATGGGACGATGCGTCTTTCCAGGGGTCAATACGAGGCTTTGTTCGAGGGTCTTGACTGGCGGCGGGTCATGGCGCAACGG
>NZ_CAXUPW020000055.1:0-728 GCF_964252935.1 Rhizobium sp. LjRoot98
AAGGAAGCTCTGGTCTTATCGTATCTGGTGGCGACCCTGCGAAACTGCTTGAGACGATTAAACATCCGCTCGATACGATTGCGATCCTTGTATGCTCGGTAGTCACAGGCAGGCGGGTTCTTCCGGTTCGCTTTTGGCGGAATAACGGGACGGATGCCGCGCATCAAAAGCTCTTCCCGGATAGAGTCGCCGTCATACCCCTTATCTGCCAGGAATAGCCTGGGCTTGTTGACTGGCATGGCCAAAAGAGCCGGAACGGCATTGTAGTCCGAGGTCTCGCCACCCGTCAGGATAAAGCCAAGAGGGCGTCCCTGACCGTCCGCTCTGGCATGGATTTTTGTCGTAAAGCCGCCGCGTGATCGACCAAAAGCCTCCTTATGAGTCCCCCTTTAGCGCCCGCTGCCTGCGAATGGCCGCGAACTGTGGTGCTATCGATCATGTGCTGCCAGTCGTCAGTCAGGCCAAGGCCGACCAATGTTTCCAGAAGGGCATCCCAAACGCCGTGCTCAGCCCATCGCCGGAAACGGACATAAACCGAATTCCATTTGCCGTATCGTTCGTGCATATCCCGCCAAGGGCATCCGACGCGCAGAACGTGCAGCATCCCGTTTAGAAAGCGCCGATTATCATGGGCAGGACGGGATTTTCTTCCTCGCTCCGCAGGCAAAAGCCCTTCAATAATCCGCCATTCGACATCCGAAAGATCGCCACGAGCCAAAGCAGCCTCC